>WRAP01000001.1 GCA_009780135.1 Bacillota bacterium
AGGTTGGTATACAGCTCCGTTTGGTCAAGGCGAACGCCTAACCTGCGAACTAGGCAACCCATATCTACACGAAACCCTTTGGATAGACGGATTAACAACAGCTTACCCTTTCTTTGCTAATGCTTTAGCTTTTATCTGGGATATACAAAATCAAGGATTTTTGGCAAGAGTAAATCCTAATAATACATGGTTTAACTTACTAGTAAGCACTCTTACGATTCCTGCTAGTGTTAGCGGGCAACCTGTTGTAATGCTTACTGCTTTTAGTTTTTCTATGCTTAATAATATTGTAACGGTTAAAATTCCAAATACAATAAGATATATTTCGAGGACTGCTTTTGATTCAAGTTTTTCTATTACTTCTTTTGAAGTATATAAAGTACTTGGCTATTCTGGCATACATTTTGATTCGTACGACGGTATTATTTATAGAATTACTAGAGAAAATGACTTGTATACTAATCAAATTACTAGCCGTGTACCTGCATTATTTCCTTTAGGAAAAGGTGGTCATATAATTTTCCCAGAACTGGTAATGGCGATTCCAGATAGTTTTTTTGTAGGTGCTGCTCATTTGCAGGAAATAACTATTAATTACGATTTATTAGCAATCAATAGAAGAGCTTTTTATGGCGTAAGAAGTTTAATAAAAGTTAATTTTGCTAATTCTAGGTGTGAGGGAAATTTTATGCCGCGAATTACAACCATTGGCTCGGAAGCGTTTAGAAATACAAGTTTAACGCAATTTACTGTGCCGGCAAGTGTTAGAGATGTTATGAACGAAGGTATTTTTGTGTCGGGCATTGGTTATGGTGCGTTTGCCTATTCACATTTTGCAAATTCTAGTTTGCAGTCATTTACATTTGAAGAAAGTAATTATCCCTTAACACTGCAAGCAAATCCTGTTTTTAGCGATGCTCATACTATGTTCCAAAACGCTAGATTTACTTGCTTTGAAGTTCCTGCTAGGGTAGTTAGTATCGGAGCCGGTGTGTTTAGGCGTACAAGAAACTTAACAAACTTTACATTTGAAACAGGTGGAACATTACCTCTTACTATCGGAACAGCTACAGGCACGAATTTCAATGGCAGTATATTTACAGGTGGATCTAGTATAGATGCTTCTCAGATACAATCAATAGAGATTCCTGCTCGTACAGAGCGAATAGGTAACGGTGCATTTAGTAATATGCAAAGCCTAAATTCGGTTACATTTGAGCAAGTGCAAGCCTTGAATAATATTATGTTGGAGATAGGTGCTCACGCATTTTCTGCTGCTCAAACAAACCAAAATAATATGAGTCTTACAAATATAGAAATACCTGCTAGAGTAATTTATATAGGTCAGCAAGCGTTTTATAGGAATAGAGGAATAGCACAAGTTACATTCCAAGAGGGTAACAGACCTCTTACAATTGGTGTTAGTGCTTTTAGGCATATGAATGCACTTACGATTGTTGTTCCAAGCCGTACAGAATATATTATGTATTCTGCGTTTGATAACAATAGTAACCTTAACTTATCGTTTGCTTTAGGTACTATAAATTGCCCAGAAGGTATTCCTATACTATTGTCGCTTGGTAATCATATATTTAGACAGAGTACTCCTTTTACAACTATTACATTACCGGCTAGACTATCTTTTGTATCAAATTATACATTTGTTTCGGCGGCTAACCTTATGGAAATTATTATTGAGGATGGCGGGATGCATTTTAGCTCTAGAGAAGGGGTATTATTAAATGCAGAGGGGTACGAATTAGTGTTCTTACCTCGTGGTAGGACTGGTGAATGGGCACTACCAAGCGGAATTACAACAATTGCTACTAACGCTCTTAGAGACAATCAACAGCTTACGCATTTGACTATTCCTTACGGTGTAGTATATATAGGAGCAAATGCCTTTAGAAATAATCGATTTAGCGAACTTATCTTTGCTGCGCCTGTAGGATCAACAGCTGAAGCACGCCTTACAATAGGTGCGGATGCATTTAGAGATAATTTAAGCCTATCATCAATTACATTTGAAGAAGGTAGTAATGTTGTTGTAATAGGTGCGGGAGCTTTTCAAAGCAGTGTTGTGCTTACTAGCTTGATTTTACCTAATACTCTAGAGAATATCGGAGTAGATGCTTTTGCTGGCAATATACTGTTGGCTAATGTAACCTTCGAATCTCGTCCAGTAGGAGGAGCACCATTTGTTATAGGCGAGCGTGCATTCCAAGGTAATATAGCACTAACCAGCATGCATTTTCCGGAACATCTAACAGACATAACGGCAGCTACATTAGGAGGAGCAGCCAATATTATCACACTAACTGTAGACGAAAACAATCCATTTTTTACAGAGGTAGGTGGTGTAATTTATGATACAAACAAAACTCGTATTGTGCTTTTTCCTAGAGGTCGCAGTAATTATAACTTTACAAGTATGCCCAATACGGTAACGCATTTAGATGCAGGTTTATTTAATGGTTTTGTAGGGCTTGTAGGTATACAACTTTCTTACAATATTAGTTATATTGGTAATCAAGCGTTTTTTAATGCGTCTAATTTAACTAATATTCATTTTAGGGTTCCGGCTAATCCGCCTTCAAACTTTGAACTTCCTAGCTTGCATATAGGTAACGACGCTTTTAGAGGTCTAATTGGACTTGCTCCGTTTTCTATACCTAACAGGATAAGTCATATAGGAAATAACGCTTTTGACAGAAACTCTGCTTTAGAAGGAACAATAAAGCTTTGTTACACACTACAGGAAATAGGAAATAGTGCATTCCATACCACTCGTATAACACAACTTGATATTCCAGAAGGCAGTATGTTGCGCCATATTGGTAGTGATGCATTTACAAGTGCTATATTCTTACAAGATATTATTTTTCCTAGCAATATTCTTAACGAAGTAGCATTTCGTGCGACGCATGCCGATAATCCACATAATCCTGGACAATGGTTTACAATTCAACAGAACGCTTTTTGGAACACAAGGATACAATCATTTACCTTTCCTGCTAGAATAGCTACAGTTCGTATTGATGGAGTAGGGGGAGCTCCTGGTGTAATTGAGCCTTGGATAGCAAATAGTATGTTTAGAAATAATAGTGCTCTTACTAGTATTGCAATTCCTGCACATATAACAAATATTGGCTTTGGTGCTTTTCATGATGCCACGGCATTGCATACCGTTACATTTGCTCCTAACAGCCAGCTTAGAAGACTTGGATTAGATAGCAGAGTAGGAGGAGGAACAGCCGGCTTTCCAACAATTGCAGTTGGTACACGACAAAATGAGGTATTTAGAGGTACCACTAGCCTTGTTAGCATAGATCTAAGTGATACACAACTAAGATACTTAGGTGCTGCTACATTTAGAGGTAGCGGAATTTCTTCTGTGCAACTTCCTGACACATTATTTAGCATTGGTAGCGACGCCTTTAGAGATACTTCAAACATAAGGCATATAAATATTCCTAATAATGTTATGAGTCGTGTACTTTCACCGATTGCAGGTGATGATACTTCTTTTAATATATCAAATGTAAATACTGTTTTATCCGGTGTAGCAACAGGTACTCCGACAAACGCAACCTTTTCTTCCGGTGTAAATGTATTTCGCAACAGTGGACTAGAAACTATTACACTTCCAAATAATGCTAACTTTCTATCTATTCCTTTTGGTTGGTTTAGAGATAGTAATTTGCAAAGCATTCATATTCCGGCAAGTGTAACAAATATATTCCCAGATGCGTTTGCAAATGCTACAGAATTAGTTAGCGTTACATTTGCACCGGTTACAGCTACTACCGGTCTTCAACAAATTTTCCCTAGAGCTTTTGATAATACTCCAAAACTACAAACTTTGGTATTACCAACAGGCGGAAGACTTACTCATATTGGTCAGTTAGCTTTTAGAGGCACAGGGCTACAAACTTTAACTATACCAAATACAGTAACTAATATAGGTAATGCACAAAATACAGGAACTAATCTTCATAGTATGGCTGCTTTACCGACAGAAGGTGCAACAGACAATAATTCTCGTGGAGTTATACAGAATTCCAGAATACAAAATTTGATATTCCAGTCCGGTAATTATACACCGGCTTTAAATCAATTAAATATTCGTGGCGGTAGTAATACAGAGGCTAGTCCCGGTGTGTTTGCATTTGCTCCATATTTGCGATATGTAAGATTCTCCGGTAGAGTAAATCAAATTGGCAGATGGTCTTTTGCTAATAACCCAAACCTACGATATATTCATTTTGATGTAGCCGCTGGAACGCCGATTCCTCTAACGATTGGTCAGGAAGCGTTTGCAATGATGATAGGTGCTAACGATACAGAGCACGGAGGTTCTTTAATAAATGTTACTTTGCCTTCTAGGCTAAATGTATTAGGTACAAGAGTATTTAGAAATCAGCGCAACCTAGCAAGCTTTTCTATTGCTTCGGGCGGCTTGTTCCGAACAGACGGTAATGCAGTATATCGCCGCCCCGTACTTGCAACACCGGCATATGCCCTAGAGCAGTTAATAGTTCCTGTGAGCTCTTTTGAGATTCCTAATAATGTTTCCATAATAAGGGCAGGCGCATTTGCTAATATGCCGCTAACAACTCTTACATTCGAGACTGGCAATGATGTTTTAGATCTCGTTATGGAAGGAGGTAATTTTGTCAATGGCGGAGCGTTCGAGGGTACGCTTTTAAATAGAGTTACTTTTCCAGCTAGGCTTACTCATATAGGCATAAGAGCATTTATGGGTACGCAATTGCAAGAGGCTCATTTTCCTGCTAGACTTATAGAAATTAACGATAGAGCTTTTCAAGATGTAGCTACGCTTCATACTGTAACTTTTCCAGTAAACTCACAACTACAGCGTATTGGTACTAATACAGGTACAGATAGTTTAGTATTTGCTAGAACAGGCATATCCAGTATTTCAATTCCTCACACAGTTAGATATATTCGTGGTGGCTCGTTTGCAGGGCTAGGAAATAATTTTAATGTAACATTCCTAAATTCTTCCGAAAATTCCGAAAGAACTGCTACTTATTATTTAGATATCGGCAATAATGCCTTTATCGGCGGAGGGTGGGGGTTAGGACCAAGAGGCTCTACAATGCTGCACTATTCGTTTAGATTGCCAAACAGAATAAGAAACATTGGCAGTCAAGCGTTTGGCAATGGAGGAACTGCAGCCGCTTTAGGCTCTCTTAACAATGTAGAAGAACTATTTATTCCCAAAGGTATTCTTTCTATAGGAAGCCAAGCGTTTGAAGGTAACCGTAATATAAAAAGAATAGAGTTTGAGCCGGGCTCATCTATTACTACTCTCGGCACTAGTGCATTTAGATGGAACACCAGCCTAGAAAGCATTATGTTGCCGGCTAATATCACAAACACCTTTGCTACCAATATATTTTTAGGTAATTACAATTTAAGAGAAATTTTAGTTGTGTCAAGTGCTACAGCTCCTAGCGGAGCTAACGGTTTAAGCTCTAGAGATGGCGTATTGTTTAACGGTAACGGCACAACTCTTATACATATGCCGCTTGCTTGGAGGCCGGCTGTAGCCGAGGGCGAGGAAGTGCCGCAAACCTTTACCTACCGTATACCGGATGGAGTGACAAGTATAAGGCATAACGCATTCGATCCTGCCTTAACGACTTCGGCAAGCGCAAACACGGGACCGTTTAGCGGTACGCGAAATACAACCATTGTTCGTATATATGTGCCGGTTTCGGTTAGAGATATAGGTATTCGTGCATTTGCAAATCTCAGTGCTTTGGAAACTGTAATTTTCGACGAA
Organism: Bacillota bacterium; assembly: GCA_009780135.1. GTDB lineage: Bacteria > Bacillota > Clostridia > Christensenellales > Pumilibacteraceae > WRAP01. The sequence continues at coordinate 5,813 of WRAP01000001.1, forward strand.
GCGGCTACGACAACAGATATTCTTCATTTCGGCGGTGCTAATACAGGAAATGCTGGTGTATTTAACTATAGCGGCATACAAAATATAGTGTTGCCGGCTAGAATGCGGGTAGAAGGTACTACCACACAAGGCGCAGGAAGTTTATTTAGAAATACTCCTAATCTAACTGATGTAACATTTGCAGGTCCTGGCTTGAATGCAATTCCAGCAGCATTTTTGTTTGGTAACCAAGGCATTACAAGTCTTACAATTCCTTATACTGTACTTAGCATAAATGGAGTTAGCGGCGGCGGAGCTTTCGAAAACAGTGCGCTAGAAAAGCTTACAATAGGCACAAATGCACAGGGAGGATCTAATTTAAGACATATACAAGATCATTCGTTTAGAGGTAGCAGAATCAGAAATTTAGACCTATCTGATACAGATTTGCAATCGATAGGAACGGCTGCTGGTACAATAGCGATAGGAGTAAACGCATTTACTAATTCTTCGCTAGAAAGCATAACATTGCCGCAAATTTCCCGAACTGAGGGGGCCGTAATAACCATAGGGCAAATGGCATTCTCCGATACAAATTATCTGCATACAATAAACCTACCTAATCATTTAACGAGTATCGGTATCGGTGCTTTTTCTATGACGGCAGGCAGACCATCGGCGCTGGTTAGCATAACAATCCCCAACAGTGTTCAAAATATAGGATTTAACGGTATGGTTCACGGAGGAATAATAAAATATAATCCTCATACCGGATTATTCCAAAACCGCACTAGTCTTAGGTATATAAATATGACTATTCCTATCTCTACAGCTACTGGTCCTGTTCAATTTAGAGCTATAGCGGCTCATCAATTTAGAGGTACTTCCTTTACAGGCGATGCTAACGGTCATTTTGAAATTCCTTCAGATATAAACTGGATTCAACATTTTGCTTTCCAAGGCACTCATTTAAGAAGCGTTTATATACCTGAGGGAGTTGTTCATATTCAAGAAGCTGCTTTTAGCGATATGCCGTACCTAGAGCATATTGTAATACCATCTACTGTTACACACTATGGGGCAGGAGCACATAATGCAACTGCATTTAACAATCGTAGAGGATTGGGTAATGCCGTATTTGCAAACTCAACGGCTCTTCAATCGGTAACGATAAATGGAAGTATTCAAATTTTAAGCGAGCGTATGTTTCAAAATACTCCGAGTTTAATACAGGTTACAGGATTAGACAGTATTCATACAATAGAGGCTAATGCATTTAGAGGTGCCGGATTAGAAAGCTTTGCTATACCTAATACTGTTCGTGCATTCGGTAGTACTCAGCTAGCAACAGTTACTAATTGGTCTGCTTTTGTAAATCCATTTGCAGGCATGCCAAATTTAGAATTTTTGGATTTAGTGGGTGAGCATCCATTTTTGGTTGTAGAGGAAGGTGTTTTATATAACGCAAATATGACTGCACTTATAGCATTCCCGGCAGCCAAAGTACCTAACGAAGGATGTGAAGAGGGTTATGAAGGCATATTTGTTATACCGGATAGTGTTAGATATATTGCCGCCGGTGCATTTGAAGGTGCTAAATATATAGAAGAGATTGTATTCCCGAATGATTTTAATGCTATGGGAACAGAAGCGTTTATGGATAGTAGCCTACAAAGATTGACAAATTTTACAGGTCTAGCTACAATTCCTATCCGTGCATTTGCTGGCACTAAATTAGAGAGTGTAACTATACCAAATACTGTTACCACCATTGCTCAAGCGGCGTTTGCAGGTACTTCTTATTTAACAAATGTAAACTTTGAAAGTGGTGGTGAAGCACCGCTTGCCATGACTGCTGCCGCCGCTTCTATCACAGCACCTGCTGGGCATAGAGCAAATGTAGGACAATTTGCCGGTAGTGCCATACAGCACTTTACTTTCCCATCAAGAATGACATCAGCTGCAGTTGGTGCTAGGGGATTATTTGAAGAAGCTAAATATCTACAAAGTGTTACATATGATATGGGCGAGACAAGTTGGACATCAATAGGCATAGATGCTTTTAGAGGTGCGGTAAATTTAACAACTATTATATTACCTAGTACAATTACAACTATAGGTGCAGATGCCTTTAGGAGTACAACTTCGTTAACTACCTTAGTATTACCTAATGGATTAACATCGTTAGGAGCAAGGGCATTTATGGAATCGTCTGTTACAGATATGGTTATACCAAGCGGTGTATTAACAATAATGGAAGGTTTATTCCAAAATTCTATGCTAGAGAATATTACTATATTAGGTGAGATAACACAAATTCAGGCAGATGCCTTTAATGGAGCAGTTAATCTAACTAGTGTAAATATTCCTAATCCAAGTTTTGCAATGATGTTGCAAGCAAGAGCTTTTATGGGAACGACCAATCTTACTAGCTTAGTATTGATGAGTATAGGTGATACTGCTAATCATATGCAGGCTAATGTGTTTTATGGTTGGACGGCAAGTCAACGCATTTACTTTGTCGGTAGAGAAGATCCTAGTCCTAATTGGAATATTGGCTGGCTAGGAGGCACTGATGAAGGCTTAACAATCATTTGGAATCATACATTACCAGAAGATTAAAAATACTCAATAGTAACCTCTTTGTAAATATTTACAAAGAGGTTATTATTTTAAATTTAATAATAAAAAAGACTACTGTTTATATAGTAGTCTTAAAGTTTGGAGCGGAAGACGAGATTTGAACTCGCGACCCTCGCCTTGGCAAGGCGATGCTCTACCACTGAGCCACTTCCGCATTAAATGTAATTGTGTTTTTATTGTAAATGCTGTGGTTTAGAAAATAAAAGAAACCTTGCAAACGCAACCTTTACATTATATGAAATAAAAAAATGATTGTCAAACAAAAAATTAAGATTTTTATTAAAAAGTAGCAAAAAAAATATTGTGTCATACGATGATTGTAGGGAGAGTATCATTTTATGACAGTAGCTGTATTTTTTGGCGGTAAAAGTTGTGAGCATAATATTAGTATAATAACGGGCATTCAGGCGATGGCTGTACTTAAAAGTCGTCATACGGTTGTGCCAGTGTATATAGATAATGACGGTAAGTTTTTTACGGGAAGTGGTTTAACAACTTTAGATGCTTTTAAAAGCGAGAACAAAAAAGATAAGCGGTATAAAAAAATGCCGGTAACGCTTACACCCAGTAGCAATTATTTATATAGTACTAAAGGCAAGGCTATTTGTAAAATTAATGTAGCACTATTAGCTACTCATGGTTATGGTGGTGAGGATGGTTGTTTGCAAGGATTACTTAGTTTATGTGGGATTCCTTTTACTGGTAGCGGTGTATTGGCTAGTAGTTCTGGAATGGATAAAAGTGTTATGAAAAAGCTATTTATTTTTGATAAATTGCCAGTTCTTCCGTATATTAGTTTTACCAAAAGAGAATATAGATCGGAACTTTATGCGATAGTAGAGCGCATAAAACGGGAGTTGGTTTTTCCGCTTATTGTTAAGCCTGCTGGTGGCGGTTCGAGTATCGGGATTGGTGTAGCAAAAGATTTTCCGCAGTTATTTGAGAGAATTTCAGCCGGTTTTAAGTGGGATGCAAGGGTAGTAGTAGAGAATGCGTTAGAGAATTTTACCGAATATAATTGTGCAGTTTTGGGCGAAGGCGATAATTTAATTGTTAGTGAAATCGAGAAGCCGTTTAGTAGTGGTGAGATTTTAACTTATAAAGATAAGTATTTAAGTGGTAATAAAGGTAAACGAGAAAACGGTAGTGTAAATAGTGCTAAACAAAGTAGCAAAATAGGGCAAGCAAGTGCGAAAAGGGAGTTTCCTGCTAAAATTGATAAAGAATTAGATTTGAAAATTAAGTCTTTAGCTAAACTGGCTTTTAGCAGTATCGGTGCTAGTGGTGTGGCTAGAATTGACTTTTTGTATAGCAGTAGCGGTGAACTTTTTATAAATGAGATAAACACAATTCCAGGAGCATTATCAAACTATATGTTTACTAAAGGCGACAATAAACTAGCGTTTAGCGACTTACTAGAAAAAATGCTGGATATAGCTTTAGAAATAAAACGAGAGCGAGATGCATTAAAATATATTTATGAAAGTGGGTATGTATTGTAGGAATATAGTGTATGATTTATAGTATTAAAGCACAAAGCTTCTCATTCCGCTTTTTATAATTTTGGCCTCTAATACCCGTTCTTTATAAATTTCGCCGTCTAATTGGATAGAATAATTATTATTTTCGCTAGGTTCAATTACTACACTATCGCACAAAATATGATCAACATAGGTTTGTTCTAAATGTTTGACTCTTTTGAATTTAATAAGTGCTTTCATTATTTTACCATCGGGTGGCATATGTAGTATAACTAAATTCATTTTGCCATCGTTTAATTTAGATAAAGGGCTGATTTTTAAGCCTCCTCCAAAATCTGTTCCATTACAAACGGCTATAGTAATTACTTCATGATAAGTTTTTTCTTTGCCGTCAACGCTAATATTAAACTTAAAAGGCTCAAAGTGTTTTAAACAATATAGTAGGGAAGTGAGATATGTAATTTTTCCACTTTTACCATCAGCTCTTTGTAAAACAGCAACATCTAGACCGCTTCCGGCAATGTTTAGGCAACGCTTGTTATTTATTTCTATATAATCGCTCCAAGCAGTTTTACCTTTTAATATCATTTCAAGTGCTTTAATTGGCTTTAGGCTAAGATTTGTTGCTCTAGCATAATCATTACCTCGACCTGCAGGAATAAATCCCAATGCAGTTTTCTCAAAGTCAATAATTCCACCGAGAACTTCGCTAAATGTTCCGTCGCCACCAACAGCAATGATAGTATTAGCACCATTTTTGCATAAAACTTTAGCAATATCGGTAGCATGATTAGGTTTTGCGGTAATATGTGCTGTAAATGGCAGATTGTTTTTATAACAATAATCGCATAAAAATTTAAGTGTTTTATTGCCTAGTCCTTTGCCACTTCTTGCATTGACGATAAAGTGTAACATAAATTATAGTATCCTTTAGATAAAGTGTAGCAAAAATTTAAAAAGAAGTCAAGTGCTTTTGCTCTTTAGAAGTAGCGATTTAATTAAAAAGACGACATCATAGAATTGTGTCGTCTTTTTTTATATTATACGATGATACTGTTTTTTATAACTATACCATAGATTTAATGCTAAGCTTAGTACATACCGCCCATACCGCCCATACCTCCGCCTGCCGGCATTGCTGGCTCTGGTTCTGGTAGGTCTGCTACAATACTTTCTGTAGTTAGTAATATTGCTGCTACGCTTGCTGCGTTTTGAAGAGCCGAGCGAGTAACTTTAGTTGGGTCGATAATACCTTTTTTAACAACATCGCCAAACTCGTCTTTTAGAGCGTCGTAGCCGTAATTTGGATTTTTAGCACTATTTGCTAAAATGTCGTTTACAACTACCGCACCGTTTACACCTGCATTTTGAGCGATTTGCTCAATAGGAGAGCTAAGTGACTTTAATACAATTTCGGCACCTGTTTTTTCGTCACCTTTTAGAGTTTCGATATGTTTTTTAACAAGTGGGATAGCACCAAGTAACGCAACACCACCACCTGGAACCATACCTTCTTCTACGCCGGCACGAGTAGCACTTAAAGCGTCTTCTATACGAAGTTTTTTCTCTTTCATTTCAACTTCGGTTGCAGCACCAACATTTACAACAGCAACACCACCTGCTAATTTAGCCAATCTTTCTTGCAGTTTTTCTCTGTCGTAATCACTAGTCGTGTTATCAATTTGAGCTTTAATACTCTTTACTCTAGCCTTAATGTCATTAGCTTTACCAGCACCTTCTACGATAATTGTATTTTCTTTATCTACCTTAACTTGCTTAGCCTTGCCTAGCATAGATAACTCTACATCCTTAAATTCTATGCCTTTTTCTTCAGAAACTACCATGCCGCCGGTAAGAATAGCAATATCTTCCAGCATTTCTTTGCGTCTATCACCAAAGCCTGGAGCTTTAACTGCAAGAGATTTGAATGTTCCCCTAAGTCCGTTTACTACAAGAGTGGCAAGTGCTTCTTGCTCGAAGTCGTCGGCGATTATAACCAATTTAGCATTAGCATTTACAACCTGCTCTAAAATTGGCAAAATCTCTTGAATGTTAGATATTTTTTTATCAGTAATAAGAATAAGAGGGCTTTCAAAAATTGCCTCCATCTTTTCGTGATCGGTAACCATATAGGCAGAAGCGTAGCCACGGTCGAACTGCATACCCTCAACTAACGATAGATTAGTGTCCATAGTTTTACTTTCTTCTACAGTTATAACGCCGTCTTTGCCAACCTTTTCCATAGCCTCAGCGATAAGCTCGCCAACAGTTTCGTCACCGGCTGATATGCTTGCTACATTTTTAATAGAAGTACGGCTATCAACAGGTTTAGAAATTGCTTTTAAGTGGCTAACGGCAACTTCGCTAGCTGATGCGATACCTTTTTTAAGTATCATTGGATTTGCACCAGCAGCCACATTTTTTAAGCCTTCTTTAATTAGAGCTTGTGCTAGCACAATAGCGGTAGTAGTGCCGTCGCCAACAACATCATTAGTTTTTGTACTAACTTCTTTAACAATTTGTGCACCTAGATTTTCAAAAGCATCCTCTAGTTCTACTTCTTTCGCTATTGTAACACCGTCGTTAGTGATAAGCGGGCTACCGTATTTTTTGGCTAGCACTACATTGCGACCCTTTGGTCCAAGTGTAATCTTTACAGTATCTGCAATTTTATTTACGCCCATCTCTAGGGCTTTTCTAGCTTCTTCACTAGTTTTAATTTGTTTTGCCATTTCTCTCCTTATATGGGTACTTCTAATATATTTACACCTAAAGGCTTTGTGTAAATTTCTACGTCTTTTTGGTAAAAATATGCGTTACTCGAATAGCCTTCGACGGCGTTCGATTGCATTATAGTGCAATCTCAATTCCATCGGTGTACAGTTTGTACGCTCGTTCTTCTTATTTCGTAAATTTTTTCTCAAAAATCCGCTATAAATTCCTACAAAAACCTATTAGAAGTACCCTTTGGTAGCTTTTGCAAGATATTATTTTCACTGCTCTACTTAACAATCGCTAAAATGTCATTTTGACGCATAATTGTTACTTCTTTGCCGTCAATTTTAAATTCAGAGCCGGCGTAGCGAGAGTACAGCACAACATCGCCAACTTTTACCTGCATTTTGACATCTTTGCCATCTACTAGACCACCAGGCCCAACAGCTACAACCTTTGCCATTTGTGGTTTTTCTTGGTCTTTAGCAAGTAGCACAATGCCACTTTTAGTTTTTTCTTCTAATTCTGTAGCTTCAACTACAACTCTATCGAATAATGGTACAATTTTCATAAGTTATTTTCCTCCTTATTATGAAGTATATATAGGGTTACTACAAGCCGAAAAAATTAGCACTGTAGCAACAAATTTGCTAATATAGTATATGGTATTATTTTAAGTTTTGCAAGCAAAAATTTATGGATTTGGATAGTTTTTAGTGATTTTTTGTCGAGAATAACGCATAGAAGAATTCAGCATTGCAAATGCTAAATCAATGAAAAGAAAAGTTAGTCTAATTTTAGTTACAGCTTTATTACTAGGTTGTTTTAGTGTTTTTGCTATTACTAACACAATAGGGCAGAAAGATTCCGAAGAACATATCTATACTACAGCATTGCCTTCTATAAGTGTTTTGCACACAAAAACAGATGGCGATTATATTCAAAACCGCCTAAGATTATGGATGCCAAAATTTCCATTTTTTAGAGATAGAAGACCGTCTTTGTATTAACAATGTTCAATGATAAATGCACAACTCACAATTAAGGATTTATTTATATAATAAATCACAATTGTGTTTTGAACACTATTTTATTGTGCGTTATATTGCTCTAAATAAATAAATAACCTTACCTAATACCCGCATTCCTAATAACTGTTCTTCTTGAATTCTTACAGGGGCATATTTGTGATTGAGCGGAATAAGGTCTACATAATCGCAACCTGCTTCGTAATGTACTTTTTTTATTGTGCCGTTTTCAAAATCCTCGTAGCACACAATTGCAATATCGCCACTATCTACCGAGGTTTGTTTTAGTACCAAAACTCTATCGCCGTCTAAAAATTTAGGTGCCATACTGTCGCCCTCAACTTCTAGCACCATAAGATCATCTTGGCTACGGCTACCGATAATAGAGCGGGGAATTTCTTGAAATTTACCACTTTCTATCTCGTCTATCATAGCTCCAAAACCGGCTCTAACACCAGCTAGCACGGGTAGAGTTATCATTTCACTGTCGATACCGCTTTTTGCACCCAAAAGATGATCAACCGATACATTAAAGTGCTGAGCAATTCGCATAAGCATATTAGCAGGCGGACGGCGAGAGCCGCTCTCCCACATCGCAACACTAGCTAACGATACATCAAAAAGGTTACTAAAATCTCCCTGAGTTAGACTAAATTTTCGCCTAAGTTCTTTTATTTTTGTAGCAAAATCCATATTTTTTATAAGGTATATAAAACACCTAATCTCCTTATGTCTGCCGAAAAGCGACAGATTCAAGAATAAAATATCACATTTTGTAGTGTTTGTCAACTAAAAAATCACATCTTGTCAAAGTATAAAGTTATAGTTTAATTTACCAACTCTCATACTCAATTAGCGTATGTTCAACTCTATAAGCAAAGGTGCCATCGGGATTAAAAACCTGATGACCGTACCAAAGTATAAGGCGACTGGTTTCTATATTATTATTTTCTATATTCATGTCACTAAACCTTAAATCAGGGCGAGACATAAATATATGGTGTGCAGGTCCGGATGGATTATTGCCGGCGCCAAACGAAGCAGTTACTTGCATAACAGGAATTCGATGTGTATATTCTTCTGCATCATCGTTTTTAGTGCTTTCAATATCCTCTGTAAAATCCAATAAAAATGGGTCTACTTGCATAGAAGCTACCATAGACGAACTAGAAGCGATAACGCCGATATTAGCACCGCTGTCTCTAATATAACTCTCTAACGGATGGTGAATAGCAAACGAAACATTTCCGCCTGGAACTAAATTAGCAAAGCCTCTTAGTAAAATAAAAAATTGTTCATTGCAAAACACTGTGCCGGAGGGGATAGTAAATGTTTGTTCAGGATTTATCCACTCGCCGTGTTCATTTTTTCTAACTCTAACTCTTGAAGTTCTGGTTATAAAATCAGATTCAAAATAGTAACTGTTATTAAATAAAAAAATACCGTTTTCATTATATCTATTTCCTAAATTTACATCTTTTCTACTACGCAAGGGAGTAAAACCATTTCGCATAAAAGTAACAGTACTAGTAATTTCATCTATTGCACCCCGATTTTCGTTTACTAGTGCGTTATCTTCCCATCTAACAATGAAATTAGTTGTTAATCTAATGCGGTTTTCAACTTGACCATTAGCAATATAATTAAAACCTTCTAGCTTTTGCACCATTTCGCCGTTGCCTAAAATCGGTTCTATAGCACCACCATCTTCGTCTCTTACGATTTCGCCATGTTCATTTCTTAAAAAGGCTCCGTAAATTCTTATTTGATAGGTTTTTGTTTCTCTAATAAAATCGGCAGTTCCAAACGGAGCTTCGGGCAGTAGTGGTTGCGAAAACACAGGAGTTCCGCAACCTACAAAAAATATAACCGTAAACAATACGGAAAAAATTATTGTTATAAATTTAATTGAATTCTTTTTCATAATGACTCTAAATTTCCCCAACCTTAACAATACTAAAATTATTTATATAAGTAAAGCAATTTTTTATAATGAAAAACTGATGTAAGATATAGTATTCTTTATAATTTTATAGAAAATTTAACTTACTGCTTGACGGTAAGATTTATATTATAGTAATATTGAAGTGTACGAGTTTGATTTTTCTTTCGGCATATTCAACATTATGATAACAATTGTTAGTGATAGTTCTATAGCGTTAAGTAAACGAGAAGCAGATGAAATGGGTGTAGTTATTGTGCCTATGAATTATGTAGTTGATGGCAAAAGTTATTTAGAATATTATTCTAATGCTTTGGATGCTGTAGATAAAATTAAAGTGGGGACTTATAAAACATCTACCTCACAACCGCCAATAGAGATGTTTGCGAATTGTTTTAGAGATTTAGTAGCGAAGAAAAGTCAGGTACTTTGTTTTACAATTTCTGGTAGACTTAGCGGTACATTTTCCAGTGCTAAAATTGCGTCTAATGATATAGATAGCGATAACATAAGAATAGTTGATACGCTATCAGCGACAGGTGCGATTAGGTTATTAGTGCTTAGAGCAAAGGAGTTAATAGCTAAAGGGTTGTTGTTAGATGAAATTTATTCAATTTTGAATGCCGAGCGAGATAGGTTAGGCAACGCTTTTTCGGTAGAGAATATGGAACCGTTAAAGCGTAGCGGAAGGCTTGGATTTGTTCGTCAGTCGGTTAGTACGATACTTAATATTAGACCGCTTTTACAATTCAAAAACGGTAGCTTAGAGTGCGTCGGGTTTTTAAGAGGCAAAAGAAATCAAGGCGAAAAATTATTAGAGTTAGTGCCTAATAAAGCTAAGCAAATTATTGTTCAGCATATAGATAACGAGCAAGGTGCTAATGAACTTGCTGAATTAGTTATAAAAAGATTTCCTGAGATAGAATCGCCGATTATTACTTCCGTTGGCCCTGTATTAGCTATACATATAGGAATACCGGCTATTGGATTAGCGTGGACACTTTAATTCAACTCGAGTTAGAAATGAGACAAATGAGTAATGGTTGATTTATTTTATCTAATATAAATAAGTCCGAAATTTCTCATTCCTAATTTCTCGTTTCTTATTGTAAACAAAAACAATAAAACACAAAAGAGATAAAAACTATGCCCTTATCACCAATGATGCAACAATATGTAGATACAAAGGAATTGTATCCTGATGCTTTACTTTTTTTTAGAGTGGGCGATTTTTACGAGTTGTATTTTGAGGATGCTGTTGTTGCTTCTAAAGAGTTAGATATTATTTTAACAGGCAGAGATTGTGGACTTGAAAAGCGGATAGAGATGAGCGGTGTTCCTTTTCATTCGGTAGAGCCATATATTGCTAAACTGGTAGAAAAAGGTTATAAGGTGGCGATTTGCGAGCAAACTGCTAGCTCCGATGGCAAAAAAGGGAGTTTATTTAAGCGAGAAGTGGTTCGTATTGTTACCCCTGGTACGCTAATAGATAGCCCGCTATTACAAGACGAAAAAAATAACTATATAGCAAGTGTTTATCACGATGGCACAAATGTAGCTGTAGCATGGAGCGACATCTCGACTGGCGAATTTAATTTTGAATTTATTCAAGCTCCTGTAGCTCTAGCTTTAGGTGAAATTCTAACTAGAATAAGTCCTAGCGAGATTATTTGTAACGAGAGAATGCTTATAGAAAGCGTTAATTTATCAATTGTAAAATTTGGAATGGTTTGCCCGTTTACAATTTTTGACGAATTAGCTTTTGAGGTTACTAACGCTACCGAACTGGCAATGAGGCAATTTAAAGGCGAGGCACTTAATAAAATCAAAAAACACTCTACAGTTATTTGTAGTGTTGGGGGGCTACTTGCCTACATAGAAAAAACTCAAAAACAATCTCTAAAGCATATTGTAGATGCAGAAGCAGGTGCCGCTAGCGATACTATGTATATAGGATTAACGGCGAGAAGAGCATTAGAACTTACCGAAAATACAGCGGAGAACACTAAAAAAGGTTCGCTCCTTTGGCTTATTGATAAAACTTCTACTAAAGTTGGTGCTAGAAAATTACGCAAAATTATACTTGAGCCAAGTATAGATGAAAAACAAATAAATGCCAGATTAGATGCGGTTGAGGAGTTGCTTAACGATCGCACAAGAGATAAGCTAAAGGAAATACTAGAAAACTTTGTAGATATAGAAAGAGTGGTGGGTAAAATTTCTATAGGTAGTATTGTACCGAAAGTGGTTTTGAGTTTTGCATATACGCTATCTAATATTAAGCACCTAAAGCAGATTTTATCAATTAGCAATTCTCTGCTTCTTAAAAAAATTGAAAGCAGATTAGAAGATCTACCGCAAATTTATGAACATATAATTTCGGCGATTCGTCCTGATAGCCCAATGCACCTAAGAGATGGCGGAGTTTTTAAAGAAGGTTATAATAAAGAATTAGACGAATGCCTTAATATTCACAACACTACGCACGAGATAATACGCAATTTAGAATCTGCTGAGCGTATAGAAACAGGCTTTAAGGTACTTAAAATTGATTTTACCCGCAATTTTGGATATTATATAGAATTGCCACGAAGCTATAGTGATAAAGTTCCGTTTAGGTACATTCGCCGTCAAACACTCAAAAATGCCGAGCGTTACACAACTGAAGAATTAAAATCCTTAGAGGACAAAATTTTATCAGCCAGCGATAAATCAATTACCTTAGAGCAAGAATTGTATAAATCGTTATTAGAGTTTTTGGCTAAATATATAGAAAAGTTTTTGCATCTAAGCAATGCTTTAGCTGAGTTAGATATATTGCTTAGCCATGCAACCGTAGCTAAAACATATAAGTTTACTAAACCGAATATCGCAAATAATATAACTGCTCTAAAAATCGAAGAGGGCAAACATCCTGTAGTTGAAAAATTGTTGCAGGGCGAGCCTTTTGTTCCTAATAATACACTTTTAGATAGTGATAATAACCGTATTATGCTTATCACAGGGCCTAATATGGCAGGTAAAAGTGTGTATATGCGTCAAACAGCAGTTATAACGGTGCTTGCTCATATCGGTAGTTTTGTGCCGGCAAAGGTGGCGAGCGTGCCAATAACAGATAGGATTTTTACTAGGGTTGGTGCTAGCGACGATTTACATACGGGTAGAAGTACCTTTATGGTGGAAATGAGTGAGATGAGCGACATACTGTGTAATATGTCAGACAGAAGCCTTATTTTGTTAGATGAGATTGGCAGAGGCACAGCTACATACGACGGGCTTAGTATAGCGTGGGCGATACTGGAGCATTTAGCGGTAAATAGTAGAGCAAAGATTTTATTCTCGACCCATTATCACGAATTAACTGCATTAGAGGGAATGCAAGGTTGTATAAAAAATTATAAACTTTCGCTTAAAGAGTTAGGTGGTTCGATAGTTTTTTTAAGAAAGCTATTGCGTGGGCAAGCAAACAAAAGTTTCGGTATAGAGGTAGCATCTCTTAGCGGATTGCCTAAAGACATTTTAGACAGGGCAAGAGAGATTTTAAATAAATTAGAAACCACCGATACTAAACGCTACGAAAAAATAACTATTGGCGGTAGTGCACAGCAAATTATACAGCAAGATATGTTTGTTACAAATAAACAAACCGAAATTGAAAAAATTCTACTCGAGCTTGACATCGACAACACCTCTCCAAGATTAGCATTAGAAATTTTATCAGACTTAAAAGAAAAGGTTGGCAAATAAAACAAGTAATCAAGAATAATTTATTTACACTTTACAATAGGATAGTTCTATGTTAAAATAAATCCTATTCCCTTTAAGGTGTTGTTAAAATAATATAAAGGAAACATCATTATGATAGATACAAACAGAATTTTTACAGATAAAAAGGCTCTAGTAGAGGGCTTAGCTAAAAAGGGCTACGACACAAAAAAGATTGATGAGTTAGAAAAACTTATCATTAAAAGCCGAGAGGCGACTGCCGAGGTAGAAGGTCTTAGACGAGAACGCAACGCAATTCAAGCGGACAAAAATGTTTCTAACGAGGATAAAAGAGCATTAAGGGACAAAATTGTTGCATTAGAAGCAATCCTAGAGCCGCTTAAAAATCAAATTGACGAACTGCTTTTAGATATTCCTAACACTCCCGATGCGGATGCTCCCATTGGTAAGGATGAGAAGGACAATAAGGTTATTTTAGAGACAAAAACATATTATAAATGTCCGGCACCAAAACCACAACCTCATTGGGATATAGCTAAAAAACTCGACATATTAGATATTGAGCTTGCTAGCAAAGTATCGGGCAGTATGTTTGCTTTTTATAAAGGCAAGGGTGCAAGGCTTCTCCGTGCGCTTGTTAGCTATGCACTTGAGCTTAATGGCGATAAATATGTAGAGATGATACCGCCTCATATGGTAAGCTCTAAATCCTTCGGCTTTACAGGTCATTTACCAAAGTTTGCCGATGACCAATATAAAGCAAGTCAGGACGATTTGTGGCTTATTCCTACCGCCGAGGTTCCGCTAACGGCCAGCTTTGCTAACACAACTTTTGATGTAGCTGAATTGCCTAAACGGGTTATGGGTTACTCCGTTTGTTTTAGACGAGAGGCTGGAAGTGCCGGTAAGGATACGAGGGGACTGCAACGCTTGCACGAGTTTCATAAGGTGGAGGTTGTAAAAATAGCGGAACCCAGCACTTGTGAAAAAGAGTTAAAGGATATGCTGGAGGATTGCTTAGCGCCGATTAAAGCGTTGGAGCTACAGTATCGAATTGTAGATTTATGTACGGGCGATATGGGTGATAAGTACGGGAGATGTTATGACATCGAGGTATTTAGCCCTGGTGTTGGTAAGTGGTTAGAGGTTAGTAGCGTTGGTCATTTTAGCGATTATCAAGCAAGGAGAGCTGGTATTAAGTATAAAGGCGATGGCGGTAAAAAAGGCGTTGCATATACGCTAAACGGCTCCGGTTTAGCAACTCCAAGAGTTTGGACAGCCATAGTAGAAACCTACCAACAACCAGACGGCAGTGTAGTAGTACCAAAAGTGCTTGTGCCGTATATGGGTTGTGAGGTTATAAAGTAATAAGCCGTCTAGCATAAACATTTACCTTTCTAAAAATATTATTAGTTCGGCAAAGCATTATAAGTGTTAATTCGTTAATAGATAAACTAAGCTAAACTTATTGCTTAAACTGTAGGGGGCGATTACTAATTGCCCGCACTTCATAAATATGTCAACAAATCAATCAAATCCAAAATGGGAAATAATCCCTCAAAAAACGGCACTTTTAGTCATTGATATGCAAAATGATTTTGTGGAAAAGGGTGCTATTATGGAGGTACCTAAGGCAAAAACTCAAGTGCCAAAGATTAAAGAACTTATCAAGGTGTGCCGAAATAATGGCATTCCTGTTACTTATACAACTCATCACACAGACCCAAAGTTGTGTGCTTTAGAAATATATGCTTTTCCGCATCTTATAAGTGCAGGTATGCGTAGTGGTACTAGGGGAGTGGAAGTGGTTGATGAGCTTGCTCCAAATCCTAACGAATATATTATAAAAAAACATCGCTTTAGTGCATTTTATAACACCGAATTAGAAACAGTTTTGCGTGGGTTAAAAGGTAGCAAAGAGGGGAGTGATGCTATTGATACTCTTATAATCTGTGGCACAGTTACAAATATTTGCTGCGAAAGCACAGCTAGAGATGCGTTTTATAGAGATTATAAAGTTGTATTTGGTAGCGATATTTGTAGCGCATTAAGCGATGAAATTCATAACGCAACTTTAGCTAATATGGAAATTTTTGGCAGGGTGCTATCGTTAGATGAGATTTTTAATAATATTATAAAATAGCTTTTTTATTTTGTTGCTTTTGTGTAACGAATTATCTTTTGACATTTTTATTTTTGTGTGATATAATAATCTATATAAAATTCCCTTAGGAGATTTTTTAGTGAAAAATAAAGTAATTAAAATTGTTATAATAATGCTGTGCGTTGTGTTTACAACGACATTTTTTTTGGCATGTGTAGGAGATACGACACCAACTAATCAGGTTATTCTTGGGATTGATATAGTTATAGAAGAATTTGAGCGAGACAATTATGAAATTTTTGAAGGCGAGGTTTCGGGTTTTGAGGCTCAATTTGATAATGCTGAGCATATTGTGGCTGTTAGGGTAGACGGTGGCAGAACAGATATGTTAGGGGTATGGATTTTTGATGATGTCGATAGTGCTTTAGGGGCTATAGGCGAAATTCAAATTACTGCTTTTGTACATGGATTAGAGGCAAGAAGGTACAATAATATAGTATGGTTTGGCACTGATTGTGCTAATAGGCTTTTTAACTATGTTAGGGGTGCAGTAGCAACAAGACCCGCAAGACTTACGGGTTCTTATCTGCCATGGTTATCTACCAGAGATACTTATATTGTAAATGAATACGATCAAACTGTGCTATGGCAGGGTATAAATGCAGGCGGGTTATTTGTAACAGAACAATGGATGAGTTTATTAGTATCCGAAAACTTGCCAGCTGTTCCGGAAGTGGGTCCCGATCCGTACGCTTATTATAGAATACACGCAAACCAATTTCCGTACCGAGACCACATGCCGATGAGTGAATTGTTTTATGCACGATTTGGTGCTTTAGGTGCTTTGCAGATATGGGAAAACTACCGCCGTAATTTTTGGACTGATTATGATTTTCATCAAATTGCCGAAATGGGTATGAATGTTATTCGTTTGCCGTTTACTTATGTAACGGTAGATCCTGAGTTTCATAATGTGCCTGCAATCCCGGGGCAGAGGTTTAATTTTACCCGGTTAGAACAATTTATTCAAGATGCGGCCAATCACGGTATATACACAATGCTGGATCTACACGGGGCATACGGCAGTCATAACGGGCAAGACCATAGCGGTAGACGCATACCGGTTCCTGTTAATTCGCCTACCAGAACGGTTGCAAACCCTGACGGAAGTTGGGTGCCATATGTTACGTTTTTTAACCCAAATTGTCCGATAGGTACAGAAAATCGTCGTAAAACCTTAGAAATGTGGGTGGCAATAGCCGAACATTTTGCTGATAATCCTAATGTTGCGGCATTGGATTTACTTAATGAGCCTGGCGAGCATGGCGGCTTTACAGGGATAAATCATTGGAATTTTTATGATGAAATGTATAGGGGTATCAGAGAAGTAAATCCCGATCATATTATCATTTTTGGAGCTAACTGGTGGCAGGCACATTTGCCTCATCCAAGAAATAACCAACATGGCTTTAATTGGAATTCTAATATTATATATAAATTCCACCACTATACTCACTATGGGCTAAATGTTAATGGGGTTACTAATGCCCAAGGGGCAGTTGTAAACGGTGTAAGTTGGGGGAGTGTGGTTATAAACAGACCAACTAATCCAAGTGCGTTTTTATATCAAAACCCCGACGCTCTAGAGCGTAATCGTTTGGCACTTTATAACGCACATATGGCGTCTATGCGAGATAGAGTAAATGGGGTAAATGGTGCAAATAGTGGATTAAACGGTTGGAATGTGCCGATTTTGATGGGTGAATTTACTGTATTGCCCGGTGGCGACCATTCGTGCCAAGCATGGCTGAGTACGCTAGCGCTGTTTCAAGAACATGGCTGGAGCTGGACTAGTTGGACATACAAGGTTCGTAGCGGTATAGGTGGTAGCAACTGGGGAATTTTTAACACACATATTGGTGGAAACAATCCAATGGGCAATTCGTATATGCTAAATCCACGCACAGATACTTTTGAGGATATTATAGAAAAATGGTCTAGGATAAATACCCTAGACCCAAGTGAGACAACAAGAAAAAGAACCTTTTATTCCGGTCGCACATTATTTGATGTTATGCAAGAAACCAATCACAGATTTTTGCCAAGATTTGATATTTCGAGTACACTGTAAATTGCTACTAATCATATAAAAATAGTTAATCTGCATAAAGTGCTAGTTGCACCAGTTTTTGATTTGTTTTAACAAGCTCGATTGTTTCTTGCGTTATAATACTTTGAGGTTTGGCGATAATATTGTTATTATTATCTTTTATGCTTCTAGAAAGAGTTTTGCCTATAAGAAAAGCGTATATACTTGCTAAAGCGTCAATCGGAGCAGGGCTACGGTATACCTGTGTATTTTCGGTTGGAATTTTTGTTGGAGTATGAATGTCAAGTGGGATAAGTTGCTTATCAGCTTCTTTTTCGATGCTATAAGTAGTTTTCGATTGAGTGTCTATAGCTACAGTTGGGTTAGTTATAGTATGTAGTTTTGCTACAGGGGCATTACTTGTTGGCTTTCTTTTTGGAAACGATGGCTTTTTTTGACTAGGAATTTTGATTGGTCTGCCTGTGTCGTTAAATATTAGATTTTCTTTTGAGTGCGATATTAGGGTAGCGGGGGTTAAAATAAATAAATTATTAGTTTCTGTTTGTGATATTGAGATTTCTGTTACTCTTAAGCTTTCTAAGAGTACATCCTTTACTATACCTAAAAGTTTACCGTCTTGATTATAGCAAAAAGTATTTATAGGGTTTCTTGCTCTTAAAAGGTTGTTAGTTCCTTCAGGCTTAGCTAAAGACTTATTAGATATAGTAAGGGCATCAAGCGATAAATCCTTAATGCGTTTTATATCTATATAAAATGCTTCGGCTTCATTTTCATTATCACTTTGT
The DNA here is from genome assembly GCA_009780135.1 of Bacillota bacterium. Classification (GTDB taxonomy): domain Bacteria; phylum Bacillota; class Clostridia; order Christensenellales; family Pumilibacteraceae; genus WRAP01. The sequence continues at coordinate 24,326 of WRAP01000001.1, forward strand.
AAACATTTTAGAGCTTTAGCAGTTTGCATTTTGTTATCAAAAACAATATTTGCCGCAGTGCCCAGTGTTTCGGCATTATTAAGCGTGATAACGGGCTTGCCCAGTAGCTCGCTAACTTTGATTGTAGTATTCATAGAGTATATATTTATGCTTTAGCTAGACGAGTTTAGAACTATGTAATGTAGTGGCATCTTTTTGTATCAATTTAATAAAAATAGCTTTATTATGTACCTTTAGCACACCTTTTAGCGATTTTTATTATTGCTATCAAAAATCTACTCACTATCTTATCATATTTCTAAACTCGTCTAGCTCTAGAGAAAAAACTTGACTAAAAAATTTGACAAGAGGATTTTGAAGTGATAGAATGAGATTTGATTTTTGAGGAGAATAAAAAATGCAAAAAATTACACCAGATATGACAATTCACAATGTGCTACAGGCACATCCAGAAACTGTTCAAGTATTTTTAAGTTTTGGAATGCACTGCTTAGGATGTCCCGGAGCGAGAGGCGAAACTGTTGGTCAGGCGGCGGCAAAGCATGGCGTTGATTTAGCTGAAATGCTAGAAAAACTAAACGAGGTTGCTTAATCAGTTCATAAAAAATGAAACTAATCATAGGACTAGGCAATATAGGCGAGCAATATAAGCACACATATCACAATGTGGGCTTTTTAGCCGTTGAAGCATTGGCTATTAAATTAGGTGCTGTTTGGGAAAAGAGAAAAAAATGCGATGCCATAATTTCATATGCTGATTATAATGGCGAGCGTGTTTTGATAGCTAAGCCGACTACTTTTATGAATCGAAGCGGTCAGGCTGTTGAGAAGCTAAGGAAATACTTTAAGATAAAACAAGATGATATTTTAGTGCTTTTTGACGACATTGATATAGAAAAAGGTACGATTAGATATAGAGAAAAGGGCAGTAGCGGCACTCATAACGGTATGCGGGATATTGTGTATTATTTAGGCGAGGATTTTAAGCGAATTAAAATCGGCATTGGACGACCAAGAGTCAACCAAGATTTAGCGAATTTTGTACTTAGTATTATTCCACGATTAGACAAGCCGATTTTTGATGAAGCAATAGATAAAGCTGTGGATAGAGTAATGGAGTTTATAACAATGAGAAATTAGAAATATTGAAATATAACCTAGAAAAAAATCCATCTTGCAAGCAAAGGATTTTTTTCTAGGTTATGAGGCGAATGAGAAAATATTGACTAATTTATTTAAGATTAAATTTTATTTCATTTTATTTATAAATCCTTAATTTCTAATTTGCCTCATTTCTAATTTCTCATTGAATAAAATATGATAGATATAGATTACATAGGTAATTCAAAAGAATATATTTCGGCGGGCAAAAATGAGAATGTGTCCGTCTTTTTGGCTAGCTTGGGTGTTAGGACGATTTTAGCAAATGAGATTTCGGCTCAAAAAGAGGGACGAGCAGTTTATGTTTGTGCCGATATTTTTAGTGCTAAGCAAGCGTTTGAGCAGTTTAAGGCATTATCACTAGATGCAGTTTTTTTGCCACACAAAGACGAGGTTTTGTTTTTTAGAGATGTAGTAGCGGTAGAAAATTATAGCGAAAGGTTGGCTAGTCTACATTTTATATGTAATAACCCAAATGCTTTTGTTGTTACAACTGTACAAGCGTTAGCACAAATTTTTCCGTGTAAAAATGAATTTACTAACGCAGGAATAATTTTACAAAAAGGCAAAAGTTACGAACTAGAAAATCTTATAAAACGATTAGTAAACGCAGGATATAAACGAAGTCCGCTTGCCGAAACAATGGGTCATTTTAGTTTACGAGGCGATATTTTAGATGTGTTTGTTATGGGTGCTAAAAATGGCGTTAGATTAGAGTTTTTCGGCGATGAGTTAGAAAGTATAAGAGAGTACGACATCACTACATATAAATCGAGCGAAAAACTAGATAGCGTAGACATTATTCCCGCTACCGAGATTTTTTACGATGAAAGTCAAGCAGACGAGTTGTTAAACAAAGTAACCGCCGAATTAGTTAAGCCAACTGTACCTGAATATCAAGATAATTATCATCGACTAATATCAAAGCTAAGCATCGATTTATCCGCAAATTCTAAGGATATCCGTCTTACGGTTATGTCTCCGCTGCTAAAATACGACACTTTTGAGACTTTTTTAGCACCCACAACAATGTTTATTGACGATGCTAAGCAAGTTGCCGATATGGTCGATAGTATTTATGCCGAACATAAAAACCGCATAGAAATAGGTGTTGGCAAGGGCGAGGTTTTGAAGTGTGGGACAAAGCAACTGATAGAGCAAACAACTCTATGGGCTACACAATGTCCAAAAACCGCTTTTCACGCAGTTGATAGCCAAAACCGCTTATTTAAAATTGATAAGCTGTTTAGATTTAAGGGCTTTAGTTTTCCTAAATATCATCGTAATTTAGTAAGTCTTTGGGATGATTGTACAGCGTGGTTGGGGCAAAAAAACAGAGTTATATTGTTTGCCGGTAGCGAAGCTGTGGCGAATAATATCAGAGATTTCTTTAGCGAAAATCCGCTTAGAGATAACGGACTAGGCAAGCTAGAAATTTTATCTACAGTTCTTCCATATGGTGCTGCGTTTTTTGAAGAAAAAACGATTTTAGTCGGTACACATTCGCTTGTATCGGGTGCTAGTCATAAATCGATTCTTCGTCGCACTAAACGAGATATTTTTACCGAGCCAAAAATTGGCGGATTTGTTGTGCACCGCTATCACGGTATTGGATTTTTTGAATGTGTTACTCAGCTAACAGTTGGTGGTGCTAAGCGGGATTATGCTTTAATTAAATATGCCGGCACAGATAAATTGTATGTGCCGGTAGAAAATATGGATAGCCTTAGCCACTATGACGATGGCGAGGTTAAGCCGAATCTTCATAAGTTGGGTGGCGGTGCATTTTTACGAGTTAAAGAAAAAGTTAGAGCATCTGTTGCTAAAATGGCAATTGATTTATCTAAACTTTATGCTGATAGGAGCACCGCTAAGGGACACGCTTACACCGAAAATAATGAGCTACTAGACCAATTTAGCAACAGCTTTATCTACACTGAAACCGATGACCAAATTGTAGCGATAGACGAGTGTATTGCCGATCTCGAAGAAGGCAAAGTTATGGATAGGTTGCTTTGCGGAGATGTTGGTTACGGCAAAACAGAGGTAGCCTTGCGAGCCGCATTTAAGGTTATTCAAGGCGGGAAACAGGTTGCATTTTTAGCTCCGACTACAATTTTGGCAAAGCAACATTATAATACTTGCATAAAGCGAATGGGTGATTTTGGCATAAATATTGCTAGTTTAACTCGTTTTGACAAACAAAAGGATGTCGACCTAGGATTAGTAGGGCTAGCGGAAGGCATGGTTGATTTAGTATGCGGTACTCATCGCTTGCTTAGTAAAGATGTTGCCTTTAAGGATTTAGGGCTTCTAATATTGGACGAAGAACAGCGTTTTGGAGTAGCTGATAAAGATAAAATTAAATCACTCAAAAAAAATGTTAATGTGCTAACGCTTAGTGCTACTCCAATTCCTCGCACACTCCATCTTTCACTTAGCGGTATTAGAGATATTAGTGTGTTGGATATGCCACCTAAAGAGCGATTGCCCGTTAAGACTTTTATTACAGAATTTAGTGAAACTGTACTAAATGATGCCATTTGTAGCGAGGTAGGTCGTGGTGGTCAAGCATTTATTGTGTATAATCGTGTAGAGACTATGGATAGCTTTGCGGTTAGTGTTAAAAGCATTTTACCTAGTCATATTAAAGTTAAAAATGTTCACGGGCAAATGCCTGCTGATAAAATTGAGGATACAATTGTGGCTTTCACAAAAGGCGAATTTGATGTGCTTATTGCCTCAACTCTTATTGAAAACGGTATAGATATGCCTAACGCTAACACGCTTGTTGTTATAGATGCCGATAGATTTGGGTTGGCTCAACTGTATCAACTTCGTGGCAGAGTAGGTAGAAGCAACCGCCTAGCGTATGCGTATTTTACATTCGATGCTAAAAAAGTTCTAACCGAGACAGCATACAAACGGCTAGAAGCAATAGGGCAGTTTACCGAGTTTGGTAGTGGCTTTAAGATTGCTATGAGAGATTTAGAAATCAGGGGTGCGGGTAATGTTTTAGGTAGAGAACAGCACGGACATATAGAAAAAGTTGGCTATGATATGTATTGTAAGATTTTAACAGAGGTGTTAGAGGATACTAAAGACGGAGCAGAAAGCAGAGAGAAGAACGATGTTAAGGTGCTTACAGATTTTAGCGCATACCTGCCCGAAGAATTTGTAGAGGGGCATGACGCTAGAGCCAGAGTTTACACAAGAGTTAGCCAAATTAAAAATCTTGCTGAATTAAAGAAACTACAAATAGAACTGACTGAAATCTATGGTAAAATCCCGCTACCGCTAGAAAATTTAATGCTGGTAGCACTAGTTAAAAATTTATCCGAAAAACTAGGTGCAATAACCGCCTGTATTAAAAAGTCTGAATGTTATATCGCATTCGAAAAAGTAGCCGACATTCCTGAATTTGCTATAAAAAACCGTTTAGCCAAACTAGACATAGCAAACGCAAAACTTCACTTTGGTGCTAGCCGAGATAATATGCTACGGTTTTTATTGGATATGTAAGACTCTAAAAAAACAGTCCAAAATTTCACTTGACAGCATATATAAAATATGAGACAATTTCCGTGTACTATTATGTCATTTTGGAGGGAAGAATATGGTAAAATATAAAACAAAGATAAAAATCGCTTTTTTTAGTATGCTTATTATGCTTTTGAGCATAGCACTTTTTGCTTGCTTTATAGACTGGCATCCAGATTACAGCAAGTGTATTGATATTTCATATTGCGATTTTGAGTTAGTTATTGATGTAACTTCTAGTGTATTTGATGGAGAGCGTCAAGAAACTTTAACGATAACACTTAAAAATCGAAGTGGAAGAGATCTTGATTTGCTAACTTCGGGCGATTTTTTTATAATACGTATGCCTGGTACATTTTTTGATGAACAGGTTTTTACTATGCCAAAGAGATATAAGCATTTTGAAACAAATGGACATATTATGGAAGAACGCTCTTTAGGTTGGTTTTGGTTTCAGTCAGGAAAATATGAATTAACAGTTCATGCTAATTTTTATGTCAGAAATAATTTAGAAACTCAAAGGTTTTCAATTAGATCTAATACAATAAATATAATAGTTGAATGTCTAGAGTAATCCTACCAATATGAATATTTTACTCTAACAACGGCTACGGTAGAAGTGATTTTGTTAAACAAGTACGAGTTGGCGAGGAAATAGAATTAACAGTTTTAAGACCTCATACTCAAGGTGTTACTATGCTTGGTGTTGATGCTATCGGTGATAATCTTCATCAAAACAATTTGGAGTTTGTTTGCTAATAGAATAGAAGGAATTCAGCCGATACCTTATGCTCTTTTTGTTTCTGCTAATAGTAAATATTGTTACTTTTGATTCTATATGGCTGGGTGTAGACGGTTATAGAGAAGTGATATTTGATATTCACGGTGCAAACAGAGAGCTTAGAGTGCTTGGCGATATGGGTACATATTTTGAAACTAGGATTTACACTAGACACGGAGATAGTCTTTTGCATGTAGTGCGTATTTATGCCGGAGCACCAAGAATTCCGATTGCTACTCCGCTTTTTAGTCCCGGCACAATAACCCGCTTTAGAGTAGGCGGTGGTACTAACAGTGGTTCGGTACAGCTTATAGTTGGATTTGCAAATCTAAGTTTTTAAAGAAAAATTATGTCGTTTTGAAACAAATGAGTAAATATTATAAAAATCGGAGAAACATCAACCTCTCCGATTTTTTATCATGGATTAAAAATTCGTTCACTTTTATCGTTGACTTTATATAAAAATTATGTTATACTGTACTTATCAATTTGGAGCTAATATACTTTAATGAATAAACTTAAAACTACACAGGATGCCTTTGTGGAAACAGAGGAGCAGAGACAAGCTTTTGATAAAGTGCTGGATAGTCTTAAAAAAACACCGGGACCTCTTATGGGGGCACTTCAACAGGCACAAGACATTTACGGTTATTTGCCTATAGAGGTTCAGAACCGCATTGCCGAATATTTTGGTATTCCGCTAGCGGATGTTTATGGCGTTGTAACTTTTTACTCGCAATTTAATCTTACACCAAAAGGAAAATACAAAGTTGGTGTTTGTATGGGTACAGCTTGTTATGTGCTTAGTGCCGGTCCGATTTTAGAAAGGCTTAAAACTATGTTAGGGTTACAAGCAGGCGGTACTGATGCCGAAAAGTTGTTTACGCTAGAGGCTACCCGTTGCATTGGTTGTTGTGGACTAGCTCCCGTTATCACGGTAAACGAGGATGTTTATGGCAAGCTTAAAATAGACGATTTAGATGGCATTATAAATAAATACAGAGGGATGGGTAAAGACAATGGCTAATAAAATTAAAACACTACAAGAATTACAAGAGATAAGAGAGCGAGTTGCTAAAACTGTGGTAAATCGTAAAACATTATCGCCAGAAGATAGTTTTGGCGGAGGCGAATGTCCAAAGCATCATGTTTTGGTGTGTGGCGGAACTGGTTGCGTTAGCGGCGGCGGCAGGGTTATATTTGACGAATTTAAAGTGCGTTTAGTAGAGCACGAGTTAGAAACGCAGGTTAAAATGGTTTTTACAGGCTGTTTTGGGCTTTGTGCAAAAGGCCCTATTGTCGTGGTATACCCAGACGGTACCTTCTATCAACTAGTAGAGCAAAAGGATGTAGAGGAAATCGTTAGAGAACATCTTATAGGTGGTAAGCCGGTAGCGAGGTTAGCAAGCAAAGAAAAAGATGAATGTGGCAACGAAAAAACAATTGCTAATTCAGCATTCTATAAAAGTCAGCATAAAATAGTGCTTCAAAAATGCGGTCTTATAGATCCAGAGAATATAGACGAGTATCTAGCATACGATGGTTATTTAGCCTATGAAAAAGCTGTTAGAAACATGAGTCAGGATGAACTTATCGAAAACCTAAAGGCTAGTGGGCTTCGTGGTCGTGGAGGCGGTGGATTTACAACCGGTATGAAGTGGCAGTTTGCTAAAAATTCGGTGTCCGACCAAAAGTATGTTGTGTGTAACGCAGACGAGGGCGATCCGGGTGCATTTATGGATAGAAGCATATTAGAGGGTGACCCTCATGCTGTTATAGAAGCGATGATGATAGCAGGTTACGCTATTGGTGCTACTATGGGTTATGTGTATGTGCGAGCAGAGTATCCGATTGCGGTAGATAGGCTAAAGGTTGCCTTAGAGCAAGCCAGAGAATACGGCATTTTAGGTAAAAACGCTATGGGGCTAGGGTTTGAGTTTGATATTGATATTCGTCTTGGAGCCGGTGCATTTGTTTGCGGTGAAGAGACGGCACTTTTAAGGAGTATCGAGGGCGGTAGGGGAGAGCCAAAGCAACGACCTCCGTTCCCTGCGGTTAAAGGTCTATTTGATAAGCCAACGCTAATAAACAATGTAGAAACGCTTGCGGCAATTCCTCATATTATTCTAAAAGGACCGATGTGGTTTAGTAGCATTGGTACAGAAAAAAGTAAGGGTACAAAAGTTTTTGCACTTGGCGGTAAAATTAAAAATACCGGTCTTGTAGAAATTCCTATGGGTACAACCTTGCGTACCGTAATTGAGGAGATTGGCGAGGGCATACCTGGCGGCAAAAAATTTAAGGCGGCACAAACAGGCGGACCAAGTGGCGGTTGTATTCCTGCCAGTCATATGGACAGTCCAATTGACTTTGATGCTTTGATTGAATTAGGCTCGATGATGGGTAGCGGTGGTCTTATAGTTATGGACGAAGATAACTGTATGGTAGACATCGCTAAATTCTATTTGGAATTTACAGTAGAGGAAAGCTGTGGCAAATGTACTCCTTGTCGTATCGGTAATAAGCGTCTTTATGAGTTATTAGAAAAAGTTTCCGAAGGCACAGCAGAGGTTAGCGATTTAGACAAAATGGAGCAGTTAAGTAAATATATCAAAGAAAACTCTCTTTGTGGATTAGGGCAAACTGCGCCAAACCCTGTGCTTAGTACGCTTAAATACTTTAGAGATGAATATATGAGTCATGTGGTGGATAAAAAATGTCCAGCGGGTGTTTGTACAAATTTACTTACTTATAGTATTCTTCAAGACAAGTGTATCGGTTGTACACTGTGCCAAAGGGCATGTCCTGTAGGTGCAATAAGTGGAGAACTTAAAAAGCCTGAAACATTTGTAATAGATGTTAATAAATGTATCAAATGCGATGCTTGCGTACCAAAATGTAAATTTAAAGCGATTGTGAAGTAGTTCTTTATTTAATGCACAATGTAAACTTTATTAAAACATTGCTAAACTGTAGTGGCGGGTATCAATCGTCCGAGCATTGTAAAAAACTTAATGAAATAAAAAATGCGGATAAGTAACTTATCCGCATTTTTTATTTACACCTTCTAGCCTTAAAGAATTCTTTTAAGGGGGCTAGGCATTCTTCTTCTAAAATACCGCCGACTACATTTGCTCTATGATTTAATCTTTCGTCGCTGGCGATATTACCTAAAGTGCCGCAATATCCAAAACGGGTATCATATGCCCCAAAGTATACATTATCTATCCTAGCGTTTACAATAGCACCACTACACATAGCACACGGTTCTAGTGTTACTACCAAATCACATCCCGATAAATTCCATCTACCCAATGTATTACCTGCCTCTCTAAGTGCTACAACCTCAGCGTGTGCAGTTGGGTCGCTATCTAAAAGTCTACGATTGATACCTTTTCCTATAATCTCGCCGTCTTTAATGACTAGTGCCGAAACAGGTACTTCACTCTTTTCAAGTGCTTCACTGCACAGCTTTAAGCACTCACGCATAAAATATTCTTGCTCTTGTGGGGTTAGCATAAATAAAGTATAGCACAAAAAAATAAAAAATAAAAATAAAAAAAGTTCTAAAAAGTAGTAGACAATGTATATACTGTTAATGTACTATATAAACAGTGCCTCGAAGCACTAAAAAAATTTCTTTGATAATCTCTAAATAACTTTAGTAAAAAATCAAGAAAATTGATTTTTTACTAAAGTTATTTATGTTCGAAGTAACTTCGGATAGTAAAAATAATGAATATCGTTATCTCAAATAAATCTGATTTACCAATTTACGAGCAGATAAAAGACCAAATCCGTTCGGCGATTATTCGTGACGAAATAGTTGAGGGCGAGATGCTCCCGTCTATTCGTAGTCTAGCACAAGATCTAAAAATCAGCGTTATCACTACTATGCGTGCATATAGCGACTTGGAGGCAGAGGGCTTTATTGCGTCTATGCAGGGTAAGGGTTGTTTTGTTCTTCCAAAGAATAAGGAGCTTATAAAAGAACAAAAGTTAAGAGAGATAGAAACGCATTTTTCTGAAGCTATTGCCTCTGCTAAAATAATAGATTTATCAGATAGCGAACTTAAAGAAATTTTACATATACTATTAGGAGAAGAGGAATAAAGTAAACAATTATTAGGAACAAAAACAATGCAAAACATACTAGAAATTAAAAATTTAAGAAAGAAGTTTGGAGACTTCGGGGTGGAAAATGTGTCGTTTAGTTTGCCAAAGGGCTATATTATGGGCTTTGTAGGCAAAAATGGTGCGGGCAAAACTACTACTATCAAGGCTATATTAAATATGCTACATAGAGATAGTGGCGAGATTAAGATTTTCGGAAAAGATAATCTAGAGCACGAAGCGGATGTAAAACGCAAAATAGGTGTTGTTATGGATAGTCCGTTTTTCGAAGAAAATTGGACGTTAATTCAAACGGGCAAAGCATTAAAACCTTTTTATCCCGATTGGAGCGACGCTAAATATAATCAAATGCTAAATAAGTTTCAACTTTCGCCTACTAAAAAGATAAAAGAGTTGTCTAGAGGTATGAAAATGAAAATTCAGATAGCGTGTGCATTAGCTCACGATCCCGATTTTCTTATTTTAGACGAGCCTACCGGCGGACTTGATGCAGTAGCCAGAGACGAGCTTATGGATGAGTTAAAAGAGTTTATCACAAACGAAAATAAATCTATTTTATTTTCTACTCATATAACAAGCGACTTAGAAAAGATAGCTGATTATATTACCTTTATCGATAACGGAAGAATTATCCACAGCGATACAAAGGATAATCTATTAGAAAAATATGTTGTGGTAAAGGGCGGTTTAGGAACGCTTAGCGATAGTCTAAAATCAACTATTATCGGCTACACCGAAACCAGAGTGAATTTTGAAGGAATTATAGAAAAATCTAAACTATCCTCATTGGGTAGCGGTGTAGTGGCAGAGCCTGCTACTATGGACGAATTAGTTGTATACTTTAACAAAGGAGGCGACAGGCTGACTAGATAAGCCTGTATGGGCTGGTTAATAAAAAACAATTAGCCCAATAGTAAAAGAAATGAAAAATATAAAAGCATTATTAAAATTAGATTACTTATTAGTTGCACCATATTGGTTATGGTTCGTATTATTTTTTGGTATATCATTTATACTCGGTGTATTTATGAATCAAGGTTTTGCCTTTATGGTATCGTGGACGATATTTGCAGGAACCATTATGGCATTCCCGTTTGAAAATACCGAAAAAAGCAATATGAATATGTTGTTTGCACAGTTGCCTACAAACAGAAAATCTATTGTAAGCGCTAGATATATGTTTATATTTATTGTGTTATTTTTATCACTAATTATAGGAATTGCCGGAGGGTTGATCTTAGATACGATTTTTTCTAACTCGCATGCGGAAATGTACTATGAGTTTGGTATAAATTTAAGTTTATTTTCACTACCAATGATGTTACTTAGCCTTAGCTTGTCGTTTGGTTTATATTTATTAAATGTTGGATTTCAAACACCTTTTTTATATAAGGTTGGTTATAAAAAAGGTAAAATCTTTATGTGGATTCCTATTATTGTGGTTCAAGCCGCTATGATGCTACCAGCTATTCTTAATCTATTTAATGTAGAAAATCCTAATCGCTTTAATGTCTTTAATATTATGATTGATAATTCAACCATATCGACATTTATAGCACTTGGTGTTGGTATAGTTTCAGCGGTATTATCATATATTTTCTCTCGTAAAATTTATCTAAATAAGGATGTGTAAAAAATGAATTATTACGATGAAAATGAATTTGAAAATAGTGAAGTGGAACAGCACAATACAAGCGAAAAGCACGAACTTTTAAGACTGTATAATCTTATTGACTGGATAGACTTTGGGCTTATAATTGCAATTATTGTTTATTGGGTTAATCCCGAAAGGTTTTATAGAATCCCTAACATAGGCTTAATACTATGCTTTATTTCGTTAGGTGTGTCATTAAGTGCTCTTATAGCAAGCACTTTAATCTATCGAAGAGGTGTAAACAAAAGTAAAATTCGTCTAACAATACGCTATATAATATGGGGCATTTGGATTCCTATAGATATATTCTTTATAGTTAGAATTTTAACAGGCATGAATTAAAATAACAGCCACTCCGTTTTGGAGTGGCTGTTATTTTAATTCATCAAATATTTCATAAGCCTTATAGGCAAATCTAAATTACATTTTATATCTTCTTTTAGCAGTGAGTAATCTATAACAGGGTGCTTTAGGGCATCCGAGCCTAGCTCTATTGTAAAGCTAGGTATACCTAATTCGGTTATGCACCAATCCTTATAACCGCCTGCACTTGTGCCGTCATCGGGCAAAATCACATAATTCAGCTTTTTATTTAAGAATTTTACAATCGAAAAATCTCTTATAGAAGCTACCTTATTTTGCCCAAATTCCCAATAAATTTCTCGCCCTAAACAGTGATAACTAACAGTGCTAGCGGGCTTAATTGCTAAAGTAAAATCACGGATAGCACGGGTTTCGCTCTCGCTAAAAGCAGACTTGCCTACATAATTAGCCGTAGCAGGCTTAAAAACATTTGCCTTGCCTGTACCCCACTTAGCATCAAAATTTGTATTTAAGTCTACGCCTCTAGCGTTTGCTTTATATAAACCCTTATAAGAATTTTCTTTTTTAATCAACCTTGCTACAAGTTTTTTATCGCATTTTTTTAATGCTTTTACACCTCTATGGCAAATCTCCAGCCCATCGGGATTAAGCGTAGGTATAAAATAAATCCCGCCCCATTTTTTTTGTCTTTCTTTAGGCAGAGAATTAAAATAATTAAGAGTATATTCAGCCTGACGCATAACCAAAAAACTGGCGATATGCTCTCTTGCGTGAATACCGCCCGTTATAAAAATACTAGGAGCCTTTTTGTTGCCGATAAAAATATACGGCAAAATCCTGCCGTCCTCGCTAGCTCCAATCGCACCGACATCAACCCCAATTCTAGAAAAAAATTCTACCTCATGCAGTAACTTTTTATAGGTAATCATATAGTTAGTGTATGAAGTGAGGTCATTATATGTGAATTTTTAGTTGACATATAACAGTATAAATATTAGACTTTCTTTATGGAGTTTTGGGAATTCATTATATTGATTGTTGGTTCAGGTACACTTGCAGTATTTGGTACTTGGTTTCTAAATTATTTTTTTGTAGATAAGAAAAAACGAGGAGCAGAAATAATTACAACTAATAGAGTTTTATGGATGCAAAAGCTTAGAGATAATATTAGTGAAGTTATTAAATGCGTAGCAACTTTTAACGAAAAGATATCATTCTTAAATGATACAGATGAAAAAATGCTACTTGAAATGGAGAAGTTTAGATTAGCGAAAGCTCAAATTTTTCTTTTGCTTAATTATGACGGGTGTAAGGACGATGAAATTAAAAGAATATTAGAAACGATGGAAGTGACATTAACTGCAGTTCGCATTAATTTATTACTATTTAAAATGGGAAATGAACCAAATGAAGATATTATAAGGAAGCAAAGACTTGTTTTAGTGCCTGGGATAGAATATTTAACATTTATATCTTCAATTTACTTAAAGTGTGAGTGGGAGCGAACAAAAAAATTTGCTAAATTTGGTGAAGGTTTTGAATTTAATTTTGAACGTGAGTTTGATGGGTATTATAGTAAGAGAAAAGAACTACTAGATGAACTTAAAAATGCTTTTTATGTGAAACATAAATAAAGGATATAAATAGAAAGGATAAAAACATGATAAATTTTGATTTAATTAAAACAGTAGACCCTGTGATTGCGGAGATGATGGCTAAAGAGCTAGGGCGTCAAAGGGATAATATAGAGCTTATTGCAAGCGAGAATTTTGTTAGCGAAGCGGTATTGGCTACTGCGGGCAGTATTTTAACTAATAAATACGCAGAGGGTTATCCGTCTAAACGCTACTACGGTGGTTGCGAGTATGTGGACGAGATTGAAACTTTAGCTATCGAGCGGGCTAAACAGTTGTTTGGTTGCACATATGCCAATGTTCAGCCACATAGCGGAGCCAGTGCTAATTTGGCGGTTTATTTTGCTCTACTTAATGTAGGTGATACTGTTTTAGGGATGAATTTAAGCCATGGCGGACATTTAACTCACGGCAGTCCCGTAAATATTTCGGGTAAGAATTACCGCATTATTGCTTATGGTGTAGACGATAAAACCGAAACGATTGATTATAATGCATTAGAGGCTTTGGCGATAAAAGAAAAGCCAAAAATGATTATAGCGGGTGCAAGTGCGTACGCTAGAGTGATAGATTTTAAGCGGTTTAGAGAAATTGCCGATAAGGTGGGGGCATATCTTATGGCGGATGTTGCTCATATAGCGGGGCTTATTGTAACAAACCAGCATCCGAATGTTTTTCCGTATGCTCATGTGGTTACAACTACAACTCACAAAACTCTTAGAGGGCCAAGGGGCGGAATGATTTTAACTAATGATGAAGAAATTGCTACAAAAATAAATAAGGCGATTTTCCCGGGTATTCAAGGCGGACCTCTTATGCATATTATCGCCGCTAAAGCGGTTGCTTTTGGCGAAGCCTTAAAGCCCGAGTTTAAGGATTATCAAAAGAAAGTTGTCAAAAATGCTCAAGCGTTAGCTAAGGCTCTTATGGATAGAGGGTTAGAGATTGTATCGGGCGGTACGGATAATCATCTTATGTTAGTTAAGCTAACCAAACACAATATTACAGGTAAAGAGTTAGAAAATCTATTGGACGAGTGCCGAATTACCGCTAATAAAAATACGATTCCTAACGAGCCTCTTTCACCGTTTGTTACAAGCGGAATAAGGCTGGGCACTCCAAGTGTAACAACAAGAGGTATGGGCGAGAGCGAAATGATAGAAATAGCTGAGTGCATTGTAGATGTTATCAAAAGGCGAGAAAATGCGATTGGAGATGTAAAAGAGCGAGTTGCCGGATTAGTAAAGAGATTTCAGTTATATTGATTTATGAAAAATACTAATATGCAGAATTGCAAAATAAGCGCCATTGACATACCAGATTATCCTTTTTTGGAGGAGTTTTTGTATCACGCTATTTATTTAGCCGAAGGCGAAACTCCGCCGCCAAGAGAAATTGTTGTAGAAGATAAAGAGATTTATAAATATATAAAGGATTTCGGCAATAAGGATGATTGCGGAGTTGTGGCAAAAATCGATGATAAAATTATCGGTATGGCTTGGACTCGCATTATCGGTGCATATGGATATTTAGATGATGCAACCCCCGAATTAGCGATTGCAGTATTAGATGAATATAGATGCTATGGAATTGGCACTAAGCTAATGGAAGCGTTATTTAATGAACTAATAAAAAAAGGCTATAAAAGAACCTCGCTTTCTGTACAAAAAGGCAACCCTGCAACAAGATTTTATATAAGATTAGGCTACACCATAACAGAAGAGAAACTCGACCACGCAGGACACGAGGATTATATTATGGTAAAGCAGTTATAGAATGTCCAAACAAGTTATATATATTTAATTAAATAATTACAGTTGTGTATTATTCCAATAGCTCATCTAAATTCAAGACCACCGCCGATCGGACATTCTTGAAACTTTGCATTCCTTTTGTGGTGGTTACAATCTTTACTTTTTTAGCAATAGCGGCATCGATATAGTATTCTATTTCTAACTCGTCATCAAAGGCTTTTGGGCTAAAATAATCAAGTATCTTTATAAGATTTTTTTGTTTTAATATCCTATAATTTTTATATGCTGTATTTTCCAGTTTTTTATCAAGAGGCATTTCCTCGAAATGTTGAGCCAATTTAGCTAGCACAAAAACGCTACCTTCTAACCAATTTTCGCTTAAAATCAAAATTTTATTATGACGCAAAGCTTTGTGTGTTAATAAAAACCCTTTAAGAGACTTCGCCGTTAAACTGCTTTCCTCTAGCATTGCTTCTGTGTCTATAACTTTTCCTAGCCAATTAGATACTACTAGCGTGGTTATAAATGCAACCACTAATCCAAAAACTATCGCAATAAAAAGGTTTAAAGCAACAATCGGTAAAAAAACAGTAAAAATAAAATTGATTAGAAACGCAATACTAAGTCCTACTATAACACCAACGACAATGCCCGCTATATCCAACACCTTAAAATCCTTAAATTTAGTACGCCAATATCTTGCTACCTTATGAAACATTATTCTAATAAGTGGAGCACTAAGCAAAAATATTCCTCCTAGAGTAATGCTAGCGGCGATATAAAAAAGCAACGCAATGCCAGGATGGATTTCTATAGCGAAAAAATCTAGTGCTTGCCACATTGCTATAATGCCTAATGCTATACCGGAAATTGCCAGCACTATACGCAATAAAATCATTATGCGTTTTTCTCTTGCCTGTTTCATAAAAATATTGTAGCATAGTATTGAAAAAAAGACAACGAAATTTTTTCATTGTCTTTTTGCTTTTTAACATCCTTTCTCTATACTATCTAACAAACCAAAAAGCATCTCTTGGAAGACCTTTATATCGTATTACATATTCATCAGCAAGTTTTTTAACATAATCCCAAGTGGCTTCGGGAATATTTTCTTTATGCTTTTTGATTTTATCTAAATCATCAGACAAAAACTCTCCTATATTAGGAAACATTTCGCTCCAAGAATTAAACATATTAGGACCAAAAATAATATCATCATAGGCTTTAGTAGTGCCATAAGTATTAACCGATATAAGCCTATCGTATTTTTTAAGGTTATATAGCTCAACATACTCTTTAGGAAAATACAATAAAACTACAGCATCTAAATCTGAAGAATAAGGAGCTACTAAAAGAGGATTTGTATTCATTACAAGTGCTGGTTGAGTATCGCCAAAAAGCATATATTCTTGTATAATAGGTCTTACTTTTTTGGCTTGTCTTTTTTTGAAAAATCCCCAACGGCTTAATTTAATCATAGCTTGCCATTTTTCTTCGCTTATTTGTAGCCTTCCGGGATTACTAGCATAACTATCGTGGTTTGTGCTTTGACTGTTTGCATTAAAAGCGTCGCCATAAATATTTTTGTCTCTTTTTTCGGCCTGTCTAATACTACCAATAAGAGAAGCGTAAGCATGCTCAATTTTGTTATATTCGTTCATAAAACCACTTTTTTGTGCTATTTTTTCAAAACCGCTGTGAGTACTAAATATGTACGGCACACGGTCAATAGCGTAAACATCACCACTTTTTATATCCTTGATTATACTATGAATATCTGCTACCGCTTCTTGCTGACTATTATAACTAGAAGTAGAAAAATCGGCAGTAGGACGATTAAAAATCTCTATTATTTTTTCTAATTCTACTACTAATAATTTTTTATACTCTAAAAGAGAGTGTTCAATATTAAAAATTTCCATGCGGTTATTGTAGCACGGTTTTTATTATTAGGCTAGCAATTTTTTTTGTGCCGTCGATATTTGTTTGAGATTTCATATTGGTAATTAAGGTAGCAGAGTTTTTTTGTAGAGAGGTTAACGCTGATACTAAGGTGTTTTTGTTGCTTTCTAAAGTCTCTTGATTTAATATTTCTACACAACCTAGATTCTCAAAATAATTAGCATTAAGTACTTGGTCACCTCTAGAGACACCTTTAGGAAGCGGTATAACAAGAGAAGGGATATTTAGAGCAATAAGTTCAAATAGTGCATTAGCACCACCGCGGGTTAAAGTAAAATTTGCCCAATCAAAAAAGTCAGCGATATTTTCTACAAATTGTGTGCTGTAATAATTTGGTTTAATAATCTTTTTATCCCAATTTTTGCCAGTAATATGTACAACATTGAACTGATTTAGAATATTGTCTAAGCTATCAAAAACGGCATTATTTATAGCAGTAGCTCCACTTGAGCCACCTATTATAAGTAGATTTTTTTTAGTATTGCTAAAATTAGCTAGCTTTTCAACAACTGCCTTATTGCCGCTGTAAATTTCTTGTCTAAGAGGACTGCCTGTATGAACAGCATTCTCTGTTTTATACGCTAAGTCGCTAAAGCTAGTGCAAATAATACTACACTTCTTTTTGGCAAGGCGGTTAGCTAATCCAAACGAAAAATCCGATTCGTGCATAATAATGGGAGTGTTTTTACTGGCTAAGCAAAGGGGTAGTGCCACAAATCCGCCTTTAGAAAAAATTAAATCGGGTTTTAATTGCTTTAATAATTTTTTAGCTTCCTTTTTAGAGCTTAATAATTTAAAAGGAAGTGCTAAGTTTTTTAATAAAGAACCTCGTTGAAATTTTGTTGCTTCTATTGCATGAAATGTAACTCTAGGGGCATATTTTTTTACAAGTCGCTCTTCAACAGAATCAGGACAGCCGACATAATGCAGTTCAAACTCACTTAAAAATGGCATGAGCGCCAAATTAGGCATAACATGTCCCGCTGTTCCTCCACCTGTAAAAACGATTTTTTTTATTGCTAAAGTAGAATAGGTGTTATTTATCATACTTATATATAGTATGTGTGTAAAAAAATAATATTAAAGAATTCTAAAATGTAACACAAATAAATTCTCTCTCATACTATAACGATATGGGGGAGAGTTTTTCTATTGTAAAACATGCACATCTTGCTTTTATAGTGGATTTATCTGATAAGCGAGGGGAATATATATATTCTAGTTTGGAAAATTTAGGATATAAAGTTTTTGCTATGGATGAAAATTTTGACTTAGAGGTAATTCAAAACTTTAAATTCGTGTATCTTTATGCTCCTAGAGTTAAATTGTCGCTAGAGCATACAGAGCAAATTTTACCAAATTCCATAGTTTTTTGCTTAGGTATGCGAAGCGAGATTAAGGAAAAGTTAGCAAATAACGGGATCGCTGTAAAAAAATATTTTGATGACGAGCTTTTTGCCCTTAATAACGCTTATTTAACAGCTCTTGGCACAAGAATGATTTTAGAGGATAATCTAATAAAGCCGATAAGTAATTGTAGCGCGTTGGTATTGGGGGGTGGCAGAGTTGGTAGGAGTGTTTGTAAGATGCTTGAAAAATATAAAACAAGTGTAACTGTAGCTACAAAAGATACTATAGAGTTTGCATTACTTCAAGGTATGTGTGGCAGAGTTGTTCAATTCAAGAATTTTGATGCCGATTTAAGTGACTACGATGTGATTATAAATACGGTTCCTGCAGTTGTATTAAAGCAAAAACATCTTAAAAAATGTAATAAAAATTGTTTTATATTGGATTTAGCATCTATGCCTGGTGGTGTTGATTTTGTTATAGCCAAAAAGCTAGGATTGCAGGTAGAACATGCACTAGGAGTTCCGGGTAGATTTTTGCCTATAGAAGCTTCGCAAATAATGTTAAGTAGTGTATTAAAACGAATAAATAACGGATGAAAAGGGAACACAAATGAAAGGTAAAAGGATAGGATTTGCAATAACGGGTTCGTATTGCACTTTCAATAAAACATTACAGCAAATGAAAATGTTATCGAAGCATAACGAAGTGTTTCCGATTTTTTCGTTTAGCATTAAAGCAGATACACGGTTTTTTATTTCTAGCGATTTTTATCAAGCCGTATATAATATAACAGGGAAAAAGCCAATAGATACAATCGTAGATGCTGAGCCAATCGGTCCTAATAAAAGTTTAGATATTTTGCTTATTGCACCTTGCACTGGCAATACTCTAGCTAAATTAGCATATTCGATAACTGATACACCTGTTTTAATGGCAAGTAAGGCTCATATCCGTAACGACCGCCCATTAGTGCTAGCGGTTTCTACTAACGATGCTTTAAGCGGTAGTGCTAAAAATATTGGTCATTTACTAAATTACCGTAATATCTTTTTTGTGCCGATGAGTCAAGATGACCCGATTAAAAAAACTCGCTCTATTGTAGCTGATTTTGATTTAATAGAAAGCACATTAGCAGAGGCATTACAAGGTAGGCAAATACAACCGATATATAAATAAATCTTGACAAAAATCGACAAAGATTATACACTTTTTCTGCTGGTTCATAAATTAAGAATTAGTTATTTTTAAGGTAAATTCTATGCAACAAAAAAAGAAGCGTCGTATAATCAACTTTAGAAGTTTTCTTTTAATCGCTGTATGTGTTATTTTAGCGATTTTGTTTGTGCGTGTGGATTTTATGATTGAGGGATTGGGTTTAGCATTGTTAGCACTCCTAATCCTTATTTTATTATCAATTACAATATTTTGTATTTTTAAAAAAGTACCAACATATAAAACGGCAACCTTTATTTTGGCGATTATTTTATCCGCTACGGGAGGTATTCATTTTTATTTTAATGTGCGAAATGAAAAATTTGTTTGCTCCGATAGCTTACATTTTGTATCAGGTAAAGTAGACGATGTAGACCAAAGTCGCCACAGAATTATTATCAAAAATCTTTACATAAACGGCAATAGCGAAGACGGCAGAATGCTACTTATGATTGATTTTGAAATTGAAGAATATTTATATGCTCTAAGCGTAGGCGACTATATAATTTTTAAAGCTAGGCTTAGGAGTAATCCCTTTTTGCGTTCTAATGGCACTATAAACAATCATACAAGACGAACTCAAATTCGTTATACCATTTTTGAGGTTTACAATGATGTTATTGCAATAAATCCCGGGCGGGCAGATTTTTTTCAAAGCATAAGTGAACATATGCGTCATAATCTAAATCTAGCGATGGGTACGGAGTATGGAGCTGTAGCATTCGGCATGATAACAGGCGATAGAAGTGCAATAGCTCCTGAGATTCGAGAGGCGTATTCGGCAAGCGGTCTTATGCATATTTTGGCGGTGTCAGGATTGCACTTAGGGTTTGTAAGCCTAGCGCTTATGAAACTATTAAAGTGGTTAAGATTAAAGAAAGGACAAGCTAATGCGGTAATAATTTTAGTGATATGGTTTTATGTATTGTTTGTGGGGTTTGCTCCCAGTATAGCTAGAGCTGCTATAATGGTAACGATTTTTATTATATCGCATACATTTAGTGGGAGGTACGACCCCTTAAACTCACTCGGAATGGCGGTAACGGGAATATTAGTTTTTGCTCCTTTCTTTTTATTTGATGTGGGATTTTTGTTTTCGGTCGGAGCAGTTTTAGGAATAACTTGCTTTAGTAGACCTATTAGAACAGGATTGCGTAGAATTAGATTGCCTGATTTTATTGCCAGCAAGTTATCAGTTTCAATCTCGGCACAGCTCGGTATAATTCCTGCGATGATTTACTTTTTCGAAAGTATTCAAATATATTCGATTTTTATAAACTTATTAGTAAATCCGCTAATTAGTATCGGTTTTATTGCGATATTTATAACGCTGATACTCAGTATGATATTTAGGCCGCTGATTGTATTGCTAGAGTTTTCGGGCATATTTATAGCGGCGATAGATGCAGTTGCGTTAGCCGGCTCATCGCTACCGAACGCTTTATTCTTCGTGCTTCCGATATTTGGAGGATTGCTTTTTTTGTGTTATCTACTCTATTTCGGTGCAAGCAGATTTTTAATGCTTAGTAAATCATCTAAAATTAAAGCGATAAAAGCTACAATTTTTTTGAGTATCGCTAGTGTCTTTTTGGGGCTAAGCATACCGCTAACCCGTAGCTTTGATGGGGATAATTTTATTGTTCCTGTAGCTAGCGTGCGAGATGTTACCAGTGTCGTTAGGCATAACAACCGAACCTATGTAATAGGAGACCTGAGAAGCTTTAACGCTTTAGACGATACGCTTCGGCGACTGAATATAAGACAGATTGACGCAGTATTTTTAACCGAGCTAACCAGTGCTCAAATTGTACCTTTAACTAGACTAAGTAGAAGATACGGTTTTAATGTAGCACTTGTTTACGAGGGTGGCTTTGAGCCGACTGCTTTAACAGGGTTAGCACAGAGAGGAGTAACTAATGTAACAATTTTTGAAGCAGGTTACAGCATAGCCAGCGATATGCTGCCCATAGTAGTTGGCAATCGTAATTTAGGCTTTGAGCTTTTAACACAAAACGGCTCAATAATATTTACAGGCAGTCGTACTTGGTATACAAGACTACCCAATGAGGTACTCTATCGTAGCTTTGTAATCCGTTCAAATAGTTTCCTAGGTTACTTTGATGATAGAATATTTCTAACAAACTTTGCCACCAACCGCTTTTTAGAAGAGGATATAGAGCCCTTCAAACAAATAACTCCTACTTCCTATAATAAATATCTATTCGAATTCAATACTGGTCGAACTTTAGCTTTTAATCGTTAAAAAACACTTTGTGTTTAGCTTTTTTCGTGCTAAACTAAATACTGCAAATGGGAAAAACTACACGAAATTTTTGTATAATAGCACATATCGACCATGGCAAGAGTACGCTAGCGGATAGATTGATTCAAGCTACTGGAACCGTTAGTGAGAGAGATTTTAGCGATCAACTGTTGGATAGTATGGATTTAGAGCGTGAGCGAGGTATTACCATAAAGCTAACACCCGTTAGAATGTTTTACTCCGAGGGAGGAGTAGAATATAATTTTAATTTGATTGATACGCCGGGTCATGTTGACTTTACTTACGAGGTTAGTCGTTCTCTTGCTGCTTGCGAGGGGGCGATTTTGGTTGTAGATGCGGCCCAAGGAGTTGAGGCACAAACGCTGGCTAATGTTTATTTGGCATTAGAGAATAACTTAGAAATCCTTCCAGTTATAAATAAAATTGATTTGCCGAGTGCTAGGGTTGACGATGTTAAAAAAGAAATCGAGGATATTATAGGGCTTGATTGTAGTGAAGTTCCTTTGATTAGTGCAAAAGACGGATTAAATATAGAAGATGTATTAAAGCAGGTTGTTAAGTATATTCCACCACCGGGCGGAGATGAGAATGCCCCTCTTAAAGCGTTAATTTTTGATAGTTATTATGACAATTATAAAGGAGCCGTATGTTTAATTAGAGTTGTGGACGGAGTTGTTAAAACAGGGCAAAAGATTAAAATGATGAGTACAGGTAAAACATACGATGTTTTTGATGTTGGTGTATTTAACCCGAAACCTGTGCAAGTTTCCTCTCTAAAAGCCGGCGATGTTGGTTTTTTAACAGCTGCAATTAAAAATGTAGCCGAGACTGCACCAGGCGATACTATAACGGATAATGCTAATCCTTGTAGCGAGCCTATGCCGGGTTATAAAGAGGTCTTGCCAGTTGTTTACAGCGGAATATTTCCTGTAGACGGCTCAAGATATAACGACTTAAAGGATGCGTTAGAAAAGCTAAAGCTAAATGACGCCGCTTTATTTTTTGAGCCGGAAAGCTCTGGAGCATTAGGCTTTGGTTTTAGATGCGGATTTTTGGGACTACTACACTTGGAAATCATAGGCGAAAGACTAGAGCGAGAATTTAATTTAGATCTTATCACAACTGCTCCAAGTGTTACTTATAAGGTATATAAAACTAATGGCGAGGTGCTAGAGATTACTAATCCATCTGATTTGCCTGCTCCTCAGGTTATAGAAAAAATAGAGGAGCCGTATGTTAGGGCACATGTTTTTACTCCACCCGAGTATATTGGTGCGATTATGGATTTATGTCAAGATAAGCGGGGTATTTACGAAAATATGATTTATCTTGATAAAAACCGCACTCAAATAGTTTATAGCTTGCCACTTAATGAAATTGTTTATAATTTCTTCGACCAGCTGAAAAGTCGTACAAGAGGCTATGCTAGCCTAGATTACGAAATCACGGGCTATAACCGTAGTGATTTAGTCAAGTTAGATATTCTTCTAAACGGCGACATTTGTGATGCACTTAGTATTATTGTTCATAAAGAAAAAGCATACGGCAGGGGGCGAAGTGTGGTTGAAAGGCTGAAGGAAGTTATTCCTCGGCAGATGTTTGAAGTGCCGATTCAAGCAAGTATAGGTAATAAGGTTATTGCTAGAGAAACCGTTAAAGCAATGCGTAAGGATGTTTTAGCTAAATGTTACGGAGGCGACATCAGTCGTAAACGCAAACTACTTGAAAAACAAAAAGAAGGTAAAAAGCGTATGCGTCAAGTCGGCTCGGTAGAAGTGCCTAGCGAAGCATTTATGTCGATTTTAAAATTAGATAGTGATAGTAAGTAATTTTAATTAGGAATTAGGCATGAGGGATTTGAAATAATAGTTGATTTATTTATTGTTTGTAGGGGCGAGCATTGTTCGAAATAATTATGTTAAAGTTTTCTAATCACAACTAGGCAGATGACCAATTAGTCCCTACAATTTGGTGATATCTTAATTACCTATGATAATATTTTCTTCAAATGTAGAAGAGCCTACTAAACCTTTCAAAATCATCAAAAAATGGAACAGAATAATAAAAACATAGAAATAGTGATTAAAGTCATAGAAATTTTGGCAGTAGCATTGATAATAGGCTATATGCTTTTCTTTATATTTCCGATAATTGCTTCCATTTTTTTACCAGCACTAGCGTACACTATTTATCCGTTTTTAGGCATTTATACAATTATTGTTGTTTTTTTATTACCTTGTATATTTGTTGTGCTATTTATTCTTAAAATAATATTTCGTAAAAATTTATCTTATGATGATAGGAAGTCAGCAATAATTCTAAAAATAATTAGCGGAATACTGTTTGTTACAAGTATAACTTTTAGCATTATAACGCTTGCCCGCTCGGGGATTATGATGTCAACAGGTATGTTCTCTACGACAAACTTTACTGCTACAGCTTTATGGTTTATTGGTTGCATAACAGCGATGATTGCTCAAATGTATTTTCTAAGCCGCAAAGAAGAAAAAGAATAGCCTATAATTTTTCTTTTTCCTTTTTTAATTAAAAATCATATGAAAACGACTAAAACTAAAGAAAACAAAAACATTAAAAATTTACTAAGCAAATCGGACAAGCCACAAGAGGAGTGTGCGGTGTTCGGCGTGTCGCTTTTTGAAAAGGAAGCGGTAGGTGTTACTTATATTGGTCTTATTGCTCTTCAGCATAGAGGTCAAGAAAGTGCAGGAATGGCGGTGGTGCTAGATGGCAATAAAATATTCTGTCACAAAAACATGGGATTAGTTACCGATGTTTTTTATAAGAAAAAAATGGCAACAATTCCTAATGGGAAGGTGGCGATAGGTCATACCAGATATTCTAAAGAAGGTAGTGATAGAATTGAGAATGCTGGACCTTTTGTAACTGAATTTTTAACCGGAAGAATTGCAGTAACTCTTAATGGGTGTATTACTAATGTAGAAAAAATCAGAGAATTTTTACAAGGCTTTGGTGTTAGTTTTGGTGCTACCGCTACAACAGAAGTGGTATCTAGCTTAATAGCATTATATATTACTAAGGAAAAAAAGCCGATTACAGGCATAAAAAAAGCGGTTACTATGCTAGAGGGTGCATTTTCACTTGTTGTTGCTATGTGCGACGGTACTTTATATGCGGTGCGAGATCCTAATGGTTTTAGGCCTTTATGTATTGGATTTTCTAATATGGGCTGTGTTGTGGCAAGTGAAAGCTGTGCTTTAGATAGTTGTGGTTTTTTGTTTAGTCGTGATGTGTTGCCTGGAGAAATTGTTGAGATTAAAAACGGCAGAATTACGAGTGGAAAAGTGGAGTTGACTACTCGGTGTCATGGGCAAGGGCTTTGTATATTTGAATATGTGTATTTCTCAAGACCTGATTCTGTGATTGATGGCCAGAGTGTTTATGAATCTAGATTTAATATGGGTAAGGCTTTGGCAAAGGAACACCCAGCTGAAGCAGATGTAGTATGCGGAGCGCCTGATTCAGGGTTAGATGCGGCGGCAGGTTTTGCAAGTGAGAGTGGAATTCCGCTAGTAACGGGCTTTATAAAAAATCGCTATATTGGCCGTAGTTTTATATATCCAACTCAAGCGCAAAGAGAAGCGGCAGTTAGTCTAAAACTTAATCCGCTAAAAGCAAGTATTGCCGGTAAAAGGGTAGTGCTAGTGGATGATTCTATTGTGCGTGGAACGACATGTAATAGAGTAGTAAATAGCCTTAAAAAAGCCGGTGCAACAGAGGTTCATGTTAGAATAAGTTCGCCTCATTTTAAACACACCTGCCATTACGGCACAGATATAGATAGTGAAGATAATCTTATTGCTAACCAGTTAGATGACGAAGGCATCTGCAAAGCAATCAATGCCGAAAGTTTAGGCTTTATAAGTATAAACGGCTTAGTGAGATCTTGCTCTAAATCTAATTCAAAATTCTGTACCGCTTGCTTTACAGGAAATAATTGTAATAAAAACTAATGCGTATAAAATTAATAATCACATATGATGGCACAGATTTTTGCGGTTGGCAAAGACAACCTAATGGAATAAGCATTCAGCAGGAATTAGAGGATGCTTATTTTAAGTTTAGTGGCGAAAGGGTGACTATAACGGGTAGTGGCAGAACTGATGAGGGAGTTCATGCTATAGCACAAGTGGCACATTTTAATACGGAAAAAATATTATCAAAAAAAGAAGCTTTTAATTTTGTAAATGCTTTTAATTTTCATTTGCCGTCAAATATTCGGGTAAAGAGTGCTGAAATTGTTGATGATAATTTTCATGCAGTAGTAAGTGCATTAAAAAAAACTTATCATTATGATATGTATTTTGGCATAGAAAACCCTCTATTAAAAAACCGTGCATATCATATAAAAAAAAACATCGATATTGCCGCTATGGAAAGGGCTGCTAAATGTTTTATAGGAAACCATGATTTTGTGTTTTTTAGAGCAGTAGGCTCTAGTGCGACAACAACCGTTAGAGAAATTTATAATTGCGAATTAACGGAAGTTGAATTATACGGCTCTAGTGGATTGCGTTTAAGTATTAGTGCAAACGGATTTTTATATAAAATGGTGCGTATTATAGTAGGTAGCATTTTGCAAGTAGGTTTAGGTAAACTAATTGAAATAGATATAAAAAAAATGTTATGTGGTAAAGAAGAGCTTATAGGTTATAATAAAACTACTGCTCCATCTTGTGGATTGTATTTGCAAAGTGTAAAGTACGATTAGATGTTTGCGTTTAAGTGATAAGAATGTTAAAATAATATAAGAGGTTCTCAATACTTATGACAAAAAGTAAAATAGAAAATAAAGTAAAAGTGGCGATTATAATGGGAAGCGATAGCGACTATCCTGTTATGAAGATGGCGGTTGAAATGCTAGAAAAATTTGGTGTTTCGCATCATATAGAAGTAGTGTCGGCACACAGAACACCACAAAGGATGTTTGATTTTGCTAAAAACGCTGTTAAAAACGGGTTTAAGGTAATTATAGCAGGTGCCGGCGGTGCAGCACATTTGCCAGGTATGGTAGCGTCTATAACTACGCTTCCTGTTATCGGTGTACCTGTGCTAAGCAAAAGTTTGTCGGGTATTGATTCACTACATTCTATTGTGCAAATGCCTCCCGGTGTGCCTGTACTTACTATGGCAATAAACGGTGCTAAAAATGCTGGAATATCGGCTGTTCAAATTTTGGCTTTAAGCGATAAAGAGCTAGCTAAAAAAATGCAGGAATATAAAGAAGAACTTATCGTTGCTGTAGGCAAAATGAACGAGAATTTAGGAGAATAAAGTATGGTAAAGGCATTCAACGAAATTAAAACAATAGGCATTATCGGCGGTGGGCAATTAGCTAGAATGATGATTCCTTATGCTAAACAGCTCGGACTAAAGGTTGTTATATTAGATCCAAGTAGCGATTGCCCTTGTGTCGGATATGTGGACAAGCTAATTACGGCAGGCTTTAGTGATAAGGCAGGCTTTTTAGAAGTGGCAAAGCTAGCGGATGTTATTACATACGAATTTGAGCATATTGATGTTTTACTTCTTAAAATGCTGGAGGCTAGCGGCAATATAGTTTATCCTAGCCCTAATTCGTTAGAGATTATTCAGGATAAGTTTACTCAAAAGAAAGCGTTAAGAGATAGTAATATTGCCGTTCCTGATTTTTTTGCAGTTGAAACAGTAGAGGATTTGATGGCTTACTATAATAAAAATCAAAAACCGTTTATGCTAAAATCTAGGTGTGGAGGTTATGACGGCAAGGGTAACTTTGTTGTTAAAAATTTAGAAGAGTGTGCGGTTGGTTTTAATGAACTAAATCCTAAAAATAAAGGTAATTCACTTATGATAGAGCCTCTTGTGGATTTTGAAAGGGAAGTGTCGGTTATAGCGACAAGGGGAATAGATGGCACAACAGTAGTATATCCAATTGGCGAAAATGTTCATAAAAATAGCATTTTAGATACAACCACTGTGCCAACTGTGATAAGTGAAAAACTAACAGAAAAACTAATTGAGAGTGCTAAAGCTGTTATGAAATGCTTTAGCGGAGTGGGCACTTTTTGCACAGAATTCTTTATATCCGAAAAAACGGGTGAGGTTTTAGTTAATGAGGTAGCTCCTCGAGTGCATAATTCGGGTCATTACAGCATAGAGGCGTGTAGAGTAAGTCAGTTTGAAAATCACATAAGAGCGGTTGTCGGCTTAAAGCCTAGTAATCCAGAGTTAGTTGTGCCTGCCGCTGTAATGAAAAACATTATCGCCGATTATAACGGTGTAGCAAAATTTAGCGGCTTAGAAGCAATTGCAAACTTGCCCGATACAAATGTTCATATTTACGGTAAAACAGAAGGCAAAATTGGTCGTAAAATGGGACATTACACCACAACGGGCGAAATGAAAGAAGTGCAAGGAAGAGTTAAAACGATTGAAAAGTTAATGAAAAATACTTAATCCGTAGAGATATGCATTGCTAGTTTCTGCTGAGTATCCCGTATTCTTTTTCTAAATTCTAATATCACTCTAACGGCAATATAAATTCCTGCTAAGCTAAATAAAATGCTACTAAAAAATATGCCCGATACATTCCAAGGGTAACCGCCACCTAGATTTACATCCCGTATAAGCATAAGACCGCCGATATTGAATAAAGCATGTACTGTAATGGCAGGTAAAATAGACTTTGTAAAATAGTATAGAGCCACAAATAACATTCCTAATAAAAAGGTATAGCCGACTTGTAGAAAAACCGCAGACGGCGGATGTTGAAAAAGATTAAATAAATGTACTAAGGCAAAGATAATGCTGGAAACAATAAATGCCCAAATAACACTTTTGATTTCGCTATAGTTTTTTGATAGAAAAAACTTGTATAAAGCAACATAAATAAGGCATCTAAAAAATATTTCCTCAAATGCCGAAACCGCTATCATAGCAAAAATAAAAGTAATCCACCTCGTAGCGGTGCCATCAATATAAGCGTAGCCTTGTAAAAGTGTAAAAATAGGGAAGTTGGCTAAACAAATAAGCAAACTAACCAAAATCAAATCCCAATACTTTAGGCAATTTTTCCCAACTAAAAAATCTCGTTTTTGTCCTAGCATTATGATAAAAACAATTCCGATGCCTGCAAAAACAAATCTAACAATCATAGGTGTAATCAATCCGTTAGTTAATTCGGCTAGCCAACCAACAGGCAATGTAATAGCCAAACACGCTACAAGCAAAAAAATGATGGCTTGATACAACGGCTCTATTTTATTAAATTTTTGCCCGAATTTTTGCACAAAGAAAGTATATCATAAAAAATAAAAATGTTCACGCTTAAAAAAGTTAATTTTATAGATTTAATCAGCTATCCCGATTTAACGATTGAAAAAAGGAAGGCTTCTTTTATTATTGGCGAGAGTGGCACAGGTAAAAGTACACTACTTAAACTACTTAACGGCACAGTCAGTGCTACAAGTGGAGAGATTTTTTATAATGGGGAAAATATCGAAAACCTAGACCCAGTTGAATTACGTAGAGAGGTTTTGTTAGCAGGTCAAAATGCTTATTTATTTGATAGAACTATAGAAGAAAATTTTGACACCTTTTATAAGTATCGAGATTTACTGCCTTTAGAAAATGAAAAGAAAACACAATATCTAAAAACGCTCTGTGTGCCGTTTGAGCTTGATGCTCAATGTAGTATACTTAGCGGTGGCGAAAAACAAAGAGTTTTTATAGCGATTTGTTTATCGTTTAATCCAAAAGTATTGCTCTTAGACGAACCTACAAGTGCCTTAGACGATGCTACTGCTCATAATGTAATTAAAAGCGTTAAAGAATATTGCAAAAAAAATGATATTACACTAATAATTGTTTCTCACTCAAAAGAAATAATCGAAACTCATGCCGATGTGATTATTAAGCTAACGGCGAATAAAAAAATGTCAATTAGAAATGAGAAATGAGGCGAATGAGAAATTATTGATTTTATATTAGACCTGTTCTAAATAACCGTTTTTTATATATTTCTTATATAAGTCCTTTATTTCTCATTTGTCTCATTTCTAACTCGAGTTAAACTTTTATGGACGATATTATTACTATAAATCTTTGGCAATTTGCCATTGTATATGCTGTGCTCATTGTTATATTGATTATAATGAAAAAGTGCAATGTAAAAAAGACTAAGCTATTATTTATAGCAAGTCTAAGAATGACAGTGCAGTTAGTGCTGGCAGGGCTTGTGCTAACCTTTATATTGGACAATCAGCACTGGGGTTTTACTGTAGGATATTTGATTTTAATGACGGGCTTTGCTATAGGTATGGTGCTTTGGCGAAATAAAACACTAAATCTTAAATTCAAATTTATAATAGCGAGCAGTCTAGCGGTAACGGGATTAGCAATGGTTACTTTTTTTGTTATAGCGATAGTAGGAGCAGATTTTTTTGATGCTAGATATACAATTCCGCTAGCAGGTATGATTATCGGAAACGCTATGACGGGTTTAACGCTTGGACTTCGTAGCTTTAGAGAACAGCTAAAAAGTAACAAAGCACAAATAGAAGCACTTATAAATATTGGTGCAACTCCTAAAAAAATTCTTATTCCGTTTGTTAATAGGGGTATAGAAACCGCCATTTTGCCGTCGCTTCAAAGTATGCTGGGTATGGGTATAATTTCGCTACCTGGTATGATGACAGGTCAAATATTATCAGGTACAAGTCCTCAAACAGCAATACTTTATCAAATTGCTATTTTAATCACAATAAGCGGAGTAGTAGCTTTAAGTGTGTTTTTATCACTATTCTTGGGCTATCGTACACTGTATAATAAACGCTGTCAGATAGCGAGTTAATATACATAATTTGTCTTAATTCAGCATAGTTATAGTAGAATGGTGTAAATTTTTAGTGATTTGCACATATGTACAAAAGAGGTTATTGTTTTTAGCAATAACCTCTTTTGTTTGCAAAGTTTGTCTTATTTTGCGTTAAGATACATTTTTTTTTTGTGTTAAGATACCATAAATAAGCCCCTCGAAAATTCTTTTTGAGGTTTGGGGTTAGTAGGAAAATATATGAAATTAAAATCAATATTTATAGATATAGAATTAGAGGATAGTATAAAAAATCTGGATGTAACCAATTTAACTTTTGACAGTCGAGATGTAACTAACGGCAGTGTATTTTTTTGTTTATCAGGTGGTAATGCCGACGGACATGCTTTTGCATACGATGCTGAAAAGCGTGGTGCAGTGGCAATAGTTGCAACACAACAAACTGCTAGTACACTACCTCATATCTTAGTAGAAGATACTCGAGCTAGCTTATCGCTAGCTTCTTCTATGTTTTTCGGTGAACCGTCTAAAAAATTAACGATGATTGGTATTACAGGTACCAACGGCAAAACAACTACTACATATATTGTAGAAAGCATTCTTAAAGCGGCAGGTATAAAAACAGGTGTTATCGGTACAACAGCGATTATAATAGATGGGGTTAGGCTAGAAACTAAGCTAACTACACCAGATCCAACGGACTTTCATGCAATTCTTGCCCGTATGGTAGAAGTGGGTGTTACTCATGTTGTTATGGAGGTGTCTGCTCATGCTCTTGCTCTAAAAAAAATGGAAGGAGTTCAGTTTGAGGTATCGGCATTTACTAATTTATCACGAGATCACTTAGATTTTTTTGGAACTATGGAAAACTATTATAACGCTAAAACTCAGCTTTTTTCACCTAAGCTATCTAAGTTTTGTGTTCTTAATGCTGATGACGAATGGGTAGCTAAATTTATTTCAGAGTGTTCAATTTCACATTATACTTTTGGCTTTAACAATCCTGCTGATATTTTTGCAATAGACTTAAAGCAAAGTGCGGGTGGACTTAGCTATATTCTAAATCTTTCCGATGATATTACTGAAATTAAATTTAATATGCCGGGTAAGTTTAATGCTTACAATACGCTATGTGCAGCAACGATTGCAAAGCGATTGTCAATTCCTCTGAAAGCGATAGTGGAGGGGATTAGAAATATTAAAAAAGTAGACGGGCGTTTTCAAATTATAAATACTTCTAAGTGTTCGGTTATTGTTGATTTTGCGCATACGGATGATGGGCTTATAAATATACTTAGTACTATCCGCGAATTTACACCTAATAACCGCATTATTACAGTTTTTGGTTGTGGTGGCGATAGAGATAAAACTAAACGACCAGTGATGGGGGATATTGTATCTAAGCATTCGGATTTCTTTTTTATTACTAGCGATAATCCTCGTACAGAAAACCCTGATAACATTATTGCCGATGTGGCAAGAGGTGTACCTAAAAACAGATGTGATTATATGAGACTCATAACCGATCGCAAAGAAGCAATACGAAAAGCCGTAGAGTTTGCTGAAGACGGCGATGTGGTGCTGGTGGCCGGTAAAGGTGCCGAACCTTATATTGATATAGCTGGAGTTAAAATCCCATACAGCGATGAGGAGTTTATTTTAGAGGTTATAGAAGAACAAAAGTTGTAAGATTATTAGTTGTTAATCTTTTTTATCTTTACTGTACCACTTAAAAACTATGTAAAAGCCAAATATCCAAAGAGCGAAGTAAACAATAGCGAATAACCAAAAAAAAGAAATATGAGGATTGTTAATAATGCCACCATCACCTGTTCCGTATATTACAAATATACTTATAGTCCACAAAGCAAGGCAAGTTATTGTCCAAAAAAATATAAAGAAAGCCCATAAAATAATATCTAACAAAGATCTCATAAGATAAATATATGAACTTAAGAGTATTTTTATTAATTTTTAGGTAACACAAGACGGTTGATATAGCTAGCAGTATACGCTCCTATAATTTAATCATATTCAATAATGCCGTATCTAATTGTTATTTAATTTTTTCTATCAGATGCACAAATCAAGATGTCTCATTCCTAATTTCTCATTTCTCATTTTACTCGAACTTGTCAATTTTAATAAAATATGTATCGTATATTTCTCGCCTTCATTATATCATTTATCATATGTGCTGTGCTTATGCCGATTGTGATAAAATTCTGCCGAAAATTAAAAGCAAGGCAGACAATTTTACATTATGTCGACAATCATGCTAGTAAAGCAGGTACACCTACAATGGGAGGAATTGGCTTTATTATTGCTATTGCGGTGGCTACCTTGCTAGCAGGTATTGGTACAGACAACGCACTTGCTATAGTAAGCGTGTTAGCTATGATAGCGTTTGGAATAGTTGGTTTTTTAGACGACTTTATAAAAGTTTTTTTTAAGCAAAATAAAGGCCTGTTAGCGTGGCAAAAGATAGTATTTCAAACGGCAATCGCCCTTATAGTTGCTTTTTTTGCGTATTTTAATCCAATAGTATCGGGGCAAATTATTATTCCGTTTACTCTTTATCCAATCAATTTATATTGGTTTGCCGTACCGTTTTTTCTTATAATCTTTCTAGCATTTTCTAATGCTGTAAACTTAACTGACGGTTTAGATGGACTTGCCAGCAAGTTAGTGCTTTGTTATATGCTTTTTAACGCTGGGCTTATATTTTTGTTTGCTCTAAACACCGAGCAAGGTCAAGCTAATATAGAAGAATACACTAATTTAATTGTTTTTGCTTTTAGCATTATCGGAGCCCTTACAGCGTTTTTGATTTTTAACGGCTTTCCAGCTAAGGTTTTTATGGGTGATACGGGTGCGCTGGCTCTTGGCGGATCAGTAGGGGCACTAGCAATTGTTAGCGGACTTAGCTTATATTCTCCGCTTATCGGAATTATGTTTGTATTGACTTGCTTATCAGTTATGATGCAAGTAATGTACTTTAAGGCAACAAAAGGTAAACGCATATTTTTGATGAGTCCGCTTCATCATCACTTTGAGAGAAAAGGCATTCACGAAAACCGAATCGTAAATGCCTATGTTGCCGTAACCGCAGTAATAGGTAGTTTGATGTTGCTAATAACATTGTTAGTAACAGTGGGAATTTAATAATTCATAAGTAGCCCAATTGCTATTCCTAGTCCAATAATTATTGCAATAATGGGATATGCCCATTTTGATACCTTTTCTTTTAGAATAAATACCCCGCACAGTACAGTTAAAGCTACTGAAATTCTGGCAATGGCGCTTTGCACTCCTAAATTCATAGCCATTACTAACGGTACATAAAAGAATAGCCAAATTGTATCAGTTATTCCTATGCCGATTTGCAGGGGATTTTTTACATTTGCGGCAAAGATTTTAATAGGGTTTTTTTGAACGATTAGAAAAATCAATAATACAACAACAAAAATTACAAGCGAATTTAAGAAAGTGATAGTTATCATATGTTGACCCGTTTCGCCCAAAATTCTGGTTATAATTTGAGTTGCTAAAAAACAGGTCATTGCGAGAGCTAAAAAGCCGAGCCCCATTAAAAAGGTGCTTTTTTTTCGTTTTTGCACTTCTGTTTCCTTATCATTTTCATAGTTTTCCTTATTACCTTGCTCTTGTGTTTCTGTTTTAGCTGTTACAATTTTACTACCCAAACTAGAACTTGGTACCGCCTTGGCATTTGCTTGATTTTTATGTTCTACAAAAACCAGTCCGATACAAGCTACTAGCATAGTAAGTACCAATATAATTATAATAGTGCTAACCTCGTCATCAAAAATCAACCAACTCAAAAATAATAACGGCACAATGCTAACCATGGTAACAGGGGAGATTAGAGTAACAGGCAAACGCTGAAACGCTTTAACAACAAAAAACAATCCTGCTACAATCAATACTCCTCTAAGTAAACTCCACAAAAAAGTTATCCAAGTTACATAATTCGTTAAATCAAGCCAAATAAATCCAAACGCAAAAACTAAACCGTTTATAACAAATCCAAAAACAGCAATTGTGAGTAGAGTATCTAAAGCACTCACTTTGTTTTTCTTAAAACATAAGCTGCTAAGAGTTGCGTTTATAATATAACCGACAAATATAAATGGAATGAAAGAAGGCACAATCTTATTATTATACTGAGTTTATATATCGATTGTCAAACATCAATCGGTTATATAGGATTATGTAAACCTAAAAAGCATTGACAAAAAAGATAGCATATGTTATTGTTTTTTCGTTGGGTAAGTTGATTGCTTATTTGCAACTTTGTTTATGAAAAGTTTTGTAAAAGTCATAAAAGTCGTAGTGATAGCAATGATGGTGCTATTAGCTAGCATAAATATGCTGGCATTTGTTGGTTGCAGAGAGAGTGAAACTACTAATTATATTCCTCTTCCTAACTATAGTTCGACTACGATACATCGGATAGAGCGAATTGTAGAGGATGCTTTTACTAGTGTGCTAGAAGAACTACTAGAGGACGGCATTGAAATGCCCGATTGGCTATTAGACGCTAGCGAAAACTTAACCGACGATATTGTTTATGCACTCCGTCAAGCTCGCATTTCTGAGCAAACGCTTAATGAAATCCTGAATAGTGTAGAGAGCTTTATAAATGGCGAAATCGACGAGATGGAGTTTATGCTAGAGCTTATGGATATTCCACTTAGCAATGTGGCGCTTGCTATATTTACATATCAGATGATCTATGGATTTCGAGATGTGATTGAGTTAGGTGCAGAGGAATTTTTGAATCCTGTAGAGGCTAGAGAGACCATAGATGTTTTTAACGGCATATTAGATTTGGGTCAAGATACCCTAGTAGACACTTTTAGTGCTACTTTTGCGATTATTAGGTTGCAATGGCAGTTACAAACGCTTATGGCGGGTGATGATAGCTTTATTTATATAGATAATCAAGCTGAATTTAGAAGTTTGATTATGGCTCTAAGAGACGACAGCATAGAAGCATTAGAAGTTTTAGACCAGCAAACTGTGTCGGCACTTGGTGAAATTGCTAAGGTTTTTGGCACTATATGGGCGGTTGATGCTACTGAAGTAACAGAGATAACAGAAGCAATAGATGACTTTGTATTAAATTGGTCGCCGATTAGAGAAACTTATTTAGCTATGTTGCAAGTTATTACTCCGTCATTTGCAGATAGCCTGCATGGTGTAGTGGTTAGTGCGCAAGCAGATGAGGTTGATGTGGATTTAAGTGTTATATTGCTAGCTAGGCTGTTAGACGCTGGGCTAAGTTCCGACGGTGGCATGGGTATGGACGGCATTATAGATATGCTTACATCTATCGGCGGTACTCCGCCTGATGATATATTAGATGTTCTTAATGCTATGCCAGACGAACTTAGAGAGTTAGCGGATCTACAAAACAGTGCCTCAATAGATTGGAACAACGCATCCTTTACCGCCGAATGGCTTAGAGATATTGTATATGCAATTACAGAAGCATAAAACATATTCACTTCCGTACCAAAATCAATGGGTATGGGAGTTTTAGTAAAAAATGAACATTATAAAAATATACTTTGTAGCGAATATAAAGCAGAGCATTTTGCTAACCATATTTAGCATATTTGCTTTGGCTTTAACTATTTCTATGCTGGTGGTGGCGATTGCCTCGCCAGCTATTATTGATGATGTGTTTTTTGTGGCTTCAAAGCAATTTAGTGGTGATGTAGATTTGATTTTAAGCACTTCTCCCGATAGTGATACCCGTTTTTTTTCGCTTAGCGAACTTAGAGACGATAATAGAATACAAGAAAATTCAACCGAAATTCATGGTTTTTTTAGAACATTTGCTTCTATTCAATTCGGCGAAACCCATGCTAATTTTGTTAGGCTTATTGCAGGCGACTTTAATACTCAACAAGCATTTAATCCTATAATATCTGACTTTTTTCCTCAAGTTATTCATACGAGTCATATAATTGTTTCAGAAGATTGGGCAATTAGAAATAGTGCAAATATAAGCGATAGGGTGAGTATTGTTTTTGGTGGTAGAACTACAGTATTTGAAATAGCCACTATCGCTAAAAGCGAGGGCATTTTTGCAGGTGGCGATACGGTGTTTATACCTAGCATCGCTCTTAATCGAGTTATTCCTGCTATGGGCTCTACTATTGTTACTCACGCATTTATAAGAACAGTAAATTCCAAAGCCACAACTGCCATAAAGGATGTTATTTATAGCGACTATAATTATCGCCACCTATTAGTACAAACAATAGAGGGTAATTTTTTAAATTCCGACCAAGCCAATTCTATGCGTGTACATACGGTTTTACTATCAATGATATCTGCATTATCTGCTTTAGTAGCTTTATTTGTGCTGATGCGATTAAAGTTTTCGACCGCTAGGCATGATTTTGTACTTTTAAAAAACTTAGGATTGCGAAAGTCTCAAGCGGTGGCGATTACGCTTTTAATGGCAGTTTTTTTAAGCTTGCTCTCGTCTATTTTAGCTGTGGGAATATCCTATGCAGTTGTAGCATTGTTAGGTAACGCACATTTTTTTGCTAGCGGAATTTCTGTTAGTGGATTAGCTTTAGGTTTAGCTCTTGGCGGAGGCTTTGTTTTGAGTATGCTAGCTAGTTTAGTGGGCATAAAAAGTGAAAAAGCTGTAACAGAAAAATCCAAATTTTTACTTTGGCGATATAAAGAGGTTATTGTTTTTTGGATAAGCTTAGTTGTCGCTTTAGTTTTTATAAGTATTATTCAATCTGTTAGCTATCTTTTATTGATTGTGCTGTTTATTTTTCTTATAGGTTTAATTTATAGTATTCCGAAAATCATCGAATACGGTTTTTTGGTGTTGTCTAAAATAAAACAAAACATCTACACTTTGCGTTTTAATCAGATTGCAGGCTCAAATGGCTTTAGTAGATTGTTATCATTTATAATGGTGGCTATGCTAGTTGTGGCAATATCTAGCACAATTATAGAGGCGTCTACTATATTGGTCGAAGATATGAATTATCCGTTTGATATTGTTGTAACCGAACTTACGAGTGTTAATAACACTTTAGTAAATCAGCTTTTAGAACTTGATGGCATAGATAACATTTTAAGGGCTAGTGTGCTATTAAATACTCCTATAAGTGTTTCTAATGCGATTTTTAATACAACAGTTATAGGCTTAGAAGATGACGGACTTAGGTTTTTTGGAAGTAGCGTTTTAGAAGATAACGGTATAATAATCGGGAATAGGTTAGCACGAAATAGATATTTATCACTTGGACAAAGTTTGAGTTTTACTCATGGCACAATTGAGCATCAAAAAGAAATAATTGGCATAGTAGATAGTGATTACTTTGGTGGGAGTTTTATTTTAGTAAATTTGTGCTTATTAGCAAACGATGTTAGACCGTTTAACGAGCTACTTATTATAGGAAAAAGTGAGGTAGAGGTTGATAATTTACTTTTTGAAGTTAGCAACATAGTAGGTACAGGTGGTGCTACGGTTAGAGCAGAAAACATTGACGGGCTAGCGGTAGGGGATTTTGTTGGTATAGTGGAGATTGTTCAAGCGTTTTGTATCGTTATTATTGTGCTAGTTGCACTGGTAGCCATGCTACTTATGCTACTGCAAGCTAAGCTACTTACTCAAAAAGCTGAAAAGCTAGAGCCTTTAGGTTTACGGTTTAGTGTTGATATAAAACATCTAGTTATTTGTATATCTATAATAGTATTATCATTATTTTTAATTTTGCCTTTTATAATGTTACTATTCAGCTTATCCAGCCGAGCCATTTTTATATCTGTAGGTATAAGAGCTCAAATAATATTTTTTACTTCTACAATATGGCTGTCTGCATTTTTTAGCGTAGTATTTATAGTGCTGGCCTTTGTTGTGATTTATATAATAATAAAGAAGCTGCCAAAAAATAATGGTTGACAAAATTTGTATAATGAGGTATAATTATTTTGTAATCACATTTATTCTACATAATAATACAATTATAATGCGATTGCTGCTAGAGGTGTTTTAATGAAAAAATTAACAAAAATTATCATAATATTAGTATGTCTTTTGCTGGTAATGATTCCTATTATAGGTTGTTTGGAGACTTCTTCTGACAATAGCGAGCTTTTGGACAAAATTGCTGATCTTGAAAATAGGCTACGAGACCTAGAAAACGAGCGAGATGAAGGTAATCAAGAAATAGCAAGATTACTTGCATTGTTGCAGAATAATAGTACAGATATTGATTTATTACAAGCAACAGTTGATGCACTACAAGCTCATCTAAATAATGCTTTAGCTAATTTGGGTGCGGCTAATCAAAATATAACAGCTTTACAAGCAGCATTAGATGCGGCAAATGCCAGAATTAGAGAGCTTCAAGATGAATTATACGAACTTACAGGGATACCGACGGGGCACCGCATAGGTGACTTTGCGCTATCGCACGCCCCTGGTGTTTTTAGTGAGGGTTTTGATTTGGAAATTAGACACATAAACCCTGCGGCTGTTATTTATTATACAATAGACGGCACCGACCCGACTCCCGGGGCAAATAGATTTATATCCCGCAACACGCCAAGCACAACATCTATAGTGCCCTGGTGGACAAATAGAGAAAATGGAAATATTCAAGTAAGCGGTCGTGTGCCCGAGAGTGGTCTTATGCCTGTTAGAGATAACACAGTTTCTCATTGGCATTGGTATTCTATTTTAAGTCGTCATACAGCAAATACTACTGGTTATGGTACTGGTGGAGGAACACCGGCTCCGTCGACTTATCTTAGACAAGGTACAGCTTTTCGCTTTAGAGCATTTTTAGGTAATACTCCTGCTAGCGAGATTATTACAACCACTTTTTTAGTATGGGAAGATTTTAGTGATATATTTGGAGATATGCCTATTATAGCTGTTACAGCAGCTTATAGTGAGTTTTTGGATGTATATCGTGATACTTCGCCACAAAGTAATATTCAGTTTCCGGCTCAAAGACGGATATTTAATTATGAGTTTTTTGAGATAGAAAACGGTAGATACAATAGGAAATTTTCTATGCCTGCCTCTAGCCAATTAGGCGGTAGAGGAAGCAGAGGCAACCCACAACGCACTATAAATGTGCATGTAGCAAGAAACGAACTAGAAGGTGAGATTACGCATGAGGTGTTTGATGGATTAGAAAGTCTTACTCGCTTTAGATTATGGAATGGTGGTAATAGCTTTTGGTGGTGCCATCTTAGAGACCCGTTTATGCAACAAGCGGCTTTTAATGCCGGAGGTAACATATTTCGTGGTGATTACCGTCTAGCTGTAAAAATTATCAATGGTGAGTTTTGGGGTTTTACTACTATGAGAGAGCATACAAGTAATTCTTTCTTTACATTAGCTAGAGCGGGCTTAGCTAGAGATAATGTTTCTATGGTAGACGGTACTTGGATTGCTGTCCCCGGTATGCCACCACATATGAGATACACCGAAATTCAAGAAGAAGCCGGCGGTCTTACAATGACTCAGTATACTGAAATGTGGGAATTTATAAGAGATAATGACCCTAGATACGATTGCGTAAGGGAGCAACTTTTTGAGCAGTTTGTATGTATATATAATGTAATGGATTATATTATATTTAATACTTTTTTTGGCAATAACGACTGGATACAAAATAATGTTAGGGCTTTTAGAGCGGCAAGACCGGATAGAAACAGCCCTAATCCTTATATGGATGGCAGATGGAGATTTATACTGCACGATATGGATAGGGCTATTCCTGTAAATGGCACACCGAGCGGCAGTGGAGTTTGGGGAAGAGCTAATAGTTTTTGTACGATAACTTATAGAATATCTGATAGAAGTTTAAATCACGAACGGGGAACTTGGTTAAGGGTTTTAAGAGTTGTAAATAATCGCTATTTTGCTGAACGAATGCGTGCTAGAGCTATACATTTAATGGAAAATGGTTTAAGTCAGCAAAGCTTAGAAGCTTTATTTGAAGAATTTGTAGAAGCTCGCCGTCCTGTTTTAGCAACACATTACAATCGTTTCTCTATGACAGGTGCCAGAACTGTAGAATCATCTCTAAGTAATTGGAACGCTCATATAAACGCAATGAGACCGTTTTTTGTAGAAAGGCATGGACATTACAGAAACCACTTAGATGCAATGGTAAATAGAGCTTATGTGGGCCGTAGATTATAGTAAATAAAAAATGTCGTATTTACAAGTAAATACGACATTTTTTATTGTTAAATAGATTATCCTAGTGCATTTTTTAGTTTGCTCAAAATTTTACTTTCTAATCTAGAAACTTGCACTTGCGAAACACCTAAGACTTTTGCTACTTCGGATTGAGTTTTATCTCTAAAATAACGAAGTAGTATTATCTTTTTTTCTCTATCGGGAAGAGAGGATATTATATCCTTTAGAATAATGCGATCGATTTTATCGTCCGTATTTTCTTTACTAGCAATTTTATCAAGAAGTTCTTGTCCGGTTTCTTCATCTGTTTTTTCGTAAAGTGATAAAGGAAAGCGTCCGCTATCCATAACAAAAACCGCCTCTTGCGGTTCTATATTAAATTCTTTAGCAATTGTTTCGATATCAGGACTTTTTTGAAATTCCGCTTTATATTTTTCTATAAAAAAATTGATTTTATGATTTAAGGCTTTAACGCTACGAGAGATTTTTATATAACCGTCATCTCGCAAAAATCGTTTTACTTCACCCGCTATCATAGGTACAGCATAGGTAGAAAATCGTACTCCAAAGCTAGGAGCAAAGTTCTTAATTGCTTTTAAAAAACCTAAGCAACCTAACTGATATAAATCGTCGTATTCAACTCCACGATTTTTGAATCGTCTAATAACGCTTTTAACAAGCGGAGAATTATCCTCAATTAGTTTAGATTTAGAACTCTCGCACCCACTTTGTGCTTTTTTTATAAGTTCAAAAGTCTCGCTTTTGCTATCATCAATCGGCGAAAGGGAAGATGCTGCTAGTTTTTCACTATTTTCAGTTGTTGTCATTACTTCGGTCATTTATAAAAATTTAAGGAGTTGATTAATTTGAAAAAATAAAATATAATGTTGTTAAAACCTTTGCAAGATTGTTAAAAAGGAGGTAGATGAAATATTATGAAAAATGGAAACTGTCCTAAATGCGAGAGTGCCGATATAGCGATTTTCAAAAAATCGCCAGGCATTAGTGCAAGGCATGGAAATATGTTATTTGAACATATTCCGCTTGGTCTTATGAAATCAGCGAAAATCCAACATTATGTTTGTCGAAAATGTGGCTTTTTGGAGCATTACATCAAAGATGAAGATATTAAAAAATTATAGAGAGTTTATAAATATTTAAGCACTCACATCAAAATGCTTAACCATTTTTACTATAAGCCCGCCGCCTTCTCTAGCTTCTACCGCTAGTTCGTCCATAAAGGATTCCATAACAGTAAAGCCCATACCGCTTCGTTCTTCACTGGCACGGGTGGTGTAAAATGGTTGTCTAGCGGTGGCAATATCAATAATGCCCATGCCGCTATCAAGAATTTCGATATGTACACTTCTAGCGTAAAGACTGGCGTTTATTTCTATAATTCCGCCTTTAGAGTTGTAGGCGTGAACAACACTATTAGTAACAGCTTCGCTAACAGCGGTTTTTATATCTGTTAGTTGCTCTACAGTTGGATTAACGCTAGCACAAAACGCCGCCACAACGCTTCTAGCGAAGGCTTCATTTTTATTTATGGCTTCAATGCGAAGGCTCATAAAGTTGTCGGGAGTAGTTCCCGATTTGTAGCAAAAGCTACTGGTTTTAGTGTTTCTTTTTAATGTTTTTGTGTTCATAAAAATTTCTCCTTAAAAACTAACCTTGGGCATATATTGATATATGCCACAAAGGGTTAGTAGTTTATCTACCGCTTTTGTTGGGTTTGCTATATGTAGAGGCACTCCTCTAGCTTTTAATTTTTTAAATCTACCAAGTAGCACGCCTATGCCGGTGCTATCCATAAAAACAAGCTCGCTCATATCAAGCATAACTTTTTTTATATGTGGTTCTTCTATAAGACTATCCAGTGTATCTCTGGCATTTTGAGCAACTGCTTCATCTAGTTCGCCTGCAATGCCGATATATAATATGTTATTTAGTTTTTTATAAATGATTTTCATAGAAAGTAGTAGTAGCAATAGCTTTGATAATCATAACAAAAAAAAACTAGCAAATTTTGTCTAAAGCTAGTGATAAAAAACGATTTATGTCGACCAAAAAAATCTAAAGAATAAATGTCAATATAAAAAACAAAAATGAAAAATTGTTTTTTTATTAAAAAATTTATTTGTACTTTTATTTTATTTGTTATATACTAAGAGGGTGTGGGTATTTTTTTGGCATAAATTAAACTTAAGCTAATTAAAAATTATAAATAATGCCACGAGATGACGGTTTTTTTGGAGGAACCAATGAAGATTTTTAAGAAAATTTACTATCCAATTATGACGATTGTAGCGATTATAGCTATAGTCTTTGGATTTTTAGGTGCTTACGGCATAGGCTCTAATAATAGAGTAGGTGAACAGTTTGTCGACAGAGCTTTAACTCATGCAGAGGCGATTGTAGAAATTAGTGCAGTACGAAATGCTGATGGAACTATGAACTTCGGTCGCAACAGCATGAATACTACGGCTACATTAAATACTAGAGCATACATTGAAAGCCAAATAATTTCTAGTGCTACTACTAATGCTAGAACTACTTTTAATGTTGTTGAGGATGATGAATATTTTGTTGCTACTGGTATCTTAAATGCTAGTGAAAATGGTAGAGCTACTGCTACAGTAGCTACATTTAGCGTTATGGCAAATAGCGAAACTCTTTCTAGTGCTACAGAAAGAGATGAAAGAATTGTTTATTTAAGAAATCACAATGTTCAAGAAAATTTACTACAAAACACAATTGTTTTTATACCTGGCTCTCAAACTGTAGCAGGTGCAGATAGACCCGATGTAGCATTAATTACTGTTAATATTGATTCTATTGGTCCTGAAGCAACCGGTAGTGCCTTAATTGGTGCTATGATAGAGCATATAAGGGAATTGCTAAGTGCTTCTAACCCTAGTCATTCTAACGATTTATTATTCGTATTTGCTGACGGTGGTTTAGAGCAAGATATGGGGTTAAGGACTATTCTTAATCAAATGCGATTACTTCGTCCCGGTAGCGGACATAACATTGTAGATAATATTAACTTTATTGCTCAATTTACTACGCACGGCAATAGAGGTCCTGTTATGGTAACACATGCAGGTGTATCACCTAATGAAACACTTGCTATGCTAGGCAACTCAGATGCTGCTAATAGTTCGATTATAGAATTATTTGAGATGTCACCTTATGCTGAGGAACATCATTTTGCGGGTAATATTCCTAGTTTGACTTTTAGTAATGTTGGCGATAGTAGGCATATGCGTACAGTAGAGGACAATATGGAAAATATTTCTAGAGATATTGTTACTCGCCATGCTGGCATTATGGGACAAGTTATCGAGGCATTTGGTAATGGCGATTTATCTGCTTTAATGGAAGGCGGTAGTACAAGTGCTGTCTATCATAACTTTTTTGGTTTTAATGTTAGAACAGCTAGTTTTATGCAGTATATTTTAGCGGCAATTA
Organism: Bacillota bacterium; assembly: GCA_009780135.1. Classification (GTDB taxonomy): domain Bacteria; phylum Bacillota; class Clostridia; order Christensenellales; family Pumilibacteraceae; genus WRAP01. The sequence continues at coordinate 68,669 of WRAP01000001.1, forward strand.
TTTTATTACTTGTATTATTGATACTTGTACTAAATATCAAATTTAAATCATTTAGTATGCTAAAGGTATCGCTTGGTGCGGTTACTCAACTAATAGCGGTAACTGTAGGCGGATTGGTTGTGTTTGCTTTTTATTCGATAATGGCATTATATTTAGCAGCTTTTGGAGTAATTAGTATAAATGCGTTTATAACCTTTAGTTTGTTTAATCCAGGAATTCTTTTGTCTGCTATAGCTATATTTATAATAGCATCAATTGCTGTTTATATTCCGCTTAAAAAAGCATTCTTTATAAAATCGCCTTCAGTTGTGCGTGGCGGTGTGTTTATAACAGCACTTTTAGCTGTATTAACAGCATTTATTATGCCACAATTAGCATATGTATTTACAATATTGTCGCTAATTCAGCTTGTTATTATGCTTATAACAATGCTGCTAAAAAACAAATTCAAAGAAAAATTTGGCACAGAAATAGAAAGTTTATTCCCATATGTTTGGGCAAGTATTATAACTCTGCCACTTGCTATATTTGCTATTGTGCTAATCGGTAACCTTACTCCGCTGATTATGTTGCCTGTATTAGTGCTATTTATGGCTCCGTTATTAGCTGTTATTCTTCCATTTGCTGAAATGCTTAAGCCTATATTTACTAAAATGTTTTCACGCATTCCGCAAATTATCCGTACCGAAGAAGTAGTTACCGAGATGGTAGAAGACCCTGCTAAAAAAGGTAAATTTACAGAAAAAACCTACAAAAAAGTTACTAAAGAAAAAGGTAAGTTAAGGTATCATCATGCTTATGGTATTACTATAATGGCTATGTTTGCGTTTGTTGCTTTAACGCTTTTCTCAGCTTTTGGTGGTGGTTTTAATAGCAAAATAAACTCAAGTACACCTGATATCGAAAATTACTTTAGAGTCGGGGCATTTAATTATATAAGAGATGGTGCTGAAAGAAGATTAGAAGTTGGTGAACTTAGCAATATTCGTGAAATTTCAGATTATGTACCGGGTCTTAGCTTTAATAGTGCTCGAAACACATATGCAATGACGCCACCGGCAGATTTTACTATTGATGCTACAGTTACTCCTAGATTTTTAACAGGCGAAGGTGTTGTTCCTTCTAGAGCTTTTATTTACCGTACATTCTCTCATGAGAGCCGTGTAACTGTTACGCTTTCTAATACTAGACTAATCGATAGAATTTATATAACTACAGCTGATACTCAAGTGGCAATAGACGAAGAGGCTAATGCGTTTATTCTTCACAACACAGATAATAGCGATACTATTACAATTGTAATGCCTTATGATATAGCTAGATATATTCAAATGCGTTTCGAGGGCGGTGTTGCTAGCGTTAGAGTTAGTGTTTTAGAAGAAAACAACAGAACAGCAGGTTTGCCGATTCATAATTTGCAAGATGTAGTGCGTCTAAGAGGTAATGAATCTACTATAAGAGATTACATTCGTATCAATACAATCTTTACAACTGCAACTTCTGTAGCGTAATGGCAGACAAATACTACTAATAATATTTTATTTAAAAGATATTTTAATACTTTTCAAAATTTGCCGTGTGATATATAATAATCACATGGCAAGTTTTTTATCTAAGAAGCAAATTTATGTAGCTACAGGCAATCCTAATAAGGCTAAAAATTCGTTAGCTGTACTAAGCAAGATTTTTGATAATGTTAGTCATTATAGCTTGGAGCTGCCTGAAATTCAGAGTTTAGATTTAGAGGAAGTTGTAAGACATAAATTGCAATTTGCGTTAGGGGATTTTAAGATAGATAAGAACGGGAACGATAGGGATGAATCAGAAAACTCATATTTAATAGTAGAGGATATTTCATTGGAATTTGAAGCGTTAGGGCGGTTGCCTGGCACATTTATAAAGTTTTTTTGTAGTGAGTTAGGATTAGATAAAATGTGTAGGTTGTTAGATGGGCTTGAAGGATTAGGTAGAAAAGCTAAAGTTAAATGTGTGATTGGATTAGCTAAAATTGGTGAGAAGAATATGGAGAACGCTAAGTTTTTTAGTAGCGAATTAAATGGAGAGATTTCAAATGAGCCCAAGGGCAATGGTGGTTTTGGTTTTGATAAAATTTTTATTCCCGAGGGTTATAACAACAAAACCGCAGGCGAATTAAATGGCATCGAATACAGCCGATATTTTGCGGAAATTAGAAAATATGAGAATTTAATGAAAAATTAGAAATGATACAAAAGAAAAGTTGTTGTGCTTATTGCCTCCATAATAATTCAATTATTTAACTTGCATAGGTCATTAGTTTCTCATTCCTTATTGAAATAGATTTTTTGTATCAAAAAATCTATTTGTCGCATATATAGTCTAGATGTCCTTAATTGCTAAAATTGATTGTGATAGATTTATTAGTAATATTAAAGCAATCAAGAGTAAGGTTAGGACAAACATTATTGCAGTAGTTAAAGCTGACGCTTACGGACACGGGGCAAGTGTGTTAGCTCCTGTAGCTGAGCCGTTTATAGATGGTTTTGCTGTTATAGATAGGCGAGAAGCGACGGCTTTAGTAAAGGAAGGAATAACAAAACCAATTCATATACTATCTCCGTGCGAAAGAGTTGAGGGCAATTTTTGGACAGAAAATATGATTCCGACAATTTGTTGCCTTAGAGATATAGAGCAGTTGCGAAAATTAAAGCCATTATCAAGACTAGTAAATTTAGAAATAAACACAGGAATGAATCGCCTTGGAGTAGCACCTAGCGAAGTACAACAAGCATACGAGAGGATTTTATTAGCGGATTTTAAGTTACACTCGGTGTTTTCTCATTTATATAACGCAGTAGATGTTAAGAGTAGCTTTGAGCAATTAGCGATTTTTCACTCATCAACGGCAAATTTACCTAAGAATATTCAAAAACATATATCTGCAACAGCTAGCGTAAATTTGCCAGAACAGTTTTACTTAAATGCAATTCGTCCAGGTCTTGGGCTTTACGGCTATGGAGCAAGTGATATTGTAAAGCCGATTATGACGGTTACTGCTCCTATTATTAAGATTTTTTCAGTTAAAAAAGGTGAGCATATTTCGTACGGCAATTTTACAGCGGATAAAGATGTGCTGATTGCATCCATTAGAGCAGGTTATGCTGACGGTATTAGACGAAAAGAAAATCCATTATCTACTAATCGAAAAGTAAAAGTAAACGGGGTACTTTGTCCTATAGTTGGTCAAGTTTGTATGGATATTACTATGGTGGATATAACAGGGGTAAAGGCTAGTTACAGTACACCTGTTGTTATTATGGGCGAGGGTTTAAGTGCTGAGGATGTGGCTAGACAAGTGGGTACAAATAGTTATGAGGTTTTAACGAGCTTTAAGGGACGAGTGGTTAGAGAGTATGTATACAATGCACACTGCACAAAAATCAATGTACAATGAAAGACTTATTAAGGCAAAAACTAAAAGCAATACGGCAAGATATAATGGACAGGCAGTCTAAAGAGGATGCGATTTTTAGACGATTGTTTTTATTATTGAAAGAATTTGATGTAGATAAAACAATTTTTATTTATCAATCTTTTGATAGTGAAGTGGAAACAAGGCGAATTATCAACGAACTGAAAAAACTTAACTATAAAATCCTTATCCCCAAAGTCGATAATAATTTTATTATGAGTGCTGTTGATTTGGTAACGGGTGAGATTTTTATCAAAACACCTTCAATCACAATAACTCCGCTACTTGGCTTTAACAAAGATTTACATAGAATTGGTTTTGGTAAAGGTTGTTACGACAATTATTTCAAAAATCATTCGCATACAATAAAAATAGGAATAGCATTCGATGAACAACTTTGCAATTTTTCGCCTCAATCTCATGATGTTGTACTTGACTATATTTTAACTCCTATGCTAGAATATTGTGGTGCGGATAATTGCAGGCAAATTTAAGGGACGGAGTTTATTTAGCCCTAAAGGCACAAAAATTACTAGACCAACCACAGACAGAGTAAAAGAAACGCTGTTTAGTATTTTGTTTTCTAAGGATTTTTTTACTGGCAATTGTCAAAATCCTGTAGCATTAGACTTATTTTGTGGTAGCGGAGCATTAGGGATTGAAGCGTTAAGCAGGGGAGCATCGGAAGCAGTTTTTGTAGATAGTAGTAGGAGCTCGGTAGCATTATGCAAAAAAAATTTAGGTGTTATTGATACAAAAGCAAAGGTTTTTTGCAGTGACTTTTCTAAAGCGTTAAAAGCGATAGCAACTAGCGAAAACAGCAAAAAATTCGATATTATATTTTTAGATCCTCCGTATAAAGAGGGCTTAGAGAGTAAGGCCATTGCTAAAATAATTGAACTAGAACTGCTTAACGAGGGCGGTATTATCGTAGTAGAACACGATGTTAAAAATGCTCTCGAGACAATTGTAGCTAATATAAACAACTTTAACGAGTATTTTGATGTAGATAGTAGGATAATAGGGGAAACTGTGTTGAGTTTTTTAACAATTTTTAATAAGGAGCAAAACTAATATGAAAGCAATATATCCTGGAACTTTCGACCCATTTACTATAGGGCATTTGGAAGTGGTTAAAAAATCACTGAAACTGTTCGACAGTGTTGTTATCGGTGTAGCCCTAGACACAGGCAGACAAAATCAAGCACCGATAGAAAAAAGAATAGAAATAGTTAAAAGAAGCGTTGAGGGCTTGAAAAATGTTAACGTTGTTGCTTTTGAAGGACTACTAACCGATTTTCTAAAGAATCAAGGCACTTCGTATTTAGTTAGAGGTCTTAGAAATGAAAAGGATTTTTTAGCCGAACAACCGTTATCACAAATTTATCACTCTCAAAATCAAAACATTAAACCCGTATACTTTATAACAAGCCCCCAATTTTCGCATATATCATCTAGCATGGTTAGAGAACTCCTAAGGCTAAACGGCGATATAAGTGAGTTTGTTGCGAATGAAGCGAAACCTTTAATACTAGCAACTTATTTTTCATTTTAAGAATATAATTTATGAAAATGCAGAAGCAATTAGAGCAAGTATGAAGCAATACCTATTTTGATTAGACCTTTTGAAATACAAGAAGGTCAACGCTTTCTATACGGAGATTGCTAGAAAGGATTCCCGCTAATGCGTGTAGGGCATTAGGTGCCGATTTTGTAAATAAGCGTAGATGCTATGCCTAATCCAAAAGAAAATGTAAAGGTTTAAAATGTACTAAGTATGGTAAAACGCATACTCACAATATCAGAATGGATAGCTAATAGAGATAAAGTAAAAACTGAATGCGATTTTTTAATTACACCAAATCAAGGCAAGCACAATCTACTAATCTATCGCAAAAACCACGAATCAATATAAGCAGGTTACATTGCAGGCAAAGAAGCTATTTCGAAAATTTTGGAGGTATTAGAAAAGATAACGCTTAAATAGAGCATCTAATATAATTTTAATCTAATTCTAATTTGACTAAAAAGTGATTTTTGGTTAAAATTTATAGTATGAATTGAGTACACTTTCGCTTAATTCTTTTGTAATGTTTACACAGCAATTAAATCTAATTCTTTTATTGCTTGTGCGATTGCTTCGGCAGTAGTATTTGCAAGTGAGTTTACCAGACCTAGTTTAACGCCGTATAGTAGCGAACTATCTCCCATAGGTGCAACTGTGGCAGTAATAGAAAAATCACCCACTTTAGGTAGATTTTTACCGGTTGCGGCTCCTGGGTAAATGCCATCAGCTATAATTCTGATTTTTCCAATATCTGTGACTTTTCCAAGTGAAGAATCAACGGCTAAAATGGTATGATGAGGGTGCTTTAGCTTTATAAAAGCGACAGTTTCTAATATATTTAAGGCAGTAACAGGTCTAGATAGACTGCCGTATACAAAAGTGTTGATATTAAACCTTTCTAGCAATTTAGTGCCTACAAGCGGACCAAAGCAGTCACCAGTAACTCTGTCGGTTCCTATGCATAGCAAAATGGGGAGCTTATTTGCTCCCAATCCTAAAACCTCTTGTAACCGCATTTTAATAGACACGGCAAGAAGTATGCTCATTTTTACAAAGGATTAAACCTCAAAAAACACTAAAATTTTTTTAAAATTGGTTTAATAAAATGTTTTTTGGTAAGGATATTTTTCATGACTTTTATTTATTCAAAAGAAAATAAAATAATACACAATAAAAAAATATGATAGTAGATATAATAATAATTGTAATAATCGTAGGAGGAATATTATTAGGCCTGTGGCAAGGTTGGATAAAATCTTTTATGGGATTATTAGGCTGGACGGCATCGTTTTTAATAACCTTCTTTTTAGCAGGAGTTGTAGCAGGTGCGTTAGTTCAAGTGGAAGGCATAGCCAATTTTTTATATAGCGAAGCAATTTTTGGAAATCTTGTAGAAGTTATTCCGCAATTTTTAACTGAAACCGAAGGAATTGCAGGCTTATTACTCTTTCCATTTATGCAGTATCTTGAGTCTAGTTATGCTGTAACTAGCGGTGCGGTTAGTATGCACAACGCAACTATAGCGGTTTTAGTATTTGCGATTTTTACTTCGGTTATAGCTTTTATTATGTTTGCAATTGTAAGGACAATCTTAGCAATTGTTTCACATATTATCAGAAAAGTTAGCAAAGCGTTATCAAGTAGAGAAACACCATCTATTGTTTCTAGACTAATTGGCGGAGCTGTAGGTGGAGTCAGGGGATTGATTTTTGTACTCTCAGCATTTATTTTCTTTGGTTTTTTCTTTCCTATATTAGAGCCGCTTATTGATAATGTAGATAGCTCTATGATGGCTCGTCCGATGTTAGTTATCAGTTCTAATCGCATAACAAGTCGCATAGTAGGTAGTGGTGGTTTTGTAGGTGCAGACTTAGAAATTGTAATAGATTCTATTTTAAGTCACGATATAGTGCAAGATGGTTACAAAGATGGAACTCTAGAAGGGAGTGATAGCGAAACAAGTAATCGATCTATTGAAAATGATAGTTTTGAGAACGAAATCGAATAATTAAAGTGATTTGTTTGCCTAAGCAAAATATAAAAGCGTAGCTATATTTATATATAGCTACGCTTTTAATGTGTTTTGTAGAGTTATTAATTATATTAAAAGAAATAGGACATATGATTCCAGTTTGGGTTAGAGTTTGATTCTAAGATAACAACAATTAAGATAATAGCAACTATTGCTAAAATAATTAATCCGATTATAGAAAGTCCTATAATATTTAATATACGAGCTGTTTTTATTTTATTCTCTCCATCGGGACTAGAGTTAGCACCAGATGCCATAACAATGGCAATGATGCCTAAAATAAAACTAATCCAAATTCCTAAACCAAAGATAATGTTTATAACACCCAAAACAATTTGCATTGTTGTTTTTATAGGTTCTTTAGTTTGGTTGTTGTATGCATTGCTATGGCTATAGTATTGTGGATTGTGATGATTATACAGATACGGCGGGGGAGTATTTGCTTGAGGTGTGTAATATGGTTGAAAATAGTTTGGAGGAGGTGGGAAAGTTGTAGACAGCTGATGTTGCGAATCTGATTGCTGAGGCGGTATTTTTGGTCTACTCGTTACGTTATTATTTGTAGGATTATCTAAATTACCATTATCACTAGATGTTGGTGGTGGGGGAAAATAGTTGGATTGCAACGAAAGATTTGATCCGCATTGCCAGCAATAAGCATTATTTCCCATTTTTATAGCTCCACAATGAGAACAAGTATTTTGCATAAGTTTCCTCCTCTTACATGTATTTTTTGCAAATTATTATTCAATAATAATGACTAAGTGCTAAACTAAACCGCATACCTACCACTTTTAAATAAGGCATAAAAGACTATTGAGCTTATCGGGAATGTTAGCGACATAAGTGCTGGCAGTAATAAAGTTACAAAGTGGTCTAGGGCATTATTCATAGTTGGCATCATGCCAAAGTAAACATTTATAAGATATGTTATTATTAAAAATAGTACAACTAAAGCAAAACGGAATAACAGTGCATTTCTAAAACTGTATTGTATTCGTTTTTGTTTATCAATTTCTATAAACGCATTTACAAAAGCAACTATAGGAAGTATTGCCGTTAGTACAATAAATATAACATAAACAAAAGCATTAAGCCCCTCCCAATTGCTAGGACGACCTGCCTCTATAGCAAAGTTCTCTAACAAAAACACAATGCCAATAACAGCAAACATTATGCCAAACATTATCATAAAATGCACAAGTTTTAGGCGGTTAGAATAATAATAGAAGTTTTCATCTTTTTCTGTCCTTACATTATGCGAATAAGTACGGATAATAATATCGTCATCCAACTCTCTAGAAACTACAACGCTGGCATTATCAACTGTGGCCAAACTAGTGGAGTTGGTTATAGTAGGCAGTGTATCTTGTTGAGTTGCAATAAGTTTTTCAGGATAGCTTACTCCGTAAAACTCGTATTCTAGTTGGCGTTTTGTATCTAAAATATCTTGGCTGGGCGGAATAACAGCGGGTTCTGCAAGCTCTCCGTGCGGTACTTCTTCTAATGTTGTCGTTTGGTTAGCTACAAGCCTAGATAAAATTGCTTGATAATTACGCTCTAAATCGGTTTCGCCTTCGCTTGAATTATATACACGGGTAGAATAGCTTAAAAAATTGTCGTCTTTTTGTTCTGCTCTATTGTCATCGTTAGAAGTGTTTTTAAGCTCTTCCACTTGTGTTTCTTCTACTTTTTCTAAGCCTAATGGGTCGGGACGGTAATCCATAAAACCAGTAAATTTAGGTTCTTCATCCTCGCCGAATAATGCTTTTTTTGCTAGTTCTTTAGCTTTAATATCTTCTTCTGATTCTACAATTTCAAATAAATGGTCGTTATTTTGTTCGCTATCTATTAAATTATCGAACGGATGTTGTGGAGGTTGAGTTGCTTCTTGAGATGACAGCGAAAAATCGTTGCTAAAAAAACTATTGTAGTAGTCACTGTTTACTGCTTGATTAACTCCTTGAAGAGCTTTAGGTTCTACAATAGGTTTAGCCTCGTAATTGTTCTCTGTAGCGTTTTCGCTAAAACTAGCATCAATGCCTATAGCTAAGCGAATATCGTCTAATAAAGCTCCAGCATCTAAATATTCGTCTGCAATTGCTTCAAATTCATTCGCTGTTGTTGATTCTGTTGTTTCGATAGTAGCTTGTTCGTTAGGAAAATCTTCTTCAAAATTGTCTTTTTGAATTTCGTAAAGTAAATTTTCTTCTTCTACGAAAAAATCCTCATCGTTTTCTTCATAAGCATCCGATTTTAATTTATTTATTTGCTCTTCTTCAAAAATTTCTTCAATTATTTCCTCTGCCTCTATATTCTCAACTTCAATATCAATATCGTTTTTAGATATAGCTGTTTCGACCTCTCCCACAACAGTAGTGGTTTTATATACTTCGTCCTCACTTAATCTCGAAAAATCAAATTCTTTATCAGAAATCAGCTTATCTATAACAGTTCTAGAATACTCCCATTCACTTTGATGATTAGCAAAAACCTCTCTGCCTATATCGGTTAGAGTATAATATTTGCGTCTACCACCAATACCGCCCATTGCTTTAGCACCCATATAGGAGCGAATTTGACCTTGTTCTTCTAGGCGTTTTAGGCAACTATAAAGCGTGGCCTGCTTTAGCACATACTGACCGCTAGACTTTTGTTCTACTTCCGCTATGATGTCTTTACCATATCTATCGCCCTCGTATAGAGCTTTTAGAATAATAGTATCAATATTACCACGAACTAAATCGCTTTTTATAGTTTTTTTCATAGAATTTTTTATGCCATATAAAATTGATATTTACTATGGTTACAATAAATTCACTAAAGCGAATTTATTGTCGAAATACAGCAAATTTCCTGTCGAAAGAAGTGGAAAAAGCTCTTAAAATAAATGTATGCCTACACATACCCCTACATTATACAGTTTAAACTTATATTTGTCAAACTCTTATAATTAAGATTTTTAATAACTTTTTAGTACTAATTTTGCTTGACCAATTTTCTTAAATATTATACACTATAAAAGACTACGCCTTCGTAGTTAAATGGATATAACAGCCCCCTCCTAAGGGGCCGTTACAGGTTCGATTCCTGTCGAGGGTACCACTAGGGAAAGTGGTTGCTTTAGTTAAAAAGATTCTTTTTATTTTAAAGTTATTGTTCAAAAAAATCGTAGTAAAAATTCTAGGAGATATAGGTTAAAATATGGCTAAAGACGAACTTCAATACGGCGCAGATGATATTCAGGTGCTAGAGGGCTTAGACCCCGTTAGAAAAAGGCCCGGTATGTATATTGGCTCTACTGACGAGAGAGGACTTCACCACCTTGTTGTAGAAATTGTTGATAACTCTGTTGACGAAGCGTTAGCAGGATTTTGTGATGAGATTACTATCGAAATTCAGCCTGACGGCTCTTGCTCTGTTACCGATAACGGTAGGGGTATTCCTGTTGATATTCACCCTAAAGAAAAGGTTTCGGCGGTGGAGCTTGTGTTGACTAAACTACACGCAGGCGGAAAATTCGGCGGTGGTGGATATAAAGTATCTGGCGGATTGCATGGTGTGGGTTTATCTGTTGTTAATGCCTTGTCGGAATGGTTAGAGGTAGAGGTTTATAAAAACGGCAAAGTATATCGTCAAAAATATAACCGTGGTGTGCCTATGAGACCTCTTGCGGAAGTTGGTAAAACTAAGTCATCTGGCACAAAAGTTACATTCTACCCCGATAGAGAAATTTTTGAAACGATTGATTTTACTTACGACTTTTTGCGTACTAGGCTTAGAGAGGTAGCTTATCTTAATAAGGGCCTAAAAATTAATCTTTTTGATAGGCGAGCGGGCAGAGAAAAGGAAGAAAAATTTCAATTTAACGGTGGAATTCTAGACTTTGTGGATTATCTTAACCGTAGCCGTGAAACGCTTTTTCCTAATGCTTTATACTTTCATCATAAATTCAAGAATGCCGAGGTGGAAATTGCAATGCAGTATAATGACAGCTATAACGAAATCATTTATACTTATGCTAACAATATCAACACCGAGGAAGGCGGTACGCATTTGGTAGGTTTTAGAAACGGGCTTACTAAAATCATTAACGATGCGGCACATGCTCAGCATGTAATAAAAGATAACGAAAAGCTATCGGGCGAAGATGTGCGTGAGGGTCTTACTGCAATTATAAGTGTTAAGCTAACCGACCCGCAATTTGAAGGACAAACTAAAACTAAGCTAGGTAATAGCGAAATGCGTCAGTTTGTAGAAAAAGCGTTAGCCGAAGGTTTAGGCAGTTTTTTAGAAGAAAATCCCGCTCAAACTAAAGAGCTTGCCTTAAAGGCTATTATGGCTCAAAGGGCTAGAGATGCGGCTCGAAATGCTAGAGATTTAACTAGAAGGAAAGGGCTTTTTGAATCAAGCTCTATGCCTGGCAAACTACAAGACTGTACGGATAGAAACCCTAGTAGATGCGAAATATATTTGGTAGAGGGTGACTCGGCTGGCGGTACGGCAAAAAGCGGTAGAGATAGACGATTCCAAGCAATACTCCCTTTGCGTGGTAAAATACTTAATGTAGAAAGAGCAAGACTAGATCGTGCGTTAGAAAATCAAGAAATTAAAGCTATGATTACAGCATTTGGTTGCGGAATCGGTGAAGATTTTGATGAAAGCAAATTACGCTATCATAAAATAATCTGTATGACCGACGCCGATGTCGACGGTAGTCATATCCGTATCTTACTACTTACATTCTTCTTTAGATATATGAAGCCTCTTGTAGAAAAAGGCTTTGTATATATTGCCCAACCACCACTTTATAAAGTAACAAAATCTAGGCAAGAACACTATTGCTATAATGATAAAGAGCTTAATGATAAGTTAAACAGTTTGGGCAGAAAAGGTTGCGATGTTCAGCGTTATAAAGGTCTAGGGGAGATGAATGCCGAACAATTATGGGATACAACAATGAGTCCTGAAAGTCGTACATTACTGCAAGTTACTATGGATGATGCTTTTGAAGCCGATGAAATTTTTACTGTTTTAATGGGTGACCAACCGGAATTGCGCCGTAAATTTATCGAAGAAAATGCCAAAATGGTAGAAGATTTAGATATATAGTCTAATGCTCAATACAACAATGTTTCAATGCCAATTGATTAGTTAAAAATCAAAACCTCTAATGTAACTGTCTCTAATTATGTCAATTACTCTAAAAACAACAGAATTTCGATTGTCTATAGCTGATATAGCTACATATAAAGCACTGGCAGAAGAGGATACGCTAGCGGAGATTTGTGTTGTAGGGCGTAGTAATGTGGGTAAAAGCTCGGTTATAAACTTAATAGCTTCCCGTAAAAATTTAGCAAAGACATCCTCAACTCCCGGTAGAACTCGGCTTATAAATGTGTTTGATTTTTGTTTAAAAGTCAGCGAAGAAGGCAAGGAAGCAACGCTAATCCCGTTTGCTCTAATCGACCTACCTGGTTATGGTTATGCTAAAGCATCTAAAACTCTAAAGGAAAAATGGGCATCTCTTATAGACGAATATTTTAGAGAAAGTAAAAAAATAAAGCATGTGTTTAGCTTAGTTGATATTCGCCATCCTCCAAGCGAGTTAGATAAACAAATGATGAAGTATTTAGTTACTAATGGCATTGGCTTTACGATAATTGCTACCAAAGGTGATAAAATAGCAAACTCCCAACGACATAAACATATTCAAATGCTAGCTATCAATTTAGGAGTGGGGGCAGGTAACATCATTCCAACCTCTACCTTAAGCGGTATAGGCAAGCAAGCTGTAATTGATAGGTTAGAGCAAGTTTTATCTTAATAAATTACAAATAATGGTTTATTAGTGACTTATATTAAAAAAATGGTAAGTCTAAATTCGTAATTTGTGATTTTTGTTTCTTAAAGTTAAACAGTAATAATTTGCAAATTATTTTCATACACATAATGTATGTCAGAAAATAACCATATAAAAGCGGGGCGAATTTGCGGAAATCCTTTAACTGGACTTTGCGAGCGGATAGTTATAGAAGTGCAGAGAGTATTCGACGGAGCCACAACCCGTTACCGCTCTAAAACTTTTATAGTAAATCTGGATATTGCCGATACGCTACCCGAGCCATTTACTTTTATTTCAAGCGAGTCGACAGGTGCTCCAAAATTTGAAAATGTTATTACAACCCGCCTAGATAATTGTCGCACCCGCATTCAGGGTGAATTAATTATACCAATCATAATAAGATTTAGAGACGGTGAAGGTATTTTGCATTCATCTAACTCCGAGGCGATTATACCTAGAGATATTATTCTAAATACTCCCGCTAGTGCACTTGTGCCGTATTGCATTACAAACGCTGTAAAGCTAGCTTGCGAATTAGGCACTTTTATTAGTCGCACTCAAGTTAATATGGTGGCATGTGTGATTATTTTAACAAAAATTATTTGCCCAACAGACATAGTTGTGCCTACTTACGGTCGCTCGGTTTATCCCGAGACGCATGAAGGAGCTGACACAATTTGTGATAGAATATTAGGTATAGATATATTTCCACCGATAGAATAAAACAAATTAAAAGTTACAAATTCGGACTTATATGATTGTTAATAGGTAGATTAAATAAATCATTATTTGCAATGTAAGTTAAAAATTTCACTTGACCAAAAAACTTCCATACTGCTATAATTGGGGCATGGAAGTTTTTGCTATTTCTGACTGGCATTTGTCGATAAATTGTCCAAAGCCTATGGATATTTTTGGTGGTGCTTGGGAGAATTATATAGAGGAGCTAACTAAAAATCTTAATGCTACTTTACATGATGACAGCATTTTACTTATTGCCGGCGATATTAGTTGGGCTATGCAACTTAATGAGGCATTGCCTGATTTGGATTTTATAGCAAATTTTAAGGGCAAAAAAATTATTCTTAGAGGCAATCACGATTATTGGTGGAAGAGCATATCGGGAGTTAGAAACAGCCTAAAAGTCGGAGTTTATGCTCTACAAAATGACAGCATTAAGATAGGTAATGTCGTGATAGCGGGCAGTCGTGGTTGGGTATTTCCAGAAAACGAAAACGATAAAGAGAATCAAACTATTTTTGATAGGGAAGTTATAAGGCTTAAGTTATCGTTAGAGGATGCTAATAAAAAACGGGGCATTGGCGATAAGTTAATTGTGATGACTCATTATCCGCCGTTCGCAAGTGGTAAAACCACCGCTATGACAGATGTTATAGCTAACGCTAAAGCCGATGTGGTGGTGTATGGGCATATTCATGGCAAACATCATAAAACATCCGCTGTAATTAAAATAAACGACATTCCGTACTATTTAACTTCGTGCGATTTTTTAAAAAATATGCCGTTAAAAATTATATAAATAAAACTTAATTGTTACTTAGTTATAAATAAAATTTTAAACAAGTAGTGTAAAGCATAAAGATGTTTTATACTATTTTGCATTATGGTAAACATTCTGCACATCGTCGTTGTCTTCAAAAAAATCTAACATTTTTGTAAATTTATCGGTATCTGTTACTTCTACCGTTGTTGAAGGCACTCGCTCTACTCCGCTAGAAAAGAACTGATAACCTCTATTCTCTAACGCTTCTCTAACGGACGAAAAGTCTTGACTGCTTGTAAAAATATCAAAGCTATCTTCGCCTATGGCAACATCGTCCGCACCTGCTTCAATAGCGTCTATTATAACGGTATCTTCGTTAAATTTACTGCCTATCTCTCCTCTAAGCACACCTTTAGCTTCAAATAAAAAACCAACGCAACCGCTAACTCCTAAACCTGCTCCATACTTATCAAAAATATGCCTAACATCTCCTGCCGTACGGTTTTTATTATCAGTAAGAGTCTCAACTATAACCGCAACACCATCTACACCATATCCCTCGTATATAATCGTATCGTAATTGATAGCTCCCAATTCACCGGACGCTTTTTTAATACTTCTAGTGATATTATCGGTTGGCATATTAGCCGATTTTGCTTTTGCTATACAATCTCGTAGCCTAGAATTACTACTAGGGTCGCTACCACCTAGCTTTACAGCAACAGCAATCTCCCTACCAAGCTTTGTAAAAGCTTTAGCTCTTTGAGCATCTGTTTTGCCTTTAGCTCTTTTAATCTGACTCCATTTACTATGTCCCGCCATTTACTTTATCTCCTAATTGATACATCATTATCCCTGCGCTAACGCTAGCATTTAGCGATTCCACTTTTTTATCCATCGGAATTTTTATTAAATGAGTAGCTATATTTTTAACCTCGCTGCTAAGTCCGTGTGCCTCACTACCTATTACTAGAGCTGCTTTTTGAAATAAGTTTTTGCTCTCAAAAACATTCTCTCCTTTAATATCGGCCGCTACTATTGAATAGCCATTACTTTTTAGTTCCGTTAATATATTGGCATTATCTATTTCTAAAATATTAGCGTGCAAAAGCGTTCCCATTGTGCTTCTAACAACCTTTGGATTATAAATATCAACACAATTCTTTAATATTATATTACTAAAACCGCTTGCAACACCTGTTCTTATTATTGTGCCTACATTACCGGGGTCTGATATTTCATCTAAAAATAAAATCCTATTTTTAAACTCAAATTCTTTTTGTTTCATCTTTACAATCGCAACTGCTGGTTGAGGTGTTTCTGTTGTTGCGATTTTTTTTAATAAACTCTGCGATAGAAAATATATTTTATCGCTAATTTCGCACTTGCAATTATCTGTAAATTCTACATCCACAACGCTTTCTTCTAAAATGAATATCGATTCTATTTTATCTCTTGCCCATTTTATAGTTTCGTTTACCCATCTAATACCTTCAACTAAAAATTCGCCTTTCTCACTGCGATATTTTTTATCTCGTCCTAGTTTTTTTGCGTGAATAATTTTTTGATTTGTAGTGGAAGTTATGTAATTCATTGGTTTTTATAGTTGTGGTTTGCAAAAAATGTTTTGCCTTTTTCATGGGCTTTTAACATTATTAGCCTTGCTGTAACATTTGTTAAAAACTCGCCTGCACTTATTGGATTTTCAAAATTTAATACATTACTATCTAAAATAGTATTTATTTTATGTAGTTGTTTTAAGCTAGCATTTTCTATAACACGGCTGATTGCAATCTCTATATACTTGCTTGGTACATCAAAAAACCTAGATGCAAGTATGTAGTAGTCACTACTTTTAAGCGGAAAAGAAAATTCGTTTGTGGCTGTAATTAAAATCCAAAACAAATACTTTGTGCCTTTATGTTGCAAACTAAATCCGCAAGTGTTAAGTAAATTAAAAACTGTCTCCTCTACTCCGCAACTATTAGAAAGATCTAAGGAAAATTCGCTAACAAAAACCTCAAAACTAATAAGGCTATCAGTAAATACCCCCTCTATTGATAAAGGCTTTACTTTAGATTCTAACACAGAACCGCTAAAAATTTCACTTCTCAAGTATTTCATTTGTTATTTTCACTTTGAAGCAATAATAGAAGAGTAATCGCTTAATTTTACTATATCATATTTCATTCAAAGTGTCAAAATATTTCTTTATTTTTTTGAAAAATTTGAATTAAAATATTTTTTAGAAAGTGCAAAAAAGTAGTTGACGATATTTTTTTTATTTGGTAAACTAAATTAGCACTCTTGCCACGAGACTGCTAGCGTAATGTATATTTGAGTGCTAAAATACATAGAATAAGGAGGCGTACTGAAAGCAATAATCAAATAGTTGAAACTGAATTGAAGTTGTTTTGGTGATCAACACGACAGTAAAAAAGATGAAATTATCAGAGAGAAAAGAAAAAATAATTGAAGCAGTTGTAGATACTTATATAAAAGAATGTACGCCTATCTCTAGTGGTGATATTCAAAAGAGTTATTTGCAAGATGTGTCTAGTGCCACTATTCGTAATGAATTGGCGGTGCTTGAGGACATGGGCTACCTTGTGCAACCTCATACTTCAAGTGGTAGAATTCCTACGGCGGAAGCTTATCGTCATTATGTCGAAAAGTTAATGCCTAAAAGAAAACTCACTAAGGACGAATTAAAAATTGTAAATAAGTATTTTAATCGTAA
Organism: Bacillota bacterium; assembly: GCA_009780135.1. Classification (GTDB taxonomy): domain Bacteria; phylum Bacillota; class Clostridia; order Christensenellales; family Pumilibacteraceae; genus WRAP01. The sequence goes on from WRAP01000001.1 coordinate 85,808, forward strand.
AATCACAGAGCTTGATGAAATTCTTAAAGCAACGGCTAAGGTTATAACTCAAATTACAAATTTAACTTCGGTGGCTTACATTAAAAATGCAAAAGAGGCGTTTATCGAAAGTGTTAAAATAGTTAAGCTATCGGCAAATCAAGCGTTATTTGTTGTTGTAACTAATATCGGTGTTATAAAGGATGCTGTAGCACATATAGAAAGCGGTGATATTGGCGAGGAATATTTTGTTAGAGCAAGCGAATTTATAACGAGTGTTTTGCGGGGCAAAAGTGTATTTGAAGCGGCGACTAATATGGCACTTTACGAGGCGGTTCTAGCTGAATATCAATTTATTTTCGATGCTACAATGCACATTCTAAAATCTCATGCTAATGAGGCAGTGCTACCTGATATTGTATTAGAAGGTAGTGCAAGAATATTAGAACAACCTGAATATGCTAATCTTAATAAAGCAAAAGCAATGTTGGAGTTGCTTGATGCTAAAGAGGAATTAGTTCCCGTGCTGGCAGGTAGCGATATGAGTTTGAACATTTTAATTAGTAAAGATGATGAGCTAAAAGAAGGTTTGCCTGAGTGTGCTATAGTTACAGCAAATTATAGTGTTGGCGGTAAGTCGATAGGTAAGGCTGGCGTTATAGGTCCGATTAGAATGGATTATAGTAAAGTTATATCGGTGCTAGATTATATCAGTAAAGCAATCAATTTGATGCCGAATAGTGAGAGGACGAATGAGAGTGATAGTGAGGATATAATAGGTGAGGTAATAGACTAAATTACAAATTCAGATTTATTGTTTTATAATATATAGACGCTAAATAAATCAATATTTGTAATTTTATAAAAAGGAGGTAAAATGGACGAAGAAAATGAAGAAGAGTTCGACGAGAGCGAACAATATAACGAAGAAGAAAATGAAAACGATAGGGTTGTCGAGTTAAGTCAGCAATTATTAAGAATGGCGGCGGACTTTGATAACTACAAAAAGCGAGAGCGAGAAAATCTAAAACGGCATATATTAGATGCCAAAATTGAGGTAATAGAAAAAATATTGCCCCTAGTGGATATTCTTAATAAGGCTGTCGCTATGACACAAGACAAAAACACAAAATCTGGTTTAGAGATGATAAGCAAACAATTTAGTTTGAATTTAGAATCACTAGGTGTAGTGTCTATAAAAGCATTAGGTGAGGAATTTAATCCTAATTACCATAATGCCGTTATGGATGAAGAGGTAGCCAACGAAAAGAAAGTAGGCACAATATTAGAAGTTTTTACTGAGGGCTATATGATAGGCGACAGAGTGCTTAGATATGCGGATGTAAAAATAGGGAAGTAAAAAGTTAGGACTCATTTAATTAGAAAATTAAAACACAATAACAACTGTAGGGGCGACATTCTGTCGCCAGAGCCTTAGAAAAAATGTACTTATTTTTATAAAGTGCAGGCGACAGAATGTCGCCCCTACATTAAGCGGTTAAAAATTACCGCAAATAAAAAACAATAATATCAAATAAAAGGAGACAAGTTGGAGCGGTAAAGTAAATTAACCGTAAACTTCAACGACAGTTGGAACTGAAATAGTGATATTTCAACCAACAATACGACAGTAAAAATCATGGCAAAAAAAAGTAAAGTAATAGGTATAGACCTAGGCACGACAAATTCGTGCGTATCAGTATTAGAGGGTGGAGAGCCAGTAATTATCCCAAACGCAGAGGGTGCAAGAACTACCCCTAGCGTTGTGGCATTCGCTAAAGACGGCGAAAGACTTGTAGGGCAAGTAGCTAAGCGTCAAGCTGTAGCAAATCCTGATAGAACTATAATCTCTATAAAAAGAGATATGGGTACAAATAAAAAAATTAAAATTGACGACAAAGATTATTCGCCTCAAGAAATTTCGGCGATGATACTTGGCAAACTAAAAGCCGATGCAGAAAGTTATTTAGGCGAAAAAGTTTCTCAAGCGGTTATAACAGTTCCCGCTTACTTTAGCGATAGCGAAAGACAAGCAACTAAAGATGCGGGCAGAATTGCAGGCTTAGAGGTGCTAAGAATTATTAACGAGCCAACGGCAGCAGCACTAGCGTATGGATTAGATAAAGAAGAAAAAAACAAAAGCAGTAAGATTTTTATATACGACCTAGGCGGTGGCACATTTGATATTTCTATATTGGAAATTGGTGATGGCGTATTTGAGGTTATAGCGACAGCAGGCGATAATAAGCTGGGTGGCGATGATTTTGACCAAGTGATAATTGACCATCTTGTAGCAGAATTCAAAAAAGAAAACGGTATAGATTTATCGAAAGACAAAATGGCACTTCAGCGTTTAAAAGAAGCGGCAGAAAAAGCTAAAATTGAACTATCGAGTGTTCTTAAAACCTCTATAAGTCTACCGTTTATTACGGCAGGGGCGGCGGGTCCTCTTCATATGGATTTAGAACTAACTCAAGCTAAGTTCAATCAGTTAACTGCCCATTTGATAGAAAAAACGATGACTCTAACTAAACGAGCTATGAAGGATGCTAATTTTAGTAATTCCGACATAGATAAGGTTATTTTAGTTGGCGGTTCTACTCGTATTCCTGCGGTAGTTGATGCTATTAAAAATCTAACAGGTAAAGAGCCGTTTAAGGGCATAAACCCAGATGAATGCGTTTCATTTGGTGCGGCTATTCAAGGCGGTGTATTAGCGGGCGAGGTTAAGGATGTTTTACTACTGGATGTAACTCCGTTATCGCTTGGTATCGAAACTATGGGTGGTGTTTTTACAAGGCTTATCGAGCGTAACACTACAATACCGACTAAAAAAAGCCAAATTTTCTCTACTGCGGCAGACAGTCAACCTAGTGTTGATATTCATGTACTTCAAGGCGAGAGAGATATTGCTATGCATAATAAGCGATTAGCTAGGTTTGAATTAAGTGGTATTGCCCCTGCTCCTCGAGGTGTTCCTCAAATCGAAGTTACATTTGATATAGATGCTAACGGCATTGTTAATGTTTCGGCAAAAGATTTAGGTACTCAAAAGGAGCAAAAAATTACAATTACGGCAAGTAGCAATTTATCTGAAAAAGAGATAGAGGATGCTATCAAGAATGCTGAGGAATTTGCCGAAGAGGATGCTAAGAAAAAAGAAATAATTGATACTAAAAACAAAGCCGATACGCTTATATTTAGTATAGAAAAGTTTTTACAAGAAAACGGCGACAAGGTAGATGCTAGTGATAAAGAAGAATTAGAGAACGAAATGAAAACCACTCGTGAAGCATTAGCTACCGACGATATGGAAAAAATTATGACTGCAATGGATGTTTTACAAAAAACATCTAACAGAGTTTTCACTAAGCTATACGAAAATGCAGGTGCAGAAGGAACTGCTGAGGGCGAGACTACAGTCGAAGGCGAAACAGTAGTAGAGCCCGAGGTTGAATAATCTAAAAACAGAAAGGACGAAAATAAATTACAAATTACAATGTGCAAATTACAAATTAAGACTTATTTTATCTATAGCATAAACGCTAAATAAATCAATATTTGTAATTTGTGCATTGTAATTTGTAATTTGCATAAGTTTATGTCAAAATCATATTACGATATTCTCGGAGTAGCTAAGTCTGCTTCTGAGGATGAAATTAAAAAAGCATATCGGGGCTTAGCAAAAAAATATCATCCCGATTTAAATCCAAATAACGAGGATGCTTCCAAAAAATTCAAAGAAGCTACTGAAGCATACGAAATTTTAAGCGATAAAACTAAGCGGGGCGCATATGATAGAGGCGAGCCAATCGGCGGACAAGGCGGAGCAGGATATAATCCTTTTGGCGGAGGAAATCCTTTCGGTGGTGGTGGATTCGGCGGATTTAGCGGCTTTAACTTTGGCGGTGGAGGCAGTGGTTCAATTTTTGATGACATAGCCAGTATGTTTGGAGGTGGTTCTTCTCGCCAACAAAATCTAAAAGGTAGTGACATAACACTTAATATGTCGCTATCTTTTGAGGATGCCTGCTTTGGAGTATCTAAGGATATAACTATAAACCGCTTAGAGTCATGCGAGCCTTGTAATGGTACGGGTGCTAAAAACGGTACAGAATATACTAAATGTAGCGACTGTGGTGGTAAGGGACGAGTGAGATATGCCCAAGATACGCCTTTTGGCAGAGTTGTCAGCGAGGGTGCGTGTAGGACTTGTTCTGGTAGCGGTAAAAACATAAAAGAAAGGTGTGATGCGTGTAAAGGTAAAGCTATTTTAAGAAAAAATGCAATTGTTACTGTTACAATTCCGGCAGGTATAGAAAACGGTCAAATTGTGCGGGTTAGAGGCGTTGGAGATAGACCGCTAAAAGATGTTACTGCAGGCGATTTACTGCTTGTTATTTCGGTTGCTAAGCATAAGTTGTTTGTGCGTAAAGGCTTAGATTTATATGCTACAATCCCCGTTTCGTTTACTCAGGCACTTCTTGGTGATAAAATTGAACTTAAAATGCTAAAAGACAAGAAAATCACTTTTCCGCTTCCTGCTAACACTCAAACAGCGACTCCTTTTAAGCTAAAAGGGCACGGAATAGAAGGCTCTAAAAAGGGATATGCGGGCGATTTGTTTTTGACGGTAGAGGTAGAAATGCCAAAATCGTTATCTAAGGAGCAAAAATCAGCAATAGAAGCAATTTCAAAAATAATTAAACCCGACCAATACGAAAAGGTATCAAAATTTAATAAAATTTAGCTTTAATGAAATATAAAAAATTAAGTATAAAAACAACTAGCGAAGCTAGCGAAATAGTAGCAAATAGGCTTTTTGAGTGTGGGGCATTGGGGGTTGAAATAAAAGACAGTGCCGATGTATTGGAGCTAATAAAGTCTGGTAAGCATTGGGACTACATAGACGAAAGCCTTATAACAAATATGCAAGATGTATTTGTTATAGGCTTTTTCGATTATTCAGCAGATTTAGATGCGGTTATAGCGAATATTTTAGAGTTAAAAAGTAATAATTTTTACGAATTTGGAGTCTTGGAAATCAACCAATTTGAAGGCGATAGTAGCGAATATGAAAACGAATGGAAAAAATATTATAATCCTATAACTATAGATAATGTGTGTATTGTGCCGGAGTGGTTAAAAGATAAATGTATGGATGACAAGCTGTCGCTGGCACCCCCAACAAATATCTATTTAGACCCTGGTTGTGCATTTGGTACAGGTAGCCACGAAACAACGGCAATGTGTATAGAGCTAATGCAAAAGTTAGACTTTAAGGATAAAGTTGTTTTAGATTTAGGTTGTGGTAGTGGTATACTGGGTATAACTGCTCTAAAGCTAGGTGCTAAAAAATGCTACTTTGTAGATATAGACCCAATAGCGACAAAATCTTCGCTTGAAAACGCTAAATTAAACTCAGTCGAAGATAAAGCAGAGTTTATAACAGCAGGCTTTGATGTAGCTTTGTCCGAAAAGGCTGATATACTTCTAGCCAACCTAACCGCCGATTTATTACTAACTTGTTACCCAAGATTAGAAAACCTTTTAACAACAAACTCTCAAATAATTATAAGTGGAATGCTAAAAGAGCTAGAGCAAAATGTGCTAAACGAATATAGCAAATTATTTGCTATTGTCAACAGGCAACAAAGAAATGACTGGATAGCAATGAGATTAAAGGTAAAAGAAAATTGATAGAATGCGTAAATTATTTGTAACTAAAATCCAAAATCCGCTCGTAATTGAGGGCGATGACCATAAACACTTATCGCTAGTGTTGCGAAATAAAATTGGCGATAATATTGTTGTATGCTGTGGCGATGGATATGACTACATATATGAAATAACTGCTATCACAAAAAATAATACAATCCTTAATCAAGTATCTAAAACTCAAAATCAATCTGAGCCATCAATTAGTATAACGCTATTTTGTTCAGTTGCTAAAGGCGATAAAAATGAAATAATTGTTCGTACGATTACCGAATTAGGTGTATCAAAAATTCAACCTTTCATATCCGCATTTACAGCCGTAAAGTCTGAAACTTATAAGCTCGACAGAATGCGACGGGTTGCTCTTGAGGCCTCAAAGCAAAGCGGTAGGGGGAAGTTGCTTGAGGTTTTAGAACCCGTATCATTTGATAATATTTTAGATAAACTATCAGAATTTGATTTAGTGGTTTTTCCATACGAGGGTAATTGTAATATAGACATACAGTCATTCTTACATGAAAAACTTAGTAATAAAAAGCCAATAAAAAACATTGCAATCATAGTAGGTGGCGAGGGTGGATTTTCTGAAGCGGAGGTTTTAAGTCTTTCTGGTAGGGGCATAATTCCTGTAACGCTAGGCAAGCGGATACTGCGTGCCGATACGGCTTGTGCTACAGTGTGTGCTCTTGTGTTTTACGAAGGGGGACAAATGCGATGAAAAATCTATTTGATATCTGCATTTTCACACTGGGTTGCAAAGTAAATCAAACTGAAGGATTTGAATTAGGGGAAAGGTTTTTAGAAAAGGGCTTTACAGTTATTCATGAATTACAATCGGCTAATAATTATATTATAAACACTTGTTCTGTTACGCAGGAAGCTGATAGTAAAAGTCGCCAGTGCATATCTAGAGCATTAAAGCAAAACAAAGACGCTAAAATTTTTGTAATAGGTTGTGCTAGCGAGTTTGATAAATCCGCATTTGAAGGTAGAGATAATGTTGAATTAGTGGTTGGAGCAAAAGATAAATCAACTGCTTTTGAGCAAATTTTACCTTTTGTAAGGACGAATGTCATTGGTTACACGAATTTCATAAAGAAAGAAATTAAAACCTCTCGTCGTCGTGCCTATATTAAAATTCAAGATGGTTGCGATAACTACTGTAGCTATTGTATAGTACCGTATCTTAGGGGAGCAAGCACATCAAAGCCGTTAGAAGAAATAATTCTTGAAGCCAAAAATCTTGAGGGCAAAGTAGACGAAATTGCTTTTACGGGAATATGTATATCCGATTATAAAATTGATGGAGAGTTGTCGCTCAAAAAACTTATTGCTGAATTTCAGCAAATAAAAATTCCAAAAAAGTTTATAGGTTCATTAACACCAACAATAGTAGACGAAGAATTATTACGAACATTAAGTCAGAGTGGTTTTTGCCCACCATTTCATTTATCAGTCCAAAGCGGAAGCGACACAGTGCTAAGGCGAATGAATCGCAATTATGCTGCAAAAGAAATGTTAGAAAAAATCGACTTAATAAGAAGGGTGTTTCCAAAAGCAGAAATAACTGCCGACATTATAGCAGGCTTTCCAAAAGAGTCTGAAATGGAATTTAATGAAACTCTAGAATTTATAAAACAAGCCAATTTTACAGATATTCATGCGTTTCCATATAGTGCAAAAAAGGGGACAGTTGCCGAAAAATTACCACAATTACCTATGAGTCTACGAAAAGAAAGAGTGAAAATAATAAAAAACATCCATATCAAAAAAACATAATGAAGTACAAAAACGAAATAATATTTATATATCATCTGCTAGCAATTTTTGTGTTACTTGCCTTGCTGTTTATAGATTTTACGGGCGTTTTGACACATGAGATTTTAGGTATAATTTTTATTGTTATGCTTGTTTTTCATATTGTTTTTTGCTCTAAGGCCTATAAAAATACTTTTAGCGGTGCTTTTAAGTATAAAAAGCCAAAGGCAATTGCTAAAATATGTGTAATGATAGCAATTTTAATTGCTTTAGTTTTACAAATCATAAGTGCTATAACTTTAAGTCATCATATATTTTCGTATGCTTCAACAGCAAATTATTCTATTTGGCTAGTAATGCATAGATGGATTAGTAGAATAATGCTTACTTTATTTATTGCTTTAATTGCTTTATTTTTAAAAGATATTGCTATGTTAATTAAGATAGAAGATTCAAGCGATTAACAAAGCTATTTGATTAAAAATTCATATTTCGACAATTTTCAACATATACTGTACGACTGTTAATTTTAAGGGAGTGCAGTATTTTTTTATGTCAAAAAACTCCCTAAGAGGATTTTATGATTTTTGAAAGTTTAATTACATTTTTAAGTAAACTGTTTTTCTTTACGGGTTATGTAAATAATAAAGGCTCATTTCCTGAACCACTCGAATCCGAAGAGGAAAAAAAACAACTGTTACTCACAAAAGAAGGTGATATGCAGGCTAGAGAAATATTAATAAAACACAATTTGCGTTTAGTTGCTTTTATTGTAAAAAAATATCATAACGCAGGTGAAGCAGACGATTTGCTGTCGGTGGGTAGCATTGGTCTTATAAAGGGTATTGAAACCTTTGAGATGGGTAAGGGTACTCAACTGGCCACATATTGTGCTAAATGTATCGAAAATGAAATCCGTATGCATATTAGGGCAAATAAACGCCATCGTAATGTTAGGGGGTTGCTTGACTGTGTTGGTACAGATAAAAAGGGCAATCCGAAAATTTTGATGGATACACTTTCAACAGGCGAAGAAAGCATTTTTCAACAAGTAGAAAATACTATGGTATTAGAAAAAGTAGGTGAGTTATTATATACCCACCTAACGGCAAGAGAACGAGAAATTGTTATTAAGCGTTATGGCTTTGACGGTAGAGATAAGGGCTTAACTCAGTTAGAGGTTGCTGCAAATATGAATATTTCTAGAAGTTATGTTTCTCGTATAGAAAAAAAAGCGATAGAAAAACTCTCAAAAGTAATAGTTGATGGCGACGAAGAAAAAGGCAGTAGAGGTAAAAAATAAAATAGTTAGAAAGATCTTTCTAGTTATAAATAACTCTAAACTTGATAGTGAATTGCAAACATCTATTTGTAGTTAAGGTGTTGTTAAGGCAGTCAAACAAGAAAAAATAATCTTTAAAGAGATAACAAAAAATGAAAAGCAAGACATTCAAAAAAACAGCAGAAAATTTTAACACAAAATTCAAAATCAAAACTGTACGAAATTTAGTGTGTAAATATATAGAAACATCCTGTGTCATTTAAATGCAGGGTGTTTTTATATATTTACACTAAGTCGACAGTGTTTTCGTGAGGGGGTGTTTGGGGCTTAATTTCTATCATTTTTGCATTGCCGAGCTGGGCGGAGTAGATGGAAATCAAGAATTCCCTTCTGTAAGATGGTGCAAAAAACGGTATTTGAACTCGCATTGTTTCCAGCAGACCTCTCTAATGCGTGCGAGTCTGCTATTCCACCACTTTCGCAAGAGTTTTAGTACAGTATAATAGAGTAATCTAGTCAAGCATAAAAATATCGTTGCCAATATTTTTAATTTATGATACGCTAAAAACAACTTAGAAAACCTATCGAATAAGTAGATAAATATAATCTTGAGAAACTTCTGTGCAAGTATAAGAAAGTTGATTATTTTCAGAAATTTTTGTGTGGAGTAACTTCGGAGGATAAAAAATATGAGAAAAACAAAAATTGTTTGTACATTAGGTCCTGCTACGGATAACAAAGCTAGCTTAAAAAAACTTATCAAAGCGGGTATGAGTGTAGCACGCATCAATATGAGTCACGGTACTCACGACGAGCATCGTCAACGCATTTCCGACATTAAAGAGCTAAGGGAAGAGTTGCAAATCCCTGTTGCTATTTTAGCGGACTCTAAAGGTCCTGAGGTTAGAGTTAAAAAATTTATAGGTGGCAAAGCTGAATTAGTAAAAGGCGACAAATTTTCGCTTTTATCAGAGGACATTTTGGGTGATAACACTAGGGCTAGTATTACTTATCCTAATCTTTATAAATGTGTAAAGCCCGGTAATTTTATTCTTATAAACGACGGCTTTATCGAGGTTCTTGTAGATAGCGTTTCTCCTAAAGAAATCGTTACCACGGTCATTCACGGTGGCGAAATATCTAATAATAAAAGTATAAATTTACCAGATGCTGATATAGATATGGACTACATATCCGATGTTGATAGGCGGGATTTTTTATTTGCTATAGAACAGAATGTTGACTTTATAGCTCTTAGCTTCGTTAGAACCGCAGACGATGTGCAAGCAGTTAAGGATATTTTAATTGAGAAAAACGCAGATGATATACAGCTTATTGCTAAAATAGAAAATCAGCAGGGAGTTAATAATTTGTCATCTATTTTAGATATTGCAGATGGTGCTATGGTGGCTCGTGGTGATATGGGTGTGGAGATTGCTTTTGATAAATTGCCGGGCATTCAAAAGGATATGATTAAAACTTGCTACGAGCGTGGCAAAATCGTTATAACGGCTACTCAAATGTTAGAAAGTATGATTTCTAGTCCTCGTCCCACTCGTGCTGAAACTAGTGATGTAGCAAACGCTATACATGACGGAACTTCAGCTACAATGCTAAGTGGCGAAACAGCAGTAGGGAAATTTGCTATTGAAACCGTTAAAACAATGGCGAAAATTGCTCTTAGTGCCGAAAGTAACACTGAATACGAAAGGCGGTTTAGAGAAAGAAAGCAAAGCGTTACCAGCATCACTGATGCTGTTAGTCGTGCTACTGTTACAGCGAGTTTTGACCTTAAAGCAAAAGCAATAGTGGTTGTTAGTAAAAGCGGCTATACGGCAAGACAAATTTCTAAATTTAGACCGACTTGTCCAATAATTTCAGTAACCGTATCCGAAAAATCGTATCAACAACTTGCTTTAAGTTGGGGAGTAGTGCCAATTTTAGCCGAAATGAAAGATTCTTCAGATGAATTATTCTCTCAGGCGGTAGAAAAAGCAAAAGAAACTGGCTATATTAAAGCTGGAGACTTAATAGTAATATCCGCAGGTATTCCTGTAGGCGTTACAGGTACGACAAATACACTTAGGATAGAATATGTTAAGTAAACTATGGATACAGGGTAATACGCAAAATACATTAAAATGTTAATTATTATAAGATATTCACATTTTCATTGCTTTAACCATATATTTAAAAGGTATAGTAATACACAATACTATACCTTTTTACATATCGACTTACATATTTTGGAGAGAAATTTTTATGGCTACAGTAGTTTTAGATGCTGGTCACGGCGGAGCAGATTTTGGTGCGGTTAATGGCACGAGACTAGAAAAAAATGATAATTTGCGATTTGCTTTAGCACTTGGGCAAGTACTGACAAATTGCGGAGTTCGTGTTAGATATACTCGCACAACAGATGTTTTTGTCCCGCTAGAGGAGCGAGCAAGATTTTCTAATAATAACAACGCTGATTTGTTTGTATCGGTGCATCGAAATGCTTCTACAATCCCAACGGCTAACGGATTTGAAAATTGGGTATATACAAATGCGGGCGAACGAACTATTGCAGCTGCATACTTAGCACACAATAGAATAGTTGAGGCAGGAGTGTCTAGTGATAGGGGAATTCGCTATGGTAATTTTGTAGTACTTCGATTGACTAGAGCGCCAGCGATGCTATTAGAACTTGGCTTTATCAGCAATGCTAATGATAATTGGCTTTTTGATAATAGATTTAATCAGTATGTGCTAGCTGTAGCTAGCGGAATTCTAAATTTCTTTGGAATCGCTTGTCCAGGGGTAACTAGTCCGGGTACTCCGCCTGTGGTTCCACCACCGCCACCAATTACTCCACCACCTCCAACACTTGCACCAGATAGAATGTTTGGCATGGTTCGCACAACAGGCGGAAATCTCAACTTTAGAAATGCACCTAATGCTAATGCTTCAATCATTGGACTTATCCCAAATGGTTCACAGGTTCAAATAGTAGGGGAGAGTAACGGATTTTATAATGTTGTGTTTAATAATCAAACGGGTTGGGTGTCTAGTAGCTTTGTAGAAGCAACAAGTCGTCCCGGTACAGTAGCAACGACAGGTGGTAATCTTAATGTGCGGAGTGGTCCTAGTACAGCAAATAGCATAATAGCATCTTTGCCTAATGGTACAAGATTAACAGCATTAGATATGGTAGGTAATTTTTATAGAGTAAGGCTAGCAAATGGACAAACGGGATACGCTAGTAGGGATTTTATAAGGTTAGGATAGGGGATAGTTAATGAAGTGAGAAATTAAGAATTTGTTTCTATAAATGCTTTTTGTCGCTAAATAGTATTTTTAAAAAGCAACGATTATTTACTATCGTTGCTTTTTTAATGTAATTGCTATGTACGAACCTTTGTATTATATCATCATAACAGCCATACAAAAGATGAAAAATATAGCAAATACTAAAACGGCTCCTATTGAAACACCTACTATATTCAGAATTTTAGCTACTCTTAGTTTTGCTAAGCCCTGTTCGTAAGTAGGTTCATTTTTAGCGTTAAGTGCAAATATAAGTGCTATTAAGCCAAAAATAAATCCAAATAGTACCATATTTATAACAGAAAATATTACTTGCCCACTATTGTCAATATTTTGTGCCGACATCGGTTGTTGTCCGTAAGGATTATGCTGATGCGGTGGTGGATAACCGTGCGGATTGAATCCATTTGGTGGCTGTTGATGACTATAAGGATTATTAAAATTATCATCTTGTGATGATGTAAACCCTTGTTTGTCAAAGTTATCGTTGTTCATATATGATTGTTATTTCTCCTTTTTTTGTACAAAAAAAGCTGAACCCGCTTTATACGGATACAGCTATATTTGTTTCATTAATTTTTTGGCAAGCAAAAAGCAAGCTCGCTTTGGCTACAGCTACACTTGGCTTGGCTTGGCTTGGCTTGGCTTGGCTTGGCTTGGCTTGGCTTGGCTTGGCTTGGCTTGGCTTGGCTTGGCTTTTAACTACCATGCTATCATTTTAATCTATATAGAAATTTTTGTCAACTAGTATTTTTATTTCTACTAGTGCTAATAGATGTGTTTTATAAAGATACTCTGTTTATAAAACATATAATAGGTCTTAAATTCTCATTAGGCCTGTATTCTATATTGCCCTATTGCTATTTGCTCTAATTATAATAGGGGGTAGTGTTATTGTATTACCCGCTCTTCTAACTTGTAAAACCAAATGCATATCGGGACTTGCCCAATATAATTCGTCCGACAGCACAAAATTGCGGTTTAACCTAACAGTTTCTCTATTGCCTAGTGTAGCACTTAAAAGAATATCGCCAACCTGTACATAATTATGCGATGGAGTACCATTTGTAACTTGCCTAACTATAATTTCTTCTTCTATTCTAACTCTATTTCTATCGTCTAAAACTGCCCTCGCAGAGTTAATCTCAGTAGCAATACCAATAGTGTATTTTACAAAAACATTATTTTGTCGCTCTCTTCGAATAATAGAATTTGCAACCCCAATAGCAACATTGCTAGGCACAGCATAACCCATGTTATCAATAGCTTCGTCTACCGCTTTAGCCGTAACAATTCCAATAAGTTCTCCGTATCTGTTAAACAAGCCGCCACCGCTATTGCCGCTATTTATAGCAGCATCAATACGCATAACTCTATGAGTAGTATGGCCGGACGAAGCGTCAATTCTTTCTAAATTAATATACTCAGAATCCACATTTAATATGCCTCTTGTAGCACTAATGCCCACTCCGATAGGGTTGCCTATAGCAAATATAGTTTCACCAACCGAAACATCATTAGAATTAGCTATATCTGCTTCTCTATAAAATACACGACGCAACTCTTCATTTTGTTGTGTGCGAATCACTGCAATATCTCTAGACGGAGAGCCACCTATAAATTCTGCTCTAATAGATAGGTCTAGTCGATTGGGGTCGGAAGTAGTGCCAAAAAACTCTCTGCCAAATGGAGCTATGCGGATATTGCTACTATGGCGGGGAGAAGCAGTAAACTCATATATAACATGATAGTTGGTTACTATATAAGCTACACCTGTGTTGCGGTCTATTTGTAGTATAACACCTGCACCTGCTCCTGTACGATTGCCTCTACCGATACTAAACTCCGCTCTAATGCTAACGGCACTTCGGAGCGTGCCTTGAATGGCATCTTGCACAGAATCGACATTAGGGTCGGGCATAAAGGCTGCTAAAAAGTCATATATAGTGGCATCTGGGCGAAGACCCTGATAAAAGCTAAATAATTCCGCTAGCGATAATTCGCCACCACTTATGCTAACAAGCCACTCTTCTATAGTGCCGTCAAAGCCGTTTTCTCTAGCTAGCTCAAAAGCGCTTTTGCCTCTTAACCCATCTAGCCATTCCTGCTCCGAGCCCTCAAAGCCATTTAATCTAGCAATATCAAAAGCTGATAGCGGAGGTTCGGCACAGCCTATCATAGTAAATGCCCCAAAACTTATGGCAATCATTAAAGCAACTGCCACAATAAAACGAGTTATCATTTTTATTTTTACATCTTTAGCTTTTTTACTGTTATTCATAAAATTCTCCCTATTAAAAATAATCCAAATTAGAAATTCTCGACCAATATACTACTATATTATACACCAATAAAATTAAATTGTCATTAAGATTTTATTAAAAACAAAAGTAAACATCTATAATGTTTTTTTATTGACTGCTTGTTTTTCATGTGGTATAGTAAAAATAGTCTTTTCGGCTTATGAGGAGATGTTGTTTATGAAAAGCGAAATTAGGAATAATTGCAATAGTTTTATTCTAAAAGTACTGTTACTTATGCTAACAGTGGTTTGTGTATTGATTTTTATTATATTTGCAGGTTGTTTTTATGTTGGGTATGAATCTTCGCTTGGTGAAGTGCCGACTATAACTCAGTTGCAGGGCAGGTGGAATTTAATTGAAACTCAGCATGGAAGTTCCGTTTATACTGAAGATTCACGAGAGTGGATAATTGGCTGTTTTATAGAGTTTGACGGTTTTAATTTCATTGAAGCTGATTTTTGGAATTACACCAGTGGAAATGATGCAACAAGTTTTGGCTCATTCACACTAAATGGTAATGATTTAATTTTAACTCGTAATGGTGGGATAGATTTAAGATGGAGTTTTGTGCCAGATAGAAGAATTTATATTAGCGGAGATGGAAGTACACTTTTTATAAGATACACTAGACAGCAAGGTTTTACTTATCGATACATCCATACTTTCACTAGAGAAGGTGCTTTTACAGATCAACCGCCAAGTAACGGAGATATTATATAATCTTGAAAAGCTTTGATAGAATAATGATAATTGATTGTGTTTAATGATTTTTGAGCAAAGAATTTCAGATACTAAAAACTATGACTAAACAAAAACTAGCAAAAATATTAGCTTTTACAGCACTTGGCTTTATTGGTGTTTTTACTGTAACATTAGTAATGAGTTTTGTAAATTTTGGCGGAACGACTGTATTTATTATAATGCTAGTAAGTGGTTTAGTGGGTATAGTGCTTTTTGCTACTACAAAATTTTTAACAAAAGAAAAGGTTGAAAGAGGTAATAGAAATGATGGTGAAAAAGTAGACGATGTGTTTGCTCCGCTTAAAAAGCCACCCAAAGATGGTGAGGCGGAATTACTGGATTAATTTTTTTGCTTAATTCTTTCTATGATATTTAACTTGCTTAATACAGCAAGTAATAAACACAAGCCGCCTACAATCATAAAGTAAATGCTGATAGGCATAAAAAATGATGACCCTATTAGCAATAATGCTGTAAAAAGATAGCGTCTAGCAGCTTTAGGCGATAGTGCAGCAACTAAAAATTCCCTTGCTGTGCGTCTATTAGGCTTTAGATTATGTTCGTTTTTAGGAAGACCATCCAGTTGCTTTAGTAAATTATAAGTTTTTTCACTCGATAAAACCTTAACATCTATGCTTAAATCTAATAAAGCCATTTCTTTAGAAAAGCTACTGCCTTTGCCTTTTGTTGTAACAATTACAAGTCTTTTATAATCATTAGGTAAATTACCAAGAATTTCACAAAACTTTTCAAAACTAAGTGTTTTTGGCACTAAATAAGGATAAACTGCAATAGTTTCATTCACAATAATAAATTCAACATCATTTCTACATTTATAACGAGTACTTAAAGCATTAAAAATAGTATCATAAGCAAACTGCTTATCCTTAAAATAAAATTGCATAAGTGCTAAATCTACCTTTTTATTTTTTATCTTGGTGTTTTTTTTTTCTTTATAAAAACTAACTAAGGCAGTAATGCTAAAAGCAGAAGTTATACTAACCAATGCGATAAGCCAAGTATCTCTACTAAAATATCCTGCTATAGCTATAGCCAAAACGCCGCTTACACAAAAAAGTAAAAATTTATCTATTGTGGTTGAAGTTCTTGTATTCATTATGTACAATTATAGACAAAAATGAAAAAAATAAAAGAATCTAAAAAAAATAACCTTGAAAAAACTTCGGCAAAAAGAATGAACTTTGATTATTTTCAGAAAATTGTGAACGAAGAAGCTTTGGAGGGTAATAAGAAAAATACTAAAATTTTATTACCGAACAGAAATAACATTAAGCTGGTTGCTAATGAGATTTTTAATGATGGAGTTGTTGCTTTTGGCACAGAAACAGTATATGGATTGGGTGCTAATTGTTTTAGTAGTAAGGCGGTAGAAAAGATTTTTAGCCTAAAGGGAAGACCTAACGACAATCCGCTTATTTGCCACATTTATAATTTTTTACAACTTAAGGATTTAGCTAGTGTTGTACCTGATGTTGCTGTGGAGCTAGCTAAAAGATTTTGCCCAGGTCCTCTTACATTTATTTTTAATAAAAAATCCAAAGTTCCTATAATTACAACAGCGGGCTTAAATACAGTTGCTGTGCGTATGCCATCTAATAAAGATGCATTAAAGTTTATAACTGCTTGTAGTGTGCCTTTAGCTGCTCCTAGTGCTAACATTTCCGGCACTGTTAGCCCGACTACCGCCACTCATGTTTTTAACGACTTTAATGGTAAAATAGATTACATTTTAGATACGGGAGCTTGTGATATTGGTTTAGAATCTACAGTATTGGATGTTACTAGCGATGTGCCAAAAATTCTTAGAACAGGTGCAATTTCACTTAAGGACATAGAGGAGATTGTGGGGAAGGGCAAGGTAATATTAGCTACAAATCCTGTTGATAAACCAGCATCTCCGGGAATGAAATATCGCCATTATGCACCAAAGGCTAAGGTTTTATTTGCTAGTTACAAAAGTGATATGCACGATAATATAAATGTGATATATGACGAGGCGATTAAAGATGGCAAAAGCCCTGTTATTCTATGCTTAGAAGTTAATAGTAAAAAGTACAAAGAGCGACAGCATATTATAATGGGCAATAATCTTAACTCATATGCTAACAAGCTTTATTCTAGCTTGCGACAAGCAGACGAAATAGGTTATAATGTAGTTATAGCCGAAGGGGTGCCAAACATAGGTATCGGTTCAGCTATAATAAATCGTTTGTTAAAAGCAAGCGAAGATACTGTTATATAGAATGAGAAATCAAACCAAAAACTCAAAAACAAAAAAAACTACAACAGCTTTAAAAGTTAAAAAAATTACTGTTGTTTTTGTATGTACCGGCAATACTTGTCGCTCACCTGTGGCGGAAAGGCTTTTTAAGCATCATTTAAAAATGCAAAAAAAATCACAACTCTTTAAGGTTTCTAGCTTAGGATTGTCTGCTTATGCTGATTCGCCAATGTCTATAAATTCTCAGCAGATTCTTAAAAACAATAAGATCACGCATATCAATCATAGAGCAAAGGTGCTTACCATAAAAGCTTTACAAACAACCGATTATTTTATTTGTATGACAGCAGGGCACAAAGTTGCGATGCCAAATCATCCTCAAGTACATACAATAGCTTCAATCACAAATGGTGGCGATGTAGCCGATCCATATAGAGGTACGGTAGAAATGTATCAAAAAATGTTTGAGCATCTAGAATATGCAATTCCCGAAGTATTAGACTTCATAGAAAAACAGGAAAAGGAAAAAGAAAAATTATGACAATAGCAATAGCATCAGATCATGCTGCATTAAAACTAAAATCAGCAATAGTGGAATATTTAACAAAAAAAGGCTTAGAAGTGGTTGACTTAGGGCCACAAACAGAAATCCCTTGCGATTATCCTGACTATGCTGAAAAAGTAGCTAAGAAAGTGCAAAAGAGTAGCGGTGCATTAGTAGGTATATTAATCTGTGGTACAGGAATCGGTATGAGCATTACTGCGAATAAGTTTAAAGGTATAAGAGCTGCAGTTTGCAGCGATACTTTTTCCGCTAGAATGACTAGGCTGCATAACGATGCCAATATACTTTCCATAGGTGAAAGAGTGGTGGGTTTAGGATTGGCATTAGATATTGTAGATGCTTTTATTACTACAGAATTTTCTAGTGAGGAACGCCACCAAAAGCGAGTAGATAAAATTACTAAATTAGAAAAGTAAGGTATTTTTATATTTAATTACGAAGTATGTCAGGCATAATGTTAGGAAAAGTTATAAAATCAGGGAGCAATTTGTTTATTGTCGATACTGAGTTCGGCATAATTTCTTGTTCTGCTCACCGAAATGTGTTTGATGATTTTATCGATGAGAGAAAAGAAAAGCCTCAAAAAATGGAGGATTTTAGAAAGGGTGCTAGAAAAAACCGTATCCGTGATATAAAATTAGCAGAAAATGTTCAGAGAAAATCAATAATAGCAGGCGATATTTGCAAGCTCATTAAAGAAAAAGGCGACGAAAGCTGGACAATATCCAAAATCCTACCACGCATAAATACTTTAATTCGTCCTAAAGTTGCTAATATCGACCAAATTATAGTGGTGCTAGCGCCAAAGCCCGAACCTGACTTATTACTTATAGATAAGCTAATTATAAATGCAAAACATCAAGGGATAGCGGTTGTTTTGTGCGTAAACAAAAGCGATTTAGAAAGCGATTTGTACACTGAAATTTGTTTGCAATATAACTCTATAGCGGATAAAATAATTTCTGTGAGTGCTAAATTTGGAGATATAACTTCGCTAAAAAATATACTAATAGGAAAACTTTCGGCATTTGCGGGTCAATCTGCGGTAGGTAAGTCTTCGCTAGTAAACGCTTTAACAAAAACCGAAATTCAAAAAACAGATACGCTATCCAACAAAATTGATAGAGGTAAAAATACAACAACTCGTGCAGAGATTATCAAACTTAGCTCCAAAACCTACATTATAGACACCCCCGGCTTTAGTGCACTAGACATTCATGGTATTGATTACTCCGAGCTGGATTTATACTATCCTGAGTATGTGGCGATAGCAAGTGACTGCAAATATCCTCGTTGTACGCACACCGTAGAGCCAAATTGCAAAGTAAAAGAACGTGTTATGTCTGGCATGCTAAGTAAAAAACGTTACGATAGGTATTGTATTTTACGAAAATGATAAAATTATTATGGAAAACTTAAACACAAACAAAAGGCATGAAATCCCGCTAATTGCACCATCTATTTTGAGTGCAGATTTTTCTAATATCGCTTTAGATATTCGTCGTATGGAAGAGGCAGGGGCGGACATTCTCCACTGCGATGTTATGGATGGGATTTTTGTGCCAAATATTACTTTTGGTCCTAAATTCATAAAAGATATTCGCAAAGTTACAAAGCTACCGCTTGATGTTCATTTAATGATAACTAAGCCAGAGCGATATATTGATAGCTTTATTGATGCCGGTGCTGATTATTTAACGATTCACTATGAGGCAACGGATATATTGCTTCCGACACTAGAAAAAATTAAAAACCGTGGAATTAAAGCAGGAACAGTAATTAGTCCTGATACGCCTGTCGATGTCCTTAAAGAAGCCCTTGTTCTGTCTGACATAGTATTGCTTATGAGTGTTTACCCAGGGTTTGGCGGTCAAAAATTTATTGAAAAATCACTAAGTCGATTAGAAGAATTGGTTGCACTGGCAAAGGAAATTAGTCCGAACTGTTTAATCGAGATAGACGGAGGAGTAACATTAGAAAATGCTTCTGCTATCAAAAAGGCTGGTGCTGATATATTAGTGGCGGGCAATACCGTATTTACTTCGCCTAATCCTAAACAAACTATTGCCGAGTTAAAAAGTATATAAGAGAATGACAAAGAAAACAAAACTACTAATTTTAACGGGAGCAACTGCAACAGGAAAATCCGCTCTTGCAGTATCTATCGCAAAACAAACAAACGCTTCTATAATAGGATGCGATTCTATGCAAATTTATCGTGGCTTAAATATAGGTACGGGCAAAATTAGCGAGAGCGAAAAGCAAGGCGTTCCTCATTATATGATAGATATTGTAGACCCAAGCGATAATTACAGTGTTAGCCAATATGTCGAGGATACGCAAAAAAATATTGAGGATATTTCGGCTAAAGGACAAAGGATTATAATTGCTGGCGGTACAGGACTTTATATTAGTGCTTTAACGCAAGGTTATAATTTAGCGAGTGTGCCTGCTAATCCGAAATTAAGAGAGCAATATCAAGCCATAGTAGACGAAAAAGGAAGTGAATTTTTACACAAGATGCTACTAAAAAAAGATATATCATTTGTTACGAAGATATTTCCTAACGATACAAAGCGAATAATAAGAGCGTTAGAAATTTTAGAATCTGCGGAGAGGACTAAACCACATCAGATAACCGAAAATCCTAATGCGGTTTTAGATAAATATGATATTTTGCAAATTGTATTAGATTGCGATAGGGCTGTTCTGTATGATAGGATTAACAAAAGGGTGGATAGTATGATCGCAAACGGACTAGAAGAAGAAGTTAGAGGCTTAGAAGAATATCGAGATTGCCAAAGCATGAAAGCAATAGGATATCGCCAATTTATAGAGTATTTCGATGGGCTGATTTCTAAAGATGATTGTATAGCAAAAATAAAGCAACATTCTCGCAACTATGCTAAACGCCAAATAACATACTTCAAGCACATGCAGTCACTTAATAAGCAATTTGTAGATGTTGATTATGGCGAAAAAATATTGGAATTAGCACAAAAGCATTTGCTTTATTAGGCATGATAGAAAAATATTTGAGATAGAGGTAATAACTTATGAAAAATCAACAGATAACAATTGCAATAGACGGTCCGAGTGGGGCAGGAAAGAGTACAATCGCTAAAAGGTTAGCGGTGGAGTTGGGCATAGCGTATCTTGATACGGGTGCTATGTATCGTGCTGTGGGCTTAAAGGCACATGAACTAAGTATAGATTTTAGCGATATTTCAGCTATTGAAATGATGCTGGAAGCAACTGAAGTTGATGTTGTTTATAAGGATGGTATTCAGCAAATTTTGCTGGATGGCAAAGATGTTAGTGTTAGAATCCGTGAGCATTTTGTTTCTAAGCTAGCGTCCGACATTTCAGCAATTCCGTGTGTTAGGATTTGGTTGGTAGAAAGACAACGCAAAGTCGCAAGTGTTGACGGTTGCGTTTTAGATGGTAGAGATATAGGTACATATGTTTTACCCAATGCTAGTTTTAAATTTTTTCTTACGGCAAGTCTAAAAGTTAGGGCAAAACGGCGTTTTGATGAGTTGATTGCTAAAGGTATGTCTGCCGATATTAGTAAAATTGAGTCAGATATAGCACAAAGAGACCATAACGATAGCACTCGGGATTTTGCACCCTTAAAAAAAGCCGACGATGCTATAGAGGTAGATAGCAGTAATTTAGGCATAGATGAGGTTGTGGAAGTGATGCTTAAGAAAGTAAAAAGTAAAAGATAAAAAACATAGTTTTATTATGCAAAATGATATAAAAACACAGTTTAAAAGTATAGATGTTTCGTTAAGTAGTGGCAAATTTCTTACAGGAAAATCACTAGGTTTTTTATATTTTGCATTGATTTGTTGTTTGCCATTTCCGTTATTGACAATTGTTATGCTTGTTATTAAGCTTGAGTGGGATGCTTCAATGATTACTACTATAATTTCAGGTAATCTTTTTACACTTTTTCTTTTTATAATTTTACTTTTTATCGTGCTGAAAAACTGTAAGCTAAAAAAGAAAATACTTTTATGGTTAGAAGATAGTGTTGCATTAAGTGCTTATTCTAAGGAAATAGCCACATATAAAATAACTATTATGCAAAAATCCACTAGCATTCAAGTGCAATTTACTATTTCAGGCAAAAATTATAAACGGAACAGTGGATATAATGCTTTTGGCGAATACAAGGGGTGCAGTAGTGTATTTAATAAATACAGCAATCGAAGGATTAAAAATTTATATTCCTATAAATATGATGAGGTTTTAATTCTTAAAGACTTTTAATTACAAACTAATATAAGAAACTTAAATGGAGAATGAAAATAAATTGAAGAAAGGCTTAACTGCTGTAATAAATAAAGGTGTGAAAATCTTGAAAGTAGAGGAGCTTGCTACGGAGTTTAAGGAGCTAAATGCTACTTTGCTAGATGCAACACTAAAAAGAAAAAGAGAGATAAAAATATTTCTGTTTTGTTTTTTTGCTATAGCAATAGCTTTGATTGTAGTTGCTAGCTTTTTTGATTACGAGATAGCGACTAGGCTTTATAACCCTCAAGCAGTTATCGCAACATCAAGGACTTGGTTGCAGTTTCCTACCTTTAGTGCAGTAACCGTATTATTTGTGGCATTATTTACTTGGGCTAGCAGAAAACGAAAAAGTAAAGATAAAAAAGAAGGAAAGAGAGGTTATAGTCTTTTTGTTATGTTAGCTTCTTTAATGTTTGGAATGGCTTTTTCTACTGTTAAAATTTGGAATTTTTCACAAATAAATTTTGAGAATATTACAGAAACTCTTTTTTTAAACGGTTGGTGGCTTTTTGCTTTGATTGGCATTGCATTATTTTGGCTTATTATACTAGGCTTTCGTTTTATTAACGATAATATTTTAAAAAAGATAATCTATTTCTTATTGATATTAGTTTTGATTTGGGGATTATCTTATGCCGTAGCATTTGTATTTAAGATAGTGTGGGCAAGAGCGAGATATGTAGATATATTTTACTCTGAAGTTACTACCGGCTTCACTCATTGGTTTAATCCTAACTTTTCATATTTTGAGTTTAACCTAAGGAACAGTGCTTTTTTTTCAGGTCATACTATCGTAGTGGCAGTTTGGATGTTGCTTTTATTGCTTCCTACAATTTTCAATATTAAAAACAAAGTGGTTGTGACTATTTTATTTATAATTCCTTTTTTAATGCTAGCTCTAATAACATATCTTAGTATGGTTGCAGGCAGACACTATTTTTCGGATATGGTTTTTGCAATAGTTACAGTAGCTGTGGTTAGTTTGTTATTTATTAGATTTATAATTTTTAGAGGGAAGATAGGAAAAAATCATAAAAAAGAAGTCGCAAGCTCAAAAAATGATAACGATTAGAGATTACAATGCAATTTAAAATTACAACAGCCGAGCATGCCGGGTTTTGCTTTGGTGTAAAGAATGCGATTAAACTAGCCGAACAAGCGTTAGAGAGTTTGGCTCAAGGAAAGTATGAGATAGTATTTTGCTTGGGTAAGTTAATTCATAACGAAACAGTTACGGATAGGTTAGAAAAGCGGGGGATAGTTGTAGTTAATACGGTAGAGGAAATTTTGAATAAAGTGCAGGCGACAGGTTATTGCTTTCACAATAATATAGCAGTTGTCATTCGTTCTCATGGAGTAACAAAACATATTCACGATACGCTTATTAAGCACAACTTTACAATAATTGATGCGACTTGTCCGTTTGTTAAAAAGATTCATAATATTGTGCACTCTCATTATATTAAGCATATAAATAATTATAATCAATCAAATTCAAATAATAAAGTCAATTCTAATGTAATAATATTAGGTAATAAAAACCATCCGGAAGTAATCGGAATAAACGGTTGGTGTGATAATAGAGCGATTATAATAGAAAGCGAAGAAGACATTAAACAAATCCTTGTAGACTCGTTATCTATCCAACACTATATATGCGTTGTGCAAACCACATTTAACTCAGAAGCATACAAAAAACTATCAAAAATTATTTCAAAAAAATCAAATAAAACAGTTGAGTTTTTTGATACCATTTGCTATACTACTCTTGGCCGACAAAAAGAAGTGCAAAATTTAGCGAAAAAATGCGACTGCGTTTTGGTTATTGGGAGTAAAAATAGCTCCAATACAATAAAACTATTCGATATTTCACAAGCTATAAATAAATGCACTTATTTAGTTAGTCATCTTGATTGCTTAAATGCAATACAATTAAATAAAGAAGACCACATTGCAATTGTGGCAGGGGCATCGACTCCTATAGAGTTGTGCTCGGAGGTAAAACAAAAAATTAATGGCTCACCAATTTGACCAAGAGATTCATGATAAGGATTTTATAGAAGCTTTATCGGAAGAATCTACAGTGAATTTACGCGAAGGGATGCGTGTAAAGGGTATCGTCATAAATGCAGACGAAAAAGGAATCTCCCTAAACATCGGACAGAAAAAAGACGGCTTTATTTATGCCGACGAAACCGGACTTGACGAGTATAGCCCAAGTAGCTATCATAAAGGTCAAGAACTAGAAGCAGTTGTTATTCCTGCTATACAGGGCGAGAAAGACTATATAAATCTTTCTAAACGCAAAATAGATGTAGTAGCAGAAGGTGATAAGCAAGTTGATTTAATTAGAAACGGCGAAATTTTTGAATTAAAAATCACTTCTAGTGCAGACGGTGACAAAGGCTTATTGGGTAAATTAGGCAACTATACTATATTTATTCCGGCTTCGCAGATTAAAATAGAGCGCGTTAAAGAAACTAAGAAATATGTTGGTAAACACTTAAGAGTTATTGCTACTGAAATTGACGACGATAAAAAGAAGATTATCGCTAGCGCTAGAAAACTGCTAGAAGAAGAAAAGAAAGCTAGAGAAGAACTTTTTTGGGCTAATGTTACTCCGGATGTTATTGTTACGGGTAAAGTTAAGCGTTTAGCAGATTTTGGTGCATTTGTATCGGTTGACGGTATTGATTGTTTGGCACATGTATCTGATTTAGCATACGGTAAAGTAAAATCTCCCGATGAAGTTGTAAAGGTAGGTGAAAGCTACGACTTTTTGGTGCTTACTGTAGACCCTAGTAAAAAGCGTGTTAGTCTAAGTCTTAAAGCGTTAGCTAAGCATCCGTTTGAAGTGTTTACTGAGGCTAATCCGATTGGCTCTACTGTTAAAGGCAAAGTTATGTCTATTGTGCCATTTGGAGTGTTTTTATCACTTACTAAAGGTGTAGAAGGCTTAGTTCATGTATCTGAAGTTTCACATACTTTTATTAAAACACCCGCTGATGTTGTAAAAGTTGGTCAAGAGGTAGATGCCTTGATTAAAGAAATTCATCCTGATAGACGCAAAATTAGTTTATCTATTAAAGCGTTGATTCCGGAGCCTACTGAAGAAGAAATTGAAGCTGAGAGGTTAGCTAAAGAGGCAGAGAAAATGGCTAAGAGAGGAGGGATACCTAGCGAAGCTATTGATGGTGAAGCATTAACTCCTAAAAAATCTCAAATAGATAAATTTGAAAGTCGTATGGCAGAAGCTGAAAAATCTAACGAGGAAGCTGTTACTGTTGAGGGTGAAATGCCAATAGAGGCTGTAGAAGGTGAAACTACTTCAACAGTAGAGGGCGAAACACCAAAAGCAAAGAAAAAAGTTGTTCGTTCTACTTTGGATACTGAGCCAAAGCCTGATCCTAAAACCCGTACTAGAGGTGGTGCATCAAGACCCCCTAGAGAGCCAAGACCCCCTAGAGATTTTTCTCAAGGTGAAGGCACCGGTCAAGGATGGCAAGACGAAAGTTCAGCTAATAACTTATTTGCTTCATTATTAAAGGGAATCGAAGTAGATAAGTAAGATTTTAATGGGAAATTATTTGTTTATTCTTATTTTCTAATTACTATAAATCCTAAACTTCTCATTTCTCATTGTAGTAAAAGACTGCTCCTCGAGCAAAGGTGGTGTTAAAAATATGTCAGTTATAAAAGTTGGCGATAATGAGTCAATAGATAGTGCACTTAAAAGGTTTAAGCGTAAATGTCTAAGAGACAATATTATGGGCGATATGCGTCGTAAAGAACAGTACGAAAAACCGTCTGTACGCAGAAAGAAAAAAGCCGAAGCCGCTCGCAAAAGAGGTGCAAGAGGCTAAATAAAAATCACTATAACAGTTCTTATTGCATATAATAGGAACTGTTATAATGTGGCGCCATGGCCAAGTGGTAAGGCAGGGGCCTGCAAAGCCCTTACCCCCAGTTCAAATCTGGGTGGCGCCTCCATATTATAAAAAAACAGCTTTTAACGGGCTGTTTTTTTATGCTATAGGAATTATTGTATTAGAATAAGTTAATTACCTGCACAAAAAAGCCGAACCTG
Source organism: Bacillota bacterium (assembly GCA_009780135.1). GTDB lineage: Bacteria > Bacillota > Clostridia > Christensenellales > Pumilibacteraceae > WRAP01. The sequence goes on from WRAP01000001.1 coordinate 112,094, forward strand.
TAGTGAGGGAAGTGGCGAAGCCACCTTTTTTATTTTTGACAGTAACTTTACGCATCTTAATAAATAATGTTGTACTGTCATGATTGAGACCTAAGAAAATTATGCTTTATGCAACAGCAATAAGCATATACGCACTAGCGGTAAGGGATATTGTTTGCAATTCTTTCTGTTGATATTTTTCTGCAATTACAATAATTGGTGCTATAACTTTCTGATTGTGTTTATTTACCGTAAAGCTATGCGGTGTTATTGTGCGAAAAAGTAAAATCTAAGGCTGAAATTATAGGCGGGTTTTTATTGATATTGTTAGTAGCAAATGTCATATTAGGGCATTATGGATTATTATCTTTTTTGAATTCCACAATTAATACCATATTTATATGTAACTTTACTTACTTATCCTTAAAGAATCACAAATCTAGAATTTACAAAGCCGTATTGCCCGTTGAAATGCACTAGACACCATCCATTGTTTTCGCCGAATGCCCAAACGAATGTATGGTGGGGTATAGTGCCAACTGCTTGAGACATCCTAGTTGGCCATCTACGCATAGTAACATTTCCTTGGTGGGTAGCTACAACAAGACCAATTCTGCCAGTCAAGTGTAGTGGGAAGCCTCTTGGCATAAATGGCGCATGTGGCGGTCTTGGCATAATAGGCATATTAGGTCTTAAACCTTGCGGCCATCTTGGGTTATGCGGGTGTGGCCTTGATGGTGGCGGAGGTTGCGGTCTAGAAGGATGCACTGGTGGTCGTGGATTTGGTGCCGGTTGAGGTGGTCTAGGTGGTTGAGGTTGTGGTGTAGACTGAGGTGGTCTTGTAGGCTGTGGGCGTTGTGGTTGTGATTGCGATGGTCTTTGTGGTGCTCTTGGTGTTGGTAGCGGTTGATTGCCTTGATTAGAATTTCTTGACATATATGTATTTCTCCTTAACTTTTGTATTAGTCTTTATCATTTTATGAAAGGAAAAATAATATTGTGAAAGAGCATTTTGTTTGTTGAAAGCAAGTTTATGTAGTATAATAATTTTTGTGGAGTTAATATAAACACAATGGTTACGAGGACAATGCCGATGCTCACTTAAAATGCCAAATTATGGGCAGGTAAGTTGTTTGCACTATAATCGGTAAGCTAGACTTTGACACTTTTGAGCGAATATTCTATGGCGAATACGACAATAAGCGAGCAAAACGAGTGCTTGTGAAAATTATTGGGGAGTAACGGGAGTTAACTAGAAAAGACTTCGGCATTCTAAACGAAAATGGATTTTTTCTGCTATTAAGCACACCGAAGGTATAATAATATGCGAAGAAAATTCTAACAGTAAAAAATGAGTATATTGCAAATTAAAAATCTATCACACTTATTTGATCAAAAGCCACTTTTCGAAAACGCATCTTTGGCCGTAAATAACGGTGAGCATATTGGGGTAGTGGGCTTAAACGGTGCGGGCAAGTCTACCTTTGTTAATATTTTGGCTGGAAAATTGAGTCAAGACAGCGGAGAAGTAAAATGGAATAGCTCTATTAGAAAAGGGTATTTAGACCAGCATGCTCAAATTGAAAGAGAGCAGACGATTTTAAGCTACTTGCAAACTTCTTTTGAGCATTTGTATCAAAAAAATGCCAAAATGGAAGAAATGTATATTGCTATGGAATCAGCAAACGGAGAAGAATTAGAAAGATTAATTCAAAAATCTAGCAACATTTTAGATTATTTAACTAACGAGGGTTTTTACGATTTAGAATCTACTATCAAAAAAGTTGCAAACGGTTTAGGGATAGGTGCATTGGGTTATGAAAAATCAGTTTCTACTCTAAGCGGCGGACAACGAGCTAAACTAATGCTAGCTAAATTACTTTTAGAAAAACCCGAGATGATGTTATTAGACGAGCCCACCAATTTTTTAGACATAGAGCATATAGAGTGGCTTGTGAATTTTTTGGTTGAGTACGAAGGCACATTTTTAGTAATTTCTCATGATGTTGATTTTTTGGACAAGGTATGCAAAGCAATTATAAGCATAGAAAATGGGCAAATCAAAAAGTATTTTGGCAATTATTCAGAGTATCTTGGGCAAGCGGAGCAAAATGCAAAGCAATACGAGGATAGCTATTTTAAGCAACAAGAAGAGATAGGAAAATTAAAGGATTACATCGCAAGAAATTCGGCAAGGGCATCAACGGCTAAAATGGCGAATTCTCGAAAAAAAGTGTTAGAAAAAATAGATGTAATAAGAAAGCCTAGCGTTATTTATGATGCTAAGTTTAGCTTTCCTTATTTGCCCCTGCATACAAAAGAGCTATTAAAAATTACAAATTTAGAGATTGGATATGATGGAGTATCATTACTACCGCCTATCAATTTGCTATTAAAATCCGATTCAAAAATTTGGATTAGGGGAACAAATGGAATAGGAAAGACTACTTTAATTAAGACTTTAATCGGCAATTTGGCTTCCGTTAATGGAGAAGCAACATGGCATATAGCGGCGGTGCTGGCGTATTTAGAGCAAGATATTGATTTTGGCAGTATGGTTGATTTGCACGCTGCGGCGTACATATCGGACAGGTTTCCTAGGCTTAACTCTAAAGAGATTAGACAGCTTTTAGCCACCGTCGGTATAAAAAATGATTTAGCAACAAAGTCTGTATCGGATTTATCGGGTGGCGAGCAAGTAAAGGTGCGTCTTTGTACGCTTATGCAAAAAAAGTCAAATGTTTTATTACTAGACGAGCCCACCAATCATTTGGATGTTAGGGCAAAAGAGGCATTAAAAAACGCTTTGCTAGAATATCCGGGTGCTATTATATTAGTAAGCCACGAAAGAGAGTTTGCAGAGAGTATCTGTAACGAGGTTTTTGATGCAAAATAGTAATAGTAGTAACAGTAATAATATCGATAGATGTCGTGAATGTGCAAGGTATCTAAGAAAAGCTAAGGACGGCTGTGAAAACATAGATGACCTTACAGAAATGGTTTGGCGTAGGCAAAATATAGAGGGGAAGTTTGAGCTTCCGTATTTAGAGATGTTTATAACCACAAAATGCAATCTTAATTGCGAGGGGTGCTCTAATTTAATTCCGGATTGCAAAGAACAAGAACATATCGATAAACAAGTTGTTTTTTATACCATAGATAATTTGCTCAAAAAAATCGACAGATTATACCGCTTAAAATTGCATGGAGGCGAGGTTTTATTGCATCCGGAACTAACAGAAATAATTGATTTTGTAGGCAAAAAAAGAAAGATTATATCTCTTAGACTCACAACAAACGGCACAATTATTCCAAACGAAGAAGTGCTAGCGATAATCAAAAAGCGAAATCTAGTAATTCAGATAAGCGACTATAAAATATCCAACAGCAAAATACAACAGCTTATAGAGCTTCTTGAGGCGAGAGGAATTAGATATACTTTACCTTATGATGAAGCATGGAGAGATATGGGTGGGTTTGATAGGCGCAATAGCTGCCGTCGGCAAGATTGTACTATTGGGAGATGCAACTCAATGCTTGACGGCAAAATCTTTATATGCTCTAGAGCAGCAATGATGGACAAGCTAGATATTGTTAAAAGTGAAAGAATAAGCGTGTATGAGAATACGGATTTCAGACAACGGCTAGTCAGCCTACTAAATACTAAAGATTATGAGTCATGTTGGCATTGCGATGGCAATACCAAATATGCTAAACAAATTCCAATCGCAAAGCAAATGGAGTTTTAATAATGATAGTTTGCTTTTTTATGCAGTTTCATCTAGATTACTCTAAAAAAATGCTAATAAATCATAGCATTTATAGTATTTCAAGTTACTCCCCATAAGTTTTTCAATTGAAATGGCAAAACCTTGATAGATTTCCCAATTTATTTATCTTATAAATATAAAACCCCATCTCACTTTAATATTGAGGTGGAATTTTTTGGCAAAAATGATGAACTTCCAATAGGCTTATTAGTATACTTATCTAACCTACTGTGTTAAAAGAAGTAGTAGCAACAGTAGGATTAGTAATAAACATTTGCGTCCAAAACAGATTGCCTCTATTATCTCTTGCTATTCCTACGCCCATTTGATTAAAGTTGGGATTTAGAATATTGGCTCTATGACCCGGCGAGTTCATCCAAGCATTCATAACAGCGGCAGGTGTTCTTTGCCCGTGCGCAATATTCTCGGCGGCAGCGGTAAAGTTTATGCCAAACGAGCGAAGCATTTGAAAAGGTGTGCCGTATATGGGTGAGTTGTGTGCAAAATAATTATTATCTATAAAATCTTGCGACTTGAAGCGAGCAACTCGACTAACCTCCCAGTTTTCGGTTAGCGGCGGTCTTATTCCCGCTCTTGCTCTTTCGGCGTTTACAAGCCGTACAACCTCTTGCTCGAATGCTCTAAATTCGGCGGTTTTCGGAATAAAAATTCTTTGACCCGGAAAAATTAGTGAGGGATTTGTTATTTGCGGATTTGCCACTATTAGTTCGTCTAATCCTACTTGGTGCTTAGCGGCGATTCGCCATAGACTATCGCCGGGAATTACTATGTATGTGTCCATTTTTTCAATATATGATGTGTATTGAAAATAGGGAACAAGTTAAGTCTAATGGCATATAATTTTATTATGAGAAGAAACGACATTAACCATTATCGTACAGATTATGGCCCTATGCCATTTGTGATAGACATTAACAAAGCAACGCTAGCTAACGATACATATAGAACTGCTCTTTGGACGGGTAGCAAATTACAATTAACTTTAATGAGTATAAACCCCGGCGAAAGTATCGGACTAGAAGTTCATCCCGATACCGACCAGTTTTTACGAATTGAAGAAGGTATGGGTATTACTGTAATGGGCGATGCTAAAGACAATTTGTATTATCAGCAAAATGTTTATAACGATAGCGCCGTGTTTGTACCCGCCGGCACTTGGCACAATATTATAAACACAGGAAAAACTCCGATGAAAATTTATTCTATTTATGCACCGCCACATCATCCATGGGGAACAGTTCACCCAACTAAAGCTATAGCCGAAGCGATGGGGGATTAGATATCTTTAGTATGTTTTTGATTATTTTTAGTTTGATCTAAGTCTTGTTTTTTGATAAAATACTCTTGTAACTTTTGTTGCGAGAAGTATCAAAAATAAAAGGATGTAATTTATGAAAAAATTTAAAACTGAAAGTAAAAGAATGTTGGAGCTTATGATAAACTCTATCTATTCTAATAAAGAGATTTTTCTTAGAGAGTTAATTAGCAATTCAAGCGATGCTTTAGATAAATTGCGGTTTATATCGCTTACAAAATCTGGATTGCCTAAAGAATTTGCTATTGAAATTTTTATAGATAAAACAGCTCGTACCTTAACAATAAGCGATAATGGCATTGGTATGGACAAGAATGAATTAGAAAATAACTTAGGGACTATTGCTCAAAGTGGAACTCATGCACTTAAAAATCAAGAGACGGTAGAAACTACTGCAAAAGTTAAAGACAAGCCAAAATCAACTAATAGCCCTACTCCTAGCGAACTTATAGGACAGTTTGGTGTAGGTTTTTATTCGACTTTTATGGTAGCAAATAAGGTAGAGGTAGTTAGTCGTCGTTACGATGCTGATAAAGCATATAAATGGCTAAGCGAAGGTATAGAAGGCTATACAATAGAAGAAACTGATAAAAATTCTTTTGGCACAACAATTATGCTCACTCTTAAAGAAAAGGACGAAGATTTTGATTATAATGATTTGTTGGAAGAGCATTATATTACTTCTCTAATTCGCAAGCACTCTGACTATATTAGATATCCCATAAAGTTAGGCGATAAAACGCTTAATAGTATGGTTCCTATTTGGAAAAAACCTAAAGTAAAAGTAAATGAAAACGATTACGAGGAGTTTTATAAAAACAACTATCACGATATTAACTCTCCCCTTAAAACAATTTCCGCTAATATTGAAGGCTTAGTTAATTATAACTTATTAGCCTTTGTTCCACAAAAAGCACCCTATGATCTTTACGCTAAAGAATTTGAGAAAGGTTTAACCCTGTATTCTAATTCGGTGCTTATAATGCAAAAGTGTAGCGAATTATTGCCCGATTATTTTGCTTTTATTAAAGGATTAGTAGACAGTAGCGATTTATCGCTTAATATTTCTCGTGAGATGTTGCAGCAAGATAGACAGCTTAAAGCGATAGCCACATCATTAGAGAAGAGATTGCTAACAGAATTTAAGAAAATGCTAGAGAAAGAACGAGAAACCTATGAGAAGTTTTTTGATGAGTTTGGTGTTAGTTTTAAGTATGGTGCTTATGATGTTTTTGGCATAAATAAAGAAAAGCTGCAAGATTTAATTTTGTTTAAGTCTAGTGAGGATGATAAGTATACAACATTTAGCGAATATCTATCTCGAATGAAAGAAGGGCAAGACTTTATTTATTATGTTGTAAGTACAAGCATTGATGCTGCTAAACGCATTCCGCAAACAATAAGTGCATTAAATAAAGAATTTGAAGTGTTATATCTAACAAATCCTGTGGATGAGTTTTTAATAAAGTCTATGATGGAATACGGCGGCAAAAACTTTGCTTCTGTTATGGCTAAAGATGTATTACCCGGTTCTGATGAAGAAAAAGACCAAATTGAGGTAGCTACTAAAAAACACGAAAATTTACTAATTGACATTAAAGAGCTGTTCAAAGACAAAGTTAAGGATGTTGTGTTTGGTTCTTCTTTAGGCAATTTTGCTTCTATCTTGCGTACAGACTCTTCTATTAGTATAGAAATGGAAAAAATATTGGCTTCCATGCCTGGAGCATTGCCTGTTAATGTACCTAAAATCTTAGAACTTAATCCCACTCATTCACTTATCGAAAAACTAAAAGCATATCACAAAAGCGACAAAGAATTATTTGAATTATTATCACAGCTTCTTTTACAACAAGCTTTAATTCTTAGCGGTATCGCACTTGAAGATAATATAGTTTTTGTAGAAATTATAAATAAATTGCTGGTAAAATAATTCATATAATAAATGAAAGAGTGTGGGTAAGCATGAAAAGCTTTATAATTATAGAAAAATTCTTTTGTAGTATTAAATTAATAAAACTATAAATTGATATATGTTTAGACAATATGATGTTATCCTATTTTATTAAAGATGTAAATAGGAAGCTATTATTTTTTAAAAACTTATTGACATTTGTTTTAATATGCTTTATAATAAAATCAACGCTGTGGTTAAGTCTATTCTTTGCTGCAGTTTTTTTATAATAAAGGAGAAGTATGGTCGATCTTTTGCATAAGAACGATTAAAAACAAAGAATAATGAAACGAAAAATTATTTTAATAATTATGATATTAACAATTTTTGTTGTTAGTATTGTTTTAGTAGCGTGTAGCGAGGATAGTTGCCCGAATTTGCCGTTATGTCCCACACCGCCAACACAAGAGTGTGAGGTATGCAACGAAAGAGAGGATGATATTGTATTACATACGATTACATTTAAATCTGGTATAGAAGATTATGAGTCGTTTAGCGTGAGTATAATGAATGGACAAGCTGCAGCTATGCCATTTGCTCCCGCAGCTCCGAACGGTTACAGCTTTTATGGTTGGTTTTTAGGAGATAGTCGATTTGTTTTTACAACAGTGATAACTCAAGATATTACGCTTATTGCTAGATGGCAACCTATAGAAGTATCGATAGTAGAGTACACTGTTAGTTTTATAATACATAACGATTATGAACCACTAGAAATAGCGGTGCGTGATTTTGCTAGAGTAGAAGAACCGACTACTCCGTCAAGAGAAGGTTTTTCTTTTATGGGGTGGTTTTTAGATGCAACCGGAGTTGTAGAATTTAATTTTAATACTGCTATTGTACAAGATATAAATGTTTATGCTGTATGGCAAGCCGATATATTTACCATAACTTATATTGGTGATTTAAATGTTATTAAAAACGGCGAAATAGTTACATATTTAGAGGTGGCATTTGGCGATAATTTTATATTAGGTATTCCAGATCTTCCAGAGGCACTATATTATGGACTAGAATTTCATGGCTGGTTTGTAGGGGAAGGTGAGCAAAGAGTTCGTCTTACGGACGAAAATGGAGTTGGTTTATATGGCTGGAATATAGCAAGAGATGTAGAGGCTGTTGCTGTATTTAATGAGAATTATCGCATTGCTTTACTTGTTTTTACTAGAATGGCAGACGATAGTGGGTATTCTGTTATCGCAGGTAGTAACGCTTCTAACTTAGAAAACATTATAATTCCCCGTATGTTTAATGGCTTACCTGTTGTTGCTATAGGAGATGATGCTTTTAGAGGATTGGCAAACCTTACACAAATATTATTGCCAGCTACTTTGATAACTGTTGGTAATAACGCATTTGAAGGTACGGGCATTACTGTTATAATGATAGGGCAGAATGTAATAAGCATAGGTGACGAAGCGTTTAAGAACTCAGCTATAGAGCAAGTTACACTTACGCATATGGGGCTAGACGGCGTTAATATAAGGCGTACTACTACTATTGGTGAAAACACTTTTTACGGTGCTGATAATTTTAGCCGTATTGTTTTTCCTACAAGTCATATTGTAGATTGGGCAAGAACTAGCGATAATAATTGGAGGCATCACGCTAATATTATGGATTTTAGTATGTGGACAGATATGCAAGGTAACAATCCGCAATCTATAGTGGCAAGCTATGATGCTTTAATATTTACTCCAATAAATAACGGCAATGCTTATTCTGTAGTTTTATCGGAGAGTGCTAGGCATTTACAACACATAATAGTACCAAGATTTTTTAATAATAGACCTGTAACTACAATTGCGGATAATGGATTTAGACATGCAACTTTTAGCCATATTCGTAGAAATACCGGTAGAATTGACTTAATGCAGGCGGGTTTACATTTATTTGATACGATAACAACGATAGGTAATCATGCCTTTAGCGATAATTTTGTATTGAATATGGTGCATTTACATAATGTTGTGGCTTTTATGGGTACAGATGTATTTGCAAATAATAGAAATCTTCAAACATTTGAGTTTATGCCTTTTGGAGCTGTTTCTAATTTGACAGCGATTCCGGATAGAACTTTTATAAATAATCGTAGTTTAGGCACCGTTGCTATTCCTGCGTCGGTTACTTCTATAGGTGTGAGTGCGTTTGAACATAACTTAAGTCTGACAGGTGTAACTTTTGGTGCGGGTAGTACTCTTACCTCCATAGGCAATAGAGCTTTTTATAACACTAGAACTTTTAATATTTTAGCTACTGCTTTGCCTGCAAGCTTAGTATCTATTGGCAATAACGCCTTTACAAATACTTTAGCATGGGCACCTACGACAGCATTGGTGCTACCGGCATCTCTAACTACAATAGGTACAAGCGCTTTCCAAAACTCTGCTATAACAGGTGTTGTTGTTCCCAACGGTGTAACGAGCATTCCTAACTTTGCTTTTGATGGGGCTAGACGATTATCTAGCGTTACGCTACCTACAACTCTTACATCTATTGGCAATAACGCTTTCCAAAACACAACTATGCTAACAAGCATAGATTTGCCTTCTAGTATAACAACTATTGGTGCTAGTGCGTTTATGGGCTCTGGCTTAACAAGTATAAATATTCCTAACGGAGTAACAACGATACAAGCAAACACATTTAATAATGCAAGAAATTTAGTAACGGTAAATTTACCTAACGGCTTAATGACTATACAAAATTCGGCATTTCAAGATACGGTTTCATTAAGACAAATAACACTACCTAACTCGTTAACTACTTTAGCTACTATGGCATTTCAGCGTTCGGGTATAGAAAGCATAGTTATCCCTGCTAGTGTACTTCGTATAGAGGCAAATACATTTAATGGGGCAACTCATCTTCAGTTTGTTCAACTATTAAGATGGCAACCACTGCTAGATGCACCTAATGCTAGAATTACAACGCTGGCAAATATAAACGCATTTAGCGGCACTACTGCTAGAATTTACATACCTACAGGTAGCTATAATAGCTACAGAGTAGACGCAATAGCAACAGGAGCTGGAAACTCTGTTTGGAACAATGCTATATTTAACGGCAGAATGGTAGAGGGAGCACCAAGTTAAATAAACAAATCTAGCAAAAAATAAATACCCTAAGGAAATAGTAATAAATGAAAAAAAATAAACTTTTATTTAGTATATTAATACTTATTATAGTGGCGGTGGCTTTTATAGCTTGCACAAATACGACCACACATACTGTTGTGTTCGAGTTAAACGGCGGGCAGGCGAACTTTGAGCTAGTTAATACTGTAGAGCACAATGCTACAATTGTGCGTCCTAGTCCTAATCCTATTAAAGACGGATATAGGTTTATCGAATGGAGAGAAGGTGGCATAGCCTTTGATTTTACAACTCCTATAACACGCAATATTGTACTAGTGGCACATTTTGAGCCTTTAGTAGAACAAAATCAAACAGTTACTGTATTTTTTAATTTAGATGGCGGTACGGCAGATTTTAACTTGCAGCAGCAAATTGCAGTAGGTAGTACGATAACAAGGCCTATAGAAGATCCTATACGATACGGATATATTTTTATGGGTTGGTATGTGGATGGTAATCAATTTGAATTTACAACCACTATAACAACTAACATTACTATAACTGCAGTTTGGGTACAGCGTACTGCGACAAGTTTAATGGTTGTAGCTAGACCTAATCTAACTAGATACTACTTTAGAGATACTCAAGTAGATTTAAGCGGTGGTGTTATAAGAGTTGCATTTAACAACGACACTTCCATTGATGTGTCGATGACAGCACAAGGTGTTAATGTGGATTTTGATTTTGAAAATGTTACATTTAGCTCAACTCCAGGTTTTAACGATGTTGTTGTTAGCGGAATAACCGATATAACTATAGAATACTTAGGTGTTAGTACCAGTTTTGATGTTACTGTTATATTAAATTATCATGCCAATAACGGTCTTATTGGATTTTTATTTGACCATGCTTTTGGTGCTTTAAATCGCTTTGACGATCTTCTAATATTATATACTCATCATTTATTGTCACAAGAATTATTTTATATAAGATTAAGTAACTCTGAAACTTGGAACACCGGCTGGGATAATGTTTTTGCTCCACATTTTGCAATTATAGACGATATTGTTACAGAGTTCTTTTTTGAATATTATCCATTTTTACTAGAAGACCCGCAAATTTGGAATTTTATTGTAACGCTGGGTTCTGCTAGGTTTAAGAATCTTGCAATAGGGTTTGAACCGGGTGAGGTTGAGTATTATTCGCATAAGATAAGAGAGATGTATTTTGCTTTCAACTACGCTCAAAGAGTTAATGTGCTTACTGCAATAAATACATCAGGCATGCATTTTATTAATCAACTTGTAACTTATTATCGCAGTCATTTTGGTTTAGGGGTAGCACATATAGATGCGTTTCGCCAAATGCTAACAGCACAGTTTTATCACGACTTTTATGTTGCAACAGAAAATTATAATATGCTTGCACTTTTTATGCATTCATTCGAAGATTTTTTAGATATATTTGGCAGTTTGAATGCCGAGCATACAAATATATTTAATACTCATTGGGGTGTAGAGCGTCAAGTATTAAATGCGTTTCATAATGCACGCTATATTCATCCACCAGAGGGTTTTGATTGGGCAAACTTTAGAATATTATCAAGAGAATTAGTTAATAGAAATGCTAGCGAAGATCATATTTTATATCTATATTTTCTTTTTGAGTTTTTAGATCTGGTAGATTATATCAATCAGAGTGGCAATCAAGAATGGATACAGCATCTCGAAGAAGTTTATGCTAGCGATATAAATCATGCTAGAAGCTTTTTAACTACTCAAATTATGGCGGATATTCCGCTTGTGTTTAACGATGAAAATGCTTTTGCTTTTGTTCGTATGCTATCTCGTGCGGCTATTATTCATACAACGCAAGGAATTAATAATTTTGGTATATCAAACTTTACTCCTATAATAAATGCTATGTGGGATTATTATAGCCTTATAGAATCGGCTACTAAAGCACAATTGTTAAGGCTTAATAGTTTTAGTTTTTATTTTATAGATATTACGGTTAGCTTTTCGGTACTATCTTCTCGTGTACCGATGGCAATTTCTACTTTAGTTAGAGCTACTTTAGAAGCAGATATTTTTCTAAATTCATATAGAGTAAACGGTATTGTCAGGGACTTTAACGATTTTGTGGCATCTATTAGAGTAGCTATGAGAGTATATAGACATCATAGGGGATTGGGTCAGTTTGACTACTATTTTGGTGATATGTTTGATTATCTAAAGGATTATTATTTTGATAGGCACCAACCTCGTATATCGGACGATATTTTAAGAATAGTAGATTTTATGTTTGATGCTAGATTACATTTGTTAAACGGTAGAGATGTTCATTTTTTCTATCTATACTTTACAGTTAGAGATCTTGTAGAGGATATTTTATCAAGCGAAGATAATAATTTAATATATGAGTTTACAGAGCTGTTGTTATTTGGCACACAGACAAATCCTGTATCAGCACACCAAATGTTTATAAACTGGCAGAACGAATACTTTGGTTTTTTTGTGAGTGAGTTTGAAGAATTTAGCCAAGAAAACTTTCTAGAATTTATCTTTGCTTACTCTAGAGTTGTATTTAATCGTATGACCTTTTCTAATGTTTATTGGCTTACTCCACAAGCAGAAGTAGATGTGGAACTTATGATTAAATTATTTAATCAACTAACCACAGAGCAAAGAGTAGTATTTTTATGGGGCGGGATTTTTGCGGTATTACCTCCGTATGCGTTATATATGGAATTAACAGCAGAGCATTTTGCTAAAACAATTTCTCAAGCAGCGGCACAAGTATATGTGTTTTTATGGGAGGCATTTGTTTGGTATGATAGATGGAATGTAGAGCAAAATCTAGCACACTTTAATAATGTTATGACTATTTTTAGACTACATCTTATCCCAAGTTATAACGCTTTATCAAATGATGATAGGATAGCTTTTAATGCGTTGTTTTACGATTGGTATCAAGAGGCTTTGGAGCTTTATGCTTCGCTTATAGTTAGTGCGGTAAATTGGGAATCTATAGAGCAAATGATGCTAGGTGCTTTACGCAATATCGGCGATAATGGTAGCGATTTATTATTCTTACATTTTTGGTTTACAATTTATTTTGAATACACTATGATTAGATACAATCCTGAAATATATTTAGAATTTAACGAAAGATTTGCTACTCAATTTGCTACAATATCAGCACATAGAGACACCTTTAATGACTTAATTTTTAGCAGTACTAATTTAATAGCTTTTGCTAGGCGTTTATCTACCATAGCTTTTAGACTAGCATACGATCCTGGTTATATTATTGCAATTGGCACGCCAGGCAATGCGTTTAGATCAGATGCTATGGTGGCAAGGCAACTCTTTTTAGCACTTAATTACAACCTTGTAGCGGCATTCTTTAATAGCGTAGATAGTGCTTTAGAGTATTTTATTTATTGGACTTTGGCAGAAGTAAGGCAAACATGGCCCACTACCGGTATGGCACCGGCACCTGCTGCATTTTCGCTTGCATACGAGTCGTTAGTTAGAGCTTTTATTCAATATAGTTTTTATCAAGCAGGCGAGCAAGCTGCTCATGCTAGATTTATTTATTATATGAATATAACTTTGCAACGCTTCTATAGCTTGCCTACAACAGGAATAGGCAGCCAAGCAACTTTTAACTCTAATGTAACATTTGGTCCGTTATTTACATACTTAAGAGTGGCAATGCTGCCTTGATATAGAAGAAAGTTCAGCAAAAAACGGATTGTTGCAATTAGGGAAGTAATATTTAATTAGTAACCAATGTACACAGTAATATTAAATAATATGATTGTTTGCGAATAATCAATATGCTATAAAAATATATTTTAATATAGGCTAATAATAAAAAAATCCACTTTGGTATTTTTATCTAGTGGAGATTTTTATTTATATCAAGTTATTTTAGCAATTGCAAAACGAAAAGAGAATTATTTTTCTTTAGTTTTATTTATGTGATTAGTTTGACTTGCGTTTTTTGAAGGAATATACTAAATAAATAGAGTTACGAAAAATATAATTCGTATAAGAAACACTAAGGAAATATTTAAGAGATGGAATTATTTTCACAAAAGAATAAAAAAGTTTTATGGATTAGTATAGGTGCTGTTGCTATATTTCTTACAGTCTTGATGATTATTGGGTCATTTTTTGACTATCAAATCGCACACGCTGTAGGGGTAGAACAATTTTCTTTTTTTTATATCGCATTCGGAATGTTTTTTGAAGGTCTTGGATTTTTGCCAGCAATACTTGTAAACGCTTCGTTATTTGCTACGCTTGTTATAGTTTGCAAAAAAAAGGGATTTAGAATTTTATTCAGAATTCTTTTAATTGTGTTTTTAACAGGCGGTGTTTATTGTGCTATATTTTGGATGTTGGCTAATCATGGGATTAGATTAAGCGACCGCTCTAGTATTCATCATGGAATTTCTGGCGGCGTTTCAACTGTACTGGGTGTTATTCTATCTTTTCCGTTTATCAAGTTTTTCAAAAAATTCGATAACGATACTCATAAAAAACTAATTTATGTGCTGTGTATCGGTGCGGTTTTAGGATTTTTAGCAAATGCAACAACGGGTATTATGCAGCCGTTTTGGGGCAGGCATCGTTTTTATTCGATATTAAATTATAGAGATTCGGCTTTATATAACTCATTAAATCCGGAAATCTATTATTCGCCGTGGTTTGCACCGTTTGGCAGAATTGCTCTTCCCGAAGGGTTGCAAGGCTACGGCTTTAGTACAACAAGCTTTCCTTCTATGCATGCCTCTAGCGTTTCTAGTATGATTATGTTGGTTTTAGCTGGTTGGGTTTTAGGCTTTAATAAGAAAAAAATGAATATTTTATGGGTTGTAACTATAGTAATGCTTGTTGCCGTACCGTTATCAAGAATGGTGCTACGATGGCACTTTTTAACAGATGTTGTTTTTTCTCTTATTATCGGTCTTGTTTCGTTTATCATTGGCATTTTAGTAATTGATTATGGATTTGGCAAAAAAATGAAAAAATTTGTGAATGAACCAATCGATAATGATGTTAGCGAACTTTCTAATGAATCTCTTGAGTAAAATGCAATATAAGGAAATACTATTACTATGGGTCTTAAACATATAATTAAACAATCTATTATTAAATCCGTAATGAAAAAACGCAAAAAGAGTTTGACCATTGACGAGATAGAAACAGAACTTCATACTATGTCTGATACAGCTGGCTATGATATAAATCATAGCTATTATTTTGGCAGTCATGATCAAATAGGCAATACATTTTTTTTGCGACTTGGGTTGCGTGGCGGTCAGCACCGCAGAGCTGAGGTTTGGTTTGCTTATAAATCTGCTTGCGGCAAGGCTTTTGTATGCGAGCTTGAGCATATGGATGCTAAAGACGCAACACTAAAAATTGAATGTGTTGAGCCTTTAAAAGAATGGAAGTTATCTTTTACTGGAAAGGTAATTCCAGTAATTCCGGATAAAGATTCGTTTTTGGCAATTCCATGTGGCAACGCACAAGACGCTGTGTTTGAAGCGACTTTTAAATCAGATTTTGGTTTGTATCATTTTTCGAGAGATGTTGATAATCGTGCGTTTGCTAAAGCAATGGCGGCAGAAAAATGGATTAAAGGCTTTAGTGACGAATTAAAAAACAATAATCAAGTACATATCGAGCAAGAAGGAACGGCTACGGCAACCCTGCAAACAGGGGACGAATTGTTTTCTTTTTCGGCTTTAGCTGTTAGAGACCATTCTTATGGTCGTCGCATTTGGAGTTATATGAACACTTATCATTGGCTTCCTGCAATGCTAGAAAACGGCTATATTTATAATCCCAATTTAGTGCGTTATCCTGCTATCAATACTCGTGGACTTATAACAGGCTATAAAATGAAAAACGGCATTTGGACTAATATTTTAGATGTCGAATTTCCTCAGTATGCCCATAGCGGTAAAATCCCAATAGCTAATAACTTAACTATTATATTTGCGGATAAACAAAAAGAGAAAGTTTCATTTATACCGGAGATTATTTTCCCGTTTTCATTTAAGGACGAGGGTGGAAGTTTTGAGGTATTTGCTGCTGTTTCTAAGTTTGTAATCAATGGCGTGAAAGGTCGTGGCAGTGCAGAATTTGGATATAACGGAGATAAAACACGCTATGAAAAAAATTAATTTAGGACAAATCGAAGATCAATATATTGATAAAGTTGGCGGAAAAGCACGGGGACTCGATAGACTTATTAAAGAGGGCTTTTGTGTTCCTAAGGGATTTGTGCTTTTTGATATAGAGCTTGATACCGATTTAGAAGAAGCAACAGCATTTTTTGAAGACTCTAGGTTAACCCGTGTTGCTGTTCGTTCATCTGCCACAGCGGAGGATGGAGAGGACTGCTCCTATGCGGGACAATTTGTTACAGTGCTTAATGTAGAGGGGAGATTAGCTTTTCAAGATGCCTTAAAGCAATGTATTGGTTCTTTAAAAACAAAGCTTACGGATACATATTCTAAAAATTTTGCTAATTCTCAAAAGTCCGGTATGACAGTTGTTGTACAGCAAATGCTAGTGCCTGAATGTGCCGGCGTTTGTTTTACTGCTAACCCGCAAGACTCTAATCAAATCATTGTTGAAGCGGTAGATGGGTTAGGTGAACAGCTTGTATCGGGCGAAAAATCCGCAGTACAATACATAGAACAAATAGACACCTTTCACGATTTCATATGCGATAATTCGTCTAAAAAAATAGCTCCTCCTCTTACTAAAGAGCTTTTATGCCAAATTTATATTCAAGGGCTTGAAATTCAGAGCATTATGGGTGTGCCTCAGGATTTAGAGTGGGCAGTTTATAATGGAAAGCTTTTTTGGTTGCAAGCTCGTCCTATTACAGCCCTAGATAGTGTTCTTGAGACAGAATTTAATTTTGATAAAGATATTATTGGACACGCAACAACGAAATTTAATATCGGTGAAATGTTACCCGGAGCTGTAACCCCTCTTTCACTTACTACTACCGTATATGCAATTGATTGGGGAATTCGCCGTATGTTAAATATTATCGGTGCAAACAAAAAAATGCGTGAAATCCCCGATTTTGGATGTGTTTTTTCGTCTTATGGACATTTATTTATGAATCTTACACAGCTTTACCGCGTGGCAAACACCACATTTTTAGCAGGTAAGAAAAATATAGATTTTTCCATTTGCGATAGAGAGCTTGTCGGCGATGAAAATGGGATAATAGCAGGTAAGAAAAAATGGTTTATTCCAAGGCTTTATTATTCGTTTCGTTATATTGCTTTTATTATGTCATATAAAAAGGCAATAAAACAAATTGATAGATTGGCTAAAAAATTTATAATTACTCACGACAACACACCGCAAGGTTTGTATAATGCTATTGATAAATCTTTAGTAGATGTAAATATTGCAGCACTTCTACATTATGTAACTAGTGGGCATGGGGGAGCAATGTCTTCTGCAGTAACTAATGCTCTTAATAAAAAATTAAAATGTACGGAGAAAAGTCGTAGTGTTTTGGCACAAATGCTAGAAAGAATCGACGGTATAGAAAGTGCAGATATTTTGCATTCGCTTTCAAAAGTTGCCGATACCGTTTTGTTAGAAGAGCCTAAGGCAAAAAACTTTTCAGTAGAACAGCTTCAAGATTATTTGCAGTTAGTCAATAGTAAAGTTAAAGAGGCGATAGCAACATTTATGAAAAGGCACGGACACCGTGCCGTAAGGGAAGCCGAACTTAGAAATAAAAGTTGGGCAAATGACGAAGTTGCCTTTGTTAAATATCTAAAAACTGTAATTAACGGTACTTTACCAAGTGCCGAAAATGCTTCCGTTCCCAACCTTAAAGCAATCGCTAAAGAAAATGGTTTTAAAGGTATGCAAGCCGGAAAAATAGTTTATTTTGCCAAGCAAGCAAGAGCGGGCGTTGTGAATCGTGAATTTTCAAAAGCAAAACTCATCAAAGTTTTTGATGTTTTAAAAAGCGCATATGGAAGTTTAGCGACAAAACTTGTCGAGATAGAACGAATTCCCGACGAAGACATTATTTATTTTCTAACGCACAAAGAGGTGGGACAACTTGTAAAAACCCAAAATCCAAAACTTATAAAAAAAGCACTGCAACGCCGTCGTATTATCAAACAGCAAGCTACACTAACTTTTAAAGAGGTATATGTAGGTATTCCTGTTCCGTATATTATAGATTATAGTGCAAGTGAAAATAAAAACATTTTGCAAGGAACGCCTGTTAGCCGTGGTATAGTTACCGGAACTGCACGGGTTGTGCAATCTATTGAGGATGCCGAAAAACTGCAAAAAGGTGAGATTATGGTTGCCGAGTTTACAGATATTGGCTGGTCACCGTTTTATTGTTTAATTGACGGATTAGTTACCGAGGTAGGCAGTGCCTTATCACACGGTGCTGTAGTGGCAAGAGAATATGCTTTGCCTTTAGTTGCAGGTGTTGCTGGTGCAACAAAACTTATTCAAACCGGTGATATCATTACCATAGACGGTAACGCAGGTATTGTTTTACGAAGAGAGTAAAGGGAAGTCTTTACAGTTATGTATAATATTATAACGCTCCGAAAATCTGTATTAGGAGATAGTTGTTATTGTTTTTAATTATATGAAAATGCAGAGCGAGGCAACAAACTAAAAAAACGACATGGTAAATATCATATTGTTTTTTTAGTTTGTTTTATTTTATAAAGTTTTTTATTTTCCAATAAATTTATATGTTCGTGGCACAATACCAATATTTAGAATTACTGTTCTAATGCCGTTAATGATTTACAGATAGAAATAAATAAAACAGTCTAACTTGTTGCCCATAGCTGAACTAAAAGGTATTAACCTTTAAACACAACCTTAACTGTAGCAGTAATATCAATACCATTTTGCATAATTGATGTATTTCCTGTTCCGCAATACATAGCACTATCATATCTTGCAAATTCGATATGACCATTAGGCATTTCTTTTATAGTGACTATTTTAAGGTCATCAATGTTTGTTATATTAGAAAGAATATTAGCTTTTTGTTTGGCATTTTCTACGGCTTTTGTTAGTGTTTCGATGTAAGCAGTAGAGCTATACTCAATGCCAAACTGAGCTCCGCTTATCATGTTGGCTCCGTTTGTGATTAGAATATCTATGATTTTACCTACATTATCAAATTCTTTAACTTTTAAACTAAATTGATAGCTAACTCTATGACCAGTCGATTTCTCTCCATTGTAATAATCATGTTCAGGATAGATGTTAAACCAGTTGGTTGTTAAATTTTTCTCGCTAAGATTGTGTAAGCTTAATGCTGATTTTATATTTTGCATAGTAGTAGCGTTTTCGTTTTGAGCATTCTCAAGATTTTTATTGGAGGTTTCAACACTAAAGTTTACTATAGCAAAATCAGGTTGTACAGTAGTGGAGGCTGTTCCAGTTACAACTAATATTTGAGATTTTTTGCAGTGATGCTTGTATTCTCTAGCTAGCTTATATTCTTCATCGACAAGAGCAGAAGCATTGGCAAATTGTAAATTTGAAGTTATACCTAAAGTTAAAACAAAGGCGATGAGTGCTATCGATATCAATATTTTCTTTTTCATTGATATAATTTGGGTAAAATAGAAAAAAGTATGCATGAAAATTTTAATTACTAAAGGCTGAGGTTTTAATTTTGATTTATATTTGATTTATAATAGGCGAAATTAAATAATCCTATTTAAATTAGAGTTTCTTTTTTATATTGCAATGCTAATTCTAAAGTGCTATAATCTTTTTGTGGGTTATATCACTTTTGATAATGTTTTTTATAGCTATAACGCTGGTTTTGAGGATGAAGTAGAGGCACTTAGAGGTGTTTCTTTTAATATAGAAAAGGGCGAGTTTGTAGCGATTTGCGGTCATAACGGTTCCGGCAAAAGCACAATTGCTAGATTGATGAATGGACTACTGCAACCACAGCAGGGAATAGTTACAGTAGACGGCATGAATACGCTAAAGCCTAAAAATTCGTTTGAGATTAGAAAGCGTGTAGGCTTGGTTTTTCAAAACCCAGATAATCAAATGGTAGCTAGTATTATAGAGGACGATGTTGCTTTTGGACCCGAGAATTTAGGGTTAGCGAGAAGCGAGATAGAGGAGCGGGTTGTGTGGGCATTAGAGAGCGTAGGGATGAGTGAGTATCGAAAAGGAACTCCCTTTAGATTAAGTGGTGGTCAGAAACAAAGGATAGCTATTGCGGGAGTTTTAGCGTTAAAGCCCGATGTTTTGGTTTTAGACGAGAGTACCGCTATGTTAGACCCGATGGGGCGAAAAGAAATTTTACAAGTGGCAAAAAGGTTACAAAAAGAAGAGCGAATGTCTGTAGTACTAATCACTCACTTTTTAGAAGAAGCACTACTTGCGGATAAGGTTATCGTATTAAATCAAGGGCAAATAGCTTTAACAGGTGGTACTGAAGTTTTATCTAAAGCCGATATTTTAGAACCACTAGGGCTTGATGTTCCTTTTGCATCTAAAGTAGCGAATTTATTGAATTTAAGAGAAGGCATAGTTAATAGAGAAGAACTTGTGGAGGAAATTGAAAGACTATGCCGATAACTGTAAAAAACATATCTTATACTTTTAGTCCTAAAACTCCGTACGAGAAAAAGGCATTAGATGATATTTCGCTAACAATTGAGGATGGCGAGTTTTTTGGTATTATCGGGCATACGGGTAGTGGGAAATCTACGCTTGTCAGTCATTTTAACGCCCTTACAAGAGTGCAAACAGGCGAGATTGTTATAGACGAGTTTGTATTAGGTAAAAAAAAGATTAAAAAGAGGGAGCTTAGAAATCTTAGGGCAAGGGTGGGTCATGTGTTTCAATTTCCCGAGTATCAGTTATTTGCTGATAGTGTGCTGGCTGATGTTTCGTTTGGGCCAAAAAATTTGCGACTACCTAAAGACGAGATTTATAATAGAGCAAAAGAGGCGATAGAATTAGTTGGGTTAGATTTTGAAGCAATAAAAGACCGTTCTCCATTTGAATTGTCTGGAGGGCAAAAGAGGCGGGTT
The DNA here is from genome assembly GCA_009780135.1 of Bacillota bacterium. Classification (GTDB taxonomy): domain Bacteria; phylum Bacillota; class Clostridia; order Christensenellales; family Pumilibacteraceae; genus WRAP01. The sequence continues at coordinate 133,320 of WRAP01000001.1, forward strand.
GCTATAGCAGGAGTATTAGCAATGAAGCCAAAGATTCTAATTTTAGATGAGCCAACTAGCGGATTAGACCCGCAGGGCAAAATAGAAATTTTAGAATTGGTACAAAAAATTAGAAGGGACGCTTGCAAAATAGTAATTATGATTAGTCATAATATGGATGAGGTAGCTAGTGTTGCAGATAGAATAGCGGTTCTCAATAAAGGTAAGTTAGCGACAATTTTGCCCCCCAAAGAACTTTTTAGAAGTAGAAACTTGCTACAAAAATTTAATATTTCGATGCCCGAAGCGTCGTCGCTAGCTAACGAGCTTGCCGACAAAGGCTACAAAATAGATAGGGGAGTTGTAACGGTTGAGGAGTTGGTTGAGGAAATTAAAAGACTAATGAGAAATGAGGAATGAAAAATTAAGGATTTATTATTTGGATAAGCAAAAAAATAAACAAAAACAACAATTTCTCATTTTTCATTCCTCATTTCTCATGCATTAAATAATGAGAGATGTATCTTTAGGACAATATTATGCGGTTAGTTCGCCAGTTCATAGGCTGGACCCGAGATTTAAAATGTTTGCTGTATTGGTTGTTATGGTGGCTACATTTTTTATAACCTCATTTTTTGTTTTTGGAGTTGCTTTCATTTTTATTATAACTGTATCGCTAATTGCAAGACTTCCTTTACTAAAAGTCTTCAGGAGTTTGCGAGCAATTTTTATTTTAATGCTTTTTTCACTTATTTTAACAATGATATTTAGCTCAGGACAATACGGCGAGGTAGTGCTTTGGAGTTGGCGGAGGATAAATATTTATATTTCGGCGATGTTAAACGCTGGGATGTTAGCTAGTAGATTAGTTTTACTTATGCTAACGCCAACAATATTAACGCTTACTACAACTCCGATAGAATTAACCGATGCCTTAGAAAGCATACTAAAACCACTAACACTACTTAAAGTGCCTGTATATGTGTTTGCTTTAATTATGAGTATTGCTTTAAGAATGGTGCCGACGCTATTTGAAGAAACCGATAAAATAATTTCGGCTCAAAAAGCAAGATGTGCCGATTTTGAGAGTGCAAATTTATTTAGACGGGCAAAAAGTTTGGGCTCAATTTTAATACCGCTTTTTATAAGTAGCTTTAGACGGGCAGATGAGTTAGCCGACGCACTCGACAGTCGTTGTTTTAACGGTGGTAAACGTACACGACTAAAGAAATTGAAATTTGAGATAAGGGATTTAGTTTCACTAATTATCGTGTTAGCCTTTTTATTTTTAGTACTTTTGCTCCGCTACAACTGGTGGAGTTTTTATTGGATTATACAACTTAATAATGTCGTAATATAGTATATAAAAATACTTGATATTAAAATCTTCCTAGCTTATAATGTTTTTAAGCGTTCGCTACCAAATAAAAAATTATGTTTTTAGAACAATTTAATTTAGTAAACGAGGAAGATAATTTAGAACTCGTTAAAAAAATAAAGAACTCGTATACGGATGACGAATGGTTTCCGCTTGGGTTTTTCAAAAAGAAAAAATTGTCGCAGATAGATTTTGAGCCTATCACGATTTTTTATGGCGGTAATGGTAGCGGTAAATCGTCGCTACTAAATTTAATCGCAGAGCATTTTGGATTTTTGCGTCATGCCGATGTTTCGGTTACAAAAGCGTTTACTCAATTTGCCGATGCTTGCACTGCAAAACACGCTAAAAACCTTGTTAATAATAGCAAAATGCTTACTAGCGAGGATATCTTTAAGAACATTTTTGGTGCTAGAAAAACTAATACTGTGGTAGACGAAAAGAAAAGTAAGATGGAAGAATTCTATGACTACGGTGGTTTAGACGATGTTTACAGCGGTATAAAAGGTGGCAGTATGGTTAATAAAAATCTTGCCAAAAAGCAGTTTGTGCAAAAAAAAGCAGGCTTTAAGAACCGTCAATTTTCTAATGGTGAAAATGCGATTCAATTTTTCAAGGACGAAATTCAAAAGAAAACTTTGTATTTGCTAGACGAGCCGGAAAATTCATTAAGTCCTGCATTTCAGCTAGATTTAAAGCAATTTTTAGAGGATTGTGTTAAATATCATGGTTGTCAGCTTGTTATTGCTACACACAGCCCGTTTATTTTGGCATTAAGAGGTGCTAAAATATATAATCTAGACCGTTCGCCCGTAGTTGTAGAAAAATGGCACGATCTCAAAAATATTCGTGTTTATTATGATTTCTTTAAAAAGAATATGGAAATGTTTGAGTTGGGCGAGTTCGACAAGGGCGGAGCCTTACCAAATAAAAAAACATCTATCTCAAAGAATATAAATAAAAAATCATAATGTAATTTTAAATATTAAAATCGCAAATGGAATTCTATGAAAAAAAGCAAAAAGAAAAATATAGCTCACTATGAACAACTTTGCAAAGATATTGCGAATTGTGGTTCTTTAGATTATCCTACAAATTATAACTTTAATGAATATAATACATACTCTTGCTCTGATGGAACTCTTTATGTGAAAGATAAGGCAACTTTTTATTACAAATCACTTGACCTGTTTGAAGTTTTTAGCAATGAAACAGTATCTATAGAGTGGTTAGAAAAGTTAAGAAATAAGTTAATAATTACTAATAATTTTTCTTTTGAATCTTTCAAGAATGAAATAAAAGAAACTCCAGTACAAAAGTTCACTTATATGCAGAAGCTATTCGGAATAACTCTGCCAAATGATGACAATATAGTTTTAGGAAATTTTACTATTTATAATGAAAACACAGGGAGAACTCTTTTGCAAGAAAAAATGAAGAAGAATGAATTTATAGAAAATGAAACTTCGAATCTTATTGGAGGTCAATGTTGTTATTTAGAAATACAAACAGAAGCTAAAGACGAAAAATTTGTAGAAAAATGGTCAGAAAAAAGAATATTACATTTTTCGAGAATTTTAGAATTTATTATTGGCTTTAGTCGTAGTAACAATTGCATAGCGACTATTGCTCAATATGGTCAATCAAAAGTTTCATACGGCTTTAGAGAAGAAGGTATATTAGGAAATTATTTTATGGCTATGAGTATAGAAAATAGAAGTGTAAATTCCATTCCTATCGATAAAAAATTTCAAACATTTTTACAAGAAGATGGTTTTAATAAAATTTTCGTTATTGACGCAAAAAAAAATAAAAACGAATTAGAAAAAAGGATTATTGAAAGCATAATTTGGATAGGAATGGCTTTAACTGAAAAAGACAACGCTATTGCTGTTTTAGAATGTATGTTTGCTGTAGAGTGTTTGTTAAAAGTTAGCTCTGAAATAATCTCAAAATCAATAGCATCTCAACTTGCGGAATATTGTGCTTTTTTATATAGCAATGATTATTTTGAACGCAAAGATGCAGAAAAAATGCTTAAAGAGTTATTTATAGCAAGATCTACAGTTGCTCATGGCCGTAAAAAGGAGTTTTCAAATCGTCAAGTGGCGAGTAATATTTCTTTTGTTAGAACTATAATTTTACAAGTTTTAATTAAGGATTTTCAAAGCATTGAGGAAATAACTCAATTTGTGGAAAAAAAGAGATACGCTTAGTAAGCATAATAATAAATTTTACCTAATATTCTAGTTTTTATGTTTATTTTTCTTTCTTGACAAGTTTTCTTCAATATTATACTATAAAACTATGCCGAACCCATTTGCAATATTTAAGAAGCCTCTCAACAAGCCCGAATTAAAGGGCAGAGAAGCGCCGAAGCCTAAAATGCCAGACGATGATTTGTGCATAGTTTGCTCAAGCTGCGGCAAAAGTTTTTTTAATACCGAATTAGCGGATAGTCTTTTTGTTTGTCCTAAATGCTCTTTTTATCATAGAGTACCATCTCGAGAGCGGGTAAAGATGTTAACCGATGAAGATAGCTTTGTCGAATTAAACGAGGATTTAGTGTCTAAAAACATTATTGAATTTCCCGAATACGATGATAAATTAGATAAAGCAATAGCACAAAGTAACGAAAACGAAGCGGTTATTTGTGGTACTGCTACAATCGACGGCGAGAAGTGTGCGTTGTTTGTTATGGATCCTATTTTTATGATGGGTAGTATGGGTACAGTTGTGGGCGAAAAAATCACACTTCTATTTGAGCACGCTTTAGAGCATAAATTGCCTGTTATTGGGTATTCGCTTAGCGGTGGTGCTAGAATGCAAGAAGGGATTTTATCTCTTAAGCAAATGGCAAAAACTGCATCGGCAGTTAAAAGACATTCAAACGCAGGTTTATTATATATCGTAGTGCTGTGCGACCCTACCACAGGTGGAGTTACAGCCAGCTTTGCAATGCTTGGCGATATAATTTTAGCTGAGCCTAAAGCACTTGTGGGCTTTGCGGGTCCTAGGGTCATAGAGCAAACGATTCGTCAAAAACTGCCTATTGGTTTTCAACGAGCAGAATTTTTGTTAGAAAAAGGTTTTGTAGATAACATTGTGCCAAGAAAGGATCAACCTAATACATTAGCTAGATTGATAAGATTACATAAAGGGGGAAGTAGATAATGATTTTTAAAAAAGAAGTAAAAAATACAAAAATGACGCCTTATGAAAAGGTGGTTTTTAATCGGAATAAAGTAAGGCAAGCGTCGGACTATATTAAAAACATTTTTACTGATTTTTTTGAGATGCACGGCGACAGACGCTACGGCGATGACCCTGCAATCATATCTGGTATTGCTAAGTTGGGTGATATTTCTGTTACAGTTATTGCTCAAGAAAAAGGTGCGGATCTTAAAGAAAAACAGACTCGTAATTACGGTATGGCACATCCCGAAGGATATCGTAAGGCTCTTAGGCAGATGAAGCTGGCCGAGAAGTTTGGTAGGCCAATTATTTGCTTTGTAGACACAAGCGGTGCTTTTTGCGGACTTGGTGCTGAGGAGCGTGGGCAAGGTCAGGCGATTGCTGAAAACTTATTAGAGATGTCAAATCTAAAAGTGCCGATTATAGCGATAGTTATCGGTGAAGGTGGCTCGGGTGGAGCTTTAGGGATTGCACTTGCCGACGAGATTTGGATGCTGGAAAATGCTGTGTATTCGGTAATTTCGCCCGAAGGCTGTGCGAGTATTTTATGGAAGGATAGCAAGCGAGCTGCCGAGGCGGCCACGAGTTTAAAGCTAACTGCCGAGGATTTATTAGGCTTTAATGTTATAGAAAAAATCATTCCGGATAATGATGATGTTTTTAATGGCATTAAAGTTATGCTAAATCAAACTCTGTTAAAATTTTCGATGATGAATGTTGAACAGCTTTTAGAAAATAGATATAATAAATTTAAGTCGATTAAATAGTCTATAGCACTAATTTATAAAAGTTGATTTAATAATAGAATGATTGGGAAGAACTTTATTTTCATGAGGATTATTATTGTACGATAGAAATATTTTCATAAGACAATATACAATTGTCTTTGATAAATTTTAATAAAAAATGAGTGCTATATATATACACATTCCATATTGCAAGCAAAAATGCGGTTATTGTAGTTTTTATTCAATAACCGATTTTTGTAGTATAGAGAAATATATTGATGCGACTTGTAGAGAAGTAGAGGATATATTACTTACAGCCTCCCGAAAAATTGAAATAGACACAATATATATAGGCGGTGGAACACCGAGTATGCTACCATATAGTCAGCTTAAGCAAATCTTTGATTGCTTGTATAAAAACTCTGACATTTCTAAAGATGCTGAAATCACAATAGAAGTTAATCCGGAAAGTGCAAACCTCAATTTATTCACTCATATAAAATTACTCGGCATAAACCGGATTAGCATTGGTTTACAATCTCACGATAACGAAATTCTAAAGACAATAAATCGTTCGCACACATATGAGATGTTTGAAAATGCTGTTAATTTGGCTGCAAAGTTAGGATTTAATAACATATCGGCAGATATAATATTAGGTTTGCCTAATCAAGATAAAGAAAGTGTAATAAAATCCTTAGAATTGATTACTTCATTTGAAAGCATAAAACATATTAGTATGTATGCTCTAACGCTAGATGAGGACTGCAAGCTATATAAAGAGGGTTTCAAGATAGATATTGATTTACAAGCTGATTTATACAACTTGGCGTTTAAGTTTTCAGAAAGCAAAGGTTTTGATAGGTATGAGATAAGTAACTTTGCTAGGAAGAGTTATGAAAGTAGACACAATCAAAAATATTGGACAGGAGAGAATTATTACGGTTTTGGTGCAGGAGCACACTCACTTATCGACGGTGTGCGAATAGAAAATAAGCCGGATATAAAAGCATATATAAATCAAGACTTTGCTCAAAAAAAATATGATTCTAAAATCTATCACACACTTTCAATACAAGAAAAAATCGAAGAATATATAATGTTATCTCTTAGAACTGTAAAAGGAATAAATCTAACTGAATTAAAACAAAAATATAGTTACGATCTACTAACTCATAAAAAAACTCAAATTGAAAAATTTCTATCACAAAAGCTTTTAATAAGAAGAGGCAACAGCTTAGCTATTGTCCCCAATGCGTTTTATATTATGAATGCAATTGTTGTTGAATTGCTATAATAATTACGGTTTTGTAGGGCTTATAAGTAAAAAAACAAAAAAAGTGTTTGACAAGACAGTATATGTGTCTTATAATCAAACACATACTAATTGTAGTATACAAACTACAAAATAAATTAAACGAACCAATCATATATTATTGATAGGTTCATACTCTTAAGGAGGAGTAAAAAACGAAAAAATGAAAAACAAAAAACTAAGAATTTTTGCGAGTCTTTTTATAGCCTTTATGATGATGGCTACAATAATTCTTGCAGCGTGTCCTTCGACGCCACCGCCAACACCGCCGGAGCCGTTAACGGGCATAACAATTGCACTACCAAGCGGTGCTTCTACCACTTGGACTATGGGCGAATTGCCGGTTGAGGCTCAGCGTAGATTTACAGCTACGCCAACTCCGACGGATGCAGAACTTGGCACTGTTACTTGGCATAGTTCGGACGCTACTGTTTTAACAGTAAACGCTGGTCTTGTAAATGCAGTGCGAGATGGTCACGCTTACATCTATGCACGCTCTGGCACAATCGAAAGTAATCGTGTTCGTATTACAGTGCAACCCGAAGCAGGAGCTCCGGTTCTAACAGGTGTATCAGTTACACCGGTAGGTCCACTTAATATGGCATTAGATGCTATTCCGAATGTAGAAAATCGTACACTTACAGCAGTTCCGCAACCGGCAGGAGCATCTCTTGGTACAGTAACTTGGACATCAACTGCTCCTGCTGTAGCATCAGTAGTAAACGGTGTGGTTACTCCGATTACTGCAGGTCATACTTATATCACAGCACAAGCAGGTACCTTTACATCTACACCTGTTAGAGTAAATGTAACAGCAGGCACAGTTGCGCCAACAGGCATTACTATTACTCCGAATACTCTAAACTTACAGGTTGGAGCAACTCAAACAGTACAAGTAGCGGTACAGCCGGCTAATGTAACTAACGCACAATTTACTTGGAGTGGCGGTGCTCCAGCGACAGCAACAGTAGCAACTGTAGACGGCGTTACAACAGTAACTGCAGTGGCAGTTGGTACAACTACATGGACAGCTACAACAGTAGCTACTCCTGCTCAAACAGCTACACTAACTATAACTGTAACGCCAGCAACGCAACAAGCAGAAGCTGATGTAATTATCTCATCTGCAGCAGAGTTTGTAAATCTTACTACTATAGAAGGTTGGAGAGATATGCATATTGCTCTTGGTGCCGATATTAATTTGACAGGTTGGGATATTACAGGCGTAAATGGTGCAGGCTTTACTGCTACAGATGGTGGCGGTGGTTACGATACAGAGCCGTTTACAGGTGTATTTGATGGTAGAGGTCATAGAATATATGGTGTAGATGTAGGCGTAGCCGCACTTCCATTTGATCCATGGCAATTTGGATTTTTCCGTCATACAGACGGAGCTATTATCCGTAACTTGCATTTATCTGCTACAAGAAGATCTCCAATGGGTCAAGGTGGTTTACTTATAGGTGTTGCGACAGACACACTTATAGAAAACGTTTTTGTAGAGGGTATTGTAGAAGGTCGTTATGCAGGCGGTGTTGCAGGAGACGCTTGGCGTTTTAATGGTGCCGTTGTTGGTGAAGCTAATGCAGGAACCGAGTTAGTAAATGTTGTAGCCAATGTTCGCTCTTATGGAGAAGGAGTAGGTGGTGCAGCTCAAATTAGATTCGGTGCCGTTGTTAGACAACTAAGTGCTTCCACTGCAACAAATGTATTCTCCGTATTAGATGGTTTTCATCCCGATGCTAGAACCGGCACAGGTCGTCCAGAACTTGCTATAGCTACAGCTGCTGGTGCTACATTTACTAACGCTCATGCGTTTATGATGGCAGATATCGGTGGTATTGATTTCTCTGCACTTCCTGCTTCTCATTGGGAATTTACAACAGGTCAGCTACCTACACTTCGTAGAGCTCCTGCATCAGATTTACCTGCAACACATCCTGTAACAGGTTTAAATATAACAGGCGATCACTTTATTTCTGTAGCTGGTTCTCCTAATGCTTTTGCAGGCGGAGTATATGCTTTTAGCGTGCGTGTAAATACCGCTGAATTTCATGGTACTCCGGTAGTAGCGGCTACTATGGGCGGAGTAGCTGTAACTCCTGTATTAACTGCTCAATCAGGTCCTGCTAATGCTAGAGAATTTACTTTTGCTATTCAAAATGTAACAGGTCCTATCGTTATAACAGGTATAAGCGGCTTAACAAGATTCTTTGCTGTAACTCGTCCGGCTACGGATCCTATGTTTGTCTTTAGAGGCGAGCCTTTTGCATTGCAGAGTCAAAACTACGAATTTGAGGTAGAAGCTAACGAAGGTTTCCAAATCAATGCGGTATATATGGTAGTAGGAACAGAAGAAACAGAGTTAGAACTTCCCGAACTTAACGCAGACGGTTATTTAGAAATGTATATTCCTCATGCCGATATAGACGGGCCTTTTGCTATAAGAGTGGAAGCTGGTGTATATGGCGGCAGAGTTCAAATATCAGGTCTTAGAGAAGCTTTGAGTTATAGTATTATGGCAGACTTAGAATACGCCGGATTTGCTGAATTTGAAGAAAATTTTGAGTTTATATTAGAACTTACAAATAATGGTACATTCCAAGCTGTACCTAATGTTACTGTTGCTGTAACTGTAGAAACACCAACAGGCAATGTAGTTCATAACCTACAAGGTGTAATATCAAATGGTATTGCAACATTTGTTTTAGACGCAGAGTATGTTGTGGGAGATATCACAATTGGTGCTATTAGCGGTGTTTATGGATTTTCAGCAATTGGAATCTCTACAGCGGCACAATTTAACGCAATTATGGATATTCCGGGCTGGCAAACTGCAACCTTTTATCTAACGCAAGATATAGACTTTACTGGTGTTGAGGTAATGCCTATTGGTGGAACCGCTTCATTAGGTCTTCACGGAAGATTGCCTGCGGCAAATGTTTTTAGAGGAACTTTTGATGGTAGAGGCTTTGCTCTACAAAACATTACACTTACAGGTGTTGGTCATCACTGGGGATTATTCCGTATGCTAGACGGAGCACATATTCGCAATTTAGCTATTACTGATATGAGTGCTAATTTTGTAGCTGCTATGAATGGTATGCTAGCAGGTTGGGTAAACGGCTCTGTGACTAATCCTACAATTATAGAAAATGTATATTTGCATGGCTCAGTTATTGGTGGCTATGGAGCTGCTGGAAGTGCTTGGCTTAGAAGTGCGGCACTTATAGGAAGATCTGCTAGAGCTGATGCGGCAGATGGAGTATCCAATTTTATAGTACGAAATAATGTTATAAATGTTACTGCGACTGGTCATAGCTTTGCAGCCATTATTGCTTATGCACCAGGTGGAACAGTTGCAGCGGTAGGTAATAGGACAATTCAAAACAATTTTGTTGTAACCAGTGGCTTTACTCCTCATGCTGGTGCGGGAGCACCTTTCATGATTCAAGCTGGACAATGGACAGATGATAGAACAATTCAATCTGGCAATGTAGGTTTTGCTATGGCGAATGTTGGTACTCAAAATTTTGATGTATTACCTGAAGTATGGGATACAACAGGAACGGGTTTACCAACTCTTATCGAAATAGAAGAGCCGATTGATAAGGCAATGATGGTTCCTTTTAACGGATTGCGTACTACAGCAAATTATACTATTACCAGTGCTGCTGTTGTTAGAGCAGATCAAGATGCTACATTTACTGTAGCTCTAAGAGGCGGTAACGAGGCAGAAGAGTTATCTGCAGTTGTGTCAGTTAGAGGTGGCGAATCTCAAACGCTACAAGCAGAGAGAAACGCAGCAGGCAATTTTGAGTTTACTCTACCTTACGAGTATATTGTAGGTACTGTTACTATCGGTACAATTATTGGATTCGAATTTGGATGGACAGCAATTTCTAATGCAGAAGAATTTACCGAAGCATTTTCTGCTCCTGGTTGGCAAGATCGCAACTTCTACCTAACAACAGATATAGATTTTGCAGAAGGACTAGAAACTCCTAGAGGTAATGTTGCAGCAATGAGCGAATTTAGAGGTAGGCTAGACGGACGCGGCTATGCATTAAAAAACATCAATATTACAGGTGCTACTGCCAGTTGGACAGAGCAAGGTTTATTTAACACATTAAATGGTGCAACTATACGCAATCTTACTATCTACAATGCAAGGCTTGCAAGTGCAGCGACATATGGTCAAAGTGCGATTTTGGCAGGTGTTGTAAATAACAGTACAATCGAAAATATCGCAATTATAAATAGCGTTATAGAAGGTGCAGCGCATGCTAACTGGTATCGTAATAATGCTACTGTTGTTGGGAGGCTTCAAAATAACTCTACACTAAACAATATTGTAGTTTATTTAGATTCTGTTCCCGCTGTAGGACATACTGCATTTGTAAACAGAATGCATGAAACTGCTTCTATAACTAACGCATTTGTAGTAAGTGATAATATGACAGTTGGCTTTGAATGGAATAATGCCTTAAGATCTACTAACCCTGCAGATGCAGCATATCAAGCAATGATGGATTGGGAAGATGAAGATTTTGAAGATGCTAATATGGTTGCTTTTGAAATGGATGATATTGAGGATATAAGCTTTGCTGCTCTTCCTGTGGCTTACTGGGTGCTTTCTGCAGATGGCGAAGAACTTCCCACATTAAGACAATTGTCTTGTTTAACAGTTCCTGTAGCAGAATTAGCGACAAATTCAGTTGGCATCTCAACTCCACAAGAGTTTATGGCTATGACCGCTAACGGCACATACCACCTAACTCAAAATATTGACTTTACTGGTGTAACATATGTAGCACCAGGTGGTGGTAATGGTTATCTTCCTGAGTTTGGTGATGCAGCAGCTCAGTGGGCACAAGCATTTAGCGGTACTTTTGATGGAAGAGGTTTTGCTTTGCAAAATATTACTTCATTAGCAGGTGCACTTTGGGCATGGCATACTGGCGGTGTATTCCGTCAGCTAGATAATGCTACCGTGCGTAATTTAGTAGTAGAGAATCTTACTGTAGGTGCAACTGGAACAAATAGAAATATTGGGCAAGGTGGAGCTTTTGTAGGCCGTATTCGCAATTCTACAGTAGAAAATGTGTCAATTCAAGGTGTTAGCAATAGAAACTATGCTGGTGGTGGAGCGGCTCACTTTTGGAATGCAGGTTTTGTTGGCTCTACAGCCGGAACAAATCATTTTAGAAATATTATAGTTGATATGTCATCTAACGATGCTAATTTCTATGGTTTTGCATTTGGTGCTATAGCTGGTACAATAGAAAATGTGTTTGTAATTAATGATTCTCTAAATAATGCTTTCCGTACTGGAGCTAACGCTTTACTGTTTAGGTATGCACCTACTGGAACTGCTGCTAATAATAATGCAGTAGGTTTTGCTAGAGCAGATTTAGAAGAACAAAACTTCTCGGCGTTACCATTTACTATGTGGAGAGTCGGTGCAGGAATGCCAACGCTTCGTCAATTACCACTTCCTACTGCTAACGGTAATGGCTAAAAATAAACAAACTAATCTTTAACAAAAATATAATAAAAGATTATATAAAAAATATCCGTCGGAAAATTTTCCGACGGATATTTTTTATATAACAAAAACTTAAGCATTTTTAACTTGACATCTAGGTACGATAGAGCTTATAATTGTTTTAAGAGGCTACGCAAGGTTTTTAGTAGCTAAAATTTTACTGGATATATTATTATGAACGCAAATATATTAGATTTCGGAACTGAAAAGATTTTTGTAGGCATAGCTAGAAGAGGCCTAAATGAAAACATAATGCTACAGGGTAGTGGCGAGAGTAAGTATGCGGGTTTTTGTGACGGCGAATTTTTAGAACCATTTAAGCTGCCTGAAGCTTTAGCAGAAGCTATAAGCAATGCAGCAAAAAGTGCTAGGCAGAGAATTGAGCATATTGTGGTTGGAGTTCCCGGTGAATTTACTACTACAGTGTGCAAAGAAGTTCGAATTTCGCTACAAAAAAAACGCATTGTAACAGCTAATGATGTAGATTTATTACACGAAGAAGGTAACTCTTTTAATAATGTAAATGGTTACACTTTAATAAATAGTCAACCGATTTATTATACTCTTGAGAGTGGTGGTAGATTTATTGATCCTGTGGGATTGGAGTCTAGTAAATTAGGTGGTCTTATCAGTTATGTATTGGCAGAAAATCGATTTTTAGATATGGCTAGAGGGCTTCTTAAAGAACTTGGCATTAATTCTATTGAGTTTGTGTCTACTCTTGTAGCTCAAAATATGTTTTTATTTGACGATGTAGTAAGGGATAAATTTGTAGTGCTTTTAGATAGTGGCCATCTTACCACTTCAGTTTCTGTAGCCAGAGGTGATGGGATTTTGGCTCAATATAATGTGCCTATAGGTGGTAGCCATATCACACAGGCATTAAGTTTAGAGTATGATATTTCTATTAAACAAGCTGAGAATCTTAAAAGCAAGGTTATGCTTAATTTAAGTCTAGATGAAAATGCTGTTTATGCAATAAGCTCGACCGATTCTAGCAGAGCAGATGAACTGCAATTTAATGCTATAAAAGTTAATGAAATAGTAGCTTCGTGTATTAAATGGTTAGCAAGCACGGTAACTAAATCGCTTAAATTATGTACATCTGATTATCCAGATTATATACCGTATCACCTGACAGGTGGTGGATTATCTTATATAAAAGGAGCACCGGATTTGTTGTCTAAATATTTAGAACGGCCAGTAGAAATAATAGCACCAAGTCTTCCGCTACTAGAGCATGATCCTCATTTATCTAGTAGCTATGCACTTTTGGATACTGCTTTAAGACTTATACCGGAAGTAGAAAAGGAAAAACCAATGAGCTTTTTAAAAAGGTTGTTTAGAAAGAGATAGGGATTGTGACTATGCTAGAACTTATAAATCTCTGCCTAAAACTAGAAAATACTTGCGAGGAGTATCCTTTTTATCCTGATAGTCCGGTTATTAGGCATAGCGTAGGTACTCGCAAAATTTTCGCAGTAGTTTTCGAGCGAGATGGTTTATGCGTTAATTTAAAAATTAAGCCAGGCGATGGTGATGCTCTAAGGCGATCTTTTGAGAATATCTTGCCTGCTTACCATATGAATAAAGACCACTGGGTAATGGTCAAACTCGGTGGCGATGTAGATGATGAATTATTGCAAGGATTAATTAAAAATAGCTATGAGATTACTAGGCCAAAACATACCCCAAAGAAAAAAATGAAAGAAGTTTAATATAAAAAATCTAAACACTTATGAGTAATCAAAATAAAAGTCAAAATAATGCAGTTCAAATTCCGATGGATATGGACAAGGTGGTTATAAAAACCATGGAAGAGGTAATGCACGAGAGTATGATTCCGTACTCGGAGTTCGTTATACTTGATAGAGCATTGCCGAGGGTAGAAGACGGCCTAAAGCCGGTGCAAAGGCGTATTTTATATACGATGCACGAGCTGGGTTTAACGCCAGATAAGCCGCATAAAAAATGTGCTAGAATAGTCGGGGATTGTTTAGGTAAGTATCATCCACATGGCGATACCAGTGTTTATGGTGCTCTTGTTAGAATGGCACAAAGCTTTTCTATGGGCCATATTCTAGTTGATGGACATGGCAACTTTGGTTCTATTGATGGAGACAGTGCTGCTGCTATGCGTTATACTGAGGCTCGTCTTAGTCCGCTCAGTTTAGAGCTTCTTAGCGATATAGATAAAAACACAGTTAAATTTTCGTGCAATTTTGACGACTCGTTAACAGAGCCAAATATGCTTCCCGGTCGTTATCCAAATCTCCTTGTAAACGGTGCTAGTGGCATTGCGGTTGGGCTTGCTACCAATATTCCTCCTCATAATTTAGGTGAATGTATTGATGGAGTTATGGCATTTATCGATAATCCTAAGATGAAGCTAGATGCTATGATGAAAATCATCAAAGGACCCGATTTTCCTTCCGGCGGATATGCTATTGCTGAAGATGAACTACATAAAGCGTATGAAACTGGTAAGGGTAAGCTAGTTATGCGTGCTAAGGTACATATTGAATTAGCTGAAAACGATAAGCAACTAATTGTAATTGATGAGCTTCCTTTTCAGGTAAACAAGGCAACGCTTTTAGAAAATATTTCCAGAGTTCGTGAAGAGAAGAAGGGAGTTTTAGCAGGGATTTCTGAGATTACAGACGAATCTGATCGCAACGGTATGCGTGCGGTTATAAAAATTAAAAAAGATTACGATGCTAGAGAAATTGTAGAAAAGCTATTCAAAAGCACAAATTTATCAACCACTTTTGGTATAAATATGGTAGCTATAGCGGGTGGCAAACCTCAAACTATGGGACTATTGGATATTATTGCATACTATATAGACTATCAACGAGAGGTTATTCTTCGTCGTAGCAAATTTGATTTAGATGCAGCCAAAAAACGTGAGCATATTCTAGAAGGTCTTGTAATTGCGGTTCAAAATATTGATGAAGTTATAAAAATAATTAAAACCAGTAAAAATACAAGTGAGGCTAGAGATAGATTGCGCGTGCGTTTTGAATTGTCAGAGCGTCAAGCACAAGCGATTTTAGATTTGCGATTAGCTAGAATTACGGCTTTAGAGGTGTTTAAGTTAGAAGAAGAACTTAAAGAAGTTAGAAAAACAATCGAATATCTAACAGCGGTTATTGCTAGCAAGAAAATGCAGATGGATATTGTTAAGAATGAAATGTTGGCGATAAAGAAAAAATTTAAAGAGCCTAGAAAAACGCAAATTCTAAAATCTGCTAGCGAATATTTTATTCCAAGTGCCGCTGATGCTAAACCGATTGAGGATTATTTTGTTGTTGTAAATGAGCTAGGCAACATCAAAAAAATGCTTGTTAAGAATTTTAATATGGCAACTAAAACTTTTAGTGAAAGCACAACACGCAACGAAATTTGCTCTAATATTATTAAAATTGCTTCTAATGAGCGTCTTTGGTGTTTTACAAATAGGGGTAATTGTTACAAGTTAGATACTGACAACATTTCTGATGGTAAGTGGAAAGATAAAGGCACTCCGCTAAAAAAAATGGTTAGTGAAGCACACGATGAGGAAAGAATTATATATTGCAGAAATATTTTAGAAGGAGTGCCACCAGGTAATCTTATATTTTTGACAAAAGAGGGTATGATTAAAAAATCGGCTTGGAGCGAATTAAATGTTGTAAAAAGTGCATTTCAAGTTTGCAAGTTAAAAGAAGGCGATAGTGTTATCACGATAGAAGACGAAGTTAAAGATACTAGTATTTTGTTTGTTACAAAGGATGGGATGTGTCTTAATGCCGATACTAGCGATGTGCCTTTACAAGGAAGAGTAGCTACCGGTGTTAAAGGGATAAATTTATCCGATGGCGACTATTGCATTGGCATAAGGCAAGTAGACGGCGAAGGCGAGGCAATAATTATTACCGATACAGGGTATGCTAAACGAGTTTTGGTAGCTGAAATTGATGTTATGGCACGCTATCGTAAAGGTGTTAAAATAATAGACTTTAATAAATCTGATAACGGAAATCAAGTAAAATATTATAATATTGTAAAAGAGCCATATAACTTAGTTTTAGAAATAAGCGGAGAATTCTTTACTAGTTTTAACTCTGAAGCTCTAATAATAGGCAATCGTACCCATAGTGGTAAACCTCTTGTTAAAGGCAAAAAAGTAATTACAGATGTAATGGTTTATAACGACAATATTACTGGGGGATAAATAAAAATGCAAGAAGGAGCTATAGAATAAATTCATTGCAAAAGAAATAATTAAAGCAAAATGAAAATTGCCATACTTAACCTTGAAAACGATGCTACTAACGCTAGCTCGAATACGCTTAGTTTAGGTGAGGCGACTAGGCTATTTTCGCTTGCAGGTCATGATATACTGGCATCATTTACAGCAAATTCCAACTTAGCAATACCGCATATTTTAGCTTCTATTTATGATTTAAAGCCACAAGCAATAATAGCAATAGGAAATTTAGAATCATTTTTAGTTGCTTTAAGAAAAGATAACCCTAATATTAATAACATTCCGCTTTTTGAACTGAGAGGGATTTGCTACGCAATAAATAAAACTTTATCATTAGACTTTATAAATACTGTTGCTATTCCGGCACTTAACTCTAAAGAAAAAAAAACTTCCACAGTGCTTGTTTACCGTACCTTTGGCGAGAGTTTAGAGAAACTGCAATTACTTTTGACTCCTTATATAACTAATAAAGCAAAGATAAAGTTTACATTTTTTAAGATTTCGCATCTCGAGTATGAAATTCATATACGCTATTTCAATAATGCTCCGATTGGTGTTGTAGAGGAAACTAAGCGAGAAACAGTAATGCTATTAAAGCCGTATTTATATGCGATGAAAAGCGTTGCTTTAAATGAGCTAGTTATTGAATTGCTTGTTGCTAGAGGTAAAACTTTATCTATAGCCGAATCCTTTACAGGCGGTGCATTAGCTGCAAAGCTAATTGAAGTATCGGGAGCCAGTATTGTTATAAAAGAAGGTATAGTAAGTTATAGCAATCAGTCTAAGTTGAATCGTTTAAAAGTAGATAGCAAAATTATAAATAATTATGGCGATGTTAGCATAGAGGTTGCATACGAGATGGCAGCTATGTTAATTGCTCAAAGCGAAACAGACTTTGTATTAGCTACAACAGGCTATGCTAGCGATCCACCCCAAAATGCTAAAGGCAAAAACACAACAAAAGGTATATTTTTTATTGCTGTTGGCGATAGTAAAGATTTGCATATTTTTAAGCATTTTTTAGAAAATGCAACTCGTAGCGAAATCATCAGTCATGGAGTAACTCTTGCCCTATATAGTCTCTACAAAAAGCTAATAGGTCCAAAGTTTGATGAAATAGTAGCTAAATTGTAGGGATGATATTCAGTTGCCCTAATTATACTATAAGAAGCGGTTCTTCTAAGTGGTTTTTGGTTGAATTATTAACTAAGCTGTAAATGCTATTTGCCTTAGTGCAAATATTTAGGATATATTCGATGGTTTTTTTATCGTTATTATTTAACAAGGCGAGATAGCTTTTCTCGTCTTTGTTTTTTATTATAATATTATTGGGTAGTAGTGGAAGAATTTTTTTCTTAAGTGATTTTTTAATTCCTAGTAGGCGAGAGGGGAGTTTTATATCATTAAGCTGTGGATAATGCGTAATACCTAATAATACTTGCAGGCATAGTCGTCTGATTCTTGCGTGAGTGTAGCGTTTAGATTTTACGGATTCAATAACTTCGCTTAAATTTAAAAACCTCTCGCTTTCTTTTTTTAGTTTTACTTCTAAGCCCTCGCCACTGTCGGGACAGAGTGATAAATCTTTTGTTCTTAAAGCGTATAAAACTAGCTGTTCAAACAGCTTAAAATCAATCATATTTTCTTGCCATGCTTCATTAAAGACTTCAAATGAGCGTTTAGAGAGAGCTTTACCTACTTTAGATAGATTGCCATCATTTAAAAAGCCTCTTACGGCAGTGCTAGAGGAAAAATTTTTATTTAGCTTTTCGTCGTGATGATTTGCTCCTAATCGCTTAATAGTAATGGGCTCAATTTTAGAACTAGTCCTAATAAGTTGCTTACAATATTCAATTCCTAAAATATCATTCGGCATATTTGGAGCATCACTATCGCCACCCAAAATTTTGCTACTGGCTAAACTTAAGGCTTTAGGGTAGGGAAGTCCCTCGCTTAAAAACTGTTTCAAACTTGCCTTAAAATCCTCACTTTCATTTGCTTGCACCTTAGCAACCTGTTTAATATATTCAATATCGCCACATTCACTTCCAAAAAGTAACCACTTAATCGCATCTATACTATTAGCAATATTTATCGCTCCCTCGCTAAATCTTTCGGCACAAGCGGTAGAGTAAAGAGTAGGGATAGTAAGCACCGCCACCGCTCCGCATTTTAGCACTGCCTTTGCCCGAATTCTCATATCTGCAATACTAGGCTCGGCTCGTTGCACAAAATTGCCACTCATAATGCAAACAACTCCGTCTGCACCCGTAACCCTTTTAGCTTCCTTAATAAGATATTCGTGCCCCTTATGAAGCGGATTAAATTCGCAAATTATAGCGACAAGTTTCATAGAGGCAGTTTATCAGATTTATAAAATTTCTGCAACGATTAAATTATAAAAGCAATTACTTATTGCTAGCAAAGTTTAATAATTTCTTTTTTGGTTATCTGTTTGGCAAAGCAGGAATCTATAGAGCAGTTGAAAAAATTAGATAATTTTATAAGATTTTTATATTCAGGAATGCGAGCGTTTTTTCAGACTCGTAATATTCGTAACTTCTTAAAAGAATATTTAGTGCAGTTGTTAGAGCCTTTTGTGTTAAATTTGATTGATTACGCAAGTCTTTTAATCTGTTACAAATTGTTTTTTAGTCATAATAAATATATAAACTCCAAAGTATACCATGCACTAAAAAGACCATATATGCAAGATAAATTATTTAAGAAATTCTGGATTTAAAAACTCAAAAAGATTTGTTTACAAATTATTTTATATATGCTATGCTGAAGTAACCTAATGAAAGCAACAACTCTTTTTTAATTTCTTTCAAATTTAGGAGATTTTTTATGAGTGAAATACTAAAGCAAATTCAAGCAAAAGCTAAACAAAACAAAAAACGCATTGTTTTGCCCGAAGGTAGCGACGAGCGAATTGTAAAAGCGTCTGTACAAATTGTGGCAGACAAGCTAGCGGAGATTACTCTTATCGGTAACAAAGCCGATATGGAAAAGCGTTTCGGTGTTAGTCTAGACGGCATTACTGTTGTTGACCCTAACGCTATCGACATTACCCCTTATGCAACTAATCTTTATGAACTGCGTAAAGCCAAAGGTATGACGATGGAAGAGGCTACTCGTTTAGCTAAGGATGAGATGTATCTTGGCGTACTTATGGTTGAGATGGATGAGGCTGACGGAATGGTGGCGGGTGCTAATCATTCTACGGGCGATATGTTGCGTCCTGGGCTTCAAATTGTTAAAACTTTGCCGGGCATTAAAACGGTGTCTAGCTGTTTTATTATGGTTTTACCGGAAGATAAAGGCTATGGTGAGAGTGGAGTTTTTATTTTTGGCGATTGTGCTGTAAATATAGATCCGACTGCCGAGCAGTTAGCCGATATTGCTATCGCTAGTGCCGAGAGTGCTAAGTCGATTGCGGGGATAAAAGAGCCTAGAGTTGCTATGCTTAGTTTTTCTACTAGCTGTAGTGCTAGTCATCCGTTTGTAGATAAAGTAAATGAGGCATCAAATATTGTGCATGAAAAGCGTCCTAATCTGCTTATCAGTGGCGATTTGCAACTTGATGCGGCCATAGAGCCTAAGGTTGCATGTATTAAGGCTCCAAAAAGTGAAGTTGCAGGTAAAGCAAATGTTTTGATTTTTCCTGATTTGCAGTCGGGGAATATTGGCTATAAGTTAGTAGAGAGGTTAGCAGGGGCACAGGCAATAGGACCGATTTGTCAGGGGTTTAATAAACCGCTTAATGATTTAAGTAGAGGTTGTAGCGTAGAAGATGTTATAAATGTTGTAGCAATAACAGCATTACAGGCACAATAAAGTAATAGAGTAGTTCAATGAGAAATTAGAAATGAGGCGAATGAGAAATTAAGGATTTATCTCATGACAATAAATTATTATGTAAAAAACAAGATAAAACAATAATTATCTTCACTAATAAGTCAACAATTTCTCATTTCCAAATTTCTCATTTCTCATTATATAAACAAATACCATAAGGAAAACATCAATTATGAAAATACTAGTAATAAACGCAGGAAGTAGTTCCCTAAAATATCAGCTTATTGATAGCATAACAGAAGAAGCTCTAGCAAAAGGCTTAGTGGATAGAGTAGGGCAAAAGGTGTCTGTAATTAAGCATAATGGCTTAGGAAAAACTTATCTAAATGATAAAGCTGTAATCCCGACACATACAGAAGCTGTTAAAGCGGTGCTAGAGGCATTATTACACTCTGAGCACGGAGTTATAAAGTCTATAGATGAAATTTCTGCCGTTGGGCATCGAGTGGTGCATGGTGGCGAGGACTTTACAGAGAGTGCACTTATTGATAAAGCTGTTATGAAAAAAATTGTCGGGAACACTGACTTAGCACCCCTACATCAACCTGCCAACATTATTGGCATAGAGGCTTGTCAAAAGGTTCTGCCAAAGGCTCCTCATGTGGCGGTTTTTGATACAACTTTTCACTCGACAATCCCTTCTCATGCTTATATGTATGCTATCGACTATGACGATTACAAGAAGTATCGCTTAAGAAGATATGGTTTTCATGGTACAAGCCATATGTATATAGCCGGCGAGGTTAAAAAAATGTACGGTAAAGATGTTAAGACTATTATTTGCCATCTTGGCAATGGTGCGAGTGTTTCGGCGATTAAGGACGGCATTTGTTACGATACTAGTATGGGTCTTACTCCGCTAGAGGGTCTTATTATGGGTACTAGAAGCGGTGACATTGATGCGGCGGCTGCCAACTATATTGCTGATAAAAAAGGTATGACTATTCAGCAAGTTACCGACTATTTAAATAAAAAGTGTGGTGTGCTGGGTATTAGCGGTGTATCGAGTGACTTTAGAGATTTGTGGGAAGCTAGAGATGAGGGCAATGAAAGAGCCGCGTTAGCCATTTTGATGTTTGCTTATCGTGTTAAAAAATATATTGGAAGCTATGCTGCTGTTCTTGGCGGAGTGGATTGTATTGTTTTTACAGGCGGTATTGGCGAACATAATCCCATAGCGAGAGAGCCAATTTTGGAAGGTTTAGAATTTTTAGGTGTAGAGATAGACCAAAAAGTCAATTATAGTGCAGGTCGTGATGTTGTTACAAAGTTATCAACAGGTAAAACGGGTGTTTACATTATCCCAACTAATGAAGAACTAGTTATTGCTAGAGAAACAATGAGATTGGCGAAGTAATTTTGGAAAGCTATTTTTAATCCTATATATCCTAGATGGCATAGATTGTAGTCTGTTATAATTAAAAATCAAATGAAAAAAATACAAGAAAATTTAAAAATAATCGGCAATGCAGAGTTAATTAGATATACACAAGATCCAGAGCAAGTTATTGCACTTGCAGCTAAACTTTGCTATAGCGAAGATAGTCCTGATGAGCTTCAACAAAAAATTGCTTGTAGCGATACGGCTAAGTTTATTACAATGCTAAAAAAGATGGGGCATTTGTCTACATTTGAGCACGCTAGCTTTACTTTTAGTATTACTAGTGTTAGTAGGGCATTGCTTGCACAAATTACTCGGCACCGCATTGCTAGCTTTTCGGTGCGGAGTCAACGCTATGTATCCGAGAGCCAATTTGAATATGTAATTCCGCCGTCTATTATGGATTTAGGCGAAAAAGCTGTTGAGAAGTTTAAGGTGCAAATGGCTCAAATGGCAGTATGGTATAGCGAATGGCAAGAGGCTTTGGGCGGGAAATGCGAAAGTAGCAACGAAGACGCTAGGTTTGTACTACCTAACGCTTGCCAAACTAATATGCTGGTAACTATGAATGCTAGAGAATTACTGCACTTTTTAGCTCTAAGATGCTGTTATAGGGCTCAGTGGGAAATTAGAGATATAGCGTGGCAGATGTTAGCTGAACTTAAAAAGGTTGCTCCTAATGTATTTAATGGAGCAGGTCCGGGTTGTGTTAGCGGAATTTGTCCCGAAGGCAGTAAAACCTGTGGTAGAGCAAAAGAGATTAGGGAGAAGATAGAAAATGAAAATAGAAGGTAGAAATGCTGTTGCTGAGGCGATAAATTCGGGCACTACAATAGATAGACTTATTGTAGAAAAAGGTCTAAAAGACCATGGCAGTAATAAAATTATTGATAGTGCTAAGAGTAGGGGAATCAAAATTTTCTTTAGAGATAAGGTGGCTTTAGATAGAGAAAGTGCTACGGGAAGACACCAAGGCTTTATAGCCG
The DNA here is from genome assembly GCA_009780135.1 of Bacillota bacterium. Lineage (GTDB taxonomy): Bacteria > Bacillota > Clostridia > Christensenellales > Pumilibacteraceae > WRAP01. The sequence goes on from WRAP01000001.1 coordinate 155,943, forward strand.
AGGTTACGGATTTTAAGTATTGCGAGCTAGAAGATATTTTGGCACTTGCCCAAAAGAAAAACGAGTCTCCGTTTATATTTATTTTAGATGGTATAGAAGACCCTCATAATCTAGGGAGTATTTTGCGTGTGGCGGAGTGTAGTGGTGCGCACGGTGTTGTTATACCTAGACATCGTAGCGTTAGCGTTAATGAAACTGTCATAAAGGTGTCTGCGGGAGCTGCCAATCATGTACTTGTAGCTAAAGTTACTAATATCAACGATGCGATAGACGAACTTAAAAAGAATGAAGTGTGGGTATATGCTTGCGATATGGACGGACAAGAGGTATATAAAACTAATCTAAGCGGAGCAATTGCCTTTGTAATCGGTGGCGAGGGGCAAGGAATTAAAAAGCTGACAAAACAAAAGTGTGATGCTGTTGTTTCAATCCCGATGCGTGGAAAAGTAAATTCTCTTAATGCCTCTGTAGCCACAGCTGTTGTAGCATTTGAATACAATAGGCAAATAAAAATTAATTAACAAATGGCATAACACAGGGACAATTCTTACTTGTCCCTGTGTTTATTTTTTACATACTATTTTATAAATCGCTTGCTAAGATTTCAGCATATTGATATACTGATATAGTAAAAAATTACCCAAAAAAGGAAATAATAAAATGACAAACAGAAAACCTATTATTGCAGGCAATTGGAAAATGAATAATACCAAAGAAAATGCCGAAAAATTACTTAAAGAACTTATTCCTCTTGTAGCTGATGCCACCGCCGAAGTTGTAGTATGCGTGCCGTACACTGCTATTGAAACCGCTGTTAAGCTAACTAAAGGCACTAATATTGCTGTAGGTAGCCAAAATGTTAGTTGGGCAGATAGCGGTGCTTTTACAGGCGAGATTTCCGCCGATATGCTTTTAGAATTAGGTGCTAAATATGCTATTATTGGTCATAGCGAACGCCGTACTATGTTTGGCGAAACTGACGAAACTGTTAATAAACGCACTAAGCAAGCTATCGCTAAGGGTTTAATTGCTATTGTGTGCATTGGCGAAACTCTAGCTGAAAGGCAGGGCGGAATTACCGAAAGTGTATTAAAGACTCAAATTTTAGGTGGGTTAAAGGATATTCCGGCGAGCGATTTTGATAAAATTGTTATTGCTTATGAGCCTGTTTGGGCAATAGGTACGGGGCTTGTTGCGACAGATGAACAAGCAGAAGCAGCAGTGGCTTATACTAGAAGAGAGTTGGCAGCACTTATTGGCAAAAAGGCTAATGAAGTTTGTATTCAGTACGGTGGCTCTATGAATGCTAGTAATGTAGATGGACTTATGGCTCAACCAAATATAGACGGTGGTCTTATAGGTGGTGCATCGTTAAAGGCAGTTGATTTTGCTAGAGTAGTTAAATTTAGTGCATAGTGCTTAGATCATAATGTATAGTTGTTGACTTATCTTGTATTTGTTAGCAATTAAGAACCAATAAATGTAGGGGCGATATTTTGTCGCCCGAACCTTATAAAAACTAAAACATATAAAAAATTATGAAAAAAACAAATGCAATAGTGATAATGGATGGGTACGGACACTCATCTAGCGAGTATGGGAATGCTGTATTCCATCAAGGTTCGCCACACATAACTCGACTAAAACAGCAATATCCGCACACATTGATAAAAGCAAGCGGATTAGCTGTTGGTTTGCCAGAGGGTCAAATGGGTAATTCCGAAGTTGGGCATCTAAATTTAGGTGCAGGTAGAACTGTTTATCAAGATATAACCCGTATAGATAAATCAATTTTAGACGGCGACTTTTTTGAAAATCCTGCTTTTCTAGGTGCTATCGAAAATTGTAAAAAATATAATTCTGCAATGCATATTGTAGGGTTAGCTAGTGACGGCGGAGTGCATAGTCATCTAAATCATTTGTATGCACTCCTTAAATTATGTAAACAGCATAACTTAACAAAAGTATATATCCACGCTATTACTGATGGACGCGATGTTCCGCCGAACAGTGCAAAGTATTTTGTACAGCAAATAGAAGCAGAATGCAAAAAAATAGGCATTGGCAAAATAGCTGTTGTGGTTGGTCGCTATTATTATATGGATAGAGATAATCGCTGGGAGAGAGTTCAAAAAGGCTATGAGGCAGTATTTGAGGCAGTAGGTAGTAAGTTTGAAGAAGCTAAAAGCGGTATAGAAGCGTCTTATAAAGATGGAATTTTAGACGAATTTATTAAGCCGATTATTGTGGATGATTACAGTGGTGTAAACGCTAATGATTCTATGATTTTCTTTAATTTCCGTTCTGATAGAGCAAGGGAGATTAGTCGAGCGATAATTGAGCCAAACTTTACTGAGTTTATTCGTAGCGGTGGCTTTAAGTCGATTTTCTATGTTGGTTTAACCGAATATGATGCTAACTTTACTGGCATTCACACGGCATACGGACCTAAAGATATAACAAACACTTTAGGCGAATTTTTAGCTAAAAATAATTTAACTCAAGCAAGAGTAGCTGAAACCGAGAAATATGCTCATGTAACCTTTTTCTTTAACGGCGGAGTAGAGGCTCCAAATAAAGGAGAGGAGAGAGTTTTAGTTGCCAGTCCTAAGGTAGCAACTTACGACTTAAAGCCCGAAATGAGTGCTTACGAGGTTACAGAAAAGGCTTTAGAGCAAATCGGCAAGGTTGATGTATTGATTTTGAATTATGCTAATTGCGATATGGTTGGTCATACTGGGGTTTTTGATTCGGCTATAAAAGCCGTTAAAACGGTAGATGAATGTGTTGGTAAAATTGCTGATAAAATTCTAGCAGTTGATGGCAATATGATACTAACTGCCGACCATGGTAACGCCGAGCAAATGTACGACGATAAAGGTAATCCGTTTACTGCGCATAGTACAAATGCCGTTCCGCTTGTGGTTATCGGTAAAGATTTTAATAAGGACACAAAATTAAAAAATAACGGTAGTTTGGCCGATGTAGCCCCAACTCTACTATATTTATTAGGATTACAGCCACCGTCTGAGATGGACGGCAAAAACATAATTATGAAATAATGATGTTATGCGAGAACTTTTTTATACAATAAGCATATATTTTAACGGCAATTAAAACATTGCTAAATGTAGGGGTCAATTAGTAATCGCCTGAACCTTAAAAAATGCAAATAGGTTTATACACAAATATAAATAAAGACGAGCGTCTACAAATTACTGAGCAACTAGTAAAGGATTTAAATCTACTTGGGGCAAGTGTTTCTATTTATGGTGAGGCGAGTAAATTATTAAAAACTAAAGATGCTTTTACTCAAAAAGAAAACCTCGAAGTTATGATAGTATTAGGGGGTGACGGTACAATTTTGGGAATAGCCGATTTTTGTGCTAGTAATAATATTCCGATTTTAGGATTAAATCTAGGGCGAGTTGGTTTTTTAACAGGTTTAGAATTAGGCGATACTTATAAATTATTCGAGATTTTATCCCAAAAAAAATACTCAACCGAAAAACGCAGTATGTTAGAAATTGCTTATAATGGCAAAAAATACTTAGCTCTTAATGAGGTTGTTGTTAGTAGAGTTTCTGCGTCTAAAATGATTGCTATAGCAGTAAATGTAGACGGTGAATTTGTAGACGAATTTAATGCAGACGGCTTTATTGTAGCAACTCCCACAGGCTCAACGGCATACAGCTTATCCGCAGGAGGTCCGATAATTGCTCCCTCTAGTGACTGTTTAGCACTAACTGCCATTTGCCCGCACACTCTACACGCAAGACCGATTGTGATTAGTGGCAATTCAGTTGTAGAATTATCCTCTAAAAACGATAACTGCGACATGATATTAGACGGCAAAAGCATAGGCGTACTAAACAAAACAGAACTATTAACTATTAAAAAATCAACAAAACAAGCTTCATTTATATCTCCTAACTCTCTAAATTTTTTTAGTCGATTGTTAAGTAAGTTAAACAAATGGGGAATAACAATTCAATGAGAAATTGCTGATTAGTTATGTCTTCACAATTAAACATTAAAAATACAGGAGCTAAATATCAACTGCCAGAACTTTCAGAACTTTAGAAAATTATGATAAAATTTCAAGGAGAAATCTCTAAATCTTTCAAAAGCGAAATAGAAAGAAAAATAAAGAAAAAAAGAACAGCAATTCTTTTAATAATAGGTGTTTTGATACATATTTCTTTTATTTTACCCATCCATTTTGCTCCAAATTTAAGATTTTTTTATGCTATAATTATTATGATGTTTTTATGTGCAATTACTGTAGGAACTCTAAATATCGTATCTATTGCATTAATTCCTAGTTTACACTTTCCTGAAGAAATAATAATTAGTAATGAAAAAATTATCAAAGAAAGTAAAGCAACAAAGACTATAATTAAAACACTAGAAGATGTCAAAAAAATTATTGATTATGGGGAATATTATATGATAGTATTTATTTTTTTCAAAAAGGATAAAACTTTTATATGCCAAAAAAATCTTTTAATAGAAGGCTCATTAGAAGAATTTGAAAAACTATTTGAAAATGTATTAGTTAAAAGAATAAAGTAAAACAATATGCTACTAAAATTACATTTTCGGATGTTTGAAACGCAGGAATAACCGACTTAAAATAGAAAAAGCAAGCAATAATTGCGGAAATGAAAAGCAAATTTTATTGTAGCAACCGCAGATAAAGAGTATAATTATAGTCGAACCGCTTCAAAAAAACTAATTTTGAATCGATTCTATAACACTATTTTTAATATAAGGAAAAATAATTATGAATTATAACATAGCGGATAAACTTACTGAGTTAAGGAAAAAGCAAAGGCTATCACAGGATGAATTAGCTGAAAAACTAGGGATAAGTCGTCAAGCAATCTCTAACTGGGAGCGGGCAGAATCTTTGCCGGATACAGAAAATCTTATAGCCTTATCAAGGCTATACAACATTACTATTGATGAGTTAATCAATGTAGATAAGGTTAAAAGAAAAAACGATATGGAAAGTATAGAGCATCTAAATGAGCTAGAAAAAAATAATGCTTTCGGTTACATAAATTCTATAGAAAGAAAAAAACAAATAAATTCAGATAATAGAATAGTGTTACTTTCAGTTTTTTTGATTGCTTTTATTGTTGCAATAGTATGTTTAGCTTTAGTTGGCTATTTTATATCAGAACTTTTAGAAGTTCTTGGCGGATATTACGATCATATGAGCGAGATGTATGTTAGGTCGGAAATTATAGGATATTCTATAGCACTTGCGTTTAGTGTTATAGGGTTAATTGCAGGAGTATTGATAGGAAGCATATTTTTAAGAAAATACAAAAAAAGAGGGCAAAATAAATGAAGAAGATAATAACAGTAATACTAATTGTGATGTTGTTGTTTAGTACAATTTTTATGCTTAGTGCTTGCGACATCTTTACTAGAAGCAATAGCGGTAATGTTAATAATGATGGTAACTCTAGCGGTAATAGACCTTCCAATCCTGCGATTTCTTTAGAAAGAGCCATAGAAATTGCTTACGAAGACCTTGCTAGGCGAGGAATTAACGCAACATATCACTCTAATTCTGGTATGGATTGGGAGAGGGGTCAATGGGTGTGGGAATTGCTGTTTAGAACACAAGGCGAAAGAATGCCGTTTATTGAGTTTTACATCAATGTAGATAGTGGTGAAATTGTAAAATTTGAATGGGATGATTAAATTCATTGTAAAAAGCGTATTCTTAACGAATACGCTTTTTAAATTAGGCTGAGTGTAGGTAAGTTATATTTGTTAATATTCATTATTATAGTTGATAGTTAAGATTAATTTGTGCTATAATAGTGTTATGGCATATGGTAATGCTTTGTTTTTATATGCTACATTTTTATGTTATCTAAAATCACATTAAAAAATGTGGCTCTTATAAAAAAGTTAGAGATAGACTTTTGTAAGGGGCTAAATATCCTAAGTGGAGAAACGGGAGCGGGTAAGTCTATTTTGATAGATGGTATTATGCTACTTCTTGGCGGTAAGTACGACAAGACAATTTTAAGGCACGGTACAGAGGATGGCTTTGTAGAGGGTGTTTTTGAGTGCGAGGGCAATAAGATAGCTGATACATTAGAGGAGTTTGGTTTTGAAAAAGAGGATATACTGGTTGCTACCAGAAAGTTTAACGAAAGCGGAAAAAACGAAATCAGGATAAACGGGCGAGTAAGCACAACGCTAACCTTACAAAAAATCACTTCTAAATTGGTGGATATTTATGGTCAGAACGAGTACCAGAGTTTAGCAAAAAGTAGCAGTCATTTGAGGATTATTGATGGATTTTTGACCGGAGAGGCTAATAAAAAATTACAAATTATAAGAGATAATTATAGTCAGATAACAGTCATAAATAAATCGCTAAAGAGTATTGGCGATGCTAAGGATAGATTAAGGCAGGCGGATATAATTAGATTTAGTCTTAATGAAATTGCTAAGGCTAATTGGATAGATGAGAGCGAATTGGACGAGCTTGTTAGTAGAAGAAAGCTACTTAGTTCGGGTGAGAAAGTGGCAACAGTACTAAGCGAAGCGGTAAATAATTTAAGCGAAGGCGAGAGCAATGCGTTAGCATTACTGACAACGACTAAACGGGCAATAGGAAGCATATCGTCGCTTAGTAGTGCATTGGAGAACCTATATGAACGCATTGACAGTGCGGTTATAGAGATTGACGATATTTTTGTTGCGATTGAGCAAGAGGCTAATAACTTAGAATTCGACCCCGCTACCTTAGAAAAAATTGAAAGACGAATAGAAGTTTTAAGAAATATCGAACGAAAATACGGCGATTTTAACGAAGTAGAACGCTTTGTAAAAGACAACACAGAGTTACTCGACAACCTAGAAGGTGGCGAAGAAAAATATCTAAAACTGCAAAAACAAAAAAATCAATTACTAGCCGATACATATAAAATTTCCTTAGAGGTGCGAAGCGAAAGAGAAAAAGTAGCTAAAAACTTTGAGCAAAAAATTATAGCAGAATTAGCTGATTTAGGTATGATAGGGGCATCATTTATAGTTAAGTTTAGTGATTTTACTACTCTAGAAAACACTGAAAAACATTTATCGTCAAATGGATTAGATACACTGGAATTTTATTTTTCGGCGAATAAGGGTCAACCGGTTAAACAGCTTACAAAAATCATTTCAGGTGGCGAGTTATCAAGATTTATGCTTGCTCTAAAGGTAGTAGCTAGTAGTGTAGAGGATATAGGTACTTTAATTTTTGATGAGATTGATACAGGTATCGGCGGTAAAATCGGGCAAGAGGTTGCTAAAAAATTGGCAACTATAGCCAAAAATCATCAAGTTTTATGCGTAACGCATCTTCCGCAAATCGCAGGTATGGCAGATAATCATTATTTTATAGAGAAGCTAGAAACAAACGGCGAAACTGAAACAAATGTGTTGCTTTTAGATAAAAAAGGCACAATAGATGAAATCTCCCGCTTAAGCGGTGCTAAGGATATAACAACCACTGCGTTCGAAACTGCCCGCCAAATGAAAGAGTGGAGCAATGAGTATAAAAAAATAATGAGGTAATTTATTATGGATAAAGTAAATGATGTTATAGTATGCCATAAATGTGGGGCTAACGAAAAAATCGACTACAATAGTAAACAAAATAAAGTTTTTTGTAGTCATTGTAGCACAAAAATTGTTGATTGGGATGACCCTCATTTTGGCAACAATATGACGAATGCCGAGTTTTGGAAAAGGCGGAATGCACATATAAATAAAGATTTAGAAGCTATGGGTGTATATGGCGGAATACAAGGTGTAGACCAGATGTATGCCGATGTTAACAATCAGATTGATGATGTTCTTTTTGGTAGCAATGGAGGAATATTTGGCAGTATGTTCGGATTATCTAATCATCCTAAAAGTACAAAACTACAAGTTAACCTAAAAGCGTATGTTTATAATAATGATAAACCTATAAAGGATAAAAAACTTGAAAAAATTACAAAAAGTTATTCTCATTTATTTATCAACGGAGACCATAATACAATCAATCTTTATGGCAAGCAAGCTAAAGAAAGTGCTAGTAGTGGGGATTTTGAGACAGCATATGCGTATGTTAAAAATATGAGTGCTGTTCAAAAAATAGGTGGTATGTATGTTTTAACAGCAGGAATTATTAAAAGTGTTTTTTATTATAAGCCGTTTAATGATTTTTATGAACTAGCCGAAGGGCTTGCAATTACAAATGCGACAATAGCTAATTGGGCAGAAAATGAAAGAGAAACTCTAAAAATAAACTATTCAGAAATGTATATGAGATATATTTGTTTAGTTGCTTATAAACTTTTTAAGGAATACAATCTTGCTAAGGAAGATAAGTGGTTTGTAGGTACTTTTACAAGATTGTTTCACTTTTTAGAAATAATTTTAACAATGTCCCCAATAGTAAATTATAAAGATAAAAGCGAGTTGAAATCTATTTTCCTAAAAATGTATAATCTTTATCCAACGGTGCTTATAAGGTTTAGAAATGCTATAAAAAATGATAATATTGTCTTGAAAAATTTAGACAGAACCGAAAAAACGCTTGAGTTATTAGCAAAAGAATTTATTTAATTCATAATACAAATATGCAATTTTCAGAACTTAAAAAACACTTAAATACGAATAATTTTGCTCCTGCTTATATAGTTGTTGGCGAGGATAGCTTTTTGGTACAAACGGCACTAAGGCATTTTAAGGCTACAGTGCAAAGTTTACCAGAGCTTAATATTTCTGTTTTTTCTGAAAGTGCTGAAGCAGTGGAGCTTATCTCGTCGCTACTTACTATGCCTATGGGTAGCGATATTAGACTAACGATTTGCTATGATATAAAGGGCGATACAACTGCCCTAGAGCAGTATTTTACTAATTTTAATCCGCAATCTATTCTTATAGTAGTTAGCAAAAAACTGCCTGAAAATTTATCTAAATTATTACATCATTTTACTGTAGTTGACTGCACCAAATTAGAAATTGACCATATTAAACGCTGGGTAAATACAGAGTTATCGGCTACAAATTCTAATATAACTCAGTCGGCTTTTATGTTACTATATAATTATTGCTTAGGTAATATGGAACGCATTAGTATTGAAACTAAAAAACTAGGCTTTTATAAAATGTGTGCCACAATAGAAGATAAGGATGTTATTGTACTTATAGAGCCAAGTTTAGAGCATAAGATTTTTGAACTATCTGAAGCAGTAGCAAATAAAAATAGTACAAAAACGGTTCATTTAGTAGAAGGGCTTTTAGCCGAAAAGTATGCACCAATAATGCTGATTGGTATGATTTATAATCATTTTAGACGGTTGCTGTATTGTAAGATAGACGGAGGTAACTCCGATTTGGCAAAGCAGTTAGCAGTAAAGGATTTTGCAATAACAAAAGCAAAGCAAGGTGCAAATAGGTTTACAGCAATGCAGTTAAAGCAAATCTGCGATGATTTTCATACATTAGATTACAAATCAAAAATAGGTCAAATAAACGACATAACGGCATTAAAGAGATATATAATGAGAATATTAAAAATATAAAATAAGATATGGTATATGAAAATTATGCAGTTAATAAAGTTTGGGCTGAGACTCGCCCCTATGATTAGTTATTAAATGATTCATCACGAATGTTAGATTCATCAAAAATAGTAGGATTATAAACTATTATTTTTTTATGGCTTGGATTTATAATGACGCTTCTGCAGTAAAAACCAAAAGCCCTACTCTCAACTGAGAGTAGGGCTTTTGGTTTTTTATTAGCAAAAATTTACTACTAATTACAATTTAATTTTATTCATCGAAGTCGTCTACGAATTCTGGTTTTGCGTCCTCGTCGTCGATAGAAGGTGAGGCTTCTTCAGTTGTTTCTTTTTTAACAACTACAACTTCTAACTTTGATTTTGGTGTTACAACTTTTTCGTCTTTATCGTCTACTACAGTTGTTGATGCAAAGTCATCATCGAAACTCTCAAATGCCATATCCTCGTCTATATCGCTTATAAGTCCGTCTACAGATAGCTTAGCAAGATCGTCGCTGTCGTACTCATTATACGCATCTCTATCGTATCTAGCTTTATGACCTTTTTTAAGAACAGTTCCATCTGCAAGTACAGCTTTGGCTCGTTTAACTTTAATATTATCTATAGACTTTTTACCAATAACTAGAAGTAATATTATAACTATGGCAACACCAAAGATAATACCTGGTGCTGTAAGTGCTTCGCAACCGATAGGAGCTGTATCGGGAAGCAACGGATGGTCGTCATCTGGTTGTTGTGCTACACGCTCACCAAACATAACTTCTAAAACATCCGTAGTATCGCTTCTTAAATCTCTAATTCTTTCTTCGAATTCTACACTAGAAATATTTTCAAACGCTACAAAATTTACATATACTCTACCCATTGAATATTCACTAGCTAATTCGCCACCAAGTGTAATATTTAGATGGAAGAATTGCGGAGCATCACCTGAATATATATAGAAATGATATAGCTTAAATGCTTCGTTATCTACAGTGCTATAGCTATCTACTGTATAAGCTGTATCCATAACGGAATGGATTTCTCCTCTTGAGTACATACTGGAAAGCTCTTGTGCTGAATAACTAGAAATATTTACCTCTTGTCTTGATTGGCGATATATATATCTAGCCCCAATATTACCAAAATAGAACTCATCGCCGATAGAAACCCCAACCCCAGCTCCGGTGTCGGTAGGTGAGATGTCTACCTTTAGAGCAATAGATAGACGATAATAACTGTCTGCCTGCAAATTAAACGGTCTGTCAAAAGTAAGCCTAGATGCCGTAGGAATAGCATGGCGTAACATTAGTACATTATGGCGGTCTAAATTTCCATTCTCGTCTCTAGCGTCAGAATTTCTAAAGCTAGTTGGCACAGCACCTCTATTTAATGTAGCGTCTTGAACTAAAGTAGAATCAAATATTCCTGAGGTAATGCCTTGCATAGGAGCATGCTGAGGACCAGAAATAGACCAAAGGCGAGGGAAGCGTATAAAGTTAGTATCAAAAGCATCAAAGGCATTAAAACCAAAATCACGATAAGAGAACACTGCAAAATTAAATTGTTGATTTATTCCAAGGTTTACATGGATCTTATGCTCTCTTTCTCTAGCTTCAAACTCAGCTAAGGTAACTTCTTCTAAATCTACCGAGTTTATATAAAGATTACCTCTAGATAGTTTATTGCGGTTAAATTCTGCTCTTTCGTGAAAACCTAACCAAATTTCTATTGTTAAGTTTCTAGGGGTAGAGTAGCCTTCTATATAAAAATCAAAATTAGCAAATTGACGACCGGTATTGCTAATGTTTTGAATGCTGGATATAACACCGTTATCGTCTAGTAGCACTAAGCTAGCACCGTAATCGCCAACCGGTACATTGTCTACCATCATATTAACACGCACTCTTTGAGTAGCAATTTCACTTAGAGTAAACTGGCTAGATGTATAATTAAACGCAGTTGGCACAGAAGACGACATATACATAACGCTAGGACTATCAACATTAGGCATTATAGCACCAAAGCCGTATTGTTCCTGGTAAGTGTTAAAATGTTCGTGTGATATAGGCATAATACCTGTAATAATATAAGGTACTTCGCCATTGTCATCTACATGATTCATATGGAACGAAATGTCAGTAGAGAAAGGCATGCGATGTACTGTTGCAGGAGTATGGAATGTCCATTGAGGAACACCAAGAGGAAAGCGATTTTCACCGGCTATTAAATCGGCACTATCATCAAATAAAATAAAGTTACCGTTTGGTATAGCACTAGTATCTGCACCAGTGTTATCTATATCTACAATACCGCCAATAGAAGCAGGAGAGTGAAGAGCAAATTGCTCTGCTGTAAGCTCTTCGAAAGTAATATTAGCAAACATAGCAGTGCCGCTCGAATGATTATCTATAAAACCAAGCCATAATCCTAAACTAATTTCGTAATCTCTAAAGAAAGAACCTCTTATATAAAAAGTTTGTTGCATCCAACCGTGTCTGGCATCATTGGCACCGCCACCTCTGCCGGTAGCCACAAAGCGTAGATTAGGTATTCTACTATCGATATTAAAATGCATATTAGGTCGGCTATGCTCGCCACCAAGCTGAGCCTGCGTATCTTCTACATTAGTTTCTACCGATATAGTTGCACCGGCACCGGCACCTATGTTATTAGTATTAGTCCAAACGCTTAGGCGGTAATAACTTAACATTGGGATTGTAAATGAGTTAGATACAAAACCGCTTGCAGTATAATGATAATTGGCATCTTCACCTCTTCCACGACTGGCATCAAACGAGCTTAAAATAAGGATATTATCGTTTCCACTACCTAGTCCCATAGGAGAGATAGGTTGTTCTTCTAGGTTATATGCGTTGGTATTTGGATTAAATGGAAGAGCAGTATTATAAACAAAAGGTCTAACAATATCGCCAACGCTAACATCAGCTGTATCTGGAGCAGATCTAAAAGTCCAATCCACAGGAACACCCGATGGGTCAGTATTTTGGAAGCTTAAATTTATACCGGGGTCTGTTTGCACTAAAGATAAATCTACAAATTGAATGTGTTCTGTATTGCTAGGGTGATAAATGGGAGAATCGCTAAAATCAATTCCGTTTCCGTAGCCTAAATCACGCATAACAGAGTGCCACATAGTAGGGGAGATTTCATATGCCTCGATATTATCAAAAAACGCATAACCGCTAGTTTGGTGTGCTTCTAGCGTCATTTCTCCGCCACGAGCCCTAGGAATATCAAATCCACTATAAAAGTCGCCAACAGTTAATGTTAAATGAACCGTTTCAGAAGCTAAAGCCGAAGTCGCAATAAAGAAAGTAAAACGCTCCCAGCCGAAAAACTCGTGATTATCACGGTAATTATGAATTTCTTGTGCAGTATTTACACCAGCGGGAAGAGTTCTAATATCAGTAAAGGCAATGCTGTGGTCTTCAATACCGTTTATACGAATAGCCGCACCATAAATATTATTAAATTGACCGGTTTGTACCCAAGCAGAAATTCTAAAAAAGCTGTTTTGAGTAAGCGTTAAAGCAGAAGAATTATAACCTACAATAGTGGCTTCAGTTTCTTCAGTAGTGTTAATCATTAAAAAACGATTTTCGCCGTCTGCCATAGCAACGCGGTGGCTAGGCAGCGGACGAGGAGAACGACCCGCAAATTCTGCGTAATCAGTTAGTCTAAATTCTTCTTGAATGTCCTCGCTAGCGTTATATTCGTTTAGGTCAAACACACCCGAGATAGTTGCACCCCTATTTATATTAGGGAATACAGTTTGCGTCCAGCCAGTAGGTGCGCCTGGTGCTTCGCCAGAGCTACTAGCAAAGCGTGGATTTTCTAGCCCTAGGTTTCTAGGGGCAAAATCTACAAAGCCTACAACTTCATCTGAAGCAAAAGCAAAATTAGTGCTAAGCATATCGGCAATAAACGGCATAAATGTAAATGACGAAATCGCAAAAGCAATAGCAATAAGCCATACGGCAATTTTTGTTAATGGTTTAGTTTTTTTTGTGTTGTTCATTGAAAATTATTCCTTCAGTATCTCTCTTAAGTTTGTCTATATCTTTATTGTAGTTAGTATTTATATATACAGATAATTTATTTAATATTTAATATTTAATATTTAATAATTGCCGATTTATTTTATTTCTGAAAATAAATCATTTGTTATTAAATATTTATTATTCAATATTCAATAGGATTGCAATGCCATTTAAAATGTAAAAGCACATAGTCGTATAGGCACACACCTTACAATTATATAGTATTGTCGTAGCAATGGCAAACAGTTTTTTTAATTATTTCAATTATTTTACACATTTCGCCTATCCAAAATTATTTTGTGCAAAAATAGCAAATACTATTTTTGTGAAAGAAAAAATAAAAGGCAAAAAAGCAAAGAGTTTTTTATTTGGAGCGATAGGCGGTAGCGGAGTTGGCTTTATAAACGGTTTTTTCGGCGGTGGCGGAGGAATGCTTGCCGTACCACTACTTAATAAAGGTCTAAAAGAAGAAGTCAAAGTCAGCCACGCTACAGCAATTTTAGTAATTTTGCCTATCACTATAGTAAGTTCTATATTTTATGGGTTAAACGGCCATTTTAATCTACAACAAACCTTATTTGTAGGTGGCGGAGTTTTAGTTGGCGGAATAATAGGGGCATTGCTTTTAAAAAAGCTACCAGCAAAAATAGTAGGTTTTGTTTTTGCAATACTGATGATAACAGCAGGAGTGAGGATGGTAGTATAGTTTATAGTGCATAGGGCTTAGTGTATAGTGAAGGGCTTATTTTAGTAAAGGATAATTTGAGTTAAATCAAATTCTGTAATTAGAAAATAAGTCAACCGCTATACACTACGCACTATGCACTAAGCACTATGCACTAAAAAACTATGAACTACATTTTATTCATCGTAATAGGTTTAGCCGGAGGCATACTCGGCGGTCTTGGTATGGGTGGCGGAACACTACTTATTCCACTGCTTGTTACATTCGTTGGAGTATCTCAGCACGGAGCACAAATGATAAATTTAGTTGCATTTATCCCAATGGCGATAGTGGCACTAATTATCCATTTCAAAAACGGGCTAGTAAAGCCAAAATATATTCTAATAATTTCGCTTCCTGCCATAATATTTGCGATAGGAGCGTCTTTCTTAGCATTTAATACACATCCCGAAAACCTAAAACGCTATTTCGGTATATTTTTAATAGTGCTAGGAGTGTATCAGTTAATAAGTCTAATAATAAAATCAATAATAAACCCAAGTTCTCCAATCTTTAAAATCAAACCATTTTCAAAAAGCGATTTGAAAAAGACATAAACTTGTGCTATTATTATAGTTGTGGATATAATTGCGTCAGAAACAAATTCAAAAATAGATTTATCGTTGCTTAATGATAGCCAGCTTGCTCCTGTGTTAGATACAGAAGGTGCACTTTTGGTTACGGCTGGGGCAGGTAGCGGTAAAACAAGGCTACTTACTTATCGTATAGCGCATTTAATTGTAGATAAAGGAGTTAATCCCTATAACATACTTGCAATCACTTTTACTAACAAAGCGGGGCGAGAAATGCAAGACAGATTGCTTGCTATGTCTGATATAGTAGGCGAATTTTATAATTTTAGCGATGTTTGGATGTCAACTTTTCACTCTATGTGTGTGTCAATGCTTAGAAGATTTGGTACGAATGTCGGCATAGAGAAAAATTTTTCGATTTATACCGAAAAAGAAAAGGAGGCACTTATAAAGAAAATCCTTAAAGAAAGTGATATAGATGCGGACGAATGTAAGAATATTTGTGCTGAGATTTCAAACGCTAAAAACAAGGGGGTAATGTTTGATGAGTATGTTAGTAATCAAAAAAAATATAGTGCAAAAACGGACGATGTAGCAGAAGTTTACGAAAGGTACGAAAAAGAAAAGGATATAGCTAACGCATTAGATTTTGACGACTTATTGCTAAAAACACTTAGAATGTTGCAAGATTGCGAATTGGCAAGAGAGCATTATCAAGATCGCTTTAAATACATACACATAGACGAATTTCAAGATACTAATACGGTGCAGTATTTGCTTGTAAAAACTTTAGCGAGTAAGCACAAAAATATTATGGTAGTAGGTGATGAGGATCAGGGTATTTATAGTTGGCGAGGTGCTAGTATATCCAATATGCACGACTTTTTGCACGATTTTACAGTAAAACGCTATAAATTAGAGCAAAATTACCGATCTACTAAAAAGATATTGGCGTTAGCTAATAAGGTTATTAAAAACAATGTAGAGCGGTTAGAGAAGAATCTTTGGACAAAAAATGACGATGGGGAAGAACCTGTTTTTTATGTGGCACACGATGATAGTGTGGAAGCGGAGTATGTAATTAAAAAGATATTAGAAATAAAAAAAGAAAGGCCACTTTATAATTATTCAGATTTTGCGATATTGCTTAGAATAAACGCTTTAACCCGTAGTTTTGAAGAGAAATGTATTCAGTACGGAATAAAATATAAGGTTACAGGCGGATTTAAGTTTTACGATAGAAAAGAAATCAAAGATATTCTAGCTTACTTGCGTCTTACGGCAAACCCAAGTGATACCGAAGCGATTTTGTGGGTTATCAACTTTCCAAAACGAGGAATTGGTGAAACTGCAGTGCTGCAATTATTAAATTATAGCAAAATTTCCGGCAAAAATCTATTTGAAACGCTTATTATGTCTGACATAACAGGTGAATTGCCTCCAACTCTCGTTAAAAAAGTGCAACCTTTTGCCACAATTCTTAATTTATTACAAAATGCTTCTAAAGAATTAACTGTAGACAAATTTACTCGGTATTTAATTAAGCTAATCGATCTAAAAGCTGTTTTTGAGGCTGAAACAACCGAGAATGAAAGTCGTAAAGAAAACATTAAAGAACTTATAAATTCTATGGAATTGTATGTAAAGCAAAAGCCTGAGGCTACGCTAGGGGAGTTTTTGCAAAATGTTTCGCTTTATACCGATGCTGACGAAGAAATAGAAAACATTAACGATTGCATTCAAATTGCTACGGTACATAGTGCTAAAGGGTTAGAATTTAAGTGTGTGTTTATAGTTGGGTTAGAAGAAAATATTTTTCCGATTTCTCGTGCCAAAGACAATAAATCCGAGTTAGAAGAAGAAAGGCGACTAATGTATGTTGCTATAACTAGAGCAGAGGAGCGTTTGTATTTAACTTATGCTCAAAGCAGATTTTTACATGGCGAGCGTCGTTATAGTTTACCAAGTCGATTTTTAGCTGAGTTAGACTTTAAACCACCAAAAGTAGCTATGCCAGAAGAAAAGGGTTTTGGAGGATGGAGTAAAAACAATACATCATATAATAACTATTATAATTCTGCAATAAAACAACATCAGTTTTCACAAACAACAAATACTCTATCACACATAACAAGCAAATCCACTACGCAATTCAAGCATTTGCCAACAAAAAATACCACAGTAGACCTATCAGACTTCGCGGTTGGTAAAGTCGTGAAACACAACCGTTTTGGACTAGGTACGATAATGTCAATTTCAGGCGAACCATCTAACTGCTACGCTGAAATCGAATTTGAATTTGCCGGCAAACTAAATCTATCTCTAAACTATGCTCCGTTAGAGATAGTGGAAGACTAAATCAAATCTATGTAAGAGGTTGACCTTTGTAAAAAATATGATATAATTATATTATGAAATCCTTAGAGATAAATTCTAATGCTAAAATAAATTTGTCGCTTAATATTACGGGTGTAAGAGAAACTCTTCACACCTTAGATATGGTAATAGTGTCTGTTGATTTGGCGGATATTGTTGTTATTAAAAAACGAGAAGATAAAAAAGTAAAGGTTAGTTATTTAATAAATGATAATAAAGCTGTTAGTTGTTTTGATAATTGTTCTGTTACAAATGCAATAAATGTTTTTAAAAATAAAATTGGTTTTGGTGGAGTTGAGATTGATGTAATAAAACGGATTCCCATAGCGGCAGGTCTTGGAGGTAGCGGTGTAGATGCGGCAGGAGTTTTAAGAGGGTTGGCTCAAATGAACGGCATCGCTGTGAACAATAAAGAACTAATTGAAATTGCGATGGCGATAGGTAGCGATGTGCCTTATTTATTACGAGGTGGCTTAGCAAGAGTTAGAGGAGTTGGTAATGAGATAGAGTATTTTGATAAAGGCAGCCATAAAACGGGTTTTAATATTGTTATAGCTAAAGGTAAAGGCGGAGTTTTAAGTAAAGACGCATATAGGGTTTTTGATGAGATTTATATTGATAAAAAATTTGAGCCTAGTGATAATGATGGTCTTTTGGAGAATTTGAAAAGTGGTGTAAACAGTTTTAGGGCATTCGATTTTATGGATAATGCTTTAACTAAAGCAAGCATTAAAATTAATTATGAAGTTGCAAATACATTGTTAGAATTACATAATGTAGGGGCGATTAAAACAATTATGACAGGAAGCGGTTCTGGGTGTGTAGGTTTTTTTTGTAGTTACAAAAAAGCATTGCAAGCAGCAAAGGAGTTGAAAGATAAAGGTTTTTTTGCGTATGTTTCTAAAACGATTGCATGACTAGTTTTAGTGTGATAAAATAGAAAAAGTGCTTCTCAGTAGCAGAGGTATTTTTATTTAAGGAAAGATAGATGAAAACGACGACTTTACGATAGGTTTTCATAGTAAGAAATGAAATTTTTAGATTTGCCGTTAGATAAACGGATTATACAAGCGATAGACGAATTAGGGTATACTACTCCTACACCGATACAAATTCAAGCGATACCGCCGGCATTAGAGGGGCGAGATATTTTAGGTACAGCTCAAACGGGCACTGGCAAAACCTGTGCTTTTGCTGTGCCGATTTTGCATAGATTAGAGAACAATGTACAAATCTCTATTCACAATGCACAATTAAAGGGTAAGAGTAATAAGCGACCGCTTAGGGCTTTGATTTTAACTCCGACTAGAGAGCTTGCGATTCAGATTGACGAATCATTTGAAAAGTACGGCAGATTTATGCCGCTTAAAACAGGACTTGTTATGGGGGGAGTTAGCGCTGTTAATCAAATAAAAAGTATGACTGGCGGAGTTGATATTTTAACAGCAACTCCCGGGCGGTTTATAGATTTAGTTTGGCAGGGTCATATCGACCCGACTACTGTCGAGATTTTTGTACTTGACGAAGCTGACAGAATGTTGGATATGGGTTTTTTGCCCGATGTAAAAAGAGTTGTAGAATTTTTGCCAAAAGTTCGTCAAACGCTATTCTTTTCAGCCACTATGCCTCCTGAGGTTAAAAAGCTAACTGATACGCTTTTGATAAATCCTGTGCGTGTGGCGGTTGCTCCTGTATCGGCTACAGCAGATAGAATAGAGCAATGGGTTATGATGACGGATAAGGTAAATAAAATCGAACTTCTTGCTTGGGCATTAAAGCAAATTCCGCCTAGAAGTAGTACATTAGTGTTTACAAGAACTAAGCATGGTGCGGATAAGTTGTGTCGTAAGCTAACTCTAGCGGGCATTAGGTGTAGAGCAATTCATGGCGATAAATCGCAAGGAGCAAGGCAGGACGCTTTAGATTGCTTTAAGCAAGGTAAGGTGGGTGTGCTTGTAGCTACTGATATTGCAGCGAGAGGGATAGATATAGACGGTATTGCGTATGTATTTAATTTTGAATTGCCTAACGAGCCAGAGACTTATGTTCATAGAATCGGTCGTACGGGAAGAGCAGGCAGAGAGGGCGTAGCGGTATCGCTTTGCGACATAGACGAAACGAAATATTTAGCCGATATAGAAAAACTAATCGGCAAAAAAGTCCCAGTAGAGCAAAATCACCCGTACACTATGAAAAACTTTGAGCCAACCAAAAAAGAAGCCAAAAAAGCCCGCCCGCCTAGAAGAAGGAAGTAAGTAAAATGGAGGAAATTGTGCGATTGGAAATATGGGCAATAATTATTTCAGTAATTAGTGCGATTGCAACATTTTCAGCAGTTCTTGTGGCATTATGGAATAGCAAACAGCACTGGAAAAAGAATATATATATGAGTTTTATAAATAATGCTGGTGTCATTAATGAAAAGAATTTTACACCTGAATTTTTGGAAATTATATTGTTTAATGCTGGTAATGTGAAAATTGCTTTATCGTCTATTTTTTTGAATTCAAAGAAAGAGAACAGTATTACGCTACCATTTGAATTGGAATATCAGTTATGGGAGAAGCCTTATATATTAGATATTGGAGAAACGCTTATGCTTAATCTTCAGTTTGATATTTTTATTTCTTCGTTAAAAGGACAGTTAAAAACTCAACAAATAAAAGAAAATAAACCTATAGTGTTTTTGGTTGAAGAATTATCGGGCAAAACCTTCAAATTCAAAATTACTCATACGCCACTAGATTATTTGAATTGGGAAAAGGGCGAAGTTTGTTTATTTCCTAAAATTATAGAATAGCTTGTGTTCTATTTTATTTGACATAAAAAAAATCCTACTATATAATAGGTAGGTAACTTGGAGGAAAAGTTTAAGTGAAGTATACAGTAACTGTAGAAAAAGGCGAGGCTTTAATGAATTTTGAGGTTGAAGCAACCGCTTGGGAAAAGGCGCTGGACGAGGCGCATAAAAAGAACGGTAAAAAATTTAGCGTTCAGGGATTTAGAAAGGGCACTGCTCCTAGAAAGCTTATAGAAAAGCATTACGGACCTGATGTTTATTTTGACGATGCCTTTGATGTTGTAGCTAGAAACGGCTATAGAAAGGTGTTAGAAGAAAAAGAGGAATTGTTTCCTGTAGATGGGCCAAGAGTCGAAAATATAGAGCCAAGTGAGAATGGCAATATTAAATTTACTATGCGTGTAACGCTAAAACCCGAGCTTACTTTAGGGCAGTATAAGGGTATTAAAATTGATCAAGTTGAGTATACTGTAGAGAATAAAGAAATTGAAGCCGAGCTTACTGCAACTAAAGAACGGGGTGCTAGAATGGTGGCTGTAGAGCGTGCTACCGAAAACGGTGATACTGTTACTTTTGATTTTGAAGGTAGTATAGACGGCGTTAAGTTTGATGGTGGAACTGCTCAAAACCATAGGCTTGTTATCGGTAGCGGTCAGTTTATTCCAGGATTTGAGGAGCAGATGATTGGTATAAAAATCGGCGAAGAAAAAGATGTAAATGTTTCTTTCCCAGAGGATTATCACGCTGAAAACCTAAAAGGTAAGCCTGCTGTATTTAAGGTGAAGGTAAATGCGATTGAGGTTAAAGAACTTCCTGAGTTAACAGATGAATATATTAAGGATTCTACACCGTTTGAAACACTAGCCGAATACAAAAAGGATATTAAACAAAGGTTAACCGAGCATAAAGAGCATAAACAGAAAGATGAAAACCGCATTAAGATACTTGAAGCTATAGCGGAAAATACTAAAGTAGAAATTCCTGATTGTATGGTTGAGGACGAGTTAGACAGTATGTTGGAGGAGTTTAGCCAAAGGTTACAATATATGTATCAAGGCATGAAAATTGATGATTACTTTAAATACACGCAGTCTAGTGAGGAAGATTATCGCAAACAAAATAGAGAAGAAGCAAAAAGAGCCGTTAAAACTAGGATGATAATGCAAGAGATTATCAAGCAAGAGAAAATCAAGCCTGAAAAATCGGCAGAAAAAGCTAAGTTATTAGAAGTTATTAAGCGTATGGGTAAAGATGAGAAAAGGGATTTAGAGGAATTTCAAAAAAAATACGAAAGCGGCGAGATGGATTTTATTAAGCATGAATTAGTGCTAGATGAGCTATTTGTCTTTTTAGAAAAAAATAATGAGTTAGTTGTGGGTAAAGATTTGAAAATGAGAGAGAAAAGTAAGAAGTAAAAACGATTCGAATTACAATGTACAAATTACAAATAATGATTTATTTGCCTTAATATTGTAAAAACAGCTAAATAAGTCCGAATTTGTAATTTGTAGTTTATTAAAACGATAAAGTAATATTGAAATATAGGGAACATAATATGAACATTAGAAACGGATTAATACCAATGGTTGTAGAGCAAACTAATAGAGGTGAGCGAAGCTACGACATATATTCTAGGCTACTAGAAGACAGAATCATTTTTTTAACAGGTGAGGTTAATGACCAATCGGCAGATTTGATTATTGCTCAGCTACTGCATTTAGAGGGTAAGGACCCAGATAAAGACATAAGCCTTTATATAAATAGTCCCGGCGGT
The DNA here is from genome assembly GCA_009780135.1 of Bacillota bacterium. Classification (GTDB taxonomy): domain Bacteria; phylum Bacillota; class Clostridia; order Christensenellales; family Pumilibacteraceae; genus WRAP01. The sequence goes on from WRAP01000001.1 coordinate 177,788, forward strand.
TCGGTTAGTGCCGGTATGGGTGTTTACGATACTATGAATTACATCAGATGCGATGTATCTACTATTTGTGTGGGTATGGCGGCGAGTATGGGGGCTTTTTTACTTGCGGCAGGCGCTAAAGGTAAACGCTACTCACTTCCTAATAGCGAAGTAATGATTCATCAGCCAAGTGGTGGTTCTCGTGGTCAAGCTAGCGATATTGCGATTCAAGCAGAGCATATTTTAAAAATCAAGCGTCGTATGAATACGATACTTGCTAAAAATTGTGGTCAACCGATATCGAAAGTAGAAAAGGATGTAGACAGAGACTACTATATGAGTGCTGATGAAGCGCTGGAATATGGTATTATCGATAAAATTTTTAGTAGACGAGGATAGGTAAGAGCAAGGTAAAAATTTATCAATTTTTAACGCACATTGTAAAATGCACAATGAAGGATTATTTATATAAAATTAAATAAGACATTTATTGTGCGATGTGCGTTGAGCATTGAACATTGAATAAGATGAACAAAATTATAGAAGCAAAATGTAGTTTTTGCGGTAAACCGCAAAGTAATACTAAGCATTTGGTTAGTGGACCGGAAGGCATATATATATGTGAAATTTGCATAGAGGTTTGCAACGATGTTGTACTAGAGGGCGAGGCTAAAGAACAGAGTGCTAACGGCATTATTGCTTTGCCGACCCCAGAAGAAATTAAAAATAGATTAGACGATTATATTGTGGGTCAAGATAGTGCTAAGCGGGTTTTAAGCGTTGCGGTTTATAATCATTATAAACGCATCAATTATAACGAACGCAAAAAACCGGCTACTAAAGGTAAAAAACTTACAGGTAAAAACTCTAAAAAAGACGATGATATAGAACTTAAAAAAAGTAATATTTTAATGTTTGGTCCAACAGGTAGCGGTAAAACACTTTTAGCACAAACATTAAGTCGTATTTTAAATGTTCCTTTTGCAGTAGCGGATGCTACAACTCTAACCGAAGCAGGCTATGTTGGTGAGGATGTAGAAAATGTTTTATTAAAGCTAATTCAAAACGCCGACTATGATGTAGATAAAGCTGAGAGGGGCATAATCTATATAGACGAGATAGATAAAATTACTCGAAAAGGCGAAAATGTGTCGATTACTCGTGATGTATCCGGAGAGGGTGTTCAGCAAGCATTGCTTAAAATTGTCGAAAGCACTGTTGCTAATGTTCCTCCGCAAGGTGGAAGAAAGCATCCTAATCAGGAGTTTTTGCAAATTGATACAACTAATATTTTATTTATTTTCGGCGGTGCGTTTGTGGGTTTAGATAAAATTATTCAAAAGCGTACAAGTAATGCTCAATTGGGTTTTGGCGGTACGGTAGTTAGTAAAGAAAACGAAAATAAAAACGAAATACTAAAGGATATTCAGCCTCAAGATCTTATAAAATACGGTTTGATTCCCGAGTTTATCGGCAGAATTCCTGTTACTGTTTGTTTAGAAGAATTAGATAAATCGGCACTTGTTAAAATTTTAACCGAACCGAAAGATGCACTAGTAAAGCAATATGCTAAGTTATTAGAGATGGATGGGGTAGAGTTATCGTTTGAAGCTCCTGCGGTAGAGGCTGTTGCAAGTAGAGCAATAGACCTTAAAACAGGGGCTAGAGGACTTCGTTCGATTTTAGAAGAATGTATGATAGAAATTATGTACACAATTCCTAGTGATAAGGATATTCAAAAGGTTATTGTTACAGAAGAGTGTATAAAAGATAAAACTCAACCAAGCGTAATAAGGCGAGAAATTATAAAAAAAGAGTCAACGGCAGTACAAATGCCAAAAAAGACAACAACAAAAAAGAAAGCAGGATAAATTATAGTGCATAGTGCTTAGTATATAACGCATAGTGAAAGACTTATTATTCAATAAATCAACAGCTATGCACTATGCACTATGAACTATGCTTTATGCACTGAAAAAAATGGAAGAACTACACAAACAAACGATTCAAAATATAACCTCTACAAATGAAGCGGTTTATAAAATGATTACTCTTAGGGGTGTTGTTGCATTTCCAGGGCAAATGGTGCATTTTGATATACTTAGAGATAAGTCTATTATCGCACTTAATAAAGCTATGGAAGAAGGTAAAACAGTATTTTTGGCTACGCAAAAAAATGCCAATACACTTAGTCCTCAGCCCAAAGATATTCACCGTATTGGTTGTTTAGCACAACTAAAGCAAGTTATTAGAATGCCCGGCGATGCCGTTAGGGTTATGGCTTTTGCTACAGATAGAGCAACAATAAATAATTATGTTACGCTTATGCCTCACTTTGAGGTTACGGTAGAGCCGTATCCAAGTGAGCCTAGCGAAACTCTCTTAGTAGAGGCAATACGCCGTAAAATCAGCGAACAGTTCGAGCAATATCGCAAGCTAAATAATCGCATTCCGCCTGATGTAGATGCGGCACTTAGAATTAGTGATGCTACCAACTTTATTGGACTTTTTGGAACTCATATTCTAAAAAAAGATGACGAAAAACAAAAATTACTAATGCTTCCCGACGAGTTTTCTCAATTGGAAGAAATCTACACATATCTTACAAGAGAATGTGAGATTTTAGGAGTAGAGAAAAAGATTTCCCAAAAGGTTTCTCAAAATATTGCGAAACACCAAAAAGACCTTTTTTTAAGAGAGCAGATAAAAGTAATTCACGAGGAATTAGGCGATAATGCGGACGAATTATTGGAGTTTAAGGAACGGGTAGAAAAGAAAAAAATGCCCGAAAGTGTTAAAGAGCGTTGTTTGAAGGAGATTACAAAGCTAGAACGGATGAGCCAGCAAGGGCCAGAAGCGGCGGTAAGCAGAAGCTATATAGAATGGATTTTAGATTTAGAGTGGGATAAACAGAGTAAGGATACTGTAGACCTTAAAAAAGTTAAAAAAATACTAGACGAAGACCATTACAGCATAGAAAAAGTTAAAGAGAGAATAGTCGAATATCTTGCCGTAACTAAACTTAATAAAGAGATAAAGGGACCTATTTTGTGCTTTGTTGGTCCGCCAGGTGTTGGTAAAACAAGTATTGTAGAGAGTATTGCAAGAGCCAGCGGGCGCAAATTTGTATCTATGAGTTTAGGCGGTGTGCGAGATGAAGCAGAGATAAGAGGGCATAGACGCACATATATCGGAGCATTACCCGGCAGGATTATTTCAGCTATGAAAAATGCTGAAACCATTAACCCCGTGTTTTTATTAGATGAAATAGATAAAATGAGTAGTGACTTTAGGGGCGATCCAGCGAGTGCGATGTTAGAGGTATTAGACCCCAATCAAAATGCTAAATTTAAGGACCACTATTTAGAATTGCCGTACGACTTATCTAAAGTTATGTTTGTTACAACAGCAAACACTTTAGACACTATTCCTATGCCACTTCTTGACAGAATGGAGATAATCGAATTATCCGGCTATACTCAAGAGGAAAAATTACAAATAGCAAAGCGTTATCTTTTACCTAAGCAGATTAAAGCAAACGGGTTAGAAGAAGGTCAAGTTAATATTGATGATAAAGTTATGCTTAAAATTACAAGTGGCTATACAAGAGAATCGGGTGTGCGTAATTTAGAAAGAGAGATAGGTACAGTATGTAGAAAGGTAGCGGTTAAAGTAGTAAATGGTGATATTAAAAAAGGTGAGAGTTTTAGCGTGGAAAGTAAGCACCTAACAGACTTTTTAGGTGTAGAGAAGTATAAAAAAGATAAATCGCTCGAGTCGGACGAAGTTGGCACAGCAACAGGCTTGGCTTGGACAAGTGTTGGCGGTACTACTCTTACGATAGAAGTTGTACTTATTCCTAGCGGTAAAGGCGATATTATTTTAACGGGTTCTCTAGGCGATGTTATGCGTGAATCTTGCCAAGCGGCGATGAGTTTAGTAAAGACCAGAGCCGAGGCTTTTGGTATACCTAGCGAAGCATTTAAGACAAACGATGTTCATGTGCATTTTCCAGAGGGTGCAACTCCAAAAGACGGTCCAAGTGCAGGTATTACTATCGCAACGGCAGTTTTAAGTGCTTTTAGCGGTAAAAAAATCAGTAAATCCGTTGCTATGACAGGTGAAGTTACTCTTAGAGGTAAAGTATTGGCAATTGGAGGACTTAAAGAAAAATCTCTTGCCGCATATCGTGTAGGCATAAAAAAAATCATAATTCCATCTGAGAATAAAAAAGATGTTAAGGATTTGCCATCTGAGGTTACTGACACAGTAAAAATCATCTTTGCCGACAATATCGACGAGGTTTTTGATAATGCATTTGTTTAAGGAGTAGTAGCAAAAGCCATATTTATTATTAAAATGCTTTTATAATATTTCTTTTTTTTATTTAAACACTTGTTTTTCGACAATTTAGTTTTGATACACTATCAAAATGGTCGTGTACATAGAAGTCGTTATAATAGATAATTTTTTTATTACGCTATTAATTTCAATTTTAAGCTATCGGGCTTTATCGGTAAAAATATCTTATTATCGGGCTTTTTTAGCTAGTATAATCGGTACAGCGGTGGCGGTAATTTTTCCGTTTCTAAACTGGCATTTTGGATTTTTGCTGAGTCTCCGCATAGCTTTACTCTTATCATTAACATTTATTTTGTTTTTTAAAAAGGCTAAATTATTGTCATCTAGCCTTATATTTTTAGCGGTGTCCTTTATATTCGGAGGGGCACTTTTTGCTGTTGGGCTAAATATTCACGGTAGTGTAGAAAACGCCTTAACATTGCCGGTAAGCAATATTCCAGTTGGACTAGTAATATTATTTGCTTTAATAATGTATGTAATCTTGCGAAAACTACTTTCAAAAATTAAACGAACATTTTTTACAAAAGATTTGATTTTAAAAACTAACTTTTCAATATTTAATAAAGAGTTTTCTGTATTGGGATTTGTAGATACAGGTAATATGTTGTGGTGTAATAGATTCGATTTGCCTGTTGTAATTTTATCTTCGTCACTTTCATTAGAAATTTTAGGTGATCGAGGATTATCAGCACTCCTTAGAGATAAGCTATCTGAAATTCATCCAAAAGCTTATTATATAAACTCAAACTCAGTTGGTAATAAAAAATCCAAAATTTTAGTTCTTCCATTAGAAAAATTCATGTTCTACAATCAGAATATCCCTCATAGAATAGAAGGTGTTGCTCTGGGATTGTCCATAGGTTCTAGCGGAAAATTTTTTGGAAACTGCGACATAATTCTACATAAAGCGATATTTGAAAATATAAATCTACGCTCAAAAACTAAAACAACTACTAAGACCGAAGTACAAGGAGTAACTTAAATGAAAATACGAAAAATACTGCAAAAAGTAATCGACACACTTTTCCTTGACGAAGATAATGTTTTATATTACATTACTAGTGGTGAGGCACTTCCGCTACCACTAACCGCTCAAGAGGAAATCGAAACCTTAAAGGCTTTTAGCGAGGGTAAAATCGAGGCAAAAACGGCACTAATCGAGCGTAATTTGCGACTTGTTGTGTATATTGCCAGAAAATTTGATAACACGGGGCTAGATTTAGAGGACTTAGTATCGGTGGGGACTATTGGACTAATTAAAGCGGTTAATTCTTTTGTGGTAGAAAAGAACATTAAATTAGCGACATATGCTAGCAGATGTATTGAAAACGAAATTTTGATGTATTTGCGTCGTATGGTGCGTGTTAGGCACGAGGTATCGCTAGATGAGCCTCTTAATGTGGATTGGGAAGGTAATGAATTGTTGATGAGCGATATTTTAGGTACAGAGCCTGACTTGGTTACCAAAGATATAGAAAACGATGTAGAAAAGCAGTTATTGTGGACGGCGATTGGTAAATTAAACGCTAGAGAGCAAGAAATTATGCAAATGCGATTTGGACTAGCGGGATTAGAAGAAAAAACTCAAAAAGAAGTTGCCGATACGCTTGGCATTTCGCAAAGCTACATAAGTAGATTAGAGAAAAAAATTATTTATAGGTTAAAAAAAGATATAGCAAAAACTTTATAATTAATGAGAAATTAGAAATGAGGAATAATTGATTTATTAGTGGCGTTTATGAACAATCAAATGTATGTGTGATAGAATGTCACCTAAGCTTAATAAAGTATAGAAACAAAAGATGAAACTCAAGATAGAAAAAGATGTCTATGAAGCATTAAAGGCAGTTTTTATAGATAAAAAATACTCTACAATAGCACTAAATGATATTTTAAGTAAATCGCCTGTTGATAGTAAACCAGCTATCACGGCGATATTTTATGGTGTGCTAGAGAATAGTTTAGAGTTTGATTGGATATTAGATAAGTTAGTAGAAAAGAAACCACAAATCTCAATAGCTATTATTATTAAGATAGGACTTTATTTTTTGCGAAAAACTGATACTCCAAGCTACGCTTCAGTTAGTAAAATTGTCGATTTAGCAAAAGCTGTAGGGAAGAGTGGTGCTAGCGGCTTTATAAATGCAGTTCTTAAAAAGTCAATTTCTATTAAATTGCCCGAACCCAACAATATTCAAAATTTATCAATAATATCTAGCTTTCCTGTTTGGATTTTAGAAAAACTACAAGCAAAGTATGATTTTGGTTTTGCAAAAGCTTTTGTTTTAGCCAAACCTACAACTAATACACATATCAGAGTAAACCTATCACACATAACAAGAGATGAGTTTGAGAAAAAATATCCGAATATAATTAAAAATCGTACCAAGTATGGTTACTATGTTTGTCATACTGCACAAAAAGCAATAGATAACAGCGATTATATTGTGCAATCATTAGCATCAATTAAAGCGGTGCATAATTTCATTAAAGATTTTATACCTAAAAAAATATTAGACTTATGTGCAAGTCCAGGTGGTAAGGCGGTTTATCTAAAGCAACTTTTTCCAGAAGCAGAAATTGTAGCTTGCGATATTCACGACCATAGAGTCGCACTGATACAGCAATATGCTAGTAAGGTAGGAACAAAAATCACAACACTGAAAAACGATGCAACAATACTTAATCCCAATTTTATAAATAAATTTGATTTAGTTATTTGCGATGTTCCTTGTAGCGGAATAGGAGTAGCACACAAAAAGCCCGATATTCTACTAACTAAAAAGCCGGGTGATATATCTAGCTTAACCGCAATTCAAAAATCAATTTTACAAACCGCTAGTAATTATATTGTACCTAATGGTAGACTTTGCTATAGCACATGTACAGTCTTTAGTGAAGAAAACGAAAATATTATAGATGATTTTTTAGAAAGTAATAATATTTTTTTTCAACCGCAATCATCACTAAATCTATATCCACACATCCACGGCACAGATGGTTTTTTTGCAACGATTTTAGAAAGGAGATAGCAAATTTATCGAGTACATAACGAAACTGAATTTATGAAAGCTATCTTAGCACAAATATAAGAAAGAAGTACTATAATTTATAGCATAATGATATTCTTTGATGGCAATAATTATAGTTAATGCAAAATCCTCAAAAGCAAATCACTCTCTCTACGGTAAAAAATCATCTTGAAATTAAGGCACTAATTCAGACAGCAAATGCCAATTTAGAATTTTTAGGCTATACCGAGCATGGGCATCGCCATGTTTCTTATGTGTCTAAAACTACGGCGAATATTTTGCGCGCTTTAGGTTATCCTGAACGCACAATCGAGCTTGGTGCGATTACCGGTTATATTCACGACATCGGCAATGCTATAAATCGTTCTAATCATGGGCTAACGGGTGCTATGCTTAGCTTTGATATTCTTGCCCGTATGGGTTTAGACCCATTAGAGAATGCTCAAATAATATCTGCAGTCGGTAATCACGAGGAGCAAACAGGTAACCCTGTAAACATACTTTCGGCAGCACTTGCTATTGCCGACAAATCCGACGCTCATCGTAGTAGGGTAGGCAAACGCACTATGGATGATATTCACGGCAGAGTAAATTTATCTATATTAAAAAATTACATTACGGTAGATAAAGAAAATATGGTTATTCGTCTATTTATTTATATGGACACAAAACTTTCTGCTACAATGGAATTTTTGCAAATTTATTTAACTAGAATGCTTATGTGCGAGCAAGCGGCTAAGCTGCTGGGTTGCTCTTTTGAGCTTATAATCAATCGCACAATAATAAACCGCCAAAATCAAAGCCCAACAAGCGAGAATCTAGCCAAAGGCGAAAAGAATGTATCTGAAAGTTGACGGCAAATAATATTTATGATAAAATATTATTATGAAATTCTTAAGCCAAGTAGATGCTAATCAAAAGGATATGGGGGTACTCGCTATAGTGGGTGATGCTGTATGGAGTTTGTTTGTTAGAGAGCGACTAGCTTTATCGCATGACTATAAAAGTGGTCAACTTTCTAAAGAAACAGTTAAGTTTGTATCAGCAAAAGCTCAGTGCGGAATTTTATATGCTTTAAATGAGATTTTAGAAGATAGCGAAAAAGCATTTGTAAAGCGGGCAAGAAATGCTAGTCACGGCACAAAAGCTAAAAACTCAACTATAGATGAATACAATAAAGCAACTGCTTTTGAAGCATTACTTGGTTATTTGCGTTTAACTGATAATCAGAATAGACTTAATGAAATTATGGAATTTGCTTTTGATAAAAGTAAGTAATGTTTTATTTTAATAATTGATAGTGTACTTAGTTTTTTATGCTATAAGAATTATTAATCTTACATACAAGCTTACTTGAACAAAAAAGATGAGCTTCGTAGGCAATCAAAATGCCGAAAGCAGTTTTTTATAATTTTATTAAAAAAGCGGTTGACAGATTGAATATTTGGTATATAATATAATGTATGCTTAGGCATGTGTGATAAATATATATACAATTTTTCGCACATTCCTACGATTATTTTTACATATTTATTATCATGCGGAGATATTCTATGCGAAAAAAACTCTACAGAAAGGCAATAGCGATTTTTGGAATTGCTTTTGCAGTAATTATGGCAACGACGCTTTTTGTTGGATGCCCTAGTGATAATGGCACTATAACCGAAGTGCCTTCTCCTTCTTCGCCAGCGGTTGTATTTACTATAGCTCCTACCTCTTTAGAGCTAGCTGTAAACGAAACGAGACCACTGCAACTAACAGTGCAAAATATCACAGGGCAACCTCAGTGGAGTTCTTCTGATACGGCAGTGGCTACTATTAGTCAAATGCCTAATAATCAGGTTTTGGTTAGAGGTGTAAGTGAAGGAGAAGCAACTATTACTGCTTCGCTTGGTTTGCATATGTCTTCAGCTGTGATTATAGTTACGCCGGATGATACAGTTTTTGAAGTATCGGTAGAGCATCTTTTGCTTTTTGTAGGCCAGGCTTTGCCCGGTCAAATAGAAGTTAACACAACACTTTCCCCGCTTTCATTTAGAACCGATAATTCAAGTATTGCTACAGTTACACAATCTAATAATTTAGCTTTTGTTACGCCTGTAGCTCCTGGAACTACAAATATTATTATTACGGCAGGCGGTGTAGAAAGAGCGGTTTCGGTTGCTGTTTCTCAGCCTACAGTTTCTATAGACCAAGATTTTTTATTTTTAAGACCTAATGAAGAGTTTCAGTTAACAGGTGTATTTGAACCCGAAAATCAAACTGTAACATGGGCGGTTGCTAGTGGGCAAGGTGTAGTATCAGTAAACAATGCTGGTTTAGTTACAGCACTTGCATATGGAAATGCTATTGTTTCTGCTAATATTGGTGCAACTAGCGACAGCGTATCAATTATGGTTGCAGACGAATTTATTGCTATTGAGTTAACTCCAGGGAGTATGGCATTAACTTTTGGAGAGCAAAGGGCATTTACTGCTTCTATGCGACTTTATAATGAAGAGCATCCGGACGGCGTAGCTATATTAGCGGAAGAGTTAGAAGTTGTTTGGTCTTCTGCAAATACAAGTATTGCTACAGTTAATCAGAATGGTTTAGTTACAGCTGCTGAGAACGCAGGCTCAACTATTGTAAGGGCAAGTGTTACTAGGGGTGAAAATATCTTTTTTGCCGAAGCTACCGTGAATGTAGAAGAAGGCGATTTTATATTAGTAAGCACAGCAGATGAATTAATGGTTGCGATGGGCGGACCTATAACAGGAAGGTATCATACCGACTCACCTAATCCGTTTGTTAATGTAAGCCTTGCTAACGATATTGATATGGGTGGTGTTAATATTAGTACTCTTGCTCCTATTGCGTCTCCAGCATTTTGGTTTGGATGGGAAATGCCTTTTATGGGCACTTTAGAGGGTAACGGCTTTACAATTTATAACTTTACAGCACGAGAACTTATGCGTGGTTTAGGGGTTACCGGTGTAATTAGAAATATTACAATAGAAATGACATCGACTGCTGGCGGTACATATAACGCTTTTGGAGGTGCTGGCATATCTCCTCCTTTTGGTGGCACGATAGAAAACAGTGTTTTTGATATAACTTATACAACATCTACAGCATCTAGGGCAGCGGTAGCCACAGTTGGTGCTCCTATGGCAAGAATTACGGATTCGATTTTTATTATGCGTGGATCGGCACCTACCTTTAATACAACAGGTAACGCTTTATTTACCGGTTCAGTTGGCGGCGTGTTCGAAAATGTGTTTGTAGCTTCAGCGGGTCGTCCAACTAATGAATTAGAAGGTGTAACTGTAATCGGCTTAAATGAACTTACAAATGTCTCTATTTTTGAAAATAGACTAAATCCGGGAGCTTGGCATCTGATAGATGGCTTTATGCCTAGATTGCGTAATGCTTACGACCATTTTGTTACAACAACGATTGCTCCGCCAGTTAATGACGGTATGGAATTAGGGGATATAATACAGCTATCAGCTGTTACATCTGAGCCTGCTAATCGCCAAAATCCTATTGTTTGGATTTCTAGCGACCCAACTAGGGCAATTGTTGATGCTTTAGGGCGGGTAAGAGCATCGCTTGATAACCATGGTACAGTTACGATTTCCGCTAGAAGTATTCGTGGAATTTTAGTTGATACAATAGATATTGAAATATTGCCACGAGTTGTTGTAGAAGCAGTTCCTATATTAGAGCCAAATAGTACATATACCATAAGTTTAAGATATCCACGAGGATATATTCGCTTTATATCCGATAATCCTAATATTGTATCGGTAGACGAATATACAGGTGAACTTACTGCTAATATGCCGGATGCGGTTACTACAATATTTGTTACATCTACTCTAAATCCTAATTTTGTTGTAAATGTAAATGTACGAGTAGCCGAAACTATTGTACTAAGTGTTCCTCAAAACGAGTTATCTATAAGACCAAGCACTAGCATCACGCTAGCTCCGTCTATAAATCGTGGTAATTTAGTATTTACTATTATCGAAGGTGCTGCTTTAGCTACTATGACGACCACTGATATAAGTGCTACGGTTGCTATAAATGCAGGGGCAATCGGGCAAGTTGTTGTGCGTGTGCAAAGTGCTATCAATTTGGATATTTATGAGTATATTACACTTAATATAGATGCGGTTGCTCCTATAGCGTTATATCTTAGTCATAGTGAGGCTACCTTAGACTATATTGATGTGTTAGTACTTGGTGTTACAGTTGTAAACAGTACCGAGACTGTAACTTTTATTAGTACCGATACTTCGGTAGCTACTGTAGATGCTAATGGTGTTATTGTTGCTGTTGGCACAGGTACAACTACAATAACCGTAACTCTTATAGACGGCACAACTACCCTAACTAGAACTGTTGCAATCACGGTAGAGTTATTGCCTGTAGAGGTTGTAATTTTAGATGGCGACTTTATGTTTAGAATAGGGCAAGTGCGTACTCCTGATATTCGAGTTAACCGAGGCGATTGGATTTGGGAATCGTATGATCCCGAAATCGCTATTGTAGACAATACGGGTAGGATTACTGCAGTTGCCGGTGGTTTAGTGAGGATTTATTTAAGGTCGGCACATGCTCCGGATACTTATTTCTACTTTATTTATGTAACGGCACTTTATGTAACGGTTACTAATTTAGATGCATCGGAATTGGTAGACGGATTAAGAGAAAGAACTAATTTTGCTTTAATTTATAGAGTTTATCCATACGATGCTGAACTAATTTGGACTTCTTCTAATTCCGATATTGTTGCAGTAGTAAACGGTACGCTTTTTGCCCGTGTGCCAGGTACGGTAATTATTACAGTGCGACTGGCAATGGATGCGTTAGTGTATTTTTACTTTGAACTAACTGCTGTTTATAATCCAGATGTACTTAGTTTTACTACAGGGCAAGTAAGTAATGTATTTGTAGATAGCGGTGCAGGAGATTGGGTAGCATTTTCGCAAATGGGTGCAGGTTTATTTGGTAACTTCTTCGGTACTCTTAGATATAATGCTACCGGAACTGCTGTTATTGGAGGGCATTTCGGTAGAGCTGTTAATCCAACTTTGGATCAATTCGTTGTAGACCATGTTATAGTTAGATTTTATAGCCGTCCGTTTATTCTAGGCGATTTAGCCTTTGGCGAATCTCAACTTGTAAACACACAAAGATTCTATTGGATTTGGAATCGTTATCCAAACGGTAATATCCGTAGACACGGCGAAGGCACAAGTGATGCTGACGAAAGAGGAATTGGTTGGTTGATACGCATACCGTATCCGGCTACACTTTCATATACTTTAAATACAGACGGACTTGGTACAATAAGCCATAACGGTGTATTGATTTATGGTGGTGTAAACGGATTACGCTTTGATAATGCTGCTCAAGCCGGAGCATTTATGACAGGCGACGGAGGCTTTAATATGGCAGGGGCTACTTTAGCTAGCTCTCCACTACAATATAATCTTCGCTACATTACAGGTCAGCTAATTTCTAGACCGGATGCCAATGTAAGAAATGGTCCGGAGGGTCCTCTATTCCGCCGTACAGCATCTATGAATTTCGGTGGAGCAATTCATCCGTTTATTGCAAACGAAAATACCCTTATATCAAATGCTAACGCAATAGCGGGCGATTTAGCTAATATAGGATATAATAACCAATCGTTAGATATTATCTTAGCCGCTGAGGCTTCGGCTACAGTTGTTATTGGTAATAATCATGCGATTATTGTACCACGAAATCAGGAACTAATAGAAAGAATAGAGGCTGCTCGAGCGTTATTTAATCAATTAGAATTGAATGTGGTAAGTGAGTTTGTAGCTTCAGTTAATGCTCTTCCTCTCGCGACAGCATTTGCTACTATGGCACAACAGCAGGTTAGAGAATATCTAAATATAGTTAGTGAAATGCGTAGGGTATTCGATACTACAGAAGAAGTGGTGCTAGCAAGAACTCGTGATAGAATTTTATCGGGTGCATTAGCTAATGGTTTAGACGCTAGAGAAAGACTAGAAGAAATTTGGGATGCTATAAATGCTATTCTTCCTGCTAACGAAATAGCATTTATTACAGCTGTTGAAGCAATTTCGGGTGCGATTACATTTGAATGGCCTGGCTTTGGTGCCGGCGGTGCTATAAACGATAGCTGGCATTTGATTCAAGTGGCATTAGATGCTTATGTCGCAATCGGCACACCAACTGCAAGCATAGCTAGCGAGGTAGAAGATGCTAACTATATGCTACAAGGTGTAAGAACGGGTGTAGGACTTGGCGGCTTTGTTGGTGAATATCTAAGATTGCATGAAGCTAGAAGAACCGTAGCTAATAGATTAGCACTTCCGCCAACTCGTAATGGTGCACCGACAGGTGGCGGAGCACATACTCATAGCGGTAGCGTGTTGTTTCATCCTTCAGCTTATGTTGGAGGAGGAAATTGGGAGGCTATGCGTGGAGATGTTACAGGCAATCTACTTACAAATATGGCTCTAACCGGAGGTGCTTTAACTCCATTTAATTTAGCACAAGGTCATGGGGATTGGTCAGATAGAGCTAACCATATTAAAGGTGTTCAAATATTTATCTTCCCTGAAAATCACAGAAGTACTGTTACTGGGTCTGCTAGATGGGTTCTTCATAACGATCTTAATCTAGATGGAACACCAGTAGGACATTTAGGATATTTTTGGGTAGTTTCAGGGCTTAAATACGGTTGGACAGATAATCTATATGCTGTAAATAGTGACTTCTTTACTAATCCTAATTATCCTGTTGTAGGTGGCTTAGCTGGTTATCCTATGGATAGAAGGCACTCTTTAGGTGGAGGACACGGTAATGCTCATGGAACATGGGGCACGGCAATAAACTTCCGTCGTATTTTCACTCATGCAATGTTAAATCATTTTGACGGAAATGAGGCTTATGCAAGAGCTTTCTTCCCTGGTGTTATTGGTAGAACAGGTGCTGGTTTTGCTACTGAAATTGGATTTTTAGCAGATTCAGGTCATTTTAGAACTGCTGGTCGCTTTATAGCGGCAGATGTTGTTACTCCAATTAGAGATGAGAATAATAATATTATCCGTTACGAATTCTTCGCTACTCGCTTTGTAGATAGTTTAGTATCAGGATTGTCTTTTAGTGACGATGTACAGTTAGGTGTTCTTAGTGCGTTTAGAGGTTATCACGAAGCTGGAACGCTAGTAGAAGGAAATGCAAATAGAACAACAGCATTAACTAGAAATATGGGTAGAATTGCAAGAATTCAGTGGCTAGCGTAAACCTTTTAACTACAAGCTACAAATGACAAACTACAAATTAAGGATATATGGTGTTTAAATCAACCATTTGTAGTTTTTAGTTGCAGGATAGGAGATAAACATAAATAAAATAATGAATATAAAAAAACTAAAACTTAAAAAACTTATAGCGGTTCTTTCGATGGTTTTGCTACTGGCTGTTATTGCTTGTACACCAACATCTCTGCCAAATGGTCCAATTGATTCAAACGGTCCACCTAGTACTGAACCAATAATTTTTGGCATATTTTTTATAGGAGTTGATAATCCTATCGAACCAATTAGAGGGCAAGAGGGAATTACGCTCCATGCACCCATTCCACCCACTAGAGATGGTTTCCGCTTTGATGGATGGTTTGAAGACGATGTTCTTTTTGATTTTGACGAAATGCCCGCTAGAGATGTTATATTAGAAGCTCGCTTTTCTCAAATATTTACAATAACATTCAGCACAGGTGTAGAGGACTTAGAGGTAGAATCGCTTTTAGTAGCAAACGGAGATACTATTTCAGAAAACCAGTTACCCACACCAATCAGGTCGCTTTATATTTTTGATGGCTGGCTACTAGGTGGTGCTACATACACAGGTGGTATTGTGCGTGGCAATATAAACCTTATTGCACGCTGGCGTCGTGGAATTTCTATTGCATTTGATACACTGGTAGAAGGACTTTATGTACAGCCTATTACAGCCGAACCAGGCAGTAGAATTTTTCCACCTACACCTCCAATTCGTCCTGGTTATGGCTTTGGCAGATGGGAGAGGTTTATAAATAACGCATGGCAAAATTTTAATTTTACTACAATGCCTAATCAAACCATAGAACTGCGTGCTAGATGGGAGCGTCATAGCACCTTGCCAGCAGTTTTTATCGATATAGTAAGTCATACGCAATCTAATCCTAACGGTGGTCTGCCTAGTGCAACAGGTTCTGCACCTATGGTAGCACCTGGGGTTACAATTCCTATCACTAGTGTTCAAAATCCTAACTTTAATTTTGGTAATAGTTCGTGGATACGCTCGTATATCCGTGTAGAAAATGCAGGAGAATATAATTTAGCAAGAACTGAGTTTGATCTTAGAGGCAGAGGTAGCGGTAGTTGGACGGAGTTTAAAAAAGGTTATCGAATTAGATTTGATAATCCGGTTTCTAATCACCAATCAATGTTAGGTATGCCAACTAACCGCAATTGGGTTTTGGTAAGTGGAGCTAACTTTAATGATCGTACGATGGTAGGTAATCATACTGCCTACACAATGGCTAGAGAGATTTTTGACGGAATGTATTATTCACCTCGCTCAAGAATGGTAGATGTATTCTTTAACGGAGTGTATCATGGTGTTTATATGCTTACCGAGCAAGCTCGTGCCGTTCCCGACCGTGTGCCGATTGTAGCACATTTAGATGCTCAGCGATTAGCAGGTTTGCAAGCAGATAATTTTTACGCCTATAAATATTCGGCTTTTTTCTTAGAGTATTGTGTTAGAGCGAATGGTTCTAATATGCCCGGAGGGGCTCGTGCACCAAGTCCCGAGGATTATGAGTGGTTTGGTGGCAGTAGTAGTACAGCACCTTTGGAAGTTGTACCATCAGCACAAAGAGTAGTAAGCCACTTTGGTCGCTATCGTCATGGGTTTAATATTATATCGCCTGATGCTAGTAACCGTAGCGAAACAGGTAGAAATTTTAGACCAGCTGTTTGGGAGGCTCAAAGGCAATATATTCGCTATCATATATCTAATCTATCGGTAGCAATATTCAGTGGTAATTGGGAAGAATTTAGTCGTTTAGCCTATGTGCCTAGTTTTGTAGATATGTATATTCTGCACGAACTATTCAAAAATACTGATACAGGTTGGAGCTCATTGTTTATGTATCGTACAGCAGGTCCTAACGGAAGAATACATATGGGACCTCCTTGGGATTTTGATGCAACATTAGGTAGAAATCGTACATATAATAGTGGAGACTCACATTATAATGGATTATATGTTGCTGACAGTCGCCGAGCAAGTGCTAGCCCCGCCGCTACATTTAGCGAAAAGTTTTATGTTTTAGCTCGCCATACGCCACAATTTATGGCACTTGTAAACCAACGCTGGCAAGAAATTAGTTCCGATGTGCAAGTATTTGTAAACCGCCACCTTAGCGATGCATTTATAACAGAACACCGCCTAGCATTTGGTAGAGATTTATTTCATTGGGGTGCGCATGGTCCGTCGCTTGAGTTGGGTATTCGTACCGCAGGCATTAGACCAGGCTTTAGCGGTTACGCAAGCATAGAAGTGGGGGCAACTCATTGGGAAGGTTATGTAAGAAGTACTCGTACTTGGTTAATAAATAGAATTGGTTGGCTTAATAATTTTTGGCGAGTTTAGAATAAAGAAAAAATGAAAAAATTTGTAATGGTGTCTTTTGGCACAAAGGAGATATATAAAAAATATGCAAAACAACAAAGATTACCAAGGCTTATCCAAAAAATTACGAACAGAAAGCCTAATAATGAGCGTTATACTAGGATTGTGTATTGCTCTAGCGGCTAGCGTTCTTGTCGCTGGTATATCATGGATTGCCGACTTTAGATGGGGCTTTCTTATAGCGATAGGGATACTTCCTTTTATTACAGTTCCCTTTGCTTTTCTGTTTTTTAGCAAAATCTTTAAGATGAGTACTAAACAGGTAGCAAAAAGGGTAGACGATCTTGGCTTAGAACAGCGTATGATTACGCTACTTGAGTACGGCGAAAGCAATTCGTTTATTTCAAGAAAACTAAGAGAGGATACTGAAAACAAGGTTTCTAAAGTTGGTCCAAAGGACTTAAAATTTAGATTTCCAAAGTGGCCGTTTTTAGCTCTTGCTGTAGCTTCTATTTTAGCAATATCAATGGTAACAACATCTACCGTTATGACATTTGCTAGCCATAGAGACTATCTTTACGAGCAAAACAGGTTGTCTGCACCTAACATACAGTATACATTAAATACTGCGGTACATTGGAATAGTATTGAAGGTGCAGGTGACGGTTACACGATAACGGTTATAAATGATCGCGGCTGGTATATGAGACTTAGTAATGAGGGTGTGCTTGAGTTTTTTAATGCAAGTATAACTTTAAATTGGGACAAAACATATATAGATGTTTCTAATTTTGCTGTAGGGCATTATACGGTTATTATTACAACTAACGCATACGGCGGAAGAGGTCAAAGTCATGCATCCGATCCATTCCATTTTGAGATAGTAGATAGAATTGTATTTAATGCTAATAATGCAATGGTGGCAACCGGAGATGAAACAGTAGTTGTTTTTTCTAGACCTCATGAATTTACAGAAGAACTTATTCCAAGAGGTCCTCCATCAAATCCAACGGGTCGTAGATTTTACGGTTGGCGTCTTAGCACCGGTTCTGTAGCATTAACTAACGAACAAATTGTAGACTCGGTAGCAATGGGTAGATTTAACTTTATAGCTGTTTGGGTAGAGTATCACGAAACTATCTCGTTTTTAGCTAATAACGGAGGCGGTATTTTAGCAAATGTAACTCTTAGAATGTATCCGGGAGATTTTAGAGGTGTGCGTGATGTTCCTGGACCACCAGACCTTACTCCTGCATTTACATCATGGCGTGGTTGGGCAGTTTTAGGAGATGAAACTCGTACATGGCTAACCAACGACCAAATAGAAGAACTTGTACACAGCGGTACGCTCACTTTTATCGGTGTTTGGTATGATGAAGACGATCTTTTTAGAGAAATGATAGAGGCTCTTAGGGCAGTAATAAACGAAGCAGCTGAAGAGAGCGAAACAAGACCAAACCCAATTTCGCACCCTCTTAGAGATAGCTTACTACAAGATGTTGATAGATTATATCATGAAATATTTGTTGTTTTAATACCACCAATACCTCGTCAAGAAAGAATTGATTTAGTTAGGGAGTTCCAAGCAGATATAGCTGAATTTTTTGCCGAAATTTTTGGCCTTAGAGCTTTTATTAACTCGCTTACCGTAACAGGAGATTTTAGGTCAGAATTACACTCTATAGTAGATGCGATGGAACTATTACTAACCGAAAGGCCGACTCTTCCTGCTAAAACAGAACTTGTGCGTGAGACTAGGGGAGAAATAATGCTTTTATTAAACGCATTTAACTATGTAGAATTCTTTTTTGATGCAAATAATGGTGTAACTAGCGAAAATGTTTTAATAACACAGCGACCTCCGTTATTCTTATCATCAGATGTTCCTGGTGCACCTGAAACCTTTAATGAAGATGCATTTATCGAGGCACTTATTGATTTACTTATTTACGAAGGAGTTTTCTCGGCTACAGCAGATAGAGCAGAATTAAGAACAGAATTGCGTTCTCGTGATATTACGGGCACACTAATACCAATAGTAGATAGAACAGTTGCAGAGTTTAGAGCTGAGTTTGGATTTGAGGGTTGGATGAGCTATCTTAGTGGCACAATCTTTGAGGATATGGATGAAATGATGGCATATATAGCCTATACTGACTTTGCTGTTTTAGAAAATAATAGAATGGTGTTTGTTGCTGTTTGGGATTGGCTAACTGAATCTGACTCAGAATCCGACTCAGAGGATGATCCACTTCCAGATGATGTAGACGAAATTATAGACGATGCGTTAGATGAAATAGAAAGTTTGCCGGAAGAGGATATCGAAGATCCAGGAGTTGAACCTCCTCCAGTAGATACTGATAGCGATAACATTTACTTTATAGATGGCGAAACGCCTATAGGAGATGTTTGGCAAGATATGGTTAATTGGGCATTAGGGCAAGTTGCAGCAGGAAATGTAACTCCGGCAGTTAGAGATATTTTACAGCGTTATGTTGGTATAGTAATTCCGTAAGAAATACAGTTAAGAAAGTTTTAGTTATTATAAAAAATAAAATATTAAATAACAAGCTATGAAACACGGCTTTTATTAAATGTGTTTTTAAAACCCTTGAAAATCTTCGACAAAAGTTATGAAACTTATAATCTATAAAGAATTACTTACTAATAGGAGTGTTTTTTATGACGATTATATTTATATTATTTTCAGATTCTTTATGTGAAGAAATTTCGGATGGTAAAAAAGGAGAAATAAAAAATGGCTATAAAGCAAACTAAGCCAATGGTAGAAACCACAGGCGAAACACTAGAAAAAACAAACGAAAGTGTGAAAGAGCAAGTTAGAAAAACGGTTACTGAACAGGTTAATAAACTAACTGAAGAAGGTCTTAATGCCTTTAAGGAGCAATGTCAAAAAATATTTGCTCAAATCGGCAGAGATATTATTGGCCAGCATGATGTAGTGCAAGGTACTGTTATTGCTATGATAGCAGGCGGTAATGTTTTGTTAGAGGGTGTTCCTGGTGTAGGTAAAACCCGTCTTGTGCGTACATTAGGTAGAGTATTTGACCTGCCTTTTAGCCGTATTCAATTTACCCCTGACCTTATGCCTGCCGATATTACAGGTACTAATATTATCGTAAGAGACGAAAAAGGTAATGCAGATTTTAAATTCCAAGAAGGCCCTATTTTTAGTAGCATAGTTCTAGCAGATGAAATTAACCGTGCTACACCAAAAACTCAATCGGCATTATTAGAGGCAATGCAAGAGCATACTGTTACTGTAATGGGTGTAAGCCGTAAATTGCAAGAGCCGTTTTTTGTACTTGCTACTCAAAACCCAATTGAGCAAGACGGTACATATCCATTGCCGGAAGCTCAGATGGACAGGTTTATGTTTAAGCTAATCAGCACATTCCCAGAAAAAGAAGAACTAGGTCAAATCGTAGGTCTAACACAAATAACTATGGCAGAAACTGCCGATGCTGTTTGTAATGCCGAACAACTGTTAGAGATGCGTAATATTGCTAAAGCAATACCAGTAGCGAGCGATGTTATGGACTACGCTATGAATCTAGTTTTAAGTACGCATCCAAATGTTAAGGGAGCGTCTAATACTGCTAAAAAGTATGTTAAGCATGGTGCAAGCCCTCGTGCGGCACAAGCAATTATATCGTGTGCTAAGGTTTTAGCACTTATAAAAGGACGCTTTAATGTTTCATATGCAGATATTAACGAGTTAGCTTTCCCTGTACTTCGACATCGTATCAAGCCAAATTTTGAGGCAATTACCGAAAGAGTTTTTACAGATGAGATTGTAAAACGCATCATCAACGAATTAGGTGTGGCACCAATAGGTGATAAGAAGTAGATTGATTTCTGGTTAATTTATGCTAAATAACCATTTGTTGTCTAAATTAGCCATTACGATGTTTTTTATGAAGTAATGAAAAAAATAACGAGTTTTAAGAACTGCATGTCAATACAAAAGAGAATGTTTTAAGAGATGAAAAAAAGAATTAGTATAAAAATAATGATATTAGCACTGCTAATAACTTTAATAGTGGTAAGTTTCTCTATGCTTGCATGTGCCGATGTTACAACTAGCGACACCGACAGCGTAGAGCCTACGGTTGTGTTTACACTTAGCACTACCCAAATTTCGGTAGTGGCTGGCGGAACTCAGCAATCTGTTAGCTTAACTATGAATGGTATAACAGGCATACCAACATGGAGTAGTGCTAACGAAAGTATCGCTACTGTTACATCTATGCAAGGTGGAACGATGGCTACAGTGCGTGGCGAAAGTGAGGGACAAACTACTATTACAGTTACTTTAGGGGAGCATAGTGCTACTGCCAATGTTGCCGTAGTAGAGGGAGCTTATCTTACAATAACCTCGCCTATGGAAGTAAGTTTATTAGTTGGTGGTATTTCGCATCAAATTCAGTACGAATCAACCATAACACCGGTACTTTTTAGCTCCGACAACTCATTGGTTGCTACTGTTACGGATACTGGACTAATTACAGGCATAGGTTACGGCACTACTAATATTGTAGTAAGAGCAGGTGGTATTACGCAAGTTGTTCAAGTCAGCGTTATAGCACCGTCAGTTACACTCGACCGTATGCAAGCTAATATGCTAGTAGGCGATACACTTAATTTAACTGCTGTAGCTGTAGGCGGTAATCCGTCATGGAATACAAGTGCAAATAATATAGCATCAGTTGTAGGAAATGGTCTTACTGCTACTGTAACAGCAAACGCAGTTGGACACGCTTATATCTCGGCTACAATCGGCGGAGCAAGTGCAATAGTACGCATTGATATTACTCAAGAATTTATTTCTGTTACTGTAACCCCAGCTACTCAAGAATTACATTTTGGACAAACTCATCAGTTATTTGCCGTAGTAAGAAGATATTCAGATGAAAATCCGGATGGAGTTTATGTAACGGGAGCGGATGCTAATGTTACTTGGAGTGTTGTAACAGGTGGCGGACAATTTGTAAATGTCTCGGCTACCGGTTTAGTAACAGCTAACGAGGTAGAAGGCATAGCTACAATTAGAGCAACTTCTACTTTAGATAATACCACCTTTGGCGAGACTACTATAACTGTTATGCCAGTTCCGCACGGTACATTTGTTGTTAGTAACCGTGATGAGTTCTTGGTGGCAATGCAAGGTGTTTTGTTTGCTCAAAGTATTGTTTTAACAGCAGATATTGATATGGCCGGTCATGTGGCAGATGCGGGGCGATTAGCAGGTCCTTATGGTACATTCAATGGACTACTAGACGGGCAAGGTCATAGAATATATAATCTAACAGTAAGTTCGTTCTTTGGTGATAGCTTTGCTTTAGAAGCAGGAGCAGGTATGGGGTCTAATGCGATTATTCGTAATCTGCATTTAGAAGTAACTCAAACCGGTCCTGCTGAACATGCTCTCTTTGGAAGAGCACCATTCTTTGGAACTATCGAAAACAGCTTCTTTGATATAACATTCACAGCAGGCGGTATGAAATCTGCACTTGCTACACAAATGGCTATAGGTAGTGCTATAATAGATTCTATTTTTGTGCTAAGAGGTCCCGCAGGTGGCATAGCGTGGGGTCATAACGGTTTATTTTTGCAAGCACCACAAACAGGGGCTATACTTACTAATGTTTTTGTACACAGGATAGGGTCTGAAGTGCCTGCCGGCGGAACTATCCTTATAGATGCAACAGGTATGAATACTTCTTCTACATTTAATGCACTTTTACAAAACGGTGCTTGGGTAATTCAAGACGGCATATGGCCGAGACTTCGTAACGCAGGAGATATGACTGCGACTATTTCTATAACTACTCCAGATAGAGCAGTATTAGAAATAGGTGCAACAAATGCTTTACAGTTAGTAGCAACAACCGACCCTGTTGGCGGTATAGTGTTTAGTAGTAGCAATAGTGCTATAGCTACCGTTACGACAGGAGGACTTGTTATAGGGGTTTCAGCTGGTACTGTAACTATAACCGCAACAAATACTGTCAGTGGAAATACTGACACAATAGAATTAACAATTTTGCCACTCCCTACCTTTGTTAATCCTGTTCGTCACTATATGGAAATTGGCGAAACGCTACAATTAACTCTTGTGGGCAATAGAGGGTATATAGAATTCTCTAGTAATTTTGCAGAATTTGCAACCGTTGATTCAAATGGATTCGTTACTGCTTTAACTGCCGGTGAAACTTTGATCATCGTACATTCAAGTATAAATCCAGATGTAAGCACAAGTATTCCTGTAATTGTTTTGCCTAGACCTACGCTAACTATATCTACTCAGTCGCAAATAGTGCGACCTAACTCGGCAGTTACAGTTACTCCTATTCTCTCTCGTGGTACTGCTAGCGTTGCCGTAAGTGGTAGTGGAGCAGGGTATATCGTAGGCAATATTGATGATGTGTTTAATATTAGCGATACAATTCAGTTTACAATCGCATCTAATGCTACAGACGGAGCGGTAATTACTTTAACAATTACTAGCACAATCTATATAGGTGCAAGCATTACTGTTACTATTACTATAGAGCGGGAAGCTCCATTAACTGTTTCACTTAATCAAGAATCACTTTCGCTTTACTTTGACGGCTTTGTAGGCGATACTGCAACGCTTTTAGCTACGGTTACTAATTACGAAACAAACAGCGGTGTTATATGGGAGGCTACTAATATCCCTCCTTCAGCTTCACCTGTTATATCTGTAGAAAATGGTGTTGTAACAGCTTTAAGCGTTGGCACGGCAAGAATTGTTGCTAGAAGTATCGAAAACCCTACAGTCTATGCCTATGCTGATGTAACTGTTAGGTTTATACAAATAACGGTTGCTATAGAAGAACCTCAAGCTATTTTAACAATTACGGGGTATATTCAGCTTACTACTCAGCTTACTGCTATAGTAAATCGTGGTGGATATGTGTGGAGTAGTAGCGATACAGACATTGCAATTGTTTCACAAACCGGTCTTATTACGGCTATAGCTGGTGGCAGAGCGACTATTGTATTAACTTCTACTAGAGATAATTCTGTTTACGCTTATATTACTGCAAGAGTGCTGTCTTTAGCAGTTACAAATCTACCTATAGACCCACCACCAGTAAGCAGGTTAGAATTAGAAGTTGGCTCTGGTTTTAGCATAGAGTATGCTGTAGTTCCACAAGACCATGTTGTTCATTGGATGTCTATTGATGCTAATATTGTAACTATATCGGATAATACTATTACTGCTATAGCTGTGGGTACAACTACAATTCAAGGCTGGGTAGCAGGTAGAATGCTATACAATTTTGATATTGTTGTAGTGTCACCGACTTTAGGCGACTTTACCCGTATTTCTACTAGAGCGGAATTGCTTAGTGCGTTTATTTCTACTAATGCAGACACAAATTTTTATCTATATCGTGATATAGATATGGAAGGTTGGACTGGCGGAATATTATTTAATGCTCGCTTCACTGGGATTTTAGATGGCAGAGGTTACGAGATTTTTAATTTTAGTGTCGATAGCTTTATGCTTGGAGTAGGCGAAGGCGCTATTATCCGTAATATAATCATCACAATGAATCACACTGGTGGCGGACATGTAAGTCCATTTGGGCGTGCAGGTCAACCTTTTAGCGGCAGAATAGAAAACACTGTGCTTGATATTAACTTTACACGCATGGAGCCAAATTTATCTGGGCTTACCATGTTAGGAGGTGTTGGTAGTGTAGTACAAGATGTGCTAATTATTATGCGTGGCACTCCTGGTGGCAGTTTACATGCATTGGCAGTACAAGGAGGATTAACTACAATTTCTAATGTTTTTGTTGTCAATCTTTCAAGTCAAGCAACTGTTATTACAGGTAACGGTGGCACAATGTCCACTGCATCTGCTGCAAGGCATCCCAACTTTGCTACTGCTGCTGGTTGGAACACATCTATATGGAATTCGAGTATAGAGGGGGAGTTTCCAACGCTAATTCCGCTTAACCCTGCTAATATTGCTTTACCTAGAGTTGCACTAAGCCATAATGGCACAGAAACGCTTACTATAGGTGGCGAATTGCAACTAACAGTTAGCATTATTCCTACTCGTGTAGCTAACCGTACATTAAATTGGCAAGTTATAGGAGAAGACGGAATTATTACATTAGAAAACGGTCTTGTAACTGCCGTTGCTCCTGGTACTGCTATAGTGCGAGTAACTTCTGTTGCTAATCCTACTAGCTATGTCGAGGTAGAAATTCTTGTTCTAACACCAAGCGATTTGCCTGCTGTTACACTTAGCAGCACCCGTCGTCATCTTCGCCACGATGGAGCAGATACCTTTATGATTACTGCTACTACCCGTAGCGGAATAGGTGTAGCTACATTTACAAGCTCTAACCCAGCTGTTGTTACTGTAATAAATAACGGAAATGTAGCTACAGTTACTCGTTCTGCTACTGCCAATCTTGGTGATAGAGCTTATATTACAGCATCTTATGATGATGGCATTGCTCAAACCTTTATCTACATTTACGATAACGCAGGGCGAATAGAAATGTATGCTCCTCATCAATTTACTGGCAATCTTACAGGCAATAGAGTAATAGTGCAAGATATTGACTTTGGAGGAATTCCTCGCACAGCATCAATACATATCGGTGGCACTTTAGACGGATTGGGGCATTCACTTAAAAACATAACAGTTACAGGTGCTTCTAATCACTTTATCTACAATATGCACGGTGGGTCAGTTTTAAGAAATGTTAGTTTTATCAATATGATTATGGAACAAGGTACGGCAAGTCATCAAAGCGTAATTAGGCATATGCACCCTGTTTCAACTTTAGAAAATGTATTTTTTGATGTAGATATGCGTACACGCCAGCTATTTAGTGCGGTTATTAACGCTGCACATGGTGCTTCAGCTGTGCGTAATGTAATATTTGCTACTTATTTTGGAACAACAGCTGTAGCTACAGGTCAAGTGGCAGGTGTTCGTGAGGGCGGTGCTAATGTAACTAATAATTTTGTAGATACATCAGCCTTTGGCGGAATTATATCTTTAATAGGAGTTGGTGCACAAGGTCGCACTAGAGAACAACTAATACAAGCTAGCTACTTTAACGCAACTTGGGATGCTAGTTGGATTATTGTAGATGGCTATTATCCTATATTACGCAATGCCGCTATTCATACTTAAATTGATTATAAACTAGAACCGACAAATAGTTGAACTGATTGTTGTTTGTAATTTAAAAAAACAAGGAATCCCCTAAAAAATATGAAAAATCAGATTATAGATGAAAATTTTTTATCTCGCTTAGAGACGGTGTCTATGTATATGAGAAATCCTATGCGTGGCTATTTTGGAGGTGCACACCGCACTAAATCATATGGTAGTACGGTGGAGTTTGCCGATTTTAGAGAGTATACATTAGGTGATGATATTCGCCGAATTGACTGGAATATTTATAGCAGATTTGAAAAGTTTTTTATAAGACTTTTTGTAGATGAAAAGCAAATGCATGTTCAAATTTTTCTTGATGGTTCGGCTAGTATGTTTAAGGGCGATAGTGATAAAGCTAAATACGCTATGCGAGCTGCTGCTGGTTTAGGTTATTTGTCTATTCGTAATATGGATAAAACAAGTATAAGGGTTATAAAAGGCGAGCATGTCGAAGATATGGGCGGTGTTATGAATGGCAAAAATGCGTATTATCAAGGTATCAGCGAATTAGATAAGATGCGTTTTGGTGGAACTGCAGATTTAGGTGTAGCTATTACCGGTTGCTTAAATCCTGGTTACGATGATGGGCTAACGGTTATTATTTCTGATTTTCTAACCCATAGCGATTATAAAAAAGCGGTAGATTATCTACTTTATCGTCGCCGTCAAGTTATGCTTATTCAGGTTCTTAGCCCAGAGGAATTAAATCCCGATTATAACGGGAAAAGACAGCTACTAGACAGTGAATCAGATGGAATTCTTGACAGTCGCAATATGAAAATGCGTATAAACCGTCAAACTCTAAAAATATATCAGCAAGCACTAACAGATTATAAGCAAGAGATTCAGTCTTTCTGTGCTAGTCGTGGTGTGCCGTTTTTTTCGGTTTCTAGTAGCGAAAATGTAGAAAAACTTATTTTTGAAAAACTTAATGAGTGGGAGGTAGTACGATAATGGGAATGGAACTTTTAATACCTTTTGGATTATTTGGTCTAATAGGTGTAGTAGGGCTTATTATAATCTACATATTAAAGCCCAAATACCAAGAAAAGCAGCTAGCAAGTACATATGTTTGGGAGCTTACTCTAAAATATCAAAAAAAGAAAATACCGTTTCAATGGCTAACAGGTTCATTATTATTTATTCTTCAAATTTTGATGTTTATACTTTTGGGCTTAATGATGGCATTCCCGGTATTTTTCTTTGGAGAGGAAAGTGGCGAGAGGATTATAATTTTAGATGCTTCTGCTCATATGATGGCAACATATGAAGGTCAGACCCGTTTTGATAGGGCAATTCAAGAAATATTAGCTTTAGCAGACGAAGCTAGTGAAGACACTCCCATAACCATAATTTTGGGTACGGACTACCCAATTATGCTAATAGAACGCTCGACATCTCCGGCGGAAATTCGTCAGATGTTACCGCTTGCTAATGGCACCTTTGGCTCTATCAACATGGATGCAGCGATAAATTTAGCAACAGATGTGCTTAATCAAAACCCTGATGCTGAAGTACTATTTTTTACAGGTCGAAATTATCCTCATCCCGGTGTAACTACAGTAATAGATGTATCAAGAAACGAATGGAATGCGGCAATTTTGAGTGTCTCTCATAGCATGGATGAAAATTTAAACATATTTACCGCTCGAGTTGCTAGTTATAATAGAGATGCAAATTTGATAGTAAGACTCTACATAGATGATGCCGAGAGAGACTCTCGACAAATAAGACTAACATCAAATGCAGAAGGTGTAGTTACTTGGGGTATAGATGCAGGAATTAGTAGCTTTAGTAAAGCAAGGTTTGTTCTTATAGACGGTAATACTTTCACATATGTAGAGGATAGCTTTCCGTATGATAATAGTTTTTATTTATTTGGCGGTGAATTAGAGCGATTTAATGTGCAAATTATAAGCCCTCGTCCACTTATTATGTCCAATGCAATAAGTGCAACAGGGATGGCTAATATAACGATTGCCCCTCGAGTACTTACCCCAGATTATACTCTTGCTGGCGACGGCACTAATATCGAAGATTTCGAAGTTGCAATGAGTGGTTATCAAATGTATATATTTGATGGTGTTACACCACAAGAATTGCCGGCAGACGGTGCAGTGTGGATTATTAACCCACAAGCAAGCATTCCTTCAATTGGCGTAGCTTTCCAAAACATACCTGGCACTAGTGATTTAATGAACTTATCATTAGTCAATCATCCGCGTTATGGTAATGCAATTTTGCCGGCAACTGCCGTAGGTACTTCACATACAGAAATAATAGAGCCCCTCAGTATATTTTTTTCGCCCGCTACACCACAGCTTATTGCTCCGCATCTAACTCAAATACGCAATGTAATAGGAGCCTTAGATTTTACACCTTTACTAAGGGTAGAAGGCACAACGCATAATGCACTCTTAATGCGTAATATGGAAGGGCAACGCATTTTTGTAATGCCATTTGATATGCATTTTTCTAATGTTCATGGTCCGTTTTTGCCAGTTTTAGCTGCCAATATGCTAAATTACGCTATAATACCTACTTCTGTTGAAACGCTATTTAATATAGGCGACTCTGTTACACTCAATGCTAGACCAAATGTTATGGAGCTTAGAGTTGAGCATCCAGGAGGACTTATCCAAACCTTTGAGCATTTTCCGGCAACTATGAGACCGGAACGCCCCGGTTTATTTGAAGTTCAGCAAGATATTATTGGGGGTTCTAGAGCCATAGATAACTTTTTTGTAAGATTATCTAATAGAGAATCCGATTTTAGTTTACCAGGCGATAGAATCCCTAATCCAGTCTTAACCGGTACAGGAACGGATAGGCGAGAAGCCTCACGAACAGTAGATATTCTTTTCTGGCTAGCACTAGCATTTATGGTGTTTATGAGTGTTGAATGGTTCTTACAGTACAGAGAACAAAATTAAAGTAACAAGTAAGAGGTGAAAAGTTTGGATTTATTTGGTTTTTCTAATAAAAAGGAGAATGTTTTATGACCCGTATAGAATTAAATTTTACTAGTCCGCCATGGATGATTATAACCGCAATAATATTTGCAGTCATATTGGTAGGATTAACGCTATTACCATTTTTTCGCTTAAAAGCTAAAAATCGTAAAACACGCAATCGCATTGTAAGTTTATGCTTACATATTGCTATGATTTTTTTTGCTGCTACTCTTATGGCAGGTGTAGTAATGGATGTACACAGCTACAACCTTAGTTCCGAGGTTATAATAGTAGTGGATTTCTCCGATAGCAGTCAGATGCGTCAAGAGGAAATGATTAGCTTTGTCGAGCAGATTATAACAGAAAGCGATGGGAATCATAGCATAGGTGTGGTTACATTTGGACGAGATGCTCACTTAGCAGTTGCACCAAGAAGTAACCATAGCCGTATAGTTGAGGATCTTAGAGCATCGGAGCGCCCTAGAGCGGGAGCTACAAACATAGCAGCCGCACTTGAACTTGCTAGAGAGCAAATTGTTCATCTTGAGGAAGGTCGTATAATTTTATTATCCGATGGACTAGAAACAGATGGCTTTGCTAGGCCAGTAGTAGAATCTATAGCACGGCAAGGAATAAGGGTGGATTCGGTGTTTTTTCCTGCCGAAACACCGTCAACAGAAGTGCGTATAGCAAGTATAACTGTGCCACTACCTACCGAGATTTCGCTAAATAATCCTATGTCTGTAATAGTAAATGTGCAAAGTGCTCGTCAAGTTGATCAGGCTACGCTGTCACTACACCCTAGCAGTGCTAGTTCTGTTGTTCGTCATGTTGGCTTTAGAGAGGGTATGAGTTCACATATATTCGATTTTACACCAACTTCTACTGGATTACATTATTTTAGAGCTCATATATCATCACCAGGTGATGTAGTGTCGCAAAACAATATATTTTATACTTATATTTATATAGATGCAAACTATAGAGTGCTACTAGTTGAGGGAGCTCCAAACGAGGCTGTACGAATGCGAGAATTGCTAAGTCAAGATTTTGGTGTTACGACTGTAAATATTGCTGATGTATCTACTGATATAACAGATTTATTGCGTTACAATCAAATTCTTTTGTTAAATGTTTCACCTCGTCAAATGCCGGAAGGGTTCGAGGAGGTGTTAGAGAGATATGTATATGAGTTTGGTGGCGGAGTGTTAACAAGCGGTGGTATAAATGCATATCAACAAGATCATTTTATCGAGGGTAGTCCGTTTGAAAGGATGTTGCCAGTTAGGGCAGCATCAAATGCATTGCCAATGGGATTAGTTGTGTTAATAGATTCGACTACTTCTATGGTGAGAACACCCGAAAATACGGGTTCATATGTTTTAAATTCACTAGGAAGTTCTTTTGTTGATTGGCAAAACAGATCATTTCCTGCTATGATTTCTTCGGCACCTAATGGACCGATGATTCCTAATCCAATGTTTGGTCGTCGTGTAGATGGTCCTCTAGGAGCGCCGGCTACACTTACTGTAGGTGATACTAGTTTGCCAACTCGTTTAGATGTAGCAATAGAAGGTGCGATTCAAGCATCGTATGCCTTAAAAGACAGCGATTGGATGGGGGTTATTCATTATAATACAAATCGAACGGAGCATCTTCCTATGACGGCACTTACTCGCCGTGATTATATTCAACACAGAATTCGTCAGCCTATAACCGTAAACAGTGGTGCAGTTATGCATGCAGGAATAACTGATGCCCGTAATATGCTCATGGATATGCCAGATAATATTAGACCGGAAGTGCGTCATATTATGGTGTTAGTAGACGGAGACTCAGGGCAGTGGGGGACAACAACTCTTGGATTTCAAACTGAACTTAGAAGAATGTACGAGCAGGACGGCATCACATTTTCATTTATTTTAATTGGCGACGACGACGGTCCGGTTGCTATGACTGCATTGAACACAATGGCTACAACTCCGGCAGTTAGCCCTCCTACTGCTCCTCGTATTGGTACTGTAAATCAGGTTTTCCGTACAACTTTAACGCTTTTAGCAGAGATTATGGCTAGAGAAGTTACTGTTCAGGCAGGGCAGTGGCTAAACGATGGGATAGCACCTTTTAGACCTCAAGCAGTTGATGTAGGAACAGGTGCATTTTCGGGTCTTCCTGACGGTGAACCAATACCGCAAATGCCGTATTTAAGGGGATTCTTTGGTACTAGAGCCAAACAAGATGCTACCATAGTGCTTCGTCGCTTTGCACATGATGATGAAGATGAGGACGAGGATATAGTAACACGAGCAAATATAGATCCAATTTATGTTGAATGGGCCTTCGGTCGAGGGAGGGTAGGTAGTTTTACTAGTGACTTATCTGGTGCTATGAGTGAGGATTTTTTGGCTTCGGAAACAGGTAGGTGGTTTTTACTTAATGTTATTAGAAGTCTAATGTCGACAAGCTCTATGGAAGAAGCAGAGATAGGGGTAAGGTTTAACACACGAAACTTAACTACTGGTGTAGAGATTGTCGCTAATGTTGCGCCTGGTCAAACTATAGTAGCAGAACTTACAAATCCGCTAGGCGAACGCATTATGCTAGACTTAGAAAGGCGAGAGGACGGAGCATTTATTGCGATATTCGAAAAAGAGACTTCAGGGATATATCGACTAATGGTTACTACAAGAGAGGCAAACGGTGAATTAGTTTCCTTTGTTAATACTTTTGTTGCGTTTAGTTATTCAGATGAGTACAATATGTTTTGGAATTTGGAAGAAGCAGGAGCATTTATGACAGCTCTAGCTCATTATGGCGGAGGGCGAATGCTTGCCACTTCAGTAGTAGGCGGCATTTTCGGTGCCGAAAACGAACGCACCACTCGCACCTTCGACCCTAGAATTTATCTTCTTGGATTGCTAATTGCATTATTTTTACTAGATATTCTTTCTCGTAAATTTAAATTCAAATGGATACACGAACTTATTCAAGACTCTAAAGCTAAACAAGTTAACACTCAACCCCAACCTCAACAATAATTTATTTTTGAGAAGTAGGCTTTATAATATATCTAAACAAAGGAGGTATGTATTATTATGAAAAAAGAAAAAGAAGGATTAGGTATTTATAGTCTTATCTATGATAAGGAGAATAAAGATTGGGTAATTCAGCGCAAACATGCAGAGCGTGCTACCAAAAGATGTAAAACAAAAGAAGAAGCGATGAAGGCTTTAAAAGAACTTAGCAAGAATCAAGATGTTGGTGCTGTCGTTCATAAAAAAGATGGAAAAAAACAAAAGAAAAAATAGAAACCACATTAATTTAGTAAGATAGTATAATATACTTTTAAATAAAAAAGCCACATTTGTAATATATATGCAAATATGGTTTTTTTGTTTATTGTGTTGTGTATGCTCCAAAAAGTCTACAAATTGTATTTTGCAACATCTGCATATGACAGGACTTGAATCTTAAACTAGTTCGCCATCGTTTGAATCAAAAAAATTTATTTCTATCCGATAATATAAAATTATGTCTTTGCAAATTGAATTAAGAGAATTTTACACGGTTAGTGTGATATAGGCGTTATTTTAGTTGCAAATAGGGTTAAAATATAGGATAATATCAATAATGATGGCTACTTAAAAAAGGATGAGGCATAGCTATATGGAACTAGATTACAAAAAGTTGGCAGATGCCATATATTATCGCAAGTCGACGCGGAGCTATAGCGACAAAGTATGCGAGCTGCTAGAGAACAAAGGCGATTTGGTAGTGGCTTTTGGCTTGGAGGCACTGCTACCTGACATCAAGGTATCGGTACGCGTGTTAGAAAGCCACGAGGTCAAAAACAAGAAGGCTAAATATTGCATTGGCTTTTATAGCGAGGACAAGCCGTTGGCGCTAGAGAATATCGGCTTTATTGGACAGCAGCTGGATTTGCTTTTACAGTCAGAGGGCATTGCGACTTGCTGGTGGGGAATGAAAAAGCCTAAGAAGGAATTTAAGTGTGTTGACGGACTTGATTGCTTTATCACAATGATGGCAGGAAAAGCGAAGGTTGATGAAAAGCGGGCGTGGCCAGATGACTTTAAGCGCAAGGACACATGGAGCATTGTACTTGGCGATTATAGAGATTTGTTGCAAGAAGAAACAAGAATAGAAGATAGTAGATTTTTAGAGGTAGTAAGAGTCGCTCCTAGTGCTGTTAATCGTCAGCCGTGGTTAGTAAAGAAGGTAGAGGGTAAATATAATTTTTATCTAAAGAATTCTAAAAATCCACTAGACATTATTATTGGAGATATGCGTAATATTGACTTAGGAATAGCAATTGCTCATTTTTTCGTTCAGGCGAAAGCAGAAGGTTTTAACACAGAGTTTGGTTTTGGTGGAACCGATAGCGACAAGCATAAATTTGTTGTGGGGGTAAGTGTGTGGAAGTAAAATCAATAAACTGTCCATGTCCTAAAAAGGAATGCAATAATAATGCCAATTGCATAACCTGCCGTGTGCGACACAAAGCGAATAACAATTTGCCGTTTTGCTTGCGCACAAAGGAATTGAGTTTTGATTCAGGTGGCGTAAAAATTGCCTACACAAAAACGGGCGAAGGACCCCCGCTAATTTTTGTGCATGGTAACATGGGCAGCGGTGCCTTCTTCAAAGATTGCCCAAAACTGTTTGTGGGGTACACTGTCTATCTACCTGACAGCCGTAGTCATGGCAAGTCCGACAAGGTAAAGCGTCTAAACTACGACGACATGGCAGACGATATAGTGCGATTGATTGAGCACGAAAAAATGGTAAAACCCATTCTGTTTGGTTTTAGCGACGGCGGTATAATTGCTCTAAAAATTGCCATGAAACACCCTAATTTGTTGGGCAAAATTTTCCCAGCGGGGCTGAACTTAACGCCAAAAGGGATTTTTAGAAGATATAGATTTTTGACGCACTTAGTTTATTTCTTTACTTGCTGCACAAAATTTGGCGATAAAATGAGGCTGATGCTAAAGCAACCAAATATCAAGGCAGATGAGTTAAAGGCAATAACAACACCTACAATAGTCCTGTATGGAGAAAAAGACATCGTAAATCTAGCCGACTCTCAAGCAGTAGTGGATAACGCCGCTGATGCAAAGCTAGTGATTATTCCAAAAGAAAACCACGGCAGCTACATTGAGGATAACGAGAAGTTGTATGGTGTTTTGAAGCCGTATCTAGAAGAAGAGGTGGTGGGTGATGATGAATGATGCGATTAAAATCTTGGCACAAGAATATGGAATTAAAACGAAAGAAGGATTGGCGATTTTTAATAAGGCTTTTAATGTGACTAAGATATCAAAGGAAAATTATAAAAATTCTTCTTTGGCTACACTTGGTGATGTTGTGATTAAGTTATACATTTCAGAAGAATTGTATTTAAGAGGCTTGTCAAAGGGCGAAATAACAGAGAAAAAAAAGAGAATGGAAAATAACAATAGACTAAAACAAATAGCTGATAAAAGCGGGTGGACTGAATTAACATTTACTGAACAGCAAAAACAGGAAACTGATCAAAAAAAGAATGATCCATCTACTCTGTTTGAGGCTGTTTTTGGAGCGATATATTTGGTAAGAGGACTGAAAGAAGCTTACAGAATGTTAGCCGACTTAAAAATTCTGGATATGGTAGATGAAGAATAAAGTAGCGGTTATAACTAGTGGTGTGGGTAGTATTGGTGCGATGATTGCGGTAGCGTTTGAGAAAGAAAGAAAAAGAAAGAGTTAATTTTATCAAATAGTAAAATTGATCCTGCTTTTGATAACAAAAACTATCAATTGCACAAAAAAGTAATTCGGTGTTATCGTAACATATGGTTAGGCGAATGCTACGAAGGAATTGTAGCTAAAATAATAATCGAAATTATAAAAAATGATTTCGAGTATACGCTTGTTGAAAATTCGGATTTAGTTACCGACGGTTATTCTTTTTCATTTGAAAAAGATGGCGATTTTTTTGATTTTCATTATAATGATTATTGCGACCTTTGTTTACGGACCACCTATAAGAAAAAAGAAAAACCGTTTGAAGAACTTGAAATGATAGGGAATGAAATTCTTGAAAAGGTAAAGTCGATACTACAGAAAAAAACAGGAGACAAATAGAATGAAAAGAACAGTATGGACTTGTGAGTACAAGTTAAAAAAGGGCACTTGCGAAGAGGAGTTCTTGGCGGCAAGCAAACTGCTAGGAGTGGAGTATATCTCGCAGCAGAAGGGCTATGTATCGTGGCAGCAGCTAAAGTGTGACGGCATTTGGGTTGATGTTTTGACTTGGGAAAGCCTAGAGGACGCTAAGACTTTTGAAAGCAGCGGCGGTGGAGGGGACTTGGCGCAAAAGTTTTACTCATTCATAAACCTTACGAGCTGCAAGACTAGGTATCATACATTAGAGCGCATGCAGGAGGACAAAACATAATGCCAGAGCCAATAAAAAATATGCTAAGCCCTAGTGCACTGAAAGAGTTTGCAGAGGCGATAAAATCAGTCTATAGTCCATTTGACATAGATGGATTTTGTGCCGCTACGATGGGCGACACTTGGGATGAGTTAGAACTTATGGCGCGTGGGCGCAAGATAAGCAAAACTCTTGGTGACTTTTTGCCGTCAAAATATGAGGATGCAATCGCTGTTATTGATAAAGTCGTAAAAGTTTTTCAAGGTTTTGCAGCGTTTAGCTTTCCTGAGTTTGTTATTATTTATGGTCAGGCACCAGAGCATTGGGATGTATCTATTGCGGCACTAGGGCGCTACACCGAGCATTTTTCGGCAGAGTTTGCTGTGCGCCTGTTTATTATAGCCAACGAAGAAAAGATGATGGCGCAGATGCGCGAGTGGTCTAGGTCTGACAATGAGCATTTGCGAAGGTTATCATCAGAGGGCTGCCGTCCTGCGCTGCCGTGGGGAATTGCACTGGTCAAATATAAAAAAGATCCGTCGCCTGTGCTGCCGATTTTAGAGCAGCTTAAAGCCGACCCGTCTTTATATGTACGCAAAAGCGTAGCAAATAACCTAAACGATATATCCAAGACGCACCCCGAATTAGTGGTGGAGATTGCTAAGGGTTGGTATGGTGATAACGAGAAAACTAACTGGATTGTTAAGCACGGATTAAGGACGCTACTTAAAAAAAGCAATGCTGATGCACTTGCGATTTTTGGGCTGGGTAATGCTGATGCGGTGGATGTAAGCGACTTTGCGATTAGTGCAAGTAGCGTAACACACGGTGGCGACATAACATTCTCATTTGTAATCACTGCTAAATCTGACACAAAGGCACGACTAGAGTATGGCATTGATTACATGAAGGCTAACGGCAAACAAAGTCGCAAGATTTTTCAAATATCAGAAATTCCACTTAAAGAAGGTCAAACAAAGTCTTACACTCGCAAGCACGCACTAGCAGACCACAGCACCCGCAAGCATTATATGGGCGCACATGCCGTTACGCTTATTGTAAATGGGGCGGAGCGTGGCACACTAGAATTTATATTGGAGGAAAAGCAATAATGGCACTAAGTGTATTTGATAACAAACAAGATATGCCAACGGACGAGATGGCAGCAGTAGTTATGGGCGAAGGCAACAAACTGCTAGAGGCGATAAGGATGAACCTAGCCGCAAACTACAAAAACGTAAACGAAGAGTGGAAGTTCTATGGCAAAGAGTCAGGCTGGACAAAAAATATAAAGAGCGGCAAGCGCACGCTGTTTATGCTTGTGCCAATGAGTGGCAAGTTTCAAGTGTATTTTACCTTAGGTGAAAAGGCGGTTGCCCAAGTGCACACTTCGGATTTGCCTGCAGCAGTCAAAGCCCTTATCCCTGACGCAGCGCAATGCGTTTGCGGTTTTGGATTTAGATTTGATGTAGAATTAGAGGCAGACGCAGACTCGGTAATTAAACTAACAGCGATAAAGGATAAAAACTAATGAAACTAAATTTTGAAACATTTACAAAAGAGCAGCAGCTGACGCAGCAGGAACTAGTGGATTTTGTTGGACTAGACTTCTTTGACGACTTTTGCAATCATGTGCGTGAGGCTTATAAGATAGCGCCAAAATTATCTTATTCTAATTGTGCAATGGATAAAAACATTTGGCGTGGCTGGAACTTAAAGTATCAAAAGAGTGGAAAGTCGCTTTGCACTATTTATCCCCAAAGAGAACATTTTCTTGTGCTAGTGCCAGGCAAGGCATTCACAGTAAAAACAAAAGAAGACCTAGGTGAAGTCTTAGAGGCACTAGAATTTAGAAAAGCGGATATAGGATTAAAAATCAAGTAATGGAACTAGACCTACAAAAACTTAAAACCACACCAATGGGCGTGGAGCGGATAAAACGCAATCTTGGGCTAGAGGTAGCGGATGTTGTGGAATATTGCAAACAGCTGATAGCAAGCACAGACGAGATAACTCGCAAAGGCAAAAACTGGTATGTGTGCGCAAGTGAAATTGTGATTACAATCAATGCCTATAGCCACACAATAATAACAGCGCACAAGAGGAGTAAGAAATGATAATATGCAAAGCGAGATTAAAGAATAAATGATTTCGCAGAAAAACTAAGTGCAAAATGCCGAAATTATCGGCAGTATTATTCAGATGCAAAAGGGAGACAAAAAACATGACTAAGGCAATAAAAAGAGCGGAAGAAATAATTGTTTCGCAAACAGTAAAGAATGGCAAATTCGGCGGCGAGTTTTGTAGCTTAGTGCTACTTGACCACGAGGGATATCCAACGGCGTCAGTGCTGACGGCGGCGGCAGCTGACGGCATAAAGCGCGTGTGGTTTGGCACGGGCACAGGCAGCAACAAGTATGCGCGTGCAAAAGCTAACAAAAAAGCGTCGGTACATTATGGAACGGGCGAGCACAGCATTACGCTTGTGGGTGAGATTGAGATTTTGACCGACGAAGAGAGCAAAGCAAAATTTTGGTATGATGGGCTTTTAGAACATTTTCCAGCAGGCGCGACAGATTCAAACTATGTAGTCCTACAATTTACAACAAAGCGCTATATGCTGTTTGTTGATTGGTTTGAGGAGTCGGGGGAGATTTAAGTGAATAAAGCAATAACAATTGAAGAATACATCGCGCTGCAGGCTGATGATAAAAGGGCGGTGATAGATAAGATGCGCGCACTAATAAAAGAGTGTGTGCCTAAGGCACAAGAGAAAATCAGCTTTAGAATGCCAGCATATTGCATTGGCAA
Source organism: Bacillota bacterium (assembly GCA_009780135.1). Taxonomy (GTDB): domain Bacteria; phylum Bacillota; class Clostridia; order Christensenellales; family Pumilibacteraceae; genus WRAP01. Next base: position 216,275 of record WRAP01000001.1, read on the forward strand.
AGAGGTTTTGGTCTATTTCCACACACACAGCAAAGACTCACTTAGGGCTTTATCCATTGCCCGAAGGCATAGAGGCGTTTAAGGACAAGCTTACCGCCTACAAAACGGCAAAAGGCGTGGTGCAGTTTCCGTATAAAATATACCGTATGATTTAATAAAAGAAATTGTTTTATATAGAGTAAAGGCGGTGAAAAATGGCTAAATGCGTAAAGGTGTACGCTTGCCTAAATCGAGTGCCAAATCATTCTAAATGCTGCAATTGCGTAATTAAGCATGTAAGACAGACAGCTGCTGTTTGTTCATTAACACTGCGGCGATAAATCAATTAAAAATTATAAGATGCTAAGCTGCAACTGCAATGACCCAATCGTGAGAGCAAGAAGACTTATTAGTTTCAGGCACACTAGACGGAATTAAAGGGAGTATTTACATTGTATGAGCAAGAAAGGCAAGGTTTGAAAAAGAAAAAAGCACAGCAAGATGACGCTACTCAGATGTGACGCTTAAAGAGATTGTGGCGGCAAATAATTGCACAGGAGAGACAACAAATAATGAATAATTTTACAGACAATTTTATAAAAGACAAAAAGAACATGACACTCTTAAACGAGACTATGTGGGGACCTAACTCGCTTAGGATGGCAGAGGAGTTGGCGGCGCAGCTGACAATCACTAAAGATATGCGGGTGCTTGACCTTGGCTGCGGCTTGGGGCTTACTAGTATGTATTTAGTTAAAGAGTTTGGTGCGCAAGTTTTTGCTACTGACTTGTGGGCAAATCCGACAGAGAACTACGAGCGCTTTGAGTCGTGGGGCATTGCGGATAAAGCTATTCCAATCCAAGCGGACGCAACTAAAGATAATCCTTTTGCAAAAGGCTATTTTGATATGCTGTTTTGCGTTGGTGCGTATATGCATTTTGGTTTTGTGCCTAAAATGTTAGAGACTATGGCGTCTTATGTCAAAAAGGGCGGCTATATTGCCATTGCATTGCAGGGGCTAAAAAAGGACTTTGGCAAAGATATCCCAAAAGAGATGCAGCCATTTTGGAATAAGGATGTTGCAGAGGCTATTCGCAGCATAGATTTTTGGACGCAACTTTGGAAAAGCGAAGCAGGCTTAGAGATTGTCAGCATAAAAGAAATGGATTGCCATAAACTCGCATGGGACGAATATCTAGCCAGCCGCAACCCCGACAAAGAGGACGAAAAATGGGATTTAGACATGATGGCAGCAGAAGGCGGCAAGTATTACAATACAATTCAACTGATTGCAAAGGTGAAATAATGAAAAAAAATGAGAATATTTGATTACTTCCGTAAAAAGAAAAAGAAAAAAGAATGGGATGCTTACAATAAAAGCATTTTTCCAACAACTAAAAAACTTGAATTTGACAATACTCTCGAGCTAGAAGATATTTGTTTGGATGAGTTATTTGCTAAAATAGATGAAGTGCCTTGGTTAGAATATGAAACTGCCTATGGTTCAGCTGAAAAACTGCCATATTTTCTAATTTTCTAAAAGTATTATTTTGCATAGACAAAACTTTGGTTGGCGATGCTACGCATTATTTTTGGTGTTCTTTGTGCCACCAGCACGCATATATTTCTTCGGCTGCATTGCCAACCTATGAGTTTCTTATGATTGCACTTAAAAATCTTGATGACAAAATAAAAGAGGATATATTAAACATTTTTAGTGGCTTTTCAAATTGCACAACTACAAAGTATTATGAAACCTGCAAGTGTCAGCCGCTAAGATGGATGGTTGAGTTTAAACAAAAACTTTTAGAGGATGTTGAGTATTTCAAAGAGTTGTCATTAAGTGACAATGAAGAAATTTCAGATATGGCAAAAGAAATTGTTTCTGACCTATGCGACTAAAGAATGAAGAACCAAATGAAAACAAAAACGAACTCTTTAATTATAACGAAGAGACGCTTAATAGCTTAAAGTCAAAAAGTTCGATTCTTGCCATAAAAAGTGCTATTTCAAAACTTAGTTAGCAACAAACTGTTGCTAAAAAGCGGGGTAGTTAGGATTGATTTCTGTGGTAGATTTTAGTAGACTGAATATAGTCCAACTGGACACACTAGGAGAACATAATGAAAAAGTTAATTGAAAACTATTGGAAAAGCGTCTACATCGGAGTAACTACCCAAGATGCGTCAAAGATCACAGCAAATTTTGCAACGGGTGCTACTTATAAATTCCGTCTTAGTAATGAATTTATGGATTTAGCGATAAAAGACATGGCTGGTGGCTGCTTAGAATACAAAGACACGCTGGATGATAAATACAGCATTGACAGAATCGATGAATTAAAGGACGGTACATGGATGTCAGTTATTACTTCGTCAGTAGGCAAAAAACCATATTTTGTTACATCATATTTTAGGTTTGACGGCGACAAGATTGTGGATCTAATCGAATACTACGGCGATTTTGGCGCTTAAAGCGGAGGCTGCACAAATGAATCTAGCACTAAAAATACAAGATGTAAGAAGGTCCAGCGGATTAAGTCAGGGCAAGTTTGCAAGCAAGCTGTTTGTGACGCGCCAGGCAGTATCGCGTTGGGAGACGGGCGAGACAACGCCGACAATCGACACGCTTAAGAATATGTTTGAGTTTTTTAACGTAAATCCAAGCCACTTTTTTGAAGTTTTGCCGATTTGCCAAAGCTGTAGTATGCCACTTCAAAACCCAGAGGACTTAGGACAGAACCTTGACAAAAGCGTCAATCTTGATTATTGCAAGTATTGCTTTGTGGATGGCACTTTAGAAAAAGCCTCAAGCATAGAAGAAATAATTGAGTATAGCATTGCGGCAATGAAAGAGCATAATTACTTTACTGAAGAGTTTACCGAAGCCGACGAGCGTGCGCATCTTATTAAAACATTGCCGACACTAAAACGCTGGAAAAGAGTTGCCACAATCAACAGGGCAAAAGAGTTTATAAAAAACCGCTGTGTAAATGGCGGCACAGTTGGCGGCGATGCGTTTTGCACAATTTCTCTGATAGACTTAGATGGCTATCCAACAGCAGCGACTATTACGCCTGCAAGCAGCGACGGCGGCATAGAGACGATTTGGTTTGGCACAAGTTTGGACAGCAACAAAGTGCGCCGCATAAAGAAAAAGCCCAAAGCGTGTATTTGCTTTAATTCGGGTGAGGTTAATATCTCGCTGGTGGGCGATATTGAAATTGTGTCGGATTTGGAAACCAAAAAAGAGGTATTATACGAAGAAATTGCGGAGATGCCATATTACCCGCAAGGCATAAAAGACCCGAATCTTATTGCACTAAAATTCATAACAAAGCGCTTCGACATTTGGTTTGGAGACACAGAATCTTGGGAAAAGGGGAAAGCAAATGACTTATAATGATTTTATAATGAGCCTAAATGTAGAGCAGTTAGCATTTGTTGAGCCTCTTAATACACTTCTTATGAAGAATAAGTGCAAAGCTGCTTTTGAAGAAAAGGCATCAGGAATACTTGCCTCATACAAATTTGGCAAACCGCCAAAGGCATTACTCAACTTGCTTTTTAGAAAAACGGGATTTAAGGTGCGTATCTATGGCGAGAACATGGATAATTACAGAAACTTTCTAAACGCATTGCCTGCGACAATGGTAGAAGAAATAGAGGGCGCCAGCCCATGTAAGCGATTAGTTAGCGGTGGTTGTAGCCCAAAATGCAGCGGTTACGATTTTACAATAGCCAGCGCACATTTTCAAAAATGCAGATACAACTGCTTTGAATTTTTGGTTACAAGCGACACTGCCGCCTATATCAAAACCTTTATAGAAAATGAATTAGGCGCAAGAGGATGAATTCAACTAATGTTTGAGGGTAGGAGTTTGACACGCAATCCTAAAATGCGATACACTATAAATGATGGATATATCAATCATTGGAAAACACATTGCCCGTGGACGAAGCAAAGGGATTATCGCAAATTGGATTAGGACTTAGGTTATCACAAGCAACGTGTGCTGTGTTTGTATTGTAAAAGCCGCTACAACGGTTTTATACAGAGAAAATACAGTTAAAGCCACAAAACAGCATAATAAAAAAGGCGGATTACATCAAAGTAGTCCGTCTTTTGATTTACTGCCCTTTATTGAGCAGAATTTGAATGGCTCCTCGGGTGGGATTCGAACCTACGACCCTTCGGTTAACAGCCGAATGCTACTACCACTGAGCTACCGAGGATTAAAATTGGGAGAGCAAGCTAACTTATATAATGATTTCAAGAGTTTTTGATTAAATTATATAGTAAAATATAGCTTTGGCAAACTTGCTCAAATAGAATAACATAATTATTTGTAGTTTGCAAGTGTTTTTTTAAATTAGTTTTAGAATTTTTATATTATTTTTTTATATTTATATGTTCCACATAAACTATTGTATCCTTGGCATTAAGTGAGAGAGAGGTGGTATCCATATTATAGCAAAAATATTCGATTTTCTCTTCTTTGCCAATTCTGCCGAGTGGCATAATGCGTTTATTTGTGCCGTAGTAGGCAGAGTGAATAAATTCTGTATAGCTAATAAATACTAGCGTTTCTGCATTATCAAAATCAAACAGGCACTCGGCACTATCTAACCAAATGTCAAATTTAATTTCATCTTTAGCTTTAGAGTGAGTAAATACTTCTTGATAAAAATACTCGGCTTTAGGGTCAGAAATTAGTTTTGTTGCCAAAAAACTAATAATACGGGTAGAAATAATAATGTTATGGACACTAAATTCTTGAACGGCTTTTTGATTGTTTGGTTCTAAGAGTTCTGCGATAATCTTAAATTTACGGGTTGGTAGATTGAGTTTAGAGCTAAATTCTACAAGAGTTAAAAATACATTAGCATCGTATTCGTTAACGGGTACTGTATCGTTTGATAAAATTAGGGCGACAGTATTTTTATCGTTATTAGCAAGCACAGCTGAAACAAACTCTTTAAATTCGTTGCTTTCAAACTGTTTTATTTCAATCGGACAGTTTTCGCTAGCTAAACTAGAAAGCATATAGTCCATTTTTTTATTTTTGCCGATAATAAACAGTTTTAATATTGAATAGTCTTTAGGTAATTTAGAAGGTTCTAAAAGTCGTTTGGTATTATAGTCAACTAGTCGTTTTTTATGTGATTGCATCTCGGTAGGTGCTAAAACATAGGTTTTATTGAGCTTTATTATTGGTATTCCCGCTTTATGTGTTTTTAAGTAACTTTCAAAATCATATTCAGTTGTAGTAAATGTGCAGCCTGTATTAGACAATAAACCTGTTAAAACGCTAGATAGTGGAGGGCATAAAATAGATAATGCCAAAAACTGTCCTAATTTTTTGTTATACGAAAACGATTGTAGTTTTTTAGTTTGAAGTCCAGGTACATTTTTATTAAGACCTCTAATAATGTTTACAGTATTGTAATCATCTGCTTCAATAGCTATAGGACAAGCAGGGGATATATTAAAATTAGCTAACTTCATAACCAGTTTAATTGTAGGGTAACCGTTAGTTATTCTGTTGGAATAATGATTTTCTTTGTTGCTATTATCGCTATTTGATTCTACTATTAAAATCCCGCTTGCATCTTTTAGACCAATTTCTTCTAATTCAGAGATTGATTCAGGATTTCCTTTTCGTACAATTAATTTTAGTTTAGTTTTTGGTTTTTGTTTTGCTAAACTTGCTAATTCAGTTGCTAAATTTTCACGAATAAACTCTTTTGTTTTATCACTCAAAATCATAACTGTTTTAGTACATTTACTATACATAAGATCTATAAGCATAGCACTAACTTTATTATTGAAATTTAGAATTATAATATGGTCACTAAGAAGCAATAAGCCTTTGGCCTCATTTTTACGATTGACGAAATTTCTAAAATATGTGGTAATAATTGCAATTGTGGTGCCTGTGAACAGCACCATGCCAATGAGTAATACAACAAGATTAAGTATTTGCATACTAAAGTTTTCGTGAGCAAGCACCGAGTTTGGAGCAACCAACCAAGTGCCTGCGGCAACAAGAGCCTCAATATAATTAGCAAATTCATCAGATAGATGCATTGCAATTCCGGCAGCAACAAGTAGCACAGTCAGATTGGCAAATACTAAAAAAGCTACGGTCATAAGTACCGGTCTAGCCGAATATTTTACCGTAAAGCTAGACATAAATCGCCTTATAAAAGCAATAAATCTTTTTATAATATTAGGTTTTTCTTGATTATTTTTTTTAGACATAGATTTTTATTAAAGAATTTTATTTATAGTATGTGCAGTTTTTTAAGAAGTAAAAGTTTTGAATATCATACATCAAAAATATCGTCAACTAAAAAGGGATAATTTCTTAAAAATAAATTTTTGTTTTTTCTCTTGACTATATTTTTCTTAAAGTGTATATTTATAAAGATCTTTAGGAAAATACTAGATATAGTGTTTTTTTGGGCAGAAATTATATTTCAATACTACATATAGTGTTTGGTAAATAATTAATTAAAACCGATCGAGATAAGATAAAAATATGAAAGCAATAATTAAAAGAGATGGAAGAAGCGTTAAATTTGACGAAAGTAAAATTGTTAATGCTATAGACAAAGCGTTAAAAGAAGCAAAAATTAACGATGAAAATTTGTCTAAAAAGTTAGCTAAAGAGGTAGTAGCTTCTTTTGGTATTGGTGCTACACCTAGCGTTGAAGAAATTCAGGATATGGTAGAAAGCGTACTTATGAAAAATGGTTTATTTTTTACTGCCAAAAAGTTCACGCTATACCGTGCCGAGCGTACTAGAATAAGAGAGAGTAAAACTCGTCTTATGCGTACCTTAGGTGATTTAACATTTAAAGAAGCTCACGAAACTGATGTTAAAAGAGAGAATGCTAATATCGACGGCGACACTGCTATGGGTACGATGCTAAAGTACGGCAGTGAGTCAGCTAAACAATTTTATGAAATGTGTGTACTTAATCCTAAACATAGCCGTATGCATGATGATGGTGACATTCATATTCATGATTTAGACTTTTTAACTCTTACTACAACTTGCTGTCAAATAGACCTAGATAAATTATTTACAGGCGGATTTTCAACAGGGCATGGATTTTTGAGAGAACCTAACCATATTGCTAGCTATTCGTCGCTAGCGTGTATTGCAATTCAGTCCAATCAAAACGATCAACATGGCGGTCAAAGTGTACCTACATTTGATTATGATTTAGCCAAAGGAGTTGCTAAAACTTTTAGTAGATTGTATCGAGAAAATATGGGTAAGGCATTGGAGTTATTGGGCGGATTAGACACAGGCGTTCAATTAGCAACCGATGCCTACAATCGTATTACTAAAGAGGAAAAAATTGTTCCTAATTTCGACGATAACACAGATTATAGATTAAAAGAAAAAACTTATCTCATAAAAAAAGGGGTAGCTGAACCGCTTGTAAAGAAAGCACAAGAATTTGCACTTAATGCCGCTAGAAAAGAAGTAGATAAAGCAACCTTTCAAGCTATGGAAGCACTTATTCATAACCTTAATACTATGCATTCTAGGGCAGGAGCACAGATACCATTTTCTAGTATAAACTATGGCACAGATACCTCTAGCGAGGCTAGGATTTTAATCAAAAATTTACTTAAAGCTACAGAAGCTGGGTTAGGCAATGGTGAAACTCCGATTTTCCCTATACAGATTTTTAAGGTAAAAGAAGGCATAAACTTTAATCCAGGCGATCCTAATTACGATTTATTTAAGCTGGCTTGCGAATGTAGTGCTAAAAGACTTTTTCCTAACTTTGCATTTTTAGATGCTCCGTTTAATTTGCAATATTATAAAGAAGGTCAAAAAGAGAGTGAAGCTGCTTACATGGGTTGCCGCACTAGAGTTATTGGTAACACCTTTGATAAAAATAGTGAAATTGTTACAGGCAGAGGAAATTTATCTTTTACAAGTATAAATCTGCCAAGGCTTGCTATTAAATCTAAAGGCAGTATAGAGCTATTTTACGAGCAATTAGATAGAGTAGTAGAGACGGTTGTAGAGCAATTACTAGAAAGATTTGAAATTCAATCACGCAAAAAAGTTAAAAACTATCCGTTTTTAATGGGACAGGGTGTGTGGCACGGCTCAGATAAACTTAGTAGCGAAGATGAGGTGCGTTCTGTGTTAAAGCAAGGTACGCTTACAATTGGTTTTATTGGACTAGCTGAATGCTTAAAGAGTTTAATAGGTGTTCATCATGGTGAAGCAACCGAAGCACAAGCACTAGGATTAGAAATTATAGGTAGAATGCGTAGTTTATGTGACGAAGCTAGCGAAAAACACGGAATGAATTTCTCTCTTATAGCGACTCCGGCAGAAGGTTTATCTGGTAGGTTTGTTAAAATTGACCGTCGTAAATATGGCTCAATTGCAGGTGTTAGCGATAAAGATTACTATACAAATTCTTTCCATATTCCTGTACACTATAAAATTTCGGCAGCCGAAAAGATTAAGATAGAAGCGCCGTATCATACTTTAACAAATGGCGGACATATTTCGTATGTAGAATTAGACGGTGATACAGCTAACAATATGGAAGCCTTTATGAAGATTATTTCATTTATGAAAGAGAATAATATTGGTTATGGCTCTATAAATCATCCTGTAGATAGAGATCCTGTATGCGGTTATACAGGAATAATAGGCGAGAATTGTCCAAAATGTGGAAGAAATCCTGATATGACAAATGGCGGTAGAGGCGGATTTGAGCGTATCCGTAGAATTACAGGCTATCTCGTAGGTACACTAGATCGTTTTAATAATGGTAAAGCCGCCGAAGAAAAAGATAGAGTAAAACACGGTTTGTAAGTTTATTTAGTTATGCAAAGTTTTAAAAATCTTACAAATAACGGATTTGTGTTTAAAAAACGGTTTGGTCAAAATTTTATTTTTGATACTAATCTACTCAGTAGTATCGTAGCAGATGCAGGTATTACAAAGGATGATTTTGTAATTGAGGTTGGTGCAGGTGCGGGTACGCTTACAATACAACTTGCTCAATCTGCTAAAGAAGTTATTGCGTTTGAAATTGATACAGAACTTCAAACTGAATTATCTAATATAACTTCTAGTTATTCAAACACACGATTTATTTTCAATGATATTCTAAAAATAAAATTATCGGATTATGTTGGCAATAAGCCATTTAAGGTTGTTGCTAATTTGCCGTATTATATAACAACTCCTGTGATCTTTTATTTTTTGGAAAATCCTAATTTAACTTCAATCACAGTTATGGTGCAAAGGGAAGTTGCCGAAAGATTTGTAGCAAATGCAGGGACTTCCAATTATGGAGCAGTAACGGCACAGCTGCGAGCATATGGAGAACCGGTTATTACACGCATTGTAACTAAACAGAATTTTCACCCTGCACCAAAAATTGACAGTGCCGTAGTTAGATTAGATATAAATAAAAAAGATGGAGTTCTTGATTATAAGTTATTACAAAAAGTAATTGCATCTAGTTTTGCTATGAGGCGAAAAACATTGGCAAATAATTTATCAAGTGCATTTGGGCTTAGCAAAAGTAGGGTAGAGGAACTGCTAATAGAGCAAAATTTATCTTCCGACATCCGTGGCGAAAAGCTGGATATAGGCGCTTTTATATCACTTAGCAATGCTTTGGCAGGCTTATCATCATAATTATCATTTTGACTTTCTACTTTGTTAAATGATTATCTATTATTGCAAATATAATTTAGATTTTCTTTTGAGCCTTAAAAACAACTCATTATATTCAACATATTTCGACAAATAGTGACATATACATAAAGTGCAGGCGTTGGGGGGTGCCTGCACTCTTTTTATGCTATGGAATTATCGGTTATAGTTATTATTCTAATTACTTGCTTAAATTAACCGAACCTGTGGCGAAGGATGTGGTAAAGCCACTTTGTTATTTATGAGAATAGATGTTACAAGAACAATATGGGATTTTAGACGCTTTATTTTTGAAAATAAAATAAAGGCTCTTATTTGTACTGTGCTAGCAATAGCAGCAGCAGCATTTGGTATAGCAAATGCTTTAGGGATATCAGAGGTTACTAGGCAAGGTTTAATGCGTTTTAATGTGTTTTTAGTAATTGCAGGCGAGCGTGCCTTTTTTGGATATTTTTTATGGCGTTTTTTATTATTGTTTTTGCTATGCTTAATAATCTCACTAGTCGGTTTTAGACCAGCGGTTAGTTGGATTAGTGGTGTTGTTATAGCGTTGTTTGGCTTTCAAGCAACCTATTTTATAACAATAATGTTTGTATACGGTGGTCTTGCGATCTTGCCTCTTATGCTTGTAATTGTTGTTCCTTTTACACTAATAATATTGTGTGTGTTAATTTTTTGGAGCTGCTATATTATAAGTGTATCCTTTTTAACAAAAGCAACAAGATTTAACGAGATATCGCACTATTATAAGTGTATGCTAAGACCGTTTCTGTTTGTGAGTTTAGCTATGCTTGCTATAGCAATTCTAGAAGGTGCATTGGTGATATTATTTACGCTAGGGATAACGATGTAAAAATTTCATTGAATAAAAGTTTATCAATTTACAAATATTATTTTTATAACTATTTTAAAATTAGGAGAATATTTGTAATGACAAACAATGGATCTAATAAACAAGCAGTAAGCTATGCTAGAAGAGCTGGCAAACGACGGGTTTTAACAAATAAAAGTAAAAGAGCGGTTGCGGTGCTACTTGCTATGCTTATGCTAACGGCAACGGCATTAACTGTTGGCATAAAAATGAATTTAGGTAAAGCGAATGCTGCAGAAGATATTTGCAAATGGGAATGTGAGCAATGTGTTGTCCCTTTTCGTACTGCTGATTTCATTTTTGACGATTACAACGATTATGAAAAAACGCAAGCCCCTGCTAGAGACAGAAGTATTTTCGGTGGTATCATAAGAGAAAAAGATGCTGAAAAGCGGTATATTTTACCAGCTGCTCTACCTGCTAATTTAGAAAAGGACGAAGTAGGATATCTAGGAATTCAAAATTTGATGTTTGAAAATCTTTTTGTTGAGCAGGAAACGGTAACTCAAGAAAAGTTTACCAAAGAAGAAACTACTATAAAAGTGAATGCTAAATCGGGACTGTTAATGGATTATCACACTGGCGAGGTTGTTTTTGAGCAAAACGCAGATGCTAGAATGCCGATTGCTTCTATGGTAAAAATAATGACTCTTTCACTTGTTTTCGAGGAAATCGAAAAGGGTAATTTATCGCTAGAAACAGATGTAGTGGCTAGTTCTAACGCTACAGCGATGGGTGGTTCTCAAGCATTTTTAGATACAGGTGCTAGCTATAAAGCGGGCGAACTTATTAAAACAATAGTTGTATCGTCTGCTAACGATAGTTGTATGGCACTTGCCGAGCATATCGCAGGCAGTAGCGACGACTTTGTTTCAAGAATGAACGATAGAGCAATGGCACTAGGTATGAAAGATACTAATTTTGCTAATTGTACTGGTTTACCTAGTCCCAACGGCTACTCGTCGGCAAGAGATGTTGCTACTATGACAAGAGAAATGTTAAAATATCAAAACTTTTTCTTGTATTCTAGAGAATGGCTTTTTAATTTTCAGCATCCGTGTGGCAGAGTTACAGAGTTAAGTAACACCAACAAATTAGTGCGTTTTTACGAGGGCTGCGACGGTGGCAAAACGGGCTTTACTAACGAGGCTATGTACTGTTTGTCGGCAACGGCGAAAAGGGGTGCAACTAGGTTAATTAGTGTTGTTATGGGTGCTAATACTTCAAAAGAGCGTAATACAGAAAACTCTAAGCTGTTTAATTTTGGTTTTGCAAACTACGAAACTAGACAGCTTGTTATTAGTGGTACTGTACTTGAAGAGCAAGTTAAGGTAGAAAAAGGTAAGCAAGATTTTATTACAGTAAAAACAGATGGCGATTTGTTTTTCTTTAGTAAAAGAGGCAAAAGAGAAGTCGGTGTAGAGGTTATAGTAGATAAAGTTAATGCTCCTGTAAGTGTAGGCCAAAAGGTAGGCGAGATGATTGTTAGCTTAGACGGTACAGAAGCAGGTAGAGTCGGGTTAGTTAGCGAAGTTAGCGTAGACAAAAAAGGGTATTTAGACTTTGTTAATGACATGATAAGAGCGTTTTAACAACGCTAAATGCACAATTAAATAACGAAAAAAAAACTACAATATTAAAAAAGCCAAGCAAAAATATTTTTGCTTGGCTTTTTTAATGTTTGATAACAGTTATACTCTGTGTTCTAATTAAATCGCAACCATACTTTCTAAAAAAGATTGACATAATGGTAAGTTTAAAGGTCTAAATGCTGTAATTAAATCATCGATATTGTAAACTTGTCTAAATTCTAGCTTGCGAACTAATTTACTTAGTAAGATGCAATCAAGGGCTTCATTTACAAAGGCGGATGTTTGAGTTGGAGTACGCTTGTCGCCACTACACGAGACATAAATTTTAACAAAGCTTTCAATTTGTTTTATTACACGGTTACCTAATAGAATTTTATAAGGATACAATAGCTTTTCTACCTTTTGCACAATAGGATTGCTCTCAGCATCAAAACGCATAGAGGCACAAGCTTTAAAAAGCTGTTGGATTTTAGCGTATGGTACAAATATTTTAGGCATTTCGTTATTGCTAGGGGCAGACTTTGGTGCTCGTTTATCAAAGTTAAGTGTGTTTGCTCTATCGTAAACTTTATCCGAAATCTCAAATGTACTTTCGTCTCGGTTAGCCGTACCTACAAACCAAACATTTGGCGGGATAGCTATCGTATGCCCGTCTATCAGTGATAAATAGTTATCTTTTTCTTCTTCTATAGGGAATAGTTGAACATCAAACAACTTTAGTTTGCGTTTACTTTCATCGGTTTCCTCCAATATAGATAAAAAGTCTGAGAAATAATATTCGACTCTAGATAAGTTCATTTCATCAAGCACTATAAAGGTAGGGGTATCTTGATTTAACGACGCTTTATATAAACCCTCTGTAAACGCTTTAGGAGTAAATTTTTTATTGAATTCGTTATAATAACCTAGAAGTTCATTTTTATCACGCCAGCTACTCTCAACAGGTATCATCTCGCAATTGCCGCTTAAAGCACTCATGACAATTTTTGGTAGGCTTGTTTTGCCTGTGCCGCTAAGGCCTTGCAAAATAGAAAAGCGACTAAAGCTAAGACCAGCTATAAAGGTTTTAATTTCTCGCATAGAATAGCTTAGAGCGTCTTTAGAACATCTAGCGTACTCTTGAATAAATGTGCATATGTTATAAAGAGTAAGCTGAGAGGGGATAAGAGGCAGTTTAGAGGTATATATTATCTCAAATTCTTCTTCTTTTTTGTCTAATTGGCTAAATGCAGGAATAGGGTCGCTGTGTAAAGTATCGGATTGTATAGTTTCGATTGCTTGAATTGTGCCACTTCCACCACCGCTACCGCTTATAACAACGGGCATTACAGTCGCTTCGCTAGTGCTATAGTTTATTGCCTTGTTTTTTTTCTTTCCTTTTTCGTTATTAGTAGTATCGCTGTCGCTACTGCCACTCATATAAACAACTTCTGTCTTAGCTTTGCTGGATAAGAATTTAGTTAAAAACACTCCTAATAGATACATGACAAATAAGAGTATAGGGATATAAGCATAGGTGTCCCAACTACTGGGTGCAATATGAGTAAATGCTTGAGTATCGTTAAATAGTACAAGGTAATTAACTCCAATAAGCACATAAATAAGTAGCGATGTAACTCCTAATAAAATAGTGATTTTATTTAGCTGAATAAATATCTTTTTGTTTAGTAGGTATAGTATAACACTTGCTATAAAGGCAATAGTAGTAGTGATTAGTAATAGTCCGATTATGGTGTTGTTGGCGTTGGCGGTAGGTAATATACTTAACACATCATTTGCTCCCGTAAGTATACCCCAGCCGTTTAGTCTATAAGGAGTGCCTGGAAATATATACAGAGGAACGAATAACGCTAGAACATTTAAGCCAAATAGCACAAAAACCATTGAAATAGATTGATTAGATTGCTCTATTTCTTTGCCATGGGTAGGGGGCTTATATCTTAAATTAAGAACAAGTTTAATTACAAGTAATATAATTGCAAAAATAACAAAACCCGAGCCGGCAGATTCAGCTTGTCTAGTTTCGGTTTGACTAAAAATAGCAATGAAATTCATGCCGATAAGTACAGAGAAAAGCATAAATATTGTAGTAATAGACATAATAACGCCAACAACGGTGGATATTCGATTTTTCTTTTTGTTTACAAAAGCAAATACCACTATCAACATACAAAAGATAAGGATGATGGCAAATATAGTATGAAAAATCATTGACACCCAGAATGATGCTATCGGCATACGAGAGAGTATATGGTCAAGAAAATCGCTCTCAGCCATTATAAACGAAAAGCGTGTAACGGGATGCCACCAAAATTCAAACAATGGCGAAAATAAAAATATAATCGCAAACAAAAAGAATATGCCTGCAATGGCTAGTTCCATAATCTTTTTAGCTTTATTGCTTTTTTGTAGGTATTTATCGAACTGCTTAATTTTACTCCAAAACGACACAGGCTGTTTTGTTTTTTCGGCTTGTTGTTCTGAATAGGCTTGTCCTGTTGGTGTTTCAGTAGCAGAAGCTGGTTCTAACTCTATATTAGAATAATCATATGCTGGTGTAGCATAGTCATAAGGAGTAGTTATTTTTTCACTTTCTATTGTTTCGGATTTAATAACATTAGCATCAAGCTCATTGTTTTCGACTTTTTCAATCGTGTTTTCTTTGTTTTTTGTATTTTCCATAATAATATTATTATTTGATTTATCCTTAACTTTTAAATTTATATATTTATGAGAGCGAATACTGTTTGTTTTACTAGTTTGAATTTTACCCTAATCCTCCTGAATCTAAAATGCTTCGTAGCATAGCTTCAACCATCGCATCAATTGCTTCGCTGGTCAGTATGCCAGCTTCGTATAATTCACGAATAAATGGATCTTCAAGAAGCCTAATTCTTAGCCATACTCGCAAAATATCTTCCGGAGGTAAGCCGATACCACCGCCACCGCCGTATTCTAAAATCAATTCAATTAAAAATTCTCTAAAATCAGGGTTTTCAATTAGCATTCGCACTAAAATAGCAGCAAATTCAGGGTCTGTGGCGATTGTAGCTAGTATTGCGTCCATAAGCATAGCAATATCATTAGGCGATAAAAATTCCATTAAATCCATACCCGATAAAATATCTCTTATCATATCTTCTGTGATAAAGCCGGATATGTCTATGTCCGCATCACGCAAAACTTGTGCCCAATCGACACTGCGTAAAAATTCTTCCCATTGATTTGGCGGAATATGATGGTCGGGAAAATTATACGGACTTAAAGCACATGCTGTGCTAAAAAGCATTAAAAAGGTAACAAATATTACCGAGATTTTAAGATATAAATTTTTAATTTTGTTTTTCATAATTTTTAAATTCCTTCTTTTTATAAATTATAGGGTAGGTTGTCCTCATATATAACACAAATTGGAAGAGTGTTTTGTTGCATAATAATTATTATTTATTTTGATTTTCAATCAACAAATCTTGAATTCTAATAAAACTATGAATATCGGATAGGGTTATAGGTAATATAGGTACGGTAATATTGCTTGTGGCTTTAGGTTTGAAATTGGTTAAAAATATAATCCTTTTATATTTATCACTGTATTTTAAAGAAACTTTTGTATAAATATCATTTAAGTTAGTTTTTTTAGACAAAGTCCTTATCGGTAACAATAAATACGATAATTTAGATTTTTCCTTTTTGTTGTTAATCAGTAATTCAATCGCTTTTATATCAAATTCTTTAATTCGTTTTTCTTTAATCGTACATACACAATCATTATTTCTTAACGAAATAGCCAGCTTTCCGTTACTATACACATTGGTTTCGCTACTAGCACTAAATCCGTTAGCCGTTAAAGCAAAAATAGTTAAAAGATTACAAAAGTACTCATATGCGGTTTGTCGTAGTTTAACACTTTTAGAAATCTCCTCTTTAGTTTGCAAAGCCACAATTTGCGGAGTTAAGTAATTATATAACAAATACACATATTTATAATCTTTATGCATTGCTAGTTTATGAGTTAGTTTTATACTACCGCTTGGCGGAGTAGTAGTTTTATTAAATTTATAAACAGGAGAAGTTAAATACGGAGTAATGGATTTTATAAGTTTAGTAGCGAGTTTTATTGCCTTATTTTGATTAGTGTTATCTTGCGTTCTAAAGTGTGCCATATATAGCTTGCCTAAAGTAATATATGCGTTACTAGTAGCAGTTTCAACAGAAGCTATAGCACTATTCATTTCGTTAAAAACGGTATTAGAACCCTTTAGCTCTAGCAAATATTTATTTAGTAGCACAAGAATTTTATCTATAAGATGCTTAAAAACAACATTTTCGTATATAGAATAATCATCCTCGTGTTGCTTTGTTAAAATTCTCTTAGGCTCAATATATCCACCCTTTATAGAATGCCAATCCTCTGGATGTCTTATCAAATAGCGGAGTGTCTTAGGGGTTGTTCTTTTAGCAATGTCTACATCTTGAATAAGCTCTAATTCTTTTAAGTGAGTTTGCGGACTTCTAAAAATTTGTATAAGGTGGGGAAGTGTATCCGAAATTTTATTTAATGTTTCTAAAATCGTTTTTAGGTCATGTGTGAGTAAAAATCCGCATAACGGCAAGCTAAACTCTGTTGCTTTTTCAAACTCCGCCAGCGTTAGATTTGGATTTGCTAGCACAAACTCGCTAAAGCGTGCTAAAGGCTCAAACGGTATATCTTCATTATTTTGAATCACTGATTGTTGTTTTATAACAATATGTTGCAATAATTTCGCAGACCTCTAATTAGAAGTATACACTATATTTAGATTAAAGTCAATAGTAACATTTTTCTTTTTTGCTAAAGAACCTTAGATTTAACTCAGTTTGTTATTCTGATTTTTATAGCTATTTTTTTTTGATATTTTTTTGCTTGAAAAAACTATATTTGTATGATACTATTATGTAGGTGATTTAAGTGGTCGCCAAACATAGTGAAAAAAATGCAAAAGAATTATAGCGCAAGTGATATAAAAATATTAGAGGGGTTAGATGCGGTTCGTACTAGACCCGGTATGTATATTGGTACAACCTCTAGCCGGGGTCTACACCATATTTTATGGGAGATTGTAGATAACGCTATGGACGAGGCGGCAAACGGTTTTGCTGACTCTATTGCAGTAGAAATTTTTACTGATGGTTCTATTTCGGTTAGCGATAACGGTAGGGGAATACCCGTTGATATTCATCCCGAAACAGGTTACAGTGGTGTAGAGGTTGTTTTTACACAACTTCATGCAGGCGGTAAATTTGATAACGAAAGCTATACTCATTCGGGTGGTCTACACGGAGTTGGTGCTAGCGTTACGAATGCCCTTAGTGAATGGCTTACTGTAGAGGTATATAAACATCAAACTACTTACCGTATGGAATTTGAAAGTCGATTAGAAGACGGCAAAATGAAAAGCGGTGTGCCTAAGTATAAGTTATTTGATACGGGAGTTTCTAGTGAACATACAGGTACAATGGTGCGTTTTAAACCCGATAAAACCGTTTTTGAAACAGTTAATTTTTCTTTAGATACAATTTCCAAAAGGCTTAAGGAATTAGCCTTTCTCAATAAGGGCGTTAAAATTACTCTTACCGATAACCGGGTTTTGACAGGCGATATAAACAATAAAAAGCCACTTAGCCGAGAGTTTTACTACGAGGGCGGAATTGCCGATTATGTTAAATATCTTAACGAAACTAAAAGCCCCGCTTTTGATACTCCGATTCATTTAATCGGCGAGCATAGCAAAATTCATTTCGAGGTTGCTATGCAATATACCGATGCTTACACCGAAAATATTTTCAGCTATGTAAATAATATCCCAACTAGCGAGGGCGGTATGCACGAGACGGGCTTTAAGATGGCTTTAACTAAGGTGCTTAACGACCAATTAAGAAAAAACGGACTTCTAAAAGATAAAGAGTCTAATTTATTGGGTGATGATTTTAGAGAGGGCTTAACGGCAGTTTTATCTATAAAAATGCAAAATATCCAATTTGAGGGTCAAACTAAGACAAAATTAGGTAACCCAGAGGCTAAAACTGCGGTAGATCATATGACGCAAGAGGGTTTGGAGAAATATTTTGCAGATGCAAAAAACAAACCGGTTTTAGATGCGATATTAAAAAAAGCACTCCTTGCTGCACGAGTTAGAGAAGCTGCTAGAAAAGAAAAAGAAATTGTTAGGGCTCAAAAGTCGATTGAAAATTTTAATTTAGTAGGTAAGCTATCTAGTTGTACTGGCAAAAAGCCAGAACTTAATGAGCTGTTTATTGTAGAGGGTGATTCGGCAGGTGGTACGGCAAAACAAGCACGAAACCGTAGCTTTCAAGCGATACTTCCACTTAGAGGTAAGCCGTTAAATGCTGAGAAAAGCAGGATTGATAAAGTTTTAGCAAATGAGGAAATCCGTACAATTATATCTGCTTTAGGCTGTGGAATTTCGGGCGATTTTAATGTGGATGACCTTAATTATCATAAAGTAATAATTTTATCGGATGCCGACCAAGACGGCGCTCATATTAGAGCGATACTGCTAACTTTCTTTTTTAGATATATGAAGGATTTAATTTCTAATGGCAATGTATATATTGGTTTACCGCCGTTATATAAAATTAGCAGGCGGGATGTAAGCGAGTATCTATATGACGAAGTTGCTTTAGCTGAAGCTAGACAACGCTTAGGCAGTACAGCTACAATTCAGCGTTATAAAGGCTTAGGCGAAATGAGTGCCGAGCAATTATGGAGCACAACAATGGACCCTAACCGTCGTACGCTTGTTAGGGTTAGCATAGAAGATGCTGCCAGTGCCGAAAAATTGGTTTCGGTTTTAATGGGCGATGCTGTAGAATTACGCAAAAACTATATAATAGAAAACGCAGATTTCAACAAAGAAGATGCCTTCAGCGAGATTGTGAAGTAAGTAGTTAAGCTAATACAGGGGGATAATTATTATGACAAACGACAATTGTATTTTTTGCCATATAGCTAGTGGAGAAATTTCTACTAAAAAGTTATTTGAGAATGATGACTTTTTTATAATAGAAGATATAGCACCTGTTGCTAAGTATCATTACTTGGCAATTCCAAAAAGCCATTATCCTACTTTAGATACAATGGAGAATAAAGATAGGGAAGTGCTGGGTAGTATTTTTGCCACAATCGGCACTTTAACAGAAAAGCTAAGCCTACAAAATGGTTATCGTCTTATAATAAACCAAGGCGAGGATGCTGGACAAACAGTGTTTCACTTGCATATACATATAATAGCTGGTCAAAAAATGAATTTTCCGCACTTTAAAAGGTAACTATTTATGGAAGTGAAAGTCGAAAAAACACTTAAAAATCATCCTATAGAAATAGAATTTTCTTCTAATTTTGGAAAAGGAATTGCGACTTGTGAAGGTGATAATTTTGGCTATTGTGTAGTACGCAATACTTAGAATGTTGAAGTTGATATTGATGGCGAGTTTACATTTGGTAAAGAAATTATAAGAGGTAAAAAAGTTTTTAGTGTTAAGTTAAATCATAATAAGGAAGTAGTGTTTAACGGCATATTAGAATCAATAGATGAAGATTGATATGCTGTTTTACGATTTGATAATTCAATTATTTCATTTATGTCAAAAGGAGAGCCTTTTGAATTAGGTTCTTATATAGAAATAACAGTGCCCAAAATAACTTTCTTTTCTTTTGAATATTAAAGTTAAAAAACAAAAGCCACAGAAACAAAGCTTCTGTGGCTTTTATGATATAAATCAATCAACGGGAAAGTTAATTATTTTTTTGCTTTAGCGGTTTCTTTTTCTTTTTTTACCTTTTCTTTGGCATCTGCTTTTTCTTTTTTTGCTTTTTCAGCAGGAGTTAGCTTAGCTTCCGCTTTTTCAGCTTTTGCTTTAGCCATAGCTTCTTTTTTCTCGGCAGCTAGCTTCATGCTTTCTTCTCTAGCTAATTCTCTTTTTTCTTTAGCGGCTTTTGCTTTTTCGGCTGCTATAGTTTTAGCATCCTTTTTAATTACAATAGTAACCTTGCCCGATTTAACGTCAGAAAGTCTTTTAGCAAGTGCAGCTTTTTTATTAGCAGCATTATTTTTATGAATAATGCCTTTAGTGCAACACTTATCGATAGCACCATAAACCTCAGGCAACATCTTTTCGGCAGATTCTAAATCATTTATATCAATGAAGCCGTTAAATTTTTTGATAAGCGTTTTTAATGCAGACATCTGACTGCGGTTTTGAAGATTCTTTTTCTCTATTACAAGAACTCTTTTTTTTGCGGATTTAATATTTGGCACAGTTTTTTAATATTTGGGCAATTTCACTTTAGCCCTTTTCTCCTAAATTATAAGTAGAACAATAAAAATTGCCCTAACCAAACTATTATATCACAATCGAAAATCTAATTGCAAGCATTATTTTGCATTATTTTGTATGATTTTCCACACGCTATATTGTATGAAAACCGCAAAAAACACAACTAAAAGCAAACAAAAAGATATGCTCCGGACAGATTTGGCACTTGAGTTTGGGTTAGAGATAAGTAGCGAGCTCGAGAATGATATTGTAAAGCAAACTTCTATTTCTATTACAAAAGAACTTTCTAAACAAATTGGCAAGCCAGAGGGCGATTATATTACTATAGAAACATCTGCGGTGTTAGACGGCAATAAGCACGAATTTACTAGAGTAGCAGAGGCGATTGCTAATGCGATTAAACGAATGGAGCCTAGTGACAATACGCTGATTGTAGGGCTAGGTAATCCCGATATGACGGCCGATAGCTTGGGTAAAAGAGTGCTTAGGCATGTTATGATAACTAGGCATTTGAATAGTGGCGAGAGTGATGGGATTCCGAGAATTAGCGGAATTTACCCTAATGTTTTGGGTGTTACCGGGATAGAGAGTTTTGATATTATTAAAGGTGTAGCTAGTAGAAGTAAACCTGATAGTATTATCGTTATAGATAGCTTAGCAGGAGCAACTGTTGGGCGGATTGCGAGTGCTTTTCAGGTTAGTAACGCAGGAATTACTCCTGGTAGCGGGATTTCTAATCATCGCACAAGACTAGATGAAAAGTCATTAGGTGTGCCAGTTATTTCGGTGGGTGTACCGCTTGTAGTATATGCTAGTACGATTATTTCGGATGCGTTTGGTGGAAACGCAAGTTCTTATGATAAATCAATAGGTAATATGGTTGTAACTCCAAAAGATATAGATATATTTGTTACAGATTGTGCACATATTATTGCTCGGGCTATAAATATAGCTTTTTTTGATACCGATTTTGATGGTTTGATGTAAAAGTATTATAAAACGATTTTTTTGGTTGTAGAAGTTTTTGTATTGGTGTATAATTGATTGGTATGGCAAATGCTTCGGACAATAATGAAAAAGAAAAGCAAGAGAATTCGGTCGATTTAGAACAGCTTTTTAATGGCTCAAGAGTTAGATATTTTTGGGTAATTTTTAGGGCAAGGCTTGGTATGCTGATAACAATTAGTGCATTGCTTGCTGTTTTTAGCTTGCCGACTGCTACTATAATAGGACTTTTTACTATGATGAGAAACGGCATTATAGGTAATCAGCCGTTTTCTAGCAATTTAGGAACTGGATTTCCTATTATTTTGGACCCGGCAACTCGTTCTTATTGGTATGTGTTTATGCAAAACTTTAATATGATAATTTTTGTTACTGCCAGCATGCCTATACTTTTATTAGGTATGGCAGGAGCATTTTATACAGTGAAATTTGTAGCAAGGGGGCAGGTTGTGCCTGTAGCTAAAACATTTTTAATCGGCATTAAAAAATGCTTTTTTCCGTTTTTAATAGCTTCTCCCGTTATAGCAGGAATATTTTTTGCGATAACTGCAGGCATAATAGGCTTTGACTATTTTTGGCAAGATTTAGTAGCACTAAAAATAATATTGCTTATATTATTAGGTTTAATGGCCTTGGTTTTAATGTTTATGCTGTTTTTTTATATAACAATGGGTGTAACATATAAATTAAATCCATTTAGAATAACAGTAAACAGCATCAAGATGGCATTTAATTCAAAATTATTAGTGCGTCATTTTATAATTTTAGCAATATCGGCAGTTCCGATTACTATTGCAGTGCTTTTATTTAGAATGCAATTAGGGATTATTTTAGGTTCGTTATTTACAGTGATACTAGCATTCCCTATTATAACGCTACTTTGGACGCTTTATGCAGATTGGGTTTATAAAAATGTTATGGCGCCAACAGTTGCTAAAAAGGATTGGCTACAACGAACAGTAGATGTTAAAAAGAAAAGTGTAGTTGTAGAAACTGTGGCAGACGATAAAATAAAAGAAGCAGTTAATAGTTTTGACAACTTTGGTTCAGATTTTTTGCCCGATGATGAGGATGACAATGAAGATGAAATGATAGAAGTAAAAGACGGCGATATAGAAGTAGAAGAAAGATTAGAAAAGCAAAAGAATAACAACAAAAAACAAAACAACAAAAAATATTCATTTAACAAAAAATAGTTGGATAAAAAATAATTATCCGAATACACAATTGCAAGATAGAAATTATTTTTGATTTTATTAGTGCTTATTATTTTATAAATAAAAGTCAATATTTGTATATTGTAATTTAATATAAATGCAAGTTTGTTTTTACATAAGTACAAGCAGATAAATCATAGAATTAACAATGGCAAATAAAATTACTAAATTTAGCATAGATACGGATTATTTTTTTAAAAAAGCGTTAGAAAAAAGCGAAAACGGCGATTTGGTTGGTGCACTAGAGCTACTTAGACATCTTCAAAATAATATTTTATATAAACCTAAAATTGATAAGGATGTAGACATAAGGCTAGAGATTGCAGATGTATTTATGCAAATGGGGCTTATTAATGAGGCATTTAGAGAGTTACTAAAATTATCTGGCTTAGACTATTATTTAGACGAGGTTTTTTTTGGTCTTATAAAATGCAGCACATTAAAAGAAAACCCACTTCATGCGAGTTATTATATAAAATTAGGTTTAGAAAAAGGATATTTTGATGACGAGGACGATGAAGATAGTTTTGATTTAAATTTTTTACAAGAAATGATTCGACCGTATCCTAAAAGAAAATTCGAAGTGCTTTCGCCTCAAGATAATTCTAGGATAGTAGATATGGCAAAAAATTTGCTGTATAGTATGGATACAGCTTTGGCAAGAGAAATGCTAACAAATATCCCGAGTGATTCGCATCAATACATAGAAGCAATGAACTATTTAGCTGTATTAGAAATTAGTGAGGGTAGAGCTAGCGAGGGGATAGCTTTATGCGATAAGATTTTAGCACTAAAACTCGATGATATTTATGCAATTACTACAAAAATAGCAGGACTTCATTATTTAAAAAGGTATGCCGAAAGAGATGAGTTAATAGGATATTTAGATGAGTTTGATATAGATACTTGGGCAGATGTTAGTAAAATCGCACTTATGTTTTGCCAAATAAACAACTCAAGCTTAGCATTTAAATATTTAGAACGATGTCTAAAATTCATGCCGTACGAGAGAGAATTTTTGGTATTAAAAATGTTGGCATCGGCAAATTTAGGTAATAAAAAAATAGCTAAAGACACTGCGGTGTTACTGCTTAATATTTATCCTGACGATAGCGTTGCATTATATTACGCTAAAGATATAGATATTGCAGATAGCGATAAAGCTTATAATTTAATTCCAGAATTGCCCCAGCACATTAGGATGCTTTATTCTAAATTGTTAGACGATAGTTTTATTAGGGCAGAATCTAGTAACGATTTTGTGGCTGAGATACAAAACAATCCTCAACTAAAACAGGCGGCAAAGTATGCTATGCAAACTAATAACTCTGCAATAGCTGGCAAACTAGGAGCATTTTTGGCGAGTAGTAGTAATGGGATAGAGCTTGTAAGAGATTATCTATCGGATATAAATTTTCCTGTAGGTGCCAAAAAAGAGATATTTGTTTCGCTTGTTAAAAAGGTAGTTAGTAAAAAACTTCATATTATATTAGGACATCAGATTTTATGGCATAAAATAAAAGTACCTACTAATATTAAGGATAGTATGTTGAAAAATGCTTATGCCGAGGTTTATGGCACAATGCTTTTTTTAACTGAATTAGAGCCTAAAAAACTAATAAAAGAAGCAAATGCAATGCTTGCCGTTCTAGAAAAAAACGGCATCACTGTCATTGATTTTAATGATAATGCCGTTGCTTCTGTGCTAGCGAAAAGAGTAAGTAACCATAAACTCTTCAGCACAACTAATTCCATTTGTGATGTTTTCGGTATTACCGTGGAAGAATTTGAAAAAGCAGAAGATGTATTCAGCTAAGACCATTTGTCTTTTTTACAAAATTATTTATTCTGGCTTTATCCAGATAGTTTTTTGATTGGTGTAGGTTACTTTACCTGCTTTGCTTCCTTTTGGTTTAGAAACAAATTTTATAAATGTATAATCGATTGGCACAGTCTCTGATAGCTTTGCTTTTGAGTGTTTAGCACACACACCACCTGCAAATTCTAAAACCTTATCAGAAGGCATTATTTTTTTAGGGTTTATAATAACGGTGTGCGAGCCGTGAAAATCTTTGGGATGTAGCCAAATGTCTTCGGGAGAGGCGGTTTTAACTAATGCATCGTTTTGTAAATTATTTTTGCCAGTTAAAATAATATAGCCCATAAATTCTGTGCGTTTAGCGGATGCGACTAATATTTCTCTATCAGTTTTTGGCTTTTGCTTATCTTTCTTTTTTGAGTTTTTGGTGGTTTGCTTGGTTTGATTTCCTAAACCCTCATTAGCTAGTTCCTCGCTAATGTAGCTTAAATCATCTAAGATTTCAGCAGTTTCTATAGCGTTTGCCACGCTTTCTAAATATTCAATTTCACTTCTTGTTTGCTCTAGTTGCGGAACTAATGCCTCTAGTGTTTTTTTGGCTTTACGATATTTTTTGAAATAACTCTCAGCTTGTTTACTAGGTGAAATATCGCTAGTTAATTCTATAATCATTTTGCTAACAGGATCGGTGTAGTAATTATCAACCTCGATTTTAGTATTGTTTTTAGTAATTTTATATAGATTTGCTATAAGTAGTTCACCCTTGATTTTATTATCGTCTGCATTTTCTGCTTCAACTTGTCGTTCTAGTAAAATAGCTAATCGTTTTTCAGATCTATTAAGTGCCGTTTTTACTATTTGACTAAGTCGTCTAGCTTCAAGATTGAATTTTGCTTTTTCGGATTTATTACCATAAAAGCCATCTATAGCTTCAAGTAGAGTAGCGGTTTTTGTTGGATTTTCTTGCGATTCGGTTAAGTGCAAATATGGTCTAAAGTAAAAATCATTTTTGCTAAAAACAGGTAAGTGGTTGGTCGGATTGGCAAAGTTAGTAAAAGCAGAAGTTAATAGTTCTTGATTTTTTTTATTTAAAACAATAGGGGATTGTTTGCCAAAAGCTGTATAAATAATTTCCTTAATGCTACTAGGAGCAAGTCCGAAAACTCGCTTTTGTAAAAACGAACTTAAACTTTCGCCCTCAAATTCAGATAGTATTGTTATCAAGGCATCCACATCAAACGGATTTATTTTATCCTCTTGCGGTGGAGCTAATACATACGGCAATCCTGGCAAAACCTGTCTTTTAGATGATAAATCCAGTGGAATATGCTTAAAACTCTCTTGAATTTTACCCATATCATTAAGCAAAATTAAATTTGAATGTTTGCCCATAAGCTCCGCTACAAGCGTAAACTTTTTGAGAACTCCCAACTCGCTTTTTGCCAAGAACTCTATATTTATAATCCTTTCGTTATCTATACAATCAATCCGCTCAATACTCGCTCCAATCAAATGTTTTTTAAGATGCGTAATAAAAACAGGTACGCTGGATAATTCTTGCCGTTCGCCCGCCGTTAGCCTGATATGAGTGTTTTCGGGGTTAATACTAATATATAACCCGTGTGTTTTATGATTAGCATAAATAGCAAAGCGTACTGCTCCAAAGCTAGGGGCGGTAATCTTATCAATCCGACCGCCTACGAGAGTTTCGTTTAACTCGCTAGCGACTATTTTAATATGAAGTGCATCTAATGGCATTATTAGAGAGTTCGTTGGCAGAATATTGCCTCTACATTTCGTTATAATTTTTGTTTATTATATAGCTATTTAGTTCGCCATTTTCTAGCTTAAAAACACTTCCTTTAGGTTGTCTAATAATAAACATCCAAATAAATATATTTGGAGCAACCAGCAAAACCAAAAACACTAGTGCTAAATATGTAAGAGGATTCCAAAAGAATACACTTAATAAGATAACGGCTATAAGGGCTATCAAAAAGAATAAATCGCCAACTAAATAAATCGTTTTAGAAATTGGATTTTCGTATGTTATTTCTATTATTAACCCTAGTAGCAATCCACATTTACCACCACCAAAGCTCTTTAAAATGATTAGTCTAAAAAGCATACCTATAAGCATAACTGCTAGACCTATACCGATACCGCCAAGAGCTAACAGCATATAATTAACAAAGTTTTCATGTACTGTATCATTTTGAATAGAGAATAAATCAAATACAAAAAACAGCCCTACAAATCCGCCAATTAAAATAATTCCTACAAAAATATTGGCTAATATCGAAAATAGGCTACTACTTTTTAACGAAAAGCTGTTTTGCTTAATGTATTCTGAATATTGTTCTAGCGGTTGATTGTTTTCTTGATTGTATGGTTGCATATTTTTGCTCCTATTTTAAGATTTGTTTTAACCTCTCCATAGCTTCAATAACATTTTCTCGTTGTCCAAAAGCACTAAATCTAAAATGACCTTCGCCACTAGCACCAAAGCCAGCACCGGGGGTACCTACAATTTGGGCTTTTTCTAAAAGCATATCAAAGAATGCCCAACTATCGTTACTGTTAGGAATTTTTAACCAAATATATGGCGAGTTATTTCCGCCCGTATAGGCGATACCTAATTCATCAAGAGTGCTAGCGATAATTTTAGCGTTACCTAAATAATACTCAATATCTTTAGTGATTTGAGCTAACCCTTCGTCACTAAATACTGCTTCAGCACCTCGTTGTACTACATACGATACACCATTAAATTTTGTAGTTTGTCGGCGTAGCCATAATTTATTTATACTAATATCGCCATTTTTTAACGCATTTGGCACAACTGTATAACCGCATCTAGTTCCCGTAAACCCTGCTGTTTTAGATAAAGAACAAAATTCTATGGCGCAATCAGCCGCACCCTTGATTTCAAAAATGCTAGTCGGTAGAGTTTTATCCGTTACAAAAGCCTCGTAAGCGCTGTCAAACAGTATAACTGCATTATGCTTTTTAGCATATGACACCCATTCGGCTAATTGTGCTTTAGTATACACCGCACCCGTTGGATTGTTAGGGGAGCATAAATAAATTATATCCGCTTTTGTTTTATTTAACTCAATCGGCATAGGCAAAAATCCGTTACCCAAATTGCCATTCATAAACACAATTTTGCGTCCGTGCATAATGTTAGTGTCAACATATACAGGATAAACAGGGTCGGGGATAAGCACCGCATTTTCAGTGCCAAAAATATCTAAAATGTTACCTAAGTCGCTTTTAGCTCCGTCGCCGATAAAGATTTCGTTAAGCTCTAACGGAACACCTTTTTTAGCATAGTAACCCTTAACTGCAGTTTGCAAAAATCCGTACCCTTGCTCGTCGCCGTAGCCCTTAAAGGTTTCGGCTTTGCTCATATCGACTACTGCATTTTGCATAGCAGAAATTACCGCCGGCACAAGCGGGCGAGTAACATCGCCAATGCCCATACGAATGATTTTAGCGTTAGGATTTTGGCTAGAGTATTCCCGCACTTTTTTAGCAATAGTGCTAAATAAATAGCTGTCTTTTAAGTTTAAGTAGTTGTTATTTATTGTCATAATATAAAGCAATCTAATATCGCCAACAAGATAAATATATACTAAAATTCTAAATTAAGCAACTTTTAATTAAGCAAAAGTTTCAAAGTAAATATTGGCTTGAAAATCTTGGAAGTAACACCTAAAACACCCTTGCAAACAATTACAAGGGTGTTTTAGGTGTTTTATAAGATGTATTATTGATTAAATCTCAACCTGACCTTCGTATACCTTAGATGCTCCGCCGGTCATATAGACATTATTAAAGTCATTACAGCAGATTTTTAATATACCGCCCGGTAATTCAATTAGAATATCTCTAGACTTATCGCAGTGTCCGTTTAGTACGCTGGCTACGGCAACAGCACAAGCACCTGTTCCGCAAGCTTTGGTTTCGCCACTGCCACGCTCCCATACACGCATTTTTAGGCGGTTTTTGCCGACGATCTCCACAAATTCGGTGTTTACTCGCTCGGGGAATAATTCGTTATATTCAAACAGAGGTCCAACCTTTTCTAAATTGATTTTAGCAACATTATCTACAAAAATAACGGCATGAGGATTACCCATAGAAACGGTAGTAATATTATATTCTTTACCTCCAACCTCGATTGTTTTATTTATAACAGCACCGTCTTTATTAGCTTTTAACCTAACGGGGATTTTTTCTGGCGATAAATCTGCTTTACCCATATTAACCTTTACGCTACTAACAATTCCGTTTTTAGTAATTAAATCTAATTCCTTAATACCTGCAAGCGTTTCGATTGTAATATCAGTTTTTTTCACGATGCCTTTGTTATAAAGATATGCACCAACACATCTAATTGCATTTCCGCACATATTACTCTCGCTACCATCTAAGTTATACATACGCATTTTAGCATCGGCAACCTCGCTTTTAGCAATAAGTACAACACCGTCACCACCGATACCTGTGTTTCTGTCGCTAAGCGTAACAGCTAAGCTTTCTGGTCCGTTAATCCATTTTCCGTCTAGGCAGTCGATATAAATATAGTCGTTGCCAAGTCCGTGCATTTTTGTAAATGGTAATTTTAGACGCTCTGTACGCATTTGGTTGATGTCTACTAGTTCGGTATTAAATTCGCTAAAATTACTAAGCATACTGTTGGCAAGTGCGGTAGCAGTATCAATGCTGGTTAAGCATGGAATACCCAACATAACTGCTTTACGGCGGATTTTAACATCATCAAGGAGTGGGTCTCTACCACGCTCGCTTGTAGAAATTACATACTGCACCTTGCCACTTTGAAGTAAATTTTCAGTATTATTTTTTGGACAGTCTTTAATTTTTTCTACTACTTTAGCGGTAATTCCTTTTTCCTTAAGGAAATTAGCCGTGCCCTTAGTTGAGTAGATTGTAAAGCCTAGCTTTATGAATTTTTCGGCTAGGTTTACAATTTCTGGCTTGTCGCTATCTCTAACAGAGATAAATACACCACCGTCCCGTTGTTTTTTCATTTTGTAGCCTGCGGCCAGTAATCCCTTATAAAGTGCTTCCTCTAAATTTTTACCAATACCCAAAACCTCGCCTGTACTTTTCATTTCGGGACCTAAGTGAGTGTCTAATCCAACTAATTTTTCAAAGCTAAATACTGGCACCTTAACGGCAGTATACGGCGGGACTTTTGCAAAGCCTGACTTATAGCCTAAATCCTTTAATTTTTCGCCTACGCTAACACGAGTAGCCAGTTCGCACATCGGTATGCCTGTAACCTTGCTGATGTACGGTACAGTACGGCTAGCTCTAGGGTTAACCTCTATAACATAAATTTCGCCCTCGTATAGCACATATTGAATATTAAGTAGCCCACGAACATCTAAAGCATTGCAAATCTTCTTAGTTAAATCATAAATGCGTTGCGAAAGTCTGTCGTCAACATTCGGCGGGGGATATACTGCAATACTATCGCCACTATGAACACCAGTCCTTTCAACATGTTCCATAATGCCAGGTAGCAGAATATCATTTCCATCGCAAATTGCATCAACTTCAATCTCTTGACCCATAAGATATTTATCAATTAAAATCGGATTATCCTGTGTTTTTCTAAGGATAATTTCCATATATTCAGCAACATCCTTTTGGTTAAATGCAATAATCATATTTTGACCGCCAAGCACATAGCTTGGTCGCATAAGTACAGGAAAGCCTAGTTTTTTGGCAGATTCTAAGGCTTCCTCTAGTGTTTTAATCGCATAACCTTTAGGGCGTTTTATATCTAATCTTTCTAATAAATCCTCAAACCTCTCTCTATCTTCGCAGGTATCGATAATATCAGCACTTGTGCCGATTATGTTTACGCCTCTTTGTGCTAACTTATTAGCTAATTTAATAGCAGTGCCGCCACCGAAAGCACAAATTACACCGATAGGCTTTTCTATCTCGATGATACGCATAACATCCTCAATATAAAGTGGTTCAAAATATAATCTATCGGCAGTATCGAAATCTGTAGAAACAGTTTCGGGATTGTTGTTTATAACAATAACCTCGTAACCCATTTTTTTAAGAGTCCATACGCTATGTACGCAAGCATAGTCAAATTCGATGCCTTGACCAATACGAATAGGACCACTACCTAAAACGACAATGCGTTTCTTTTTAGATTTTGCTATAAAGGGGAGAGCTTCATTTTCGGTGCCTTGTGTTATAGAGTAGAAATACGGAGTTTTAGCTTCAAACTCAGCGGCACAGGTGTCTACCATTTTATAGATTAGTTTATCGGTTTGAGGCAATTCTGTTTCAAACTTTACCTTTTTATTCGGAGTATGTATGGCAGGATTGCTTTTTTCGGTTAAATCTGCATCTAAAATACGCTTTAAAGCATGTAGAAACCATCTATCAATTTTAGTAATCTCGAAAAGTTGGTCTATGGTTAAGCCTCGTTTCATGGCCTCATAAACAGCAAATAATCTTTCGTCTGTAGCTTTAACCATCATAGTATGCAGTTGTTCATTGCTCACTTTGGCTAATTTAGGCATATTCAAATCGGTTAGTCCTAATTCGGCTCCTCTAACCGCTTTAAGTAAAGCCTCCTCAAAAGTATCGGCAATGCTCATAACTTCGCCTGTAGCTTTCATTTGAGTGCCTAATTCGTTATTAGCATAAACAAACTTATCAAACGGCCACCTAGGTAACTTAACCGCAACATAATCTAGCGTTGGCTCAAAGGCAGCGTAAGTTGTGCCGGTAACAGCATTCTTAATCTCGTCTAATGTATAGCCAATTGCAACCTTTGTAGCAACTTTAGCTATAGGATAGCCAGTTGCTTTACTAGCAAGTGCTGAAGATCTACTAACCCTAGGGTTAACCTCAATTACGGCATAATCAAAGTTGTCAGGATTTAACGCTAATTGCACATTACAACCACCCTCAACCCCTAGAGACTCAACAATATCAAGCGAAGCTGTGCGTAGCATTTGATATTCTCTATCGCTAAGAGTAACAGCAGGAGCTATAACATAGCTATCGCCGGTATGAATGCCCACAGGGTCGAAATTTTCCATAGAACAAACAATTATAGCGTTGCCGGCACTATCACGCATAACCTCAAATTCAATTTCTTTCCAACCTGCAATAGATTTTTCTACTAAAATTTGATTGATAGGGGATAGCATTAGCCCATTAGAAGCAATCTCTCTAAACTGTTTTTCATCTTTGGCGATTCCACCGCCTGCTCCGCCCATAGTGAAAGCAGGGCGAATAATAACAGGAAAGCCTAAGCGTTTAGCAATGATAACAGCGTCTTCTAAATCAGTCGTAACAGCACTCGGCACGCAAGGCTGACCAATAGATAACATAGTATCCTTAAATATTTGTCTATCTTCAGCTCGGTCAATAGTCTCTGGCAGAGAGCCAAGCAACTTAACATCGTATTTATCTAGAAATCCGCTTTTAGCTAACTGCATACTTAGCGTTAGTCCTGTTTGACCGCCTAGTCCCGATAAAATACTATCAGGTCGCTCTTTTTTAATAACTCTTTTAACTGTTTCTAGCGTAAGTGGCTCTATGTAAATTATGTCCGCAATATTATTATCGGTCATAATAGTGGCAGGATTAGAGTTTATAAGTACAATCTCTATACCCTCTTGCTTAAGCACTCTACACGCTTGCGTGCCTGCGTAGTCAAATTCGGCCGCTTGTCCGATTACTATAGGTCCTGAGCCTATAACTAATACTTTTTTAATGTTTTTATTTAATGGCATTTTTTTCACTATGAAAACCTATTTTTAATAATAGCATTTTCGTCAAACTAGCTATTCTTTATATTTGTAACTAGTTTTTAGCCTCCTTGTGTATTGAAATTCTATCTAAAAATCTATCGAACAGGTAAGTTGTATCTAATGAACCGCCTCTAGCCGGCTGAAATTGTACTGAGAATGAAACCCCATAATCTAAGCCCTCACAAGTGCTGTCGTTTACATTTATAAATGATGATTTATCTGTTACAACCGTATAGCCGTGATTTTGATTAGTTAAGTATAGCTTGCCAGTAGTCACTTCTTTTACAGACTGACAGCCACGATGACCGAACTTCAGTTTTTTAATTTTATATCCCTTAGCAAGTGCCATAAGTTGATGTCCTAAGCAAACTCCAAACATAGGAATGTTAGTTTCAAATAATTTTTTAATTAGCTCCACAATTGGCAAGTTGCATTTTTCGCTTGGGTCACCGGGACCATTACTAAGCATAATTCCATCGGGATTATAAGCTAAAATATCCTCTAACTTAACATCAACTCCAAATGATTTAATACTGCAACCTCTGGCGATAAGAGCATTAGCAAGCCCTGCTTTAGAGCCAAAATCAAGTAGAGCAATGCGGTAATTAACGGGATTATCTATGTGTTTTTGCTCCATTTTAAGTGCTAACGGCTCTACTACACTAGGTATGTCAGATATACCTAGCTTAGAAACGCTAGGAACAGCATTAGCTAAAACATAGCTTTTAGCTTCCTTTTTATCGGCATCAGTGGGTGGTTTAGTGATAATTTTACCGTTCATAACACCTGCGTCTCTAATAATCTTAGTAAGCATTCTAGTATCTATACCGCAAATTCCAACAATATTTTGTTTTTTCAAAAATTCATCTAAGCCATACTGGCATCTAAAATTAGATGGGTTTTCGCAAAGATGCTTTACTATGTAGCCTTTAGCAGAGATAGTATCTCTTTCAAAATCCGCTTCTATTGTGCCGTAGTTGCCGATAAGCGGAAATGTTTGGCAAATAATCTGGCCATAAAAATTAGGATCGGTAAGCGTTTCGAGATAACTACCCATACCGGTAGTAAAGACAATTTCGCCGGTAATTTCACCGATTGCACCAAATGCTTGTCCTTCAAAAACTGTTCCGTTTTCGAGAAGAAGGTATGCTTTTTGTTTTTTTTCTTTTTTTTGTTGTTCCATTTTTGCTCCTTATGTTTATGGGGTTATATTTTGAGTATTCTTTTGTTGGATTATTGTAAAGGTAAAAAGAATAAAAAAAACGGTCGTCAATTCCCAAAAGGAAAAGTCAACCGCTAAAATAATAAATAAAATATTGAAGTATGGCACTTTGTGTGTGCCTTAATTGAGTTTGTGTTTGAAGTTTTATCTAAGCATTTTATCATAAAAGTATGGCAAGTGTCCTAAGCCTTAAGTAGTCTATAATATCTTAAAAAGAGTGTCAACTAAAATTGTATAAAAAGGTTGACTTTTTTTTTGAGTATTGATAAACTGATTTTGTCGTGGGCAGTAACTATAATCTTAATAATAATCAACCTAAAGAGACATATGTACTAAGTTTAGCTCCTGGTGAAATTGCCGTGCGCTCGTCTTCTCTTAAATTCCGTAGCATTTCTAATGCTATAGGGATTTTGCTTTGTGCTATAGCGTCAGTGATATTTGGTATTATGCAAAACGAGCGATGGGAGATTTGGGTTGCCGCCTGTGTAACCCTTGGGGCTTATAGCTTAGGAATGTGCTTATATAACCTCTATATGCTATCAATTTTGCCTCCTTTACGCATAAAACAAAATGAAGGGAACAACACTCTAACGCTATTTATTACAAAAAAAGAATCAGTTACAATAAATCCAAGCGATATTCAAGATGTAATGGAAAAACCAGGCAATCTCTTTTTAGCAGGTCGACCTTTTAGAGACGACGGTAACATCAACATAATGGCAGATGGTAAAATTTACAATTTAAGACATATTCATCAATCAAAAGGAGTATTCAATCAATTACTAAGTATCAAGAAAGTGGCAAAGCTGCCAAAAGTGTTTGATGCAGATGAAAATTAAAAATTATGGAAATAATAGTAAGAAAAGCAACAGAAGAAGAAAAAGAATTATATTCTAAGTATTCAACTTGGAACTGCAAAGTTAGCGAATTCAACTGGACTTATAATGATAGAGAAACCTGTGTTTTACTAGAGGGCGAGGTTAGGGTAGCTTATGGCGATAGCCAAAGCGTAACATTTGCCGATGGTGATTTTGTAGATTTTCCAAAAGGTCTATCATGTCGTTGGTTTGTAACAAAACCCGTTAAAAAGCACTATTGCTTTCATTAAAAATTATGCCAAGAAATACGCAAGAACTTAAAAACATTACTCACTTAGGTAATAATAAAACTGATTACCTAAATACATATAGCCCAAATGTGCTAGAGGCTTTTTGTAATAAATACGAAGAAAATGATTATATGGTGGAATTGCTTTGTACCGAATTTACTTCGCTTTGTCCAAAAACAGGTCAACCCGATTTTGCTACAATAGAAATTCGGTACATTCCAGATAAGCTATTGGTTGAAAGCAAAAGTCTAAAGCTGTATTTATTCAGCTTTAGAAATCACGGTGATTTTCATGAGGACTGTATAAATATAATTTCTAAAGATTTAGTAAAGTTACTTAGCCCTAAATATATTGAAGTTGTTGGCAAGTTTGTTCCTCGTGGCGGTATCGCTATCTACCCCAGAGCTAATTGGGCAAAAAGTGGGAGTATATATGATGGCGATTTTGCAAGACAGCGATTATTTTAAGTAGGGATATACATCGGGCGGTTCCGCTCAGGTAACAGGATGTCGTTCTAATAGGAAATTTCATGAACAAAAAAAACATTTTCAAAAAAAGTATAACATTTATTTTAGCAATAATTTTTATGTTTGCTATTAGCAATCCCGTTGTCGGCTGTAGCATCAGCAGCTTCAATAGCAGAGTGCCTAGCGAAATGTTCCGTGTTGAGAGGGTTGAGTATAAGTTTGATAATGGTCAGACAGTTACTCTATTGCCAAATTCTTCAGTGGCAACGGCAGAAGCTTTACTTTTCCGTGGTTTGTTTTTTTATTTTAGTGATGGCATTATGTTAGAGTTTGCCCCAGGTAGTCCTATTGGCATAAGCCCATTTACTATGTATGGAAGTTACATCGTTGCCGAAGCTGCCATTAACACGCTACAAATTGCAGATGGAGAAATATTTTCATTTTGCATTAGATTTGAGGGTGGCAATGTGGTGGTTAGAGCAGAAGGGGAGGTGTTAGTCGGGTGGCGAGATGTTTTAGGATTTAATGTAACAATGTACTTTATGCCGTATATGTATAGTGGAGAATATGTAAGTTCGGAATTCCTAAAGGCTAAAAAAAATAGTAGATTGATGCGTTTGCCCTGTAACTATTTTAGAAGCTATAAAGTGCGGATACCGGAACTTGGAGTAAGTTCTATAATAAATAGAAATACTATGCCAAGACCTCCTGATGCCTACTTAGAATTTTATGGAGATTATATAAAAACTGTAACTAGCATTCCTAATAATTTTACAAGTCCTAATTTATTTAGTAGATCTATAGAAAAAATTCCATTTAGACAAGAGGGCAGTTTTTTTCACTTAGATATTGAAAACTCTTTTGTGGATGTTTTTAGAAGAAACAATTATTTTACTCCGCCTACTTTTGATGTGTTAAATATATTAAATTTAACACAAATAACGGATTTAGTAGAGGACGCAGTTATTTTTGCATATAAGTATAATAATTTTGTTGTTGCTGCTATGCAGTTTAATGATATAACGATTTTGAATTACTTTAGGCAGGCTTGCAAGTTTTATAGAAATACTGCTTGGTATGGTCAGTGCGGTTGCTCGCTTGGAGTACAACCCATAATCGTTGATGACCCATATGGCTTAACTCGTTTTAACTTAGGTACGTTTTATCAACTGGAATTCGATAGTTTTTCAGATTCCATTGTTGCCTTGCGTTACAAGTCTGTCGATATTTATAATACTAACTTCAACCACCTTTACAGAATTGAGTTAGAAAGTTTGTCTAACAGAATTTCCGTATATGATGGGCGGTTGTTTATAGCATTAGCAAATCCTAACCGCATTGAAGTTTTTGATTTAAGCAATTTTGCTTATAAAAATACTATAGAAGTGCAAGTCATAATAAGTGATTTTGTTGTAGACGGTAACATTTTAACTTATATTGGGTTTAGGCAAAGACAGCATAGAGAAGTATTACTGATGGTAAACCTTGAAAACAATCGATATTTTGATGAGCTTAATAATAGAGGTTTGTTGGGCGATGAGCACAGTAGCACATTCAAGGGGAGATTAACCTTAAATCGAAATCAAAATATAATATATGTTTCTATGGCTAATAGGATATTTTATATTTGTTCTAAAACAGGAGAAATTTTGCATGATTACATAGTTTTTCCCACTAGAGATGTTGTGTTGAGTGGGCAGGGCGAGCGAGCGTTGTTTGATGGCGAATTTGTTCACTTTTACGATAGAGTATTTTTAGAAGATAGCGTAGAGATTATATCTTATAATCGATTAAGCAGAAATTATAGCCCGCATCCATATTTCGTTCCATTTCAAACAATTTTAGTTACAGATACAGTAGACATAGTGCAAGGAAAAAACGAACTTATGGCGATTTACGATAGAGAATTAGGAGAGTTTGTAGAGGTTTTTTCGTTTGTATCTGGTCCGATAGTTGTTTTGCTTAGTCCGTCAACAACTGATCCTAGCCTTTCAGCATTTAATCCTAGATGGTGGCGCGGAAAAATCAACTCAGTTGGAGCTATCTCATTAGACGAAAACAGATTTATGCTTATAGATCGTAATATGCGTCAAGTTGCGATAATGGAACTATAATAATGAAAAGTGAAAACATAAAAAACTCAAAAGCTGCTGTTGTTTTATTAAGCGGGGGGCAGGATAGTACGACTTGTCTTTATTGGGCAAAGCAAAGGTTTGATACCGTTTTGGCGATTGGTTTTGATTATAATCAGCGACATAAATTAGAGTTAGAGCAAGCAAAACTTATCGCAAAAGAAGCAAATGTCGAGCTATGTCTAATGGAATTGCCTATCCTGTCAGACATAACAAAAAATGCGCTTGTAAATTGCAATATTTCTGTTGAGACTTATAACGAAAATCAATTTCAAAAATCTCCCCCTAATACAGAGGTTGTAGGTCGAAATATGTTATTTTTAACTTATGCCGCTATTTATGCTAAACAGTACAGCATAGAAAATATTGTTACGGGAGTTAGTCAAACTGATTTTTCAGGTTATCCAGACTGTAGGGAAGCGTTTATTTTAAGTTTAGAAAAAACTCTAACTTTGAGTATGGATTATCCATATAAAATCCACACACCACTAATGCACATCAATAAGGCGCAAGCTTGGGAGCTAGCGGACAAATTAGGAATTTTGAATATAATTAAAAATAAAACACTAACTTGCTATAACGGAATAATAGGAGATGGTTGCACAGCTTGTCCCGCCTGTGCTTTGCGAAAGCGAGGTTACGAAGAATTTATAAAAAGGAAAATATAAAATGTACGAAATTAAAAAAAGAATAGAAATTTGTTCGGCTCATAAGTTAAAGTTAGATTATCCATCTAAATGTAGCAATATGCACGGACATAATTGGAAAATAGATGTGTTTTTAAGATCTGAAAAACTTAATGAAAACGGTATGATTATCGACTTCGACCATATTGCCCAAAAACTAATTGATAAATTGGACCATAAAATACTAAATGATGTTTTAGATTTTAATCCAACAG
This sequence comes from Bacillota bacterium, assembly GCA_009780135.1. Classification (GTDB taxonomy): domain Bacteria; phylum Bacillota; class Clostridia; order Christensenellales; family Pumilibacteraceae; genus WRAP01. The sequence goes on from WRAP01000001.1 coordinate 254,464, forward strand.
CTGAAAATCTAGCAAAATTTGTATGCGACTTTTTTGCTCCGTACTGCTATAAAGTAATAATAGAAGAATGTGAAGGTAATATGGCAAGCTATAGCAAATAATATAAATAATTTTCTTGAGTAAAGTTATGTGTTGAAAAGCAAGCTGATAAGACAAAAGAGAATAATTTTGCGAATGCAAAAGAGAATAATTTTTCTTTTTTTTGTTTTTTAAGATTTCGTTTGACGTTTTTTTTATTATAGTCCATAATTGATTTTCGGGTGGGATAAAAGTCTATATTTTATATTAAATAATTATTAACTTTTGCATTTATCACCCATAAAAAAGAGGATTTAATAAAAAATGAAAACAAATTTAAGAACGAGAAATTCTACAAGGGGAAAATTAAGGAAAGCTATAGCAATATTTTTATCACTTATACTTATAGCAACGGTTATTATGGCAACAGCATGTGGCGAAACTACAACGCCGGGTCGTCAAGAACCACAAGTTCCTGCTAGCGTTACAGAAGCATATAATTTAATAAACGCTATTCCGCAAGCAGTTACGATGGGTAATCGTACTACATTTGAAACAGCTTTTAATTCTGCCGAAACTGCTTTTAATGCTCTTTCGTCTGCGTATCAAAATCAAGTAATCAACAGAGCAAGGCTTAGTGAAGCACTAGGTCAACTTACTAACTTTGATAAAAACGCTCAAGCCGATGTGGTAGCAAATCTTATTAGTGCTATACCAACCACACTTACATATGTTGTGCACGGTGGCAATAATGTTGCTAATAGAACTGCATTCAATGCGGCTTTAACTGCGGCACAAACAGCCTATACAAATGCTGCAACATTTACTTTTCGTGGCAATAATTACGATATTAGAGCAAGAATACATAACAGTGCGGTTTTAGCATCGGCTCAAGCTCAATTAACTAGTTTTGATAATAGATTAGAAGAAGTTGCTCCTGTCTATGAGGTGGTAGATGTTATCAATGTGCTTGTTTTAGCTGGTGAAATTACCTCAGGAAATAGGGGTGTTTTTGAGAGTGCAATTGCAAGTGCTCAGAATGCTTACGACGCTTTAGCAACTGACGAGCTTCGTTCATTAGTTACAAATCGTGCTGTAATAGCAGAAGCTAGAGTGCTTCTTTTAACTTTTGATAGAACAGTTGCTCAAAATGCAAGTATTGATGTTGTGGTGGGACATATTGAAACTCTTGCTGATTTAATGCCATTTGAGTATATAGCTGGAGTAGACCAAACAGCAGAGTTAGAAGCATTTAATTTAGCATTTAATACAGCACAGACGGCATTTAATTTACTTGAAAATTTTATTTTTCAAGAAGAGGCTGCTAGAGACATAAGAAACCTTATTGCGGAAGAGCTTAGACAAGCACTTTTGAATGCAGCGGAAGAATTAAGAATTTTTGGCATACAAGATGGCTCTATTGTAGGTGTAGTTATAGGACTTATTGACGATGTTATTGCTCTTGGTGGGGTAACAACGGCAAATAGAGATGAATTTTTTGCAAAACTAGATTTGGCTCAAGATGCATTTGACGAGTTGGACGAAGTATTGCAAGGGTATGTAGCTAACGCTTATAGATTAGTCCTCCTTACTACAAACTTAATTGATTTTGATAGAACAACATATATTGCTAACCGTGTTGCTTTTGTAGAGTATCTTATCGCAGAGATAGAGATTCCCGAATATTTAGTAATCGGTTCTAGTCGTGAGAACTTTATGTTAGCAGTCGGTACGGCTCTTATGGCATTTAGACAGCTAGAAACGCTTGATTTTAGAGGCGAAATTCACGATGTAAGAAGTCAAGTAGAGGAAGCATTACTACAAAAAATCTTATATGCAGATAATATGCTAGCTGTTTTTGACGGTGCTACTGCCATAATAAGCGCAGTAAATGCTGTATCTAATATAAGCAATATTACTCTTAACTACCTAGAATATGGCTTTTTAGTAAATTCGATTGCAGTTATGATGGCTAGAGAGGTCTTAGATAGTCTTACAGCCGAGCAAGAAGCTATTTTATTAGAAGGTCAATTAGAAGCGTTAGAAACAATAATGCAAAATGCAGAACAAAGAGTAGCTTATTTATTTGAAAATCATGCACACCTTAGGATTCCACAATTAGGCGAAATTGCTTTAGACAGCAACACAATCAGTTGGCAAGCAATAGTGGTAGCAGTAGATTATACCGTTTCGTATGATTTTATTTCTTATTTAGGTAACCAGTATAGTGATAGTGGAAGTCAAGAAGTAACAACAAATCAATTTACAATAACTCGTAATAACGGTTTTGTTACAAATGTTAGAGTAGTAGCAAACTTTGAAGAAGGCAGTGTTTTTGAGAGTGTTATTAGAGAATCATATTTAACTACAGCTTTAAGCATAACACCAACAGAGCATAAAATTAAAACTTTTTTAATAAGTGATTTAGGTTTAAACGAGGCATTTAGAGAGTTAGCAGAAAACAATACAATAGGTAGTAACCGCAACGAAATTATGGCGTTTTTAGTAGACTCAGCCATTTTAGAGCTTGAAAATCACCGTTATGTTGAGACAAATCAAGTTGGTGTGTCAGCTGTTGGAGCGACACCAGTGCAAATGAATCTTAATGTTGGGGGCAGAATGGCTGTTAATAGAGATGCTAATGGAAATGTAATCAACGCATATAACAGGACTGTTGCATTTGCAACAGGGTCAGGTATAGGAAGTGGAACGGCAGTTGAAAGAGCTTCAAGAGCAGACAGGATATTTTTTAATGCCAGTACAAATAGTATTAGTAGGCATTCTTTAAGAAGTCAAGCATCACAAAATCAGATGGTAACAAACGCACAACTTCAGGTTAGGTGGGGACATGGACAAAGAAATACTCGTGATTCCTTAAATTTGGATACTTGGTTAAATAACTATACACTTTCACCATATGGATTATTTAATTATATTGTTACTTCTGAGACAATTTCTAATGCAGAATCACAAATCTTCAGTATGTTTAACGGTCAACAGGGTGCTTCAGGCGATGTAAGTAATAGGCGTGAAAATATTACAGTAGATAGACAAAGAGTAACGATTGATGCTAATAATAATTTCGTATTTTCAATGATATTAAATGCTAGATCGGCGGGTGCAAGAAATGTACACAGTATTGTTAGGGCTGGTGGATTATCAGGTGGTGCGAGTTATCGTGACGGAGATTATATAGCATTAGAATTTGTTATTTGTTCGTATACTTTAGAAATTCGTGAATATACCACTACTACTCGTTATACTGCTTACGATATTGTTAATGCGGACACTAGAGTACGAACAAGAGTTGTATTTACTTATGATGATGAGAATAGAGATTTGCCATGGATGGGTGAACATGATGCGACAAACGAGAAAGCAACAACATCAAATCCTGTTTCTTGTGTAGTTAAAGGCACACTAATTACAATGGCTGATGGTACAACTCAAAAGGTAGAAACTGTTAGAGTTGGCGATATGATTAAGGTATGGAATTTTAACACAGGTGATTTTGATGTTGCACCTGTAATGTTTATCGACCATGGCGGGTTAGATTATTACGAGGCTGTAGAATTAACCTTTAGCGACGGAACTCAGGTTACAATGGTTTATAGACATAGCTTCTTTAGCATAACAGAGGGGCGACATATTATGATTACTCCATATAATGCATACGAGTTTATTGGGCACGAGTTTAAGCATCACGATGCTAATCTAAACTCTAAAGCAATAGAATTAGTAGACATTCGTGTCTTTGTTTACCAAACAGAAACCTTTAACTTAATTACACCAGTGCATCTAACATTCTTTGCAAACGGGGTATTAACGGCAGCGAGTATGTTTAATCGATTAGGCTTTTTGAGCATTTTTGAAGTTGATATATACTCAATGGCTTTCTGTGTAGATGCTAAAAATGAGTTAGTAGCAGAGTTTGGTTTAATGAGCTTTGAAGAGTTCCAAACAATTTCGCCAACAACACCACCTGAATTGTTCTTTGCTCTTAATGGGCAGTATGTAACAATTGCTCTTGCTACGGGTGCTATGACAATCGAAGGTGTTTTTGAGTTGATAGATAGCTTCCAGCATTTTCTAGTTTAGATGTTTTTTTATCTTGGGCGGGCTAAAAATGCCCGCTTGAGATGAAAGTAACTTTTAGAAATTTATTATTGATTATATAGTAATTTATGTTATTATATTAACATATTCATTCCTAACAAAAGAAAAGGAAAAAACACAAAAATGCCTACATTAAAAGTTAAAAATCTTTATAAAGTATATAAAGGTGCAAAATTTATATCTGCAAAAAACATTTCGCTGGAGGTTAATGAAGGCGAGATTTTTGGGTTTCTAGGAGTAAACGGAGCAGGTAAAAGTACCACAATTAAATGCATTACGGGTATAATTCCGTTTACAGCCGGTAAAATTGAGATTTGCGGACACGATATTGTGGAGAGTGCGTTTGAAGCTAAACGTAGTTTTGGTTTTGTACCTGATAATCACGCTGTATACGATAAGCTAACAGGTAGTGAATATGTTAGTTATATAGCCAGCATTTATAAAGTACCTAAAGAGGAATATCAGGAGCGATTTGATACTTTAGTTAAAAAATTTAACCTTCAAAACTCTATCAATAATCAGATTATGTCTTATAGCCACGGTATGAAGCAAAAAATCTCGATTATTGGAGCTCTTATACATAAACCTAAGCTGTGGATTTTGGACGAACCTATGGTTGGGTTAGACCCTCAGTCTATTTTAGATGTTAAAAACTATATGAAAGAGTATGCTGCTAGTGGGTGTTCGGTAATTTTTAGTAGTCATAATTTAGACACCGTAGAAAAGCTATGCGATAGAGCGGTTATTATTCATGGCGGTATTGTTATAGCTGATATTAACTTAAAGGAATATAGAGAAAAGGGAATGGATTTAGAAGAAGAATTTATGAAGTTAACCGCAAAAGCAAGAGAAGAAATAGATAAAATAAGGGCTGAGTTGTTAGTACAAGAAAGAGAACTTGCCGAAAAGATAGGTAAACGCAAGGCGGCGCAAATAATGCAAAAGAAGATTATGGATGAAGTGCATGCGAGTATGCTTGCATAATGAGAAATTAGAAATATGGAAATATAACCGTCAAAAAAATCCACCTTGCAAGCAAAGGATTTTTTCTAGGTTATGAGGCGAATGAGAAATAAAGGACTTATTTAACGCAGAATACAGAAAGCAGAAGCGTGAATACTGGACTTATTAAGAAATATATTTTAATGGTTATTTATAAAATATAAGATAATATCAATAATTTCTCATTCATCATTTCTCATTGAAATAAAATGAACACAATATTTACACTAATTAAATTGCAATTTAACGCTGGCGTTAGGTTAGCTAAAGATAAGAGTCCACTAAAGACGGCATTTAGGTGGACAATTATTGGTATTGTAGCGGCGGCACTGCTTGGCAGTTTTGTTGCTATTTATCATACTTTAGCTCAGCAATTTATGGTAACAGAGTTAGGGATAGATTTAAGTGGAGAGTTTTTAACCTTTACAATCGCAGGATTTATGGTTATTCAAACGCTTTTTTTAATTCCGATGCTTATAAAGGTGTTAGATATAAATAACGATAGGGAATTGCTGCTTAAACTGCCACTAACAAGTCGAGAAATATTCATATCAAAAATAATTGTATCATATTGCTTTGAACTAGTTTTTTCTGTGGTTATATTAGGGCCGATTTTAATAGCGTTTGGAATAGCGGCGGGTAGTCCGTGGTGGTTTTTTGTAGGGCTCATTCCGTTTTTTGTTATTTTTGTGCCGATTTTCCCATTTTTTATAGCTATTTTGATATTGTTTCCGATGATGAAGCTATCGTGGTTTATGAAAAGTAAAACATCATTTACCACCATAATGTATTTATTGGGGTTAGTCGCAGGAGTTGTATTGTATATGCTAGCGGTACAAACGATGATTCGTCCGCTTATTGCCGAAGGCTTTAGCGAAACACTTTTAGATAACGCTACTTACATACAAAGCATTGCAGGCGGATTTTATCCGGCTAGAGCATTTGCAGTGCTTGCCACTGGCGAATTGGTTCCAGCTTTAATACATTTTGCACTCATTGTTGTTTTTAGTGTTGGGCTTTTTGCATTTGCCTTTTATATTGCTAGCCTAAAATACAAGAAATTTTATATGGAAGAACATAGTAGTATTAGCGGATTTTCGGCAAGTAGCAAATATTGTGCTAAAAGTCCGATTCATGCTGTCTTAGATAGAGAATGCTTAAATATTTTTAGAAGCTCTAACTATACCTTCCAATTTTTACTTATTGTTGTGATTACACCGCTTTTAATTTTCTTTAGTAATCGTATAGCTAATTATGCTATGTACCAATCGTTTATGAATGTAGGCGAGGCTGATTTTGCCCTTGGAATTAGCTTTGAAATTTCATTGTTTATTACTATGGTGCTTATTCCCTTAGCAAGTAGCTTTGCAGCTAGCAATATAAGTAGGGAAGGACATAATATTTATCATACAAAGCTAATACCTGTATCCTTTAGAAAACAACTTTTTACAAAGGCTAGCTTGGTTTTTGTGCCGATTTTTTTATCTATTATAGTAGGTGTAACTCTTAGTATGCTAAGACACGAAATCACGACAGGGGCAGGTTATTATGCAGACGGTTTAAGGGGAGTAGAAGTTATTCAAATTTTAGTCATCGCTACAAGTATGGCGATTGGTTATATTTGTTTAGGCACTTATATTGATTTGTGCAAACCGCTTTGTAATCAAATTAGCACAGGCGAGCTTACTAAAGCTACAACACACGCTAACTTTATTATAGTGCTAGGTAGTATAATTGGCGTCGGTTTTGGAGCGCTAGGTTTACTTAGTGTATTTAGCGATAGTATTGGCTTTGGTATGGATGCCGAAATTTTTAGATGGTTTTTAATAGCGTTTTCGATAGTATTTGGTGCAGTGTTTGCAACGCTACTTTTTGTAGACGGACCGAATAGGTATCGCAAATTAGAACAATAAAAGGGGAGGAAAAATGAAAAAGACTATACTTTTATTTTTATTTGTAATCCCTGTAATTATTGTTATATTGGTGGTTGCAATCGCAGGTTTTGTCGGTAGACAGGTTATGTTTATCGAAATTCGAGATGTTAGATGGGATGAGGCTATTTTTGAAAGCCGTCTAGAATTTAACGAACACTCTAATACTCATGACTTAATTGTATTAGGCAATAGAGGCGATGTGATACCGTTTATGCGTTATATTATTGTTGAACCTGCTGATGCGAGCGAATCACTTACCTTTGTTAGTAGTAATCCTGAGGTTGTAGATGTAATAAACGGTCATATTCATATACTTCAAAATATGCGTTCTACTGACCCAAGTGAGGGGATAGAAATTCGAGTAATGCATGGAATTCGTGTTTTCTTTACTGTTTTTGTTATGAAAGAAGAGGCAGATGAAAATTATCTTGACTATTTTGGATTTTCTTTTGATTTATTTAGAGATTGGCTAAATAGAGATGCGGAGCGAGAATGGAGAAACGAGTTAGGATTGCCAGCTGAAGTTGGCATTTATAATAGGGTTATTATAGAAAGAGAATTTATGGCTGAAGAATTGGGTGGCATTATTCCGATAAGTAACATTTTAGAAAGAGGTTATAATGTAGCACCGAATAATCTACTTATTTCAAAAAACCCACTTAGGCAAGAGTTTCTAAACTCACTAGCCTTTGAGTCAAGCAATTCTAGTATTTTGCAAATAATGCCAAGCGTAGAAGGGGGAGTATTTAACGCTAGGATATTAAGTGAGGGCGAGGTTGAGATTAGAATAATTATGGTAGATAGGTTTTTAGGTAGTCAGTTTAGTATAAGTGTGCCTGTTCTTATTGTGTAAAAATATATAGAGGCATTGCTTACTGGATTGCTTCGTTGACGAAGCAATCCAGTAAGTTAGGTAAATTAACAATAAAAATATTATGAAAAAACAAAATTCAAAATTCAAAAAAATCGTTATTTCGATATTTATTTTAGCGTTTGTAGTTGTGGCTAGCATACCGCTGTTAACTTCTTGTGCTAACCGTAACGAGGGATATACATATGCTCTTTCTCGCAATGCTACAAACAGGATTTTTCAATCTTTAGAACAACGATTTAGCTTGCCTACAATTGTAACGGATGACCAAAACTATACAGTAGTGTGGAGTGTTGGCAGTAGTAGCATTGCAAATAATCCCGTTGCCATACTAGACACAGTAAACGAAGGATTTTATTCCTTACAACTAATAGATGTTACTCATAATATAACTACAGCATCAACAACACTTATTGCAATAGTTACAGGCACTAACCACACTGTTACACTATATTATACTGTAACAGTAAGAGATATTTCTACCGATCACCTTAGTGCGATTTCCTCTAGCAAACACGGCAATATAAACTATACAACCCGTGGCATTGCCCGCACTCGTGTTTTTGGACTATACGATATACAGCTTCCCGAATGCGGTACAGCAACCCCTGGTAGATTTGAAGGGAATAACTGGGTACATGGTACCTGGCAAGATGTTACATTTACACACTCGTCTAGCACTTTTTTGCTTATGTGGAACTATCGTGGTGAAGTTGACATTAGTGTTTGGATAGAAGAACAGCAAGATAATGGCACATTTATAAGGCTAACTCCTCAAAATTATTCTCCAGCAAACATAGCAAGAGTAGTTTATAATCCGCAAATTTGCGACCGTACAGTAACAGTAAATTTCTTAAACCCTGGTATCGTGCGTGTTGTAGCCGAGAGTGCAGGTCAAATACGCCCCGGTTTTAGTCCAAGATACGAATTTACTTACGAAATTATAGATGCCGTAAACACTTACGATTTTGACGACATTAAACTGCTAGAAAGATTAGCAAGATATACATATATTACCGAAGGTGTAGAGGGGCAAATGCGAGGTAGTGGCATAGCAGTTGCAGGTGCATCTGCTCGTGGTCGCAGTCTAGGCAATTATATAAATTCTAGTAATTATAACGGACTTCTTAGTCTACACTTTAATACAACACCGACTCCAACACCTAGCCATTATATTCAAAATACAGGCTCTAATTACCGTTGGGACGGTTTTGACGATGTTGGTGAGTACTTTATAGAATTTGCTCATTGGGCACCATCTTTTAGATTTAGAGATATTGTTATTCGTTCTACCCATAGAGATTTGCTTACTGCAACCCGTTATAACGGCAGAATGGAAACTTGGGCGGAAGGCACTTGGTTTTTTGGTAGCGTTTTTGGAAATGGATTCCATTTAGATGCAACTCCGTATACTCGTAGTGAAGAAGGGCGCTATAGAAATGTTCATTCTATGCGAGGACTTCCAAATGGTGATAGCATAGGATTTGAAAGTCGCAGATTTTTCCCAGGATATGGTTGGGGCGATTTATATGCGTTTTATATGCTGGCCAACAACTCTATTTTAGATAACATCACACTAACTGGCGAAAATATTCCGCAAGGTGCTACGGCTATAAGACTTAATCAATATCACAAAATCGGAGTTATCGGCACGAGTATGCTGGCAGGTATGGATAAAGAATTTAGTATCGGTAGAGCACATAACAATGGTGTTTTTACAAGCGGACTTTATATAGAGGGAATCACGATTCAGAACAGCATTATTGAAAAGGGACTAACTCTTGTTGGGGCAGGTTTTGCACCTAACGCCAATAATCCAATAACAATAAACACTTCGGTTCTACGATTTGGTGGTTTTACAGGCGTTTTAGGTGTATCTTACGGCGGTGGAATAGGTCAAGCCGACCCAGAAAACGGCGAGGCAGTTCGCACAGTTGCCCCAGAACATTCGCTTTCAGTTCGCAATAATCAACGCATTCAACATCCAAATGAGGGTAGTAGCTTTGGTAATTTTATAATTTCCCGTAATAATATCTTTCATGATATTTCAGTTTCGCCGTTATTAACTATGCCAAGCCGTAGCGGTTCTCACATAAGCATAGAGGGTAACGAAAACCATTTCTTTACTTGGCTTCGTAGCAACGATATTCAATTCCCGGAAATGACAGATCCTAATCACGAGGGATTTGCACGCATTATGGGCGGTAGCATAAACGGTATGATACCCGCTCTAATGAATAGAGTTTTTACAAATAATAACGGTGCTGGTCCAACTGCAAGCGGTAGAGGACACGCTTTCCCGCAAGGTCGTACATGGAGTCAAACTAACATTGCTAGATATGAGCAACCCAATGGAGTGTTTTTAGTAAATATCCCTGTTATTATTGTTACAGACGAAGGTCAAGATAAAAATAATTATGTAACATTTGCTAATTCGGTGCTAGCTACCGCAACCGAAACGGCGGTCGGTTTAGTTAGCGATCACGCTGGCGGCAATACTCCGAGAGATCTAAATCAACGATTTGATTTAATTATGCTACATTCGCCAAATAACGCTACTCCCGATATGGCAGGTAGGTTAATTCGCATAATGGAAATGAATACAGTCAGTATAAACGAACGCATTATCAATATGGTACCGGCAGGCACACGCATGCCAACTTTTAGTAGTGGTACGATAGTGGAATTAACTGAAGGGTTTAATACAAAAGGCGAGGTTGTTCTTTTTAATGAAGGATTAGCTAGCTTTAGCGGTCATCGAATATTTTTAGGTAATAGAGAAATAGAGAGCATTTACAACGCAGAAAATAGGTCTATTACTATGCAGTTTACTGATATTTTTGGTGCAGGAGTTGATGGTTTTGGTGCGTATGAATTTAGCATTATAAATATGCAATCCCGTAGCAGAGAACCAGTTAGTAGATTTAGTATGATATTCGGCGGTGGTTTTGGCGGTAATCCTAGTAATGTTGTGCCTGGCTCAATTGGCTTTAGCGAAGCTAACAGATATATAGAATTCCCGATAAATTTATCGCAAGGTAATGTTATAAATAGCATTACTATTGCTCCCGATATATTTGTACCGATTGCTACTCCTATCAACTTTTCAGTTCAAGAAAACGGGGTGTTAAGTATTGCAGGTGCACAGCTTAGAAACGGTGATAATACTCTAATTGTTAGCACAAATAGCTTTACTGTCTCTCTAAGGCAATCCGTTATAAGATACGCTTTAGCATTAGAAGCTATGCCTGTAGATTTAGTTAATAATCCTAACTTTATTATCAACTTAATTGGTAATGTGCATTTGCACGGACTTGGTGTTAATGTCAACGGACAACAACTATTGCAAGGACAATTCACAGTAGCAGGCAATACAATTATTGTGCCAAATGCGGTAGTTAGACAAGTTTTAGGCGATAGATATATGACAGGAACTACAGTTAATGTAATAGTAACTAACGACAGGGGATTGCATTTAACAACTCAACTGCAAATTATAGCTGAACGAATTTTCTTTTCGTTTGGTCCTAATGCGATTACAACTCCGTTAAACACGGCTGCAGGCATAGAACAACCGTTTATAAATATAGCTCCAGGACACAATCACTTTACAGAAATTCATATAGAGCTAACAAATTTTGTTGGTTACAATATTCTAGGTATAAGCTTTGCTGATACAAATGTCGAAAGTGAAGCTAGAAGAGAAATGATACGCTTATCCGAAATGCCGATTTTCAGAATAGAAAATATCGGTGGTGGAGTTACTAGACTAGTTGTTCCAGCTAGCATTGCTATGGGGTTAACGGCAGGTACAGAGCATCGCATTTGGGTGTTTACACCTCTACATAGCGCACGCACGCTAGAGGGACAGTATCTTAGAGTTTTCAATGGCAATCACGACGATGGACTTAACCGTGCTCCAAACTTTATAGCGGATAATTTTATAGTAGATATAACAGGCAATGTCGAGATTGGCTTTGCCAGTAATTCATTTGCATTCTTACTTGATTTATTTGCTTCAGAAATACCGGATACTGTTGTTATTCCGGATGAAGTTCCGTTTTTAGGCGGAACTGAAATTTCTTTATCAGAGTTGGGAATTCCCGAATTGATAGATTTATCGAATTACGCTGACTTTAGCTACTCAACCTTTTCTAGTGTCGGCACTATATTTGCTATCCGAAATGCAAGTGGTCAGCTTATTAGAGAATTTTCTAGAAACGAAATTGTTGTAATAGACCCGCTTGGAGAAAGATTATATGGATGCGATTGTTTCGATGGTAATAATGAGGAACAAGTACAAGAATGTATTTGCCCAATGCCATTAATTTCGTTTATTACCTCTTACGGAGGCACAAGAAGCGAAACGCATTGGGTAACAGCAACAATAACTATTCCGATTATTAACACCCCGATTTCTTTTCCAATACCAATTCCTATGCCGGTAGATGCCTTTTATGTATCTGGCTTTACACTTAGCCAAGCACTTCTAGCCGAATTAGGTCTTGGAGAATTTACAATAGAAGTTCGCAACAATTACAACATTGCCCTCACAAGCCTAACAATAATAGATTTATAATAGAAAAATACTTTAAAAGTTCTTTTTTATAATTTGACCACATATCAATTTATATGATATAATTTTGTAATGGTTACGACAAAAGCAAAAACCATTTTTAAAAGCGATATGAATAGTGATATTCAAGCAAGATTAACCCCAAGTATTAACAACAAGGGGCATTTGGTATTAGGCGAATGCGATTGCTACGATTTAGTTAAAGAATTTGGCACCCCACTTTATGCTCTTGACCAACAATATATTGAATATATGTCGTTGGCACTTGTGAATACAGCAAAAAAGGAATATCCTAACAGTCTTATTTGTTATGCCTCTAAAGCAATGTGTTGTAAAGCATTATATCAGCTAGTTAGTCGACTTGGTCTAGGAGTTGATGTTGCTAGCGGTGGTGAATTATATACAGCAATAATAGCTGGAGTAGACCCAAATAAAATCTATGTACATGGTAATGCTAAAACAGTAGCAGAATTAAGTGAGTGTTTAGTTGCAGACGTTCATGCTGTTGTTATTGATAGCTTAGATGAAATTGAAACACTTAATAATTTAGCATTAAATCACGGTAAAATTCAAGGTGTTTTAGTGCGTGTAAATCCGGGTGTAGAAGCTCATACTCATGAGTATATTCAAACGGCAAAGGTAGATTCTAAATTTGGATTTTCTGTAGCAAATGGTACGGCGAAACAAGCGATTAATGTGGTAAATAATAAGCAAAATCTGAAATTGTTGGGGCTTCATTGTCATATAGGTAGTCAGATATTTGATACAACAGCATTTGAATTAGCAGTAGATAAAATGACGGATTTTATGGTTGAACTTAAAAACAACTTTAAAATAGAGATTGAAGAGCTTAATATGGGTGGTGGATTTGGTGTGATTTATACCGATGAGGACAAGCCTCTAAAGCCCGAAATTTATGTTAGAAATATTGTTGGAAAACTAAAAGAATGTATCGAAAAGAAATCTATTAAGCCACCAAGACTTATTTTAGAACCGGGTCGCTCGATAGTAGGCGAAGCAGGCATTACTTTGTATAATGTTACAACAGTTAAAGAAATTCCTAATGTACGCAAGTATATTGCCGTAAACGGCGGGATGTTTGAAAATCCCAGACATGCATTGTACCAGTCTAAATACACTGCAACGCTAGCATTAAAAGCTAATGAGCCTAAAACCGAAACAGTAACAATAGCAGGGAAGTGTTGCGAAAGTGGAGATATACTAGCTAGAGATTTAAAACTTCAAAGAGCTGAAAAAGGCGATGTTTTAGCAGTGCTTTCTACGGGTGCCTATAATTACTCTATGGCATCTAACTATAACCGTAATCTAATACCGCCTGTTATTCTATGCAATAACGGCAAAGCAAAATATATTGTAAAACCGCAAACTTACGAGGATTTAGTGGCAAGGGATGAGGACTTATAAAAGACTTAAAACATCAGGTTAAATTATTAAAATTATCCATTCTTACTTGGTTTTTAAGTTTTCAACTTTTATTATGATATTACTGCAACACGGAATTGAATTAGCCATTGTGGTGCTATTGGCGATAGTGATAGCGATTGTTTTTCATGAGGTAGCACACGCACTTGTGGCAAAATGGAACGGTGATTTAACAGCTCAGTATGCTAGGCGCATAACGCTTAATCCTGTTAGACATTTTGACCTTACAGGTTTTGTTATGCTGGCTTTGGTGGGTTTTGGTTGGGCAAAACCTGTGCCTGTTAATATTGATAATTTTAATAACAGACGAAGAGGCACGATTTTAGTATCGTTAGCAGGGATAAAAATAAATTTGATTTTAGCATTTTTATCGGCATTCTTTTTAGTAATTATAGAAAGGTTTAGCGGAATTGGTGGGGTTAGGGTAAGCGGTGTAAATTATTATCATCTTTATGCTGTCATTCATTTTGTTAGAGGTATTCCTAATCATCTTATTGGTACTAGTCAAGTTATAGCATATGTGTTTGGAGTGTTTTTCTTTGTGCTACTAAATATCAATGTTATGCTAGCGCTATTTAACTTACTACCACTTTTCCCGTTAGATGGACATCGTTTATTGGAGGCTACTTTAGGTAGTTATAATAGGGTGGTTAAATTCCTTAGAGATTGGGGTATGGCAATATTGCTTGGACTTGTTGGCTTAAATATCCTTCTTTGGATAATTGCTGATACCACAGGCAATGGTTTTATAATGAATTTTTCGCCATTAGCGGCTTATATGCATTTTGTAGGGGGAGCAATATCTCAAAGCTTCCTTAATTTATTTAGACTAATATTTGGACTTCCGCCACTGTGGATTTTTTAGGAGATAATTTTTATGCCGGCAATAGATAGATTAGCAAAGGAATTTGATGCGCCACCACCGCCTACACTTACGATAGACGAACGCACAAATGCCTACATCGAAAAGTTAAAACTAGACATTACTAGAGAGTTTACAGGACCAATGGAGGTTAAAATAGATGATTTTGATGGTTCACTCGACTTATTACTTTTTTTAGTTAAGCAAGCAAAGGTTAGTATAGAGGATATTTTTATATCCAAAATTACCGACCAGTATTTAGCATTGATTGAAGGGCTAGAAAACACAGATTTAGATAAAGCAAGTGATTTTATCTCTATAGCGGCGGTTCTTATAGAAATAAAATCTAAAGCATTATTGCCTAAAAGCGAGTTTGAGATTGATAATACTGACAATACAAAACGAGAGCTTATTCAGCGCTTAGAAGAGTACAAACTTTTTAAGGAAGCGAGTGAAAAAATGAAAGCCCAAGAAGCAGTGGGGTTTTTTTATAAAGCTCCGGATCCTACTAGTTTAGACGAAGTTGAGATATTGAAGGATATGACACCCGATGGGCTAATAAAAGCCTTACAAAAGTTATTTTTACGCTTAGAAAAAAAACCTGTGCCAAGTGCTCCTCGCTCTATTATTAAAGATAGATTTACTATTCCGCAAAAAATGTCTCACATTCGTGACATTATAGAAATACATAAGCAAGTTATTTTTAGCGAACTTTTTGACGAAGATTACTCAAAATTAGAAATTATAACAAGCTTTCAAGCCCTTTTAGAACTCCTAAAAATGCAAGAGATTTATGTAATGCAAGAAGAAACATTTTCTGATATTATAGTAAGCAAACGAGAAGCAGAAGATAGGGAAGAGTTTGACGAAAATGAAATAATCGAATAATTAAGAAATCTAAAAAACTAATGGAGGTAAAACAAAGTGGAAACATGGCAAATTGTACTAATGAATATCGGTATAATCATAGGCTTATCTATAGTGATACTTATACCTCTTACAATCCATAAAAGACGCAAGTTTAGTTGTTTAGTTGCTATTATAGAGAGTGGTTCTTATATGGAAGCTATCACTTTGAGTTATAAATTAAGAGAATCATTAGTCTGTAAATTATTTTATGCAAATACAGAAAAGCAAGTGTTAGACCTAAACAATGCTATTTGCTATTTAGGTCTTGGCGATCGACCAAATTTTTCACGAAGCGTTAATTATGTATCGCATAAGCATTGGCAACCGATTAAGCTCTATATGCAAACTCTTGAATCTCAAATGCATGGCGAGATAGATAGAGCAAAAGAGTTCCACTTGCTTTTTTTGGCTATTCCAGAGCAAAATAAATTTATGCCAAAGGGTGGCAAATCCTACGATTATTACAATCAAATATTGCTGAGCGTATTCGATTATTTAGAAGGTAGATATGAAGTCGCAAAAGTAAATATGAGGCGGATACTGCCCGAATTAAAAAATCCAACAATAATTAAATTCTTTGAAACTGCTTTAGAAAGAATGGAAATGGATTTTGAGGCTATAAATAAAAACGACAAAATTGTTATAGATATAGATAATGAAAACGAAAAACAGCAAATAATTACGCAACCCGCACCAAATCCACCATATGTATATATACAACCCGATTACTACGCAAATTTTTATCATCATATTCACAAAAAACGAGGAAGCGGTTGTTTTTTAGCTCTTGCGATAATTTTTGCTCTAGGTATGCTCCCTCATTTTTTCTTCTTTGTGGTACTAGGTGATGTACTTTTTCCAGCTCAAACTATAAACGATACCATGCAATTTACAGCAACTGTTTCTCATATAGAAACCATAAATAATAGACCGAGAATTTATTTGGAAGAATATGATTTTACCGTTAGACTACCATATCATATGTCTCAAGCAGAATTAGATAGAGTATTTATTTTGGAAGAGGACGCAGAAATTGTATTTTCTCTAGAAAGTCGTTTGTTTAATTCTTTCCCTAATGATACAAGTCATTTTGCCATAGCGCTTAAAGTAGAAGGTGAAATCTTACTTGATATTCAAGAGTTTTTAGATAGAGAGCAAGCTTTTAGGCGAGAACGAATGATTTTTATTTCTATAATGTTTGCTATAGCATTAACAATTTCTATACCTTTTATGTTGTTATACATAAAACCATGGAGAAAAAAAGTTGACAAAGAAAACTCTCTATTGCCACTAACCGAACCGCCACCAAATTCACCACAAGGAGATAATAATATATGAAAACAATAAGATGGGCTGTTGTTGGCCTAGGCAAAATCTCTCGGCGTATGACCCGAGTAATCCAAAGTGTGGAGGGCGCTACAGTTTCTGCTTGTGTATCCTCTAGTAAAGAACGAGCTATTGAATATGCTAATAAATATGGTATAGAACACGCTCTTACCTATAACGAACTAGCCGAAAATCCATCACTAGTAGATGCAGTGTATATTTGCACGCATATGAATATGCACGCTAAGCCTGCAATGATGTATCTAAGCAAAAAGCTACCGGTTATGGTAGAAAAAACTTTTGCCACCAGCATAGAGGATGCTAAAAGTATTATTGATTGTGCTATAGAGAATAAAACGCTTGTTATGGAAGCTATGTGGACAAGATTGCTTCCTGCTACGCAAGCTCTACATGATGTTTTGGCAAACGATAATGTAGGCAAAATTATCTCTATCGATAGCAAATTTGAGGTTGGAATAGGGCACACCAAAAATTCCCGAGTTTTCAAAAAGGAAGTCGGTGGCGGTGCTATGTATGATATTGGTATTTATCCTACTACATACACTCATATGCTATTAGGTATGCCTCAGGAGATTGAAGCAAATGCCAAGTTTAGAGATGGGGTAGATACTAGCGTAAACACTACCTTTACATACGACAATGGAGCGGTTGCTAAATTTAGAATTTCTACTGAGCCGTTTACTCTAAAAGAGTACTACACAATCGAAACCGAAAAAGCTACAATCAAAGTTCCGTCGTTTTTTGATGCTAGAAAAATTATTGTAAGCTACAAAGACGGTCGCAAAAAAAGAGTTATTAAGTGTTTTAATGGTATTGAGTTTGGAAGAAGAGGTAAGCCCGATGGTTTCACTCACGAAATTATTCACTTTAGTCAGCTAATTCGAGACGGAAAAACAGAAAGTTCTATTTTAACTCATCAAATGACGCTTGAGGTTATGGAGCTTATTATGAAGCAGTTAAAGGCAATAGGACTATAATAGTTTAGTAGACTTATACTAATACATTAAAAAAGTGTTTGCAAAAACGCTTTTTTTTGATATAATAAATTTACAAAACAATGAGCAACAACACTATAAATTAAATTTACATAAAAAGGAGATAAAGTTATGATCGAAAATACTGAAAACAAAGAGTTTATTACAACGGATTCTCATGCTAAACAACTTAAAAAAATTGTATTTCCGTTTGTAGAAGCAGGCTTAGGGCATATTATGCCTATGCGGGCGGTAGCAGATGCATTTGAAGCTAAGTACGGCAATAAATGCGAAGTTTTGCGTACCAATTTTTTTCAACACGAGGATAATGCTAAACTTAAGTATGTGGAAGATGTGCTCATAAAAGAGGTTTACAAGCATAATAAAAGTAAAATTCATTATTTTTATCAATCTATACTTATGGGGTTACTTGGTCAAAAGGCTATTAAAGGACTTTACAGCTTGTGGTGGAAGCGTGGATATAAGCCTAGTATGGAGCGTATTCAAAGCCTAGATGCGGATTTAATATTCCACACTCATTTTGCAACACTTTTTTATGCTAATGAAAGTAAGGCACAAGGGAAGTTAAAAGCCAAAAACATAATGTATTGCCCGGATCCAAAAATTGGTAATCAATGGGACAAGCGAGCCGAATTTGTAGCAATTTCATCTAAACTCGGTGAAAACAGAGCAAAAAAGCAACGAGGATTTAGAAAATACGGCACAAGGTTTGCCACAGTTCCGTTTTTAATTAGAGCACAAGTTGCAGAGTATACTAAAACTCGAAAAGAATACAAAGAGCAACTTGGTATAGATCCCAATAAATTCACAATACTTTTAGCAGACGGAGCATACGGAGTTGGTAAACTTAAGCAAACGGTTTACGAGCTTTTAAAATCAAAAATCCCTCTAACAATTATCCCCGTTTGTGGTAAAAACGAAGCTCTTTATAAAGAGTTTTTAACATTAACTCCGCCACCACATATCACACTAAAACCCTACGGATTTACTGATCAAATGTTATTGCTGGCATCCAGTTGCGATTTGTTTATTGGTAAAGCAGGGGCAAGTAATCTAGCCGAACCTACATATTTTGGAGCCCCTAGCATTGTAACCTTTACTGCAACGGCAATAGAAAAATGGATTTGTGCCCACTATACCGATGTACTTAAATGTGCTGTAAAAATCACAAATATCAAAAAAGCGGTTGATTTAGCAATAAGTTTTGCCGAAAACCCTGATTTAATGTTGCCCTACATAGAAGCCACCAAACCTGCTCGTTGCTACGATGGCCCCGAACAACTAGCAGATATTCTGTGGGAAGAGTTGAATCAATAACAATACCAATTCACAATATGTCCAATAAAAAAACAAAAAATAGGAAACATTAAAAAATGAATATAACAATAGACGGAAAAGAAGCGGCACGCAAAATAAATTGTTACCGCATAGAATTAAACGCAAAGCCAAACCTGTTAGCTACTACAATAAATAACGACCGCACGCTTGTGATTGTTGTTGATATGATAAACGGCTTTTGTAAAAAAGGTGCTTTGGCAAGCCAAAGGTCTGCCAGTAAAATCGAACCAATAGAACAGCTGTTAGAAAAACTTCCAAACACAAAAAAGGTTTTTGTGCGGGATTGTCATAGTAAAGATTCAATCGAATTCAAAAGCTATCCTCCGCATTGTTTAGCAAACGATAGTGAGAGTGAATTAGTAAAGGAATTATCTGATTTTGACGGCATAGATATTGCAAAAAACTCTACAAATGCGTTTTTTGCACTTCAAAATTCTGTTTTAGATATGCATCGTTACACAAACATTGTGCTTGTAGGTGTTTGTACGGATATTTGCGTTATGCAATTAGGACTAACTCTAAAAGCATATTTTAATGAAAAAAACTTTACAACTAATATTTTAACAATTATAGACTGCGTAGATACTTTTGATTCTCCACTTCACGATGCCGAATTATCTAACATTTTTGCCCTTAAATTTTTAGAAGGTGCAGGTATTGATATTTATAAAAGCGTTGTATAATTAAATCATATAGTTTATAATTTACTTATGAGAACTCTTTCAAAAACATTTCGTGTTTTAGCGAAAGTATTAAAATTTATTTTGTTGCGTCTATGGATGTGGCTACCGCTACTGTTTGTGATAGGCTATTTTTTAGTGTGTGCTATTCAAGGAATTCCGCCATTGGACGAGCCTGGTAGAACAATTTTGATAGCAGTTAGTGCTATTTTAGCAACAATATCGCTAGCACTTGCAATCACTTTTAGACCTAGTCGAAGAGAAGGACAAGATGGCGAAAGAGTTAAAGATGATAGGCCAAGAATTAGACCTCATAAGGATAGCAAGGAACGCACTCCCGACCGTGAGTATAATGAAAATAAAAGCGGATGTCCTAATTATAGAAGTTATGATGAGCGTGATTGCAATGGCAATTGCTATTATGAGAACGGATATTGTTCTAAAAAAGCTCCGCCACCGCAATTTCAGCAATATAAAAAGTATCCTTCGCAGGAGTGTAATAATAAATACGCTTATAGACAAGAAGAGAGAGAAGATAATTATGATAAGAAGTATAATGAGAGTTATAGCAAAAACGATAACGAAAATAACTTCTCTAATAACTACCCTCATAATGCCTACCAACAACAAGTTATGGATTTTAATGCTCAGCAATCGCAGTCGCAGTATTCGCAAAAGTCACAACATCCAGAACAACAGCAATCATTATATCAACAACCGTCACATTCGCAAGAATACCAAGAAACTCCTCAATTTGCTACATATAAACCACGAAATCCCGACACTTTCGAGTCTACACAGCCATCACTGCAAGAAGTCCATCAAAAGCGTTCATTTTTTTCTAGGCGGAACAAATCACCAATTCCACCTCCCGAAGAAAAGCCACTAATATTCGCCACAAGAAAAGACCCAAATATCCTAATAATGGAATTTTCTGACCGCCTCTTGTTTTTCAAAAAATGCCCCTACGGTGGAGAACCCGAATTCTTAGCTGAAGAACTTAAGGAAGGGTAAGTTGTTCAAAAAAATCTAATAGTAAATATGGGTTCGCTAAAAAAACATGTCAGAAATGCCACAAACATTGACACTCCGAAGAGTAGTTATAGGATGGCATCAAATGAGAGCGGAGCATACTGAAAAAATCGTTAAGAAAATAATGGATAAAAAATAGAAAATATATTCAACAAATAAACACCTTTGGCATATAATAGCTAGAGGTGTTAATTTCATGAGGATTTATTGTATTCGTATGCCGAGGGTTATAGGCAGATTTATTAAGCTTTTTATTAGAAATCCTAAAAAGACTTAAGCTACATAATAATTAGAATAAATTAAAATTTAATGGCAATAATTTGTGTGTTATGCATATGGCAGAATATATTATGGCTACAATTACGATAATTGCTTTGGTGGGGTTACTCCTAGGCAATTTTTCTAATGTGTTTAATAATGATTATGCAGTAAATGTAGATAATGATGCTATAGAAGATATTTCTTCGTTGGTTGAAAAATATTTATCAGTAACTAAAAGTTTTAAAAAGAAAGGTGCTTTTTTAAGTTTAAATGTTGTTACTAGGAAAATAAAATCAGCTTTTTTAAACATAGAAAAGAAGATTTTGGCTAAAGAGCAGCTGTTTGGATTCGAACATTGGATATACGATAATTATTATAAAATAGCTGAAAATTTAGATGCGGTTAAAAAAAATCGTCGCCAATTCTTTTATTTGCCACATTGCAGGCGAGTGCCAAGGGTATATGTTTTTTTTGTTTTGTTATTAAATCAAACGAATGGCGAAGTTGATTTTGAATATATAAAAAGGGCATTTACTATTATAAATAAGCAAGTGCCTTTTGAATTTAGAGAGATTGTCTTATTAAAAGCCTCTTTAACTTTTGCTTTAACAAATTGTATTGCCAACCTTTGCGATAAAAGCATAGAGATTGCAAATAATATAAAAATTGCTAGAGAGGATGCAAAAAATAACGATATAAATATAGCTAAATTCGAGAATTTAGCCTACATTACAACGCTTTATAAATTTAGTACAGAAGAAAATCAAAAAGAAATTGCAAATATAGTACTTCTTAAAGGCAATGAATTTTTTCTTTTAGAAGAAAAATTCAATAAAGAGCTAGTTAATTTAGAGTCGCAAACAAAGACTGTAATCAAAAGTATTCATAAATTGCCTGTCGAATTAACTGATAATAAAACATTATCTCTATCGAAAGTTTATCAAATTTTTAATAATGAAAAAGCTGTTTTGTTCAGTGAATTAACTGATTTTACTAAACATTATTATTTGTCAAGAATAGCCAAACTGGCAAAAAAACACAAAGTTAGTGAGGAGCATATTGCCAAATCAATAATCAAAAATTCAGCTGAAAAAAATGCCGATATAGCATATTTTATAATTGAAGTGCCTAAAAGCAGGGCTGTGATGAGGCTATATATTGGCATTTATTATCTTTTAACTTTTTCATTTTGTATTATATCAGCAATAGCTTTTTGGGGTTTTATAGCACCGGTTTTTGCTATTTTAACAAGTGTTTTTTTGTTTCCAATTTCATTTTATATAACAAGTATTTTATTAAAGCTAACTCTAAAGCATAATTTAAAAAGGCGGGAATTGCCTGCCGTGAATAGTAGTATGTCTGATAGGATTGGCAAAGCTGTAATAGTTGTACCTAGGTTGATACTAAAAAAAGAAGAAATTACTGATGCTTTTAGACATATAGAAACTATAATTTGTGCCAACCCTAACCCTATTTTTAGTTATGCTGTTGTGTTTGATTTTAAGGAGAGTAAGGTGGAAGTGGACAAGTCTGATAATGAATTGTTTAGTGAATGTGTAGAGCTGTACAAAAAAAGTAAATTTAAAAATTGCTTATCGGTGTTTGTGAGAAAGAGGAGCTATTGTGAAGAGAAAAAAAACTTTGTTGCTTACGAAAAGAAGAGAGGAGCATTACTTGATTTTAATGATGCGATTTTAAATCAAAATCACAACAAATTTTCGTTAGTTTTAGGGCATGTCGCAGATGATGTAAAATATGCTATTACATTAGACTGCGACACGCAAATAAATGATTGCTTATCACTTGTGGAATATATGTCTCATCCGTATCAAGGTGATGTTAATGTATTGTCTATAAATATGTGTTCTCTGCCACCCGAAAAGCAAGCTAGTCTTTTTGAGCGTCTTTTTTGTGGAAATTTTGGTTATTCTCGTTATGGCAATAACTTTCAAAGCGTCAATTTTGAATGGTTTGAAAAAGGAAACTTTACCGGTAAGGGAATTTATAATATAGAAAAATTTCAAGCTAGCGTAAACGACAAATTTATGAATAATAAAATTTTGTGTCATGATTTTATCGAGGGTGCAGTAGTCGGTTGCAAGGATACTAGCGTTGTGGCGTTAGATAATTTTCCTAAGAGCTTTAGTCAATTTTTTATGCGGGAATTACGCTGGACAAGAGGGGATTGGCAATTATTGCCATTTCTTTTTTCTTCTACTAAAAATCGCTTAGGAGTAAAAGTAAAAAACACAATATCGCCTATAGATAAAGCATCGATATTATTTAATATAATTCGTCCACTAATTCCTATAGCAAGCTTAGTGCTTGTAATATTATCGCTTTTTTCTCCTCTACCAGTAGTTTTTATTTTAATGGCACTAATTCCGTATATAGTGCCACTAGTGTTTTCATTGCTTAATTCAGTTTTTAGGCTAAACAACAACTTCTTTAAAGAGTTTTTGAGGCAAACATTTTTACTTGCTGCTCTACCAAGTATAGCCATGCATTATTTAATAGCGATAATTGTAACAATTTTTAGGCTATTAAGAGGTAAAAAACTGTTAGAGTGGAAAACTTTTTTTCATCAATCGGGAAGCATTATTTTGTGGCATGGAATAATTGTTGGGGCAGGAGTTATTGTCGCAACAATTTTATTTAACCTGCCGATACTCTTTTATATATTAGGAAGCATATTTATTTTGGGATTTCTGTTTGAGATAATTATATCTAAAAGTCAAAAACTCGGATTGCAGTGCACGGTAAAGGAAAGGGTCTTTTTAAGTAAAGAGTTCAAGAAGGTATATGGTTTTTTTGTGGATGCCTTAGTCGAAAAATATAATTATTTACCGTATGATAATATTCAATATGAACCGAGTTTGCGGATAGCTGAACGCACCTCACCTACAAACATTGGTTTTGCGTTAGCTAGCCATATATGTGCTTATATGGCAGAGATTATTGATTATAAAACCTTAGATGACAGATTAGAGAAAATTATATCAACTGTAGAACGCTTAGAAAAGTGGCGAGGAAATTTATTTAATTGGTATGATATTATGTCGTTAAAGGTGCTGTTTCCTAGATATGTTTCAAGTGTAGATAGCGGAAATTTTTTGTTATGCTTAGTTTTAGTGGCAAGCATAGTAAAGGGTGAATTAAAAGATAGAGTTCGAAAGTTAATCGAAAATACAGACATTGCTTCACTCTTTGATAATAAACGGGGATTATTTAGAATTGGCTTTAGAGAAGAAAGCAGTGAATTTGACGAAACGCATTATGACCTATTGGCAAGTGAAGCACTTGGCACATATCTAATTGCAATAGGTTTAGGCAAAATAGATAAAAGAGCCTTTTATAACTTGTCGTCGCAAAGCTATAAGTACGCAGGAATTAAGACTTTGAGTTCTTGGACAGGTGGAATGTTTGAGTATTTAATGCCCAACTTATTTTTTGATTATAAGCCTAAAGTGCTATTAAATCGTAGTGGCATTGCTGGCGTTAAAGCACAAATCAAATTTGCTAAAAAGACAAAGATGGCATTGTGGGGAGTGTCAGAAAGTCAATATGATAAGGTGGATGAAAATGATAACTATCAATATAAAGCACATGGTATACCAAATATTGCACTTTCGAATGCCGAATGTCCAACGGTAATTTCATCATATTCAAGCTATTTAGCGCTACCAATTAAGCCTTCTCAAGCAATAAATTCTTTAGTATGTCAGACAGAGTTGGGCATAAATGGTAGATATGGACACTTTGAAGCGTATGATTTAAAAACTCAAAAAGTATTAAAAACATATATGTCGCATCACTTGGGGATGAGTTTGGTTGCGTTAACTAATTTTTTGTATGGTAATGTTGTTATTAAGTCGCTAAAAAATGAACCATCAGTTAGGGCAGTAGAGCTATTGATAGCAGATAGCGGTAAGCTGAATGCTAGAAAAAAACATAAGGAATGTTTGCCGATAGAGGTAGAAACAAACGAATCTCCAATAATTATTGAAGGCAAAAATAAACATCTTATACCTCAAGTGAATTTACTAAAAGATAATAACTATGCTTTGGTTGTAAATGAAAATGGCGGTGGGTATGCGATGATTGATGAGTTAGTTGTGTACCGTGAAAATTCTTTAGAGCTAAAGCTGGAATTGGATAGCGGTAAAATTCAAGATTTATTAGGTGGTACTTGTATTTTCACAAATTCTTTTTGTGAATTTAATAATATATCGCCACAAATCAATTCCGCCACAAAAATTGAGCTTTTGCAAAACGGGTTGGGTGAGTTATATACAATAACACTTCATAATAAAACACCTCAAACAATTGGAGTTGTATTGACAAGCAAGATAGAACCTCTTTTAAGGGATGCAATGGGAGATATTGGCCATAGAGCATTTTCGGACTTGTTTTTAGTTTGTGAACTAGGAGAGTGTACAAACGCGCCAATAATGCATCGCATTAACGCTAAATTGCCGAAGTATATCACGCATAGCATTGTAGATGTATCCCAAAAATACGAAAGAGTCTACAATACTCATCGCCCTAGTTATTACAAAAGAGTTGAAAGCGAGTTAAAAACTCAGGCTCGCCCAACTGAGCCTGTTATAAGTAGTCATACAAAAATCATATTAAGTCCTAAATCAAAAACCGTTATAAAAATCGCAACGCTAGTTGCTGATGCCAAAGAAAAGCTACAATTAAGCTCACATATAGAAACAGTCTCAAAAAATCAATTCAATGGCGAGATTAAGAATTTAGCATCAAAATTGCTATACGCTAGCCGTTTAGAAGTAAAGCCTAAAATTGCATTAGATAATTGGAATAAGCCTATAATGGCATTAGTTAAGTCTCACGACGGTAATAATTCTGATTTCAAAAAACAATTAAATAATTTCAAAAAACTATACTCATTTGGTCTTAACTTTGATTTATATATTTTATATGCCGAAAAATATAGCTACTATAGAAAAGAATTTGAAAGAATTGAGGAAGTCTTGGACGAGATAGGGTATCGTAAATTTTTAGCTAACGGTAGTAATGTTTATTTATTAAATAAGCTAGAAAATCCACAAAAAGCAACGGCAGTATTAGAGCGGTGCATAATAAAAAAAGGAATTAGTAATAAAATATTATCTAAAAAACATCTAAAAGTAAATAGTGTTATTACAAATGGTCCCGACATTCAAAAAGAAAGTGCTATTAAGGCGATATATCCAATTGCTAGTATAGAAGAAGATTACTCATATTTTGTAGATATTACAAATGGCGATACGCCTCGTCCTCACTGCAATATTTTAGCAAATAAAAAAATAGGAAGCATAATATCCGAAAGCGGTGGGGGATTTAGCTTTTACGATAGTAGTTATTATAAAAAAATCACCCATTGGAGTAATGATTCAGTTTTAGATGTTCCAAGCGAATTTGTAGTTCTAAAAGAAAATGAGTTCGTTTGGTCAATTACAAAAAAACCATATCCTATCACGCATAACAAATATTACGCTAGGCATAGTTTAGGATTTTCAGAATTTATGTCGTTAGCTTATGGTATCAACTCTAAGCAAACTGTATTTTTGCATACAGACTTGGCAATTAAATTTT
Organism: Bacillota bacterium; assembly: GCA_009780135.1. Classification (GTDB taxonomy): domain Bacteria; phylum Bacillota; class Clostridia; order Christensenellales; family Pumilibacteraceae; genus WRAP01. The sequence goes on from WRAP01000001.1 coordinate 281,449, forward strand.
TCGAAATAACATTAGAAAACAAAACCGATAAAAAGCGAGCCATAGATATTGCTTTTAGCATAAAAGCAGTTTTGGGAGATTTCAGCAAAAACAATACTCATTCTGTATTTGCAGAAAAGCACTGTGATAATACATTAAAAATCACAAACCTTAAAAATAATTTATCGGTGTATTTAATTTGCTCTCAGAATCTAAGTAGCTTTGAAATACAAGAATTTATTACAATAAACACAAAAGTTTTTTTAAATTCTAATGATAGAAAACAAATTTATTTTGCATTGTCGCAAGAAACAAGTGTAGATTTTTCTAATATCAATATATTAAAAGAGAAGCTAAAATCATATTATCAGAATCTATCTAGCCTGCAAATTTTAGGAAACTCTAACGAGGCTATTATATCAAAATGGCTACCTTATCAAGTGTTGAACTCTAGATATTTGGCAAAAGCAGGATTCTATCAAGCTGGTGGAGCAGTAGGCTTTAGAGACCAACTTCAAGATTCCCTAGCTTTACTATATATAGACCCAGACTTAACAAGGGAGCACATTTTGCTAGCTAGTGCTAGACAGTTTGAAAAAGGTGATGTTCTGCATTGGTGGCACCCTAAAGCGATCGGTGTTCGCACCAAAATGACGGATGATAGATTGTTTTTGCCGTTAGTAGTTGCCGAATATATTGCTTTCACTGGAGATAATGAGATTCTTCATGAGCGTATTCCGTATCTAATCGACAAAAAAATTCCGAATAATCAACACGATTTATATGCTGACTTTGAATTTACGGGTCATAAAGCACCTCTAGTTGAGCATTGCATAAAGGCAATTGAAGTGAGTTGTGATTTTGGCGATAATGGATTATGTCTTATGGGCACAGGGGATTGGAACGATGCTATGGATAAAGTGGGCGAATTTGGCAAGGGCACCAGTATGTTTACTAGTATGCTTTTATATATGGTTATAACTAAATTTGCACCATATATTAAAGATAGAAAAACTCTAACTAAGTTTTTATCTGTAGCTCAAAATCTAAAAAAAGCAATAAACTTTCATTTTATGTCAGATAGATTTATTAGAGCGATTGCAGATAACGGTGATATTTTAGGAAGTGAAGAAAGTGCGGAGTGTAAATTAGATTTATTAGTGCAAAGTTTTGCTGTGCTTAGCGGCGCGGGCGATAAATACAAATCTGAGTTAGGCTTAAATCTAGTATTGGAAAGGCTTGTAGACGAAAAAAATGGAATAGTAAAACTGTTATCTCCGCCGATACAGAAAATGCAGAATGTAGGTTATATAGCGAATTATCCACCAGGAGTTAGGGAAAACGGAGGGCAATACACTCATGCTACTGCGTGGTTTATTTTGGCATTGCTTGAAATTGATAAAATAGAAGATGCTTATAAAGTTTTTTCTATGATAAATCCGCTTAACCTTACCGACACTCCCGAAAAGTTTATGCGTTACAAAAACGAGCCCTATGTTATAAGCGCCGATATATATACAAACGGTCAAGGTGGTTGGAGTTGGTATACGGGTGCTGCCAGCTGGTATTATAAGGCATGGGTAGAAGGTTTTTTAGGTATTAAAAAACGAGGCGATAAAGTATCAATAACCCCAAAGCTTCCCAAAGAAATCGAAGAAACCAATCTAATCCTATCACACAAAGAATATAAATATTTCATAAAAATTGATAATTCTAATTTTAATGGCGAATGGCAATATAAGATTGATGGTATCGTTTATATTGAAAATATCATAGAGCTCACCGCTAATTTGGCAGATAAACAAATCATTGTAAAGAAAGTAAGTGCATGCAAACCAGTTGATTCTTTGTAAATAATTATGGTATGCTTTATTTATGAGGTCACAAAACAATAATCGAATTGGGCTTGGTATATTTTTAAGCCTTGTAATTACTGCGGTAATTTTTATTCCTGTTGCAATTTTGAATACAAATGATAATTTATTATTTTTAGAGACAACGCTACTAGGAGTGTTGTTTTATAGTATTGCTTTGCTAGTAAGTATGTCAATAGTAAATCTTGCCGTATACTTACGAAGAAGTTCTAAAGCTAAAAAAGCTAAATTGATTGCTATGTGGCAAAAACTACTTAAAGATCGTTCTGAGTTAAACGACCCGCAAAAAATATCGCATAGCGTTAAATCGCATAAGCAATTATGTGTTTTTTTGATGTCGATTTTTTTAGTAACTATTATTTTAGGTTTAATAGCTTCAATTTTTCTAATCTTTATTAATGCCTGGTTTATAATAGTAGGTGTATTTTTCCCGATTTTATTAAGCTGTTTTATAATTAGAGCACTTCCTAAAAAGCGCATTAGCACGCTACGAAACCCTACATATTTATCAATTATTCAATATCCAACCATACATAATGCCGTAACTACTGCATCAAAAATGATGGGAGTTTACAAGGATTACGAGTTGCATTTAGGTTCAGGTGCTAATGTAGTAAGCATAACTGAACACAATAAGGGGTATCTAATCTTGATCGGCAAAGACGCTCTACGAATGCTTAACGAAACCGAATTAACTGCCGTAATGCTACACGAATTTGCTCACGCTATGCACGGGGAACTCAAATTTGGCAATCGCATAACTAAATTAGTAGAATTTTGTCAGGGCAAAACACTTATGCGATTATTTATGGGGCAAGTATTTTCTATGCTTAATTATGTTGTTGAGGAGTTTGCGTTAGTGCGCTCTAAAATGTTAGAAGAGGATGCCGATAGGGTCTTGTTAGAAAAGGGCTTGCAACAAGAGCTTATAAATGCCTTGGCAAAACTAACCCTTTTTGATCTTGGCGCTGATGCTTTGCCGCTTAAAAATCTATTTGAAGACGAAGCCTCTCCTAAGAATATTCCAGAATTTACATTTAATAGATTTTTAGAACTTTATAACAAAAATAAAGATATTTGGCATCATATGTGCAAAACTGAATTGCCGCACCGCTTTAGCACGCATCCGACTTGTAGCGAAAGGATGAAAAATTTAGGTGTAGGGGAGTTTACTGTCGATTTTTCACTTAACGATAACGCATATTCAAAAGAAGTGCAGATAGCATTTAAAATTGCTCATAATTTGTTATCTAGTAGCGATGAGGATTGGATTGCTCAGCGAAAAGATGGGTATTTGACTCATTTAGAAGTTATTGAAAGATTTGAAAATCAAGAGGGGAATATTGATTTATATGCTGTATGCGAAAGTTATTTTGCTTTATGTAATTACGAAAAGGCTTTAGAGATAGCTGAGCAAATTCTAAAAGAAAACCCTAAAAATGCTTTTGCTTTGCATAAAAAAGGTGTGTTATTATGTGAAAAATATGACGATAACGGTTTGGAGTATCTTCAAGAATCTGCTGATGTGCATATTCAGTATTTGCCTAGTGTTATAGAAATTATGGGCAAATATGTAACTTACGGAGCCTTAGAACAAAAGCGTTTAGAGCTAAGAGTTTGGGGCGACAGTAAACTTGAGGAAATGTATTCGTTTTATAAGCATATGGCACTAAGTGAATATAAGGATTTAGTAAAGCATGATTTATCCCGTAGTACGACAGATAGAATAAGTGAAATTCTAAAAAAAGAGGGCGTTTTAAGCTGTTATATCTTTAAGGATAAAAAAACTGCTACCTCGGCATATTTTGTGCTAATAGAGCCGTCTGTAAAATCAGGAATGGACCATCACGATAAACTAATGCAAAGGCTTTTTAATGCTTTATCTATCTTAAACGAAACATTTTATGTTTTTGATTTTAGACAAGAAAATAAACTACATAAAAAATCAAGGGCAATGGCAGAAGCTAAAATTTATGTAGACGAACATTCTATAATAAATGTTCCTGTTGATAAAAAAGGTTTTGCTACTCGTAAAAAGCGTAATGCAAATAAGATTATGCTATACTATGCAATAGCGTGCCTTATTTCAATTTTGCCTATGTTGTTTATATTAGTAATTACGCTATTGGCAGTATTTATAAACTTTGATAACATAGATTATAATATCGGTATTTTAATAGTGCCAGCCTCTATACCTCCGTTAATTGTTGTTTTGGTATTTGTAAAAACAGCACTCTCTAAAGACAAAAAATTATATACAAGTGGAAAATTTAAACGAACCACTTTTGAGTTTTCTGTATTATATGCTGAAGAATATTTAAAGCTCTTTATAGGCTATTTCGAAAATACAGCATTTAGGAGTATCCCTAGACCTCTTAGTAATGAACCGTTAGAAGGTGGAGTAGAGCAGTTAGCATATTCTATGCAATGGCCTTCTAATAAAAACGAGAAATATAAAGCTTACTTATGTTTTAATATAAAACTAAAAGATAACACATTTACAGTAGAAAGTTTTATTATGGTTACAGACAGCAGAGTGACTTTTGAAATGGGGTTATATGGCTTTTATTTTTCCCATACTAAAAAAGTAATGCGAAATTGGACACGGGCGGTATTGAATTTTCTAAACGCTCCTGTTACTATAAATGTTTAATTTTAGGGCATTTTAGTCATAATTAGTTTGACTAGCAGTATTTTTTGGCGGTATACTATAGTTGGTAGTTTATAAAAATTGCCATAAAGACCTAGAAGAAGTTTTATTAAAAGTTATGAAAATTAACTATTTTAGAAATCTTTGATAAAATGGTTTTGGTTGATAAAAAAGGAGAATTTAAAATGCAAAAAGAAAAACAAGGACATGTTGAAATATTTGACGAAGATGCTACAATTACATTATTTGATGATGATAATAATCCCATTGATTTTTTTGAGGTTGCCAGCGTAGAATATGATGAAAAATTCTATGCGATACTGCAACCTATAGAAGAAATGGAGGGTATGGAAGATGACGAGGCTGTAATATTTGAGTTTAGTACCGAAGAGGGTAGCGACGAAAAAATGTTTAAGCCTGTGTTTGATGAAAAGTTATTAGATACGGTTTTTAGTGTATATTTATCCGCTATGGCAGATTACGAAACTACCGCTTGCGGTAGTGGTTGTGAAGGTGGCGGTTGTGGCGGCGGAGGCTGTGGGGTTGCTAATAAATCCGAAGCGAAGAAAGCAACTAAGAAATAAACGAAATTACAATATGCAAATTACAAATGTTGATTTTATCTTAACTATTATAAAAAGTTAATAGATCTTAATTTGTACACTGTAATTTGCAATTTGCATATCATGAAAATATCAAGCGTTAAAAAGGGCTCTATAGCGAGTAAACTCAAAATTAAAGCGGGCGATACTGTTTTAAGCATAGGTGGTTATCCAATAGAGGATATTTTGGACTATCATTTTTTTGATGCTGGTAGAGAATTTTTATTGCAGATTTTAAATGGCGATAACGGGGAAGTTAGAGATATAGAAGTTGTTAAAAAAAACGATAAACCGTTTGGGCTTGAGTTTTTAGACGAGGGCATTGAGGTTAAGCGTTGCCATAATAGCTGTATTTTTTGCTTTATAAATCAACTACCTAAGGACAAGCCACTTAGGGAAACGCTTTTGGTTAAAGACGATGATTACCGCTATAGTTTTCTTAACGGCACATACATAACGCTTAGCAATACTTCCGCTAATGAAATAGAGCGAATTAAACGCATAAAATTGTCGCCGTTATATATTAGCGTACATACAACCAATCCTGTTCTGCGTGGCAGAATGTTGGGGCATAAAAAGGAAGTTCCGATTTTAGAGCAGTTGAAGGAGTTGTATGACTGTGGAATTAGGTTTCATACACAGATTGTTTATTGTCCTGGAGTTAATGAGGATATAGAAAAAACAGCGAGAGATTTAGCACCGATAGCACTTAGCTTGGCTGTTGTACCTGTAGGGCTAACTAAAGATAAAAACCCCGATATGAAACTTGTTAGTTCGCAAAACGCTACAGATGTGTTGAGTTTGGTTGAGAGGTTACAAGAAGAATTTATAGAAGAATACGGCACTAACTTTATTTGGGCTTCGGACGAATTTTATTTGCTAGCAAGTAAAGAATTTGATGAGCCTGACTTTTACGAGGATTATCCACAAATAGAAAACGGAGTCGGATTATTCGGTCAATTTAACGAATCCTATCAGGCGACACTAGAACAAAAAGCAAAATTTATAACAAAAAGGTTTGGTAAAGAGCAAAAATATATTAAACTGTCAACTCCTAAACAAATTCTTATTGTTACAGGCACAAGTGCAAGCGGATTTATAACACAAAAAACAAACGAGCTTATGGCTCTTTGCAATCAAAAAGCAAATTATTTTGATATAAAAGTAATCCCGATAGAAAATAAGTTTTTTGGAAATTCTGTAACAGTAGCAGGGCTTTTGGTTGGTGAGGATATTTTAGATGGTTTGCAAAAATATTTATCCGTAAATCAAATAGATAAATCTAACACCATTGTATTAGTACCAAGTGTCTGTTTTAGAGAAGACAAAGACGAATTTTTAGATTCAAAATCGCTAGAGTGGTTACAAGCCGAATTAGCTATCAAAGTACAAAAATCCGAAGCCAGCGGAGAAGGTTTTGTAAATGTAATACTAGAAGAAGGAAGCAGGAAATAAAAATGAATTTTTCAATTGTAGATAAATTACAGAAAAAACTTAAAAGTTTTCGACCATTAAATCAAGCAGAGGTAAATCGTTTGCGTGAGGAGTTTGTAATAGAAAACACCTATAATTCTAACGCAATAGAGGGTAATAGCTTAACACTTAGAGAAACGGCTCTTGTGCTAGAGGGTGTAACTATAGGCGAAAAACCGCTTAAAGACCACCTAGAAGCAATAGGTCATAAAGAGGCTTTCAGTTTGGTATTTGAGTTAGCTAAGCAAGAAATTTCTATAAACGAAAATATTATTAAACAAATTCACTCACTTGTTATGATGAACGATCGCCAAAACGCAGGAGTTTATCGCAAATTACCTGTGCGAATTACGGGAGCGGTGCATACTCCGACACAACCGCATCAAATTTTGGAACAAATGGAAAGGCTAATAGCAGGTTTTGCTGTACTTAAAAAGGATAAGCACATTTTAGAAGCGATAGCAGAATTTCATTTGCGGTTTGAAGGAATTCATCCGTTTTTAGACGGCAACGGCAGAACAGGCAGACTTATAATAAATCTACAGCTTATTCAAGCAGGATTTTTGCCGATAAATATAAAATATGCCGATAGGCGAAAATATTACGAATGCTTCGACGATTATTACGGCGATAAAAAAACCGCGGAAATGCTAACTAATCTAATTATAGGTTATCAAGTAGAGGAACTAGAAAGATATATAGGCATTATAGAGAGGAAAGAATAAAGGAGGAATTAAAAAGAAATGAAAAAAATTTTAGAAGAAGGATTAGAATTAGCTAATAAAGCCTATGATGATATTAGGCCAGTAGTGCAAGAAACCGTTGGAATTTTTGGTGCGTTTATTGGTTTTTTTAATCATGTTGTTGCGTCACCACTACATAGATTAAATAGTAAGTTAAAAATAAAAACAAAGGCACTTGCTCAAAATTTTGAGGAAAAATATTTAGAAATACCAGAGCAATATCGTCAGGAGGCGTCTTTAAATATTTGGGGACCAACATTAGAGGCATTAAAATGGAGTTTAGATGAAGAAGAACTAAAGAAAATGTTTACTCATCTTTTAGTGAATTCTATGGATAGTCGAATTGCTAGCAATTGCCATCCTGCTTATGTAGAAGTTATAAAGCAATTAAACAACAAAGATGCGATATTGTTAAAGACTCTAACTTTTAATCACCCGATATCATTTCTTTTATTACAAAACCTTATAGAATTAAGTAAATCTTTAAATAGTAAAGAACATATTATTTATGAAGCTAAAACACCTTTGCCAAAATATATTACTGAAATAGAAATTGAAAACTTGAGTATTTGGGATATATCAAAAAGTTTTTCATCTCTTGAACGACTAGGAGTCCTAAAACTTGAGACCGTATTTATGGAGAGAAATTCAGAAAGAAAAAAAACATATAACGAACTTAGAAAAAATAAAGAAATCTTAGAACTCTTTAATGAAATAGCTAATTTGAACAAGGTAAACAATGTATATTTAGAATTAAATCAAATAGATACTATTTACGAATTTACAGAATTTGGCTTTGATTTTATAAGAACCTGCATTGATCTTACACAAACAGTTTGTATTAGTGTTGCAAAAGATGCAGAAATATTAAAAACATAATGAACACACAAAATAACAACTTAAAAAGCACAACGCATAAGCCGTTAGTGGCGATAGTGGGACGACCGAATGTTGGCAAGTCTACCTTTTTTAATAGGGTTTGCGGAAAGCGAATTTCTATTGTTAAAAATATTCCGGGGGTTACCAGAGATAGAGTTTATGCCGATGCCGAATGGACGGGACGGGTTTTTACTCTTATCGATACAGGCGGTATCGGTATTAAAGGCGACGGCGAATTCGATGCCGAGATTATTGATCAGGCAACAGTAGCGATAGAAACTGCCGATGTAATTATTTTTATGGTGGACGGCTTAGAGGGCATTTTGCCTGCTGATTTTGCGGTGGCTAAAACTTTGCGTGCCAGCAAAAAACCGATTATTTTGTGTGTTAATAAACTGGATAATAACGAGCGGGATTTGACATACGATTTTTATAAATTGGGATTAGGAGAGCCGAGCGCAATATCAAGCGAGCAAGCAAAAGGGATAGGGGATTTGTTAGATAGGGTAGTCGAGCTTTTTCCTGCTTTTGAGGACGATGGGCAATTAGAGAGTGGCATAAGCATTGCGGTGGTAGGCAAGCCTAATGTAGGCAAATCTTCAATCATCAATAAAATGCTGGGTGTAGAGCGGGTTATTGTTAGTCCGATTTCGGGTACGACTAGAGATGCGATTGATACTCCGTTTACTCATAACGAGCAACAGTATACACTGATTGATACGGCGGGTTTGAGGCGAAAGCGGGGAATTGAGGATGATAGTATAGAGCGGTACGGAGTTTTAAGGAGTTTATCTGCAATTAAGCGGGCTGATATTGTATTGGTTGTTTTTAACGCAGAAGAAGAAATTAGCGAGCAGGATGTGCGTATTGCGGGGTTGGTGCACGAGGAAAATAAACCGTCCGTTATTGTTATGAATAAGTGGGACACAGTAGAAAAGGACGGCTTTACTATAGAAAAATATCAAAAGAGATTAGATGTGGATTTGGCTTTTATGGATTATTATAAGTCGATTTATACCAGTGCCACTAGCGGAAAAAGAATTGAAAAAATTCTAGCAATCGCTTCTGAAGCATATAATAATGCTAGTAGAAGGATTACAACAGGTACTCTAAACGATATTTTATCCGATGCTATATCTATGAACGAGCCTCCTACTAAAAACGGCAGGCGATTAAAGATTTACTATGCTACGCAAGCTAGAACAAATCCTCCTAAATTTATAATAAAGGTAAATGACGAATCTCTAGTACATTTTAGTTATAAAAGGTATCTTGAGAACTGCATAAGAAAATCCGTAGACTTTACAGGCACACCGATTCAAATCATTTTCCAAAATAAAAAGGCAGAGGAGTAAATGAATGGTATATAAAGTTTTCTTTTTGCAAGAAAGTGAAATACTTCCGCCTATTGTAGTAATAATATGTTTTATTTATCTAGGTTATTGTTCTACGGTGGAAAGAGTTTATGCCTCAAAATATAGAAAACTTCGCTGATATATTTTCAAAAGTTTTAATTTTATGGCATTTTTATTAAACATATATAATTCAAAAAATTATGAATATACAAGAAGTAATAATCTTAATAGCCTTATTAGTGGGCAGTTATCTTATCGGCAATATAAATTTTGCCGTGCTTATTTCTAAGCTAAAAAAGAGCGATGTGCGTAATAAGGGTAGCGGAAATCCCGGCACTATGAATATGATTAGAGAGTACGGCAAATTTATCGGTGCAATTACTCTTATAGCGGATGTTGCTAAAGGTGCGATTCCGGCACTTATCGGCTGGTATGTTGTGGGTGGAATCGGCTTTGGACAGCGTAGTTTAACAGCAGGTATTTTTATGGATGCTCCGCCGAGATTGGGGCTTTATGTAGCGGGTGTTGGTGTTATGTTGGGTCATGTTTTTCCTGTGTTTTTTAAGTTTAAGGGCGGTAAGGGGATAGCAACTGCGTTAGGTGTTGGACTAATTGCTCAACCGCTTATAGCACCTTTTGCGTTTGGTTTTGGAGCATTGTTTATTCATTTAACAAAGCTAGGAGCATTAGGTTCGTTTAGTATAATATCTATGCCGTTAGCGGTAGAAGCATTTATGCTATCTAGCGGAATGTACGAAGGGCAAGCATTATGGGGCATTCGCTTGGCTAGCATAATAATAATATTTACAATGTTTAGCTTTACATTGTTTACTCATCGTAAAAATATTATAAATCTCTTTAGTGGTACCGAACACCGTACTCTAATTTGGGGCAAGGAAGCTAAGGCAATAAAGGAAGCAAAGCGACAAAAAGCATTAGAGGAGCAATCTAACGCATGAAAAAAATAGTAATAATTGGTGCGGGAGTGTCGGGCTTAACGGCAGGTATCTATGCCAAAAAAGCAGGCTTTGATGTCGAGATTTATGAAAAGCACTTTATGGCTGGTGGTGAGTGTGCCGGTTGGGATAGAGAGGGCTATCATATAGACGGCTGTATTCATTGGCTAACGGGTACTAAAAATGATGGTGGCGCCTTTAATACAATGTGGCGAGAAACGGGAGCGTTGGGTGATGATGTAGAAATTGTCAAACACGATAGTTTTGGTGCGTTTGAAGCGTGTGGTTCTAGAATTGATATGAGTAGGGATTTGAGCGAATTTAAGAGTCAGCTTTTAAGTTTATCGCCCGAGGATAGAGAAGAAATAGAAATTCTTTGTGAATTTTTAGAGCAGTTTTCGGGTGTTGATGCTCCTAAAAATGCGGTAGATTTAATGAGTTTAAGAGAGCTTTTTGGATTGCTTAAAACTTCGGGCAGATTATTTAAGCTAATGAAAAAACTCAAGATGTCTACAAGAGAGTACTCGCAAAGATTTAAGAATCCTACAATTCAAGCACTTATTAGATATTGGTTGCCACCAAATGACGATATGTCGGTAAGTTCCTTTATCGCGAGTTATGGCTCTTTTATAAATGGTTATGCTGATGTGCCGAGGGGCGGTTCTGTAAAAATGGTGGAGCGTATGAGGGATAAGTTTTTATCGTTAGGCGGAGAGTTGTTTTTAAGTACTCCTGTAGAGACAATGGAGGTAAATGTTAAGGATAAAAAGGCTCAAATTGTATTAAAAGATGGCTGTAAGGTCGATGCGGATTATATCATAGCATCGTGCGATGTGCATATAACTTTTAAGTTATTAGGCAAAAAATATAATGAAAAAAAGTTTGAGCTTAGAGATAACAACGCCAATGATTATCCTCTAATGAATAGCGTACTGCATTCCTTTGCAGTAGATTATGATATGAAGAATTTGCCACAAAGTTTTACTTTTTTAGCTGATGAGAGAGTTGAAATTTATGACGAAAAGATAGGCGGATTAAGCTATAAGTGTTATAATCACGAGCCAAGCTTTGCACCTAAGGACAAGTCTATAATGCAAGTAAATATATTTGCAGGGAGTTATGACTATTGGAAAAACTTAAAGGAATTAGGTATAGATGAATACAAACAAGCCAAGCAAGCAGGCGGTGAGATAATTATTAAAGCATTAGAGGACAAGTTACCTATATTAAAAGGTAAATTGCGTTTAATAGATGTAGCAACTCCGTTAACCTTTGAAAGATATTGCGGTGCATACAAAGGCTCGTGGATGAGCTGGGGTAAAACGCATAAATCTAAAACGCTAATGCATAACGGCAGAGTTAAGGGGATTAAAAATTTGTTTTTAGCAGGTCAGTGGCTTATGCCTCCGGGTGGTTTGCCACTAGCGATAAGCGGTAAATGGGCAGTGCAAAAAATTGCAAAAAAAGAAAAACTAGATTGGAGGAAAATATAAAGAGAATGATTAAAAAACCGATTACATTAGGTGTGTGTGGCGAAGTTAGTACAGTCGTTACGCACAATAACACTGCAATAGCATTAGGTAGCGGAGATTTGCCTGTTTTTTCTACACCAAGTATGATAGCCCTTATGGAGGAAGCGTCGGCGAAATTACTACAAACATTTTTAGAAGATTCTGCTAGTAGTGTTGGCACAGCTGTAAATATTGAACATTTATCTGCAAGTGGTCTAGGTGTAGCTATAACTGCAACCGCTAAAATACAAGAAATCGACGGTAGAAAGGTTGTTTTTATTGTTACAGCAAAAGACGAAAATAATGAAATAGGAAGGGGAGTCCATACTCGTTTTATAATCGACAAAGCAAAGTTTTTGGCTAAACTAAAATAAAAACAGTCGCCTCAGATTCTTTTTCTTTAATTTTCTTAGTATGCCAGGCAGAATAAAAAAATTATTATTTCATGTTATATTTTATTGCAACACCAATAGGTAATCTAAAGGAGATTACTATTAGAGCAATTGAAACACTTAAAAGTGTTGATTGTATTTATGCTGAGAACCCTCGGCATTCGTTAGCGCTACTTAACGCATATGAAATAAGTAAGCCTGTTTTTGAATATCAAAAGCATTCTGAGAAAGCTGTATCGGATGAAATTATTAAGAAAATGCAAGAGGGGAAAGTTATTGCGGTTGTAAGCGACGCAGGAACTCCGTTAATTTCAGACCCAGGTAGCATTTTAGTGCGAAAACTGATAAAAAATGACTTGTCGTACACGCTTATAAGTGGTCCATGTGCGATGATAAATGCGTTGGTACTGAGTGGACTAAACACACAGCATTTTTGCATGGTTGGATTTTTACCGCATAAGAAATCCGATAGAATTGAGCTGATAAAGCGTTTTGTAAATGTACAAGCAACGCTAGTTTTTTACATGCCTGTACACGACTTAAAGGCAGATATGGAGTTTTTATTTAAGTATTTAGGAGCAAGAAAAATCGCTCTTGTGCGAGAAATTAGTAAAAAATTTGAATCAGTTACACGAGGATGTTTAGGCGAACCATTAGAAATCATTCAAAAAGGTGAATTTGTTTTAGTTGTAGAAGGTGCAATATCTGACAGTTTGTCTGATGGACAAGCTATAGAAATTACACCAGACATTATAAAGAAAAAATTACAATCTTTAATAGATGGCGGTGTTGATAAAAAAGATGCTATTAAGTTAGTCGCCTTAGAGCTTGGACTAAAAAAATCTGCTGTATACAGCGAGAGTGTTGATATTTAAAGATAAACAGTTACAAGAAATATGCAATAATTCAAAAAATATGGAAACTTTTTTGAGCTTTTTAGATGCTCTCAAAGAAGATTTTTTTAACAAATAAAGACTCTTGGGAAAATTGTACTATATATGAGTAGAAATATCACACCACCAACTTTTCGCTCTCTTCTTAACTATGCACAAAAGCTGTCTTTTGTGCATAGTTGTATGTTGGATATTTGTTTTGAATTAGGTCGACATAACTTGTGTTATTCCTATTTGTTGTCAAAGATTTTTCTCTTGACCAAATCACTCTGTTGTGCTATACTAAAACTCTTGCGAAAGTGGTGGAATGGCAGACACGCACGCTTGAGGGGCGTGTGGGAAACCGTGCGGGTTCAAATCCCGCCTTTCGCACCATGGCCACTAAGACTTTAGTATTAGTGGAGAAGCAAATAGCTTCGCTATGAAATGTGCTCCGCACATGAAATTTACCCTATTGAGGCAAGTTAAGGAGAATAAATAACATGGAATTTTAAGTACGATTATATTTTGCCAACCGTACACGCTACCGAGGCAGTTCTATTTCAAGAAACACAATATTACTATAGATACCTATTTTATATTCCATCCTTAGAGATGCACTTGAAGAATATTTTGAACGCTATCGACAGCATGGAAATACAGAAGAATATTTTCAAAAAGTTTTAGAAAGATACAACTTTCAGTTTGAGCGACGGCATAGTATAAGCAAAAACATTGTTATTCTAAATAAAGGCGAAACTTTAGAGAGCTACTTATTAAAAAATAAAGATAAATACCCTATTTTAGTGGACTAAATTTGTTGTATATGATACTATAATATAGTTGTTTCTTTGCGGATAAAATCTGAAAAAGCTAATAATCAAAAAATAAAAACTACATATTAAAGAGGTATAAAAATGAGTTTAGAAAAATTTCAAGGGATAGAAAATGCTCATAAAAGAGCGATACTAAAAACTATGGGTCTAACAGATGATGACCTAAGTAAACCGCTTGTTGCAGTTGTAGCAACTAGCACTAATATGCCAAATGGGAATCATATCTATAGAATTATAGATAGCGTAAAAGCCGGAATTTTGGCTAAAGGTGGAGTGCCTGTAGTAATGAGTATACCTAGTTTTTGCGACGAATTTAGCTTAGGTAGCGAGGGTGCTAAATACGCACTTCCCTCTCGTGAATTGATTGCCGACAGCGTTGAAAGCATACTAATTAGCCATAGTTTTGACGGAGCTGTTTTTGTTCCTATTAACGATACCGCATCTGCAGGTATGCTTCTTGGTAGCATTAGAGTAAATATTCCTAGCATTTTTGTATCAAGCGGTTGTATGGCAAGTAGCAGATTGAATGGCAAAAACGTTAATTTTAATAGTGTTTTAGAGGCTCAAGGAAAGGTTCGTTCTGGCGAAATGGATTTAAGCGAGGCATCAACAATCGAAAACACAGCTTGCTCTTTCTGTGGCTACAGCTGTACTAGCGGTGTTAATAATGCTATGGATTGTTTTATCGAGACGATTGGCATGGCTCTTAGCGGAAATGGTTCCATTCCTGCTGGTATGTCTGATAGGATTAGGCTAGCTAAGGATAGCGGTACCGCTTTAATGAAGCTAATTTCTAACGATATTACTCCTAGAATGATTATGACTAGAGATGCGTTTTTGAATGCGATTACGGTTGATTTGAGTATTGGTACTAGCACAAGTACACTATTACATGTTTTAGCATTTATAGAAGAATGCGGAATTCAAAAATTAGATTTAGAGGCGATTAGCAAAATGTCTACTAAAATTCCTAGTTTATTTGCACTATCACCTACTCAAGCCTACGATAATTTAGATTTTTATATGGCGGGTGGTGTTATGGCGGTTATGCGTGAATTAAATAAAAATGGATTGATTGTGAATACTATTACGGCTAGCAATAAACCTGTGTCTAGTGTTTTTGCTAGTGCTAAAATTGCTAATAGTAATGTCATTAAAACGATTGATAATGCTGTGTTCCCTACTAGCTCACTTGTTATTATGGATAAAGGTAACTTAGCGGATTATGCGGTTGTTAGAAAAGTTTTTGACGGCAAGTCTGCTACTCAGTTTGTTGGCAAAGCGAAAGTATTTAATTCAGAAGAAGATGCCGTTAATTCTATAAATGCGGGCAATATTAAAAAAGGCGATATTGTGGTTATACGCTATGAAGGGCCTAAAGGCGGACCCGGTATGCGTGAAATGATTGCTCCTATTGTAGCACTTGTTGGTCAAGGCTTACAAAATGATGTTGCCCTTATTACAGATGGCAGATTTGCATCTGGATTAAACGCATTAGCTGTTGATTGTATTGCTCCCGAGGCAATGGCTCACGGTAAAATTGCTTTAATCGAAGATGGCGATAAAATCACTATAGACTTAACTAAAGCTAAGTTAGATGTCGATATGAATGCCAAAGATGCCAAAATCAGAGAAAAAAAATTAAGGCTAAAAGACAGCAACCCAACAGGTTATCTACTACGCTATAAATATTTAGTAACAAGTAGCGACAAAGGTGCAACGCTGAAGAAGAAGTTTTAATTGTTTATAGCCAAAAATACTATAACATCATTATGAAAGAGCAAACATTAAAACAAATATATTCATTAAGCTATGACAGGCGAAAAAGTGCTCCAGATTGGTACAATAAGTTAATTAAAAAAACTTATAATCAAATAGAATCGTTTGAAGTTGCAAAAATGCTTATTCATGATATTCTACCAGAACTAGCAATAGAAAAAATAATAGATTATTTTATTATAAATCCTTTTGATGGTTACTGGATTGATGGCGATTATTTGAAACTCTTTGTCGAAAAAAGCGAGATGTTTTTTGCAAGTAAAAATCCTGCTTTATCACAAATGCTAGATATTATAGAAAATATGGACAGCAAAACAGCTCAATCAAAAGAACAATGGGGATATGATTACGATTGTGATGAAGAGGGCTGTCAAGAGTTTTTGAAAATGCTTTTAAAAGCAAAAGAAATTATATCTCAACACAAAATAAATTAATAACATATAGTTAAAGCCTTATTTTACATAAAACACAAATGCAAACACTTGTTATAATTCAAATATTTATAGATTTGCTCATAAAACGCAAGGTTACTAGAAGCTACCTTAGCGAAAAATATGAGATGTCTACCCGCACTATTACTCGGTATGTAGATGTCTTATCTCAAGCGGGTGTGCCGATAGAATCTATTACAGGCTTAGGTGGTGGTTATGTATTGCCAAGTAATTATAAGCTAGAAAGACAACTGTTTTCTAAAGAGGAATTAGTACGAATCCGCTCTACCCTATCTCAAACTTCTGCCGAATTCGCCGATGACCTCAATGAAAAGATTTTAGAAAAGCTATAATAAGAGCCACCGTAAAATGCTCTAGTGAAAAATCACTAGAGCATTTTAATAAATCCCAATACTTTCTATAGCATTTTTAATTTCCATCAAACTGTTTGCTCTTAAAATTTGTAGTTTTGTTTGCTTTGTAGCATCAATATTTCTTAAATAATATGCGAAATGCTTGCGAAGTTTATGAACAATAAACTGCTCGTTTTCATAATATTCTTTAGAGTATTCTATATGGCGAAGAATAATATTCTGCAAATTTCTCGCAGTATGTGTTGTAGAGTTAGCAAGTTGATTAAAAATCTCTGGATTACTTAAAGCATTTCGGCCTATCATAAGCCCTGCTATCGGATAAATATTTAATCGCTCTAATGCGTTATCCTCACTAACATCTCCATTGCCTAAGATAGGGATTTTCATTTTGCTAGCAATCTTCCCTATTGATTCCCAATCGGCAACACCTGTATATAATTGCTTTGCAGTTCTGCCGTGTACGGTTATTGCACTTACTCCCGCTTCTTCTAAGCTTTTACAGAAATCTAACGCTCCCATATTGTCATCTATTCCCAACCTAACTTTTGCGGTTGTTATTACACCACTTTTTACTAGTGTCGAAACTATAGCAGATGCTCGCGTTCTATCAGACATAAGAGCTGAACCATCGCCATTTTTTGTGATTTTCGGCATAGGACAACCCATATTTATATCTACAATATCAAACTTTTCTAGCAATCCATCGCCCGCAACTCTAGCAAAATCATCAGGATTACTACCAAAAAGCTGTACACAAGACGGCGATTCAATATCATGTATTGCCATTAAGTTATTAGTTTTTACATTATTATAAATTAGCCCCTTAACCGAAACCATTTCAGAAGGAGCTAATCCACAACCGCATTCAAACGCAATTCGCCTAAACGGTAAATCTGTATATCCTGCCATCGGCGCTAAAATCAAATTGTTCTTTAAGGCAATATTGCCTATTTTTATTGGCTTAAGTAGTGACATTTGTTAATCCTGTTAGACATAGTGGGCTAAACATTGCTTAAAAAGGTATCTTCATTGATTATTTGAATGTTTAGCTTGTTTGCTTTATTTAATTTAGAGCCTGCAGATTCTCCAGCAATTACTATATCTGTATCTTTTGTGACAGAACTCATAACTTCTGCACCTGCTAACTCTAATTTTTGTGTTGCTTCTCGTCTGGGAATAGAGATTGAGCCTGTTAACACTACTTTTTTATTAGCAAAAAATCCGTCCCCTGTTACTACTTTTTTTTCAAAAATTGGATTCATACCATGATTTTTTAATTTCTCTACTTCGTCCCAGCTTTCATTGAAAAATTCTATGATGCTATCAGCCATAACACCGCCTATTTCAAAAACCCTTAACAAATCTTCCCTTCTAGCCTCTCGCAAGCCATCTATACTGCCAAACGCAACCGCCAAATCTCTAGCGGATTTTTTACCTATATGCGGAATGCCAATTGCAAAAATAAATTGTGCTAACGCTACAGATTTACTTTTTTCTAATCCACTAAAAAAGTTCGCAATTTTTTTATCCTTAAAGCCTTCTAGTTTGCCTAAATCCTCCAGTGTCAATTTATATAAATCGCTGGGCTTATTTACACCTAAAATACTGCAAAATTGTTCTATTGACTTATCGCTAATGCCTTCAATATCCATACAATCCTTAGAGCAGAAATGAATTATCCTACCCTCAATTTGCGGAGGACAATTTAGCTTATTAGGGCAAAATATATGAGCGCCACTTTCTATAAGTAAGCTAGAGCAACTTGGGCAAAAATCAGGTTTTTTGATTGTACTTCTATTAGATTTGTTAGGCAAATTGTCAATCCTACTAGACATACTATTGCCAGCTAGCCCTAAAATCTCAGGAATAACATCGCCACTTCGTCTAATGAACACAGTTGCTCCCACATATACACCCTTTCTAGCTATATCATCTAAGTTATTAAGCGTTGCCCTACTAACAGTAGCGCCTGCTAATTCAACAGGTTCTAAGTTAGCGACAGGAGTAAGTTTACCGCTACGCCCTACTTGCCAAACGATTTCTTTAATTATCGTAGTTGCTTCTTCTGCTTCAAACTTATAAGCCATCGCCCACTTTGGAAACTTATCGGTATAGCCTAGCTTTGTGCGAATAGCATAATCGTTTACCTTTATAACCATACCGTCTATTTCGAAATCTAGCTTTTGCTTGTCCACAGCTTCTATTCTAGCTACAAGAGCATCAATATCATTAGTTACGAATAATTTTTCGGTTTTAAAACGATTTTCTATTAAAAAATCTATCGCCTGTTTTTGACTAGCAATTGAGATGTTGTTTATATAATTTATTCCATAAAAAACACAGTCTAACTTGCGTTCTTTAGCAACTTTGGGATCTAGACTACGAATTGCACCGGCGACACCGTTTCGTGGATTTTTGAGAGACTCAACAGCAGTTTTATTATATTCATAAAAGCTACTAAGTCGCATAATGCCTTCGCCCTGCACTTCAACAAGCCCTTTAAATGAAATCTTTAACGGCACGCTGGGGATAGTCAAAACTTGATTTGTAACTACCTCGCCCTCTATTCCGTTGCCTCTAGTTGAGGCTGTTTGTAACAATCCATCTAAGTATGTCAGACAGAGTGTTAGTCCATCCAGCTTGTATTCTAGCGAAAACTCATTTTTTTTACCTATAGCTTCGTTAATTTTATTACACCAAGTCACAAGTTGGTTTGTAGTTTTGCATTTATCTAACGAAAATAACTTGTGCTTGTGGGTATGCTTAGAAAAACCCTTACTCGGCTCTCCACCGATTTTTCTAGTCGGAGAATCTGGCAAAACTACACCTGTTGATTTCTCTATCTCTAAAAGTTCGTCATATAGCGCATCGTACTCCTTGTCCGACACGCTAGGATTATCTAGCACATAATATTCGTATGCGTATTTATTTAATTTATCTACAAGTTGTTGCACAGGCTTAGTACAATTAAAATTATATCAGTAACCCTAATTATTATCAACCTTTTTGTTTATAATAAAACATTTCGGGATCATTTTCGTCTAATCCATCAAGTGTACCCGAATGAGTAAAACTCATTTTAATAAGCAAGCTACGCATAGGACCATTTGATTGATTTGTTGAAGTAAAAAGTTTTTCGGTTTTGCACATTTTTATTATCAAACTGACTGCTTTTTCGCCTATGCCTTGCTTTCTAAAACTTTCTTTGATTTCAATTATACTAAGCCAACCATGCCCAAAAAAGGAATAGTTAAAAACAGTAAAGCCTATTACTTCTTCTCCGCTTAAAATTAAATAGCAATTATTCTTTTCGATTGCTTCTTCCCATTGCATAATTCTTTTAAGTTCATCAATTTCTACAACAACTTCAAGATCGATTTTTGTTGCTAGTTTTAAGTTGATATTATTTTTTATCATTAGTTGCTAGTTTTAAGGCACTAAATTTAGCGAACGGTTAAAAATATCTGTATTTAAAAATACATCTGGAACTCGGCCGATTATTGTGCTTTCGGTTATAGGTACTTGGATGTTGTTTCTTACAACGCTTTGAAGTCCTGGCATAATTAGGGTAACCTCTGCCATTAGGTTAAGAGTTATACGATGTAGCGTTTGATTGATGCCAGCAGAAATGAATTCTGAATGCAAATTAGACGCCATAATCCCTACCGATAAAACCCGAAGCTGAATATCAGGTCCATATCCAGCTAGAATTGCTGCACCAAAAAACGCACCTAACGGGACGGTAATCCCGCTTTCTTCAATATAAGTGAGATTTTTATGAGCTAATTCTACGGCATTTCTTGTGAGTGCGTGAATCAGCATTGTGTTTGCTTGCAAAAGTAAAATATTGCCATCATTATCTCTAGTGATATCAACAAAATCTTTATGAGAAAATTCTGCTGTAAATGTATTTTGTGCTGCATCCTCTACAGCAAGCACAGCTAGAGCCCGAATGCGTTGTTCGCTAACAAGTCTAACTGTTGGTACCGCAAAAACAAAGTATTGCACTAAAAGTAGCGTGATTATAGCCATAACTATACTTAACGAGATAATTATTCGCTTTCTTTTGCGGTATTTCTTTGATTTTTCAGGACGGTTTTTACATCTATTGTACGGCACACAATATTCCATACACAGTATATATGCGGTGTAGCGGAATATGTTACTGTAAATTTAATGAGATGCTATATGTTATTTTTGTATTATTGCAAACTTTAATATGATCGGAAATTTCAATGCCGATAATTGCAAGAATTTGATTGTCGGAACATAGGTAAATTAAACTCTCTCTTTGCAAGCGAGGGATTTTTTTATCGGTTAAATAGTCACTAAGGGATTTGGTTTTACCGCCGAAAGGCTTAAAAACATCGCTGTTTTTTCTATGGCGAAATATTGCAGTTGTCGGTATTTTATCGAAGTCGAAGTATAGCTTGCGGTTATAGTTGATGTTTCCAGAGGCGTTTTTGTTTATTATGTCTGGTAGGAGTAACGAGATTTGCTCGATTTTTATAGTTTTTTCACTAAGTTTTATTAAATGTGGGCCTTCAACAAATACGCTCCTATGAAATGGGATTTCAACAATACCATCATTTTTATTAGGTGGGGATGACAGGTTGTTGCCACTACAATTTTGTTTTTTCAAAATTACTATATGAGTATATTCTCTTGTTGCTATTAGGCTGTTTGGTAGGCTTATACTAGCACCATTTCGTTTATTTTTTAGTGCTATTATATCTTCTATATTTACTCGACTGAAGTTTATTTTTTTATTGATTTTTTCTAATGCAGATAAAATATATCTATCAGGAAATTCGCTTTTTAGTGCTGATAATTCAATTTTTACTTTGTTATCGCCTATTATTATTTTACTTTCGTCTAATTTAATTGCGTTTAGAGTTTTTTGCACTTCGTTGCTTAATTGCAATATTGACTTTTCTAGTTGCGGATAAGCTTGTTTTAATTTAGAAATAATCTCTTGCCTAATAAAATTGCGAGTATATTTTGTATCACTGTTTGTTTCGTCTGTTACAAATGGAGTTTTGTTTTCATAAACATACTGCTCTATTTCTTTCCTGCTGACCTTTATAAGCGGACGCACAATATAGTTGTCTGTTATTATTGCACCCATACCGACAATGCCATTTAGTCCGCTACCTCTAAATAAGTGCATCAAAATTGATTCAACATTATCGCTTGCGTGGTGAGCCAGCAATATCCTATCACACACACCTCGTGAAATTAAGTCGTTAAATATATCTTTTCGAGCATTTCTAGCAGATGTTTCGATGCTTAATTTTTGTTTTTTAGCTAACAAGGGAATATCTATTGCATAAGGCAAGAACTCAATAGCACTATCTTTACAAAACTTTTCCACAAATGCTAAATCGCTCTTAGAGCTTTCCCCTCTTATGCCGTGATCTATGCTAATAACAGCCAACTTATTATCGCTAATTTTACAATAATCAATACAAAGCAAGAGCATGCACATTGAGTCCATGCCCCCGCTTACCGCAAGTGCTAATTTTTCGCGACTTTTGATACTGGCAGTCAATACACTATTAAATTTTGCTTGAATAGACATTGTTTTTTGCTTATTATGCCTAATAGAGTGTGCAAAACACACCTCTTTTACCTAGTTTCTTTTATGCGCTGTTCCAACATAGCTTTTTCTTCGGTTTTGATTTTACCAATATAGTTTAGGAATAAATCAGCTTGCTTTTGGCTCATAACTACTTTATTTGGATTTTTCTTTAGAAGTTCAATAAATACTTTTTCTAGAATTTTTTTGATTGCTTGACCATAATGAATTCGAGTATTTTTTGTTAAACCTTTAAAAATCTCGTCAGCTTGAGGTAATTTCCCCGCAACAATTAAATCTACAATAATTTGCAAGGCTTTCTCGTCATTTGCTTCTTTTGCGTGCTGGTAAACGCTACGACGAATACTAGCGTTGTCGTTTATGGTTTTAATACATTTTATACTGGCTTTAGCATAGAATTGATTAAAAAAATCAAAGCCGATAGCGGTAGCAAATTTTTCATCCTTTATTAGTTTTTCTTCTTTTGAGTTTGATAGATATTCCCAAAGGTCAACCGCTAAGGCATAATCAAAATCTAAAAACTTCTTTAGCGACTTACTAAAGCTAGATTTGTCGTTTACGATGTCTATTTTGCTAAACTCCTCAAAGAGTTCTAAAAATTTAATTTCTTTTGAGTTCATATGTAAAATCTCCTTTTTATTTAGGTTTGAGCGACACTCTATTGTCCCTATGCAGTTGAGCAGTATGTGAATTTCTGTTATATTTTTACAATTTAACCTTTAACGAATTTAGATTTGTAATCTTATTGTATTTTGTATCACCACATCTATTTAAAAACTCTATGGCCAAAGCTAAATGTGAAACCGAACCTGTGCTTTTAGGGTCAAACTGCATAATGGGAAGTCCAAAACTTGGTGCTTCGCCCAGCCTAATATTTCGAGGAATTCTTGTATTAAAGACTTTTGCTCCAAAAAATCTAATAACCTCGTCTGCTACCGAATTAGCCAAATTACTTCTAGCATCAAACAATGTAAATAAAACTCCCTCAACCTCTAATTGCTGATTAAGATGCTGTTTAGCTAGCTTTATGGTATTCATAAGCTGACTAAGTCCCTCAAGCGCAAAAAATTCTCCCGGTATCGGTATAAGTACCGAATCGGCCGCAGTAAGTGCATTAACGGTAAGTAACCCTAGTGACGGCGGGCAATCTATAAATATGTAATCAAAATGATTGCGCATAGGGGTTAAAATTGTACGCAAAATTTTCTCCCTATTAGGCAGATTAACCATCTCAGATTCTAACCCCGCCATAGTAATATGGCTAGGTAGCACTGCAAGATTTTTAACTGTAGTCGGCACTACTACATCACTAGCCTCGGCATCGCCTACAATAGCATCGTAGATAGATGCTTCTAATTTATTTTTTTCTACCCCTAAGCCACTGGAGGTATTGCCCTGCGGGTCTATATCAACAAGCAAAACTCTCCTACCCATAAGTGCAACAAATGCGGCAAGATTAACGCTTGTAGTGGTCTTACCCACTCCTCCCTTTTGATTGGCAACGGCAATAATTTTTGACATCTATACTATTTTAACATATCAATTTAGGCTTGTAAACAGTTTGAAAAGAGGATTTTAATATCTTTTAGTCCAACCACAACTCCTCTATGTCATTGTCAACCAACTTAAATGCCTCATCATAATCATAATAGTCTTCTTTTTCTATTGCTCCAGCGGATAACCCCTGCAAACATTCGTTTCATTTCTAACGATGATAATGGGATACAATGATCATTTTTGCAAATAAAAAAACAGAAATAGATATGGATACTGCATAACTTGTACAATTAAATCATACTTATAAAAAGATATGATGAATAAAATTTGGTTGATAATGTTGATTTCGGGTATTTCGACATTGATTTTTATAAACCCTAGTCAAGTGCTTGAGGCAGTTACGCAGGGAGCGTTAGATAGCGTAAACTTATCTATGCGATTAGTAGCACTATATGCTTTTTGGCTAGGGTTTTTTGCATTATTAGAAAAAACAGGTGTTGCAGGCAAGTTGGCTAAAGGCTTAAGGCCACTTGTGGGGTTTTTATTTCCTAAAGCCGAGGACGAATCTAATAAATTTGTAACTATGAATATGAGCGCTAACATTTTGGGACTCGGTAATGCAGCCACTCCTATGGCAATTAGAGCGATAAATAGCATGGACGACGGTAGCGGTAAAGCTACACTTAATATGATCATGCTAGTTGTAATATCATCTACATCGTTACAAATTTTGCCTAGTACTGTTATAGGGCTAAGGGCAACTCACGGCTCGGCTGCTCCTGCGGATTTTTTAGTGGCGAGCATTATAGCGACATTGGTTTCGACCTTTATCGGCATTTGTTTAGTTAAAACTTACGGAATGATTGGAAATCGACTTAAAGGTAGAAAAGCAAAAAAGAAAGCACTAGGTAGCTTACCGTTGATGATTAGGGAATAATGATTTTTCTGTATATTTTAAATTGTAGGGATAACACTCTATTGCCCGTATCTAATAAAAGAATTTCCTTTTTTTTCTAAGGCTTGGGTAACTAATAGTACGCACCCCTACAGTTGAGCAATCTTTAAGCACTTTATTTTAGCCCTCACACTATGTCTATTATAACTCGCATAACTACATATATTATACCAGTAATATTTTTGACTATACTGATACTTAGCTTTGTACGCAAACAAAACGGTTACAATGCTTTTTTGGATGGTTCAAAGTCTGCTATAAACTTAATGGTAGGAGTATTCCCCTATCTACTTACTATAATGATTGCTATTCAGGTTTATAGAGTTAGCGGAGTGTCTAGTGTAATAGCTAACTTTATATCGCCAGCTATGAATTTAGTTGGAATTCCCGTAGAATTATCGGAGCTTATGTTGATTCGCCCTTTTTCCGGCTCTGCTGCGCTTGGTCTATTAGAAAATATTTTTGCCACTTATGGTCCCGATAGTCATATCGGGAGAAGCGCCTCGGTAATTTACGGCTCTAGCGAAACCATATTCTATATTGCTACAATTTACTTTTCGCAAAGCAAAGTAAAGCGCCTAGGACCTGCGATTCCATTTGCACTTATCTCCACCTTTATCGGCTGTGTTATCGGAATATTTGTATTACAGTTTATATAATGCTTATCCTTCACCCACTATCATTTTACCTGGGTCAATTAGTCTATTTGTGATAACCGTTATATTAAAATGATACTTGCCATCGTCGGCAATCTCTAAAACTAACTTAACATTACCTTGCTCTAAAATCATATAGTTAGCAAGCAATGCCTTAATATCACTATTAAGAACAGCCAAAAGTGTATCTAATCCTTCAATTCTGTCAGACAGAACAAGGCTTTTTAGTCGATTTTTTATATTCTCTCGCTGTGTCACTAGCATTAAACTTTCCGCCTTAAGCTCCTTTTAAACCCGCCGAAAAAACCTCGGTATTTTTTTGTTACATCAAACATTACTCTTGTGCCAAAGTGGATATTTTTAGCCAATACATCAAACGCATCAAAGCCATCGGATTTTGTGTTGGCACTTAAGCCTAAATTGCTCAATAAATTAACCTCGTCGCACTCTGGAATAACGCCTATCGGTTGCACCTTTAGAATTTGACAAATATCATTATGATCTACCATCTCGCTTGTTACAACCAAATCCCCTCTTGCCCGATTTACAACAACATGAATTGAGTTTCTTTGATATGCCTGTATCAGCGTTATAACTTTATCAGCATCTCTAATTGCACTAATGTGCGGAGTTGTAACAACTAAAACTTCGTTACAAGCATTTACTGCTCTATGAAATCCTGCTTCGATACCAGCTGGGCAATCAAGCAAAACATAATCAAAATACGGACTTAAAGCATTTACTAATGCACGCAGATTTTGACCCGAAACCCTATTGGCTTCATAACCATGTGCACTAGGCATAATATACAACCCCTTAACGCTATCCTCTATAAGAGCCTGCCTAGGTCGACAGCGATTTTCGATAACATCTATCAAATCATAAACAACCTTACTTTCAATATCCATAACAACATCAAGGTTATTTAGGCCTATGTCGGTATCTATTAAAACAACTCGGTTGCCTAGCTTAGCCAGACCCCTACCTAAATTAGCAGTAAGCGTTGTTTTGCCAACACCACCTTTTCCACTTGTAACTACAATAGAACGAGCCACAACAAAAAGTATATATGTTTTTATGCTATAAATAATTTGTTTTTTTGTATCATTTTGCAGAAATGTGTCGCAGAGTTAAAGAGCATTGCATAAATAGTATTTGACTTCTCTTTATAGAAAGTGATAAAATATCTATAGTTTGCCGTTAAGGTGTACGAAAAATAGAATAAAAAAATGAAAAAAGTAAATTTAGCAGTAGTCGGTGCAACTGGGATGGTTGGTCGAAAAGTTTTGGAAGTCTTAGAACAGAGAAATGTGGCTATAGACAATTTTTACGCATTTGCGTCAGCTAGAAGTGCGGGCAAAAAACTTGAGTTTATGGGTAAAGAGCATGTCATTATAGAGCTTAACGAAGAAAACATCAAAAAGCATCCTGTAGATGTGGCGATTTTTTCGGCAGGCGGTGGCACAAGTGCTACTTTTGCCCCGATATTCGCTAAAGTGGGCACGGTTGTTATAGACAACTCTAGCTATTGGCGAATGGATAAGTCCGTACCTCTTGTTGTGCCTGAAGTTAATTCCGATGCGTTAAAACATCACAATAATATTATAGCAAATCCTAATTGCTCTACTATTCAAGCTGTTGTGGCTCTTGCCCCGCTACATAGGGCTTTTGAGATAGATAGAATTGTGTATTCAACCTATCAAGCAGTATCAGGCTCAGGAGTTGCCGGTTGGGCAGATTTAGAAAATGGGCTTAAAGCTTACAATAATAAAACAAAAGACGAGCCGAAAAATTATCTAAAACCGATTTTCAACAATGTTCTACCACATATAGATAGCTTTTTAGATAGTGGTTACACTAAAGAAGAACAAAAAATGATAGACGAAACACGCAAAATTTTATGTGATGATAGTCTAAAAATTACCGCTACAACTGTGCGTGTACCTGTGTTTAACAGCCATAGTATTAGTATAAATGTCAATTTTAAAAAATCCTTTAAGCTAGAAGAAGTTTTTGAGGTTTTGAGAAGTGCTGATGGCGTCGTTCTTATGGATGACATTAGTAAACCACTATACCCTACCGCTTTAGACACCGACGGCAAAGATGAGGTTTTTGTAGGTAGGGTTAGATTAGACGATTCAGTTAAAAACGGCCTTAATCTATGGTGCGTTGCCGATAATATCCGCAAAGGCGCAAGTACAAATGCTGTACAAATTTTAGAAAAATTGTTTTAATTATTTCGGGACACCTCAAAGAGTTGAGTTCCAAAAGGAAAATAAAAAAATATGTCAATATTTAAAGGCTGTGCTGTGGCTATGGTTACGGCATTCAACGACAAAAAAGGTTCAACCAGTAAACAAGGAATAAACCTAGATGCTCAAAAAAACATTATCGAACACCTTATAAAAGGCGGTGTCGATGGTATAGTTGTGTGCGGTACGACAGGCGAACCTAGCACGATGACACATATTGAGCGGGATATGCTAGTAGAATTTACTGTAAAAACGGTAAATAAACGCATTCCTGTTATTGTAGGTAGCGGTGGCAACGACACATTAGAGGCTATAGAATTTTCTAAAAAAGCTGAGTATCTGGGTGCCGATGCATTAATGATTGTAACTCCGTACTACAACAAATGCACTCAAAAGGGGTTGTTTACTCACTTTAAGGCAATAAACGATGCTGTTAAATCTCCTATTATTGCTTATAATGTTCCGCCACGTACAGGCATGACAATTAAGCCCGAAACTGCGTTAGATTTATCTAATCTAAAAAATATTGTCGCTATAAAAGAGGCTAGCGGAGATATTCACGAAATATCAAAAATTATTAAGCTGACTAAAGGCAAAATGGACCTATACAGTGGCGACGATTCGCTTACTGTGCCCGCTGTTTCATTAGGCGCTTTAGGTGTTATTTCTGTTGCCGCTAATGTTGTGCCTCATCTTACAAAACAAGTTGCTCATTTATCACTACAAGGCGATTTTAAGGGGGCTTGCGAGGTGCATTATCAGTTAGCTCCGCTTATGGATTTGCTATTCTGCGAAGTAAATCCAATTCCTGCTAAAAAAGCTCTAGAATTTATGGGCTTTGGCGGTATGCAACCGAGATTACCGCTTACCGAAATGGAAACTAAAAATGCCGATAAATTAAAAGCCGAATTAGTTAATCTGGGGATTTTATAGCAAAATAATAAAATGAGTAAATTTTTATCCACATGTTTGATTGCAATAACAATGTGTTGATTTTTGAAACTGACGAGATAATCGATAATGCTGACGGTAATTACTTTTTTCTTGTGGAAGGCAAAGTTAAAGAACATCGTGAAGTAGCAAAAGTTAAACAAACGATATTGACTGAATGTGATTGTGAATTGGTTAGTAAAAATGATAAAATAAAAGGGCGATTTTTTGGCGAGATTGGAGCTGAGGTTAAATTACTTAATGTTACTGCTTCGTTTAGGAGAATGGATGACATTGAGTGGAAAGTCACTGGCGAATTTTCTATGGTTACTCCAAAAAGCGAATAGTATGGAGTGTAAAAATGGTCCGCTTTATCATAGTCGTTTACCTGGTTTTGTATTTATAGATGAAAGGAAGCCTTTAGGCTGGCGAGGATAATAATTCCTTTAGAAATTTATCTAAGATGAGCAAAATCTAATTTGTGCACTCTATCTAATAAGGAAAAACAATATGATAAAACTATTTATAATTGGAATTGATGGAAAAATGGGACGAGCTGTATGTAGAGCTTCTACCGAAACCGAGGACTTTGAGCTTGTCGGTGGCTTTGATGCTGTGCCATACAAGGATTTATCGGGTTATGAAGTTTTTGCCGAGACTAAAAAGGCTGTTAATGTCGAGTATGATGTTATCATTGATTTTTCTCGCCCCGAAACACTAGACGATGTAATTACACTCACAAAAGGTAAAATCCCTGTTGTGCTAGCTACAACAGGCTATAGTAAAAGCGACTTAAAAAAAATAGATACTCTCAGTAAAAAAGTCCCTGTGTTTTTAAGTGGAAATATGAGCTGGGGTGTTTTTGTGCTTCAAAAATTAGTTAGTGATGCCACAAAATTATTATGGGACAGTTTTGATGTGGAAATTATAGAAAAGCATCATAATCAAAAAGTCGATGCCCCTAGTGGTACAGCCAATATGTTAGCGGATAGCATTAAAGCAAACGTAACTCTCCCACCGAATTTTATTTACGGTAGAGAAGGAAACGAAACTAAACGCAATAAAAATGAGGTAGCAATTCATGCAATTCGTGGAGGTACAGTCGTTGGCGAACACGAGGTTAGCTTTTACGGCAAGGACGAAGTTATTACTATAAGCCATTCTGCCCTATCTCGTAATATTTTCGCTACAGGTGCTTTGCGTGCCGGTAAATTTTTAATCGACAAAAAACCAGGTCTATATTCTATGAAAGATATGATGTAGTCAATGTTTCGCTGTTACAAAAAACAACTTATTTCATCCTAGTATTTCGCACAAAATCGCCTTGACTGCATAAATTAGCAGTAAGGCGATTTTTTTTGTTTGTAGACTTTTATTGCAAACAAGCTTTTAGTTTTGCCACAAAAGAAATACAAGGAGTAAAATCTTGAAAACCTTCGGCAAAGAAAATGAAATTTGTTTATTTTAAAAAAAATTTTATGCGAAGAATTTTCGAACGATAAAAAATGGAAAATCAAGTATCTCAACAATTTGTAGTCGAGGGCGGTAGACGACTTAACGGCGAATTACATATAAAAGCAGCAAAGAATGCCGTACTTCCTATAATTGCGGCTAGTATTTTAAGTAGCGAGGACATTATTATACAAAATGTACCCGATCTTTTAGATATTAGAAATATGCTTGTTATTATGCAAAGCCTTGGTTGCAAAGCAGAGTTTAAGAATGGCAATATTTATCTTAATTGCAGAGATGCTAAAGCTAGCTTAGTAACTGCAGATTTAACTAGAGCCTTACGAAGTTCGATTTTCATGTTAGGACCGATTTTAAGTAGATTTGGCGAAGTAGAATTAGGATTACCAGGTGGTTGTGCCATCGGAAAGCGACCCATTGATATTCATATTGATGGACTGCGAGCCTTAGGAGTTAAAGTTGAAGAAAAAGAATGCTCTATTGTTTGCAAAAAACGAAAATCAATAGAGGGAGAATTTAGATTAAAATTTCCTTCAGTAGGGGCAACTGAGAACCTTATTATGGCAGGTGTTTTATCTAACGGTACAACTATCATTTATAATGCTGCCAAAGAGCCTGAGGTCGTGGACTTGAGTAATTTTATAAATGCACTTGGCGGTAGAATCACGGGTGCTGGCACTAATACAGTCGTTATAAAAGGAGTTAAAAAGCTATATGGTGCAATATATTCGCCTAGTGCCGATCGAATTGCTGCTCCAACCTATCTTGCCGCTGGCGCTATAACTAGAGGCTGTGTTACTATGCGTGGCATTTCTTGTGCTACTATTGGTTCTTGCCTTAATGCTTTTGAGGCTATAGGTTGTTCTATTATTTGCGGAAGAGATTTTGTTACTCTAAAGCTAAACCGCCGACCAAAAACTATTTCTAAGTTAATTACCACCCCTCATCCCGGCTTTCCTACCGATATGCAACCGCAAATAGGGGCTATTCTGTCGCTAGCTAAAGGCACAAGCATTATAACCGAAACAATATTTGAAAATCGTTTTAGATATGCTTTAGAATTGCAAAAATTCGGCGCTTTAACTAATGTCGCTACGCAGAGTACGGAGATTTGTGGTGTAAAACAACTAAAACCAGCCGAAGTAGTAGCAGAGGATTTGCGAGGCGGAGCAGCTTTAACGATTGCTGCTCTTGCCACAAACGGAAAATCCATTATAAAAGATATTCATCACATAGATAGGGGTTATGAAAAGTTTGAAGAAGGCTTAAGAAGTTTAGGTGCAAGTATAGTTAGGATTTAAATAAAATAGGATATGTTTTAAAAATAAAAAATAATTGTTGACAAACTCTAAAAAGCATGCTATCGTAAAATTATAGTCTAAAAAGTCCGAAGAAACTATTTGTTTGGAGGTAATTATATGGCAAGCAAAAATACTAAAAAAGATGAGTCGGCTTATCTTTTCCATCAAGGAACAATGTATCATGCTCATAAATTTATGGGCTGTCAGCTAACGGAAGGTGGAGCAATTTTTAGAGTTGTTGCACCTAATGCTAGAAGTGTTAGCGTTATCGGCGACTTTAACGATTGGAATACTCAATCACATTGCCTAAATCGCATTAGCGATAAGGGCTTATTTGAACTTGAAATTTTGGATATAAAAGAAGGCGACAAGTATAAGTTTTGTGTTACTTCAAGTGATGGCAGAGAACTTATAAAATGCGACCCTTACGCTTTTTATGCCGAGCAAGACGGCGGTAGAGCTAGTATAGCGTACAAGCCTAATAAGTTTAACTGGGGAGATAAAGTGTATATGGAGCGTCGCAACCAAAAAAACATTTATGCCTCCCCTATCAATATTTACGAAGCACATATCGGCAGTTGGAAAAAGCATCCTGACGGACGATATTATACATATCGAGAATTTGCCGATACCGTAATTTCTCATTTAACAGAATTAAGCTATACACATCTGGAACTAATAGGTATTGCTGAACATCCTTTTGACGGCAGTTGGGGTTATCAGGTTACAGGATATTTTGCTCCGACTTCCCGCTATGGCACTCCTGATGATTTTGCATATTTAGTTAATAAGTGCCATAAAAATGATATTGCCGTTATTTTAGATTGGGTGCCTGGACATTTTCCTAAAGATGATTTTGGATTAGCTAATTTTGACGGCACTCCTTTTTATGAGGCACAGGGCAACCAGCGTCAAGAGCATAAGGAATGGGGTACGCTGTGTTTCGATTACGGGCGAGAAGAAGTTCAGTCATTTTTGGTTAGTAATGCAGTATATTGGTTTGAAAATTTTCATATAGACGGCCTTAGGGTTGATGCGGTAGCTAGTATGCTTTATTTAGATTATAACCGTGAAAATGGTCAGTGGAGTCCAAATACTTATGGTGGGAGGGAAAATCTTGATGCTATAGCGTTTTTGCGTAAAGTTAATAGTACTGTTTTTGAATTGTTTGGCGGAAATATTATGATGATAGCTGAAGAAAGTACCGCTTATCCGATGGTTACTAAGCCTATATCAGACGGTGGACTGGGGTTTAATTTTAAATGGAATATGGGTTGGATGAATGATAGCTTAACTTATGCCAGCTTAGACCCAGTATACCGCAAACATCTACATAATAATTTAACATTTAGTATGACATATGCTTTTAGCGAAAATTATATTTTGCCAATTAGCCACGACGAAATTGTACACGGCAAAAAAAGTTTAGTAGATAAAATGCCGGGCAATTACGATTTAAAATTAGCTGGTTGGCGAAATTTTTTAATGAATATGTATTCTCATCCAGGTAAGAAATTATTGATGATGGGCAGTGAGTTTGCCCAATTTGTAGAATGGGACTATAAAAGAGAGTTAGAGTGGTTTTTAATTGGCGGATATCCTGCACATGCTAGTAGCTTAGATTTTATAAAAGCTATGAATAGATTATATAAGGATAATCCCCCATTTTGGACAAATGATTATAATTGGGAAGGCTTTGAGTGGCTGGTTGTAGACGATAGCGACAATAATGTTATTGCATATCACCGCCACGCATTAAATGTAGGGGCGGATGTCTCGACCGCCCGCACTACTAAAAAAACTAATAATTCTAAAAAATCCGACAAAAACAGCAATCAATCCCCTACTACAATATTATGTGCATACAATTTTTCACCTATAGAGTTAAAGGATTATACAATAGGTATTAGTAAAAAAGGTCGATATAAAGTTGTTTTAGAAAGCACTTTGTACACTTGGAATAACGATGGTTACTATGTAGAGGTAGATAAAAAGCCTGCTCATAATAAGCCATATAGCATTACAGGCACACTCCCTCCCATGAGTGGCATTTGGGCAGTTTTGGAGGAAGAATAGTATGACAACGCAGAATGCTCAAAGAAAACAAATACTTCCATTTATTATTTTTCAAGTCGCTATTTTATTAAATATGGGTGTTTTTATATACTTTAATATAATTTATTTGCCCAATGTGCTTCCATTTTTACGCTCAATCTTGATGCCTTTTGCTTTTGGGCTAGTAGTTTTGTTGATAGGCTTACCTATACTAATAGTAATATCGCTTTTTTTGAACATATTACTTTTCATTTATATTGAAAAGAAAAATATTTATATAATATTGTGCAATATTCCTTTATTTTTTTGTATCTTTGGTTCTGTTTTTATTTCTTTTGCATTCATTACAACTCATATTGTTCCCATTATCATTTTTTATATTGCAAGCATTACAATATTTATAACTTTCATCGTTTTGTTAAAAACAAATTCTAACACACCACCCAAAATTAAGGAGAATCCATAAAATATGAGAAGAAAAAAATGCGTAGCGATGCTATTGGCTGGCGGTCAAGGTGCTAGATTGTATGCCTTAACTAATATGGTGGCAAAGCCTGCAGTTAGCTTTGGTGCTAAGTATCGCATAATCGACTTTACGCTGTCTAACTGCTACAATAGTGGCATAGATACTGTAGGTGTACTAACGCAGTATCAACCGCTTATTCTAAATGACTACCTAGGTAACGGCGAGCCATGGGACTTAGACCGCAGTTACGGTGGATTACATAGCCTACCTCCCTATCAAGCAAAAGCAGGTAGCGAGTGGTATAGAGGTACAGCAAATGCAATTTATCAAAATTTACATTTTTTACATAGTTACAATCCCGAGCATGTACTAATCCTATCGGGAGATCATATTTATAAAATGGATTACTCTAAAATGTTAGAGGAGCATATTGCTACCGGTGCCGACTGCACTATCGCTACGATTGATGTCAATGTAGAGGAGGCTACTCGTTTTGGAATTTTAGATTACGGTTTAGACGGCAAGATAACTTCTTTTGAAGAAAAGCCTAAAAATCCAAAGAGCAATCACGCAAGTATGGGTATTTATATATTTAAGATGAGTTCGCTTAGTGAGGAGCTAAAACGGGATGAAGAGGACGAAAAGTCCCAAAACGACTTTGGCAAAAACATTATTCCGCATATGCTAGCAACTAACCGAAAAATGCAGGCTTATTCTTTTGATGGATATTGGCGAGATGTTGGTACGATTAAAAGTCTTTGGGAAACTAATATGGATTTACTTGGAAAAAATCCCGAATTTAGTCTTAATTCTACTAGCGAGGATAAAATTTACGGAAGAACAGGCGGTTCTCCCCCAACTTATTTAGGTACAGATGCTAAAGTACAAAATTCTATTATGACCAGTTGTGAAATTTACGGAAGTGTTGTGAATTCGGTATTAAGCGAGGGAGTTTTTGTGGGTAAAGGTGCGGTGGTTAGAGATAGCATTATTATGAAAGGCACTACTATTGAAGAAGGTGCTAAGGTGGAATTTAGCATAATTGACGAAAATGTTACTATTGCACCAAATTCTAAAATTGGTGTTGGTGGCGATAAGGATAGTTTAGTATTGATAGGCAGAGATGTTAAATTACCTAAAGGTTGCAGTATAAAATCCGGAGATATTATAGAGAGGTACATAAATGAGAACAAATAAAGCAGTAGGAATAGTATTTGGCAATATTCACGATGATGATGTACCACAGCTAACTGCAAGTAGATGTTTGGCTAGCGTTCCGTTTGGCGGTAGATATAGGCTGATTGACTTTTGCCTATCTAATATGGCAAGTAGTGGAATTACAAAGGTTGGAATTATTGCTAAACGCAATTATCAATCACTTTTAGCACACTTAGGCAGTGGCAAAAGCTGGGATTTATCTAGAAAAAATGCAGGAATCATTCTTCTCCCGCCTTATGCTGAGGCAAAAGCAATTTATAATACTAGATTTGAGGCGATTGCGGGCGTTTCAACCTTTATAAAACGATGCACCGAGGACTATATTGTTATGAGTGATTGTGATAATGTTTGCAATTTTGATTATGATTCTGCTATTAGGTATCATATCGAAAAAAATGCAGATATTACGGCAATTTACCGCCGTCGTACCTTTGATGCGAGTTCATCTAGACCTCATAATCTTATGACTATGGATGATACAGGCAGGGTTACTAAGGTCGAATTGGGTGATAAAAATACTGCCGGTGAGAGATGCTTTTTTACAAATATGCTTGTTATCAGTAGAAGGTTTTTACTTACAATTTTGGGCGACGGCAAAAACTATACCAGCTTTAGTAAAGATGTTATGAAAAAAACAAATGAATACCGTATTTTTGGCTACGAATTAACAGGTTATTATAGCTGTATTGATAGCTTATCAAGTTATCTTAGACATAATTTGGATTTATTACAGAAAGAAAATCGAGATTTATTATTTAAGAAAGAAAGCGGAGCTATGATTTTAACTAAAGTGCGAGATAGTGCTCCGCTAAGATTAGAAAATGGGTCTAAAGTAACTAATAGCTTTGTAGCTGACGGTTGTATTATAGAGGGTGAAGTTAGAAATTCGGTATTGTTTAGGGGCGTTAGAGTTGCTAAAGGAGCAGTTATTACTAATTCTGTTGTTATGCAAGGTGTTAGTGTATCAATTGGCAGTAGCATAAACTCCTGTGTAGTAGATAAAAATGTAATAATTTTAGATAAGCGAAACCTAAGCGGACACGCTACGCATCCGTATTTTATAGCAAAAAACTCGGTTATTTAAAATACATTAACAGTTATTAAATTTAAGTACGGCACTTTACTATTCGAGTAATAAAAAATATAAGAAAAATAAAAACTATGCACTAAGCGATATGCACTGTGCGTTAAATATAAGGAGGGTTACTCATGCCTAAAAATGAGGAAAAAAAAGATAAACCGGTCATTGATAAGTCGGTAACAAAAACGACAGGAGCCAAAAAGACTACAACAGAAAAAAGTGTCAATGTGGAAGAAGCTGTTAACCGCATAAAAAAAGCAACAGCTAGTGCAACTAAAGCAACCACCGCTCCTGCTTCGAAAACAACGGCTAAGGCTAATGTGGCAAAAGCTACACCTGCACCAAAAAAAGCACCTGCTAAGAAGTCAGTCATCACTCCCCCACTAACTAAAATTAAAGACCCTAACGCTCCGCTAAAAATTCTTTTTGTAGCCCCAGAGTGTGCCCCGTTTGCTACAAGTGGCGGTCTTGGTGAGGTTATTGGTTCACTTCCACAAGCTTTAAATGCTAACGGCTCTGATGCTAGAGTGATTTTACCGCTTTATGAATGCTTTCCTGAAAAACTTAGGGATAAGCTACGCTTTATAACGCATATAAATGTTGGAGTTTCGTGGAGGCAACAATACTGCGGAGTGCATATGTTAGAGCTAGAGGGTGTTAAGTATTACTTTATCGATAACGAGTATTACTTTAAGCGTAAAAACCTTTACGGCTACGACGATGAAGCGGAAAGATTTGCTTTCTTTAGTAGAGCTGTACTTGATGTACTGCCCTATATCGAGTTTACTCCTGATGTAATTCATGCACACGATTGGCAAACTGCTCTTGTGCCGATTTATTATAAACTGTATTATATGAATCGAAGTGAATATGAGGATATTAAAACTTTATTTACTATTCATAATATTGAATATCAAGGTAAATTTGATTATAGCATTATCGAAGATGTTCTAGGCATTCCTAAAGCCGAATATCTTTCTATCGAGTGGAAAGGTGGCATAAATCTTATGAAAGGTGCTATGGATTATAGCGATTACATTAGCACCGTTAGTCCGACATATGCCGAAGAGCTTCAGTATGAGTTTTTTGCTCACGGATTAGAGGATGTTGTTAAACGAAACAGTTATAAAATGCGTGGCATACTTAACGGAATTAACCTAATCAGTTGGAATCCAGCGTCTGATAAAGCACTTTTTAGTATGTACAGCAATAAAGATTTTGGCGGTAAAGCAATAAATAAAGCAGAATTACAAAAAATGCTTAGTTTACCTGTGCGTCCTAACACTCCTATTATTGCTCTTATTACTAGGTTGGTTAAGCATAAGGGTGTGGATTTGGTTAAAGGTGTATTAGAGGAACTACTTAAAAAAGATGTTCAAATTGTAGTGCTTGGAACAGGTGACAAAGAATTTGAGAACTTTTTTGAATTTATTACAGATGTTTACCGTGATAAATTCCATGCGATAATAGATTTTAATAACGACTTAGCGCATAAAATTTTTGCAGGGACTGATATGTTCTTAATGCCGAGTAAAAGTGAGCCTTGCGGATTAGGGCAAATGATAGCTACTAGGTATGGCACTATACCGATTATTAGAGCAACAGGCGGATTAAAGGATAGTATACCCGATTGTGCTAACGGTGATATGGGCTTAGGTTTTGTGTTCGAAAATTATGACCCTTGGCATATGTTACATGCCTTAGAGCGTGCAATTGGGCTTTATAAAGATTATCCCGAAAAATGGGCAGGTCTTGTAAATCGTGCCTTAAGCGCCGATTTTAGTTGGGAGAAAAGTGCTATAGAATATATAGAGATGTATAAAAATATTTAATAGACTTGTTTCTTAACTAATGTAGCATTTACAATTTATAATACAAAATTAAGGTGTAAGCGACAAAGTATTGCCCCTAATGTTTGAGCGGAATTAAACTCACATATAAATCGTATGGACGAATGCCTCGATTGTACACATTACAAACAAAAGAATATATAGAAATAAATCAGGACAAAATTAAAAACAAGAGAAAAATAGGAAGAAATAAAACAAAAAAAATGACATTAGATAGAACAAAAATAAAAGAATTATTAGAAGACAAATTGGACTTATTTTTTGCCAGTAGTAGCGATAAAGCGACTGAAGAGCATTTTTATAAAGCAACGGCATTAGTTCTTAGAGATATAATGCTAAAAAAGAAACAGTTAAGCAACAAAGATACCCGTAAAAACAAACGCAAACGAGTTTATTATCTTTGTATGGAGTTTTTAATCGGTAGAAATCTTAAAAACGCATTATTTAATTTAGGTATAGAAAAAGAGTTTAGGGCTGTGCTAGCTGAGATGGGTGCTAATTTAGATAAACTTTATGAAATAGAAACAGATCCGGCTTTAGGCAACGGCGGATTAGGTCGTTTGGCTGCTTGCTTTATGGATAGCTTAGCTACACTTAACTATCCCGCCACCGGCTACAGCATAATGTACGAATATGGTCTTTTTAAGCAAAAAATCGTAGAAAATGTGCAGGTGGAACTTCCTGATATTTGGCTGGACACAGGCGAATTTTGGCTACTTCCCCGTAGCGATAAATCATATGAAATTAAGCTAGGCGGTACTCTTAATGAGTATTGGCAAGATGGCAGATTAGTTATAGAGCATACAGATGCTACTGTATTAAAAGCAATTCCACACGATTTAATGATACCTGGTGCCGATAGTAACGGTGTTAGTACGCTAAGGCTTTGGAAGGCACAAAGTAAAGGCTTTGATATGCGTTCGTTCTCTCACGGTGATTACCTGCATTCTATGGCCGCCGATGTAGAGGCCGACATTATCGGCAAGGTACTCTACCCTGCCGACGAGCATTACGGCGGTAAACAGCTACGAGTTAGCCAACAATATTTTTTAGTAAGTGCCTCGCTTCAAGATATTTTAAGAGACCACATAAAGCACTATGGGGATTTAGAAAGTCTGCAAAAATTAGTTAGCATTCATCTAAACGATACTCATCCTGCCTTAGCTGTACCGGAGCTTATGCGACTTCTTATGGATGAGCATAATTTCAGTTGGGAAAGAGCGTGGGAAATTGTTACCGCTGTTACAAATTATACTAATCATACGGTTTTATCTGAAGCATTAGAAAAGTGGGAACGGGGCTTGCTGGCAGGTCGCCTACCAAGAATTTATCGCATAATAAAAGAAATCGACCGCCGTTTTGTAGCAAGTACAGGTAGACACGATTTAACTGTTATAGATAATCATAACCAAGTTAGAATGGCTAATTTGTGCGTAATCGGCTCTACTAAAGTAAACGGAGTTAGTGCCCTTCACTCTGAAATTATTAAGCAAAGCGTTTTTAGAGATTTTTACGAAGTATTTCCCGATAAATTTACTAATGTTACAAACGGCATTGCACACCGCCGTTGGCTTACTCAATCTAACCCAAGACTTCATAATTTGATTTGCGAACTTATTGGCGAGGGTTATTATAAAAATGCTAAGGAGTTAGAAAAACTTAAAAAGTTTAGTAGTGACAATACTGTTCTTGATAAACTGGCAAAAATTAAAGAAGCTAACAAAGAAGATTTTGCCAAGTATTTATCAGACTTTACAGGGCAAATTATCAATCCAAAAAGTCGAGTTGATGTGCAAATAAAAAGAATGCACGAATATAAAAGGCAATTACTTAATGTGCTTAAAATTATTGGGCAATATGCCATGCTCCTAGAAAATCCCGATTTAGCCGTTACTCCCGAAACCTTTATTTTTGGCGGAAAGGCGGCGGGCGGATATTCTCATGCTAAGCGGGTTATTTCTTTAATTTGCAATCTAAGTGAGGAAATTTCTAAAAACAAGAAAATCAAAGATAAGCTAAACGTAATCTATATCGAAAATTATAATGCAAGTAAAGCCGAAAGGATTTTTCCTGCAAGCGATGTGAGCGAGCAAATCTCGCTAGCGGGCAAGGAAGCGAGCGGCACAGGCAATATGAAATTTATGATAAACGGTGCTGTAACGCTTGGCACGCTAGACGGTGCTAATGTGGAAATAAACGAAGCTGTTGGCGACGATAATATTTTTATTTTTGGCCTAAAAGCGGACGAAGTGGAAAATCTTTGGCGGGACGGTTATTTTGCTAGTCGTTACTATGCACAATCCCCTATTCTTAAAAAAGTTATTGATATGTTAAAAATTGGCTTTAACGGTGTTAAGTTTGACGATATTGCAAACTATTTAGTGCTAGGTCATCATAATGTAGCCGACCCATTTATGTGTCTAGCTGATTTTGATGATTATATTAGAGCAACTAAAGATTTAGATAAAGCGTACCAAAATAGCCGTACTTGGCAAAAGATGTGCCTTCGCAACATCGCTGAAGCAGGCAGATTTGCCTCCGATAGAGCTATAGAGGATTATGCTAGAGATATTTGGAAGCTGTAGTCAAGTGTTGGTAGATAATAAGGTATTCGACGAAGCAATCCAGATTAGCCGAGTTTAACTGGATTGCTTCGCCTAAAATCCTAATTTATTATTTACTAAGCTGTGGCTCGCAACGACTGCTAAAACCAAAACTTAAAAACTTTACAACACACATCAATTCAAACCCTGCTTTACTGTCGGGCGATTAGTAATCGCCCGAACCTTAGAAAAAAGCGTTATTATTTTATTAGGTTCGGACGCTCAATGAGACCCCCCTACAATAAGCTAAAGAATTACAAACACATAACTATCGTTAAATCGTATGGACAGCACTCTGTTACCCGCATTTTATAAAAAAATGATTACATATCACACAACAGGCATAAATAAAAATGAAATTTTTCCTTGCTCTAAAAAAGATATAAAACAATTTTTCGGTGATTTTGGCGAAATAAATGTTACAATTCGGTTTAAGCGACGAAACAACTATTATTTTATGGGGTATAGTAAAGAATTGTTGCCGAATGAACATCCAGTATTATCATTTAGCTTTCACTGTGAAATTCTTGATAAAGAAGTTAGGGGTTATCACATAAGCCTTTACATATACGCCATAAAAAAGGAAGGTTTTGTAGACGAGAAAAAAGAAGAATTTATAACTGAAATTTTACCGAAAATAAAAGAATTTTACAATAAAAATATAAACAACAAATGCTTTTTAGTAAAAACGCAATATGTAGATGTTAAGTTAATAGACGGCGAATTTATAATAAATCAATAAACTATAATAGCCCATAAAGGAAACAACCCATAAAATGCAACAAAAATCAATATTATTTAATCCGTTAGATGCTAAGCATAAATCTAAGCTAGGAGCGGTTAAGGTTAATGAGCAATTTGAAATTAAAATTCAAATACTCAAAGACCTTAATCCCAGTGCTATAGAGCTTTGCATTTCTAAAGACGGCGAGTCGGAAGTAATTTATCCGCTTATCGACGAAGATAACGACGAAGATAACGTAGATAAGCATTATTTTTGCTATAGCTTAGACTTTGTGGTTACAACACCAGGGCTGTATTTTTATAATTTTAGAGTACGAAACGAAAATGGCTCTTTTTATATAGGGTGCGATGATAGCCTTAACGCTATATGGGATGATGGAAAACGCTTCCAACTAACTGCTTACGAAACTCAATATTCTCCTGCTAATTGGCTAAAAGGTGGTATTATGTATCAGATTTTACCTGATAGATTTTTTGACGGCGGGCAAAGATTAAAAACAAAAACAGCTGTTGTATATCGTAATGACTGGGGCGGTACTCCTGTGTATAAGCCTACTGTGGATGGTAAAATTCTTAATAACGACTTTTTCGGTGGCAATATCAAAGGGATTATTAAAAAACTTCCCTACCTCAAATCTTTGGGAGTATCGTGCATATACTTAAATCCGATTTTTGAAGCGTATTCTAATCATAAGTACGACACAGGCAATTATCTGCGTGTGGATAGCGATTTCGGCACCGAAGAAGACTTGAGTTCACTCATTAAAAAAACCGAAAAGAAAGGTATGAAAATCATTCTTGACGGTGTTTTTAGTCATACGGGCGACGATAGCATTTACTTTAATAAGTACGCTAGATACGACAGTATTGGCGCTTATCAAAGCTTAGAGTCGCCTTACATAGATTGGTATCAATTTGAAAGCCACCCCGATGTTTATAAATCTTGGTGGGGCATTGATGTAATTCCACACACAAATAAACACTCTAAACACTTTACAGAGTTTATCTGTGGGGTTGAGGGTGTATTAGCTAAGTGGCAACATAAGGGTGTTGCCGGCTGGAGATTAGATGTAGTGGACGAATTGCCCGATTGCTTTTTAGATAAAATTGCACAGCGAGTTAAGGCAATTCAACCCGACGCTTTGATGCTTGGCGAAGTGTGGGAGGACGCCAGCAATAAAAATAGCTATGGTGTTCGTAGGCGGTATTTTGGCGGTAGACAACTAGATAGTGTTTCTAATTATCCATTTAAGGAAGATATTATAAATTTTGTAAAATGGGGCGATGGCAAAAGACTTGCGATTACTTTATCGCACATTATAAATAATTACCCTAAGGACGCTTTAGATAGCCTTATGAATATATTAGGTACACACGATACTGTCAGAATTCTAACGGCTCTTGGTGAGGCTGACGGAGCGATTGAAAGTAGAGATGATAGAGCAAAAGCAAAGATAAAAAATATTGATGTTGCGTTAGAAAAAGTTAAATTGGCTACTGTACTACAATATATGCTACCGGGTGTCCCCTGTGTTTACTACGGCGATGAGGTTGGATTAGAAGGCTACGAAGACCCGTTTAATCGCCGTTGCTATCCATGGGAAACTGCGGATAACAAACTGCCAAAAACTCATAAAAAGC
This sequence comes from Bacillota bacterium, assembly GCA_009780135.1. Classification (GTDB taxonomy): domain Bacteria; phylum Bacillota; class Clostridia; order Christensenellales; family Pumilibacteraceae; genus WRAP01. Next base: position 324,473 of record WRAP01000001.1, read on the forward strand.
TATTATCTTTTTATCGTGCTTTAGGCAAAATAAGAAATGCAAATAGTGACATTTTAGCGACAGGCGACTTTAAACTAATTGAAGCTAACGATAACCTCTTTGTTTTTGAAAGATGTTTTGGTAACGAACACATAACTGTTATCACTAACGCTTCCCAAAATCCCCTAGAATATTCTGTCGCAGGCGAACTAACAAACCTACTCACTAAAAAACCTTACACAGGTATTGTATCACCGATAAGTGCTATTGTGCTTAGAAAAATGTAAGTTAGTTTAAAAAAGGACTTGAATTTATTCAAGTCCTTTTTTGTTGCAATAAAGCTATTTTATTTTCTTATTTATTTTCTTAGGTTAAGTGCTGCAATGATTGCACGATAACGCTCAATGTCGACATCTTTTAGATAGTTTAATAAGCTTCTGCGATTTGAAACCATTTGCAATAATCCACGACGAGAGTGATGGTCTTTTTTGTGGACTTTAAAATGCTCTGTTAAATGATTTATACGGGCAGTTAAAAGTGCAATTTGAACCTCTGGACTACCTGTATCACCTTCATGAGTAGCATGTTTAGCAATTATTGCTTGCTTTTGTTCTCTTTCAGTAAGCACTTTAACTGTAGGCTCTTTAACTTTTAGAGGTGGCAGTTTAGCTTGAGGTGCTAGAGTAGGTTTTTCGCCTTTATCTTTTTTCGTAGGCTTTTCTGTCTTCTCCTTATTAGCAGACTGGCTTACTTCTTCGTTGGCAGGAGTCTCTTCAGTTGATGAGGCATCTGCGAGGACTTCAGCTACAGGCATTTCTACAGCAGTTATCTCGTGTAGTATTTCTTCTTGTGTTGGCTGCTCTTCTAGAGCAACCGTTTTTTGTTCTTCTGACATTTATTTTCTCCATTTATATTTATTATAGCTAGCAAACCTCCCATCTCGTGGAGAGCGTAAAGAAAAGAAAGCCAACTCAAATATATTATAACATATCAAAAATAAGATCGCAAATGTTTTTTATCTATAATTTATCTTTGCAATACTTTATTCATAAGCTCGGGATTAGCTAATAATTTACCTGCACCTTTTATAGCTGTGTATTCTGGATAGCTTAGCACAAAACATTTTATATCTAATTTTCTAGTCATAAAACCGGCTAAGCCTTCTATACGACTTGTGCCACCCATAATATAAACACCTCTTTTATTAAGTTCACCAACAGCATCCAATGGACATAAATTAAGAATTTGTTCTAAACTAACAGCAATTCTACTAAATTCAAGATAAGTAGCCTCATATATATCAATAGCCTTCACAATAGCCGAAGTAATTGTTTTATCTTTTGTATCCTTTGTCTCAACACCGTCAACTTGCCTAAAAGTTATATTGTTTTTATGTAGACTAGCGATTTCTTTTTTAACTTTTTGTGCTGTAGCTAAACCAATCGTTATACCATTCTTTCTTTCTATAGTTTCTATTATTAACTCATCAATTTTATCGCCACCAATCGCCAACCCACACCCCCCTAAAATGCTAGCCATACTAAGTGTAGCAATCTCCGTAATGCCACCGCCTATATTTACAATAATACCACCGGCAGGATGATCTATCGAAAGCCCTGCCCCAATACCAGAAAGCAAAACATTTTCTATAAGAGTTACTTGCTTTATGCTTCTATGCACATTGTGAATTACGCTTTCATATATATGACGCTCTTCAATAGAAAGACCAATAGGAATTGCCACTAAAGCCCTAATTTTAGAAGGAATTTTGCTACCAAAAATCTTATTAAAAAATTCTTTTAATAGCATTGTTACCCTAGTGCCATCTACAATAACACCTTTAGCCACGGGAGCAACAAGAGTAACATCTTTAGGAGTTTTACCAAGCATATATTTAGCTTGTTTGCCAAACGCCAAAATCTTTTTAGCATTATTATTGTTAAACGCTAAAAGAGTAGGTTCGTTAAGCACAATGCCTTCTCCCGCTACAAAAAGACGGGTATTACTTGTGCCAATATCAATTGCAATATCTAAATAATTCATAAGTTCTTTTGTTTTTTATATTTTATGTAGATTCTAATATTTCTAAGACATATTCTATAGAATAGAACCCAATAATCCCTGAATTCTCTTTAATGAAAAACTCTAATTTATTTTTATCATAGAAATGGCCTTGGTTAAACCTATATCCACTTATAACATCTCTTACATATATTTCTTGATTAGAAATATTAATATATAGGACCATCCAAGAAATCACTATTATTGTGTCCATTTAGCAACTCAATCGTCACACCATTCTCAATCAAACCTCCCGAAAGCATTTCTTTTTTATCAAAGGAATTGGTCTATTTATATTGCTGTTAGAGCTTTGTATAATGTTCAATAAAAAAAGCAGAGCCAAATTCATTTTTTATCTTTATTAATAAAACGCTATTTACTATATTTGATACCATCATTATTCAATTTTCTCTTTATTTTTTGTGAAACATCTATAATCTTTATAAAATCTCTAAGTTCTTTCTATACACCTTTGCAAAATCGGCAGTCGCGGTTAAGGCATCTTTTATTTCTAAAAAGCGGTCGCAATCGGATTCGGTTTTAAGAATAACGGATTCGCCTAGCACATCACAGCTGATGTTTTTGATGCAACTGCTCATTGTGCGATCTAGACTTTCTGCTATACGCAAAATTAAACCTAGCTTCATAACAGCCATTAGGTCCTCTTCTTTAAGAATAGATGAAAACTTATTCCATAATTGCATATCAAATTCACCTGAATGCTTGTGCCCTAGAGCTACAAAAGCGGCAAGAATAATTTCTCGATGAGTAAAGCCATATAGATTAGAGTTTAGAATATAATAAAACGAATGACTGGCATGATCGTAATACTTTATACGCATGCCGGCATCATGTAGAAGTGCCGCTGCACGCAAAACCTTTACATATTGCCTAGGCAGTTTATGTAGCACTCGTAGTTGTTTATAAAGCTGAACCGATAAATACTCCACATGTTTAGCATGAGGAATATTAACTTCAAAATAACGCATCATGCCGTTTACAGAATGCCAAGGAATTTCAAGAATCGGTCTTTCATTTGTTGACGGCATAGTGTGATTAAACATAACACCCTCTCTTATGCCTGCACCCGAAACTGTAACTTTGGTGCCGTTTATTAGTTTAATAACTGCTCTTATAGCCTCGAGTGCCGGCAAGAATATATCTGCACGCTGACTTGATAAGCCTTTTATTCTACTGCGTTTTTCCGGTTCTAACCCACGCACCATGTCGTAAATTCTATTGATATTTTCTATGCTAGAAGTATAGTTATGATTCATTGCTAATGGATAGCGGTCTAGCTTGCGTGATAGTTTAGCAATGTTTCTAAAGGCTCCGCCAACACCAATAATAGGTAAATCTGGTTCTAAGGTTTCTAACCAATCCACCGTAGAAAGCTGATCTAAAACATAGGCGGTTATCATTTCGCTTTTAGTTTCGTCATCCTCGATATCTTCAAAAATTTGGCTTAAAGTAGCCGCACCAAAAGGCAAGTTTGCTCTATTTATAATAGCACGCTTATTGTAGTTTATAAATTGGCAAGTACTTGCACCTAAATCGATAATGATGCCTTTAGGAATATCTAACGAATTTGATACACCTTGATAAATAAATTGAGCTTCATCTTCTTCATTAAGGACTCTAAATTTGATACCGCAAACGCTACTAATTTCCTCTAAAAAAGATTTTAGATTTTTAGCTTTTCTAACGCTAGATGTAGTAAAAGCATGAATTGTTTCTACTTTGTGTGCATCGCAAAGTCGTTTAAACATTTGTAGCGTTTTAACCGCATGAGCAATTCTTGGAGGTTTTAAAAAACCATCTCTATCTAAATCCTGTACTAGGCTAAGAGTTTCTTTAAGTTCGTCAAAAACTATATGATGACTGATTTCTGGTGATTCTACTAATACATTAGCGATTACAAGCCTAACTGAGCTTGTGCCTAAATCTATAACTGCTATTTTTTCCACTTAATTTGTTTTATTTAGACTTTTTTTAATTGTTTTTTATGTCTATTTTTCAAAAAGTCCATTTTCTCCTTTTAATTTGTAAAGTATAGCAAATTTTTCTGATGTCTACAAGCGTTTTTCGCTATTAAACCCCAAAAAGTAAATTTTTTTGTAGGATAATTTATAAAGCAGCTTATTATTGTTAAACTTTACTGAGAATAGCAAATAAAATCCTAAATTAGTACTAGTTTAAAAATATAAAATAATGATTTAATAATGAAGGATAAATAGCACAATAGGGTTGCTCACACCCCGTTTATCTGTATGATACTATTTAATACATCCGAAACATATTTAGCTCTAAAAATATCTCGATCTTGTTGTGAAAGTTTTTTTTTGCAAATACTTTGCAGAGAGGCAGGTTGAGCTTCTATAAAAAGCTTTTCGAATTTATTACTATCAAGAATATCAAAAAAGCCATAATAAGCCCCTAATTTTACAAGTGCCATTGTTGTATTAAATTCGGCACTCTCAATTTTATGAGCATATAAAAGCGTGCCTAACGCTCTACGAATTTTATCTTTTAGCGTAGCACCACCCTCGTTTAAAAGCACTTCTCTAGCCTGTTTTTCGGCTTCTACAATTTTTAATACGCTACTGATTACCGCCTCTAAAATTGCTTCTTCGCTAAGTCCTAGTGTGCGTTGATTTGATAATTGATACAAATACCCACTAGAATCGCTACCCTCGCCATATACTCCACGAATAGCCATATTTAGCCGAGACATAGCTTGCACACATTCTTCCAGACTGTTATATATAGAAAGACCTGGCAAAAACATCATTGCCGAAACTCGTAAACCTGTTCCCAAATTAGTGGGACAAGCTGTAAGGTAACCTAATTTTTCGCTAAAAGATAGCGGTATGTTTTTTGCAATAATATTATCAATTTTATCCGTAGCAATAAAGCTCTTATTTAAATTGAATCCCGGTTCAATGCTTTGGATTCTAATATGATCTTCTTCGCCAATCATTATTGATACGGTTTCGCTTTCATTTAATATAACACTAGCCAGTGGTGCTTTAGATAATAAATCCTCCGATATTAGTCGTTTTTCTTTTAGAACCGTGCCGTCTAATGATTCGGGGCTACTTGGTTTATATAGACCAAAACCAGTTCTTTCACCCCCTATATTTCGATAAACATCTAATGCAATATTATCCGAATGCAGTTTATTAAACTTCATTCCAAACGGCAAATTTTTAATATTTCTAGCTAATCGCACCCTACTAGAAACTACAATATCTCTGTTTACTGTCATTCTGTTTTCAACCCTCTTTCTAACTCTACAATTTTTGATTTTATTATACTAGCTTCGTCAAAATTCTCATCATCTACAGCTTTGATCAACTCTTTTTTTAATCTCGATATTTCTAAATTAGCAGCAGAGTTTATTTGCTGACCATTAGGCGATTTGCCCCTATGAATTGTAGAATTTTGCACCCTAAGTATCATAGGCATTAGATTTTCGCTAAATGCTTCGTAACAATTCGGACAACCTAAAGTACCGCTTTTTTCTACTTCTAAAATAGTTCTAGTGCAGTTAGAGCATTTTTTGATTTCCTTTCTTATTGCTGGCTCTAATGGACTAGAAAAATTAGTAAAATCAGCAAAGATATCATAAAAAGAACCCATTTGTGTTCCAAATGGAAAAACCTTCGCCTGACAACTTGCACACAAGTTTCGCTCTTTCATAATACCGTTTATACTTTTAGCTGAATGAAACGATGCTTTTTCGTTTTTACAATTATCACATAACATAGTTTTCTTGTCACTACAATTTACAAAGAGCAAACTACAAGTTTTCGTTAGTTACAGCGTGTAGTTAAAAATTAAATTATCTCTCCATATAAATTAGTATTTCTAGTACTGGTTACTTTAACCTTTATAAATTCGCCGAGGTGTTTTTCTAGGTCAGATTTTTGCAATTTCTTATCTTCATTTTCAGGCTTAAGTGGTATCCAAATTATTTTGCCTGAGGCCGTTTTGCCACGAAGTCGAGATTTTATTTCATCGTATTCATCTACTAAAACCTCGTATGTTTTGCCGATGTTTTCCTTTGCTAGCTCTAAGGCGATTTTTTTCTGCAAGGCTTCTAAGCGGTTAAATCTATCTTGTGAAACATTTTTTTCTATCTGACCGTCCATCTCAGATGCTTTTGTACCATCTCTAGGTGAAAATACAAACATAAATAGATTATGAAACTTTACTTTTTCGATTAAATCTAGCGTATCTAAAAAATCTTCTTCAGTCTCGCACGGAAAACCCACCATAACATCACTAGAGAAGCCTGCACTAGGGATTGCTTTTTTAATTTTTTCGATGGTAGCTAAATAATGCTCTTTTGTATATTTGCGATTCATTAACTCTAGCACTCTGCTACTACCAGATTGCACAGGAAGATGAAAAAACTCAGGGATATTATCGTGCTTTGCAATCACACTGATAACCTCATCGCTTAAATCTTTAGGATGACTTGTCATAAATCGCAGCCTAAATTTATGCGGTAAAACAGCAAGAGTTTCTAACAAATTTGCAAAATTAACCTTTTTTTCTTCTTTATCAATCGCATTATAGGAATTTACATTTTGTCCAAGCAAAGTAATTTCTTTATAGCCCATCACCAATAACTTTTTAACCTCATCTATTATCAATTCTGGCTCTCTACTTCTCTCTTTACCACGCACAAACGGCACTATGCAGTAGGTACAATAATTATCACAACCATACATAATATTTACCCACGCATTAACCCCTGTCACTCTTTTAGTAGGCAATCCTTCAATAACTTCCTTTGCCTTATCTCCACTATTATCAAAAATCTCTATTATTCTTTTGTCCTCTAAGGCACTACTTAAATAATCAGTAAACTTATATAAATTATGAGTACCAAAAATAATATTTATAAATGGAAATTTTTTAGATAATTCTTTTGCTGAATCTCCCGCCTGAGTCATACAGCCAAACACACACACAATGAGTTTGGGATTTTTCTCTTTTATTGTCTTGATATAACCTAAATTACCTATTGCTCTATTGTCGGCATTTTTTCGAATTGTGCAGGTGTTTATCAGAATTATATCAGCTTCGGATTGCTCATTGGTTTCAATAACTCCAAGAGCCTCAAGCATACCTGCCAGCTTTTCACTTTCATGCAGATTCATTTGACATCCGTAGGTTATTATGTGATACTTTTGCAAAGAAATTTGGTTCATGGTTAAAAACTATTATATACCATATACTAAATATGTGCAAAAGAAAAATCTAAATGAAAAAGCAAAAAAGCGAAACATCAGCAAAAAAATTATAGCAACAACGGCTATAGTTTTAGTTACTATATCTATCGTCGCATGTATTATGTTAGGTATTCTGCTTGAGCCTGCTGTAAAAATTATAGGCTTTGAGCAATATAATAGTGCAAAAATGGTGTCTAGCGAAAAAACTGTGGTAATACTAGATAGCGAATATAATGATATTAGCGGAAAGTTATTCTGCGAAAACAAAATTTTTATTTCAATTGTAGATATTCCACAACACACTAAGGATGCTTTTATTTCGATTGAAGATAAAAGATTCTATGAGCATAAAGGAGTTGACTACAGAAGGATTTTTGGAGCGATAAGACGCAACGCTAAAGCAGGTGAGATTAAAGAGGGTGCTTCTACTATAACACAACAGTTAGTCAAAAACACTCATCTTGATGGTAAAAAAACATATACACGCAAAATAAAAGAAGTTAGAATTGCCCGAAGTGTAGAGCGAAAACTAACAAAGGATGAAATTCTAGAAAGTTATCTTAATGTTATTTATTTTGGTAACGGCTATTATGGAATTGAATCGGCTAGCAGAGGATACTTTGGGATTGAAGCTAGTAAATTATCACTTAGTCAAAGTGCAATGCTAGCTGGCTTAATAAATAGCCCAAGTAAATATAATCCAATAATAAATTATGATAGTGCTGTAACCCGAAAAGATTTAGTTTTGAGCTTAATGCTAAAATACGGTAAGATAACTGAAATTGAATATAACGATGCTATAAGCAAAAAAATATTAATTCTATCGCATAGATTATGTAAGAAGCACTATTTTAGCGCCGTTTTATCTGAAACGGCGTTTGTTTTAGGTTGCAAAGAGAAAGATTTATATAACCAAAAGCTTACTATTATAACTCATTTTGATGACAGGATACAAAAAAAAATTGATAAAGCTTTAGAGAATAGTAAAATTGATAATTCTATTATGCTATCTCAGGTTTTAGTGCTTTGCAATCACTCGGGGCAAATTTTAGCTCTTAATGGAAATTCCAATATTAAACTGCATAATATGAAGCGTCAGCCCGGTTCTGTACTAAAGCCTATAATATGCTATGCTCCGGCTTTAGAATACGGTTATGCTCTACCCTACACACCAATCAAGGACGAAAAGGTGGATTTTGGTGGATATAACCCATCCAACTATAAAAATGAATATTTGGGCTGGGTAACTTTAGATGAAAGTTTAGCTTATTCATCCAATATAGTTGCAGTAAGATTATTAGAAATCGTTGGCATAGAACAAGCTAAGGAGTTTGCTAAAAAATGTGGAATAAGCTTTAGCAAATACGACAATTCTTTACCTCTCGCACTTGGAGCTATGGAAAATGGAATAACACTTAAGCAACTCGCAAATTGCTATCAAGCCTTTGCAAATGATGGAAAAATCATACAAGCCAAATATGTAAAAAGCATTTTAGATAAAGATGGCAATGAAATTTATCGTCAAAAAGAGTATGAAACACCGGTTATGTCTGACATAACAAGCTATTATATTAATGTTATGCTAGGCAATTGTGCTAAAAACGGCACAGCAAAATTGCTTAATAGACATAATATTGAGAATGTTTGTGCTAAAACTGGTACAGTTGGCAATATAAACGGCAATACGGATGCTTACTCTATTGCTTACACTCCAGATTATACCGTAGCGGTTTGGGTAGGCAGTAAGGACAAACATTCACCTATTTCTGTAACTGGCGGAGGCATACCAACAAGTATAGCTGGTCAAATTTTAGAGAACCTAGGTGGAAACAAACATTTAACAAAATCATTCCCTATTCCTTTTAACTTAAAAGAAGTTGATATAAACTTACAAGAGTATTATAATCATCACCGACTAGTAAAGGCTGATAGTAGTTTGCCATTAAGACATAAAAAAACGATATTAGTACCAAAAAATCACAAAATATATAACTCATCATTTGCATAGAATAAAGTAAATGGCGTATAAAGATGAAAAAAATATTGAGAAGCATTTTGCGTTAGAAGTTGAACCAGAGAAACTAACCGAGCAACAACAAGTGCAAAAAACTTTAATAAACGCAAAAAAAGCTGATACGCTGAAATTTGTATCGGCTGTTTTAACTTTTTCCATGATTTGCTTTTGCGTTATTTTTCTTATACAATCATCTATTTATGTATTATTAGGTTTTTTGTTATCCTTTATGATCTTAGGACTAGGGTGTGCTTTTATAAATAATAAAAAGCAAGAAGCACTATTTAAGCTGTTTTTTGTATTACTTATCAGCTTATCGGTGATTTTTATATTATTTATTATCCTTAATAAAACTGGTGTATTAAATCAATTAAGTGATGTAACAACTGTTGCAGCATTTATAAAAGGCTTTGGTTTTTGGGGCGTTGCCGTATTTATATTCTTTGTTATCTTAAACACAGTATTCTTACCTATTCCTATGGCTGTCCCTGCTGTTGTAGGCACAATTATTTATGGTCCACTACTATCGTTTATATATATGAGCATCGGCACAGTAATTGGATCTATAATAGTTTTCAGCTTAGGTAAAATTTTTGGACAAAGAATTGCAATTTGGATGGTTGGAGAAGAAAAAACAGAAAAATACGCTACATTTTTAGATAAAAAAGGACGTTTGGCGTTTATATTTATGATGATTTTTCCATTTTTTCCTGACGATATTTTATGTCTTATAGCAGGACTTTCTAAAATGAGCTATAAGTTTTTTATTTTTGTAATCTGTCCCGTTAGACTTATCGCTCTTGCTTTTACTTGCTTTTTTGTAGACGGTTCAATTATACCATTTAGTGGTTGGGGTATCCCCGTTTGGATAACAATCGGTGTAGTATTTATAGGAGCATTTATAATTATTGCAATAATAAAAAGAAAAATGTTTGGAACGCGGATTAATATTAATGGATAGTCCGCTTATCATGTATAAACAACTATAATGAACCTTGAACAGATATTCATAAAATAGCTATTTAATAATTACTTTACAGATATGTAGATAAAAATCTAACCTTCTTTTTTATTTATCCTTCACTATCTTCTTGCTCTGGAATTTCAAATTCATTATAAAGACTCGTGTCCTCCGGCTGAATATCTCCTTGGCGTTTTTCTGCTAAGACTTTTATGCTTTCAAGCAATTGGTCATAGTTCGGAAGTTCGTCTAAACTTTTTACTTGGAAACGCTTTAAAAATGCTTCAGTTGTGCCAAAAAGGATAGGTTTTCCTATAACTTCTTTACGCCCAACGGCTTCTATAAGACCATGTTTTAACAGCACTTGAATCGCATAATCACAATTTACTCCACGAATCACCTCAATCTCCAACCTTGTAACAGGTTGTTGATATGCTATAATTGCAACAGTTTCTAATGCCGAATTAGTAAGCTCTTTTTCGCGAATTGGATTAAGCATTGTTGCTACCGCTTCGGCATAATCTGGGTTTGTGGCTAGCTGCACTTTTTTATTAAATTCTATAAGCCTAATACCGCAAGTGTCGCAGTATTTTTTTTCTAATGCCGAAATAGCTTTTTTAACCTCGGACTTTTGCATTCCTAAAGCATCAGCAAGAGCCGAAATTTCAAGAGGATTTCCACTAGCGAATAATATCGCCTCTAATGTGTTTTCTAATTTTTCTATGTTCATAATGTTTTATGGATAGAGATCTACTCGTAAGATTTTATATATGGGAAAGAGAATGAATGGAAAAAGCTATCGCTTGGTAACTGATCACCGATTTGAGTTAATGGCAAAATACTCAAGAATGCTAATATTTGTTCTTTAGCATCCTGTGCTAAAGTAAACTGCATATTAAGTCTGCCAGTTTGCATAGCGTTATTTATAACACTACCATTTGGAATTGCTAAAACATCATTAAAGTTTGATGCCCAATTGCCAACAATTAATGGATTATCGATAGCGTATTGACTAGAAATCTTTGCCATTGATACAAAATTTTCTAAAAAATTAGTGTGGTTTTCTAATAATCTTTCATGAAAAATTAGTGCCGCTTGAGGATAATTTGCACCTCCGTGCAGTCTCCCCCACTCGTATTGCAGATCTATCGTAGCCTCAAAATCGCTAACACCTATGGTAGCCGTAACAACAGGCTCTGCTAGCATAGCAAACTCTACAGCTTGACCTCCAAAAGTTCCTAGCACGACAGCGTTTCTAACATCTAATTGAGTTGCATGATACACAATAGTAACCTCATCTAAAAGGTTGTTATGTTCTAGAATATATCTAAGAGTTATCCCTGGTATTTGAAACTCACCAAATGCATGGATAGTTTGGCCTCTAAGACCTTCTAGCGTAGTTACATCTGTATTCGTTACTATATGCTGAATACCCCAGCCTGTTATAGCGGCAAGCCGATAATCGCCGTTATTATACATTGCTACAGCCATATTTATAGGGACAATCGCAAAATCAGGTGTGTCTCGAATAAGTGATGCTTGTAATGCCTGAGGATTTCCTACTACTTGGTATGTTATGTAATAATCAGGATCGACTACAATGTTTTTCTGACGCATTTGAGTTAGCGTTAATACAGGTGCACCATCCACTATAATAACTTGAATGCTAAAATTATCGTTTTGCGAACAACTTGTTGTCATTGGTGTGAATACCGCTAATGACAGTATCGCAATAGTGATTGTGATTATTTTTTTAAATTTTTGTTTCATATCTTTGTAGTATGCAGACGACATTTTATATCATCTGCATATTTTTTATTCTTCGTCGTCTTCGTATTCTACACGATTGTCTCTTTCAAAAAAACCTTCTTCGGTTTCATAATCGTCCTCTGCTTCTTCGTCATCATCATTTTCAAAATCTTCTTCAATTTCGTTTGAATATACCTCTTCTTCTGTGTGTGCTTCTAAATCATCAGCTATATCCATAACAGCAGCGGCGACTTCCTCTAGAGTTTCTTCCATTTCTTCTAATTTAGCATCTCTATCGGCACGAATTGCAGCTATTGCTTTTTCTTTATCGGCTTTTATTTTAGCAACCTCTCGCTCCTTTTCTTCTTCTAATTGAACTTTTAAAAGTTCCTTCTCTCTCTCTAGCTCTTGCCTCATCGCCTCTTTTTCCGCCTCTAATGCTGCCAGTTGCTCGTCTCTATCGGCACGGATTGCTTCAATAGCTTTTTCTTTGATTTTTTCAACTCTCTCTTTTTCTGCTGCTAATCTTGCTTTTTCTTCCTCTTGTTTGGCAAGCTGTTCATCTCTATCGGCTCTAAGCTGTTCTATTGCTTTGTCCTTAATCGCAGTAAGCTTTTGTCTTTCTTGCTCTAACCCCTCTTCTTTTTCTATTTCTAGCCGCTCTAATTCTCTCTGCATATCAGCCAGTTTTTCGTCTCTGTCGGCTCTAAGTGCCGCAACAGCTTTATCTTTATCTTCTTGAGTACGCTCGACATCTTCTAAAACTGCCTCAATTTCCGCCTCCATCAAAGTAATAGCTGCCGCTCTATCTTGTTCTAGTTGATGAATTGTTTTGTCTTTAACGGACTGAAGTTGCGATTTCTCTACCGCTAATCTTTCTTTTTCGGTAGCAAGGGCTTCTTTTTCAGCTTCTAGCTCAGCAATTTTCGCCAATGCTTCTACTTCCGTTTGTTTCTTCTTAACAGTAGCTTTCTTTTTTGGTAGCGGAGCACCCAATTTCAACATAGCAAGTTTTGCATCTGCCGTATCTGCCGACTTTTTAGCTTTTGTGGCTTTGATAGCAGCATCTCGCAATTCATCACTCTCTATGCCTTGAGCTTGCAAAAATTTTAGCTTAGCTTCTGCTGCTTCTTGAGCACCTCTTGCTTTGATTGCCTTTAGTTCGGCTTTTTTAAGTTCTTCTAGCTGCTCCGGACTTAAAGCCCCAATTTCTGTAGCGAGTTCTTCAACCACGCTATCCACGATTTTTTTATCGTTCATAATAGTATGTATTCCTTTATTAAAAATGTTAATTGGATAAAAATGTGGCTACCCACAAAGTGATACCTACATTGTAAACTATTTATTAAAATAAAGTCAATTAAATTTTTTGTAACAAATAAGTTAAGTGTATAAAATTATATCAAAGCATAATTTTTTAATAAATTCAAAAAGATATTATCCTATTACATTTTCAATACATTGTAAAGGTAAATATGCTACCATTCCCCAACTCACTTTGAACTTGCAAAGTTCCGCCTAAAGCGTCGGCGATAGATTTTGCTATTGTAAGTCCTAAACCTGTACCACCTTTTTCTTTACTTCTTGCTTTATCACATCTAAAAAATCTATCAAAAATAAGAATTTGATCTAATTCACTTATCCCTTCTCCCGTATCTGCTACCGACACCTTAAAAGCATTATCACCTGTCAAAATACACGAAATCGTTATTGTCCCATCTGTCGAAGTATATCTTATAGCATTATCGCAAAGCGTACGCACAAGCTCTATAAGTAGGCTTTTATCTGTAAAAACAATAACTTCATTAGGAGCAGTAAACCTAATATCGTGCTTAGTATCTAGCAGTTTGTATCCATTTACAACCTCTTCCAAAACCTTTATCGCATCAAATTTAGATAGGTTAGTATGCATTTTACCGATTTTGGCAAGCAATAACAGTTTTTCTACAAGACGGCTCATATTTTCGCTTTCTCTATGAATCGCCTCTATCCCCTCGCTTAAAATATCCTCTCTTTGACTACCCCAACGCTTTAGCATATTAGAATAACCCGCAACAACCGCAATAGGAGTTTTTAACTCGTGGCTAGCATCTGCTATAAAGCTATCTTGGCGGTTAAAAGTGGTCTCAATATCATCTAGCAACCAATTTATACGATTTGTTAAATTCTGAAATTCTACTTGAGAATCTGCAGGTTTTAAACGTTTTGTTAAATCCTCGGCAGTAATCGTATCTATATCGTCAGTAATTTTACGAATAGGATTAAGCATAAGTGAAGCTATTATACCCGTAAGTGCCCCAAATAATATAACAGCGATAATAATAATAACAATGGAATAAATTCTAAGATTATAGATAGTATCGCCCGCCGTTTCGCCAAGATGATGATTGATACTGGCAAGAAGAAAAACCGCAAAAGCAATAAAAATAATAGCAAAAATAGTGGTAAATAAAAGCATCATTTTTATTGTTATTGGCAGTTTGATTTTTTGGGATAGTTTTATTAAACCTAAAATAGGCAATCTAAACGGTAATGAAATTGCTAATAAAAACTTTATTATAGAAGTTGATTTTTTTACATCTATCAAAACTACTTGAGTTTCTTGCTCTAACTCAAGTTCTCGTATAGTTTCCTCTACTGCTTCCTTTTTAGTTTGTTCTTCTTGATTTTGCATTTATCTAATCGTATATCCTGCACCTCGAACTGTTTCGATGAGAGAGATCTTAAATTTATCGTCAATTTTGGAGCGAAGATACCTAATATACACATCTACAACATTTGTGTTGCCGTAAAACTCAAAGCCCCAAACAACATCTAAAATTTTTTCTCTACTAAGCACGGTGTTGCGGTTTTTTAGTAAATACACAAGCAAATCAAACTCCTTTTTTGTAAGCTCTATCGTTTCTCCCAAATATGTAGCTTTATGAGAAATTGTATCTACCTCTAATTCGCCAAGCGATAAAACTTCTGATTCTTGCTTTAGATATTTTTTAAGATTTGCTCTAATTCTAGCGAGAAGTTCCTCTATAGCAAATGGTTTCGTCATATAATCGCTGGCACCCAAATCTAATCCGCTCACCTTATCCATAACTGTATCTCTAGCGGTAAGAATAATCACAGGAGTTTGCTTTTGTTGGCGAAGACGACGCAAAACCTCGATACCGTTAAGGTCGGGTAGCATTACATCTAAAATAATTAAAGCATAATCTTTACTAAGTGCCTCTTCTAGTCCTTCTCTACCGTTTGTGGCAACAATGCATTTGTAGCCTTCAAACTCTAACTCTAAAGACAAAAACCTAGCAATACTAGCTTCGTCCTCTACTATTAAAATATGTGTTTCTTTTTTATTATTCATATGTGTTTTATTATTCGAATTTTCCAATTAGATTTCTCCCTAGTAAAAATTCAGAGGAGGGCAGAATTTTTTTTGATGGAGCTTGCAAAGAGGTTATTTGTAAAATATCTAAGCCACATTTTATAAACAGTCCATTTTGTGGACTAGAGTGTAAAATCGTGCCATTTGAGGCTGTTATGTCTGATAAACCTTGCAATATATCTGACAGAGTATGCGTTTTATGAGCAATTGCAGAGTAAAATTTAATTATTTCTCCCGTTTGTGCATATGTGCTGTAGGCAGACGGCCACGGATTATAAGCACGAATTTGCCTTTCAATATCTTCAGCGGATTTACTCCAATCAATGCTACCGCTAGTTTTTATTATTTTTTTTGTATAAGTGGCTTTTATTTCATCTTGCGGAATTTGTTTTATATTTCCCTCTTTTAGTTGTTTTAGAACTTCAGTGAGTGTTCTTGCTCCTAAAACAGATAATTTATCATGCAGAGTTTCGTATGTGTCCGTTGTTTTAATATCAATATCCCTTTGCAATAAAATATCGCCTGCATCCATTTTTTTTACAGTTTGCATTATTGTAATGCCTGTTTTTTTATCGCCGACAAGTATGCTAGCTTGAATTGGCGATGCTCCTCTATATAATGGTAATAGCGAAGCGTGAACATTAAGTGTTGGAGCAATAGATAAAAAATCGTCACCTAACATTTGTCCAAAAGCTACAGTAATTAGAACATCGGGCTTTAATGCTTTTAACTCCTCTGTAATTTGATTTACATTATCACAACTTAAAAACGGTAAATTTAATTTAGTTGTGCACTCCTTTACCGGAGTTGGCAAAAGATTACCCTTTCTGTCTGTTTCTCTATCGGGCTGACTTATTACAAGTAAAGTTTCATGTTTCTCTTTTACTAATGCCTCTAAACTAGGCACTGCAAATTTTGGTGTTCCTAAAAATATTATTCTCATTTTTGCTCTTTAACTACAATCTTATCTATATACAAAATGCCGTTAAGGTGGTCTAACTCATGACAAATTGCAGCACAAGTTAAAGCATCTTGGGTTTTGAATGTAAAAAACTCACCATGGCGGTCTTGAAAACGCACAGTTAATCGTTTGGGGCGAGCTACAGTAGCACTTTGACCCGGAATTGATAAACATCCCTCACTCTCGATATTTTGACCGCTTTGCTTAATGATTTCGGGATTTATAAACTCGATAACCTCGCCATCAACTTCGCCGTCGCCAACCAGAAATACTCTTTTAAGAACTCCCACTTGAGGAGCGGCCAAGCCTAACCCGTTTTCTGCGTGCATAGTCTCTGTCATATCATCTAAAAGCTGATGTAGCTTTTCATCAAAAACCTCTACAGGCTTAGAAATTTGCCTTAAAAAAGCTTCGTCATTTTTAGTTGTCAATACATTTCGTCTTGCCATAATTTTAATTGCAAATCCCCTATCGAATAGAATCATTCTAGCAAAAATCCGTTTGACTTGCAAACAAAAGTATTAAACAAATTTCTGTTAATTTACACTTATATCGATTTGTTTATAATTTACAAGCAACAGAGTGTCGCCTGAACCTTATAGAAACATATGCGTTATTGAACTACCCTAAATTGTTGGGATTAAATTCTATGAATATGTTTAGTTTGGGGTTTTGGTATTTTTCTATTATGTCAAAAAGTTTTTGGGAAATTTCTTCTATATCGCCTACTAACCTACATAAAACTTGCATTCGGTATTTGTTCTGGATTCGTTTTACTGGACTACGCATGGCAGATAAATATACAAATTGATTTGGATATTCTTTTGAAATGATAGCAACCTCATCAAAAACTTTTTTTAGAACCTCTACTGTTAAATCCTCGACTTCGCCTGATAACAGTATTCTAATAAATTTAGCAAACGGCGGATATTTGCTAGCCTCTCTAAGGTTTAATTCCTTTTCAAAAAAGCCTTTATAATCATTCTCGATTGCATATTTATAAACATAATGCTTTGGAGTATAAGATTGCATTACAACCTTGCCCGCTTTTTCGTCTCTGCCTGCTCTGCCTGAAACCTGCGTAATTAAACTATATGTACGCTCTATTGCTCGATAGTCGGCAAAATATAAACTTAAATCAGCGTCCAAAATCCCTACTAAAGTAACTGACGGAAAATCATGCCCTTTTGCTATCATTTGCGTGCCAACCAGCACTTGCGCTTCGCCTTTACTAAATGCTTCTAAAATATTAGCGTGAGCATCTTTTGTGCGAGTAGTGTCGTTATCCATCCGCAAAACTCTAACAGAAGGAAATATTTTATTTAACTCCTCAACTACCCTTTCTGTGCCAACATGACCGCTCTTAATGCTCTCAGATTTACACTCCGAGCATAAATCCAATTTAGCATATCTAGCACTACAAAAATGACATTTTAAAGCGTTATCCTCTCTGTGATAAACTAACGACACTTCACAGCTTGCACACTTTGGCACATGACCGCAAGAGCGACAAATTAAATAACTGGCATATCCACGACGGTTTATAAACAGCATTGCTTGATTGCCGTTCTCTAAACATTCTGCTAAATTCGCCTTTAGACTTCTTGAGAAAAAGCTGTTATTGCCCTCAAATAACTCTGCACACATATCCACAAGCTCAATTTCGGGGAGCGGTTTTTTATTTACCCTTTCATTTAGCTCAATTAAATTAAACTCCCCCGTTTTAGTCTTATAATAGCTCTCTATACTCGGAGTTGCACTGCCTAAAATTAGCGAAGCATTGTTAAATTCGGCTCTAAACTGAGCAACCTCGTGAGCCTTGTAGCGAGGGTTGCTATCTGCGTTGTAACTGCTGTCGTGCTCCTCGTCAATAATAATAGCACCGATATTTTGTAGAGGAGCAAAAATTGCACTTCTAGCACCAACAGCCACAAGTGCCTCGCCACTGATTAGTCGTCGCCACTCGTCAAACCTCTCGCCCGCTGATAACCCACTATGAAGAAGCGCTACTTTATCGCCAAATCTAGCACGAAAGTTTTTGAACACCTGCGGAGTTAAAGCAATTTCGGGCACTAGCATAATCGCAGTTTTGCCTTGCTCTAAAGCACTTGCAATCACTCGCATATAAACTTCTGTTTTACCACTGCCTGTTACTCCATGAATAAGAAATTTGTTGCCTTGATTACTTTGAATTGTGTTTAATGCCACTTCTTGCTCAAGAGTTAAAATGTGCTTTTCATTCTCTTTTGCGATGTCTTTATACGGAATTCGCCTAACAGAATGCTCATTTTGCAATACTATGCCACGCATAATTAGGTTTTTAAGACTACTTGCACTAAAGTTTTGAGTAAGTTCTGATTGCATAGTTTCGCCGTTTTGAAGTAGATATTCAAAAAGCTCCAACTGTGCCAAAGCAGGGGGCTTTATAAATTGTTCTGTCGGCATACCAATATACTCGGGATTTATTGATATAAAAGCCTTAGTAAGCTCTTTGATTCTGCCCTTTCGCATTTGACTAGGGATAAAAAGCCTTAAAGCATTTACCGACTTTATACGAAGTGTTTTTACTAAATAATCTTTAAGTGCTAACATCTCGCTACTAAAAACAGGCATAGCATCCAGTAGTTTACTAATTGGTTTGATTTTTTTGGAGTCTAGTAGCGAATTTTCTTTTAGCGCTATAACATACCCTTCTATTTCTCTATTTCCAAAAGGTACAAGCACACGCATACCAACAGCCACATTGGGAGTATTTACTGTAGAATAATCAAAAATCCTGTCTACATCGCTAACCGCTATGTCTACAATAACCTCGGCGTATAGGAGCTGTTTTTGCATGTTACAGCCCTCCTATGTAATCTAATATATGGTCTGCTACTTCGGCTTTTGGGAGAAGCGGAAGTGAAGTTGATTTGTTTTTTGTGATTATTGTAACAGTATTGTTGTCATTGTTAAATGGGGTGTTATTATCGTTAGTTAAGTTAGCAACAACCATATCGGCATTTTTGCTTTTTAGTTTTTCTTTGGCATTTTTAACTAAATTTTCGGTTTCTAACGAGAAAACTATTAGTTTTTTATCGCCTTTAATTTTGCCAACCTCTTTTGCAATGTCGGTGTTTTCTTTAATGTTAAGATTAAGGTTTCGGATTTGAGTTTTTGATTGTTTTGGTTTTCAATTATATAATCGCTTGGTGCACCCGCTTTTATAATATAGTCGGCTTGAGATAAATTATCCATAACAGCAGAATACATTTCAGCAGTTGTTTGGGCGTGGATTACCTTATCAAAATTTGCAGATTCAATTTTATGAGCAATTTCGTCTGATATTCTGCCTGCCACAAGGATAACTTTTGCCCCTCGTTCTTTAGCTGATTTGGCTAGTTCAAAACCCATTTTACCACTAGAATGATTGCCAATAAAGCGAACAGGGTCTATATTGATCGTTGTTCCACCTGTTGTTATTAGAAAGGTTTTACTATTAAAGTCTTTTTTTTTATTGAACTCTAACGATACTTTCTCGCCCCTGCAGTTATTATTTAGAATCTCATAGGCATTAGCCACAATATCGCTAGGTTTTGCTAATCTGCCTTTGCCAACTACTCCGCAAGCTAACATACCAACTTCTGACTCCATAAAATGTACTCCCCTATTTTTAAGTATTTCAATATTTTGCTGAGTTGCAGGATGTTCTAGCATATTATTGTTCATAGCGGGAGCAATCAGCACCGGACATTTGCAAGCTAAAATTGTTGTAGATAAAAAATCGTCTGCTATTCCATTAGCATATTTAGCTATAAAGTTAGCTGTTGCAGGTGCTATAATGAATAAATCAGCTTTCTTAGCAATTGATATATGTTTAGTGCTGTATTCAAAATCTCGGCTAAAAGTGTTTGTAATAACACGATTACCCGAGAGTGTTTCTAGCGTTAGAGGTGTTATAAACTCCGTTGCGTTTTGCGTAAGCGTAACAACAACATCTGCCCCCGCTTTTTTTAGCATACTAATAATATCGCAAGCCTTATATGCTGCAATACCACCGGTAACGCCAAGCGCTATAGTTTTGCCTTTAAAATCCATAAAATCAAATTACAAATTAAAAAGTGTCTACTTTAGCAACAATTTTGCCGTCATAAATTTCGTTAGCGGCTTTTGAAACGGCTCTAGCACTTGTTTCTACGCTATCGTCTCTTTTATCAAGTAATGTTCTTGCTCTTTTTGATAAGAGGCATACTAGAGCGTATTTACAGCCCGACATATCTAATAGCTTATCAATTGGTGGGGTTATCATATTTTTTACTCCTTATATGTGATTGTTAACTTTTTGGAATTATTGTTTTATTAAATTTAAATAAAATACTTTTTAAAAAACATAAATAAGTCCTGATTTTCTCATTGATACAATTGTTATTCTGTCTTTATTTATCGTCTAAAACAGCAATGCCTGGTAAAATTTTACCTTCTAAATATTCTAAACTAGCTCCGCCACCTGTACTAATATGAGTTACTTTATCTGCAAAGCCAAGCTGTTCTATAGCCGCCGCACTATCACCACCGCCAATGATTGTAATTGCCTCTTTATTATCTGCTAATGCCGCCGCTACTGCCATAGTACCCACAGCAAATCTCTCAAATTCGAATACTCCCATAGGACCGTTCCAAATAACTGTTTTGGCATCCTTAATAACCTCAGCAAAACGCTTTTGCGTGTCGGGACCAATATCCAAGCCTTCCCAACCTTCCGGAATTGCAGTCGAGCAAGCAACCTTAGTTTCGGCATCCGCCCTAAACTCTTGTACAACTTGATTATCGCACGGAAGATAAATTTTTACACCTTTTTTCTCAGCTTTAATTAGCAATTCTTTAGCCAACTCAATCTTATCTTTTTCTACACGAGAACTACCGACATTACCACCTTGGCTATGTATAAAAGTATATGCCATAGCACCACCAATTACAATAGAATCCACTTTTTCTAATAAATTATTTATAACGCCGATTTTGTCGCTAACCTTAGCTCCACCCAAAATCGCCACAAACGGACGCTTAGGAGCATCTAAAGCCCCACCCATTATCTCAATTTCCTTTTGAATTAAAAACCCTACAGCGCTTTCTTCTACAAATTCTGCAATACCCGCAGTCGAAGCATGCGCTCTATGAGCTGTTCCAAAAGCATCATTTACAAAAACATCAGCAAATTCGGCTAATTTTTTAGCAAATTCAGCGTCATTTTTTTCTTCTTCAGGATGAAAACGAACATTTTCTAATAAAACTGCTTCACCATCTTTTAAGCTAGCAACTTTTGCTTTAGCATCTTCGCCAACGACATCACTAGCCAGCGTAACTTTGCCATCTAGATATTTGTTAAGACAATCTGCAACAGGTTTTAGCGAATATTTAGTATCAAAGCCACCTTTGGGTCTACCCAAATGCGACGATAAAATGACTTTAGCACCGTTTTCTAATAAATACTTAATTGTAGGTAGAGCACCTTTAATACGGTTTTCATCCGTAATAGCACCTGTCACAAGGTCTTGCGGAACATTAAAGTCCGAACGGACAAAAACTCTTCTGCCCTTTACACTTAAATCTAGTAATGTCTTTTTATTCATTGATTGTTTTCCTCTTTACTTTACTAATTCTTCTTATTTAACAAATTGAATTAGTTTTTTGACACTTGATTAGAATATTATACTCTCCTAGATTACCATATGTCAACACTTTTTTTACTTTATAACTATTACTTTTTCATAAAATTATTTCATTTTACATTTTTACCATAGCGTGATATTATATATTCAAATGCCCACACAAAAGAGACATAAAACATTTATATTTATTATTGCCGTTTGTATAATTATGGTTTTATCAACGGTGGTTTTGATTTTTGCTAATAATAACAATTTTGAAGCGTATGCTGTCGTTGATACGAGCAATGTTTTGTATCATCATTTTGACAACCCGAACGCTATTGCTAGTAGTGGCAACTCTATATACATTGCAAACGGCACTACTATATATAGGTATAGTTTTGATAGTGGTAGAAATAGATTTGAGGTTATTCCTGTTTTAAATACACAAGGCATTATTCAAAAAATGATAGTTAGTGGAGGACGCTTTTTTGTTCTAGAACAAGATAATAGTGCTTTTAACCGCTTAACTATAGCGATGTATACCCTAACTGGAGAACACATGCCTGTAAATTTTGGAACTGCACCTAACCTAGATTATAATTCCATTGCAGTAACAGGCACAAGATTATTTGCATCTAACAATACTAATATTTTATTTGAATTTAGTATTGGTTCTAGTAGTTTAGATTTTGTAGCTTCTACTACTGTAACCATAGGAGCAATTTCTCCAATTCAAGGATTGTTGGCTACAGACAATTCTATTTATATAGCTAGAATTGAGATTGGAAATTTAATTATTAGGCGCTTTTCTCTTCTAAACGAAACTTTGCAACACGAAGCCGCCTTAAACTTTAGTGGCTCAGCTCCATTTGCACATATACATACATTTGGCACTGATATTATAGTTTTTAGTGGCGGCAGAATGTTTTTAATTAATAATCTTCTAACTCCTCCGTCAATTTTATTAAATAATGGTACATATGGTGTTGATTTAGTTGGAGCAACAACTCTTAATAATAGAATTTATAAATTATGCATTAACGGCTCTCTTACTAGTTTTAGCATAGAAAACAAAACGTTAGAAAATGAAAAACTACTTATAGCAAGCAGAAGTAATATACACGGCTTTTTTAACTCGCCGCTTGATACTGCTTCGGCTAGTGGTAGAATTTTTATAGCAGATACGCACAACAATCGCCTTGTTATAAAATCAAACCAAAATCAATATACTCATTTGGATTTAGGAATAGGCTCTCAGCCTGTTTCTGTTACAGCACGACACGGTATGCTTTTTGTAGCATATCATCAAAATAGAATTAGAGCCTTTAATATAGAAGGCGGAAATATTGTTTCTCTTAGCACATTTACATTCGCTCCTGACGGATTAACTAATATACCAATATCAAAAATAAGACTATGTTCTAGGGGTGATTTATATGTTCTAGGTGGAGGTAATGATTCTACACTTTGGCGATATAATACCCATGATAGATTGCCTGTTATGGATAGTCTAAGTCGCACAGCAGTTGGCATGGAAAAAGTTATTGCTGTCTCTCCTGCACTTCACCGCCCGTATGTATATGTAGCGATGCAGTCAAATATTGCTAACTCACAAAGAATTGTTAGATTAAGCAATAATAATTCGTTTGATAATATATCAGCACTTAATAATATAGAAAATCTTATTGATTTTGTTGCCGATAGTGACGGCGGAGTTTATCTGCTAACCTCTACAAATAGTGGCTATAGATTACAACACTTCCCTATTAGCACTGTTTTAGGCACAACTAACTACAGTACAACAATATACAGCTTGCCTACTAATCAACGCCATTCGTGTCGATTATACTCTCCTACCCGCATTCATTTAAGCGGAGTTGATTTTAGAAACTCTAGCACAAGCGATAATATTGCTCACCGTGATATTTTAGTTACCGACGGCTTTCGTCATAAAGTTTGGCAGTTTAGAGCAAACGAATTTGGAATTGACAGCCAATTTATTTACAGAGTAGAAAGTGAAGTGTTAAGTAACTATTTTACACTCTTAGAAAACGCACAAGACCGTTTACTGCATACTACTACCGCTAGAGCATCTATTTATCTAAATGCTAGCGATGTATTTCCGCTTATACGCACTCATAGAACCACAAATATAACAAGGCAAGCGGTGCTTCTTGTTGGCTTTTATGTAATAGTACCTTTTGGTGTAGACCGCAGTAGTGATTTTACCTTTATTATTGCCGACAATCTTCATTATTTAGCCGATTCTAGCGATCAAAGCGTAATTGTCGGCTATATTCGCACTGCTTTTATTAGCGAAAACCCACTAGCACATACAGCGCCTAACGAAAATCTAACACTAATGGCCGGAAGTGGTGGTGCTACTATATATAAATTTCCTACTCATCAATTTCCTGTAACCCGCCATATGCCCTACCGTACTATTTTTGAACCGTTAGATTTTACATTCTTTGTAAATCAATTTGATGATGTGGTGTTCGGATATTTTGATAACCGCAATGCTAGTTTTTTGCCAATGCTAAATAACTTTTACCGTTGGCTAAGAGTTAGCTTTGAGTGCGAAATTAGCGGTGGTGTTTATGAAGCGTTTGTGATGGCAAATTCTCTTACAGCATATCAAATTAGATATGTAGTAAATAGAGAGGATTTTGTAGCAAACGCTAGAGTTGTTATAGCTGATTTTGATAGAGAGGGCGCTAGAGGTGCTATGGTTTTTGCTGTAGATGAATTTGGCAATAAAATGCTTTGCGAAGACGGGAGACCGGTGCCTCATTATTTAGTTGATTCTATTAGATTTGAGCGTAGGGTTATGGTTATAGGTGGCTTTAGCTCTAGTAACGAATATCACCGCATTATGTACGACGCCGAATTTGGCACAATTGTCGTATACATTCGCACAGGCAACCTAGAATACGACGGCATAGATATTTTACTTGTAATAATTATAACTCTGGGCATTATAACACTTATCCTTATAGGCTTTGCCATAGGACGATATCTCTTTGTTAAAAAGACCTTCGCACCAAAAGAACCGGCGGAAAGTTATATATAAAACAAATCGAAATTTATAGTGTAGAATATAAAGTGTCGGACTTAATAAAGAAAAATAAGTCCGACACTTTTAGAATTACTACTGAATTGACGAACTTCATCCCATAATAAAATACTACATTTAATTTTAGTTTTAAATTAAAGATATCAATTTAATTTATTGTCGTCCAACATATTCCATTAAAAGTATACTATACCAAGTTGACATCGGAATAGACCCTTGTTTTTCTTCGTTGATTTGAATAAAAACTCCATAATTATATGTTATCCAATGCGTAAATGCATTAGCAATAATATCATTATTAGGATATCTAATTCTAAGCGTTCCTAAAGCATTTCTTATTGTTGTTGTTAGATTCAATAAATGTAATGCTGACCATGTGCGACGCAAATACCTATCTTCTAACCCTATAACTGATAAACTAGGAGCTTGCTCAATAATGTTTACTAATATCTGAGTTGTATTTTTTAAGCGTTGCAATATCGGCGATATCTCTCCATTAACTATTAAAACATCCAAATAGCCCATACTAATAAGTGCATTTAATTCAATCATAAAAAATGTAAATTCGTATATTGACATCGTTATCAGCATACTACTATCAGCATATAAACGCTCTAAAAGAACTTCGTAAAAACCACTAGCATAACTTGCCCTAACATATCTCGCCCTTAACACACCCATATAACTATATAAATATGGATGATGAGAACGTAAAAGTGCTGTCGATAACCTAGCGGGATCTATTATTGAAGCAGTCCTCATGCTAGTTGTTGCTAAATGTTCATTAAGTAAAAGTGATAAATGGTGATAAGTTGTTTTAGCGTATTGCTGCGTTCTTCTATGATTTATTCCTCTATTTTCTATTGAGTTATTCAATTTATCACTAGCAATACTTTGAGCTAAAAACAAACCGTCTGCAAAACGACTATTGTAGCTTGTGTCTCTACTTTCGTATCGTCTAACTACCCTTTGGGCATGGTGTAGTGCACTTCTTTCCATACCCATATTAAAAGAAACTATCATACTTCTATACGGAAAAACACTAATAAAAATAACGCAAAATAGTACAAATGTAACTAAAAAAGACACCGTTGCACGCAAAACTATGCAAACAGTTGCATCCTTTTTTTTTAGATTTTTTTTATTTTCTAAATCTAAAACTTCTATTTTTTCTTTTGTATCTTGTGATATTTCGCTCACAAAAACATATTAGCAGATATAAATTAAAAAAGTCAATTATTATTTCAAAACCTTTGCTAAAAACTGTCCTGTGTAGCTAGTTTTGATTTTTGAAAGCTGTTCAGGAGTTCCCTCGCCAACTACTGTACCGCCTTTATCGCCACCTTCGGGACCGAGGTCTATTAAATAATCACAAACTTTTATAATATCTAAATTATGCTCTATTATAACGATCGTACTACCACTGTCTACTAACCTATCCAAAATTGTAATCAACTTTTCTACATCGGCACTGTGAAGACCTGTTGTCGGCTCATCTAAAATATATAGTGTTTTTGCTGTGCCCCGCTTTGCTAACTCTGTCGCTAGCTTTACTCTTTGAGCCTCGCCACCGCTAAGCGTTGTAGATGATTGCCCAAGCTTAATATAACCCAATCCTACATCATGAAGTGTGCGGACTTTAGTTGCAACTTGCGGAATTGCTTCAAAAAATCCTAACGCTTCTTCCACCGTCATATTAAGGATTTCGGAAATGTTTTTGCCTTTATATTGCACTGCTAAAGTTTCTCGGTTATATCTAGCACCGCCGCAAACCTCACACGGAACAAACACATCAGGCAAAAAATTCATTTCGATTTTAATAATTCCGTCACCGCTACAATTTTCACATCGTCCACCCTTTACATTGAAACTGAAACGCCCTGCTGCATATCCTCTAGCCTTAGCATCTGCTGTTTTTGCAAACAACTCTCTAATCGGAGAAAATACACCTGTGTAAGTTGCCGGATTGCTCCTCGGTGTTCTGCCTATCGGACTCTGGTCGATATTTATAACCTTGTCTATATGCTCTAAACCTGTAATTTCTTTGTGAGCCCCACAGTTAAGTCGTCCACCATTTAACACATTAGATACCGCAGGATATAAAATTTGATTTACTAAGCTACTCTTTCCACTACCCGAAACGCCTGTTATGCCACACATACTACCTATCGGGATACTGACATCAACGCTTTTTAGGTTGTTTTGGCTAGCACCAATTATACTGATATTACCTTTATTCTGTGGACGGCGATTAGCTGGAACTGCTATTTTTCGTCTACCCGATAAGAAATCCGCCGTAATAGAATTTTTGTTTTTAGCTAGCTCAGCCGGTGGTGCAGATGCTACAACCTCTCCGCCATGCACACCCGCACCCGGACCAATATCCACAACAAAATCGCTTGCCCGCATTGTATCCTCATCATGCTCTACTACAATGAGCGTATTACCTAAATCTCGCAAATGCTTGAGTGTTGTTATTAGCTTTTCGTTATCTCGCTGATGAAGCCCAATGCTCGGCTCGTCTAAAATATATAATACGCCTTGTAATCCCGAACCAATTTGAGTCGCTAATCTAATGCGTTGTGCCTCGCCACCGCTAAGCGTAGAAGCATTTCGGCTAAGTGTCAAGTAATCTAAACCGACATCTAATAAAAACTGTACTCTTGCGTTAATTTCTTTAAGCACAGGCTTTGCTATAAAGCTATGAGTTTTATTAAGTTGCAATTCGTCAAAATACTGTTTTAATCTGCCTATTGCGAATGTCGATACTTCATAAATGTTTTTACCGCCAACTTTAACCGCTAACGCTTCTGCCTTTAGTCGTTTGCCATCGCACACTTCGCACGGACTTGTAGACATATATCGCTCTATCTCATGCTTAACATAATCGCTAGTTGTATCTCTATAACGACGCTCAAGATTAGTAACAATACCCTCGTATTCTTTGTTTTGAGTCCAACTAAATGTCGCACTACTGTGTTCTATTTTTATTTTATCTTTACTGCCATATAATAAAATGTTTTTGATATTCTCGGGCAAATCCTTATACGGAGTGTGCAGTGAAAACTTGTATTCTCTAGCCAGCGCTACAAACGCTTCATAACCAATACTACCCATATCCATATTCCACCCGCTTACATGAAGAGCACCCTCTTGTAATGATTTCGTGCCGTCCTGATAGATGAGAGTCGGGTCAACTTTTTGCTTATACCCTAATCCAAAACACTCGGGACAAGCTCCAAACGGCGAGTTAAATGAAAACAATCGAGGTTCGATTTCTGCAATCGAGATGTCGCAATCTACGCACGAATATTGTGTGCTATATAGTTTTTCGATTGATTTTTCAGCATTTTCGCGTGTTTCGTCTAGCGAACTACTTGTTATGTCTGACATAACAAGCCCATTTGCTAACTTTAGAGCTGTTTCTAATGAATCCGTTAGTCGTTTTTGGATACCATCTTTTATAACAAGCCTATCCACAACCACGCTAATAGACGATTTTATATTTTTATCTAGCTTGATTTCTTCATCTAAGCTAAGCACCTCGTCGTTGATTTTTACTCTACCGAAGCCTGCTTTTCGCCATTCGTCAAACAGTTTTTCGTGAGCTCCCTTCCTACCTCTTATAACAGGAGCAAGCACCAGCAACTTATCGCCCTCTTTAGTGGAGTTCATAATGCTATCTACGATTTGGTCTATGCTGAGGCGGGTAATTTCTTTATTACATTTTGGGCAATGCGGAATACCCGCTCTAGCAAAAAGTAAACGCATATAATCGTAAATTTCTGTAACCGTACCCACTGTAGAGCGAGGATTATGATTAGTCGTTTTTTGATCGATTGAAATAGCAGGACTTAATCCCTCTATGCTCTCAACTTCCGGCTTTTGCATTCTACCCAAAAACATTCTAGCATAGCTACTTAGACTTTCTACATAGCGTCTTTGACCCTCTGCAAAAATTGTATCAAAAGCTAAGCTGGTTTTACCGCTACCCGATACGCCCGTTAGCACAATCAGCTTATTGCGTGGCAGTTCTAAATCTATATTTTTTAGATTATTTTCTTTTGCACCTTTAATTATTATCTTATCGTTCATTTTGTCTCCAGAGACTTTTGTGTCGTATAGGGTATTGAAACAATTTCACAACAGTTCCAACTAAGTTTTACTTGTTATATGTGATATGATTAAGTTTTTTGTTTAATCTATTGTAATAATATGCTCTATGCTCTTTCCAATATTTTTCAATCTATCCTTATAAAATACTGGGTGCATGATACAATCGTCTAAATCCTTTATAGGTATCCAATGACAATATTCCCTATATCCAAACTCGCCATAACTAACATTTTTAATGTCGGCTTTTATACCTTTGGGCTTCATTAAGAAATGTAGTGATATCTCGTGACATTTAAACCCCTCATTCATACTACTATCTTGAACAAAAAAATTTTCGTGAATAAAAGCCAATCTATCTATTTCATAGTTTATGCCAGTTTCTTCAAAAACTTCTCGCACCACAGCATCTTCAGCCGTTTCATTTAACTTAACCGCACCACCAATAGAATAGTAATAAGAAGTAGCGTGATTTTTTGCAAGTAATATACAGTCATCTTCTCTAACAATACCAACAGCACGATACCTAAAGCAACCTTTTTCACTTGTAAAACTTATATCCATTTTTTTATTCATAACACTCAGGAGTGCATCTCCTACAACTTTAGCAATGTTTGAGTTGTCATTCTATTGTTTTAACAAACTCTTTAATTGCTCTTTAATTCTTTCGTTTGTGCAAAGTGGAATAATGTTTTTTAGCCAATCACGACTTCGGCTTAACATGATTTTATCTTCCCTCCATCCACTTTCATTGATTGTCGTTGCCTCTTCGTAAATCATTAAATTGAATATATAACATGCACTGACACGATCACTTACCTTTTTCTCTACATCTCTTACATTTTCCCAAGCAATATATTTCAATCTTTTGCCAAAAACTCTTTCCTCTATGCCCTCAGGCGAGAATATTACAACAGAAAAAGCGTGTTTATAAAATACAAAACTTGCAATCCAAGGTAAAAACATAAGTATAAAACCAAGAGATGCCGTAAGTAAAATTAACTCAACATTAAAACCATCTCTATACCCAATTGTTATAAAAGCAATAATAGCAACTATGCCTAATCCGTTAAAAATTAGCGGAACCATTATAGGATATATATTTTTCAAAAATTTTTTGTTCTTATTTTCGTTTTTATTTTCCATATCCTTACTTCCTTTTACTTTTACTCATAGCCGATTTTAGTTCGGCTATTCTGTCTCGTAGCTTAATAGCTGTTTCGAAGTCTAAACTTTTACTGGCGATTGCCATTTGAGCTTTTAACCCTTCCATCATTCGAGGAATTTCGCTACTGTTGATTTTTTCTTTTTCGGCTTTAGACGATATTTGAATTGTGTTTTTAATCTCTTTGATTATTGTTTGCGGTTTTGTGCCGTGAGCCATATTATAATCAACTTGTTTTTTTCTTCTCCTATCTGTTTCGCTAAGTGCCCTACTCATACTACCTGTGATTTTATCTGCATACAATATAACTCGACTTTCACTATTCCTTGCCGCACGACCAATCGTTTGAATTAAACTGGTTTCACTCCGCAAAAAGCCCTCTTTATCTGCATCTAAAATTGCTACCAATTTAACCTCCGGAATATCTAAGCCCTCTCGCAAGAGATTTATACCTACAATAACATCAAAATCGCCTTTTCGCAAGCCGTTTATAATTTCTATGCGTTCCATTGTATCTATATCCGAATGCAGATACCGCACCTTTATGCCATGTTCTTGCAGATATTCCGTTAAACTTTCCGCCATTCTTTTTGTTAGTGTTGTAACCAAAACCCTGCCTTTTTTATTGTTCGATGTACCTGTTAAATTATTTTTTTGATTGGTTCCGTCGTCTGTCGTAGCTCGTATTTCACCCATTAAATCGTCTACTTGACCTTCCGTTTTACGAATTTCTACAGGAGGGTCTATTAGATGAGTTGGGCGGATTATTTGCTCAGCTACTTGCCCACTTGCCAACTTTAACTCATACTCGGCAGGAGTTGCCGACACATAAATAAGCTGACTTGTTTTTCTATTAAACTCATCAAATTCTAAAGGTCGGTTATCATATGCGGCAGGCAGTCTAAAACCATAATCAATTAAACTATCCTTTCTTGCTCTATCGCCTCGATACATTGCTCTAAGTTGCCCTATCGTCATATGGCTTTCGTCTATAAACATTATAAAATCTCTTGGAAAATAATCTAATAAAGTATACGGAGGCTCGCCGATTTGTCTGCCGTCAAAATATCTTGAATAATTTTCTATCCCTGTACAAAAACCAACCTCACGCATCATTTCTATATCGTAACGGGTGCGTTGTTCAATTCTCTGAGCTTCTATAAGCTTACCATCATCTTGAAATTTTTTAATTTGCACTGCTAAATCCCGCTCTATATCGCCTATTGCTACTTCCATATTTTCTCTACTGAAAGCATAGTGAGTCGCAGGAAAAATCGCCACATGAGATAAGTTATTTGTCTTTTTGCCTGTTATAACCTCAAATCCTGATATGCTCTCTATTTCATCGCCAAAAAACTCAACCCTAATACCACTCTCATATCCTGTGTAAGCTGGAATTATCTCTACAATATCACCCCGCACTCTAAAATTGGTTCTAGCAAACTCAATATCACTGCGTTTATAATTTATATCTACAAGTTTTTCAATTAAACCGTCTCTACCTATGTTATCTCCAGGACGCAAGCTGACTGCCATTCTATAATAAGTTTCGGGGGCACCCAGGCCGTATATACACGATACACTGCTTACAACTATTGTATCGCGCCTCTCCGCTAGCGAGCAAGTGGCACTGTGGCGGAGTTTATCTATCTCATCGTTGATTTGTAAATCCTTTTCGATATAAGTATCGGTGCGTGCTATATATGCCTCCGGTTGATAATAATCATAATAGCTAACAAAAAATTCAACTCGGTTATGCGGAAAAAACTCCCGCATCTCATTACATAACTGGGCCGCAAGAGTCTTATTGTGAGCAAGAATGAGTGCAGGACGATTAACTTTATCTATGATATTAGCCATAGTAAAGGTTTTTCCGCTACCTGTAACTCCCAAAAGCACTTGATGCCGTAAACCATCCTCAATCCCTTCGGCTAGCTTATCAATCGCTCCTTGCTGGTCGCCCATCGGCTTAAATTTAGATTGCAGTTTGAACTTTTGCATATATTTTACTATCCGAAATTTTTCCACACAAAAACCTCTGAAAGAAATAAAATTCCTTAAATTTTTACAGAAGTTTTTTAATGTTTTAACAGCAAGATTTATCTTACTTCATTTTTACCAAAAAGGCAAAACTTTTTCTTATAATTTTCTTGATTTTTAGGATAAATTATGTTTATAATAATTTTACGCACTTAAGTATGCTTAACATTGTTTTACTACAACCGGAGATTCCGCAAAATACGGGTACTATTGCTCGCACCTGTGCTTGTACAGGTGCTACTTTGCATTTAGTTAAGCCATTCAAGTTTGAGATTACAGATAAAAATCTCAAACGAGCAGGTCTTGATTATTGGGATAAGGTACAGGTTTTTTATTATGATTTTTTTGATGAGTTAATCGAAAAAAATCCTACTGCTGAATTTTTCTTTATTGAAACCGGTAGCAAAAAACGTTATACGGATGTGTTTTATCCAAATAACGCCTTTATAGTGTTTGGTCAAGAAACAATGGGTATTCCTAAAGACATTTTAGAGAGGTTTAGCGATAGAATTTTTACAGTTCCTATGCGAAATAATATTAGGTCACTAAATTTGTCTAATTGTGTTTCGCTTGTTTTATATGAAGCCTTTAGACAACACGATTTCAACTTTATAGAGTTAGACAACTAAAGAATTTAAATAGTTGGGTAATAAGCTGTATAACTTGAACTTCCAAATACGATTGGGTTGTTTTGGTAAAGGGTGTATAAAAAACTACCTTCCATACTTGAAACCATGCTTTGTACAAGTGCAGTTTGGTCTATAAGTGATAAAACAGCAAAAACAAACAGCACAAGCATAAATGCCATGCCACTTAAAAACATGGCTCCTAAGGCTCTATTAACTATATGCACAACCTTACTTCTAATTACGGAAATACGATTAATAGCAGCCACAATAATTATACGAAATATTTGTACAAATATAAACAACGTTATAAAATATATTATGGTAGCTAAGTGTATTATACCTAAAAATCGCCATACCTGATTATAAAAATAATCGTTGCCATTAGCTACAAGATTACCTATAGCTGGCGTGGCTAAAATTGCTCCACCAATTAAAAAACATATCACAATAGATATTATTATCCCCACAATTCCTCTCGTACTTAACTTTAACACTCTGGCAAATCCAAGTACAGAACCTAAAACAGCAAGCCCTATTAAAACAATTATAAATATTATATTTGTTGGCATTTT
Source organism: Bacillota bacterium (assembly GCA_009780135.1). Classification (GTDB taxonomy): domain Bacteria; phylum Bacillota; class Clostridia; order Christensenellales; family Pumilibacteraceae; genus WRAP01. Next base: position 358,042 of record WRAP01000001.1, read on the forward strand.
GATTATTCTCCTTAAACGAATTGACTTTTTTCGTAGCAAAAACTACATTTACATAATATCAAAAATTTGCTATTGTGACAACGCCCAAACAGCTATTTTTGACAATTTAACCTAAATCTAATCAAATTTTAAGAAAGCTACTGATGTTTTGAAAGTTTGGCAATGAAAGTTCGTTAATATAGTTTTTGGTGATTACTTACAGCGATATACAATAAGGCAATTATATCTTATATATATCATAAATAATGACAGCATTTTTTATTAGATTTAGAAATCACCAATTTCTTTACTTCAAATTTATAAAATCAAAACTCTTCTAAAACTCTTTGTAGGGCTATCTTAATATGTGCATAATTTAGCCCACCTTGCATAAAAGCAATATATGGCTCCCGCATGGGTCCATCGGCACTAAGTTCTATTGACGAGCCTTGCACAAAGCTTCCGGATGCCATAATCACTTTGTTATCATACCCAGGCATATCCCACGGCATAGGTTTAGCAAAGCTGTCAATAGGACTACATGCCTGTATCGCCTGACAAAACGCTACAAGTTTATCGGGATTATTAAATTTTATAGAACAAATAATATCACTAAGTGTATTTTTATTATTGCAAACCTTTGGTAAAACTTCATAACCTAAACAACTAAAAACACTTCTAAAAAGCAAGGCACCTTTTAGTGCCTCTGCCGTGGTATGTGGTGCCATAAAATAACCTTGGAAAAAGTTGCGATAGCCATCTGTATATGAACCTACCTCTACACCAACTCCAGGAGCTGTTAAACGATTAGCAATTTTACCTATTAAGTCTTTTTTGCCTGCAATATATCCACCCGTTGGAGCCAGCCCCCCGCCTGGATTTTTTATTAAAGACCCAATAATTATATCTGCTCCCACTTCTAACGGTTCTCTTGTTTCAGCAAATTCACCATAGCAATTATCCACAACTATAAGTGATTTTGGAGTAATTTTATTTACTAAATTAACCATTTCGCCAATCGTTTCAATACTTAATGAATTTCGCCATCTATACCCTCTAGAACGCTGAATAAAAACAACTGTAGGCTTTTCTTTTAGAGCAATTTTTATTTTTTCAATATCCAATTCGCCATTATCTAAAAAATCGGTTTTAGAAAATGTTACATCAAACTCTTTAAGCGAACCATTATTATCTCCAATTATAACAGGCACGAGTGTATCGTATGGCATACCAGTAGGACTATAAAGTGTATCATGAGGACGAAGCAATCCAAATAATGCCGTCGATATAGCATGAGTTCCGCTAGCAATTAACGGAGAAACAATAGCAGACTCGGCACAAAAAGCAGTAGCAAAAACTCTACTAAGAATGTGCTTACCCTCATCTTCGTAGCTATATCCCGTACTACCTGCAAAATGCCTAAGTGCCACACAATTACCCTTAAACGCGTCTAAAACCTTCTCTTGATTTAAAAAAGCATTTGCTTCTATTGTCTTAAAAGCATTCTCATTCTGCTTTTCCGCTTGATTTATTAAGTTGATTATCTCTTGTTTTGTCATAATTCTTATCCATTACTTAGTTTTTCTTTAATGCCTTAATAAGTTTATTTATTCTATTTCAAAATCAAAAACCTTTCTTTCGCATCAATATACATTACCTCACAAGTAGCCACATCAATATATCACACGCTCCAATATCAGTTGTATTTTAGTGGATATTCGGTCGTGCATTTTGGCTTAAATTATAATATTTTACCTCTTTTTTGTATACAAGGTGCATAGCAAAAGTATGTGAGTAATGCACTAAAAGGTCAGGGGTTTTAGCAATTTTATAAAAAATAAAACAACGATGTTGACATCTAGGGTGCGTGCAGTTACTGCATTGAGGGTGCATAGGACATCGTACGCATCAAAGAATGTCGGGTGACACAAAAACTCCAAAATACGGCGTAAAAAGGGCTATTTATTGTCTGTTTTTGCCCGACAAACTTACCTCTTAGTTGTCTGAGTGGATTGATAAGTCGGGGCGATACTAAAGTGGGTTAATTTGTCGGGTGTTTTTATTTGAGTTGTTTTCAATATCTCTTACAAAACTTTTCAATCTCTTTTATTGATAGTTGAGGACAATTCCAATTTTTTGTTTCAATATGCAAACAAAACTCATCAGAAATTCTAAAGTGATAATTTTCAATATAGTATATTAACACACTATCCCAACACCATTCCCCATCTGTAAAATTATTCGGACCAAGAGTGTATTTTTCAATTTTGATTTCCTCGCATATCTTATAATACTTTTTACTCTCTTCCTTATAAACACCATCTTTTTCAAGAACAAAAATTGCGTCATACGCCTCTTGATACTTGTCAAAATCTTTATCAAAAACATCATGTATAATTCCTAACCCACCCGAAAAAACATTGCCACTTTTTAGATACTTCAAAATCTTATTTTCATCTAGTTGCGGTTCTTCTTGAACTCTCGATATAATATATTCCTTATCTGTCCAATCAAATATTTCACATTTATTTTTATGTTTTCGATATTTCACTTTTTTATCCATAAGACTCCTTAGATTTTTTACCCCTTATTATCCCCGACAAACTTTCCTCTTAATTGCCCACAAGCACCTAAGATTTCGCTACCTTGCGAGCGACGAATGGAGGCGGAGAGATTTAGTTTTTCTAACTCTGATAAAAATACTTTTGCAGATTTTTCGGAAGAAGTTTTTAATTGAGTAGTTTTATGAGTATTAAGTTTAATTAAATTTATATGGCTAGAAAAACCCTTAACTAGATTTGCTAACCTTTTAGCATCTTCTACTGCGTCGTTGTTATCTTCGATTAAAGCATACTCTATACACACTCGCCTGCCTGTTTTTTCGAAATACTTTTTTGTGGCATTCATTGTTTCACTCAACGAGTATTTTTTAGCTATCGGAATAAGTTCTCTGCGTAGTATGTCTGTAGTAGCGTGCAAGCTGACAGATAGAGTAAGCCCTAAACCCTCGTCTGCAAGCTTTAGAATCTCCGGTACCAACCCACAAGTTGACAATGATATATTACGAATGCTAATATTTAACCCCTTATCGCAACACAGTAACCTAATTGCATCTATCGAATTATCATAATTATCCAGTGGTTCTCCGCTACCCATAAACACAATATTAGAAATCGGTTTTGTGTCTTGTGGTTTTAATTCTTGCCTTCGTTTAGTAGCCGATATGTACTGTCCCACAATCTCCCCCACTGATAAATTTCTAAGAAGTCCGTTAATTCCTGAAGCACAAAAAACACATCCCATACGACAACCAACTTGAGTAGAAATACAAAGTGTATTGCCGTAATTGTTAGGCAGATAAACCCCCTCAATAAGCTCACCATCGTGAAGCTTATATAAATATTTTTCGGTACCGTCGGTTGCTTTAACCACCTTAACAATTTCGGGAATATGATCTAAAAATCGTTTCGATAATTCATTCTTTAATTCTTTAGGGATATTAGTCATATCCGCTAACGGCACACCTTTAGTTATCCACTTAAAAAGTTGCTCTGCCCGATAGCCAGGCACAGCAAGGCTTTTAAGAATGTTTTGAATTTCAGATAAAGATAAATCTTGTAGTAATTTCATTTTTGTTTTTTCTTGAGTAGTATAGGTATCTAAATTATTATTTTTAGATTATCGCTATTTGCAAAGTTGCCAAAATTTAATTAGGCAGTACTCATATTAGTGACAATATTAAGTATCCCTATTTGTCGCTCTAGTTTTGTATAAAGTAAATTATTTAATTCTTCTTTTGCCCAAAAGGAAGACAAAAGCCTAGTTTCCATTTTTAATTTTACTTTTATCTCCGTCAAAACTTATAAATAGAATCTAATTTTTGAATGTGATTTTTACATACTTTCTAAAAGTATTTTTTCATGATCTTTTGGAGTAGTTGCTGTAAAGCCATTATTAGATAAATCCGTTGACGCGACATAATCGCTTATTCCGCTTTCTTTAGCACCTAATTCTTTTAGCGATAAAATTAAACCTAAATCTTGCATATATTTTTCAAATGCCTTTAAACCCTCGTTAGCTATTTCTAAATCTGATTTTCCTTTTTCGCTAACACCCCAAACATTTATAGCAAAACGCTTAAATTGATGCAATCCCTTATTTAAAATATGCCTATAATAAGCTAGCGAAACACTTGCTAGTGTCATACCGTGTGTGCTATCTATATGTGCGGCAACACCGTGAGCAATATTATGCACATTCCAATCTCCGCTTTTACCTTTGCTAATTAGCGTATTTAATGCCCAAGTACTAATCCACATAATATTGGCTCTTGCCTCGTAATTAGTTGGATTATCTTTAGCAATTAGCGATGAATATATTAAGCTACGCATAAGTCCTTCTGCTATATAATCTGATGTACTATCGCCGCCTTCAGACATATATTGTTCTAAAATATGGCTAAAAATATCAAAAATACCCGCTAACATCTGATATTTTGGAACACTAAATGTATATTCGGGATTTAAAATAGAAAATTTAGGAAAGCCTTCAGGACCAACCATAATAGCATCCTTAATTTTCAGTTGTTCGTTAGTAATAACGGAGCCGCCGTTCATCTCGCTACCTGTACCAACCATGGTTAGTATACAACCAAACGGTACTAATTTGCCTACAATAGGCTCGCATTTTACAAAAAACCTATCCCATAAATCGCCTTCTTCATAGGCCAATTCAGCAACAGCTTTAGCATAGTCTACGACCGACCCCCCGCCCACAGCTAAAATAAAATCAATTTTATGTTTTTTAACGAGCGCTATACCATTCAACATTTTTTTGTAAGTAGGATTTGGCATAACTCCACTATCTTCAAAAACAGTTTTATTATGCTTTTTTAAAAAATCTAGTGTAGCATCATAAATACCGTTCTTTTTAATAGAACCGCCACCATATACAAGCAGTATATTTTTGCCATAGTTGGGTAGTTCTTTATCCAGCCCATTTATTGCATCCGTACCAAAATATAATTTGGTCGGATTATAATATATAAAATTACCTTTCATTATTATGTTTCTCCTATCAAACAAGAAATGAGAAATCGTAGTAAATCAACAATTCCTCATTCCTAATTTTTATTTTTCAATAAAACTATTTATTATCTTTTTCTGCGTTTTGCTGATATAGATATTGCTATAGCTAAAATGATAGCAACTATAATAGCTACAATAGACCAAACGATAAGTTCTGCTAATCTAAAGTTAAACTCACGATCTATGTTATTATTTTGACGAATTTCCACCTCATGCGGAAGCTCTTCTACAATATAAAAATGCTTACTAAATACACCAAAATATCTATCTATACCTCTAATTTCTACAGTTATTATTCCTAAATAACTATTGCTTAAAAATGACACTCTAAAATCCCTACCCTCTATTAATGTTCTACCATTTAATCCATCCCCTCCACTTCTTGCTACAATTTGAATTTGTGGCTCTATTGCATAGCCTGTATATCTAAAGAAAAATACACCATCTACAATGTCAAAATCGCTATATACTAAATTTACAAATGTAACACTACAAATAAAATGATTTATGTCCTCTCTAGCAGACATAGGAAGTCCACCACTAGCACTTCGTTCTGCCCAAACTCCTACAAAAAACACATCCAAATCACCGTTAAGAATAGCTGAAGCACTTATTGAGTTAGTTTCGATTAAAGCAGCAAAATCAAACAAATCATATTCTACCCATTGACCATTCAAATGCATAACTTGTCGCCATCCTAACATAATGTGAGTGCTGCTAGTAAATTGGTTTGGTAGTACAAATGACGAAAAAGCGTTAAGAGAAAGCATCTCCGGAAGATACCCTATAAATTCTATGCCCGATGCTCCAGAGTGAAAATGAACTCTAAGAGTATTTGGAGTCCATCTAGCTATAAGAGTAGCGTTACTACCTAAAATCGTCCATAGCCTAATAGACACTCCTTGACTATCAAATATTCTTTGATAATTATTTGCTCCTATTCTATAATAAAAGCCAGTCAAACTATAAGCTGGACGCACAGGCATAGGAAGCGGAAGATTAGTCGGCATAGAGTCAAAAGTAGCATTAAATGTTTGCGTAGGCGAGATTCCGCCGGTTCCTTGTGCACTATTGATAGTAAATGTTGTGCGCCTAGCAGTAAAAACAGGATATAATATTATATTACCTGCATTATTGCCTCTACGATAAATCATATTAAATACATTATGCTCATCTTCTAAAAACTGCCATATTCCATCAGCTTGAAAAGTCCAGCCTAAAAAATCCCAGCCAACTATAGCAAAATTTCTTTCTTTTAACTCGTACGGATGATCATAACGCAAAGTCATAAAACCCATTGAGCCAGTTATAGAGTTAGAATTATGAGTTAAAAGCGATGGCATAGACGCACTAGGCATACTAGCAGGTCTGTCGTAACTAAATATATCTTCTCTAACGGCATTATCAAACAATAAACCAGATTCTACAAATTTAGGAACTGAATTAAAATGAATCTGATATGTATGTGGCGTCCATATGGCATAAAGCCTAGTAAGATTATCTAAATAAATCCTATTTAGAGTATTAGCACCATCAAGAAATATAACATTACCTACTGGTGTAAGCGACCAACCATTAAAATTCCAACCGTTTAATCTAAATTGATTAACAGGCAACGGATTTGCTGAATTAAACGCAAAAATGCCACCCGTATGATGCATAGAATCCCAATTACTTCCAGACTCAGCAAAAACCATATTGCCAACTGCTGTAGCTTCAGCTGGCACATTAGCTACCAGCGTAATACCAAATTGCCTAGGTGTCCAACCAGCGTATAGAGTAGCATCTTGATTAAACTGAGTAGTCCCCCAAACTACAACAGTTCCGATTGGACTACCAATTCTCCAGCCATTAAAAATATGACCCTCTCTAAAAGGTGAGCCGGGATTAATTCCACCAAAGCCGGGATTAAATGTTTGAGGATGCGGAGCATCTATACCAGGAGGCATTGTGCCACCGTTTAGATTAAAGGTTATTGTAACATTAGTCGACTCTTCTAACGGCATAACTACCCCATCTGCAACTATTGCAGCATTACCAAATATTGTTAAAGCAATAACGCTTACTATTGCTAATAACACTGCCAAAACAATAACACCTAACCAAGCTATTTTCTTTTTTTGAATAGCAAATTCTTTAGTATTCATATATTTTTCTCCTTAAATTTTATACAACAAAAAATTAAAAAATTGTAAGAAATTTATGTACAGTTATTGATTATTTATACATTGTTTTTTGATATGTGTCAAGCATTATTTTTTATATTGCTTGCACGCTTTTATGAGAATTTCTTGATATGCTTTGAAGAATGCCGATTGAAGAGAGAAATACGATTAGACTAGATGAACCGGCACTTATAAATGGAAGCGGTAGACCGGTTGGCGGAATACTGCCTGTTACAACAGCAATATTTACTAGGGTTTGAATTGCAATAATGCCTGCGATTCCACTTGCTAGATATGTACCAAATCTATCAGGAGCTTTTTGAGCAATTTTAATAGCACGAGAAATTAAAACAATGAAACCGAAGAATAATAACATACAGCCAAAAAGTCCAAACTCCTCGCCTATTATACTTAGAATAAAATCGCTTTCGGAAAACGGTAAAAATAAATATTTTTGTCTTGAGTTAAATAATCCTAGACCAAACAATCCGCCACTACCTAACGAATAATATGACTGAATCAATTGAAAACCTTCACCAAGAGGAGATTGCCATGGGTCTAAAAATGCCATAAGGCGATTCATTCGATATGGTTCTATTATTATGAGTGTGGGGATAACTGCCATAAACGGGATAGCAAGCATAACGAAATGTTTGATTTTCATTCCGCCAATAAACAACATAGCAAGCATAAGCATACCTGTAACCATAGTAATGCTCATATTAGGTTGCAGTATTATAAGCACACAAATACCCACTCCTACCGCCAATACAGGAATTATAGTTTTAAATTTACTCATTTTTTTAGCATTTTTTGCCATATAAGCTGCAGCAAAAATAATAAAAGCAAATTTAGCAATCTCACTGGGTTGAAGTGTAAAAAACGGAAAATTTATCCATCTTCTCGCACCGTAATTTTCTATGCCGATACCTGGTACAAAAACTAAGACTAGTAAAATTATGGATATAAGTAAAATTATGTAGCGAAACTTAATTAGCTTGCGATAATCTATAAAAGATAGTGCAAACATCGCCCCAATACCAAAAATAGCACCTACAAGCTGCTTATACATAAATAAGAATTCGTTGCCGAAATTTACTCTGGCATTATAATGACTGGCAGAATACACCATAAGCACTCCAAAAGCAACTAAAGCTAAAGTTACACCATACAAAAGCGGGTCTAGTTTACTCGATTTATTAGCCATATCCTTTATGATAGCAGATTCGAGTTTTGTATTTGCGTTTTTAGAATTACGCATTTTTAGTTTTTGAAATATATTAGTCATTTGAAATAATAAGAAAAAATATTTTTTTTTGTTCGGTCATTTTTTAGCCGTCGTTGCAAGCTATAATATCCTGAAATTATAAAATATCCTTAATTTGTAGTTTTATCAGTTGTAGTTTGCAGTTCCTTTACAATTCTCTCAAACTCTTCTCCCCTATCTTTATAATCTTTATAGCTATCAAAACTAGAACATGCTGGGCTTAACAACACATTATCAGTTTCTATATCTAAACTCATCTTTATTGCCCTTTCTAAACTTCTTGCTATTTCTATATTTACAAAACCTGCTCTTATAGCACTAGCAAATAATTTTTCTGCTGTTTCTCCAATTGCTAGCACTTTTACAATATTTTTCGGCAATCTTAAAAATAAATTATCAAAATCATATCCTTTATCTTTACCGCCCACTATTAATACCGTATTGCCTTTCATACTCTTTGTCGCAGCTATTGTTGCCCCGATATTTGTACCTTTGCTATCGTTAAAGAACCTCTTTCCGAAAACCTCGCTACAAAATACAATCCTGTGCGGTTCTCCCCCATACTTTCCTAACCCACTAACAATTGCATCATTATCTACTCCCAAAATCTTCGCTGTTGCCAAACAAAATAACGCATTTGCCACATTATGTTGCCCTTTAAGAGCAATATCATCTATGCTACAAACCTCCTCCCCATAATAACATAGCTTATCACCGAATAAATATGCCCCGTCTACTTTATTCTCAACACTAACAAATTCAACCTTGCTTTTAGGATTGAATCCTGCTAAATACTCACTTGCAATATCATCGCTACTAAGCAATAAATAATCTTCTGTCGTTTGATTTTTTGCAATATTTTTTTTAGCTTTTGCGTATATGTCCATATTTCCGTGCCTATCAAGATGATCGGGCGAAATATTAGTAATCATAGCGATATGAGGTCTTAGCTTGCCACCATCACACATTTGCTCTAACTGAAAGCTCGATAGCTCCACTACTGCAATATTAGGATTATCTACTGCCACGCATTCACTAAAAGAATAACCGACATTACCACAAGCCTTAGCATTAAGACTGCCCTCTTTTAGAATACACTCTAAAAGCTTTGTAACAGTGGTTTTACCGTTAGTGCCGGTAATCCCAACAATCAAACCGCTAAAATTTCTGCTTGCCAACTCAACCTCGCTAATAACTTCTACTTTTTCTTTTTTACACACTTTGTAAATTTTATGCTTTAAGTCTATAGACGGACTAATAACGCACAAATCAAACTGCTCAACAAACCTCTCGGTTAATAATATTTTATCAACCGCTTCGTCATATAAAAAAACATTAGCCCCAAGTTTATTTAAGAGCTTTTCAGCACCTAAGCCGGAAATTCCGCTACCCAATACCAAAACATTCAAATTTCGATAATTTTCGCACATTGTTTATATGTATGCTGTTGCCCCTCTACATTATGCTTGCACAAATTTTTCAAATCACATATACTAAAGGTATGGCTCTAACATTTGAAGATGTTTTGAAGGCTCAAAAACGCATTGCGGATGCTGTGCATAAAACCAGCCAATATTACTCGGAAACATTTTCTAAGTTTTCGGGTAACTCAATTTATCTAAAAACAGAAAATCTGCAAAAAACGGGCTCCTTTAAGGCTAGGGGCGCTTACAATATGATAGCTAAACAATGCGAAATAAACTGCCATGCTAGCGTTATTACAGCAAGTGCAGGCAACCACGCACAGGGCGTTGCATATTCTGCTAGTAAAAAAGAAATTGAAAGCACTATTGTTATGCCCACTGCCTCTCCTATCGCCAAAATTATGGCAACTAGCGGATACGGAGCTAATGTTATTTTGCACGGCGATAGCTTTGACGATGCGTACTCTCACGCACTTGAGCTAGCAAAAACAAGCGGAGCTAGCTTTATTCCACCGTTTAATAATGAGGATATTATAGCAGGTCAAGCCACGGTTGCACTAGAGATGCTAGCCGATAAGCCAGATTTAGATATGATTATCGTGCCTGTTGGTGGAGGTGGACTGCTTGCAGGTGTAGCTTTTATAGCTAAACACATAAAGCCTTCTATCAAAATTATCGGAGTTCAAGCCAATAAAGCAGACGCTTTTGCTAAAAGTTTTGTCAGTAAAAAACTGGTTGCTCTAGATAACATTTACACCATTGCCGACGGAATTGCTGTTAAAAAACCAGGCAATATTACGCTTGAATATATTCTAAAATATGCCGATGATGTTCTTACTGTTAGTGATGACGAAATTGCCGAAACAGTGATTTTGCTTATGGAGCGTGCAAAGCTGTTTGTTGAGGCTAGTGGAGCAACCTCGGTAGCTCTTGCTTGTAGCGGTAGATTAAAAATAAAAAATAAAAATATAGGCTGTATTTTATCGGGCGGAAATATTGATGTGGGATTAGTTCACAAAATTATCGAAAGAGGTCTAAGGGTGCGTGGCAGAAAAATGAAATTAAGTATTGTTTTGCTTGATAAGCCGGGAAGTCTAGAACAGTTTACTGCAATTATGGCAAAAAATAACGCAAATATAATTTCCGTTCAATACGACCGTGCCAATACCGAATTAACTCTTAACGAAACTATTTTGCATATAGAATTCGAACCCATAGGATTAAGCGAAGGCAAAAAACTAATTGAAAAATTAAAGTGTACAGGATATAAAATTATTTAATTTTAGACTAATTACATCTTTTTTACTTTTCGCTATTTAATTCCACTATAGTGACACCTGTTTCACCTTCACCGTAGCGACCGTAGCGAATGCTTTTGGTGCGTTTTAGAGATTTTAGATACGCTTGTATGCCTTTACCTAGTGCACCTGTGCCTTTACCGTGCACTATTCGCAGTTGTAAATTGCTTGTCCTGTCATACATAATAAAGGATTCTATTTGCTGTATAGCTTCCGACACCGTAAGACCCAATACCTTTAATTCCTTTGGAACTGTCTGCGGAGGTAGCGGTTCGTAATTAAAAGTTACGCTAGAGGGTTTGTGTTTGTTGTTTTGGATTACTTGACTTGTATTTTTACTTGCGATATTTTTGCTTGTTAGTATTTGTTGTTGAACAAATAGCTTTGAGAAATGAACATTTGTTAAAGCGTTGCCTACTCTGACTTGAACTTCGCCCCGTTTGTTTGGCAAAGCCACAACAATTGCTAAGCTATCAAGCGGTTCGCAATACAGATTATCACCTACTTTAATATCATCCACCACAAGTGGGGTTGATGGCTTAGTTCGTTCAACTTCTAATTCTTCTATAAAGGCAAGGTTTTCTAACTCTCTGCGTTTTTTCTTGGCTAGCAAAATACTCTGCTCATCTGCCTTTTCTTTTAACGCTACAATTTCTTCTATCAACTCTTCTGCCTTATCAACTGAATTTCCTATAATTCTACGAACTTCTAATCTTGCATTTTCGCTTAATTTCCTATGCTGTTCTATAAGTTTTTTGCGTTCTTGCTCTACTGCTATTAACTCTTCTTCTATCCGCATCCTCTCCGCTTTTGCTCTATCTCGCTCCTCTATCGCTTCCGCCTTTGCATCCTGAGCCTTAATTAAAGCCTGTTCAAACTTTTGTTCATCTTTATTAAGGCTCTCCTTAGCAATTCTTAGAATATCTTTATCTAGCCCTAACGACTCAGCAATATTTAGAGCATGGCTAGCACCCGCTACACCAATTACAATTTGATAAGTTGGCTTTAAAGATTTTTCACAAAAACGCATACACGCATTTTGAATTTTATCGCTAGCGGTTGCATATTGTTTTAGATTGCTATAATGCGTTGTAATAACACCCTTTGCGTTTCGTTTTTCTAAATGCTTAATAATACCAAATGCTATAGCCGAACCTTCTAACGGATCAGTTCCGCTACCTAGTTCATCTAATAGGATTAACGAATTTTCCGTAACTTTACTTGTTATGTCTGATAAATTTAAAATATGTGAACTAAAAGTACTTAATGAATGTTGAATACTTTGCTCATCACCAATGTCGCAAAACACATTTTCGAACACCGCAATCTCACTTTCTTCTTGTGCCGGGATAAAAAATCCGCTTGTTGCCATAAGACTAAATAATCCTGCGATTTTTAAACAAACTGTTTTACCACCTGTATTTGGCCCCGTTATTAAAAGTAGCGGAAATTGATCTCCAAATGATAAATCAACAGGCACAACAGTGGATTTATCTATAAGCGGATGTCTACCTTTTTTTATATTTACTGCGCCAAATGAGTTTAATATCGGCTTTGAAGCGTTAAAACTAACCGAAAAGTGCATTTTTGCACTTATTATGTCTAGTAGAACAAGTATTTCTTGGTTGTTTTTTAGATTTTCGCTAGCGGTTGATACTAAGCTAGATAAGATTTTTAGTATTTTTTCTATCTCTTTTTGCTCAGCAATTTGCAATGATTTTAATTCGTTATTTAATTCAACCACTGCCATCGGCTCTATAAATACCGTTGCTCCGCTATCGGAACGGTCGTGCACTATTCCATGCACCTCGCCTCTAAATTCCGACTTTACAGGCAAAACAAATCTTCCGTTTCGTACCGTAACAATATTATCTTGCAAAAACTTACTCCCCTTTTTTGTATAGCTACTTAGCTTTTCTTTTAAACGAGCGTCGGTAGAAGTAATTTTACGACGAATGTCTCTAAGTTCACTACTGGCACCATCTTTTAATTCGGCTTCATTAGCTATTGCATCACCAATAGAGTTTTCAATTGTAGAATAAATCGTAGCTTGATTCACAATTTCTTTTAATAAAAAAACCCCTTCCCCGCAAGATAAAATATCCTTTTTAATAATTCTAATAGCTCTAATTTGTTTTGCTATACTAAGAAGCTCGGAAATTTGTAATATAGCCCCTATTGACGAACGCTGTAACGCAATTGATATATCATCGAATGAAAGTATATTACTCGCATTATATTTATTGATAGCCAAATAATACTCCTCAGTATAATCAAGAAGTTTGTTAGCAGTAAAAATATCGGTTGTTGGCCTTGTAGATACAATTGCATCCTTACCTAATTGCGACACCGCATATTCGCTAACTAATGATAAAATTTTATCAAATTCTAGAGTTTTTAATGTTTTTTGGCTAATCATCTTTTTCTAAAGTTCGTGCGACAAAATGTCGTCACTACAATGATTTCTATTTTATTACTAAAATAAAAATCATAATTTCTAATTAAACACAATTATACCCCAAAACCTCTGCCTATAAAATACTTTCTAAACAGAGGTTTTAAGTGTTTCTTAGTAAAAAAGTTAATTTTTAGACTATGCTTGTGACTCGATAAAGCTAACTAAATCACCAACTGATTTAATACCTTCGCTCATTGGAATCTCGAAGCCAAATTCTTCTTCTAGCTTCATAACCAAATCTACCGTATCTAAAGAGTCTAGACCGATTTCGGCAAAGGTTGTTGCTGGCGTGATACTAGAAGGGTCAAAATCCCTATAGTCTACTAAAATTTTTGTAATTCTTTCTGTTACTGTCATAATGTTTTTCTCCTTTTTTACCCCCTATATATATAAATTACCGAGTTGGCAATATTATACTTTATTTTATATAATTGAGAATTTTGGATTGATTTTACTAAACTTCAATTACATATAGTAAATCAACAATTCTCAATTAAAATTTACCACTCCATCAACATCGCACCAGTCGTTAGCCCTGCTCCAAAGGCACAAATTGCTATAAGGTCGCCTCGCTTTAGTTTGCCGGCTTTATTTATCTCGTCTAATAAAACAGGTATACTTGCAGCTGAGAGGTTGCCTGTGTGGTCAATTGTATTATGGAATTTCTCCTTGGGAATTTTTAAGCTATGTATTGCTGCATCAATAATCCTAATATTAGCTTGATGAAGAAGAAAATGACTTACTTTTTCTTGAGTTATCTTAGCATCATCTAACACAAACTTAATATCGTTTACGATAGCATTAACAGCAAATTTATATACTTCTTGACCGTTCATTTTAATATGCTGAACAGGAAATTCTCTCGTACTAAACGGGCTATCTCCACCTCTAAAATCCTCATATAAATTAGCTTTGCCTGGTTGAGTCGTTAAACGGATTGATCTAAGATTATCACCTTCACCTAACACAACAGCACCCGCACCATCACCAAACAACACGCAAGTTGCTCTATCGCTCCAGTCTATATGATGGCTTAATCTTTCTGCCCCCAAAACCAAAACCTTTTTAACTTTTTTTCTGGCAAAATAACCCGCTACTACATCTAAAGCATAAACAAAACCACTGCAAGCAGCATTAATATCAAATGCAGGGCAACTAACTCCTAACTTTTCAGCAATTAAACAAGACATAGACGGAGTTATTGTATCGCCAACTAGCGTGGCTGATACAATCAAATCAATTTCCGACACATCAACTTTAGCATCTTTTATCGCTTTAATGCTCGCCTCTACAGCTAAATCTGTAATAGTTTCGTCAGATAGAATGTTGCGAGATTTAATGCCAGTCTTAGATACAATCCATTCATCGGAGGTATCCATTTTTTTAGCTAAATCGTCGTTTGTAACTTTTAATTTAGGCAGACTACTGCCCGTTCCTAATATTTGAAACATAATATTTATAGATAGGAGTTAGACTAACTCTATCGTTTGAATCTCAATCGGCATAATCGGCACATCGCTATGATGCTCTACATTGCCTGTCTCTACTTGACTAATTGCTATTGCTACCGCCAAACTCTCATCATCAGCAACTTTACCAAAACCGGCATAATTGCCGTCTAAAAAATGCACATCGGCAACGCAGATAAAAAACTGACTTGTTGCACTGTCATTTACACTTGTGCGTGCCATACTAAAAACGCCCGCAGTATGCTTTAGTGGATTGTCCACACCATTAGACCTAAATTCGCCTTTAATAGTTTTTTTATTACGTTTTTCAGCTAAGCCCTTACCTTTAGCAATCATACCGCCACCCTGAATCATAAAGTTAGGGATGACTCTATGAAAGCAAAGCCCGTCGTAAAAGCCTTCTTTTATAAGTTCCACAAAGTTTGCAACCGAAATCGGAGCTATCTCTGGATATAATTCAAAATTGATTTTCTTGCCGTTTGTAAAACGGATTGCGCCTAAGATTTTGTCATTCATACATACAATATTATAGCATTTTATAAAACGATATGTAAAGTTAAAAACTAAAAAAATGCCCATAAATTAGAGTATTTTTATGTAAAATTTAGATATTTTTTAGATTCTTTCATTTAAATATCTAAATATCGGATTATACCAATCCTTTTTAATGCCGTATTCTATTAGCCAATTTTCTAATTCGCCTATATTTACCACTTCGTCATTTATGCTAATATTTTTATTATTAAAAAACAAATTGATAGTTTGGGTGTTAATTTGATAAATTGTAATAATTTCAGTCTCCGTTAATCCAATTTCGTCTAATAAATTCTTAAGCCATTTTGATATTGTTTTTAATCCATATATGGTTTTCGGCATTATTATTAAATTTGGTCTTAATGTACAAATATCTTTTTTTACATAATCTAATGAATGCTCTAAAAATTTTAATCTACTGGCATAATCTTTATTTTTCCCATTACCATTTTCATCTATAGAGAATTTACCAAAATTGCCAAATGCAATATTATTAAGAAAATCATTGGGCGATTTATATGATAAATTCTTTATAGATCGTTTTTTACATATATAAGCTCCTGCTATGGTTAATTTACCATCGCAAATCGGTTGACACCAAACTCGCTTTTCTTTATCAAAAAATTTGCGAAAAGCGTATCTATGTCGATTATAAATATTATCACTACTTCTTATACATTCCAAGTGCGTACCTTTATTTGATAAATTTTCTGCACTTGCATAAATTAACACACCACCTTCTGTATAATTATATCCTACAAATGGAACAGTCGGCGGAATAAATTCATCATTCTCGTTTGCCTCCGTCCATTTTTGAACCCAAGAGAAATCAATGTCCTTAAGTTTAGGATATCCTTTTTTTCCTAACACTTCTTTATATTCGTTAATTAATTTTTCTGAAAACTTTGTCATTACAATCAAAAAACAGCGGAATGTCAGCTAAAAATTTAATGTCGGTACGATTTTTAGCATCGCCTTCGGCTAAAACAGTAGCTTTTAAGACAACCTTTCCGCCTGCTGTTTCAGCTAGCTTTTCTAAAGCAGAAACTGATTCTCCTGTAGATATTACATCATCTATTATTGCTACTTTTTTACCTTTTAATAAATCAACATCGTGTTTTGACAGATAGAGTGTTTGCTCGCCTTTTGTAGTTATGGATTGATACGAAACTGAAATACCGTCTTGAAGATAAAGTTTTTGTGATTTTCTAGCAACAGCGTAAAATTTATGCGACAAGTTTTTAGCAATAGCGTGCACTAATTGAAGTCCTTTGCTTTCGGCTGTTAAAATTATATCGGCTTTTGATTGCAAAACAAGCGGAGCTATATGTATAGCACAATGCTCAGTTAGCTCTACATTGCCGTGCAAATTAAAAAACGCAATAGAAAAATTATCGCCAATTTTTAGTATCGGCAATTTCTCTATTCTATCTATAATTTGCACTTCAAAACATTTTTGCATTTGTTTATTATAATACATCGGTAATAAAAGTCATATATCAATAGTAAAATTCTAGCTGAAATGAAAATTTATTGTAATTCATTTACTAATTGTTCTACCTTTTCGTCGTCGATTGTGTTAGCATATTCTTTGCTTTTTCCAGCGTAAATAGCACTTCCTAAAATAACACAATCAAAATCGTTAATATTAGGGATTTCGGCACTTTTCACATCACAAATTTCGCTAGACGAAATTTGTTTAGCTATCCGCTCAGCAATTTCCTTAGTCGCCCCATTTTTAGTTGCATATACAACAAGTATTTTCACAATATTTTTTAAGGGACACCTAATACGATGCCCCTTATTGAAATGCGGACGACCGATGGTCGACCCTACGATTAAGCAAGTTTTTTATTAGTCTATTGTTACAACACCATCGAAATAAAAATCTTTTGCATTATCTAAGATGTATTTCTGCAGTTTTTCGTCTAGTTCTTCATCTAATTCATAAAATTTCATATCTAATTTTTCAAAATCTGGCTCTAGTTCTTCTAATTTTTCTTCTCTCTCTTCACTATCCTTACTTGGATTACCACCCATTTTTTTGATTGATTTTTTTATTATATCATAATGCTTTTTTGCACCTATCGTCTTAAGGCCATTCATTACATCTTCCCAAACTATACCTGTAGAGTTGCCATAAAACTGATCGTGCCCACCATTACAAACTTCAGCATTATACCATTCTATTGCAAAAACATAGCGTTGCGGAATAGAAAAAGCCCCTAAATCTTTTTCATACTTTTCTACACCATCATAAATACTGACACTATACCATACCGGTTCAATAATTTCCATACTACCGTTAGATTTATCTTTGATAAACTCATCGTTTATTAAAAAGTGTTTTTTCTTTTTTTCAAACATATCTTTGTTAATACTTCCTTAAAAAAATTCCTTTAATCATTTTTATCTTTTTAGATTCAAGCAACAGAATATTGTACTATAATTATGAATTTTATTACTAAAAATAAGATACTCTACGCACTAAGCACTATTCAATAGACACTATATAATAATAAAGTGGTTGACCGCCGAAGTGAATACCTACATCCATTGTTGGGTGATTGGATTGAAGTTCGTCAGCTAAAATTTGAGCTTGTTCCTCGTCTACATTACTACCGTAATAAAGCGTGATGTTGCTAGCGTTATCGTGCATTAAATTCTCTACCAGTTCTTCGGCTACTTCGCTAACGCTTTTGCCTTTAGAAACAATACTACTGTTAACAGTCGCAATAATATCGCCTTCATTGATTTTAAGGTCATCAATATTAGCACTTCTAACCGCCGTTGTAACAGCACCCGCTTTAACCTCATGAATAGCACTGTTCATATCCAATATATTATCTTGTAAAGAATTTTCAGGATTATAAGCCAGTACTGCATTTATACCTTCTGGCACATTTCTAGTCGGAATAACTACAATATTGCGCTTAGAAAGCACTTTTGCTTGCTCGGCCGCTAAGATAATATTTTTATTATTGGGGAAAACGAAAACATTTTCGGCTTTAATTTTATCGGCTGCTTTAGCAATATCCTCAGCACTCGGATTCATTGTTTGACCGCCTTCTACTACTTGGTCCACAATTAAATCCTTAAATATAGCCGATAAACCCTCGCCCGCACATACTGCAACCATACCAAATGGCTCTAACTTTTCTTTTTGAGAACCAATTAAAGCACGGTTTTGCTCTAACATATTATCAATTTTGATTTTATCAACCTCGCCTAATTCTAAAGCATATGTAAGAGCCACACCCGGCTCGTTTGTATGGACATGTACCTTTACCATAGATAAATCACCTATAACAAGTACGCTATCACCAATGCTGGTAAGTGCTTCTCTAAGTTTATCTATATCACTTTCTGTTGTTTTCTTTTTAAGATTTACTACAAAAAATTCTGTACAGTACGCAAATTCTATTTCTGCTAAATCGGCATAATCAAAATGAGGTATTTCGCCAAATGGAAGCTCCTCTGCACTATCGTTAAATGCCATTTCAGTTTCTTCAAGTCCGACTAACGCATTATAAAAACCTTTAAAAATAACTAATAATCCTCTACCGCCAGCGTCTATAACACCCGCTTTTTTTAGAACAGGTAATAAGTCGGGAGTTTTTTTAAGAGATACCTCACCCGCTTCTATAACTTTTTCTAAAAAATCTTCTATACCTTGAGTTTTTTTAGCATCCGCTACGGCAAACTCAGCCATTTCTCTAATAACTGTAAGTATCGTACCCTCTTTAGGATCAGTAACTGCCTTATAAGCAACTTCAGTGCCTGCCATTAGTGCTTTAGCGAACTTTTTAACACTTACCTCTTTAGCTGAACCTAATTCGGTAGCAAAGCCCTTTAGAATTTGACTAAGTATAACACCGCTGTTACCTCTAGCACCACGCAATGCACCTTTAGAAAGTGCGGTACATAAGTCGGAAATATGATTAGTATCGCAAGCCGACACTTCTTTAGCAGCACTTATCATAGTAAGGCTCATATTAGTACCCGTGTCGCCATCTGGCACAGGAAAAACATTTAAGCTATCTACATGCTGTTTGTGAATTTCTATTATGTTAGCGGCGTTAATTATCATCGAACGAAAGTTCGCACCGTTTAAAATTTTTATCATAAATAAATTTGCTCCTTTATTTATTAGTGCTTAACTCATAGTGCATAGTGCTTAGTTATTATTATTTTGTTATTCATTAACTATAATAACCTCTTAACTATGCTCTATACACTATGAACTAAACACTATATACTTATCCCTACCACATTTACGCTTACTTGTTCGCATATCATACCGGTAAAAGATTCCAATCTATATTTTACTGTTTCTCTAAGGCTCTGTGCTACTGCGTCTATAGATAATCCATATTTTAATATCACAAAAATATCTACCCATATCCTATCACCGCTTGTTAAAATTTTAACTCCTCTACTTACATTCGATTTTTTTAATAAATCCGCAATAGAGTCTGACAGTTTTTTACTAACAAGCTCCACTACACCATAGCATTCCTTAGCGGCACTAGCTACTACTTGAGCTAACGCATCGTCGGCAACAGAAATTCTGCCGTATACATTTACAGTTGATACTCCCATAGTGCTAACGAAACTTATTTGCCTATGCCATCTTTATATATATGACAACATAGCCAAATTTAGTATAAATCCCCGCAAAATAATTGCTTGTAAATAATAGACTTTTTCGAGGACGATTTATGCTTATTAGTATACACTAAAACTATTTTCTAAGCAAGTGTTTTTAAGAAAAAAAGTCATTTAAAAAAATAAAAAAGCCTAAAACATAATGTTTTCAAGCTTTTTAACATTTTTTTAACCAGTACAACAAGTTTTTAATCACCATATCTAATGCTT
This sequence comes from Bacillota bacterium, assembly GCA_009780135.1. Classification (GTDB taxonomy): domain Bacteria; phylum Bacillota; class Clostridia; order Christensenellales; family Pumilibacteraceae; genus WRAP01. The sequence goes on from WRAP01000001.1 coordinate 378,601, forward strand.
TAGGACTATTAAATCACTATTGTGCATTATGTTACTTTAAGACTCGCTCTCCATTACAGCAATAGCACCCTCTATTAAAACCGATTCGGACTGTTCTTGCTTTACATCAGCAGCATCTGCATTTTGAAGAGAATGATCATCAAGATTTTTATGGTAATCTTTTCTTAGTCGTCCTTTTTTTATATCCCTAAAGAGTTTAATATAATAAACAAGATTAGAAGTTATGGCACAAATGGCAATAATCATACCTATAAGGTTGCCTACTATAAGGTGGTTTATTATAGTAAATATGCGATTTATTATAAAGCTAACACGCATGACATTTGTACCATCTAATATATTACCAACAATTAACCCAACTAATGTTGTACAAATAACAACTTCTAGCCAAATTGGAGTTATGCGGTACTCTACGCCCAGTGCATTTAATACAGGCATAAGATTTAGAACTATAGTTGATGTTACTGTAGCTACAATAAAAAATCCACAGAAAAATAAGTATAGCCACTTATCCATGCGTTTACCTTTTGCCACACGCCAATCAAAATAAGAAAACACAAAGTTACGAACTGCTGCTAAAAAAAACAATCCTGAAATTGCATAGTTTTGTAATAATGCTGCACTTATAGAAAAAGCTAAGCATCCAATACCAGTAAGTGCCATCATTTTCACTTTGTTTCTTACTTGAAAACACCAAATAAAAAACACCAAACAAATTAAAGCAAAAACTTGGCTAACCCACCAAATCGGCTCTGTAAATTGGAAATTTTCTGGTCTAAATAGACCTGTTGATAAAATAAAGTTCAATATACTGCTTACCTTTTCTAAATAAAAAATTAGACTGCCTAAAAATGACAACCTGTATATATATTATCACACATTTTTATATTCTTCAATCACTTTTTTGCAAATTTCTACTGTTTTAGCTAAATCTATGTTTTCTATAACGATATTATACTTATCGCTAAACGAAAACTCAAAATCAAAGCGCTTTAATCTATCCTCTATATCGGTCTCTCCCCTGCCTCTAAGCCTTTCAATAAGAGTGTTTTTATCTATATGCAAATAAATTGTAAGAACTTTAATTTTGTTTTTGAGTAATTTTTGCAAATTCATAGCACCCAAAACATCAATATCTTTTAGTAGAACACTGCCCTCTTGCGACAATCTATCTATTGTTGTTTTATGAGTGCCGTAATAATTTTTGCCATGTATAAACTCATATTCATAAAACTCATCTCTATTTATCATTTGCTTAAATTTAGATTGTGATACAAAATAATAAGGCACTCCCTCCGTTTCGCCGTTTCTTGGTTGCCTACTCGTAAATGTCGGCATTAAAATACCCACCTCATCTTTTATAAGTTCGTTTATCACCGTGTTTTTACCAACACCCGAACTCCCTGAAAAAATTACTATCATCTGTTAATTATCCTTACAAATAAGATAACATATCAATAATCCAAAGTCAAAAACAAAAACTACTTATATATTCCATCTTGTTCGTTTAAGTCTAGTTCTGTGGGGTTAGAAATTATTTTGATTCTTCTAATAGCATCAGTTATAAAATATACAACTGTTGCTGTGTAGTATAGCAAGAACATAACTACTACACCAATTTGAAAACTTGTTGCTGTAGTGGCTACATAAACCCGGCGATTAAGAGTAAACCAACCTGATAAAACCTGAGTCAAAACACCAAAACCAACCCAAGTAAGTGACATAAAGACGATCATTGTTACAAAAAAACTAACACCAATCACAGCAATAAATAATATATGTGGGACGCTTTGTTTGGATTTATGCACTACGATATAAATAGGTAATGCCAGCAAAAACGGATTTAAGATTAAACTTGCTAAAAACGCTACTGCTATATCGTTAGTTAGATTATAATGCTCGATTACAGCACTACTGACTATCCAATTTAATATTACAAAAAACCAAAACAATATCGCTGGACCCAATAACAATAAAATCTTATATCGCAATTTTATATCCATTAACCTATTTGCAACTGATTTATGTGATATTTTATTTTTTTCTTCTCTTTCTAGCTCTAACTCAACTTGGTCTAGCTCTAATTCGTTATATATCATTTTTGACTCCTCCCCTTAAGAAGATTTATGCGTTTAACTATATACACCGAAGCGATAATTATCGCCATAAGCATAAACGGCACTCCAAATAATACAAAAACTTCTGCACGACTTGTGGGAGTTACACTCCAAACTACTGCAAATATAACATTGCCAACTAAAATTAATACAAAAAAACTTATTAAAATTATACCATATATTATGTTTTGCTTTTTTAATCTTGCTTGCATAATGTTAGATATTACAAAATACTTCTTATCTGTTAAAATCATTCTAATAATATTTACATTAAGCATAGCAAACGGAATAAATAATAATGCTGTTATAATACCAACCCCTTCTCCCGCATAAGCATAACCTACAAAGGCATACACAAAACTAATGATCATAATAATATTAAGCGCAAGAATATTAAATCTATAATTATGAACCGTACGAATTGCCATTTTTATTCTACCAACAACTCTATCATCATCTAGCTCGATATCACCTAGCGAAGCTTTTGTTGTGTTACATAAAACAATTTGAAGAATACCGCTAATTATACATAGCGAAATCGCAATAAGCGTTTGCAAGGGCTCTCGCATTATCATTACAAGCATAAAAACCATGAATGCTGTAACGCTTAATACTATCGAAATTAGAGATAGATGCTTAAAACTATTGACCGTTTTTAGAATAATTCGCTTTCGGAGCTTTTCTGACTTTTCAGATTTGTCTGCTACAAGAGCTTGACTTATCCTTTCTTCAAATTCTTGCTTTGATAAATTTTCGATTTTTTTATTTGGGATGTATTCTCTATCAACTTTTGAAATTCTGGCACCCTTTAGAATTTCATCACTAGTTACACCAAAAAGCTCTGCAATAACAGGAATAAGAGACAAGTCGGGGTATGTTGCATCGCACTCCCATCTACTAACACTTTTGTTACTGACATGAAGTCTTTCTGCTAACTCCTCTTGCGTTAATCCGCTAGCTTTTCGTAAAATCGCAATAAATTTTCCTATAGTTTGTTTTTCCATTTATATTACTCCTAATTTATTTCTAATTAAATGAAGGTTTTAATTAGATATTTAGATTATTTTTGCCTTCCCATATAAAAATTCTACCATCTCGAGAGAAAAAAAACCACCTCAAAAACGCAGATCTTATCTCAGATAATGAGAATTTGATTGATTAACAGAAAAAAGTTGACTTGTTTTTTAATTTCATGCTAGACTATTTTTATGGACTTATTCGATTTTTCTAAAGATAATTCTTCCAAAAAAAATGCTCCGCTAGCTGATAGAATGCGACCCAATACTCTAAATGATTTTTTAGGGCAAGAGCATATTTTATCTAAAAACTCGCTTCTTATGCGTGCTATCTCTAGCGACATGCTAGGTAGTTGTATTTTTTATGGACCTCCCGGCACAGGCAAAACCACACTTGCCAGCATTATAGCAAGCACTACTAAAGGTAATTTTGAAAAACTTAATGCTGTATCTAGCGGTGTAGCAGACGCTAAAGCAGTTATAGAGAGAGCTAAGCAAAATCAAAAAATGTACGGTAAAAAAACTTATCTGCTATTAGATGAGTGCCACCGCTGGAATAAAGCACAAAGCGATTGCGTACTTAGTGCTATTGAAGACGGAAGCATTATTTTTATAGGTTCTACTACCGAAAATCCGTTCGTTTCTATGACTAGAGCTATTGTTTCTAGATGCAGAATTTTTGAACTTAAAGGTCTAGCAGATAAAGATATTTTAGCGGGACTAAGACGGGCAATTTCTGATAAAGAAAGAGGATTAGGAAATTTCATAATCAAAATTAGCGAAGAGGCTATTCACCATTTTGCGTGGGGAGCTAATGGCGATTTGCGTTCAGCATTAAATGCTTTAGAGCTTGCTGTGCTTAGTAGCCAACCAGAAAAAGACGGTTCAATAGACATAACGCTTAATGTCGCCACGCAGAGTACGCAAAAAAAAGCAATTTCAGTAGATGAAAACACATATTACGATATGCTAAGTGCCTTTTGTAAGAGTTTACGAGGCAGTGACCCCGATGCTAGCTTATATTGGGCTTTTAGATTATGTGAAGCAGGTTGCGACCCTCTATTGATTTATCGGAGACTATTGGCTCACGCTAGCGAGGATGTTGGCATGGCTGATAGCAATGCTCTTGTAGTTGTAATGAATGCCTATCTAGCATTCGAAAGAATGGGTTACACTGAGGGCAGCTTACCAATGGCACATGCAATAATTTATGTTGCCACTGCCCCAAAAAGCAATGCCGTAGTTATGGCTAGAACCAATGCTATTGATGCTGTAAAAAGTAGCGGAGCTAGCGAAGTGCCTTATCATCTGCGAGACAGGACTTACGCTAGCGTTTTAGATACAGGCAAGCAATATATTTATCCTCACACATATGGCGGTTACTATAAAGAACAACAATATCTGCCCGATAGCTTAGTTGGTCAAAAGCTTTATAGCCCAACCGAAAATGGTGATGAAAATCGAGTCAAAGATTTTTTAGATAAATTAGAAAAATAAATCGGAAAAGAAAATCTCGCCCGATTTTATTGCTATTTAATCTTGCTCCAATAGCCAATCCTTAAATTAGTTTGATTTTAGTTGGGTAATGAATGGCAAAAAACAACAAAATGTTTCTGCAATTAAATAGCTTTATATCTATTAGTTATATCATCTTTATTATCATAGACAAAAATTTGTGTAGATTTATCTAATTCAAAATATTCAGCACGGATTTGAATGTTTTGTGGGATGTTGTGCGTTATTCTACATTCTTTTTCCGCGTTGATTTGTCGGTTATTTTCTATATTTTTTGGGAGTGCCAATCCTGCTCTATCAAAGGTAAAACAATCCATCTTTATATAATGATGCACCGCCATTGCCTCTCCTCCGTTTTTAATTAAAAACTCACACAATGCCTCATAACATACTTCTAACGAGGCATTAGTTTTTATATTTTTTGACTTTAGATATTCGCTGAATTTATCAAAAAAAACATATGCGCTATTGTTAAAAATTTCCTTACACGCAAATTTAATTGTTTCGACAAAACCACCACTATTGTAAAATCTATCTATGATCGCCTCAATTTGTTTTAATTTAATAATTTCACCAAAGCTAAGCGTGTTAGTTTGCATAACTTCATAGGGAGCAAAATTACCATATACAGCACCGAAATCCAGATCTAAAATTGGTGTGCCTTTTAGCATCTTTAAAAAACCTAACTGCAAGCAATGCACTCCAGTTTCTACAGATAAATTTATTGCTGTTTTTATATCGTTAATATTATCATACGGTAATCCCGCAATAAGTCCTATATGGATATGACAATTTCCAAACCCGACAAGTCGTTTAATATTTTTAATCGCTTTGTCGACATTTTGTTTACGGTTTATCGCCTTTAATGTTTTGCCATTTACCGACTGTAAACCTAACTCAAATTGCACTCGTCCATATGGCAACTTTTCTATTATATCTAACAAACCTTGACTAAATAACTCCGGAGCAACCTCAAAATGAAAAACACATTTTGCATCTAAACCGCCAACAAATTCTAAAATATTTTCCGCTCGTTTATTCTCGGCATTAAATGTTCTATCAATAAATTTAATAGTAGTAACACCATACCGTAATAACAACTCAACTTCTTGTTTAACTCTTTTTATGCTAACACATTCTAAACCTTTTATTATGCTACTTGTGCAATAACTACAACTAAACGGACAGCCCCTAGTACTTTCGTAATAGATAAGCCGTTTTTCAATCGGAATTTTTTCATATGAAAAAGAAGCAAAATAATCGCTTGTAAAAGGCGACGGCAAAACACATAATTCTTTATACTCACCAGACATAACTCTTGATTTCAATGGTTTTTTTGCATACAAATCGCACAATAACTCATAAAAAGCACTCTCACCTTGTCCAACTATAATATAATCTGCAAAAGAATAATCATCTATCATTTCACCATGCCCTACTCCGTTCATCTCGGGACCACCTAGCACAATTTTAACATTACCCAATAAATTCTTTAATAATGGAGCAATCTTTTTAACAACCTCAATATTCCATATATAGCACGAAAAAGCTAAAACAATTGGCTTGATACTAAAAATACGGGCCAATATCTCATTTATCGGCTCGTTTATATCGCACTCTAAGACTTCAATATTAGAGTCGCCACACATACCTTGCTTCTCGGCATATGCCTTTAAGCACCACGGACTAAGCGCTTTATGCACTGCTTTAGCATTTATCGCTACAATTAAAGTTTTCATAAATCACAAATAACAAACAATTGCTCATTTTTATTTTGCCTAAATGCTAATTATTTTCCGGCAATTCTTCTGGCAAAGGTGGACGCACATATTCCAAATGCATTTTTTCATCAGCTCCAAAAGTTTTGTAATTTTCTTTAGCTTGAATTAGCGATACACGATTAGGTCCAATAGAAATATTGATGTTCTCTTGACTAGCCAAATCAAATTGCCAAAAACAAACAGAGCAAATGTCTACAATAACTTCAATCGGTGTTCCATCTTCCCAACTACCTTCTATCGTAAAATTACCACAACACGGACATTCTAACAAACCATTCTTTCCTTTTTTATAATCTAAATTATTCATATTTTTTATTAACTCCGCTTTTGTTGCTCCATCTCTACCCCTGCTTCATCTAGAACTTTTTTAGAGAAGTCATCAGGATATGGATGCTCAAAAACAATGCGACTAATGCCACTATTTATAATAAGCTTAGAACAAATTACACATGGCTGGTGAGTGCAGTAGAGCGTAGCACCTTCTATACTTATGCCCATTTTGGCCGCTTGCACAATTGCGTTTTGTTCGGCGTGAGTGGCATAGCAAAGCTCGTGTTGTTTACCGCTTTCTATCCCCAAATCAACACGCATACAACAGTTTTTTTCTTTACAATTTTTAATTCCGCTTGGAGCTCCATTATAACCGGTAGTTAGAATGCGTTTATTTTTAGCAATAACGCAGCCCACTTGACGATTTGGCTTATAGCAACTAGACCAACCAGCCACCAAATGTGCCATCTCCATAAATCTTTTATCCCATTTTTTATCCATATGTAGCCCTTCTTAAAAAGAATTTTACTAAATTTCATCATAAAAAACAACAGATTTTTTATTTATAAAGTAAAAAATCTAGATAGCAAAAGTATTATGCATATACAAGCACTATTTTAAAGAATGAATTAGCTCGAAAGTAATCAAAGTATTCGCAAAAGAGAGTTCGACTGTCTATGTTTAGAGCTAGCGGATGAATTATTACTGACGGAAGCGTACGAGAAGGAGCCATTAGATTTATATTAGTTGCTCTAGTTAAGGCTATCTTCCTAGTGCCATCATTATGCGAAAAGAAATGGTGAGTTGAGGAGTTTAGTTACGGTAAAAGCGGGTTGAAGCAGCGAATTCTTGCCCAATTTCACATAGTATGCGTGATATAGTATTGGGTTTTAGCCGTTATGTCTGGTGAAATTAGAAAAATTATTACAAAAGCCCATTTATAGACGAATATTCGTCTATAAATGGGCTTTTGTAATATAGTCTAATAGCTTTGTTAATTACTCCATTTAACATTTACATTGCTTTCTATTGACATTATTGCTTCTTGAATAGTTAAAAAACACCCTCCGCCAGAATTAAAGCTACCTTTATTGGCTAAATCTTCATAAAATACATAGTAGCACTCTACTGCCCTATCTTCCCTAATTTCTTCAAAATCTTCGTAATCACCTGTGCCATAAAAATTATGCCATTTAACTATTTTTACCTCATACTCTATACTACCATAAACACAAGTACCATTTTTTATACCCTCTTTATTTACTAATTTTAGAAATTCATTTTCCATTTTTTTTAATCTCCTATAATTAAGATCCCGCTGCACTATCCCAAGGAACAATATTGCCTAATGGATCTATAGACACTCCTTGTCCTTTCATTCCTGGACCTGCTCCAATTAAGTGCCCATGACCATGAGCAGTAGGGTTTCTAAAATGTCCAGCAGGATTTAATCGCTGATAATTTGAACCATTTGGGAATAATGTATGAGTATCTATTCCGTTTTTTCCTGCAGCTACAGCCTTTCCTCCAACAGGCTCTATCATAGTGTTACCTTTTCCATCACTGATAAACCTTCCAACCTCCTCACCCGTACGCAAATCAATTGTTTTCCCAGGAGCACGACCTCTTATTTTCGTATTCGGCAGTGCTTTAGCTTTCTTTCCTATTCCTTTACCTATTAGTTTTGCTAGCCCACCAGCTGCACCTATCATACCTTTGGCTGCCAGACTCAAACCAAATGTAGCTATGACGAGTGTACTACTAATAGCCACCTGCATTGCCCATTCATTCCTAATAAAGTCCCCGACACCATCCCAAAAGCAATTGCCGCTGTCCTTTGACCGAAACCCTGCCGTTATAGCACCGGCACCAAACATAAGGGCACTCATATTCAGAAACATCATTCCAGCAATCAGC
>WRAP01000002.1 GCA_009780135.1 Bacillota bacterium
GAAGCTTTAGAGATAAGAAGAAACTTAGCCAAAGTTAATCCCAATGCTTATTTGCCTGATGTAGCTGGTACGCTAAACAACCTAGGGGGGTTACAAGGAACTACCAACAAACACGATGATGCGGAGGCTAGTTTTAACGAAGCTTTAGAGATATATAAAAATTTAGCTAAAGCTAATCCCGATGCTTATCTGCCTGATGTAGCTAATACGTTATATAACTTAGCTATTTTGCAAGAGAATAAAGGTAAATACGAAAAAGCTGAGCAAAACTGTAAAGAAGCATTAAAGATAAGAAAAGAATTTTATAATAGTAGTCCGCAAGCATTTAAGAATGATTTAATTGATTCTCTAAAACTATTTATTTTAATAAAACAATCTCTTAATAAAACGGCAGAAGCAGAGGAGCTAGAAGAAGAATTGCAAATGCTGTCATAAATCGTCTCAATTCGACATAAAAATATAAGACTTATGTCTAATTCTACAACTAATTTTACTACTACACGAAAGAGGTTATTGTTTTTTGTTTTGGCAATAACCTTTTTATTTGTGATGCTTTTTGGGCGATTGGCTTGTATTCAGCTTATACAAGGTCGGGAATTACAACAGAGGGCAACTCAACAATGGTATCGAGAATTGCCTTTGCGTGCACCAAGAGGTCATATTTATGACAGAGAGGGGCGGGTTTTAGTTGATAATCGTGATGTTTTTAGTATTTATGTGCGTCCTAGAGCCGTTGTCGATAAGCCGTCTTTAGCGAGAACTCTTAGTGGTATTCTTTTTTTAGACGAGCAAAAAATACTGGAAAGTATCAGTCGTGTTGTATCTGAGGTTACTATTGCTAGGCGAGTTGAAGAACCTATTGCCGAGCAAATTCGTTCCCTCAACTTAGACGGGGTTTATCTAGCTCCTGAAACAATCCGCAACTTTCCTCATAAGCATTCGCTTAGCAGAGTGCTAGGCTTTACTAATATTGATAATCAGGGTCAGAGTGGCTTAGAGGTTTTTTACGATGTGTTTTTGCGTGGAAGTAACGGCTTTACACTTACTAATACCGATATGGCAGGACGAGAAACAGAGGATACTGTTACAAGATATGTTCCGCCGATTCCGGGGGCGAATATGGAGCTTACGATAGATAGCAATATACAGAGTTTTGCTGATTTTGCGGTGATGAGTGCAATGCAAGAGTGGGGAGCAAACAGTGCAAGTATGATTGTTATGGATGTTAGAGACAGCGGTATTGTAGCGATGAGCCATACTCCGCATTTTGATTTGAATGACCCTCCGAGAGACGATATTGAATTATTAAATGCTCTTAGCAAAAACACAATGATTGTAGATGTGTTTGAACCAGGGTCTACTTTTAAGATTTTTACTACGGCAGCCGCTTTAGAGCATGGGCTGGTAACTGTTGACGATAGATTTCATTGTATCGGTCATAATGTGGTAGATGGGCAAAGAATTAGATGTTGGCGAACTATAGGGCACGGTAGTCAGACTTTAAGAGAGGGCGTTCGCAACAGTTGCAATGTGGTGTTTATGAATTTAGGGGCGAGATTAGGAATTGATAGACTATATAATGCGTTAGAGAATTTTGGATTTGGGAGTAGAACTAATATAGATTTTTTTGGCGAATCTCCGGGACTTATGGTGCCCCGTAGTTATGTAAAAAATATCGACTTAGCAAGAATTGCATTTGGGCAAGCGGTGGCGGTTACTCCGTTACAGTTAATTAACGGTGTTTCGGCGGTTGTAAACGGAGGAGTTCTTAATGAGCCTCATTTTGTTAGAAGTATTACGGATTTTCAAGGCAGAACAATTATGAATAGAGGTGCTAGGGAAGTGCGGAGGGTAATTAGTCCAGAGACCAGTGCTATAATGAATGAGCTACTCGAAGCGACGGTAGCAGACGGTAGTGGCAGAAGAGCACAAGTGCCGGGTTTTAGGATAGGTGGCAAGACAGGTACGGCACAGAAGTATATTCCCGGTGGCGGTATAGCACAAGGGCGGTATATTTCTAGCTTTGTAGGCTTTGCCCCTGTGGATAATCCAAGATATGCTATTTTAATGTTGGTGGATGAACCCAGTAAAGGTGCATATTACGGCGGTATAGTGGCTGCTCCGCACGCAGGCGATGTTTTTAGCAGGATTTTCGATTATATAAATTTAGCACCTACAACACTACCAATTCCGCCAAATACAGTAACAATGCCGTTGCTAGTTGGCAGAACTCCGCAAGAAGCAGCAGCGATATTGCGAAATATGGATATTCATTTTGAAATCTCGGGCGAAGTTAATCCCGATCAATCTGTTATTCAATCTACACTTCCAATTCCCGGCACTCAAATGCCTGCTAACAGCGTAGTGTTACTTAGATTAAGAGAATAACTTTTAAAAATAATAATAAAATCGAAAAGTCGGAGAGAATAAGCATTTTTCCGATTTTTTTGATTTTAAAATTAAGCCGTATTTTTTAGGAAATTTATTTTGACAACAGATGCTCGCTAAGTTATAATGATATACGAACTTGAGGAGAAAAAAGATAAAAATTATGGCAATACAAAAAGAACAAAAGCCAACAGGGTCTGAAGTAGACATTTTGGTTAGAAAATCGCAGGAGTCGCTAAAAGGATTTTTGGATATGAATCAAGAGCAAGTGGACAAAATCGTTGAGGCGATGACGCTTGCCGGATTAGACAAGCATATGTATCTATCTAAGCTTGCCGTAGAGGAAACTGGCAGGGGAGTTGTAGAGGATAAGGTTATCAAAAATATTTATGCAACTGAATATATTTGGAATTCTATAAGAAGGCTAAAAACGGTTGGCATAATTGAAGAAAACGAAATGGAAGGTTTTGTGGATGTAGCAGAGCCGGTGGGAGTTATAGCTGGTGTTACGCCTGTAACAAACCCGACTTCTACCACACTTTTTAAGTCTATTATTTCTATAAAAACTAGAAATCCGATTGTTTTTGCTTTTCATCCAAGTGCTCAAAAATGTTCTAGCGAGTCTGCGAGAATTGTATACGAGGCGGCTGTTAAAGCGGGTGCTCCTAAAAACTGTATTCAATGGATAGAAAATCCAAGTTTAGATGCAACTCGTGAGCTTATGAATCACGACGGTGTATCGCTTATTTTAGCTACCGGCGGTAGCGGTATGGTTAAATCTGCTTATAGTTGTGGTAAGCCTGCTCTTGGCGTTGGTGCCGGTAACTCGCCGTGTTATATAAATAAAAATGTAATTTTGGAGCGTGCTTGTACTGATTTAATGATTTCTAAAACCTTCGATAACGGTATGATTTGTGCTTCTGAGCAATCTGTTATTGTGGATGAGGCTATTGCACCTAAATTTGAGCAAATTATGAAAGATAATAATTGTTACTTTTTAACAGCAGACGAGGTTAAAAAAGTAACTGATTATGTTTGGAACAAAGAAAAGGGTATGATGAACTCCGCTCCGGTTGGCCAAACTGCCGGCTGGATTGCAGAAAAATGCGGTATAAAAGTTGCTCCTAATACAAAAATCTTATTAGCAAAGCTACCTGAGCCATTAGAAAAATATCCATTATCGCTTGAAACTCTTATGCCTGTGCTGGCTTACTTTACAGTAAAGGATGAAAAGCAAGGTTTTGAATATGCTAGACGAGTATTAGAATTAGGCGGTATGGGTCATACAGCGGTTATCCATAGTAGCGATCACGATTTGTGCGTTAAGTATGGTAAAGAGATGAAAGTTGGTAGAATTATCGTAAATTCGCCGTCATCTCAAGGTGCTATCGGCGATATTTATAATACCAATATGCCGTCGCTTACTTTAGGTTGCGGCTCTTATGGTCGCAACAGCACAACAAGCAATGTATCAAGCGTAAATTTACTTAACCGTAAACGCATCGCTAAAAGGAGAACTAATATGCAGTGGTTTAAGATTCCGCCAAAAATTTTCTTTGAGTATAACTCAATTCAATATTTAGAAAGTATGCCTAATATTACTAGGGCATTTATAGTTACAGACCCAGGGATTATGAAATTGGGTTATGTAGATAAAGCACTTTATTATCTAAGAAAGCGTAGCGACAGGGTGCGTTGCGAAATTTTTAGCGATGTAGAGCCGGATCCATCTGTAGACACTATAATGAAAGGTGTGGAAATGATGGATAACTTTAAGCCTGATGTTATTATTGCTCTTGGCGGAGGTAGTGCAATTGATGCGGCCAAAGGTATGTGGTTATTCTACGAACATCCCGATACTAGCTTTGATGGACTTAGACAAAAATTCTTAGATATTCGTAAGCGTGCGTTTACTTTCCCTAATTTAGGTAAAAAAGCTCAATTTGTGGCAGTGCCGACAACTAGCGGAACAGGTAGCGAAGTTACAGCATTTAGTGTTATCACAGATAAAAAAGCTGGTATGAAGTACCCGCTTGCCGATTATGAATTAACTCCAGATGTTGCTATTGTAGACCCTCAATTTGTAAAAACAATGCCAAAGGGTATAGTTGCCGATACAGGCATGGATGTTTTAACTCACGCTATAGAGGCTTATGTTTCGATTTTAGCCAGTGACTATACCGACGGGCTTGCGATGAAGGCGATAGAATTAGTGTTTGAATATTTGCCTCGTAGCTATGCTAGCGAGGATGACGAAGTAGCAAGAGAAAAAATGCACAATGCTTCAGCTATTGCAGGTATGGCGTTCACAAACTCTTTCTTAGGCATAAATCACTCCTTAGCTCACAAATTAGGTAACGAATTCCATCTTCCGCACGGCAGAGCAAATGCAATATTACTTCCATATGTTATTGCTTATAATGCAACTAAACCTGATAAGTTTGCAACCTTTCCTAAATACAGCAAATTTATCGCAAACGAAAGATATGCCGAAATATCTAAACGCTTAGGTTTGGTGGGCAAAACGACGGAGGATAAAGTGCAGGCTTTAATTAAAGCGATAATAGATATGATGAAAAAAATGGGACTTCCGACAAGCGTAAAAGAATGCGGAATAGACGAGAAAGCATATCTAAAGGCAATACCGACACTAGCGGAATACGCTTTTGAAGATCAATGTACAACCGCAAATCCTCGATATCCTCTAATTAAAGATTTAATCGAAATTTACAAAAAGGCTTATTACGGCAATTAAAAATAAAATCTAATTTAGATAAAAACCACCAACAAAGCTATAGCTTTGTTGGTGGTTTTTATAGTTAAGCGATTATAATTTAATTTTTACTTTATATTTTTCTAACCAATAATTTATTTGCACAAAATAAGCTATTGTTTGAGGGATTGTCATAAGCTGACCGTACCAAGGAATAGTAAAATTATTTGTTGTAGCTGTAGCTAGTAGATTTTCTAAAGCGGTTTTATTTATAATTTGCAAAATTGGCGATAAGGAATTATCAATAATCTCTTGTAGCATTTTACTAACTAAAGCTAAATAATTTGGATTATGAGTTTTTGGATAAGGGCTTTTTTTGCGCCATAAAACATTATCTGGCAAAAGTCCTTGCATTGCTATGCGTAGCAAACCTTTTTCTCGATTTTCATAATTTTTATACTCCCAAGGCACTCTATACATGTACTCAATTATACTATGGTCGCAAAATGGTACTCGTACTTCTAATCCATTATACATTGCCATTCTATCTGTTCTATCTAATAGAGTTTGCATAAACCACTGATAATTTAGCTGATGCATTTGTTTTATGCGTTTATCTACTTCGTTAGTGCCATCTAGCACATCGGTATTATTTATAGTGTATTTATAACGACTAAATACAAAATTATGAGTGTTAATTTTATCTTTTAAATTATCACTTAAAAAACTTGCTCTATAATCTATATTTTGACTCCAAGGAAACCCATAAGCATTTCTAATGCTCTCATCTCTAAACCACGGATAACCGCCGAAAATCTCGTCTGCACATTCACCACTTAGAGCTACACTGATATGTTTTTTTACTTGTTTAGAAAATAATAAAAGCGAGCTATCAACATCTGCCATGCCAGGCATATCTCTAGCATCTACTGCATCAAAAAGCCCTTCTGCTAACTCATCGCTATCTAACAAGATTCTTATATGTTTAGCACTTAGAAAATCATTCATTTTTCGAATATAGCTAACGTCAGAATTTGGTTGAAATTTAGATGCAGTAAAATGTTTATCGTTATCTACATAATCTACCGAAAAGGTGGTTAAGGGAGTGCCTTGTTTTTTAATATAAGAATTTGCTATAGATGATATTATAGAACTATCTAAGCCACCAGATAAAAATGTGCCTAGTGGAGTATCGCTGATTAGTTGTTTTTCGATTGAATTAAGAACGAGAGAGCGTGTTTTTTCAACAGTTTGAGAAAAGTTATCGGTATGTGGATGGTCTTGTAGCTTCCAATATGCGTCCATTATAAGATTATTGTTTTCTACAAAATAGTAACCGCTATAAGCAGGTAGAAGTTCATAAATTCCATAGAATGGAGTTTTACCAGGTGTTCTGCCGGGACCCAATAGCACAACTTCGGCAAGTTCTTCTGTAGTTAAGATAGGATCTACAAGTGGGTGAGCAAGTAGTGATTTAATTTCTGAACCAAATACAAAAAGTCCGTTTATGCGAGTGTAAAAAAACGGTTTAACCCCAAAATGGTCTCTAGCGACAAAAAGTCGATTATTATGCTTTTCATAAATGACAAACGCAAAAACGCCGTTAAACTTCTTTACGCAATCTTCGCCCCATTCTAAATAAGCGGATAAAATAATTTCTGTGTCGCTATAGCCTAAAAGACAATGTCTTCTTTTTCTTAATTCCGCTTTAATTTCTTCTTTATTGTAAAGCCGTCCGTCGCAAACAATAGAGAAATCTTTTTCACCGTACTTTACTGTAAAAGGTTTTGAAATTTTAGAATTAAAATCTAAAGAAGTTTGTATTAGAGCAACATTATTATATGTCAAAATTCCGCTACTGCTACTTCCTCGCTTAGCTAACGATTTTCTCATAGCTTCCCAAACTTTAGGTTGTGGTTTAAATTTTTTTCCTATTTCTCCCGCTATCCCGCACATATAATCATTATATGTTTATAATTATTCAATGTGTAAAAAATAAACTAAGAAGTTGAATAAATATTCAAAAAAGAAGTTGACAGAGTTTTTTTTGTGGGGTATAATTGAGTGGATGTTCAAATTGAACATCCACTCAATACTATTTTTTGCAAAATTGTAAACAAAAATTAGGTTGAAAAACAATCTTAGATTCAAGCTACTCAAGCTAATTACTATACTCTAAAAGTGAGGTCTTATGCCACGAACAAAAGAATATGGAGAGATTAAAAGAGCCGAAACTAGAGAAAAAATTCTGTCTAGTGCTGTTAGCCTTTTCGCAAAGAAAGGACTAGCGGCTACAAGTGCCGTTGACATCGCTCAAAATGCAGGTGTCAGCGTTGGTCTTATGTATCACTACTATAAAACTAAAGAAGAAGTTTTTGGAACTCTTATAAAACTTGCTCTAAAAGATATCGCAGAGCTTAAAAAAATGTTATCCGATAGCGATTGTCCTAAAAAGGCTTTAGAGAACTTAAGTACCGAGATAATTGCAGAGTTTGAAGCGGGCTATGAGTTTTCAGAATGGATGATGCTTTTATTGCAACCGCCTCTGTCTAAGGGCGAATCCGAGTGGGCTAGCGGAATTATAGCTTTTCATACCGAGTTTATAGACGAGATTGCTGTACTAATATCAAAAGGACAAAGGGAAAAGCTGTTTTGCTACGGGAATGCAGTAGGCTTGGCTCAGATTTTTATGGCGAATTTTAAGGGTTTATGCTTGTTGCAATTGATGCTAAAAGAAGAATTTATTGTGCCAAATCCAGAGGCTTTAACGGCATATCTAAGGAGAGAAGATTAAAAAAACAGTTGGAACAGAAACTAAAACATTTTAACCAGCTGTACGACAGTAAAAATATGATAAAATTATTAAAAGTATTTAGTAAAAAAG
This sequence comes from Bacillota bacterium, assembly GCA_009780135.1. Taxonomy (GTDB): domain Bacteria; phylum Bacillota; class Clostridia; order Christensenellales; family Pumilibacteraceae; genus WRAP01. The sequence goes on from WRAP01000002.1 coordinate 7,986, forward strand.
ATTTGTTGCTTGTTTTAGTAGCGTTAATCTTGATAGTGTGTAGTGTATGGCTAGACCTTAGGGTTCCTGCGTATATGGGTCGTATTACCGGTCTTGTAACAACCGGTATTTATGGCTTTGAGTATGAGTATATACAGGGTTTTGGTAATGTCTTGGTGCCGATTATGGCTACAGTTAGCGATGTGTGGCGATATGGTGGCATTATTATAGGCTACACTGTGGGTAGCTTAGTTATAAGTATGATAACGACACTAATAACGGCTATTTTAGCTAGTAGCTACAGTGCTAAGCTTAGGCAAAAAATATGGCTACAAGTGGGCGACTTTGCAAATGGCGATATTAAAAAGTTTAGTATACCGAGCTTAATTGTGCGTTCTACCGGCGATGTTACGCAAGTGCAATTATTGGTAGCATTCGGAATGCAAATTTTAGTGCGTATTCCAATTTTAGTTGTCTGGACAGTTATCCGAATGACTAGTGTTAGTAGAGAGCTATCTATGATAACTTGGTTAGCGGTAGCAAGCATAATTGTAGTTAGCTTAATAATACTAATATTCTGCCTTCCGCAATTTAAGCGTATAAGAGATAACACAGACCTTATGAATAAGTCCGCTAGAGAAAATCTATCGGGTGTTAGAGTTGTTAGGGCATATAATGCCGAGAGCTTCGAGGAAGCAAAATTCAAAAAATCTAACGAGAGTTTAACAAAATCTAACCTAACTATGAATAGGGCAATAGGTTTTGCAATGCCGTTTATAATGCTTGTTATGAGTGCTGTAACGGTAGCGATTTATTGGGTAGGTGCACATTTAATAGATAGTGGAACTGTACCGTATTATCAAAGCGAATATTTCTTTGCAGACACTATGGTGTTTATGCAGTATGCTTTTCAAATTTTAGGTGCGTTTGTAATGCTTGTGTTTATGCTAACAATGCTACCTGGTATTATTGTTTCGGGCAGAAGAATTAGCGAGATATTAAAAACAAATTCAAGTATAGATTCCTCTAATAAAAAGCCTATCGGACTAGAAAAAGCATTTGATAGAGAACAAAATATTAAATTTGATAAAGTTAGCTTTAGGTATCCAGGGGCAGAAAATGATGTTTTGTTAGATATATCGTTAGAAATCAAAAAGGGTCAAACTGTAGCATTTATAGGTAGCACCGGTAGCGGTAAATCTACACTTGTAAATTTAATTCCAAGAATTATGGATGCTACAGAAGGCAGTATTACAATTGGTGGCAAGTGTATAAAGAATGCACCACTAGAAGAAATTAACGATATTGTTGGTTTTGTTCCGCAAACTGCGATTATATTTAGTGGTACGGTACGAGATAATATTGCCTTAGGTATGGTTAAAGGTAAGGAGATAACAGACGAGGCGATAGAGAAAGCACTTAGAATATCGCAAAGTAAGGAGTTTGTAGATGAGTTAGAGGGTAGATTAGAGTTTGAGGTTAAGCAACGGGGTCGTAACTTTAGTGGCGGTCAAAAGCAAAGACTTAGTATTGCTAGGACAGTGGCGAGAGAGCCTAAAATTTATATCTTTGACGATACTTTTAGTGCGCTAGACTATAAAACAGACAAAGAACTAAGAGATGCTTTAAAAGCTGAAACTTCCGATGCTACGGTGCTTATTGTGGCTCAGCGCATAGGAACTATTAGAAATGCCGACCAAATTTTTGTATTAGACGAAGGTAGAATTGTAGGCAGAGGCTCACACAACGACTTAATAAAAAATTGCGAGATCTACAAGCAAATAGCACTAAGCCAATTGTCAGAGGAGGAAATTGCGTAATGGAAAAAATTATAGAAAACGAAAAAATAAAAAATGATAATTCACAAATGGAAAATCCAAAAACGGAGACTCCTGTTAAAAAAGTTGGTTATAAAAAAACGCTTAAAAAGTTATTGCAATTTGCTCGCCCTTGGTATCCCTTGCTTATAGCCGTGGTGGTGTTGGCTCTTGTTGGTGTAGCACTACAACTAATTGTTCCAAACTTTGTACAAGATATGGTAAATTATCTGCTTGGCGGAATAATGTACCTAAATAATGTGCCGTATAGCCCGGATATGCCATACTGGCTACCACAACCAACCCCTAACTTTTTAGAACTTATAACTAGGTTAGGTATAATTATTGCTATTATTTATGGGGTTGCGTTTGTAGTGGGTTATATTCAGCAATTTGTTATGGCAGGCGTTACAGCGAAGGTTCAAAAATCACTTAGAAAAAAACTTAGCCAAAAAATCAACAGACTACCGCTTTCATACCTAGATAAACAACCAATGGGCGATGTTCTTAGTCGCATAACTAACGATGTGGACAGCGTTACAATGACGCTTAACTTTACAGTATCGAGTATGGTTAGTGCTGCTACAATGATGATAGGTGCTACTGTAGCTATGTTTATTATGGAATGGCGAATGGCGCTAGTGGCGGTTGGAAGTAGTATTTTTGCTTTTATGCTTATTGCCGTAGTTATGAGTAGATCTATGAAATTTTTTACGGCGCAACAAAAAGAAGTGGGCGATGTAAATGCTTTAGTAGAAGAATACTTTACGGGTCATTTAGCTATGAAGACTAATAATGGCAGAAAAAAAGCTAATAAATCATTTGATAAACTTAATAATAGCCTTTTTGCTAACAACTGGAAGGGTCAGGCATTTGCTGGCTTAGGTATGCCAATGGTTATGTTTATGTCTACATTTGCCCAAATTGCCGTACTTATTGTTGGCGCTGTACTAGCATTTGGTTACGACCCAACAATTTCATTCGGTACAATTATTGCATTTCAAATTTATGTAGCATTATTTACTAATCCACTTACCGAATTAACTCAAGGTGCATTTGAAACTCAAAGCACGGTGGCAGCGGCAGATAGAATTTTCGAATTATTAAATGCCGAAGAGATGGAAGACGAAAGTGACTTAAATGCGGTCTCAAGAGATGTTGTCGGTGATGTGGTGTTTGAGAATGTAAAATTTGGTTACGATAAAGAAAAAGTAATTATTCATAACTTTAGTGCCGATATAAAAGCAGGTAGTAAGGTGGCTATAGTAGGACCAACCGGTGCAGGCAAAACAACGCTAGTGAATCTACTGATGAAATTTTACGATATAGATGGTGGTGATATAAAAATAGACGGCAAAAGTATTAGTAAAATCAGGCGAGGCAATGTTAGTAATAAGTTTAGTATGGTACTTCAGGATGCGTGGATTTTTAACGGTACTGTTAGAGAAAATTTATTATATAATTTAAAAATTGATAAAAAGGACGAAAAGGATTTGATTGTGCGAGCCACAAAAGCGTGTGGAGTCTATCACTTTATTAAAACTCTTCCAAATGGTTTTGATACTGTGCTAGACGAGAATACTTCAATTTCAGATGGTCAAAAACAGTTATTAACAATCGCTAGAGCTATGATAAAGGATGCTCCGCTACTTATACTAGACGAAGCGACAAGTAGTGTAGATACCCGAACAGAATTTATCGTGAAAGAAGCTATGGATAAGTTGACAGAAGGTAGAACTTCATTTGTAATAGCTCATCGCCTTAGCACAATAAAAAATGCTGATATGATTTTGGTATTAAAGGACGGCGATATTATAGAAAAAGGCACTCACGAAGGACTGTTAGAACAACAAGGTTTCTATCATGAGTTGTATAACGCTCAGTTTGCTAGCTAAGGAATAACTACAAATCATCCGCATCCTGCGTTGGTATTCCATCATCCCAAATACTTGTGCCTGTATAACTGCCTGATGGATCTTGTGGCGAACCGCAAGACTCAAATATTTTGCATATTCTATCTGTTAACTCTAACGAAACAGAAGCATCAGTTAATAATTTTTGTTTATCTTTTTTGTTTTTTTCTCTTTTCATAATATCAGTAGTGTGTGTATGTTTTATTATAAAAATTCGCACTTGACAAAGTTGGCAATCTATAACATAATAAAAATCTGCCAAAGTATGCAGTGATGAATAATTTTTTATGGAAGTAATAAAAATAAAATCAAAAAATAAAAAAAATAAATTAGTTTTAGTAACGATAATTATGCTTTCTATAAGTTTGTTTTTTGTAGGTTGCTTTTGGCAAGATTCTAGAGTAGTCTACACCGAGTGCGGATTTAGACTTTCTAGATTAACAGGTACTGGTCAAATGGGGCATACTTTTATTGCTCAAAAATATTTGGGCGATAACTTAGACATAACAATTCCTATAGAGCATAACGGTTACACAATCACTACATTAGGTGAACGACTTGCAATTCCGAGGCATTTTAGATTAGCTAATCAAGTAGAAAAAATCACAATTCAATCAAACATTATACAGTTTAATGGAATTGTTGGTTTAGAGGAAGCGACTCCGCTGCAGCTTAAAGAAATTTATGTTACTAGCGATAATACTAATTACAAATCTATAAATGGAGTATTATATAGAATAAGCGATGGTGTTTTAGCTTTTTATCCGCCTGCTAAGCAAAATTTATCATATGTATTGCCGATAGCCGGAGTGCAATATCACTCGGAGAGTCGGCTTCTTAGGCATGTGTTAAATAATAGATATTTACAAAATCTATTTATCCCATGGAATGAAGTTTTACGTATAGAGTTTAATTTGTCTGCTCTGCAAAATATTTTTGTGCCAAATTCGCTAGTTGGAGCATATCGCTTGCACTTTAGAGATTTCGGATTAGAAGATTTGGTGCAACCGCTACCGAGAAACTGGCAAGAATTGGTTTGACACAAGTAGAATAGTATACTAAATTATAATATTCAAGGGGAAATAATAAAACTATGAAAGCAGTTGTAACAGTTATAGGAAAAGATAAAACGGGCATTATTGCTTCGGTTACAGGGGAGCTACATAAGCTAGGTGCTAATGTAGAGGATATCTCGCAAACAATTTTGCAAGAATATTTTGTTATGACGATGCTTGTAAGTTGTCGTAGTGTAGAATTTGAAAAGTTATCTAATGCTTTAAGCGAATTAGCAAAAAAAGTCGGCGTAGACATTAAAGCTATGCATGAGGATTTATTTAATGTAATGCATCGAATATAGTGCCATAAGGGCATAGTGAAGGTTTTATTTATGATATTAAAATTATGTTCTTATTAGTTATTAAATAAATCTAAAATTATGCACTAAGTACTATGCTCTATGTACTGAAAAATTATGGTTTCAAAAAACGAAATACTGCAAACGGTTCAAATGATTAGTGAACAACATTTGGACATAAGAACTCTTACGCTTTCGCTAGGATTATTTGATTGTATATCAACCGATAAGAAAAAAACGGCTGATATGGTTTATGATAAAATTTGTAGATTGGGCGGAAACTTGGTAAGTGTAGGTGAGGCACTTTCTAGGGAATATGGTGTTCCTATTGTTAATAAAAGGATAGCAGTAACGCCAATTGCTATGATTGGAGCGTCAAGCGGAGGATATATCGAATTAGCGAAAGCGTTGGATAAATCCGCAAAAGAAATTGGTATAGATTTTATCGGCGGATATTCGGCATTAGTACAAAAGGATTTTTGTGAAAAAGAAAAGCAGTTTTTACTATCTATTCCAGAGGCTCTATCATCAACAAATAAAGTATGTGGTTCGGTTGCTGTAGCTAGCACAAGGGCAGGTATAAATATGGACGCTGTTGCCTTAATGGGCGATATTATAAAGGATTTGGCAAAAAAAACAGCTAAGGACGGTGGAATCGGTTGTGCTAAATTGGTTGTGTTTTGTAATGCGGTAGAGGATAATCCGTTTATGGCAGGAGCATTCACAGGTGTTGGTGAGGGTGATGCGGCACTTAATGTCGGTGTTAGTGGTCCAGGTGTTGTAGAAAAAGCGGTTAAGGCATATCCGAGTGCGGATTTTGCTACACTTGCTGAGGTTATCAAAAAAACAGCTTTCAAAATCACTAGAGCAGGGGAGCTTATAGGTAGACAAGCAGCAAAGCGTTTGGGGGTAAAGTTTGGAATATTAGATTTATCGCTAGCACCTACTCCTCTAGAAGGCGACTCAGTGGCAAGCATTTTAGAAGAGTTTGGTTTAGAGCGAGTTGGTACGCATGGCACAACGGCAGCACTTGCAATGCTTAACGATGCAGTTAAAAAAGGTGGAATTATGGCTAGTGGCTCTTGTGGTGGTCTTAGTGGTGCGTTTATTCCGGTTAGCGAAGATGCAGGCATGATAAGAAGTGCTAAAGAGGGGATTTTAACAATAGATAAATTAGAAGCTATGACAAGTGTGTGTTCGGTTGGTTTAGATATGATAGCTGTGCCAGGCGATACGCCTGCTAGTACAATATCAGCTATTATAGCAGACGAGTGTGCTATTGGTATGATAAACAATAAAACCACCGCTGTTAGAATTATTCCTGCTCCAAATAAAGAAGTAGGTGATGAGGTAGAGTTTGGTGGGTTGCTTGGTACAGCCCCAATAATGTCAGTGCACAAATCATCAAGCGAAAAATTCATAAAACGAGGCGGTAGAATCCCCGCTCCATGTCATAGTTATAAGAATTAACTTTCTTAATCTTGAAAATCTATTAAAAAATTATTAAAAAAATGTTTGCATTAAAATAAATAATATGTTATTATATAAATACGCTGTGTAGGGAAATTATACATATAGCGTATTTTTGTTAAAATATAATCATAGATTAGCAATAATATCCGATTAGTAAATCACCCCCAAAAAAGGAGTAACAATATAAAATAATGACAAAACAACTAAAACAACAAGATGTACAAGAAAAGCACAGATGGCGTCTAGAGGATATTTATGCTTCGCCTACTGAGTGGGAAGAAGAGCTACAAAAAGCTAACAAGGATTCTGTTAAGGTTCTTAAGTTTAAGGGTAAGCTGAGTTCTGCCGACGGAGTTTTAGAAGCATATGCTTTTTGCGACGATTTCGAGCAAAGATTAGAAAAGCTTTATTGTTATGCTATGTTGGCTAGCGACAGAGATTTAGCCGATAGTAAATTTCAAGAATATCGCACAAAAGCATATACGCTAATGGTAAAATTTAATTCTGCGGCATCATTTATGAATCCCGAGTTATCTAAATTAGAAGAGAGTTTTCTACAAGAGCTTATACAAGATTCAAGATTTTCAGCTTATACATATCGCTTAGAAGAAATTATAAAAAATAAGAAGTATATCTTAAGCGAGGCGGAGGAAAGAATTTTAGCATTAGCAGGTAAAACTCTAGCAGGTTTTAAGGAAACCTTTTCTAAAATAGATAATGTAGACCTTAAATTCCCTACAATCACGGTAGATGGCGAAAAACATCCGTTAACTCATGCCACTTACGCTGAGCTTCTGAGTCATCCAAATCAAGAGCTTCGTAAAAAAGCATTTAGAACACTTTACAAAACTTACGAAGGAGTTATTCATACGCTGTGTGCTAATTTTGGTTCCAGCATAAATAAAGATAACTTTTTGGCAACAGTTAAAGGTTATAAAAGTGCATTAGATTTATCGCTTACTAATAACGATGTGCCAAGTGAAGTTTATGGTAAATTGCTTAGCCAAGTAGACGAAAACCTACCCGCTATGCATGACTATATGGAGTTTAGAAAAAAGCAACTTAAATTAGAAGAAATTCATATGTACGATCTTCATGTAGCACTTTTTGAGGATGCTGAATTAAGATTAGATTACGAAGGTGCTTATGACTTAATGCTAGAAGCACTTAAACCTATGGGCGAAGAATACCTTCAACTTCTTACAAAGGCACGAAAAAACCGTTGGATAGATGTAGAAGAAACCGAAAATAAAAGAAGCGGTGCCTATAGCTGTGGTGTTTATGGTGTTCATCCGTTTGTACTGCTTAATTATAAGCCAACTACTCATGATGTGTTTACTTTAGCACATGAAATGGGTCATGCACTTCATAGCTTTTATTCTAGTAAAAACCAGCCTTACGCTAAAAATGATTACTCTATATTTGTAGCAGAGGTGGCATCGACTGTAAATGAAGTGTTATTACTTAAGCATCTTCAAAAAACAGTTACAGACGAAAAAATTAAAAGATACTTATTGTCTTACTATTTAGATATGTTTAGAACAACTCTATTTAGACAAACTATGTTTGCTGAATTTGAAAGAGAGGTTCATACTAAAGAACAAGCAGGCACTCCGTTGACTGTAGACTATTTAAGTAAGTATTACTTAAAATTAAACAAAAAATACTACGGCAGTGCAGTTTCTGTAGATAGGCAAATTAAGTACGAATGGGCGAGAATTCCTCATTTTTACAGTGCTTATTATGTATATCAGTATGCTACAGGTATTACAAGTGCTGTTACTATTGCTAACGGTATTTTATCTGGTGATCCTAAGGCATTAGAGAGATATAAGCAATTCTTGTCTGCTGGCGGTCATAAGTCTCCGTATGAGATTCTAAAAGATGCCGGTGTAGATTTACTTACAGACCAGCCGTATAAAGTGGCATTTGGCGAGTTTAAGTCGGCACTTAAAGAACTTAAAAAACTTTGTTAATGCATTTAACATAATAAAAGCATATAAAATAACACAAAATATAAAAAGGAAATAAGATATTATGATAAATTTTTTTGAAGCTATGCTAAATTTAGCATTTATAGACACCATTAGAGATGCAAGTCCGGCACTCTTTTGGATAATTGTAATAGTGGGAGCTGTTCTTCTTATTCACATCATAATTGCAATAGTCTTGCTTATTCGCAAGAAAAGAAACACTATGATCCTAAGAAAGGGAGAAGTTCTAAGAAAAGCATCAGAGGATGAAGCTAGAAGAGAACAAGAAGCTGAAGCAGCTTTAAGAGCTGCCGAAGAAGATGCTGCTAGAGCAAGAGAAGATGCTGTTAGAGCAAGGGAGGAAGCTGAAAGGGCTAGGCAAGCGGCAGCGGTATCTGCAGCTGAAGCTGAAGCACTTGCCACAATGCCTCCACAGGTTGAGGTTAAAGAGGTAGAAAAAATAGTGTTTGTTGAAACACCAAGACCTCCTAAGCCGAAAGGTCCTACCCGCAGTAAAGACGAAGACTTTACTTGTCCTCCGGATAGAATGGAAGAGGCAGTTCATATCAATAGTACTCTAGATAAATATGCTTATACATTTTTAGATAAGCAATAGTCTTTATCAATGTATATTGTTTAATGCTCAACGCACGATGAAAGATTTCTTAGTCTTTTGTTGTGCGTTGTTTGTATTATTATGTATTTATGCAAAAATAAAAATGATTTAATTTTTTTGTTTTTTAAAAAAGTAGAAGACATAGGGCTTAGGATGTTCATTCTTAAAAAATTAACAAAAAAATAAGAGTTGACATTATTGTTATCGTGTAGTACACTATAAAAGTGTATTCTCTTTGGGAAAGCTGTTAAGCAAATTATAAGCGAAAACACTTAGAAAAACATATGATAAATTATTTTATAAATTCGATACAAAGTCTAAACATCTTAGACCAAATAAATGCTTTAGATACTTGGCTACGAATACTCGTTTGGGTAGGGGTAGCATTAGTGGGAGTTATACTTATACAGCTAATTGTCCTGTTTTTTATTTTAATTTTTAGAAATAACGATTCTAAACAGCAGTCAGGCTCAAATAGGTCAAAATTAGTCGATGATAACATGGCTGATGATGAATGGGAAACTTCATCTACAAGAAATACTTCGCCTATAGAGAGCGATGCTTTATCTAACCTTCATACTAGACTAGAAAATATGAATACTCTATTGGATGATTTTGTTAATGCCAATCAACAAGACTATCCAACTACAGCCGAACGAAATCTCGCTGATAGATGTACTTTAGAACTAGCGGCAGAGCTAGGTTTTAATCCTTATGTTGCTCCAACTATACTTTTAACAGAAGAAATAGAGAGAGGTTTTTTGTATTCTCATACGGGTGATTATTTAACAGATGAGGAACTGCTTGTTAAACAAGCTAGATTAAAGTTAGAGGTTAGTGAATTAGAACTAAGCGAACTACACTATCGTGCAGGTATGATAGATTATGTTAGCGAAAAATTCGAAAAGGAAATTGTCATTTGCGATCAGTCAGCTATAGAGATTTATAGCAAAATGAAAAATTTAAAGCAAGAGGCTGATATGCTTATAGAAGATTTGTCAATTGCTAAAAAAGGTCAAAAAACATTTATTCAAGATGACATAGATAAAAAATTATTTAGATACAGCGTGCTAGAAGAAAAATTGAATGTGGCTAACGCTAAAAAAGAAGCTAGCATAGAGTTGTTGCCTCAAGCGGCGGCGGCAAAAGACTATAATAATTCTCAAATTGGTGTTCAAGAAACAAACATAGCGGAAAATAAAAGACGCTATAATGAATTTGTTAGAAAAATGGAAGCATCAAAACTTTATAACGATGCTAGAATTAACAATAAACCGTTTGATTATAATAGTTGCTTACTTATTGTTGCTCAAAAAGATATATGTATTTTAGAGAGCGAAATTAAAGAATTAGAAAAAATTTGTCTTAGATTAAGAAACGAAAGAGAAATTTCTTATAACAAACTAGAATCACTTAAAGAAATGGCTCAAAAAGCAACTACAGAAGAAGAATATTATCCGATATTAGCAGAATTTAATGTTAAAAGTGAAAGTGCTGATGTATTAAATATAGAACTAAACAAAAAACAAAAGCTTAAGGAAGAAAAAGAAGTAGAACTTTTAGATGCTATAAGGACTAGAGACAATTTAATTGAAGTTGAAGCTATTAGCTCTAGCGAAATAGCTAGATGCAATGAGGTTGTTAGACTAAATATAAAAACCGCCGAGCAAAGAGTAGCTCTTATAAAAGAGTTAGAGTTAGCAAGGGCGGCCTTAAGATTAGCAGACGACAATCATCATGCTGCTTGTAAAGAGAACGATCACGCTAAAATTAAAGATGCGGCTTTAACTTATACTGTGTCATATAATAGATACGAAAAATTAGAAGAAGAATTAAATAGATTTACTATACAGCATTATCCAAATGAAGCATTTATTGCTGTAATAGAAGAGCCTCAAGAAACTAAAAGCGAAGAAGATAATCTAGAGAATAAACAAAGAGTGGCTCAAAAAATTAAAAAACGCAAAGAAGAAGTTGCTTATCTTAGAGCGACTATTCCGTATATAGATAATGTAAAATCTGCTAACGAATTATGCGAAAGATTCAATCAGCTTAAATTATCTTTAGATGAAGAAGAATCCGCTAGTGCTGAGCTTAGAGAAATTATAGAGCGTTCTATAAGTGATGCTCAAAGAGCAGGCAAGGATGCTATGTACGAAGAGCGAATTAGAAATGCGGAGCATAAAACAAATAATTTTAATAAAGAGCGTGTTGTAAATGCTGGCACTATTAAAAGACCGCCGCATCTACATCCACAAAGACGACCTGCTATGTCACAGAAACATCTGCCACCAAGACCTGTACGATACGGCTATCCAATGCCACATTCATATCCATACGGCGGTTATGTGCCACCGGTAATATCTCGTAGAGTGCCATCATCGTATCCGCCACAATATTATCCATATGTAAGACCTATGGTTCGCAGAGTTTATCCATCTAGTTATCCTCCGCCTATGTACGCTATACCTACTAGGGAATATCCGGTAAGACCAACCTCTAACACAGTACCGCCAAGGGCATCAGCTAATTCAAGTGCTAGTCAAAGAGGTAGTGCACCTCCGCCTGATTACAAGGGGCAGGATGGTTACCCTATAACTGTGCCACTGCACACTAGCCCTCCGACAATTCCAGAAACTAACAAAGACTATATGTCTTCATCATATTCCAACTCGCAACACGGATATTCTAAGACTAATGTTCGTTCTAGAGTATCCAGAAATACAACTAATAGACAAAACAATAATTATCCATCGGACGAGTAATAAAAACTATATACACATACTATAATCATATTAGGTAGAAAAAATTATGGCACAAAATAATAGATTTCCACAAGACGAAGATATCGATTTCGATAAAGAATTAGATAATGGCGAATTTTACGAAAATGAGCCTTATAGAGAAAATTTTCCTCAACCCAACGAGGTTTATGGAGGTAGTTTTGTCGAGCATCCTATGCACTACGACCCATATTATCCACATCCTCCGATGTACGAAGTTATAGAAGAGCCACCGCACTACCATAGAGAGCGTTATATGATGGAAAAAATGGCAAGCGATTTAGAGGAACTTAAAAAAGCTATTCCAAGTCAGCAACCGCAACAGCCTGCTCAACAACCGCAACAATCTAAGCCTAGTATAGATGTGCAGTCGGAACTTAAGCGTTTAAGGAAAAATATGGCATATGCTGAGCGTGACTTCTCTGAATTGGAAGAATCTGTCTCTTTATCGCTTATCGAAATTGCTGACAAACTAGATGCGATTTTATATGGCACTGGTGAGAATAATGATGATGATAACATCCAACTACTTTTAGCCGATGTTGCCGATATTAAAGAAAAGATTTTTGCTGTAGACGAAACCCTTCTTCCTGCTGTTAGTAAATTAAGCGATAATGTTTTATTAGCACTCAGAGTTATTGAGGCTAGACAAGCAGAACAAGTTTCTACGACTAAACAAAAAGAAGGACTTCAGCGTGATGTATCAGAAGAAATGTTACTTGTGCTAGAGGATTTAACCGGCATAAAAGAAAAAGTTAGAGAGCTTAGCGAGGATGGTTATCGAGAACTTAAAGATTGCGTAGCATATTATAGCTCTAAAGAAACAGAGTATTTAGATGTTGAGCTAGTTAAAATTTACGACAGCTTAAAGCAAATTCAATTAGATGTTTCTAGTTTAGCTGAAATAAGTGGTAAAATAACAGGTTTCAGTGAAGAAATCAAAAAAACTAACGAATTAGAAGTACCATTAGCCGACGATATGGGGCTTATTTTAGATGAATTAGCAGTTCTTAGGGAAGAGGTTAAAATAGGTGGTGTAGCACCAGCATCAACAAACGACAATATAAATATGCTTATAAACGAGGTTGTTGATTTAAGAGACGAAATACAAGCCTATCGAAACGAATTAGTAGGGACAGTGGTTCCAGTGCCGGTTAATGAAGATTTATCTATCATAAAAGCACAAATGGCTAATCTAACAGAGCAAAACGCTATGATTCTAGAGCAGAATGCAATGTTATTAGAAGCACTTCAGTCGCAATCAAATATTGGTGCTGTAGTTGCTAGCGAGCCTAATGAGCAAGTTTTATTGGAGCTTCAAGCATTAAGAGATCAAATTTTTGGTATAAGTATGGCTCAAATTGAAGGTGGCAAAGGCAAGAATGCATACGAGAGTTATAATAACATTATCTTAGATGAACTTAATGTAATAAAATCTCAGTTAGAAAAACATCAGAAAGATAATAGCACTAAAGAAAAATTGGTGGCAGTTAGTAAGGAAGTGCTTGCTGTAAATAAAGCGGTAGAAAGTATTAAAAAAGAAATAATTAAAGATAAAGGTAATGTAGCATCTAAAAAGCAAGTTGAAGTGTTAGGTAAAGAATTATCTGGTATAACTACAGCGGTAAAAAATCTTAATAAAGAAGTGGTGGCTACAGCAACAAAAACAGCTAAGACTGAAGCGCCTAAAAAAGCAGTTTCTCATAAAAAAAATTCAGTTAATGATTTAGAAAACGAACTTTCTAAATCGTTAGCGGATTTTCAAAAGGAATTAACTTCTATAGCAGATTTTGCATCTAAGCCTGCTACTGAGCAATCTAAAAAGAAGCCTACTAAAAAAAAGTCAATAGAAGCAGCAGAAGAAGAAAAACCACAAGCTAAAGCAACTACAGCAGAATTAAAAGCTAAGTCAGCATCTAAACCGGAAGCTATAACATCAGTTACCCCTAAAACAATTCCAGCAAAAAAGCCAGCAACACTTAAAGCGACCACTGCAGAAAAATCTACCGCTATTAAAGGCAAGGAGCAACCTAAAGAAGAGGATCTTCTAGACATAGCATCGGTATTGGCTAAACAGGTTGCAAATAAGCTAGTTATGGAGCAACTTGTGCATAAACTAGGCGATGGAGAGGTTACACAATCTAAAGTAGAAGAGTTAGTAAATGAGATTTTGCCGCAAGAATTTACAACGCTTCAACTGGAAAATCAAAGTGACCAAGTTAGAAGATTAGCAAATTCTCTTGTACTAGATAAATTAAAAGACCGCCTAAAAGGTAACGAGTAAAGCTGGTTAAACAAAGTGCGAGCGACATTCTGTCGCTCGCACTTAAATAATTTCAGTTAAACTATCCTTGCTTGCATGAGCAGATGCCTCGGTTGCCGACATATAAATTCTGATATAATTCAAAAAGTTCATTGTAGTAGGTATAGTAGTCGAGAAACCAAAGTATATTAAGCACCACTTAAGTTGCATTTTGTCGTCTATGCCTTATAAAAACTATGTCAAATCAACAAAATCAAACATCAAATTCATCAATAAACAATCTGCCGACATTAGAACTCAAAAAAATGGTAGATAAACTCAAAAAAACATATAAGCTACTAATTTATAGCATAATTGTAGCACTATTTTTAGCTTCAATTTGTATACTAGTTGCCATTGTTTTTCAAAATCAAGATAGTGATAGCGATTTAAATCTTAGTGGAATTATGTTTGGTATAAGTGCATTTTTTCTAGGTTATACGGTATTAGGCTTTTTATTATATTTTAGATGGGTTCGTTCTAGGAATTATTATGTTTATCAAATGATGGTAAGGCTTCTAGACTACAGAGAATTTATGGCAACTTCCAATAGCGAATTTAAGGGTATAATAAACTCATCAAAATTGCCAATGAAAACTCCAATTTCTTATGACGATATTATTGTATTTCTTACAAAAAAAATATCAGAATACACAATAAAGGAATTTTCTAATGGCACATTATTTTATACGCTTTCAGCTAATTCGCTTAATACAAGCAAAAGCTCTATTGATGGCTTTTTTGTAGTAAAAGAGGGGGTAGTAAATTCTTATAATCCAGCTATTGAAAGAGAGCAGATTAAAAATCTTTCTAGAGAAATCGAAACTAATTTATCGCTAGAATTTCCTCAAAATGATTTTTATCACATAATAATAATGTTTTTAGAAACAGCTATTACAGCCGAAAACCAACAACAAATAACAGAATTTTATCATAATTTTTACGGCTTTGTAGATCTAAGCCAAGGAGCAAATGCTAAATTAAATTCTGCTAAAATCTACACCTATTTAGGAATAAATTCAATGACAGGGCAATTATATACATTTCTACCCCTAACTCAAGACTACGGCATTCCTGCCAATCTTGAAAACCTAATAGAAGAAGAGTTATTAAAATAAATAATAAAATTTTCTCAAAATTTTAGTTGACATTCACTTCACAATATGTGATAATGAACGAGTGGCGTGTTCACAAAGAATAGAACTTTAAAATCAATATTATGTATTTAATAAATCAAAATAAATTAGGGAAAAATAAAAATGGATAAAAAAAAGCAGTTAGCGGAAGATAACGCTAGATTAGAAAAAGAAAAAGCATTAGATTTAGCGATTGCCTCTATAGAAAAGGCTCACGGCAAAGGTAGCATAATGCTATTAACGGAGAAAAATATTTCTAAAGTAGAAGCAATTCCAACGGGATGTTTAACAGTGGATATTGCTCTTGGAATCGGCGGTTTGCCTCGTGGGCGAATTGTAGAAATTTATGGACCTGAGAGTAGCGGTAAAACCACTCTTAGCCTTCATGTTATTGCTGAGGCTCAAAAGCTAGGTGGTGCGGTTGCATTTATTGATGCTGAGCATGCACTTGATCCGATTTATGCTAGTAAACTAGGTATAGATTTAGGCAGGCTTTATGTGTCGCAACCCGATAACGGTGAGCAAGCATTAGAGATTACAGATACGCTTGTGCGTAGCGGTGCGTTTGATGTTATTGTTATAGATTCTGTAGCGGCACTTACTCCTAAAGCAGAGATAGAGGGCGAGATGGGTGAGAGTCGCATCGGTGCTCAAGCAAGACTTATGAGTCAAGCACTTAGAAAGCTGACTGCAATCGGTGCTAAAAGTAAAACTTGTATTATTTTTATAAATCAACTTAGAGAAAAAGTTGGTGTTATGTTTGGTAGTCCCGAGGTTACTCCGGGCGGTAAAGCCCTTAAATTTTACTCTAGTGTGCGTCTTGATGTCCGTCGTGGCGAGCAGGTTAAAGAGGGCACTAATATACTTGGCAATCACACAAAAGTAAAGGTAGTTAAAAATAAGCTGGCTCCTCCGTTTAAGGTTGCCGAGTTTGATATTATTTATGGTCAAGGAATTTCTAATGAAGGCTGTATTATTGATTTAGCCGTTAACTATAAGTTGGTTAACAAAAGTGGCTCGTGGTTTAGCTATATGGATGAAAGACTGTGTCAAGGTAGAGAAGCTTTTAGAACAATATTAAAAACTAACGAAGGTTTGCGTAGAGAGTTAGAAGAAAAAATTCGTGCTAAAGCTAACGAAGAAACAGGCGACAGTAATGATGTCGAGTTCAGCGTAGACGAACCTGATGCTGAAGTCGAAGCAATGATTATGGAAGAAGTTTAATAACTTGTTATTTTTACTTGCAAAGCCTGATAAAAGTTTAATAAAAAACTTCTTGACAAGGATTCCTTATCTGCTATACTGGATAACAAGGAAATAAATCAACACTTGAGCAAAAAAGGATTTTATTTGTAAGCTTAAGAGTTGCTAGCTTTTACCTTACAAGGAGGATATTAAAAATGTTTGTTGAATTATTTATAGCAAACGCTCTTCTTGTTCCTTTAATTGTTGTTCCCATTGTAACATTGGCACTAGGTGCATTAGTAGGGATATTCGTATTTCGCATAATTCAAGGTAAAAAAATTGACGACAGTAAAAAATCTGCCGACAAAATTTTAGCTGAGGCTGTAGCAAAATCGCAATCAATTTCTAGAGAAGCACAATTAAAAGCACAAGAGGAAGTATTAAAACTAAGACAAGTATTCGATGGAGAAAAACAAGAATACGAAAAAGACTTAAAAGAAAGGCGAAGCGAGATTTCGCAAAACGAAAACCGTATTCGTCAAAAGGAAGAATTACTAGATCGCAAGGACCAATCGCTAGAGGCAAAACTGGATAATGTAGAAAAGGCTAGAGAAAAGCTAAAAGTAAGCGAGGACGCGTTAGTAGTTAAAGAGCAAGAATTAGCAATTGCTAGTGAAAAAGCATTGGGCGAGTTAGAAAGAGTTGCTAAGCTAACTCAGCAAGAAGCAAAAGTAGAACTTATTGCAGTTATCGAGGAAGATGCAAAAATCGATGCGGCAAAAATGGTTCGTAAGTTAGAAGAAGATGCTAAAGAAGAAGCTAACAAAAAAGCTAAAGAAATTGTAGCATCGGCAATTCAGCGTTGTGCAGTAGATCATTCGAGTGAGATTACAGTATCGGTTGTTCCGTTACCGAGTGATGAGATGAAGGGTAGAATTATTGGTAGAGAAGGTCGTAATATTAGAACACTGGAGCAAGCAACAGGTATAGATTTTATTATAGACGACACACCGGAGAGTATTGTTTTAAGCGGGTTTGATCCTGTTAGAAGAGAGGTTGCAAGAATCACGCTTGAAAGGCTTATTGCTGACGGGCGTATACATCCAACTCGTATAGAGGAACTTGCTGAAAAGACTCGCAAGGAATTAGACCTTCAAATGAAAGAAGCAGGCGAAACTGCTAGCTTTGAGGCGGGGGTGTTTGGACTTAATGCTGAGGTTGTTAAATTACTTGGTCGATTAAAATATCGTACAAGCTATGGTCAAAATGTATTAAAGCATTCGCTAGAAGTGTCGTATTTAGCAGGGCTTATGGCGGCAGAATTAGGTGCCGATGTTGCAGTTGCTAAACGAGGTGGATTACTTCACGATTTAGGTAAAGCGGTAGATCACGAAATGGAAGGCACTCATGTGTCGATTGGTGTAGAGCTTGCTAAAAAATACAAAGAAAATGAAAAAGTTATTCATTGTATTGCGGCTCATCACGGCGATATAGAGGCTAAAACGCTAGAGGCAATATTGGTGCAAACTGCAGACGCTATCAGCGGTTCTAAACCTGGTGCCAGAAGAGAAAGTTTAGATGCTTATGTAAAACGACTTGAAAAACTAGAAGAAATTTCTAATGAGTTTAAGGGCGTAGAAAAAGCATTTGCAATTCAAGCGGGTAGAGAAGTTCGTGTTATCGTTAAGCCCGAGGTTGTTAACGATGCTTCAATGGTATTTTTAGCAAAAGACATTGCTAAGCAAATTGAAAGTGAAATGCAATATCCGGGTCAGATAAAAGTACATGTTATAAGAGAAACCCGTAGCACAGAATACGCTAAATAAAAACCTAATAAAAACCACCAAAAATGCAAAGCATTTTTGGTGGTTTTTATTTAGATTAGGTTTGGATGATTTGATATTTATTTTAATAGAATGAGAAATAAAATCATCGAATATAAAGAGTGCATTATTTATTCCTAAGTTTTAGAGGAATTTATTAGCTGTGGATAATTATTAAACACTCTTACGATTTTAAACAAGTCTTACAAAATCTCTACTAACAAAGCCTGTTCTATTTTGCCAAGTTGTTTGATAAAAATTACTTACAACATCTGTAATTGTTAGCCTTGTACCGTTAGGGATTGTGCCTATAACAGCACCTTGAGTATTTGGTGTAGTTCTAAAATTAAGATTGCCGCCTTGAGTTGTAACAACTCCTATTCTAGGATCCAACTCTACAAAATCTCGAGAAACCCAACCTAATCTTCCATCAAAAACTATATGATAAAACCCGTTGCTTTCGCCGGTTACTTGCACTCTAGTACCGTTTGGAATTAAGCCGATTATAGGGCTTTGTGTTGTGGGTCCGCTTCTAAAATTAAGACTTCCGCCCATTGTGCGTACTGTGCCCCAAAATCTATCCGGTCCTATTGGCGGAGTAGGTGGTACAGGTGGTGTAGGTGGCTCTGGAGGAATTGGTGGAGTGGGTGGTATTGGGGCAGGGGCAGGAGAATTTGCTTGTATGCGTCTAAATACTTCATAAAGCCTATTCCAAGTTATCGGTCCTACAACACCGTCTGGGTTTAGACCAAAATTTCGTTGAAATTCTCTTACTGAAGTTTCGGTTCTAGTGCCAAATCGTCCGTCCACAGTTAGCTCGCCCGGAACAACAGGATAATATTGGCTAATATAATTTAGTAGCCATTGTAATTGTCTAACATCATTTCCGCTAGAGCCGTTTCTAAGTACAACATTCGGAGGATTCGGTCCAATGCCGATACGAACGCCTTCGCTGTTTAGGTTGGCTAAATTAGTAACTCCTACCCAAATTTGAGTAATTCGATTCCAAGTAGCCGCTCCGATTACACCGTCAACTCCAAGTCCGTTAATCCGTTGAAACTCTCTGACAGCTGCTTGAGTATCCGTACCAAAATTACCGTCTTCTCTAGTAATAAGAGGAATAAGCGGGAAGTTTTGTCTTATGCGGTTAAGATGTTGCTGCATAAGCTGTACATGTGCCCCGGTACTGCCTAAACGCAAAGGAGTGCCGGGGAAGGTTGTGCGAACATCTTGAATATTAGTCGTTGTAGTAATATTTATATCATTTCCATAGAAATGTCTTAAAATTTGTAGAGAATTTTGTCCTTGATTAGCAAGCGTTACTGTACCCCACTGACTAAGACATCCTGCTCCGCAAGCGTTAGCACGATATGTAGTAAAATGTGGATTTTGGAAACCGATTCGGTGTACATAGCTGTTAAAAATTCGTGCTGAAATTTGCATTAAATTTTCAAAGATATTTCTGCCATACACGAAGAATTGATCAAATTGAGTTGTGTTTGTTATGTCAAAATTAAAACCCCTAGAGCGATACCATTCTGTAAAAAGACGGTTTAGAGCAAAATTGGTAATTGCATGTATGTTTGCCTCTAAGCTAGCAACCGGCCAAGTGGCAAAAATTTCACTACTAGCTACATTGGCAATATACTCTACAAACGGAACTCGTACATTTCTGGCGGCATTATTTGTGGGTGCTCCCAATCTAACAGTAATGTAAGTAGGTATAAAAACTTCTCTAACCCTAGTCGCGTCGCCACCAACTGAGCCGCTCTGAAAAGGCTGAAGTACAGCAGGCATAGGAATATTTATATCATCCATATCATCGGCAACAGTTACCGGTGCATCAGCAATAGCGTCGTCTCTAAGATCTCGATGAGGCACAGGATTAACGGCTCCTGGATTTTGAATATAAGCGCCCTGTCCGCCAAAGCTCGCTATAGGGGCATTGTATCGAGTGAGTAAAGAGTAGTTTTGAGCCTGCTGTACGCTTTGCACAGAAGCTTGTGGTTCAACTTTTTTAAAATTTTCACTTACATAAATATGCTCGGGAGTATCTTCAAGACTCAAACACGGGTGCATTTGTACAGGCAGATAACTGTTTACACTCGCTAAGATTTCTACACCGTGTATATGTACGGTGTGATAGCCGTGCTTAGATACCTCTACATCGTATAAGCTATAGCAACTTTGTGCGGTGTCTGGAGAGAGTGATAAACTGGGGTCGGGTGCGGTAAGGGTTATGTAGTCGGTCATACCGTCGGAATCGGTAATTTGCCTTGCGATTATATCGCCGTTTTTGTTTTTTGTTATAACTGTAGCGCCGGCAAGCGGCAGCATTTCGAGAGCGGTATTAACAAAAACTCTTTGATTAGTGGTGGGCATATATAAAAAATCTCCTATCTTTGTACAATATGAAAGATAAGAGATTTTTGTGAAAATAGATTTTATATAGTGTAAAAAAGCAAATAAAAGACGAAATAATTAGTTAGTTAAGCGAGTTTTGCACTTAATTAAAAATCGTTGTCAAGATGGTTTTTTTATTATATACTATTGCTATAATGAACTCGTCAAAAACTAGCAAGAATACAAAAGATAATAAATACTATATTACAACTCCCATATATTTTCCTAGTGGTAAGTGGCACTTAGGGCATAGCTACACAACTGTGTGTTGCGATAGCTTAGCTAGATTTAATAGGTTAGAAGGTAAAGAGGTGTTTTATTTAACGGGTACGGACGAACATGGCCAAAAAATAGAAGAAAATGCTAAAAAAGCAGGTAAATCTCCTAAAGAGTTTGTAGATGAATTAGTAGCAAGTATAAAAGAGCTGTGGAAATTATTTAACATACAGTACGATGGATTTATCCGTACAACAGATTTTCATCACGAAAAAACGGTGCAAGGGATTTTTAATAAACTTTTAAAGCAGGGCGATATTTATAAGGGTTCTTATAGCGGATTTTATTGCACTCCATGCGAGAGCTTTTGGACAAACACTCAAACTAAAGGTGGAAAATGCCCCGATTGTGGACGGGAAGTAGCTGTTTCACAAGAAGAATGCTATTTTTTTAGGCTATCAAAATATAAAGATAGATTGCTTAAACTACTTACAGAAGATAATTTTTTAGAGCCTAAAAGCCGTGTTAATGAAATGGTTAATAATTTTCTAAAATCTGAGAGTGGGTTAGAGGATTTGGCGGTTAGTCGTACTAGTTTTAGTTGGGGTGTGCCGGTTAATGGCGATGAGAATCATATCATATATGTTTGGATTGATGCTTTAAGCAACTATATTACTGCACTTGGCTATAATTCCGATAAATCTTTTGAAGAGCAAAGTGAGCATTTTAAGAAATTTTGGCCTGCGGATTTGCATCTTATGGCAAAAGAAATTGTGCGATTTCATGCTCTTATTTGGCCGGCACTTCTTATGGCATTAGATTTGCCATTGCCTAAAAAGATTTACGGGCATGGTTGGTTACTTTTTGATGGCGATAAAATGAGTAAGAGTAAAGGTAATGTTGTAGATCCGTTTATTTTGTGCGATAGATACGGAGTTGATGCAATGCGTTATTGTTTACTTAGGGAGATTAGTTTTGGTCAAGATTGCGATTATTCTACCGAAAATTTTTTAATGAGAATAAATACCGATTTATGTAATGATTTAGGTAACTTAACTAAACGCACAATGGCAATGAGTAGGCAATATTTTGAGGGTATAGTAATAAAACCTAAACCAGGCGAGGGTACAGAATTTGATGTGGAGTTAATAGAAAAAATAAACGATTTGTATTCGGCGGTTAAAGGTAAATTAGAAAAGCTAGAAATCAGTAAGGCGCTCGAAAGCATTTTTGAAGTAATTTCTTCTAGTAATAAATATATAGATAATACAACTCCATGGATACTTAATAAAGAAGGTACACCAGAGGCGAAAATACGCTTAAATGCTGTTATTTATAATCTGCTTGAGGTTATTAGGGTTTGTAGCAATATGCTTTTGCCGTTTATGCCTGATACTCCACAAATCATCTACAACCAACTAGGTTTAAAGCTCCCTAAAGATTTCAAATCCACAAAACACGGCTTAATAAAACAATACACCACAGTTGAGGGCGAAGCATTATTTTTACGCCTAGATATCAAAAAAGAATTAGAAGAATTAGAAAAAATAAATTTATAAGCAATAAAAAGCATCAATACAAGAGATCACAAAAAGGAGCGATTAAAATTGTTTGCAAAAGTTAAAGCATTTGGGCTTAGCGGCATAGAAGGTGTAGAAGTTACTGTTGAGGCAGATATTCATGCAGGATTGCCAGGCACGGATTTAAGCGGACTGCCCGATACTTCTATAAAGGAAAGCCGAGAGAGGGTTAGAAGTGCTATTAAAAATAGTGGTTTTTTGTTTACACCTCGTAGAATCACGCTTAATTTAGCTCCTGCTGATACAAAAAAGGAGGGACCTCTTTTTGATTTAGCGATAGCTCTTAGTATTATGAGTGCATATGAACAACTAAGGCTTGATAGATTGGCACAAGAAACAGTATTTATAGGAGAGCTTAGTTTAGATGGTTTTTTACGACCTGTTAGAGGAATTTTGCCGATTTTAATTTCCGCGGTTAATAAGGGTTTTAAACGATTTGTAATTCCGAAGGACAATGCACTTGAAGCTAGCTTTATAGAGGGTGCGGAGGTTTATGCTTTGGATAGTCTTACGGGAGTAGTGCATTTTATACAAAATCCTGCTAGATTTGAGCCGATTGCTCATCGCAAATATGAGGCAACCACAACCAACAAATTTAAAGAGGATTTTAAGTACATAAGAGGTCAAGTGTTTGCCAGAAGAGCTATGGAAATTGCGGCGAGTGGCGGTCATAATATTTTACTTATTGGTCCGCCGGGATCGGGTAAGACTATGCTTGCTAAATGCTTGCCGAGCATTTTACCAACTATGAATGTAGTTGAGGCTATGGAGACAACTAAAATTCATAGTATAGCGGGCATTTTGCCGTTAGAGCAGGGAATTGTGACTAATCGTCCATTTAGAGCACCTCATCATACTGCAAGTCAAATTTCGATAACAGGTGGTGGCAGCAAAGCTAATCCCGGTGAAATATCGCTAGCACATAACGGAGTTTTATTTTTAGATGAATTGCCCGAGTATCCTAGAGCGGTATTAGAGATTTTACGGCAACCACTTGAAGATAAGTCGATTTTAATTAGTAGGGCAAACCGAACAGTAAAATATCCTGCAGATTTTATGATGGTATCGGGGATGAACCCTTGTCCGTGTGGAAATGCCGGCTCTAAGCTAAAGGAATGTAGTTGTACACCCGCACATATTAACAAGTATTTAGCTAAGCTATCCGGACCACTACTTGATAGGATAGATATGCACATCGAAGTTGATAGTGTTACTTACGATGACATTAAAGGTGCTGAGGGTGAGGATAGCGAAACGATAAGAATAAGAGTGCAGTCGGCAAGAGAAATTCAATCAACTCGTTATGCTGGTACAGGGGTTAGTTGCAATGCATCATTAGATCCGTTATTATTAGAAAAGCATTGTCAGCTAGACGAAAAATCTGAAATTCTAATCAAAAAAGCATTTGAGCGATTAGGGTTAAGTGTTAGGGCATACACTCGTGTATTAAAGGTTGCTCGCACCATAGCTGACCTCTCGGGCGAGGAAAATATTCAATTTCAACATTTATCCGAAGCATTATCTTATAGATGTCTAGACAGAAGAAAGTGATAGGTGAAATTTATAATTTAAAAAATGAAAAGACTCCGTAAGATAATTCTCGTGCGGTGTTTTTTGTATAATTTTATACGCTTTTTCACACTATAAAATTGTGATAGAAAATGCGGAAAAAATCTTAAATAAATTTCCTAATGACGACCTTGTTAAAAGGCGTGATTTTGTATTTAACGGCAAAAAGGGTGCGATGCTTTTTATGCCTGATTTAACAAAGGAAGAAGTTTTAGAAAAGACAATTTTTGCTCTTAATACTCTCTCTAAAGACGAAAATAAAAAGATAAAATCTGCTAAGGATATTATAGAAAACTTACTTTTTACTAGACACAATATAATCGAAAGTGATATAGAAGAGGCTACAAATTTTATACTTTCAGGCGATGCTGTTGTTATTATAGACGGCTTTAGAGAGATGATAGTAGTTGACAGCAAAGCGTGGGATAAGCGAAGCATAATGGAACCTCCTGTAGAAAATGTACTTAGAGGTCCAAGAGAAGGTTTTATAGAGGATGTTAAAACTAACTTAACGCTTATTCAGCGTCGTATGCGGTCTACAAATTTAAAAGTGGAGCGTATGCGTATAGGTAAGCAATCTTATACTGCAATAGCGATAGTTTATTTAAACGATGTAGCAAATCCTGCGATAGTTAAAGAAATTAAAGAGCGTCTAAAAAAGGTTGATATTGATATGCTTTACGATAGCTACAGCCTAGAGCCGTTTTTAGAGCATCGCCCGTATTCGATTTTTAAGCAGGTTGGCTACACCGAGCGTCCTGATATTGCATGCAGTCGCATAGCAGAGGGAAGAGTGGCTATAGTTGTAGACGGCTCGCCAATTGTTTTAACTTTGCCTTTTTTACTTATAGAAGATTTTCACTCAGCTGAAGATCATTATCAGAAATTTTCGGCAGCTACTTTTTTAAGATTTTTGAGGCTATTTGCTCTTATAACAGCTTTAATACTACCAGGCATTTATATCACATTATTACAATTTAATTACAATTTAGTTCCGCTCTCATTTTTAATGAGCATTCTAAACGCTACAAAAGGTACACCTTTGCCACCGCTAGCAGAGATTCTTTTAGTAATGTTTTTATTTGAAGTCTTACGAGAATCAGCGCTACGAATGCCCAAAATTATCGGTCTTGCTATGGGTATAGTGGGCGGTATCGTTTTAGGTGAAGCGGCTATTTTATCGGGTTTACTAAGTCCGTCCAGTATACTCGTTGTAGCGGTTAGCTCTATTGCTATGTTTACAGTACCTAATCATTTGGGTGCATCTATGTTATTGCGAATTGCTTTTACAATTATTGGTGGTTTATTAGGCTTATGGGGTATGTTGGCTTTAGCTGTATTTGTTATTCATTATTTAGCGAATTTCCATGCTTACGAAGCGCCGTATTTAGCACCCTTAGCCCCGCTTATCCAAAAAGATTGCAAGGATTCGTTTATAAAACGCCCCGTGTTCGAGCTTGATACTCGTCCCGAATGCGTTGGAGCAATAAATAAAAACCGTTGCGAAACTAAGGAGGCGAAGGATGGAGCAAGTTAATCAAACACAAGTAACAGAAAAGTTAGATAATATTGATATTAAAGCATTATCGATAAGACAGCTTGCAATATTGGTTTTTATAGTAAGTTTAGGAGCTAAATTTTTTACTCTACCGATTTTAATGATGAAAATGGGGGGTAGGGTAGCCTGGGTTGCTCTTTTAGCATTACTTGTTATTGATATTCTAGTAATAGCAGCATTTAGTGTAGCAAGTCGTAAAAGTCCAGATAAAACAGCTTTTAGTATAATAGAGGAAACATTAGGAAGGATTGGGTCGAGAATAATATTTATAGCTATTTTTGTCCTTTTAGCATTTAGAGCGATAATGCTTTTTGGCGATATAGCTCAGTTTTTTTCTAGAAATATTTTTGACGGATTGCCAAACTGGATTTTACTTTTGCCTGTAGTGATTTTATGTATTTCTTTTGGTAGCAAAAGTCTAAGAAGTTTAGGTAGAACAAGCGAGATTTTAATTTTTTTTATAGTACCTGCAATCATAGTTGTTTTTTTACTACTCTTAAAAACTTCTAATTGGGTAAGACTTTTGCCGTTAGTTGGCGAAGGCTCGACTGTTGATATATGGCATATGTTAACAAAACTTCCACTATTCTTTTTTGATGTAATAGCACTTTTTGTAGCACTTGGCAAAATTAATCGCAAAGCTGGCGAAAAAGAAAAGGTTAGTAGTAGAGGTGACAAAGTGTCCTCCGCATCTATTAAACAAAAGCGTTTCGGTTTTGTTCCGATTATTAGTGTGGCAATAGCCAGTACAATTATTTTTGTGCTTTTTTTAGGTGTTTTTTCATCATATATGGATGTTAAAACCGTAATCAATCCACAAGAGATTGGTAGCTTAACTCATACAGCAATTTCTAGATTCTCATTTGGACGGTTTGATATTATTGCATTGGTTGTAATGATGGCAGGGGTGCTTTTAACTTTAGGTGTTGTATTTTATTCACTTACTAATACGGCATCTTATATAATAAAATCAAGCAAAAAAACTCCGATAGCATTGGTGCTAGCGGCGGCAGTTTATCTTTTTGTAGTATTGATGAATCCGATAGTATTAAACGAATTTATATTAAAATATGGCATATATTTTGCTGGTATATTAGGCGGCGGATTTATTGTAATTCTTATAATTTGTAGTGTGATTTCTAATAAAAAAATCAGTAAGGAGGTAGCAATTGATGGAGAACAAAATCAAGAAGTTGGATAAAAAATATACTGAAACTAAACGCAAAAAGATAATCATTTATAAAATTATAGCTGTAGCTTTAGCTGCCATCGTTGTTTTTGGTTTAACGAATGCAAATATGCCTCAAGCTAACGAGAGAAGTATTGTTACAATGATGGCGATTGATACTCACGAAGACGGTGTTTTAGTTAGTACCCATATGCTTGTAGCAACACCCGGTATTATGGAAAATGAATTTAGGCAAGACTTAGCAGAGGCAAGCGGCCGTAATATTTTTGAAGCTATAAGTAAATTAAATATAGCTAAAGGCAGAAAGGCTGAGTTTTCGCAATGCGGATTAGTAGTTTTTGGTAGCGAGTTAGCACAAGAAGGCATTTTAGAGCATACAAAGGCATTATTGGCTAGCAATACCGTTAGTGGAGGTACGCTATTGCTTACTACTGATGGTACTGGTAAAGACTTTTTAGAAAGTGCCGGACTACTTGGTGAGCAAACCAGTGAAACTCTAAGTAAATTTATAACACGCTTTCAAGATACGCTAGATATGCCTATGCTTGTATTAAGTAGTTATTTATCTAGCGAGCTAAGTGAAAGCGGAGCATCCTTTATGCCGATTTTGAAATTTAGTAATGAGGAAAAGAATGAGGAGGAATTAAGAGATGAAGATGAGTTAGATGAAGAAAGTGAAGATAAAGGAAATGCTGGTTGCAAATCTAAAGAAGAAGGTACAGATGATGTTTTATTTAGCGAATCTAATGAAAATGAAAATTTAGAAGAAGAAAATGGTAAGGATTATGATTTATCATCCGAGTCTAACAAAGAGGAAGAAATGTATGATGAAAACACGCAGGAGGATAGCGAAAATAACGAAGCTAACGATAAGAAAGAGGAAGAAGAAGTTGACGAAAGTCTCGACAATGATAATCCAGATGACTCCGATAATGACGAAGCCGATATAAAAAGTGTTGGTACAGTAGCGATTTTTAAGGGTGGAAAAAGAGAGGGATACTTAAACGAGCAGCAAACAAGGGGTCTTAATTTAATCCAAAATGAAAGCAGGCGAGGTCGTTATATTGTAGACGGTTTTACTTTTGATAATCAAGAATATAGTGCTATTTTGGGACAAGTTAGAAGCAAATCTGTAAGGATAAAAACAGATTTTAATAGTGGCAAACCCTATATAGAATACTCAATCAACGCTACCATAGATATAACAAAAAATCACGAATTAACATATCTTTTAAGTATAAACCCTTTAAGCAAAACAGATCTTTATCGCAATATAGAAAAAGCATTTCAAAAAGCAATTATACAAGATGTAAAATCAGCTATATCCGTCAGCCAAGAATTAAATGCTGACTTTATGCAAATTCAATATCGATTTTGGCGAAA
This sequence comes from Bacillota bacterium, assembly GCA_009780135.1. Classification (GTDB taxonomy): domain Bacteria; phylum Bacillota; class Clostridia; order Christensenellales; family Pumilibacteraceae; genus WRAP01. Next base: position 36,238 of record WRAP01000002.1, read on the forward strand.
AAACCATAAAGAAATGTCAATTTATTTAAACAACAACATCAACGAAGAAAATACATTCTTGCAAAATCTAACAACTACAATCAACGCAAATATAAGAGTAAGATGAAAGTAGAGAACAGCCAAATAGCTAATTAGCTATTTGGCTGTTCTCATATCTTTGCCGGCTAGGGCATCGGAATAAGCTAAGTTTTTATCGAATAATCTAGAATAAATTCTTGTGCCGTAGCGCTTCTCAATGCCGTCCTTACTTAGATTTGTAGTTATAAATGTTAGTTTACCTGTGTTTATTCTTTCGTTAAGCACTAAGTATAAGTATTCATTTGTGATATTTTTAAGAATACTTTCGGTGCCTAAGTCATCTATAACTAATAAGTCAGCCTCTAGTAGAGGTTCTAAAAATGATAATTTATTATCATCAAATGTTGTGTGATATTTAAGTGTACGATTTATAAATCCAAATGCGGTTACTGCAACAACGCAAAAACCTCGAGATAAAAATTCGTTGGCAGTAGCTCCAGCTAAAAGAGTTTTTCCATTTCCTGTACCGCCTAATAGCGTGATAACTCGGCGTTTGTTATTTGGATATAAATTACAAATTTTTTGTACATCTTCATAAATTCCTTTATTCCTAGTAACAAAATCACTATCAAAGCGTTTATAATCGATTTTAGAAAAGGGGGTTGTGGGGATTTCAATATTTTCAGTTTTATTGAGTGCTAAGCTAGAAACACATTTACAATAATCTTTACAAACAAAGCCAGTATCGTTGCATTTTTTGCATTCCGGAGATGGGGGAGTAAGTGATAGTCCTGCTTTTTTAAGTAGTTCGTCTTTTTGTTTTTGTAATTCTAATAGTTGCTTTTTGGCTTTAATATCGCCTTTAGCTTCTAATATACTAAGCGTTCTAATGTTTTTTTCTATATCAAAAAGCACCGCGTCATTTTCTATAGCAGAGTTTAATGCCAGCGTATGATATTCTAATGCTAGCTTCCGATTATGTACAATTTGTTCTATGGTGTATTTATAGGTCATTATCGTCTATCCTCTCAAACATTTCGTTAAGTTGTTCGGCTGTAAGCGTTCTGCTTATGAAATTTTTATTCCCTTCTCTAGCAACAACAGTATCATCATCTTTTATTTTTATGTTTTTTTGATTTTTTGATGGTTGAATTTCAGCTATTTTCTCTTTAACAAAAAATTCGTTTATGCTCTCTATGCTAAAGCAGTTTTCATTAGCAAAAGGCATAATAAAATTATCAGCAATAGATTTTAGCGAACGTTTATGATAGGGGAATTCTTTGCAATTATTGGCGATAGCAAGTAATCCATCGGCGGAAAAGCCTAGCTTTAACCATGGCTCAAAATATACCTCAACTGCCCACTCGTATGGCTCGTAAATTCCTAAAATAGTAATAAATTCTTTTACTAACTCAATATTTTTAGTTCTATTTACAACAAATTCCTCAATTTTTTCTATAGTTGCTAGACGATGTTTATTATATAAAGCTAATTCGGTGTCAAATTTATCAATAGTTACCTTGCTTTTAGCATTTTTACTAAACAATTTTGCTACTGCTAAAATCATTTCTAAATCAAATTTAAACTCAGTTTTCCATTTTATAAGTAGCTGTTTATCTAAATGATTTGGCACACTTGAGATTTTTAACGCTTTATAAATATCTATTAAGTCTGTCTCATATAGAGCAGTTTTTTCTATATGCTCGTTTACAGTTTTAAATGTACGGTAACCTTTTTCTATAAAATCATAAGCTACCCTTGTTATGTATCTATGATTGATGCTTTCGTCTTTTTTAAGTCGTTTAGAGTAGCCGATAATGGCAAGTAAAGCGTTTTCTTCCAGTCCATAACCTTCAATAAGAGAATAATATTCGTTATACTCGGTTTGAGAAATTTCCCGCTTGTTTATAAGGCGACAAAGTTCTTTATTGAAATCGGCAAATTTAGCTTTATCGTATTTTAATACTTGCTTAGAAATAGGTACAACTTTATTAAAAATAATGTTAAGTGGTTCAAAATTTATATCTACTAATCCTTTTCGCTCCCAAAACTTAAATGCCTCTAAAACTTCACTTTTTTCCATATCTAACTTAGCACAAATGCTTTCTAAACTACAGCCTCCCGCATTAGCATAAGTAAAAGCCATTAAATACACTTTAGTATATTCTTCGGGTGCTAACGGCATATAGTCCAAAACAAATACGGCATCCAAGACTATTTTTTTGCTATCATTAAATTCTTTATGTAGCGAGACAAAACTCATAATTTTACTTTAGCATAAACTTCAAAAAAAGACAAGCATAATCTAAAATAATTCTTAAAATCGTTTGCGAGTTTTTGGGCTTTATAGTATAATAAAATGTGTAGGGGAAGTGGAGAAAATGCCTAAAAATATAAGCGAAAAAATGTTTAAGAATAATGCTTTTTGTGAGCTATTAGGGATAGAATATCCTATTATACAAGGTGGAATGGCGTGGATTTCTGACGCCGAATTAGCGGCTGGAGTTTCTAATGCTGGCGGTTTAGGTCTTATTGCAGCGATGAGCAGTAATGGCGAGCAATTAAGGGCAGAAATTCAAAAATGTAAAAAATTGACGGATAAACCGTTTGGTGTAAATATAATGCTTATGAGTCCATTTTGCGATGAGGTAGCTAAAGTTGTTATAGAAGAAGGGGTTAAAGTATTAACAACAGGTGCAGGTAATCCGGCTAAATATATGCCGATGTGGCTAGAAGCCGGTATTAAAGTTATACCTGTTACGGCAAGTGTAGCTCACGCAAAACTAATGCAAAGAGCTGGGGCGAGTGCTTTAATTGCTGAGGGACAAGAAGCAGGTGGTCATATAGGAGAACTTACTACTATGGCACTAATTCCGCAAGTTGCAGATGCTGTTACTGTTCCGCTAGCGGCGGCAGGCGGTATTGCTGACGGGCGTGGTATTGCTGCAGTATTTATGTTGGGAGCTGAAGCTGTTCAGGTCGGCACAAGATTTTTAGTAGCTAAAGAGTGCGGTATTCATCAAAATTATAAGGATTTTGTGCTTAAGGCTAACGATGTAGCGACTACCGTTACCGGCAGAAGAACAGGTCATCCTGTTAGAAGTTTGAAATCGGAATTTAGTAGAAGTTTTAGTAAGATAGAAAATGACCCTAATGTAACAGATGAGGAAATTGGCAAGTTAGGTAGTGGTGCGCTTAGAGCGGCGGCAAAAGACGGCGATAAACTAAAGGGTAGCTTTATGGCAGGGCAAATAGCCGGGCTAGTTAATAAAGAGCAGACAGCAAAAGATATTATAGAAGAAATGTTTAGTAAAGCTAAGGAGTTATTGTCGTAATGAAAAAAGCAATATTATTCCCCGGTCAAGGGGCACAAGCGAGTGGAATGGGGAAAGCATTGTATGAAAGTTCATTTGTTGCTCAAGAGGTTTTTGATAAATTAGAAGCAATTCGTTCGGGAACAATTAAGCAATGCTTTGAAGGTAGTAAAGAAGAATTATCACAAACTATAAATACTCAACCATGTATTTTTGCGGTTAGTATGGCAAATGCGATGGCAACTGTAGGGGAATTCACTGAACTTCCGATTGTAGCAGGTTTTTCACTTGGAGAGGTTGTGGCATTAACATTTGCAGGAGTTATGAGTTTAGAGGACGGCTTTAGAACGGTTGTAGAAAGAGCTAAACTTATGAATGAAGCTACTAGCGAAGTAAAAGGCACAATGAGTGCGGTGTTACGATTGGAAACAGAAGTTATTGAACGGTTAGCAAGCGAGAATGGTGTTTATACGGTAAATTATAATTGTCCCGGACAAGTCGTAGTTAGTGGCGAAGTAGATAATATGGCAAAGTTTAACGAGGCTGTAAATTCAGCGGGTGGACGAGCAATGCCATTGGCTGTAAGCGGTGCGTTTCATAGCCCATATATGAAGTCGGCTAGCGACAAATTTAGAAAATTTTTAGATACAATAGAAATATCTCCGCCAAAAATGTCAGTTTATAGTAATGTTACAGCAAAGCCGTATCCAAACGATATAGAAAAAATAAAGGATTTATTTGCAAGCCAAATTTCAAGCCCTGTATTGTGGGAGCAAACAGTTAGGGATGTGATAGCTAGTGGAGCTATGGAATTTATAGAAATGGAACCTGGTAAGGTTTTAACGGGATTGGTAGCAAAAATAAAATCGTAGGGATTATTACTGAACTCCCAAATCAAATAAAAAAGGAAAATCATATTAAATGAAAAAAACACTTAAATCAATTTGCATTATATTAGCAATATCTTTATTCGGCTTTTTGCTGGTTGGTTGTGGTGCATACGAGCCGACAGTCCCTGATTTTGTTGTTAATCCACCCGAGTGCCGTTTAGAGATAGAAGAGATATTAGAAAGAGAAGGTTGGGCGATAGTTCCAATATTTACAGGTGTTGATGTTATAACAGCTAGAAAAAATTCCTATACGACTAGATACGACATTATAGAGGAGGTTCGATTTCATTTTCCTCTACTCGACCGTCCGGCAACGACCGTAGAAAGGTCTTATGAGTTTCAAAAAAATCATATGATTCAAAGAGACGAATTCCATCACGGCAGGGGTGATCGCTTTTGGTGGGCGGTATTTAGAAACGACTCAGTAGTGTCTGTTTGGAATAGAGTGGAGATTGATAGGGAGTAAAAAACAAAATTATATCGGAACGCAGAAATAATACTAACTAAAATAGAAAATTATGAACAGAATAAAAGAAAAAAATGTAATTGTAACAGGCGGAGCCAGAGGTATTGGATACGCTATCGCCGAAAAGTTTGCTTTAGAGGGTGCTAATATCATTCTTAATGATTTTTGCGACCAAAGCGTACTAGAAGAATCCGCTAAAAACTTGCAAGCAACAGCAAAACAAAACGGACACAGCATAAGAACTGCTTCATACCGCTTTGATGTATCGAATTTTGAAGCCTCTAAAGAGGGTATAGATGTTATACTTAAAGACTTTACTAAGGTTGATATTTTAATCAATAATGCAGGTATCACCAAGGATAAGCTGGTTATGCAAATGACCGAAGCCGATTTTGATAGCGTTATTGGTGTTAATCTAAAGGGTAGCTTTAATATGATTAGGCATCTGTACCGTAATTTTATGGCTAACCGTAGCGGTAGCATTATCAATATCGCAAGCGTAGTTGGACTTATGGGTAGTGCCGGGCAGGCAAATTACTCGGCCGCAAAGGCAGGTGTTGTTGGTTTAACAAAAACTGTTGCAAGAGAGCTTGGCGGTAGAGGAATCACAGTAAACGCAATCGCCCCCGGCTTTATTGAAACAGCTATGACGGCAGTTTTAAGCGATGAGGTTAAGCAAAAATATTTCGAGCTTATTCCTCTAAAACGAGGCGGAACAGCCGAAGAAGTAGCACATTTAGCATTATTTTTAGCAACCGCAGGCTATATTACAGGCGAAGTTGTTAAAATAGATGGCGGGTTGTATATATAGTGCATGGTGCTTAGTTCGTAGTGTATTAGTGAAGGATAAAATAATATTGTATGGGCGGGTATCAACCGACCGAACCTTATAAAAAATGAATCATTTTTAAGTCTTAAATTTTAAGTCTTAAGTGGAGAAAATTATGGCAAAAAAAAGAGATGAAGAACTAAATATCGTAGACAAAACGAAAGTTGTTAAGCGTCAGCTAAAAGAAGAGATGGAACGCAGTTTTATAGCATATGCTATGGCTGTTAATGTTTCTAGGGCTATTCCCGATGTTAGAGACGGCTTAAAGCCTGTGCATCGCCGTATACTTTACGCTATGCATGATATGGGTATTCATAGCGATAAACCGCATAAAAAGTGCGCTAGAATTGTCGGTGAAGTGTTGGGTAAATACCATCCTCATGGTGATAGCAGTGTTTATATGGCACTTGTGCGTATGGGACAACCATTCTCTATACGCAATCCGCTTATAGATGGGCAAGGTAACTTTGGCTCTATAGATAACGACCCTCCTGCCGCTATGCGTTACACGGAGGCTCGTTTATCTAAAATCGCAGGCGAAATGCTTCGTGACATAGATAAGGAAACTGTAGATTGGGCTCCTAACTTTGATGATACGTTAGAGCAACCTACAATTCTGCCAGCTAAATTTCCTAACCTTTTGGTAAATGGCTCCGACGGTATTGCTGTTGGTATGGCTACTAATATTCCTCCTCATAATCTAGCTGAATGTATAGATGCGGTAACAGCCTTAATCGATGACCCAGATATTGGCATCGACGATTTATGCAAATTTATGCCTGCTCCCGATTATCCGACAGGCGGTGTTATTATGGGCAGAATGAATATTCGCCACGCATATCGCACTGGTCGTGGCGGTGTTGTAACAAGAGCAAAAACCGAAATCGAAGAATATAAAGCCAAAGAAGGCGGAGAGGCAACTCGTCAACGCATTATTGTAACTGAGCTTCCTTATCAGGTTTGTAAAGAAGATTTAGTTATAGCTATTGCCAATATGGTAAAAGAAAAGCGTATCGAAGGTATTGCCGACCTTAAAGACGAATCCGACCGTACAGGTATCCGTATTGTTATTGAGGTTAAAAGAGATGCTCAAGCGCCTGTTGTATTAAATATGCTCTATAAGCATACTAATTTGCAGGTTTCTAACGGTATAATTTTCTTATCGCTTGTAAACGGCGAGCCTAAAATCCTTAATCTTAAAGAGATGCTTTACTACTACTTAGAGCATCAAAAAGAGATTATTGTTAGAAGAACTAAGTTCGAGTTAGAAAAAGCGTTAGAGCGTGAGCATATTGTAGAGGGGCTTGTTATTGCACTTGCTAATATAGACGAGGTTATCGCTATAATTAAGCAAAGTAGAGATAAGTTTGAGGCTTGTGAAAAACTGATGTCTAGGTTTATTTTGTCAGACAAGCAAGCAAATGCAATTTTAGAAATGCGTTTATCTCGTCTTACCAGCTTAGAGGTTGAGAAATTAAACGAGGAATTAGCGGAATTAAAAGAACTTATTTCTAAACTAAAAGGTATTTTAGCCGACCCACAGAAAGTTTTAGATATTATTAAAACGGAATTGCTTGAAATTAAAGAGAAATTTGGTGAGCCAAGACGCACAGAGCTTCAAGTAGATTATGACGAAATTGATATTGGCGATTTAATAGATAAAGAAGATGTTGTAATTTCTATGACTCACTTTGGTTATATTAAGCGACTTCCTAAAAACGAATATAAAGCCCAAAAGCGTGGCGGTAAGGGTGTTACAGCTCATAAGCCTAAAGAGGCAGACTTTGTAGAGAAAATGTTTGTTACAAATACTCATGACAATTTGCTATTCTTTACAAATGCAGGCAAGGTTTATGTTTGTAAAGCGTACGAAATTCCCGAAGCTGAAAGAGCGGCGAGGGGCAGAGCAATTGTTAATTTATTGCAATTAGGCGAGGGTGAGAAGGTTACTGCTGTTATAAAAGTAGAAGAAGACGGTTATAGAGGTAATCTTATGATGGCAACTCGTAAGGGTTTAATTAAGAAAACCGCGCTTGCAGAATTTGAAAATATTAGAAAGGTTGGTAAAAGGGCGATAACTCTACTAGAAGGCGACGAGTTAATGCATGTACAGTTGACTAACGGCAGAGACGAAATTCTTATGGCAAGTCACGAGGGTAAATGTATTAGATTTAGCGAAGAAAATGTTAGAAGAATGGGTCGCACAAGTCAAGGTGTTCGCAGTATGAAACTAAATCCAAACGATTATGTTGTAGATATGACAGTTGTTGTAGACGGCTATGAGGTGCTTACAATAAGTGAAAACGGCTACGGAAAACGAAGCGATTTAGAAGATTACCGTCTGCAATCCAGGGCAGGTAAAGGCATACTTGCTGGTCAATTTAATGAAAAAACCGGTAAATTAGTAAACCTAAAACTAATCGACCCTGAAAACGATATTATGATAATCGCAGATAATGGTATTATTATCCGTATGCGTGCTAAAGAAGTTTCTAACATCGGCCGTAACACTCAAGGTGTAAGAATGATGAAATTAAAGAACGAAGGCAAAGTTGTCTGTGTTGCTCTAACTCCACCCGAAGCCGAAGAACTCGACGAAGGCGAAGAGGGTGAGGGAAGTGAAGAATAAAGCTATATAGGGGGACGCACACTGGGTGTCCAGAGAAGCACCGCCAAATTGTGTATATGAGAACTTGCCATCCGAGCACTAAAAAAACATAAAAGGTAAAAAATGTGTGAAAATAATAAAAAAAAGCCTAATAATAAGATATGGCAACCTATTACCATATTGGTGCTTGTTTTAATCGTATATGGGATGCTAATTTCAACAACTCTTCTGTTTCTTTTTACTTCAAGCTGGTATGGATTGTTGTTTGGATTAACTTTGCATTTTGGGACAGTATTAGCGACTGTCGTAATAGTTGTGGCAGTTAAATATTTTGACATAGAATATTCAGCTCCAAAATTCTGCAAAAATATTGTCAAAATTTCCATTGTACTTGCTATACTGGCACTTGTAGTTATTGGTGTAATATTTTTTATTATAATTATAGGTTTTGCGTGTAGTTAATTTATATGGTTATAAAAAATAAAAAACTAAAAACCGTAGGTGCGGATAAGTAATATTCGCATCTTAGAAAATCGTATGAGACGCACTCTTCAGTGTCTCAAAAACAAAGGGAAAATCATGTCAACAACAAAACCAATAACATACGCCGATGCAGGTGTCGATGTCGAAAAAGGCTATAAGGCCGTAGAGCTTATAAAAAAGCACTCAAAAAGTACTTTTAATAAAAATGTGTTATCTGATTTAGGTAGCTTTGGTGGCCTATACAGTATTGCTAACGAAAATCTTAAAGAACCTGTGCTAGTTAGTGGTACGGACGGAGTAGGCACAAAGCTGAAATATGCGTTTATTGCTAATAAACATGATACAATCGGCATAGATTGTGTGGCGATGTGTGTAAATGATGTTGTGTGCCACGGAGCAAAACCGCTTTTCTTTTTGGATTACTTAGCAACAGGTAAGCTAGAGCCCGAAAAAGCGGCCGAAATTGTTGGCGGGATAGCTGAGGGTTGTAGGCAAGCTGGGTCTGCTTTAATTGGTGGTGAAACTGCTGAAATGCCTGGTTTTTACGAGGCAGGCGAGTACGATATGGCAGGCTTTTGCGTTGGCATTGTAGATAAATCTAAGATTATAAATGGTAGCGATATTAAAGCGGGCGATAGTCTTATAGGGATAGCGTCTAGCGGTATTCATTCAAACGGTTTTTCGCTTATTCGTAAGTTATTCGGCGAGGATAAAAAAGTTTTAGAAAATACAAAAGGCGAGCATTGCTCTAGCCAAAATTCACTACTAGATGAGTTTTTAATCCCGACAAAAATATATGTAAAAACTGTATTGCATTTAGTGGATAAATTTAACATTAAAGGAATTGCTCACATAACGGGCGGTGGCTTTATAGAAAATATTCCGAGAATTTTTCCAAAAGGCATCGGCGGAGTAGTAGAACTTAGTAGCTACAAACTGCCAACAATTTTCGAATTCATTAAAGAAAAATCGGGTTTAAGCGATAAAGAGTTATACAATACTTTTAATATGGGGATAGGCTTAGTGTTATGCGTAGATAAAAAAGACGAACAAACAGTTTTAGCCGAACTTAAAAACTTAGGCGAACCTGCATTTGTTATTGGTAAAACAATATCAGGTGAAGGATTGGAATTAAGATAAAATGCAAAACGCACAAAAAAAACGAATAGCGGTGCTGTGTTCAGGTAGCGGGTCTAATCTGCAAGCACTTATTGACGCCGAGAAAGAAAATAAATTTAACGGCGAAATTTGTTTAGTTATTGCTTCTAATCCTAACGCATACGCTCTTGAGCGAGCAAAACAAAACAACATTCAAACCGCTGTTTTTTACTTATCAACTTTTGCAACTCCAGAGCTTCGTGACAATGCTATCACAAATCTACTCAACCTACATAATATTGATTTAGTTGTGCTTGCAGGCTATTTAGGTATTTTAACTCCTGACTTTTTTGCTAACTTTACTAATCCCATTATCAATATCCATCCCTCGCTTTTGCCAAAATTTGGTGGAGCAGGTATGCATGGATTGGCAGTACATACGGCAGTGATAAATGCAAAAGAAACTCATAGCGGTGCTACAGTACATTATGTGGATTGTGGGATAGATACAGGTTGCATTATAGCACAAGATAGTCTAGAAATATTATCAACAGATACTCCCGAAATACTTCAACAAAGAATGCTACACCAAATAGAACACCCTCTTTTAGTTAAAGCGGTTACACAGTTGTGTAGCGAATAATATAGGAAAACAACTTATGAAAAAATATGCACTATTATGATGTTTTTAATCACTAGATATAGTATTTTCACAGGCATTTTTGACGCTTTTACCACTATATATGGATGCTAAAATGATTTAGTCACAATTTAGTCACTAAATTATGTTGTCTAGCTTGTTTACTATTTCTAATTGCTTATTTGGCATCAAGTGAGCATAGCGATTTAAAGTCATTTTTACATCGGCATGCCCTAATCTTCGAGCAACTGTCAGAATATCAGAACCCAAACTAATTAACAAGGAGGCATGTGAATGCCTTAGATCATGCACTCGGATAATTTTTATTTTGGATTTTTTGCAATATCTTCTCATAGCATCTCTTACCAGTGTTGAATTTAGTGGTTTTAGATTTCCGAATATAAAGTTGTCTTCCGAAAACAAATCAAATTCTCTGTAGTATTCTTTTAACTCACATAAAAGAACTTGCAAATCATTCGGCATCAAAATATCTCTATTTGAATAAATGCTTTTAGGCGTAGTGATTTTATAATCGTTTTTTAACGAGTGGTGAAATAGTGTTTTTCGAATTTTTACGATATTGCCAACTATGTCTTTCCAAGTTAAAGCAAGGGCTTCGCCTTTTCTACATCCTGTTAAAAATAAAAAACTAAAGAGCACTTTATACAAGATGCGATCTACGCTATTAATAAATGTTTTGAATTCTTCCGTAGTCCATATTTGTATATCTTTCTTTATTTCTCTGTTTTTGATCATAGGTACTTTTTTACAAGGATTAATTTTTATTAAATTGATTCCAATAAGATAATTGAAAAAAGTATTTAATAATTTTTGAATATATTCTTTAGTAGCAAATGCCATTTTTAGTCTTTCAACAAACTTGTAGAACTCTAATATATTGTTAGCCCCGATGGTTGGGATTTTTGAACCTTTGAAATGAGGTAAGATATATTTTGTAAACTTAATTTTTATAGTAATAAATGAACTTTCTTTCATTTCCCTCATAGCATTCATTAAATATCTATTAGCAGCATTTTCAAACAATAGTTCATCATCGCTGTTTGTCGTGATTTGTATTTCTTCTGGTTTGTAGTTTGCCACAAATGAAACATATTCTAAATTTGCTTCTTGTTTGGTATCAAAACCACTCAACCTTTTTTGCTTACGAACAGTATGACCAGGCAGGTCAAACACAACAGTCCATTTCTCTTGTCCTTTTTTCCCAATCTTTTTAAATGTTGGCATTTTCAACACATCCTCCTTTAAGGTTATGTATTGAATTAAGCCTTTCCACTGCTGCAATTTCTGCAAAAGCAAAGGATTGGATCTCATCGAAATCCCACTTCATATATTCACAAAATGACTGCCTTGAAACCCTTCCTTTGACCGGTCTTTTAGATCCTGGTGTCTTAGCTATCTTTTCGTGTATGTTGTTTATAATTTTTGTAGCCCAAGTTTTACTACAGTCAGTCATAAAACAAATATCATTATAGGTCAGCCCGCCAGGCTTTGTTAAAATACGATACATCGCAATGTTATCGCATCCTAAGTATGGCATTTTGCCTATGCAATTTTGTTCATTTGTCTTCACTGTAGTTAAATGGTTTTGATTTTTCGGTGTCCCAATGTGGCTACGTTTTTTAGTTAAGAAGTCCGCCATAATGCGGACGCTCTTACTTATTTAAATTTTCTTTCCAGTTTTGGTAATCTTTTACTATTGCGAAAGCAACTTTGTTGTCTTTGCGAGAGCACTTAAAATATTTTTCAATCTTCTCTATATCACTAAGACCTGAATTATCTTGTAACACCTTAGCAAATCTTCCGTTTTTTTGCAGTCTCTTTACAGAGATGTGTTGCTTGCTGTTTTGTATAAGGAGATTGAATTTTTTTATTTGTCCCGCAATTTCTGATACTGGTATTCTATCTAGCTTTATTCGAGTTGGACGGAATAAGTAACTAGCATCTCCAGTAAACATAATTTGTTTTCCAGATGGTAGGGCGTTGTAATAGTCTGACAAAGCCAGGCGGTTTAACACATCATGTTCCTTATTAGCAAGTAAACTAAAGTCAAAATCAAAAGAAGTTATACTCTTGTTTCTTACATCGGATTTTTGAATCTCAACCATATTGCCTTCAGACAAACCATACCAGGCTAGCATAGATATTGTCTTAATAAGAACATTGTCTGTGTTGGGATTATATCCAACAAACTTCCTCTTTACGGCAGAATCTATGAAACTCAAAAGTTCATCAATGTCTTTGAAATAAATATCAGAAGGGGAGTGTTTTAATACTACATCCCTATCTGGTATAGCAATATCTACTACATTAAACTGCTCTCCAAGAAATAATAATCTTCCTCTAATTCTATAGTATTGAGATCTTGAAACGGCATCGCTTTTTTTATTTGTAAAGAAGCTATTCAACACAAATGCATCATCTCTTAAAGAAGCTGGCAATCCACTTTCTGCTGACCGCTTAATAAGTTCAGACAACCATTCTTTAAATGCGTCAATGCTATTTTCATAACCCATTAGTTCGTATTTTTTGACTAACTCTATGGACATCTTATCACCTCGTTCAATAGCATACCTTAAATTTTATCACTTTGTCAAATGATTATATGCTATGTATATGAGGACAAAATGTGTTTTACGACAAATTTTTGTATTCCTCTGGAATGTATTGAGATATGTATCGCCTTAGCTCGTCTGCTTCGGTATCTGTAGGGGTAGCAATGAACTCATGTTCGTCACGCCCATCGCCAGAGTTGCCAAATATATTAAACCCGCCCATGTTATCAAGTTCAATAACATAAAAGTGTTTATCCATATTAAAGCTGACATAGTAGCCACTGCTAATATGCCCACTGCAAACTCCGATAATATTACCGATGTTAATCTTGGTTTCCTCCTGGAGAAGGTTGCCTTTGTGGTCAAAGTTGTTTGTATATGTTAAAATCATTGTGTTTCCTCCGTTTCTTATTCTTAATCTATTTTGTTTGTTTTGTTCTCATCTATATCTCTATATTACTAACAAATGATTTATATGACTATTTCCTAAAACAAATTCGCTAACTTCTATTTCCATACTATCTCCGAATTGGTCAAGGATTCCCAAATACTTAAATGTTGTTCTTATATCTGAATGATTGAGTCTGTACTGCATCGCTACTACAAAATTCATATCAATACTAGACTTAAATGTGCAAGCTGCTATACTAGCAAAACTTTTTCTCATTGTGTGAGAACCAATATTAATTGGCAAGTTTAAGGCTTTGCCGGCATCAGAAAGAATTTGCCACCCAGTGGCTGTGTGTATTTTGCCACCCTTCTTTCTGCTGGGAAACAAATAATCATCTGCATCAAACTGCCACTTGATTAAATCTAACAGTTTAATTACGGCGAACTTAACAGATTCTGTAATTAAAATACTATTAAGTTTATTATTTTTCTGCTCAATAATATTTAATCTAGTTCTAAAAGTGTTGTCTGGGTTTAGTAGATGTCTTATTCTTAAAGAACTTAGGTCTGAAAATCTTATTCAAACAAACCTGATATGGTTTAACTTAGAATCAGAAGAGATTAAAGTGCATCCAGTAAGTACAGGCAATAACATTACATCGTTTGTTGGAATATTGACAAGTACACATTTATGGTACACGGAGACAGGATGGCCTGGTACTGGAGGTATATTTAGAATGTCTATAACAACAGGTGATTTAGAGCCTGTTACATTCACAAATCGTACCGCAGGTTCACCTATAGTTCTAAATAATAATCATATATATAGTGCAACTACTGGAACGCTTAATATAGGTAGATTAAATATTAATACATTAGAGACAGAAGTTTTTGCACAAGCTGTCGGTGTAAATAATAATGTATATGCTTCGCTAGACAATCATGTAATATATATGGCAAGCAGTAATGCTACTAGGTGTGACCTGTTTAATGTTCACACTGGACAGTGGATAAGGGCTGACTTGACTGGCGGAGCCGGAGTCAATCCCGCTATTAGGCAATACGGTAACTTTGTATATATTATCCCGCTTTCCCAACCACGCATTTTTGTAATTGATTTAACGGGCGTACAGTCTGGGCAAGTTATACCACAAATGTTGTTTGAAAGTACATTAAGGTTTTCTAACGCTAATGTTATAGTAAGCCCAAAATATTTGTATGTTAGAAGTTTGCCGGCAGACGGAAATTTAAACTGGAGGATTGGTTGATATGAAAATATCTATATTGTTTGATGATAATAATATGCCGAGTGCTTGGCATGAAGTTATAGGCGAAACTACTTTTAATGAAGAAACTCAGGTGTTGATAAGAGAACATCTAGCAGAATATGATTTTACTGTGAATATAGATGATAAAGAGATAAATCATTTCTTTGGTAGTGGTTTAGATTATATGGACTATAGTCTTGTTGATGGCGAGTTAGTATACGATAAAACTCAAGCAAGGTCTAAAAGAACTCTACGGAGAGAGGATTATAACTACCGTATTTCTTTATTACAAGATTGGTTTAATTGGTATATGAATCAAGTGTCTCAAGCCACAACTGATGAAGCTTTGGGTATAGAGTGGGATGGAGCTACGGATAGCTTCGGTAATAATTATAAGACGCTTCTTGAGTTAAGGAAGCAAGCAAAAGAATTTCAGTTAGAGCTGAGAAAGATTAGATGATTTTTAATAAAAAAATAGCCCCGTGTGGATTTTATTTCCACACGGGGCTATTTTTTTAATCTTTTTATTCATAATATAGATTAGTTATAGAATTGTTATGACATATGCAACACTTATAAATATGAAAAAGAAAAACAAATTACTAACTATAGTAACTATGACAATATTGTTGCTGTTTTTTGTAGCGGTAACTCCTCCTAGTGCTATGGTAGGGATAATTGATTCTAGTATAGAAGGGCTACATGGAACTCATGTTGCAGGTATAATAGATATTGAGATGGTACTTCTCATGCTGCGCCTCATGTTGTAGGTTTTGTAGCTGTGTTCCAAAGTTATATCTAAATAGTCAGCATTGTAGCATTAAGCTAACGCAAAACATATAACTATAAAGGGTTGTCCGTAATTTATTATAAATAAACTATTCTTATTCTTATAAGAATAAGAATATAATAGAAAGGTTGTAACATTTTTAATACTGTTTTCTATAGTTGTATTTTCGGGATGTGAGATGTGAGTTATATCACTCTTAGGTAGGTAAAACAAATAAAGGGTTTGTTATGAAAACCTATGACGCAGACATATTATGGTTTAATTGCTGTCGTTAAGTAGCAACAATAGTTGACAGGGCATATAATATAAAAGGCTTGTCCAAAAACTACATATTATAAATTAAAGGAGAAAGAATCATGAACTCTATGACGGCTGAAGCGGTATCTCGCTTCTATTGTAAGATGAAAATCTTTTCGAATTCTGTATCTCGTGGAACGAGGAAGATCTCTAAATTTGCATCAAAGCATTATCTGAAGTGCAAATGGTCTAACATAAGTGCGATCAAAATGCAGTGCATTTTATATGAGACAGAAAAAATTCACAAAGAAACATTAGCAAAATGTGTAGCCAATGGTTATTTAGTAATCTCCGATAAGGGTGTAGACATTACTAGTAAAGGAATAGGTGAGTTTGAGACATATATATCTAAACAAATGAAGGAATCTAATGCTAAACTTGTTGCCACTATAAAAATAGTTACTACCGTTGTGATTATGGCAACGGGTATAGTTGCAGTTATTATACAAATTCTTGGTTTAATTTGATTTGGTTGCAGTTATTTATTAATTTTTAATATAATAGTTGATTAATTGATAGATGTATGTTAAAATATTTGCATTCATGCTTTGGAGGATTCTAAAATGAGTAGCAGACTTGAGATACAATACATTGATAAAATTATGGTTCTTGGAGCTATAAGAGTTTACTATAGTCACTATCGTGCCTATAGTTTAAGTTCAGAACTTGAGTTGATTGGCGAGGCAAGTGAGCAAGAATTAAACGCAGCGCATGAAAGAATAAGGTTAAGAGAATTAGATGAAAACAAGATTGCTAAAGAAATAAATGATATAACTAAAACAAGAACGAAAGACGAAGCAGAAGAGGAGATTTTAAATAAAAAAAGAAGAATTTTTGTATTGGCGATCAAAGATATTATACATAGACATATTCCAAAATCCAAAGATATACCAGATGCAAATAAAATAAATGCGATAATAGGTGAGTTTCTTTGTTTGGGCTATATTGAAATAACTGAGTTTAATACATTTTGTTTCAAACTAACTTCGTTGGGCTATGATCATATTGAAAAGTGTGAAAAAGAAATTTTTGAAAAAGATGAGCGTCTCAAAAAAATAAAAATTATATTACTTTCAACTATATTACCATTCGTAGGCGTTGTTATAGCTATAGCTACACCTATCATAATACAAATGATTTCATGTTAATAAAAAGAACCACCCACCCATTGCACCAAATATTAAACAAAAGAAACTGGTTAAATAGGCTGTTAACCTATTGCGGAACTTCAAATTAATTAGGATGCTTATAATAGAAACTATAGTTAAATATACTACAAGCCCAATAATGCGAATTGTTAGTGGCATATCATTTATTATTAACCAATCTATTGTAATTAAATCTACAAAAAAGCATATTCGTTTAGATAGTTATTCTATATATTATGATTTAGTTTGTCGAAATATGTATATATTGCAAATATAAGATATCATACACTAAAAATTGTTTTTATTTTATAGTTATTTTGTGGTACAATTCTTTTGTAGGAGATATTATTGTGTTAAAGCTTTTCATCGGTTCAACAGTAGAGGCACTTAAATACGCAGAAGCCTTGCAGTCAATTCTTGTGCATGATTTTGAGGTAACGATTTGGAATCAAGGTGTGTTTACTCCAGGTTATTCTAATCTCGAAAGTTTAGTGAGTGCAATTTATGGATTTGATTGTGCTATTTTTTTCTTCACATGCGATGATGTTGTTGCTAAACGAGACAACATACAAAACTCTGTAAGAGATAATATTTTATTTGAATATGGGCTGTTTATGGGTGCACTGGGAAGAGACAGAGTATGGTTCGCTTATGATTTGAATGATGATGTGTCAAACTTGCCCACTGATATAGCAGGAGTATGTCCTATGCCTTTTCATTCACATAATAAAAATATTTCTAGCGCGGTTGGTGTTATAGCGACAAATATAAAGCAGAGAGCAGCTTCGTTTTCTATCAATATTAAAGAGTTCGAAAAGTTAGAAAATGATAAAGATTATAAGAAGTTTATTGAAAGAAAAAATGAATTTTTATTTTATATTAAAAAATTCATATCCAAACCAAAGAAAAATGTATTGCTTAATGATTCATTAAAAGATGAAATATATTTTGCAATAGCAGTAGATGTAGATAAGTTTGAAGCCATCAACAGAATGTACGGAGTCAATACTGGTGATGCAATAATAACTGAGTTAAAAAAGATCTTTAACGAGAGGATGAGATTTTTAAAATGCACCGATATTTTGACGCAATGTTTTATTGAATATCATATTGATTTGTTGGACAATGATGAGTTTTTTATAATTTTAAAATTTAATATATCTCAAGAGCCAAAAATAGCTTCATATCGAATAGCAGAAAATACATATGAACGCTCAATGACTTTGACCGAAGATTATAATAGGCTTTTAGCTCAACTTAAATCCAATACAAATGAAGATATATGTGAAAAACCTACAACAAAACATTTAAAGCGCAACTGGGAAGCTCATGGCATATTAGAAGAAATGAATGCTTTTTTGTGCAATGTCATAAATAAGGTCGTCAATATAAAAGATGGCGAAATAAAAGATTCAGTACAACACCTAAAAGATTTACTAGAAAAAGCAATGTGTTCTGCTGTGCCTGAGTTGATTGATAAAACTAAAAGCTATGAAACTTTTTTATTTCATAGTTTAGAATCTATTTATAATCAACGAACTCAAGAGTTATTTGATCTAGTAAAGTCTGTGGCTGACGATTTGATTGGTTCAGTAGCAAAGTATGACTGGGATCAATATGCAAAAGATTTATATGTAACTTGCTCTAGTGGAATAGCATTAAAAAATGATGATGAGCCCGTAGAGAAATGGTTATCACGCTCGTTACATGGTGTTAAAATTGCAAAAAAAAATGGAGGAAACCAAACAGAGAGAGCTCCTGTTGAACTTGCATACAACCAGGTTTACACTTTGGAAAACCATAGTAGTGATTCTAGCTATGTAAGTAAGAGGTTTGTAAGAAACAAAATGAGATTATAATAATTGTGTTTGGCAATTATAAAAAATCAATCATTGCGTAAATCTTTTAGTCTTGTAACAAATTGCTTTTTTGTAATAATATAAAATATGACCTAGCTTTTATTTTTTATGCAACAAACTCTTATGTAATTTTTTCAAAAAGGATGTTGACAAATGATTTCTCTGTGTTATAATGCTTCTATAAACTCCGCAGAAAGTTGCGGTATAAAAGGAGAAAATATTATGAATACAAAAGGAAAATCTATTAAGACACAAAGAAGTGTTTATAGGTCTATTATCGCAATACTGATGTCTGCTATTTTGGCATTTGTATTTATGAGCGATACAACTAGAGCGGTTATTGCTTTAGATCGTGATATAGTAGAAGACGAATTTTTTTGTCGAATATCACATCAAGCACAATTATACCGAGATGAAGTATCTCGTAGACTAGAAGCAGAGAGTGAAGAAGATCCACATATATTGTTAGAAGATATATCAAGGCGCACTAGCTTTGAACGATATTTCTTTATGAGTGATGGTTCAGTTATGAGAGAGGAATTTATCGAGCCTATTCACTTTGCTTACGATGAGTATATTTATAGACAAATAGATAACTCCTTTGTAGCAAGATCTGACGAGCGCGGGAACAGCACGATTGTTAATAGAAGCAATGCTTTTCAGACAGAATTTGCAGTAAATCCAAATGATAATTTGCCACTAGCAGCTATAACAAGCGGTGAACATAGTTTGCAATTTTTCTCTGCTACTCAAGGCTATACATTAGAAAGACAAAGAACACAAGAAGTGCAAAGAGAAAGTCAATTAGAAAACTCTGAAAGGCAGTCAGATAACTTTGTAACCAACGAAATAACTGAAAGGCGAGAATTATCTAATGTCGAAGTAGAGTCTAAATTTATGACAAGCGATGAAGTAACGCTTGATTACGATTACAGCAGAGAACGCCGCACTAGTAGTGTTGTAACAGGTAATTTAACAAGTGAACTAAGTTTTTCTAATATAGAACCAAATATAGATAGACGCTTTGAAGTAACTCAATTTGGAATGAGTGAAAATATAATTATTAACGAAAGGCAAAGGCGATTACAATTTGCATTTGAGTTTGTAATTAGAGCCGAAGGATTGGAGTTAGTAAATTCTAATAATAGGATTTTAGCATATGACTATATGATGGAAAGAATATTCTATATTCCTACGCCATATATGTTTGATGCTTATGGATATTACAATACTTCCGATGTTGTTTATAATTTAGAATATCTTGGCGACTACGAATATAGATTTATAATTACAGCTTGTTCTATGTGGATTAACGCTACCGATAGAGCTTTTCCAGTACAGATTAGTTCTATGAATGTGCAACCATTGAATGGAATTGTAAATTTTCCTAATTCAAATTTTACTATTATACGAATAAGCGAATTTGATGACAGGCGAACAGGTATAGATAATCATGATATTCGTCATAGCACTTTTTATAATAGGCGACTGATGGTTCAATATAGTGCCGGCTTAGCCGTTAGAGGTAATTTACTGTTTGACATTCACAATACATCATCTAGTAATCGGCAGACAGTTATAGGCAATAGATTACAATACGGTGTATTAAACAATATAAGATTTCACCAACTACCACAATCTCCTAACATTTTTAACAGAGAGTTGTTAGGAAATCAAACGGCATTCAATCAACAAATAGAATTCGTTGGAAGCTATATGGCGGTAGTCTTTAGGCTTGCGGGTTGGCTTACTAGTGCTAGAGATGTAACCTTTAGAAACTTTAGAATAGTGACCTCTAGTCCAACTAAAACAGGTCAACCTATAAATTTTAGTGGTGATGATTTTAATGTATCTATTGATTCATTGACTCTTGATCAGCGAGCGATAGTACCTTACTTTATACAGCAAGCACCTATCATGCCAATAGAAGTATATGGTGTATTTAATCCAGGTTTTACCGCAAGAAGAAATAGTGTTATTGCAAATAATGTGCCTATCACACAGCTTAGACCCCCGCAAATTACTTCCTATGGCTTAGACATGAAGTTAAACTTTGAACAATATATGTTGCGACAGTACCTTGGCGGAAGAGTACATTATATTTACATAGATGCGATGGGTGATTTTCATTTATTTATGAGATTGCGTGATAAGTTTCCTTCATTATCTTACCGATGTGACAATCTATTTAGGTCGAGTACAACAGATTTAATATACGACGGAGCTTTGCTACTTGGTAATGAATTGAATAAAGCAATGTTTAGATTTGATGCACGTGGACGATTAGATAGAATTAGAAATAATAATGGGCAAGCAATTTATATATCTCATGACGCTAGTGGTAGAATATCTTCAATTCGAAATTATTTTATTATATCCAATTTTTCATTTATGCCTGATAATAGATTGTTTTCTAGCGTAAATCTTAGATACCATCCTACACATGGTCGATTAAACAATATCGGCTTTTCAGGATTAGAAACTTTAGAAACAACAATTGCTTATCATTCATGCGGAAGAGTGCACAATATAAACATACCAAGCAGTGCAAAAAATATCAGCTTAACTTATTCGTTTGGTAACTTGTATCATATTACCAACTCCGCAAATGCTAGAAACGGGTTTCTTTTTACTAGAAGCAATAATCTGTGGTGGATTAGAGAGCATCATGAAAACTCTAACTCAAAAATGCGAATTGGTAGAGATGAACCAAATAATAGAACTTTTATATACTCTTATGGGCGTCATAATAATAATTTCCAATATACATTACTATATAGGACTTATCATCGTTTTGATGATAGTAATAGACTTGTAGATATACAAACTCGAAATGAAGGGCTAGATAACATAAACGCATTAACAAGAGAACATATTACAAAAGAGTTTAGAACATCATCGTATACTTATAACGGTATTTCCACCGGAGGTAGAACCACAAACATAACACGCCATAATTACCGTATGTCTAATGTAAGTGATACGGGTTCTTGGCAGTATATAAGAACATATACTAATACATCGGGTGCTCTTATACGAAAAATTGTAAGACAAGATATTATATGCAACTTTACTGGAAACATTTTAGAGCAAACGACTCAGAACATAGATGGCTTTAGAAGAATTACCCAAAACATACATCGTGATTTAAGAGAAACTATTACTACAACCTATGTGTATGATAGTAATTCTGCTAGACGCCATATATTAACTCGTATAGATACAGCACAAACAAATGTTAGTTTCAATCGAGTTCATCGGACATATTTTAGAGACCATAATAAATGGGGATTTCCTGAAGATATTAGACACGGTGAAGTGGTGGGAGCAGGTTTTAGAGAGCGAGTTTCTGAAAGTTTTGATTTCGACAACTATGGCAATCTTATAAGCCACACAGACACACATCGTGTAACTCATACCTTTGAGTATGATTGGCTTGGAGACACTGGTGATGTTGGTATCAGCACTACAGGTACTCATATGGGTATTATAAATGCCTTTACAGGCAATGAAAAAATAGTATTTAATTATGATGACTATATGATAACAAGTATAAGCACTCAAGATATGTCCGGTACAATTAGATATACGCATAACATTAACCAAAGTTTTTCTCAAAACAGCAATAGCGATATTTTTACTATGGGGTCTGTAACTCATAGAATAAATTATTCCAATGGTAAAGTAGCAAGTATAGCAAGGAATAATGTAAATATGCTTGAATTTGACTATACTCCTAAAGGCGATATAGTCGGAATATCATTTGCAAACAACCAAAGAATGGCATATAGCTATAATGCATTTGGGCAAATGACACAAAAAAGAGCCTATACTAACGGAATGGAAACGCAAAGATTTAACTATGGCTATCATAGAAATGGAGAGCTAGGATGGGTAGATTTTACTAGTTATGGTAGAGGTTGGAGCAATATTATTAGAAGCTTTAGAAGAATCAGAGAGAATGTAACTGGAAGAGAAAATGTAAGCGAAGTGGATACTATTGGATTAAGCAAAAGATTTAGAGTAACAACTGAGATCAATCCCAACAATGATAGTATTGGCTCTACAAGTGGTTCGTTTGTTCCCGTTGCTATAAATTATCAATTTGATAATAGTGCATCCCGTAGATTTTCTATTTCAAAAGCTAGACAGGCATTTAATAATTCGATTCTTGTAACTGATGCTCTCTTTACAGCAAATTATACTTTTGATACTTTTGGCAGATTAGATACTCATAGAAGGCATGTAACGACAGGTAGTTCACAAGTTGGACAAATAAGAAGTGTCCATTATTTTAATGATCGTGTTGATAGAGTTGTAGATGCTCTTCATATAAACACCGTTAGTCAAGGAAGTTTTACTACAACTCTGTGGTACGATACAGCCGGCAACATAAGTCATGCGTTTGGAGGCAGGGTAGATAGGAATATAGCGTTTGGATATAGGCACGGTAGATTAGAGTGGGAAGAATGGGATTGTGCGGCAACAAACACCCGCAGAAGAATTTATTATAAATACGATGCTAATAATAATTTAGCCAGAACCTATGAATATAGGATTATTAGCACCACTCAAAGAACTAGAGTTAACGCCCAGCGATTTAACCATAGTGGCGATAGACTTACTGGCATTACAAATACTCATAGAACATATTTAAACAAGACAATCCCTCTCAATTCCTATGATGATTTGGGTAATCCTCTAGTATATGGTAATTGGGATATGGCATGGGTTAGAGGACGACTACTACACACTATGCGCCCTAGAAACGGTCTGGGGAATAGCTGGGAGTTCAGATATGACGAAAATGGTATTAGGTATCGTAAGATAGAAAGAAATGCTACTAATACTTTAACACAAAATACAACTGATTTCTTTGTGAATGGCACTCAGATTATAGCAGAACACAGTGGCAGATATGGCTTTATTGAGTATTTTTACGATACTCAAGGTGTATCTGGAATGCGTGTAAGTGGAGTTTTGTCTAGTAGTAATCCTAATGCAAATCAAATAAACAATCGTAATTTTCTTTTTTTGCGTGATGTGTTTGGTAATGTTGTAGAGATTAGACGGGATTGTGGACTTCTTGTAGCTAGGTACAGCTACGATGCGTGGGGCAATACTAGCATTGTATACAATAGATACAACATCGGTCATATGAATCCGTTTAGATATAGGGGTAAGTATATGGATAGAGGCACGGGGCTTTACTATTTACAGACTAGATTTTATGACCCTGCCATTAGGCGATTTATAAATGCCGATAATTTTATGCTTGTGCCGCATTTGGCACAGAGTATGGAGCTAAATATGCACGCTTATGCTAGGAATAATCCTGTTATGTTTACAGACCCTACCGGGCAGTTGGCTATTTCGACATTATTTTTAATTGGAATGGGCGTAGGATTTGCTCTTGGATTCGGTGGAAGTGTTGTTGTTCAGGGGCTAACAAAAGGATGGGATAGTATATGTTTTTGGACGGCAGGAATAGCTGGCGTGACAGGTGCAATAGGTGGCGGGCTTATGATGACAGGACTAGGGGCTGGATGGATGGCACTAGCAATGGCAGGGTTAAGCGGAGTTAATAATGTAGGAAGTCAGCTTCTTTCAGATAAAGATTTTAATGTATGGCAATTGTTATTTTCCATGGCAGCAGGTGGTGCAGTTGGATGGCTAGGTGGCAGTGGGGTCTTTGCAAAAAAACCGGTTATACAGGCAGCCAACAAACTAGCCAACCAAAAGAAAAATACTGCAAATGTAATGGCAAATTTAGCTATGAAGAAAAAGCCAGGAACTGCTGCGGCCAAAACAAATTGGTGGCTAAATCTTAGAACAACACAATTTAATAACGCAGTAACAAGTGCTTTTGGACAGAGTGTGCTACAAAAAACAGGAGCTTCAGCATTTGGATGGGGAGCCAACATAGCGTTTGGTCATTTAGCATAGGGGGGTATATTGATGAGTATGATAACAACATATACGCTTTTGTCAATGAGTAACCAAATGCCTGCCACCATGACATCAATAATTATCACCTCTGTTATTGCTGCAATAATAATGATTGGCTTAATTATATTTTGCATTGTGCAACATAAACGGGTGAGGAGTTCAACATATCCATCATTTCGACATAATTTTGAAAGCTATCTTATGGTAGCTACTACAGCGATGTTTCTAGGTTTTGTTATATTGTTTTTTTGCCTAGCTTATGCAGATAATGAAACTGCAACATGGTTATCTTTTGTACTTTTTGTTTTAGTGGCTGTAATATCGATATTAGTGACTATAGGAACAAATCTTTTTCGCTTCACATTCTATGAAACCGAGATTCACTGGCGTACCTACTTTGGAAAAAAAAGAATCTACACATACAAAGATATTGCAGATTGTTTTAGTGGATATAAACGCGCATTTCTGTTTATCCAAATAGAGTTTAAGGACGGCAAGAAAAAAGATTTGCGAGCAACAAAAAGACTTGTCGCAGCACTAGAGGATAAAAAAATTAAAATTAGATAATCATAAAAATTATAACCTAACTCACCACCCTAGCGGCGTTAAAAGATACATCTCATAAGAGTGGGAGGTAAAATTATGAATACACCATTGTATATTAATGATAACATTTCTTCGATAACTCCTGTGATAATTATACTTATAGTGGTAGGGAGTATAATCACATTAGGACTTATTCTTCTTATTGTTTATCAATCTAAATCATGCAGAAATAAAGAAAAACCATCTTTTATGCATTTTGGTTCTGTTATTGTTGCAATAATTACACAGGCTGGACTTCAGGCACCTGCAATTGCTGTTGTTTATTTTCTGGATATAACTAATGAGCTTCCATCATTTTTTGTTTTTTTTGTTTTTTGCACTTATGTCAATAGTGGCAACATTAGGTGCTTTTAGCACAAATATATACAAAGTTACTTTTTAGAAGAGGAAATACATTGGAGAGGTCATTTGGGCAAAAAACGAGTTTACACATACAAAGACATAACCGATTGTTTTTATGGTTATAAAAGCGGAGTATTGTTTGTACAAATAGAGTTTGCCGGAAAGAAAAAGGTGGAGTTAATGGCTGCTAAAAGACTTATTGCTGTGTTAAGAGAAAAAAAGATAAAGAAAATAAACTTACCAACATTTGCTAAACACTAAGTAAAATGAAAGGAGCCGTAAAGTGTCGTTTGATATAGTATATATTTTGTAATATTGTCTAACATTATATTTATGACTCAATATCATGGCAGATTTCTTGGAACAGAAGAATGTCATTTTTGCTGTAGCGGTTTAGAATTTCTTTTTGTTTTTGTTGGCGATGTTTTGCATTGAAGATATCGCACATAAGCGCCCATTTAAGAGCATTAAATTCGACGGCTTCATTAAAGATATCTCGAATATCTTTTTTGAAGGCAAAGCCTTCTAGTTTTTTTATTAGTTGTTTTTGTATATTTGTCATAAATTTCACAATATAAAAGCATCGTTAGATGGTTTTTATGTATCAACTAACTAAGTAAATTGGTTTCGATTTTTTTATTTGATAATAAATTATAAATACTGTATTATATATTTGTGGTTACAAAAAAAATATAATAAAACTACAGTAGATTTAGTCACAGATTTAGTCACATAATTCATTTAGTCACGCTAAAAGTCACTTAAAAAGTGTTCTAAAGTGTGCCAAAGTGAACTAAAGTGAACTAAAATGTACTAAAAAACACAATTATATGAAAAAATATGCACTATTATCAGTTAGCAATAAAACAGGAATTGTAGAATTTGCAAGTGAGTTAGTTAAATTAGGCTACTCAATTTTAAGTACTGGCGGTACGGCAAAAACGCTAATTGAGAATAAAATCTCGTGCCAAGAAGTCAGTGACTTAACAGGCTTTCCTGAATGTCTAGATGGCAGAGTTAAAACTCTTCATCCAAAAATTCATGGCGGAATTTTGGCCCTTAGAGATAATCCGTCTCATATGGAGCAAATTAGAAATCTCGGAATCGACATCATTGACATTGTAGCCGTTAATCTTTATCCATTTAGACAAACAATTCTCAAAGAAGATTGTAGCTTTGATTTAGCAGTAGAAAATATCGACATCGGTGGTCCAAGTATGATAAGGGCGGCCGCTAAAAACTATGGCGGAGTTGCAGTGCTAGTTGAGCATAGCGATTACGATGGCGTGATTGCCGAAATTAAATCAAAAGGCGAAGTTAGCTTAAAAACTAAAAAAGAGCTTATGGCAAAGGCATTTAGGCACACTGCTAACTACGACAGTCTTATTGCTAACTATTTAGCTACAGCTACATATGAGGTTTTTCCTAGCGATTTATCTATTCCATTCTCACTTGTAACAGAGTTGCGTTATGGTGAAAATCCACACCAAAAAGCAGCATTTTATCAGGATTTAATTCCGCGAAAAAACTCGCTTTCTACTGCACTTCAGCTAAACGGCAAGGAACTTTCGTATAACAATATCGGCGATGCGGCAGCGGCGTTAGAGTTGCTAAATGAGTTTAACGAGTGTGCATGTGTGGCTGTAAAACACGCTAGCCCTTGCGGTGTGACAATGGGTAAAAATTCGTTAGAGGCTTATATTTCAGTTTATAACGCTGATCCAGTTTCAATTTTTGGCGGAATAGTTGTTTTTAATAGAGAAGTTTGCGAAAAAACGGCGAGTAAGCTAAACGAGATTTTTTTAGAAATAGTCATTGCTCCTAGTTATAATAAAGTTGCTTTAGAAATTTTAAAACAAAAGCCTAACCTTAGAGTTTTACTTATTAAAGGGTTAGAAAATCAAGTTGAATTTAGTAAAGTATTAGAGAAAAAATATGTTTATGGTGGGCTTTTAGTGCAAGAAAAGGATGCGTCATTATATAACGAAAACGAATTAAAATTTGTTACAGAGGTTAAGCCGACTAAAGAGCAATTAGAGCAGTTAAAATTTGCTTATAAAGTTGTTAAACATACTAAAAGTAACGCAATTGTTGTAGCAAGAGAGGGAAGTGCAATTGGCATAGCCGGCGGTCAGACTAACAGAATATGGGCATGCAAGCAAGCATTAGAAAGGGCAGACGATAGGGCAAACGGAGCGGTTTTAGCAAGTGATGCGTTTTTCCCGTTTAACGATTGTGTGGAGGTAGCTGTACAAGCTGGTATCAAAGCAATAATTCAACCCGGTGGCAGTATAAAAGACCAAGACAGCATAGACCTTTGTAATAAACACGCTATAGCAATGGTTTTATGTGGCGAGAGGCATTTTAAACACTAACTATAAATAAATTACAAACTACAGCTGATGATGAACTACAGATTTTGTAATAATATTAAAGAAGTCAATAATTTGTAGGTTGTAGTTATTAAATATCTAAGGACGGTATTTTGCTGCCCTTATTTAATAAAAAAATGAAAAAAAATATACTTATAATAGGCGGAGGCGGTAGAGAACATGCTATTGCTATTGCCTTAAAAAAATCCCCTGATGTGGGTAAGTTGTATGCTATACCTGGTAATGCCGGAATGAGCGAAATTTGTGAATGTCATAGTAATATTACTGCTATGAAACTTGATAAAATTATAGATTTTATAGCAAGTCATCCTGATATCTATCTAACTATGGTGGCTCCTGATGACCCTTTAGCAGCAGGTTTAGTAGATAAGCTAAATGCAAAAGGCTTTAGGGCTTTTGGACCTAGCCAATTAGCCGCCGAGATAGAAAGTAGTAAAGTATTTTCTAAAGGCTTTATGGCTCGGCATAATATCCCAACAGCAAGATATGAAGCATTTGATAATTTTGATTTAGCTTTAGCATATATAAAGGACCATCCTCTTCCGCTTGTGATTAAAGCAGACGGATTGGCTCTTGGTAAAGGTGTTAGTATTTGTAATACGCTAGTCGAAGCCGAAGCAGCATTAAAAAATACAATGCAGGATTTAGCATTTGGCTCAGCGGGTAGGTCGGTTGTAATAGAGGAATTTTTAACAGGCTTCGAGGTTAGCGTTTTAGCTTTTTGCGATGGCGAAACAGTTGTGCCGATGGTGTCTGCTAGTGATTATAAAAGGGCACATAACGGTGATGCCGGATTAAATACAGGCGGTATGGGTACGATTAGTCCTAGTCCTAGCTATACTAACGATATGGCAAAAATAGCAATGGAAACAATCTTTTTGCCAACAGTTAAAGAGATGAAGTCCGAAGGGCGAGAATTTAAGGGAGTATTATATTTTGGTCTTATTATTTGTGACGGAGTGCCTAAGGTAATAGAATATAACGCTCGCTTTGGCGACCCCGAAACACAAGTTATTTTGCCAAGACTAAAAACGGATTTATTAGAAGTTTTTGATGCTTGCATAGACGGCACTTTAGATAAAATCAATTTGCAGTGGGAAGATAATGCTACGGTTTGCGTATGTTTAGCAAGTGGCGGCTATCCTCTAAATTATAACAAAGGCGAAGAAATTTCTATAGGTAATAACCTAGATAAAGACATAACAATTTATCACGCAGGTACAGCGATTGATAAGAATGGCAAGTTAGTTACAAACGGTGGTAGGGTACTAAATGTTGTAGCCACTGCCGAAAACTTAGTAACTGCTAGGAGTATTGCTTACGCTAATATTAGCAAAGTCTACTTCAAAAATATGCACTATCGTACTGATATTGGGTTGAACCGTTAAAATTTTTAAGTACGAGCGATATTAGTCATCCGAATTTTTATAAGATGCCTTTTCTACCCACAACAAAAGCGGAATTATCTGCTCTAAATATTGATGTGCCTGATTTTATTGTGGTAACACCCGAGGCGTATGTAGACCACCCTAGCTTTGGAGCAAGCCTTATCGCACGATTAGTAGAGAGCGAGGGTTTTTCTGTTGTAGTTTTATCTCAGCCAGTTAGTAAAGCTGACTTTACTTCATTTGGTGCTCCTAAGCATGCGTTTTTGCTATCGTGTGGAGCTATGGACTCTATGGTTGCTAATTATAGTGTTTCGCTTCAAAAAAGAAAAGAGGACGCTTATAGTGACGGTGGAAAGGCGGGACTCCGCCCCGATAGAGTGTGTCAAACTCATTCTAAAGCACTCAAAAAACATTTCCCTAATACTCCAATAATTGCAGGTGGTTTAGAACCGAGCTTGCGTCGATTAGCACACTACGATTATTGGAGCAATAGAATAATGCCAAGCATTTTGTTTGATGCTCCGGTCGATTTGATTATCTGCGGTATGGGTGAAGTACCGATACTTGAAATTTGCAAATTCGCTAAAAAAAACATTCCATTAAATAAAGTAAAGGATATTTTTGGTACAGCATATCTAACACCATTAGAGAATGCAAGTAAGGTAGTTAGAGCAGCAATCACAACTGCCGACAACTCAAAGTTTCAAATATTATCGTCATATAACAGCGTAAAATCAGATAAAAAAACATACTTAAAGACCTTTTTGCAATACTCTGCCACACATAATAAGGGTTTTATTCAAAAACAAGATAACACTCATTACGCAATTATAAATCCGCCAGCTACTCCGTCGACTACCGAGCTTCTTGATAGAGTTTACGAGTTGCCGTATATGCGTGATTTTCATCCTAAATACAAGCATATTCCTGCAATAGAGGAGGTGCAGTTTTCTATTACTGCTCACAGAGGTTGTTTTGGCAACTGTAGCTTTTGTGCTCTAAATTATCATCAAGGCAAATCAATTATTTCTCGTAGTGATGATAGCATTTTGCGAGAAGTAGAAATATTAACAAAGCATCCTAAATTTAAGGGATATATTCACGATGTGGGAGGACCGAGTGCGAATTTCCATACCAATCCGTGTGAGAAAAAAGGTGAGCCTTGTAGAGATAAAAACTGCATTGGATTTGATAACTGCAAAAATCTAAATGCTGACCATACTAAATATTTGGAGCTACTTAGAAAAGTAAGGGCAGTTAAGGGAATTAAAAAAGTATTTGTGCGTAGTGGTGTTAGATTTGATTTTTGCAATATGGATAGTGATAAAGATTTTCTAAATGAGCTTACGGCTCATCATATTTCGGGTCAGTTAAAGGTTGCTCCAGAGCATGTTAGTGATGCCGTGTTAAAGTTGATGAATAAGCCGCCACATAAAACATATGTCGAGTTTAGTAAAGCGTTTAATGCTGCCACAAAAAAGGTAGGCTTAGAACAATACTTGGTGCCTTATTTTGTTTCATCACACCCTGGTGCTACTCTGAAAGATGCCGTAAAGCTAACAGAGTATCTAATTTCAATTCGCTACGAACCTGAACAAGTGCAAGACTTTTATCCAACACCTGGTACACTTTCTACCGCTATGTACTACACCGAATTAGACCATGTTAACTTTAAAAAACTATTTGTAGCAAAGACACAAGAAGAGAAAGCTCTTCAAAGGGCACTTCTTCAATATCGCCGAGAAAGAAATCGCCTCTTAGTAACAAAGGCTCTAAAATTAGTAAACAGGGAAGACCTATTATCAAAAATCAAATTTAGATAAAAGGCTATGAAAATCTTAAAATCTTTTAAAAAGTATAAAAAAGAGTGGATTTATTATAGACGGTAAGGAAAACCCTGCCGTCTTTTTTTTATTTTACGGCAATTTATCATTTTGACTAGATGTATGATTTTTGCTATACTATAATTTATGAAGTGTCGCAAATTACTTATTATATTAGCAATATTCAACGCAAGCATGAACACACTTTATTTAGTTAGATTCTTTGGAGTATTTGCCCCCGAAAGCGTAGTCTATGGGTATGTACCGTGGTTTATGTCGTTTGCTTTGCCGAATATTGTTTTTAGTTTAATAGCGTGGCTTTTGGTATTTGCTTTACTAAAAAAACATACCAACTTAGCGGTCATAGTGGGGTTAGTGAATGCCGGAGGTTTAATTTTTCATGCGCTAAACGGATTTATGTTTGTTATTTATACAGGCTCACTAGCCGAATTGACAATATTTAATGCGATATTTGAAGTAGCGGTTTATTTGTACGGCTTGGCTCTTGCCGCATTTTATATCTCATATTTTTTGCGGGTTATTAGAATGGCATCGGACAAAAATAAAGAGTAATGAAATGATATAGGTTTGATGCAGTAATAAAAACACTGCCCGAACATTACTAAGTAATTGAATGAAAAGGCGATAAATAGGGCAAAAAGGCATAAAAAATACGACTGAATTAACTTCGTTTTGTCGCGTCTTAATGGCGAGGTCGAACCAAAAGCAATCCCTTGCCATTTTTTTATTTTTTCAACCGAACGGAAAGTAACATAAATATAGAATATTAACCAAAATAACACCTAACGGTACCTTTTGAACAATGTCGTGCTTTTATTTTATTATCGGTAATGAATAAGGAATAAATAAATTTTTGGATATTGAATGGAAAGTAAATTTTCTTGTAATCAATCAAAATTTATCAAATCCAAGTTTTGTCGAACAAGAGTAAATTTTGATTATGTTCAAATCTTCGATGCAAAAAGGTGATATAGAGGGTCCTTTTGTACTATTTTATTATACAAAATTTCATACTACTTGTCCAAATAAATGGATAGGGTCCAGTAATAAATGATCAGGGAGCAATGGCAGCATATCAAAGACTAGCGAAGATTATTGAGGGGACGGACATTGAGGACAAGGAGGGCTTTATCTCGTCTCTTTTTATTAATCTAGGAGGAGTAGAGAGTGCGTTGAGCGTTGATATGTTTTTGGATATTGCGGAAATGATTAAGGCTGACGAGAGCATTAAAAATGATTTTGAAAATTTACAGAGCAGACAGCTTTTTGATAAGTATCATAATGACAGCGTGTTGAGTGAGAGCATTAAAGCATACATAAGTAAATTCGGCGCAAGAGTTTGTGATGAATTAAAGTTTGAAACTATTACCATGATTCAAGAGCCTATACTTTTGTATGATTTATTAAAGGCTCAAATTCAAAACAGTTTTTCTCGTCATAAATTAGAGAAAGAGGAAGTTAGCATTCCTAATATGTCAAAACGGCAAAAGAAAAAGTTTTTGGCGTTGACTAAAAAAACAGCATATTTTATTAGAAATCGTGAGAGACTTAGGCTAACTAGAACACACACTTTTTCTGCCATAAGAAATATTTTATTAAGGCTGGGCGACTTGTTTTTTGAGGAAGGATTGATAGATGATAGACAAGATATTTTTTATTTAACCAAGCAAGAGGTTTTTTCTTTGGTAGGTGGTAAAAAAGTGGAGAGTATACAGAAAATTGTGGGACAAAGAAAGTCAGAGTATGAGGCAGATATTGGTATAGAGCTACCTGACAGGATGGTGTTTTTTGGTGAAGAGAGATTGGATGTGCTTAGCAGGAGTGGGGGGAGCGGTGGTAACTTGACAGGTATTCCGTCAGGAGCAGGCAAAGTCACCGGCAAGATTAAACTTGTTTTAGACCCTAAAAATGCTGATATTAACGGTGAGATTATTTTGGCAAAAAGGACAGACCCTGGGTGGATTACTCTTTTTCCGTTATGTAGTGGTTTGATTGTAGAATATGGAAGCGTGTTGTCGCATTCAGCAGTAGTAGCAAGAGAAATGGGTATTCCTGCTGTAGTGGGATTAAAGGGGGCGACTAGCTTGATAAAGGACGGGGCAGTTGTTACGCTAGATGCAATAAAGGGAGAGGTGATTGTGCATGAGTAAAAAACGCTTTAAGATAGAGCCTTATATAAGATATGCAAATTGCTATGAAGACGCCGGAACCTTGCATGCAATTATTGATGAAAGCGTGCGGAGCGTTTTGAGTATAGCATCGGGTGGCGATAATAGCCTAGCACTGCTTGCAAATGATAACATAGAGAGTCTAATGGTTTTTGACAAGAATCCAAGCCAACTATATTTGACCAAATTAAAGTTTTCAGCATTCAAGCATTTAAGTTATGAAAAGGTGTTGATTTTATTCGGAATTGAAGCAGGAAACCCGTTAGAAATTTATTGTGAATTAATGCCTAATCTTGATAGTGAGGTAATAAAATATTTTAATGAGAGGATTGATTTAATAGACAAAATTAAACTGATCAACTGTGGTAAATTTGAATACTACCTCAACAAAATACGCACTAATGCAATAAGATTTTGCATATCAAAAAAGAAAATCTCACGCTTTATAAATATAGAGATCAAT
Source organism: Bacillota bacterium (assembly GCA_009780135.1). Taxonomy (GTDB): domain Bacteria; phylum Bacillota; class Clostridia; order Christensenellales; family Pumilibacteraceae; genus WRAP01. Next base: position 70,062 of record WRAP01000002.1, read on the forward strand.
GAGCAGAAAAAATATTATCTAAACAAAATCAACAAATTCAGATGGCGGTTTATTACTAAAAAGTTTTTTTCTCAAAAGATAGTGGAAAAACTAGGGCGGGACAAAGAAAATTTTGCATATGCAAATGACGATTTGTTTTCTAAAATTCACAATCGTATGCTTTTATGTTTTGATAATGTAAAAAACGATGAAAACATTTATTTGCAATATACTGTGTATGGGAGATTTATTGCATTGCCATACTATTTGCAACCACAGAATTTTGCTAAAATTAAGGCGAATATTGATAAGGTTGAGTTCGTTTTAGGGGATTTAAAAACTGTGGCGAGTTTGCAAAAACAATTCGATTTTTTCAATCTGTCTGATATTTTTGAGTACATGAGTGAGGATGAGGCTAGAGAGAATGAGCACTTGATTGAAGCCGTGGCAAATGAAAGGGCAAGAGTGGTGTTTTGGAATATGATGATAGACAGGCAATTCAAGAGTGAGAATTTTGAACCATTTGATGAAGCCAAAGTACAAGAAATTTATGAAAAAGAAATGGCTTACTATTATCAGGCATTAAGAGTTTATACAAAAATATAAATTATGAACAGTATTGATTTTATAAATATCGCTAGTGAAAACGGCTTTAATATCGCAGAAGGCAAAGCGCCTAAAATTAGTGCGTTTAGTATAAATGTGCTTGATGGAAATGATACGCAAATTATTTATGCGATAGATGATTCTGCATCTGTTTCTGTTTATGATTGGTATGATGAGAAGGAAATTAGAACGGCAGATAACAACAATTTAAGTTCTATTAAAAAACAGCAAATCATAGATGCCACATTAAAACTACAGCAATTATTTGGCTTACCAATAAACATAAAATTTGTTTTTGAAAATGAAATATTATACATAGTAAAAATTTCATCCATAACTCATATCAATTTCACTTCGCTGAAAGAGCAATTTACAAATGCAAATTTTAGAGACGGCGGTGTGTCAGCCCGTCCTTGCAATGCATTCTTATCTTCTCTCTACAAGCATTCTTATCATAATACCTTAAAAAAATTTTTTATTGCTACAAAAGCATTTAAGGAAAAAAACATTACACCGCAAATACGCAAATTTGGCGGAAAGTTATACTGGAATGTGTCTTCATGCAAAACCGCTTGCCAAAAACTTCCAGGCTTTATTGAAAGAGATTATGATAAAGACTTAGGAATTTATCTTAACTATGAGGGCAAAGGAAAAACTTCAAAAATAACGCCATTATTTTTATTAAGACTTCCGTTTATTGGCTTGGCTGTATATAAAACCCTCAAAAAAAATAGAAAAGAGTTAGAGAAAAATAAACAGGGGCTTTTAGGAAAATATCATCATTATAATGGAATTGACTTATGCAGTTTGCTGCTTCAGCAAAAACAAATTTTATTTAAGAAATTAATTTTAGATTATTACAGCGAAAACGAGGGCGTTTATTTTTGGCAGGTTTTTGTTAATATTATTAGATTATCTTTGTATCGCCGCAAAATAAAAAAGAAAATCTTTAATGACGAATATCTTAATTTGCTGTTTGAGATAAACGATATTTCACATACAAGAATTATAAAAAGGGCTGAGGAGTATGCAGTAATTATCAAAGAAGATCCTAATGCTTTGGAGGAATTGGCAGGTAAACTTAACCAAGAGTTTGGACATCACTCTCGCAGAGAATTAGATTTAACATGCCCTGATTATCATGAGAATATTTCATACGCAATAGAGTTAATCAAAAACGCAACTATTATAAACGGTGCAGATGACAGGTTTGAAAGTCAAAACAAGCTACTCCCAAAAAAACTTAAAAAAGCTACGGCATCAATTCGAAAATTTCTTTGGTGGCGAGAGGAGTTTAAGGACTTATCTACAAGATGCTATAGCGTGATAAGAAAATTTTGTTTGAGCTTAGCAAATAATTATGTTGAGGCTGGAGTGATTGAGCATAAAGACGATATTTTTCATTTGGAGTTTAAGGACATATTTGATTTTATTGACGGAAAGCTAGAAGCAAAGGAATTGCAACAAATAATTCAAAAGAACAAGCTGTATTATGATTGCTTTGTAAAAATTTGTAGTCCTAATGAGATCGGAGGAGAGAGTAATGTTATGTTTGGCATTGGATCACAAACCTCTGCCATGCAAAGAAGCGAAATTTTCGGAATTGGTTGTGGTGGAGGAATAGTGAAAGGAGTAGTGAGAGTAATAGAAAGCCTAGAGGAACTAGAAAGCGTAGAGGAGGGCGAAATCATCATAGCCAAACATTTTGACGCAGGCTTTATTTCTAAATTCAATATAATAGCAGGCATAATAACCGAAACAGGTGGAGTATTATGCCACAGCGCTATCATCGCCAGAGAGTACAGCCTGCCTGCGATAGTGTCTGCAAGCGATGCATTAAAGCAAATAAAAACAGGAGACAAAATAGAAATGAATGCGCAATCGGGCAGCATAAAGTTATTAGATTGAAGCGCAGGTTCCTTGGTTCACGATAAATAACATAATATTTAAAGCTATCCTTTACCTACACAGTGGGGAGAGGCGACCTTTTTTGTGATTAGGGAAATTTTGGCATTACTAATTTTTGTCAGTAGCACTGTCTGAGTATATCCAAGCGTTACTTCCGACATTTTGAATCTAAATGAAAAAACTCTGCGATAAAAAGCACAGAGTTTTTTCATACATTTGTACATGACCGACAGTATTTTTCGTGAGGGGTAGGGGGATTGAATCCTTTCAATTTTTGCACTGCCAAGCGGGGCGGAGCTTCACACGAAAAAGGATGTAAATCAAGAAAAAAATGTATAAAATAAAAGTAGCTAGTATCGTGTTTATTGATACTAGCTACTACAATTTGTATATATTGGTGCCTCGGGGCGGAATCGAACCACCGACACAGGGATTTTCAGTCCCTTGCTCTGCCGACTGAGCTACCGAGGCATATATTTATATTAAAAGAAAAATAAGAAATAATAAAGAAGAGAAAATAGTGCGAATTTATAATAAGAAAGTTGCAAATTGTTCTTATTCTTTTTTATTTCTTATTTCCTAGCAAGTAGCTAGTTTGGCGACCCGTAACGGACTCGAACCGTCGACCTCCAGCGTGACAGGCTGGCGTTCTAACCAACTGAACTAACGGGCCAAATGTTTATAATATGCAAACTTAATTATTAGCAAAAAGTGCTAGTTTGGTGGACCCTCAGGGACTTGAACCCCGGACCAACCGGTTATGAGCCGGCCGCTCTAACCAACTGAGCTAAGGGTCCCCAAAGACATATTTACTTAAATTATTATTGCTTTTTGCTGAACAAAGCCTATCTATAATACTATAGATAAAAATACTGTGTCAACAATAATTTTCGTTATTTTTTGATTATTTATATAAATTAGGAATTAAGGAATTGTTTGATTTGATAATCCAATATAAATAGTTCTTAAATTTTGGAGTTTTGGCTGAACAAAAATTTCATTATCGAAGCTTACGATGATTGCCGCACCTCTTATATCTTTATTGTTTTTAAGTTGTTCATCCAGTTTTTTAATTTTTTTAGTACAAGTCAAAAGACCAACAGCTTTAATATTGGATAAATCAATTTCAATTTTTCCAAACCAATTTTCTTCCCAAATATCATCGGCATCAACTTCTGTTGCACATAACCATTTTGGTTGGGAAGTAGTATTTAATATATCGTTAGTTTTACAGTCTAGTTTATCTAAAATTTCACTTTGCACTTCTTCGTCTGTTATTTTTACGGCTTTTTCTAACGAAACACTGTTATTTTTGTGATTTAGTATTACTAAGTTTCTCGGCATAGCTAAAATATGTACCATATCTATAAAGTCAAAAACAAAGCCAATATTTTTTATTATAGAAAAAATTGACCATGCCGATAAAATAGTCCAAAAAATTCCCTCTGCTGCCGTGTCGGAAACAAATCCCAAAGCCGTATCCGTAATCCAATCCTTAAAAATGATTAAAGGAATAAGTGTTGCTATAAAAATAGTAGGATGTAATATTGTATGCCAAACTCGTTGGCGAGTGCCGATTATGTTGTCCATTTGTTTAATAATAGTCTTTTTAGGAAGTTTTAGCAATAAAAATTTTGTTGACTGAATTTTGTTTTAGGTGGTAAAATTAAAGCGATTGGAACAAATTTAGGAATAATTAAAATTATGACAAAAGCAATATTAGAAAAAAATAAAAAACTAACGCAGGGCTTTAAGGGTGGCGTTATTATGGATGTAGTAAATCCGGAGCAAGCTAGGATAGCACAAGAAGCGGGTGCGGTTGCTGTTATGGCACTAGAGCGGGTTCCTGCCGATATAAGAATGGCAGGCGGTGTTTCTCGTATGAGCGACCCTGCTATGATAGAGCAAATTCAAAAAGCAGTAAAAATCCCCGTTATGGCAAAGTGCCGTATCGGACATATGGCAGAGGCGAAAATCTTAGAGGCTATTGGCATAGATTATATAGACGAGAGCGAGGTGCTTAGCCCTGCTGACGATGTTTATCATGTGGATAAGCGTCAGTTTGATACACCGTTTGTGTGTGGTGCCAGAAATCTAGGCGAAGCATTAAGAAGAGTTGCCGAAGGTGCTTGCATGATTAGAACTAAAGGCGAAGCCGGTACAGGCGATGTTGTGCAGGCTGTTAGGCATATGAGGGCAATGCAAAGCGAAATGCGTAGGATTGCTAATATGTCTAAAGACGAATTGTATATTGTAGCAAGAGATTTGCAAGTATCATTTGAGTTAGTTGAATATGTATTTAAACACGGCAAATTACCTGTTGCTAATTTTGCAGCGGGCGGTGTGGCTACTCCTGCTGATGCCGCTTTGATGATGATGCTAGGGGCAGAGGGTGTGTTTGTAGGCAGCGGCATTTTCAAAAGCGGAAATCCGCAAAAAAGAGCAAGTGCAATTGTTAAAGCGGTTGCTAATTATAAAGATGCTAAAATTTTGGCAGAGCTTAGCAAAGACTTGGGTGAAGCTATGGTAGGTATTAACGAAAGCGAAATAGAAGTTATTATGGCAAGTAGGGGAGTTTAGTTTTAGCATATATCGTATATAATGTAAATATAAGGAATGAATAAAGAAGTAATACAATATGAAAATGGTTTGCGGGTTATCGTAGACACAATCGCAGGACTTAAAAGTGTTTCTAGCGGTATATGGGTGGGTGTAGGCAGTGCTAAGGAAACCCCACAGATTAACGGCTTATCGCATTTTGCCGAGCATATGTTTTTTAAGGGCACGGACAAGCTGTCGCCTTTTGAGGTTGCTGATAGTTTTGAGAGTCTAGGGGCTTCTGTAAACGCCTTTACAGGTAAAAGTTCAACTTGTTACTATGTAAAAAGTATCGATGAGAATTTTGATAAGTGTTTTGAAACTCTTACTCATATATTTTTTGACAGCACTTTTTTGCCAGAGGAGTTGGATAAAGAACGCAATGTTATTTTAGAAGAGATAAATATGGTAGAGGATGCTCCCGATGAGATTTGCTTTGATTTAATTGCTAAAGCGCTTTATGGCGAGAGTAGCTTAGGGCAAACAATTCTTGGCCCTCCAAAAAATATCAAGCGATTTAAGCAAGCCGATGTTAAAAGGTTTGTTAATCAATTTTACTGTGCTAGTAATTGCGTAATTTCTTTTGCGGGTGCTATTACGGTAGAAGAGGCGGATAAATTAGTTAAAAAATTCGTTCTTGATAAAATTTGCACTACAGTTAGTAACGAAAAAGAGCCTAGCAAAATCGCAATCAAACGCACTCATTTAGAACGAATCAAAGACTTCGAGCAAAGTAATATTGTTATCAGTTTTGATAGCTTGCCGTTTAATCATCCAAAGTCTGCTGTTCAAAATGTGCTTAATGTTATAGCGGGTGGTGGTATGAGTAGTAGGTTGTTCCAAACAATTCGTGAGCAAATGGGTCTAGCCTACAGCGTTTATAGCGGTGCTAGTAATCATATGAACAATGGTACATTTAATGTTGTTCTTAATATCAGTCCCGAAAATACTGATAAAGCACTTAATGCAACGGCTAGCGAGATTAAGAAGCTGGCTAGCGGAACGATAACTCAAGCAGAGTTAGATAGAGCAAAAATTCAATTAAAATCAGCACTTATTTTTGGTAGAGAAAATGTTTCTAGCGTTATGATAGCAAATGGTAAATTACTTCTTATGAGCGACGAGGTGTACGATATAGATAAGCGTATTAAAGAAATCAATGCGGTAACAGTTGCTAATGCAAATGATTTTGCAAAACAAATTTTTGTAAACGACAATATTTGCTCAGCATATGTGGGCAGGGAATATAAGGCTGATTTTAAGGGATTTAAAATATAAAACAATGAGAAATTAGAAATGAGGCGAATGAGAAATTATCGATTTATTAAATTTAATTTTTAGTAAGTCTTGATTCTATAATAAACCGAAATTCGTCTCATTTCTCATTTCTCATTTCTCATTGGAATATGGATAAACTAGAACAAATATTTTTAGGTCAAGCGAAACTTGACGAGTATATTAGACAAAAACGCAATTTAGATTTTACATCTGAGGAGTGGACGCAAAAGAAGTGCTTGGCATTGCTTGACGAAGTGGGGGAGCTACTTAGAGAAGTAAACTATAAGTGGTGGAAAAATCCTAAGACGGTAGATAAAGACTTAGTTGCGGGCGAATTAGTGGACATTCTACATTTTTGGGTGAGTATGTGCCTAGATTTTGGTATTACCGCAAGCGATATACATAAAATCTACTTTGATAAAAACAAAGAAAATTTTAATAGACAAGACGGATTGAGTGAGAAAGAAGGATATGAGATTTAGCGAATAGGACATAGTGTTTAGTTCGTAGCGGTTGGGTTTATTAAAAATAATAAAAGTGTTATTATGAATTTGATAAATAAAAAACAATAGCTATACACTATGAATTATGCATTATACACTGAAAAAGACTTATCCCCAATCTATCCACAAAGTTTCCACATTTTAATGAAATTTTAGTTGCTTATTAGATATATATAGTGTTATAATTAAGTGTAATCGTGTGGCAAAAAGTATTAAATTTGCCTATGATTTTTTTTTCGTCTTTAATTTTTGCTTTATTGAATTTTGGGTTATTAAGATTAAATCTATTATTTTCAATATTCATTATTAGATACTCATAATAGAAAAAAACTTTGGAGAATACATATCTTGTCTAAACAAAATCGAAATACTACAAATAAATCAGAAGCACAAAAAGAAATTATCGGCTGGGTACTAACTATTGTATGCGGTTTTTTATTGCTTTGTGTTGTAATTCCTGTGATACTTGGTCCTGTTAGCGGTGCTATAACAGGCTTATTATGGGGCGTTTTTGGATTTTCTATCTATCCAATCCTATTATGTTTCTTTATAGCAGGCATATTTTTAATAAAAGGCTATCGTCTAAACACTAAGCCTATTTATATCGTTGGAATTTCGTTAGTTTCGCTATTATTTATTTTTACACTTCACTTAGCAACAACTTTTAGCTTTTTGTATTTAGATTTTGCCGAATATATCAGTCAAGTTTACTCGGGTTTTATGGCGGATGGACCTGTAACTGCTGGTGGAGTGCTTTTTGGAATTGTTGTATATGGTGTTCAGTCGGCGATAACTCCTGTTGTGTCGTTTATTCTTTATGGTATAGGTATTGTGGCTCTTAGCTTTATGATGCTTAACAAGAGATTTGGAATTTTGCAAGCTAGAAAAGCTGTGGTTACTCAAAAGAGAGAGCCTGCATTTATTAAAACAAACAGCCCGACTACCCGTGTAGTTCCTCTTGTAGATAAGGGACTTTTTGTACAAAATATTACTCCTAAGGAGCAAAGTGCGAGTGAAGCATTTGTTTCTAGCGGAAATAGTTTTTCTAATCTTAATGAAAAGATAACTACAACTACTACTGCTACATATTCAACGACAAATCCACTAAACGAAGTGGCAACCACAGTGGATAGTCCGCTTGTTGTTAGTAACACAAACGAGAGTCTTGTTACAAGTAGAGCTCGTTCAATTTTATTAGATGACGAGCCGATGCTTATTAAAAAAGAAGAAAATAACGCTAATGATTTAGAGGATTTAAGAAATTATTTAAAGACAAGTCGCACAAGTCAATCGCCGATAAGTCAGTATACAGTATCGACAACAGGCGAGAAATATCATCCGCTACTTAGCGATATAGATGAGCCTGAGTTGTTAAATAGCTTAAATAATGTCGACAGCGGTAGACTTTTAGATGACATTACTCCTCCCAAGCGTCCTAATAAAATAGTTCATAACGAACCGCTTGATTTAAGCGAGCGAGGCGGTGCTAATGTGGCTCAGATTCCACCTAAAGACGAGGAAGATGACTATTATACTATGAACTACGAGGGCATTATAAATGCGTCTTTTGAGAGTGATAGGCTAGAGTCAGAACGCAAACAAGCCGGCACTTTTAGTAGAGAGAATAAAGCAAGCCAAGTTAAAAAAGATGAGGTAATGGCTCAAGATAATGCTGAAACTACTTCAAAAGAAAAAGAGCCGTATGATTCGAGCAAATACGATAGCTTTTATTCTGTAAGTACAAGTCCAAAAAGAGAAACTACGACAACTAATTCGTCTAGCTTTTTAGATACGATTACTAGCTACACACCACCTTCGCCCTCGTTCGTGAAGTTTGACAGCACACCTAAAAATACTAACACTATTCCTGTGCCGGAGATTGCTCAAATTCCATTAGACGAAGATATTGGTGTTGGTGTTATAAATCCTGGTCCTATCGTAACAACTGATGGCATAGTGCCCGAGGACAAATATATTAAGACAGAAGAAGTTAAGGCTGTTGTAGAGAAAGAAGTTAAACCGATTCAAATAACTCCGCCATCTCTGTCGATACCTGTTATTCCTGTTATTCAAAAAGAGGAAGAAAAGCCAAAATTTATTCCTGTTGATATAATAGAAGAACCGCCTGCTACTTTTACTAGTCCTGCTAGTTATAATCCTACTCCTAAACGCACCGCTAGTACAGGTAATAGCTTTATGGACGCTCTTTTTTGCTTATCCGACCTAGGCGAGAATGAGCATTTAGAGGATAGAGAAGCGGTAGAGGGCATACATCAATTTAAGAGATATGACGACATTATCATTACTGATAAGGAAGCATTTTTAACCGAAACTAAAGCTCAAGAGGAAGCCGTTGGAGTTGTTGAAACCTTCGAGGATGAAACTGTTGAAAGAGTGGCTGTAAAAGAGGTTAAAGTTGAGCCTATTATTGAAACCACTATACTTACCCAAGCTGTAGAAAAAATGGAAGTTATAGATAAAACCGAAACAAAAGATACTTCGGCAATTGACTTTTCGGGTTATAGAGAGCAGGTTTCGGAATATTCGATAAAAGATGCCGATAACGATTTAGAGGATAGGATAGTAGGCAATTTAGATGCTTTAATTGAGCAAGATCAACAACAAGTAATTCCCGAAAGAGAAGTTGGCTTTAAGCCATCTAAGACAAGAACTATATCAAAGTATAAAATATCAGATGGTCAAGTTGATATGGAGAGCTTTGTTGCCTCTAAAGCCGAACAAGAGCCTGTTAAGAAGAAAAAGAAAAAGAAAACCAGATATATTACTCCATCTTTAGATTTACTTAGGCCGTCTATAAACGCTCAACAAGATGATAGCGAAGCAGATAAAAAAATGATGGCTGAAAAAATTGTAGATACCTTAGCAGAATTTAAGCTTCCTGTAGAAGTAACTAATATTGTTAGAGGACCATCCGTTACTAGATACGAATTAAGAATGCCAACCGGTATTCCTATTACCAAAATAGAAAGCTATGATAAAGATATTCGTTATAATTTGGAAAGCGTTGGTAAAATAAGAATAGAAACTCCGATCCCTGGTAAAAAAGCGGTAGGTATAGAGGTTCCTAATAATTGTAGAGATTTAGTAAGTCTAAGAGAAACACTAGAGAGTAACGAGTTTACTAAATCAAAATCTGCTTTAGCTGTAGGTATAGGTAAAGATATTGGAGGTGTTAACATTGTATGTGAGATTGACAAAATGCCGCATATGCTTATTGCTGGTTCAACAGGTAGCGGAAAATCAGTTTGTATAAACTCACTTATAGTATCTCTTGTATATAAATCTTCTCCCGATGATGTAAGGTTAATTTTAGTAGACCCTAAAATGGTAGAGCTTAAGGCATACGAGGGGATGCCTCATTTATTGACAAAGGACATTATTTGCACCGACAAAAAAGCATTAAATGCTTTTAAGTGGCTAGTTGCCGAAATGGAGCGTCGCTATATTATGCTGTCTAAACACGGCAAAAAGAACATTACGGAATACAACACTTGGGAAGGTGTAGTAAATGGTGATGAAGAAAAACTGCCTTATATTCTTCTTATAGTAGACGAATTGGCGGATTTAATGACAAGTAGTTATAAAAAAGAGCTAGAAGAAAACATTATGCGTATTGCTCAAAAAGCAAGAGCGGCCGGTATTCATTTGGTTTTAGCTACCCAAAGGCCAACTACCGATGTTGTTACGGGTACAATCAAGGCAAACCTACCTAGCCGTATTGCATTCTCGCTAAAAAGTAATTTAGACAGTCGTATAGTTTTAGATAGTAACGGTGCCGAAACTCTGCAAGGTAAAGGCGATATGCTTTATGCCCCAATGGGTCTTAATGAGCCTCAAAGAGTACAGGGTGCGATAGTATCTAGCGAAGAGATAGATGCTGTTATCAGCTTTATAAAAGCTAATAACGAGGCTGATTTCGATGAAGAATTTACTGAAAGTTTAGAAAAAGAGGAAACAAGCGGTTTAGCTAAAGGCGACGGTGATGAGCCATATGTAGAATATGACCCTCTTATGCCTGATATACTTAAAACTATCATAGAAATGGGTACGGCCAGTACTAGCTTTATTCAGCGTCGTTTTGCTATGGGTTATGCTAAGGCTGCCCGTATTATGGACTATATGGAAATACACGGCTATATCGGGGCAAGTGATGGTCAAAAACCTCGTCCTGTTCATATGACAATGGAAGAATTTAACGAGAAATTTGGAAAAAAAGATAGCGAATACGAAGAATAAAATCAAATTACAATGCACAAATATTGATTATTTAACATTTGTACAAAAATAACTAATAAGTCCAAATTTGTAATTTGCACATTGTAATTTGAGCCAAAATAAAGAACGAGTAAATAATGACTAACCATAAATCAATAGCAGTAACAAGTCTAGGTTGCGATAAGAATCGGGTAGATACCGAAAAGATGCTCAGCATCTTAGTAAAAGAGGGTTATACCGTAATATCCGAGCACTCCGAGGCGGATATTATTATCGTAAATACTTGTGCTTTTATCAAATCCGCTAAAGTAGAAGCAATCGAAGCGATACTTGATTCTAGCGAACATAAAAAAACAGGTAACTGCAAAGCACTTATTGTTACAGGTTGCTTGCCTCAAAAGCACGCAGACGAAATTGCTAAAGATCTCCCCGAGGTTGATGCATTTTTAGGTGTAAAAGATTACGAAAAAATAGTTTCTGTGTTAGAAAATATCTTCAACTGTAAGGGCGATATTTTATCATTCGAACCTAATAAAAATATTTTTACATCACGCACCGACAGTAATCACATCACAACACGCTATCTTACAACTCCGCCACATTTAGCATATCTTAGAATTTCTGACGGTTGTGATAATCATTGTAGTTATTGTACAATTCCAAGTATTCGTGGTAGATATACTTCAACTCCGATAGAACAACTTGTAGACGAAACTAAATATCTAATAGATTGTGGTGCCAAAGAAATCATAGTTGTAGCACAAGACAGCACAAGCTATGGAAAAGATATTTATGGTGATATCAAGCTACTGACACTATTAGAAAAGCTAGCTAACTTAAATTTAGAGCAAATTCGTCTAATGTATGCTTATCCACATTTAGTGTCGGACGAGCTTATCAAATTTATTTCCGATTGCGATAAAATGGCAAAATATATTGATTGCCCTATTCAGCATATAGATACTAGAATTCTAAAGCTAATGAACCGTCCATACGGCGAGATAGAAGTTAAAAACTTAATAGAAAAAATCCGCAATCAAAAAAACTATATAGCAATTCGTACAACTTTAATGGTGGGTTTTCCTTTTGAGAGCGAAGGCGAATTTGAAAACTTGTGTAATTTTGTGCGAGAATACAAGCCCGACCATATAGGATGTTTTGAATACTCTAAAGAGGGCGGTACATCTGCTAGCAAACTAAAAAATCAAATCGCTCCAAAAATTAAAAAACATCGTTACAATACAATAGGCGAACTTCATCAACAAAATGCATTTGCTTTTAATAAATCTCAAATCGGCAAAACTTTAGCTGTTCGTTACGAAGGTATAGATTTTGATAAAAGCCTCTTTTTTGGCCGTAGTCAATACAACGCTCCAGATATAGATACTCTAATATATTTTAAAGGGGAATTTGCCGATATTGGCAGTATGTATAAAGTTAAAATCACCAACACAGATGATTATGACTTAATAGGAGAGATGTTATAAAAATATTATGAACTTACCAAATAAATTATCAATAGCACGCATAGTTCTTATTCCTGTGTTTGTAACACTGTTTTTTTTGCCGTTTAATTATATGCGGTTTGCGGCATTAGGTGTTTTTATTATAGCTAGCCTAACCGACTTTTTAGACGGCTATATCGCTCGCAAATATAATATGATAACAAAACTCGGCAATTTTTTAGATACGATTGCTGACAAAATGTTAGTGGTTTGTGCACTTGTTCTAGTTGTGGTGTCGGCGTTAATATTTTGGTTTCCACAAGGTTTAATAGATATCAGTCCTGTACCTCATCCGATATATACTGTTTATTTTATAGTAACTGTTGCTTGCACGATGATAATAATTTGTCGAGAACTTTTTATAAGCGGACTTAAAATGATAGCACAAACTAAAGGGATAACTGTTATGGCAGATAAATTAGGTAAATATAAAATGGTACTTCAAATTATAGCGTTATGTATACTAATTCCTGTTGCCGATATTTATGAATTAAATAGAGTAGTAGGCGATTATTTTATTTTTATCGGCACTATTATTCTAGTTTTAGCTACAATTCTAACAATAATATCCTGCGTAAACTACCTTATAAAATACCGCAATATGTTTAGCGAAAAAGAAGAAAATTCATAAAATAGTTGTTGACTACGCTATTTAAAAAATGATATAATACCTTTTGGTTCGCCTAGAGAGGGCTTACGCAATTTAATTTTGTGTTCAAAATCTGAAGCTAAATTCAGTGCCTCTTTCACTAGCGAGAACTTCTAAATTTAAGGAGGTTACAAAATATGTATGCGATTATTTTAACTGGTGGCAAACAATATAAAGCAGCGGCAGGTGATGTGCTAGAGGTAGAAAAGCTAGATGCTAAACCTGGCGAAAAGGTTCAGATACCTGCACTTATGGTTGTTAAAGGCGATAGCGTTGTTGTAGGGCAAGAGGCAACTCAAACTGTTACAGCAGAAATCATTAGTCACGGTAAAGCTAAAAAAGTTGTGGTTTATAAATATAAACCTAAGAAAAATCAACGCACAAAAAAAGGTCATCGTCAGCTATTCACTCGTATTAAAATTGCTAAGATTGGCTAAAAATAGGATGTAGTAAAAGAATGACAAGCATTGTAATTACAAGAGATAAAAACAAAAAAATAGTATCAATTTCGTGCGATGGTCATTGTGATTACGGTGAAATGGGCGAGGATATTGTGTGTGCTTCTTTATCTAGCCTAGTGCAAACTGCGGTCCTTGGATTAATGAGTGTAGCACAATTGCCCGTTGAGTATAAAGTCGATCACGAAAACGCATTGCTTACGCTGAATTTACCAAAAGATATTTCAGAGAAAGAGCGTAATAATGCTGATATGATACTAGAAACTATGTATTTAGGTATTGCAGATTTGCAATCCGAGTACGGAAAATTCATAAAACTGAAAATAAATAAGGAGTAATCTATAAAGATGTTTATAAATATACAATTATTTGCTCATAAAAAGGGTGTAGGTTCATCTAAAAACGGAAGAGATTCTAATGCTCAGCGTCTTGGTGTTAAAAGAGCAGACGGTCAGTTTGTACTAGCCGGCAATATTTTAGTGCGTCAAAGAGGTACAAAATTTCATCCAGGTAGAAATGTAGGCAGAGGTAACGACGATACGCTATTTAGCCTTATCGACGGTGATGTAAAGTTTGAAATGCGTAAAGGTAAAAAACAAGTTAGCGTTTATCCGCTGGCAAATTAAAATTTGCAATTAAAAATGAGAAATGAGGCGAATGAGAAATTATAGACTTAGTTATCATTTCAAAATATGGGCGAAAATTAAATAAAAATTAGTAGTTGGATGCAAATATAAAAAAATAAAAAATTGCATTTTCAAGGTGTGGTTTATCCACAATAGACTTTTGGGGCGGGAAGTCAGTTTTTTAGTAGACTGATTACTCGCCTTTTTTAGTAAAATAATGAAAAAACAAAATAGAAAAATAATTGAAAAAAAGGCAATATTGTGGGAAACATATTCGATCGAGAAAATTTTCGAGCAAGTTAATTCATCGACAAAAGGGTTATCTAGCCAATTTGCACAAGAACGAATAACCCAACATGGCAAAAATAAGTTGCCAGAAGTTAAGCGTAAGAATCCTGTGGTTCGATTTTTGCTACAGTTTAATAATGCTCTTATTTATGTTCTTATTGGGGCGGGTATCTTAAAACTTATTATGGCACTTACTATGCCGAACGGCGGAGAGCATTTTATAGATATGGGCGTTATTTTTGGTGTTATTATCATAAATTCTCTTATTGGATTTATTCAAGAGGGTAAAGCTCAGAAGGCACTGGACGCTATAAAAAATATGCTGTCGCTTAAATGTGTGGTTATTAGAGATGGTGTTAGAATAGAGATTGATGCTGAGGAGTTAACAATTGGTGATGTAGTATTTATAAGATCGGGTGATAAAATTCCTGCGGATTTAAGACTGTTTAGCATTAGTAATTTAGAAATTGATGAATCTGCTTTAACGGGCGAAAGTGTAGCGGTTAGCAAAAATATTGAGGCGGTGGCAAAAGATACTCCGCTTGGTGAGAGAGTATGTATGGCATATGCTAGCACTAATGTTACAAGTGGCGATGGATTAGGTGTTGTGGTGGAAGTTGGTAGTAATACCGAAATTGGCAAAATTAACGAAATGCTAGTCGAAGCTAAAGCGGGACAATCGCCACTTATGAAAAAAATAGATAAATTCGGTAAGATATTGTCGCTTATTATTCTTGGTGTTGCGGTTGTAATGTTGCCGATTGCAATTTTTGGTTGGGGCTTAGCGTGGTATGATGCCGTTACTGCTGTTATTGGTCTTGCTGTTGCGGCCGTTCCAGAAGGTTTGCCTAGTATTATTACTATCATTTTAGCGCTTGGTGTTGGTAGGATGGCATATAAAAAAGCAATTGTTAAAAAACTACCGAGTGTTGAAACTCTTGGCAGTGTTACGGTTATTTGTAGCGATAAAACAGGTACACTTACCAAAAACGAAATGACAGCTACAAATATCTATACAACATTTGGCGATTTTGAAATTATGGGAGCGGGATATAGTTCGTACGGTGAGATTAAAAAAGGAAGTCAAACTTTTGGATTAGAAAACACAAATTTAGCTAAACTGATACAGTGTGCAGGCTTTTGTAACGAAGCCAGTGTAAATGAAATAGACGGACAATTTGTGCCGAGCGGAAATCCGACCGAAGCATCGCTTATAACCCTTAGTAAAAAGGTTAATTTATTTGATACATTTAATGCTAAAAAGATAGCTGATATTCCTTTTGATAGTAGCTATAAGTATAGAGCAACAGCAGTTGAGGTTAATTCACAAAATTCAAAACTCAATGCACAATTAAACACTGAAAAACTTGTTTTTGTTAGCGGTGCTTGTGAAAAAGTGTTAGAGCTTTGCAAATTTCAAGCTAGCGAAAATTCTCAAGAAAAAATCGATATAAACTTTTGGGAAAACAAAATAAACTCCATAGCATCTAGTGGCAAGCGAATGATAGGATTAGCATATGCCGATGTTGTAGGGGTAAGCCCGCACGATATAAAAACAGAACTTAATCACGAAGGTCTAAAAACATCTAACCTAATATTTTTAGGAATTGTAGGTATAATAGATCCTCCAAAACCAGAAGCAATCGAAGCTATCAAGATAGCCAGAAAAGCAGGCATCACAGTAAAAATGATAACGGGCGACCACGCTTTAACAGCAGGCGAGATAGCAAGACAAATGAGTCTAACCGATAATCAATCCGTTTTAAGCGGTAGCAATTTAGAAAATATGTCGGACGAAGAATTGCAAAAAGCGGTGGCTAAATGCGATATTTTTGCTAGAACTTCTCCCGAGCATAAGTTGCGATTGGTGCGTGCTCTCCAAGCAAACGGCGAAGTGGTGTCTATGACGGGCGACGGTGTAAACGATGCTCCTAGCTTAAAATCGGCCGATATTGGGGTTGCTATGGGCATTAAAGGTACCGATGTTACAAAAGATAGCGCCGATATGGTGCTAGCAGACGATAATTTTGCTACGATTATAGCAGCAGTTAAAGAGGGTAGAACAACATATGATAACATTATAAAAACAATTATATTTTTGCTTCCGACAAGCACAGCACAAGCATTTGTTATCATTACAGCACTTCTGCTTAATTTTACTTTGCCAATTACTGCTCTACAAATTTTATGGGTAAATATGGTTGTTGCGGTTACAATTAGTATAGCGTTTGCTTTTGAAGAGAGTGAGAGTTCTGTTATGAATAGAAAGCCTCGACCACCTAACGAAGGTATTGTCGGAAAGTATACGCTATTCAGAACGGCTTATACAGTGATTCTTCATACAGCTTTAGCGGTTGGCTCATTTTTAATATTGTATGAAAGCGGAATGTACGGGGAAGATTTAGCTCATGCTCGCACTTTTGCCGTTAATATGTTGGTAGTAGCAGGTAGTATTTTTTATGTGTTTAACTGTCGCAAAACAAATAGCAGTATGTTTAGTAAAGACTTTTTCAAAAATAAAATTGCTTTTATAGTTTGCGGAATTTTGCTATTACTACAAATTGCTTTTACCTATATTCCGTTTATGAATAATCTTTTTGGCACAGCATTCCTAACTGTTATTGACTGGTTAATTATTATCGGAATTGGTATAGCATTTATGCTTATTGTAGAGTTAGAAAAATTTATTACAAGAAAATTTATAAAAATAAATAGCTAGACAAAGGCTTAAAGATATTATACGATAGGGATGCACAATTATATATTTTGTGTAGTTTTTACGAATAAAGAATATGCAAAAATTATTATATCTTTGGCTAATGCTGGCAAAAATTACTCCGATTAGGAGAACCAAACTTCTTGAGATTTATAGTGTCGAGGAACTTTTTGATAGGATTAGACAAGATGAGAAAATAGAAAAGTTGGTGTCTAAATCTGCGTATCAATCACTAATAGAATATGCTAGTTTAGAAACACTACAAAAGGCATTGGATAAATTGTATACGATGGGTGTGGAGTTTCTGCCGTTTAGTGATGAATTGTTTCCCGAAAAGTTAAGGCAAAATAATGTTCTTCCGCCTGTGGGACTTTTTTATAGGGGAGATATAAGTCTGTTAAAAAGTGAAAATCCTGCCGTTGCGATTGTGGGTACTCGTCGTTGTAGCGAGTACGGTAAGGATGCTACTGAAAAATTTGCAAGCGAGCTAGTTGATTATGGTTTTACAATAGTTAGCGGTTTGGCAACGGGGATAGATGCGTATGCTCACGACGCTTGCTTAAAGGCTGGTGGTAAAACGATTGCCGTTTTGGGTATGGGTCATAACGAATTTTATCCTAGCGATAATCAAAAGCTATACGAGAGGATTTGCAGAGAAGGACTTGTAATAAGCGAGTATCTACCTAATATTCCTCCTGCTAAATATACTTTTCCTGAGCGAAACCGAATTGTTTCGGCGCTTAGTGATGTTACCGTTATTGTTGAGGCATCGGCTAAAAGTGGTGCGTTAATTACGGCGGAGCGTGCTTTAGAACAAGGCAAAGAAATTTTTGCTGTACCCGGTAATATTACAAGCAGTAAATCGCTTGGCACAAATAATCTAATCAAAAAGGGCGCAAATGTACTTACGGCTACGCAAGATATTCTGTTGTTTTTCAGCGACAAAAATCTAAAAAATCCGCAAAATATTCCACAAATTCAACTAGACTTTTTTGAACAATCTCTCTATAATCACTTAAATGATGGCGAAAAGTCCTTTGATGAACTTATGGAAATTGAAAATATGACGCACGGCGAATTGCATATGGGACTAATTTCACTCGAGATGAAAGGTGTTATAAAGCGAAGCAGTAATAATAAATACAGGGTGGTTTAATATGAGTAATAAAAAAGAAAAAGAGTATTATATGGTAACTAGGCGAATACCTAGCGGAGATGGAGGTTTTGTCGAAATAACTAAAAGGGTTAAGGCTGTGCCTGTTGAGGAATTGCAGTTTTCGCAATTTTTACTTGATTTTTTTCCAAAACCGCAAGATGAGAAAAAATATCTAACTATAATGGAACGAGTTCGTAATTATCAAATAATGGCTGATAGATATGCAATGAGTTATTATGATGTACAGTTATTATTTGGTTGGGGAAGTTGGAAAAGCATTTGGAATACTAAAAAAATTTCTCATAAGGAACATATTGAGTTAGTTAATAAAATTAAAACGATTTCAACTTTGATGAATAATAATGAAATGGCATTTTTTGTAGAGTATGATAAGTTAATGAGAGAATACGCTGAAAAATTTGACATAGAACAATTTGAGGAATATTACAATCGTAGCAGAAAACTAAAATATAACGAAGAATATCCAGATGTAGGAAGTGTACGCAAAGTAAAACGCTCATTATTAGGTGGCAGATATAAAGTATGGATTGATGTACTTGGCGGTGTAGGAAAACTTCGAGCTTTTTCTACAATAGAATTAGATGCTAAGCAAGAATTAGCAGTTGGCGATGTGGTATGTGTTGTTTATAATCAAAATAATCCTAAAGAGTGTAGATTAGACGAGCCAATGTTTCTTGGAGAAACCGCTAAGAAAAAAGTATAAAACTTTGATAACAAGTATTTATGCGACAAAGGAGCAATAGTTGGAACTGTAACAAAACTAATTTGTAACCTCCAACGACAGTAAAAGAAAATGAAATTAGTAATAATAGAGGGTGCCGGTAAAAAGGAAACCATAGAAAAGTATCTCGGTAACGGATACAAGGTGTTTGCCACAAAAGGGCATATTAGGGATTTGCCTGTAAAAAGCATTGCCATAAATGTTAAAAAGAATTTTGAGCCCAAGTATGAAATTATGGAAGATAAGGCTCAAATTGCCGAACAGCTAAAGCGAGAAGCGGGTAAAGCTAAAGACGGTATACTGCTTGCCACCGACCCAGACAGAGAAGGTGAGGCAATTTCTTGGCATGTGGCTCACATATTGGATATTGATGCGACTGCTCCCGTTAGAATTGTTTTTAACGAAATTTCTAAAAAAGCAATTACAACGGCATTAGCAAATCCAAGACCAATAGACCAAAGCTTGGTAGATGCTCAGCAGGCGAGAAGAGTTTTAGATAGACTTGTGGGTTATAAGGTTTCGCCAGTGCTTTGTAAAAAAATTCAAAGCAAGCTATCGGCAGGTCGTGTACAGTCTGTTACGCTAAAATTAGTTGTAGACAGAGAGCGAGAAATCCGTGCTTTTATTCCAGAGGAATATTGGCCGTTTGCTTCTATATTAAATAAGGCTGGCGATAGTACGGCGATTAAAGCGGTATTAGCTAAAAAGGAAGGCGAGAAGTATAAGCTAGTAAGTAAAGAAATGGTAGATGAAACGCTTGCGGGGCTTAACGGTAAAGAATACAAAGTAGCTAGCGTGAAAAAATCTATTACTAAGGCTCGACCTATGCCTCCGTTTATAACTTCTAGTTTGCAACAAGATGCTCTAAATAAACTGGGCTTTTCGCTAAAGCAAACCTCGTCTGTTGCTCAAACTCTTTACGAGGGTGTTGATGTTGGTCCAGAGGGGAAAGTGGCACTTGTAACATATATTCGTACCGATAGTACCCGAGTTGCTCCCGATGCGATTGCATCTGCTAGAGAATTTATCGGTAAAAAATACGGCGCCGATTATGTGCCTGAAAAACCGAATTTTTATGCCTCTAAAAAAGGCGCTCAGGACGCTCACGAGGCGATTCGCCCTATCAATTTAGACCGCACACCGGAGAGTCTAAAGGGTGCGTTAGCTCCTCCGCAATTTAAATTGTATAAACTAATTTACGAACGCTTTTTAGCAAGCCAAATGTCCGATGCTACATATAATTCGTTAGCAGTCGAGATAGAGGCAGGGATTTACGGCTTTAAGGTTACGGGCAAAACCCCGCTTTTTCCTGGCTATACTGCCGTTTACAACTTTGACACCTCGGCTAAAAAAGGCAAAAATGCAGAAGACAGCGAGGAAGATGAAGAAAACACAAATGCAAAAATTCCCGATTTAGTTGAAGGCGAAATTCTTAACTTTGTTGAGTACAAATACGAACAAAAATTCACAAAGCCTCCAACCCGCTATACTGAGGCAAGTCTTGTTAAAGCTATGGAAGAAAAGGGTATCGGTCGTCCCGCTACTTATACTCCTACAATCAGCGTGCTTACTAGTCGTACTTATTGTTCTAAAGAGGGTCGTTATTTAGTGCCTAGCGAATTAGGCGAAAAGGTTACTGATATGCTGGTTAAGTATTTTCCTGATATTATGGATGTGTTATTTACCGCCAAAATGGAGGACGAATTAGATACGATTGAGGATGGTGGAGTTATTTGGCAGGGAGTTGTTGGCAAGTATTACGAAGGATTAGAGGAAAAAATCGCAAATGCTTTAGGCGATGAATACACGCTAAAAGAGCCTCCGGTAGAGACAGATATTCCGTGCGATAAATGCGGAGTTAATATGGTTATAAGATCTGGTAGATTTGGGCAATTTTTAGCCTGTCCAGGATTTCCAAAATGTAAAAATATAAAAAATATAGTTCAACCTGCTGTAGAGGCGGTAGACGGTATATCAGTGCCTCCGCCAAGCGAATACGAGAGTGCAGGTAGCTTTGATGGGGCTGAGCCAAATATAAATTTAAGTAACATAAACGAGGGTCAAACAATGGAGAATACAAAAACACTTACAGCAACGAAAATAGTAGTTCAAGAACAACAAAATTCTGGTATTTTTTGCGAGAAATGCGGGAAAGAAATGATACTTAGAAACGGCAAATACGGTTCGTTTCACGCTTGCCCAGGTTATCCAGCATGTAAAAATATTAAAGACATCAAAAAAGAAGAGGATGAAAATGCAGGTAACTGTCCAAAATGCAGTAAACCGCTAGGCAAACGCTTTTCTAAAGGTAAGCCTTTTTACGGCTGTTCTGGCTATCCAGATTGTAGCTTTGCAAGTAATCTTCCGTTATCAGACGAAAAATGTCCAGATTGCGGTAGTTATACAACTGTAAGAAAAGGTGCCGAAACCACAACAATAATATGTGGGGCAAAGGGTTGTAAGTTTAAGAAGTAAAAATTAATTGAAAATTGAGAATGGAGAGTTGAGAATTGTTGATTATTTGCAATGCAAGAGCTAGAAAATTGAACATATGAATATACGAGCAACAATCATAGGTGCTGGACTGGCGGGGGCGGAGGCTTCGTATCAGCTAGCAAAAAGGGGAGTAAAGGTAACGCTTATAGATGCTAAGCCAAAGCAAAGAAGTCCCGCACATCATAGCGATAATTTTTGCGAGCTTGTTTGCTCTAACTCGCTAAAGAGTTTGGACATTTGTACGGCTCATGGATTGCTTAAAGCGGAGCTTGAAATGCTTGATAGTTTTATTTTAGCGACTGCAAAAAAACACGCAGTTCCGGCGGGTAGTGCGTTGGCTGTGGATAGAGAAGCGTTTAGTAAAGAGATTACCGAGCTTTTATATAATCATCCTAATATCGAGATTGTTAATGAGTTAGTAGAGGAATTTCCGCTTGATGTGCCGTGCATTATTGCAACGGGACCGCTTACTATGGGGAATTTAGCGAATAAAATCAAAGAGGAATTCGCTGGAAATTTGTATTTTTATGATGCAGTTGCCCCGATTGTAAGTAGAGAAAGTATAGATTTTGATAGTGCATTTGTAGCGGATAGATATGGTAAGAGCGGAGATGATGGTGACCCTGCTTATATAAATTGCCCGATGGAAAAGGATGAGTATTTACATTTTGTTAGCGAGCTATTAAAAGCCGAAAAAGCACCTTTGCACGAATTCGAAAAAGATATTAAGGTGTTTGAGGGCTGTATGCCTGTAGAGGTTTTGGCAAGCAGAGGAGTAGATACTCTTAGATTTGGACCGCTTAAACCAGTTGGATTAGTTTGCCCAAAAACAGACAGACGGCCGTATGCGGTTGTTCAGCTTAGGCAAGAAAACGCATCTGCTACAATGTATAACTTAGTAGGCTTTCAAACAAATCTAAAATTTAACGAACAAAAAAGAGTTTTTGGACTAATTCCCGCTCTAAAAGAGGCAGAGTTTTTACGCTATGGAGTTATGCACCGCAATACATTTGTAAATGCTCCCGAAGTTTTGAATTGTGATTTTTCAACTAAAAAATATCCCAATATATATATAGCAGGACAACTAAGCGGAGTAGAGGGGTATTTAGAAAGCGTGGCGAGCGGTTTGCTATCGGCGATAAGTTTATTTAATAAGTTTGGGCGACAGAATGTCGTCCCTACAATATTTTCATTGCCTCCCACAACAATTTTAGGTGCTTTAACCGCCTATATAACAACTCCTAATCAAAATTTTCAACCGATGAATGCTAATTTTGGATTATTGCCCCCGTTACTTAACTCTGAAAAACCAAAAACCAAACTCAAAAAACTTGAGCACAAAAATCTCAAAAAGCAACAACTATCAGATAGAGCAATAGATGATTTTAAGAAACATTTAAATAATAGCTTATAGTTTTATTAGCACTTGAATATTCTTTACATCTCTTAATCTATCAGTTATAATATAATCAATCGTAGGGGAAAATTAAAAAAATCAAGGAAATAGTAATAGTTGGAACTGTAAGGAAATTACTACAGCCAACAATACGACATTAAAAATATGGTTCAATTAGATGGAACAACTATTGTTGCCGTAAAGAGAGGCGGTAGCATTGTAATAGCGGGTGATGGTCAGGTTACTCAAAGCCAAGCTATTATATTAAAAGGTAATGCCGTAAAGGTTAGAAGGCTTTATAACGATAAAGTGGTGGTTGGCTTTGCGGGCAGTGTGGCGGACGCTTTTACACTTAGCGAAAAGTTTGAGGCTATGCTAAATAAGTATAGCGGGAATTTAACACGCAGTGCGGTGGAGCTTGCTCAGCTTTGGCGAAGCGATAAAATGCTTCGTCATTTAGAGGCGATGCTTATTGTTGCTGATGATAATGAGCTACTTATTTTAAGCGGTATGGGCGATGTTATCGAGCCATGCGATGGTGTTTGTGCTATTGGTAGCGGTGGTAATTACGCACTAGCTGCGGCTAAAGCGCTGCTTGATAACACAAAGCTATCTGCTAGAGAAATAGCAGAAAAAGCAATGACAGTAGCGGCTGATATTTGCGTTTATACAAATCACAATTTTACAATAGAAGAATTAGGGGGTAAAAAATAAATGGAATTAACACCAAAACAAATTGTGGCGGAATTAGACCGCTATATAATTGGTCAGGTAGAGGCCAAAAAAGCAGTAGCGGTAGCACTTAGAAACCGCTATAGACGCAGTCAGCTTCCTCAAAAGCTGATGGATGAAATTACGCCCAAAAACATTATAATGAAGGGTCCTACGGGCGTTGGTAAAACCGAAATTGCCCGCAGGCTTGCTAAAATTGTAAAAGCTCCTTTTATAAAGGTAGAAGCAACTAAATTCACTGAAGTCGGTTATGTGGGTAGAGATGTAGAGAGCATGGTTAGAGATTTAGCCGAAACCTCGGTGCGTCTTGTTAAAGCCGAAAAGCTAGAAGCTCTACACGAAAAAGCTAGCGAAGCAGCCGAAAAGCGAGTTTTAGATATTTTGTATATTGCTAAAAAGGCTGAAAACGCAGATACTGCTGAAAAAATCGTTAAAGATAAGGTATTAGCAGACTTGCGCAATGGTAAAGAAAATAATACTCAAATTGAGATTGATGTTATCGATATGCCTCGCCCTATTGAAATGATGCCTGGTATGGGTATGGAAATAAATATGGCAGACCTTATGGGTAGCATTGGCGGTAGTAAAAAGAGGAAAAAGCGTAAATGTAGCGTCAAAGAGGCTATTAAGATTTTTACGCTAGAAGAAAGTGAAAAATATATCGACCCTGATGCTATCAACAGCGAGGCAATTCGCCGTGCTGAACAGGCGGGCATTATTTTTATTGACGAAATAGACAAAATTGCAGGTAAAAATAGCCGTGGCGGTGGCGGACCCGATGTGTCTAGAGAGGGTGTTCAAAGAGATATTCTGCCGATTGTAGAGGGTAGTACTGTGCAAACAAAATACGGAGCGTTAAAAACGGATTATATTTTGTTTATAGCAAGCGGAGCGTTCCATATTGCCGATTTTTCGGACTTAATTCCCGAGTTGCAAGGCCGTTTTCCTGTTTATGCCGAGCTTACGAGTTTATCTAAAGATGACTTTAAGTGTATTTTAACAAAGCCCGAAAACGCAATCATTAAGCAATACACCGAGTTATTAAAGGTTGATAATATTACTCTAAAATTTATGGACGATGCGATTGACGAAATTGCTAGTGTTGCTTACGATCAAAACGAACTAAAAGAAAACATCGGTGCTAGAAGACTGCACACAATAATGGAAAAATTATTAGAAGAATTATCCTTTAATGCAGGTGGCGATCATCCTATGACAACAATTAAAATCGATCGAAAATTTGTTCAAAGTGCTCTAGGAAGCGAGAAAAATAAGCGAGATTTAAGAAAATATATATTGTAAAAGTATATTGTTTATCTAACAATATGATCTAAATTTTTTAAAAAAACTTGTTAATTTGCTAGACAGCAAGTTATAGATATTGTACACTTATCACATATATTTAATTGTTGCCCAAATTGTAGGTGACTTATAAAAGGAGAAATAAAAATATGAGAGTTATAACAGAAGAATGTATTTCTTGCGGAGCGTGCGTAGACAGCTGTCCCGTAAATTGTATCCACGAAGGCACACCTTACACAATTGATCCAAACGAGTGTATTGATTGTGGTGCTTGTGACCCGACTTGTCCAGTTAATGCGATTATAGAGAAGTAAAATCCTATAAAAATAAAAAATAGCCATCTAAAAACAAGATGGCTATTTTTTATTTTTATTAATTATTTCTCGTAATTTCTTAGATCTATTTTCTGCGATTTCTTTGCGTCTTTCTTCTAGGGTTTTTGGAATATGATTTGAATTTGAGGCGAATTCTCTTGTTGCATACAAGCGACTGGGAAGAGTAATATCATTATGGTTTTTTATGGGAGGATGTATAGATAATTTTTCATTAGTGGTAGTTGTGTTGCTTGTTTTGTTAGTTATAGTGTTGCTTATAAAATTATTTTCAACCTTTATGCCATAAAGACCTGTTATTAGCTGTTCCACATTTTGATAGCGATTTTTAGCATATACAGCAAGCGATTTCATAAGTGCTGTTTCTTGTGTCGGGCTAATTATAGCATCTTGTTCACTAGGTTTGATAATGCTATCTATATGTGTTCTATTTATACTCTCAGGCGGTATTTTGCCTGTTATGCAATAATAGATAGAAACGCCAATAGCATAAATGTCAGTCCACGGACCTTGTTCTCCGTTAGTGCGATATTGCTCCTCTGGTGCAAAACCTTGTTTTAATACTATTGATAAGCTGTTTCCTTCTAAATCAGATTGGTTTGTTGCCCCAAAATCAATCAACTTAACCTCATTATGCTTAGTTATAATAATATTATCTGGCGAAATGTCTCTATGGATTAAGTTCATTCTGTGTATAAAAATAAGCGAATCTAACACAGGATGCAAAATATCTAATGTTTCATCCATACTAATGCGACCGCCCCTTTGTTGTACATATTTTTTTAAAGAAATTCCATCTAAAAATTCCATAGCTATATAAGCAGTGCCGTTTTCGGAGAAAAAATCTTTTACCGAAACGATTCCTGATAGGTTTTTAACTTTAGCCAAAGCCTTAGCCTCATCTATAAAGCGCTTTAATCCGCGATTAGATGCCTCTTGATTTTTTTTACTATTTATAACAATATGATAAGATTTTGGAACTCGATTTACATAACCGTTAGGGTAGTATTCTTTTATAGCAATTTTTGTATTTGTAGTTAGGTCCCATACTAAATAGGTAATACCAAAACCGCCCTCACCTAAAGTATTAACGATTAAATAACGCTTGTTTAGTACAGTTCGTTTAGGTAAATGATGCGATAAATTCGGAACATCGTTCGCTTGTTTACCGCACTGTAAACAATTTCTTTGTAGATCTAAGTCTCCAAAGCAAAAAAGACATACATTTTTATTTGTTCTAATTTTATTAGGCATTTTTTTGATTTATAATGCAAGGATATTTTTTAGTCTTCAACTACCATTGCCACAATAGCTGTATAATTATCGTTATATTTCCCGATGCGTTTAAGAAGGCGTTGTTCCATTTTTTCAAGAGCTTCACTAGGAGAATAACTATTACTTAAATCTTCTTCCATTTCTTCCTCAAAAACATATTCCCAAAAGCCATCGGTACATAGGATAAAACTATCGCCAGATTGAATTTCGCCGCTATTAAGAGTTTCAATATCAGCAGGAGAGATAAAATCGCTACCTAGTACTCTAGTAAGTTTGTTTTGGTCTTTATGAGTGCGAATATCTTGAAGAGTTATCTCTCCGCTGTCTACAGCGACTTGGCTAAGAGAGTGGTCTTTAGATTGATATTCTAATTTATTATTCCTAAAAAAATAAATTCGACTGTCACCAATATGAGCGAAGGTAGTGGCATTACCATTTGTAACAGCTAGTGCCACGGTTGTACAGCTTGTTGAAATCTCATTGTTTGTTTGTTTGTGGGCAACAACATTATTATGTGCATTTTGAATATATGCTTCTACAAAAGTTCTCTGCACGGCTCTATTTGGGTCGATAGCACAAATCTTTTCAAAATCGTTAATAATATGAGTAGCACAAAGCTGACTGGCAACCTCGCTACCATAGTAGCTGCCAAGCCCATCGCAAACAACAAAGCACGATGCTTTTTCGTTTATGCTAGACGCTAAATAATCCTGATTATATTCCCGTCCGCCAATTTTGCAAAATGTACTAACCTGTATTTTCATTTTACTTTGGAGTTTTAATAAGCTTTATACCCCATATAAAAATATATCACAAATTAACAAATAATGCAACCGACTAAAAAGAGTTTGACTTTTCTATAAAATAAGTGCACAATTATAACTAGCTTGCACTTAAAATTATGTTAATAGATACACATTCACACATTACAGATAAAAAATTTGACTATAGACAAATAATTGCGGATATGGATAAAGATAATCTTAGCCGTATTATTACTGTTGGGTATGATTATAAAAATTCGCTAGAGGGATTAGAAATTGCAAAAAATAACGAAAATGTTTATTGCAGTTTAGGATTACATCCAAGTAGTGCTAATTTTTTTGACGATAAACTATCGCAACAGCATTTAGAGCTATCTAACCACCCAAAAGTTGTGGCGATAGGTGAGATTGGGTTAGATTATCATTATCCCGATTTTGATAAGGCAATTCAAGTAAAGGCTTGCGTTGCTCAATTAGAGATAGCACATCGAGCTAATTTACCGGTGATTATTCATATGAGGGATTGTGATGCTGATATGAAAAATCTACTTAAAGCTAATAAATCAAAACTCACTAAGGGCGGTGTTATGCATTGCTATAGCGGTAGCTTAGAGAGTGCCTATGAGTATATGGATTTAGGATTTTATATTTCGTTTACAGGGGTTATAACTTACAAAAATGCAAAAAAGGCTAGCGAAATTATAGAGAATATTCCGCCGGATAAAATTTTAATAGAAACAGATTGTCCATATCTTAGCCCTGAGCCATATAGAGGACAGTTAAATTTTCCAAAAAATGTTGTGTTTGTTGCAAAGCATATCGCCGAAGTTTTGGATAAATCATTAAAAGAAGTTGCACAAATCACAACAGATAATGCGTACAGACTATTTGATAAATTGAAATAGGAGAAAGTTATTTATGCTAAAATATATAACGGCAGGAGAAAGTCATGGCAAAGCTATTATTGGCATTTTGCAAGGTTTACCTGCTAACTTAAAAGTCGATATAAATAAAATCAATGCCGAATTAGTGCTTAGACAACAAGGATACGGTAGGGGAACTAGGCAACAAATTGAATGCGACAGAGCCGAGATTTTGGCTGGAATTAGGGGTGGAGTAACAACGGGTGCTCCGATAGGTTTTTTAGTAGAAAATAAAGATTTTGAGAACTGGAAAGATATTATTGGAGTAGATGCAACAAAGCTAAAAGAGCGAAAGGTTACAGCAGTTCGTCCCGGACACGCAGATTTAGCAGGCTGTATAAAATATAATCAACAAGATGCTAGAAATATTTTAGAGCGGGCAAGTGCTAGAAGTACAGTTGCCGATGTTGTGGTTGGTAGTATTTGTTTGCAGTTTTTGAGTGAATCAGGTATAAAAGTCGAAGCTGAAGTTGTTAGTGTTGGTGGAGTGGCTGTAGGGGACGCACACCTAGGCGTCCCAAATAATATTAAAAAAGCAATCGATTTAGCAAGAGCAAAAGGCGATACTCTTGGAGGAGTTGTTAAGCTAAGAATTAAATATTTAGGATATGGTTTTGGTAGTCATATTGCTCCTGAAACTAGGCTAGAATATCATATAATGAGTAGCTTAGGTGCAATACAAAGCGTTAAAGCGGTTGCTATTGGCGATATATTGCAAAACTTATCTGCTACCGGTAGTGAATTTCACGATGAGTTATTTATTGATAACAATGGTCAAATCATAAGAAAAACTAGCCGAGCAGGCGGTATAGAGGGTGGAATTAGTAACGGCGAGGACATAGTTGTTAGTGTTTTTTGCAAACCGATTCCTAGCGTTCCTATGGGGTTAAAAAGTGTAGATATAGCTACAAAAAAGCCATCAACTTCTGCTAGCGAAAGAGGCGATACCTCAGCAATAGAATCGGTAGCGGTTGTAGCCAAAAGCGTACTGGCGTTTACAATTTCTAAAGTTATTTTATCAACACTCGGTGGCGACCATATGGACGAGATAAAAGAAAGAATGAAAGTAAAAAAGGAGGCAAGTTTTTTATGATAGGAAGTGATCCAACAAAAACACAACTGCATTTTGGAGAGAATCTTAGTAATGAAATAGAGGTATTGATGTCTAAGCCTAACACATTTGCGATTATTGATTGTAGAGTATATCAACTATATGCTGACTTCTTTAATAAGACTAAAAGATTTGTTTATTATTTTACTCACGAAGGAAATAAGAGCTTAGAGTTAGTACAACAAATATGTAACTTTTTACTAAAAAATAATGCCGACCGCCATAGCACACTTGTTGCGATAGGAGGTGGAATTATAGGAGATATGGCGGGTTTTGCCTCTAGTATTTATATGAGAGGTATAAATTGTATTCAAGTGCCGACAACGCTTTTAGCTCAAGTAGATGCTGGAATTGGCGGTAAAACAGGGGTTAATACAAAGACAGATAGTGGACTTATTAAAAACGCAATAGGTAGGTTTCATTTTCCTAGCGATGTATATATATTTCCTCAATTTTTACAAACCTTAGATACCACACAATTTTTGTGTGGTATAGGAGAAGTAATAAAAACCTCTGCATTAGATAAAGAGGTTTTCGAGTTTTTTACAGAAAATCAAAAAAAAATATATAATAAGAATATGGTAGCACTCGACACAATAGTAAAACTGTGTGCTAATTTCAAAAATAATATTGTAAAAAAAGACCCATTTGAAACAACAGGACTTAGGAAAATACTCAACTTTGGTCATACTGTCGGACACGCTATCGAAGCACAAAAGGATAATCAATTATCTCATGGCAAATGTGTATTACAAGGTATGAAGTTAGAGATGGATATGCTAAAAGAACATATAGATAAAGATTTTTATAATTCTTTTCAAAAGCTAATAGTAAAAGCATTAGGTGATAAAAACATATCGTATAATTCACAAAAACTATTAAATAGTGCAAGAAAAGATAAGAAAAATGTAGGTGGTAAAATTTCTATAATGTGTGCTACAAATGTTGGTAAATGTAAGGAATTTCTTTTAACTGAGGACGAGTTTTTAAACAGGCTAAATTTATGTCAACAATCACAATAAAACCAATTAAAAAGTTTAATAAAACAATAATTGCTCCGCCCGATAAATCAATAACTCAACGGGCAATTCTTTTTGCTAGCTTAGCACCAGCTGGTACAAAAATTGTTATAACTAACGCATTGTTAGGGCTTGATTGTTTATCCTGTATAGAGTGTGTTATGGCATTGGGTGCTAAGGCTGATGTTGATAAAAGCAAAAAAATGATTACTATAACAAGCGCCCCTATAAAAAGTGCTATACTTAATGTTGGTAATTCAGGTACGGCAATGCGATTACTTATGGGAATGCTATCTGCTCAGGATGGCAAAACTTTTACTTTAGACGGCGATGAAAGTATTCGTAATCGTCCTATGGGTAGAGTTAGCGAATTGCTAGAGCAAATGGGCGCAAAAATTTCTTTAACGAACGGCAAAGCACTAGTTGCGATAGAAGGTGCAAAGCTAATAGGGACAAACATAAAAAGTCCAATTGCGAGTGCTCAAATAAAATCTGCTATATTATTAGCAGGTATTCAAGCGAAAGGAGTAACCAGTTATACTGAGCCTTACAAAAGTCGAGACCATACCGAGCGACTTCTAAAATACTACGGTGTGCCTGTGAAAGAAGAAAACAATACAACTACCGTTTCTAAAAGCATTATAAAATCAAAAAACACTCACATTGTAGGAGATATATCATCGGTAGCATTTCCGCTAGTGTTAGCGGTAGCATTAAAGGATGCTAAAATAAGAATAAATAGTGTGGGATTAAATCCTACAAGGTGTGGAACTTTAGAAGTTTTTAAGGCAATAGGAGCTAATTTTAACATTATAAATGAAGTTAAGGATTATGAGTCGTTTGGCGATATAGAGGTGGAATACATAGAAAATTTATCTCCTTTTACGATAGACGGTGATATAATTCCTAGACTTATAGATGAAATTCCGATTTTGGCTGTACTTGCTTGTTTTATAAAAGGTACTAGCGTTATACGGGGGGCAGAGGAATTAAAGGTTAAAGAGAGTAACCGTTTAGATGCGGTTGTGGATATGCTGTCGGCGATGGGGGGTAAGGTAGAAAAAACTTTCGATGGAATGATTATTTATGGAAGTGGAGAGTTAAAAGGTGGTTGTATGGTAGATAGCAAGGGCGACCACCGAATTGCAATGGCTACAGCGATAGCAGGGGCATTAAGTAAAGAAGGTGTAACGATAAAAAATCACGAATGCGTTTCTGTTAGTTATCCCGAGTTTTTTAATTTGTTTGAGGAGTAAAAATGTTTTGGAAAAAGAAAAAAAATAAAAATCAAGAAGTTGAAAAGGCAAAAACTAAAAGATTTGCTCTTTTAGGCGAGGATATACAGTATTCTTTGTCGCCTAAAATTCACTCTATAATTTATCGAGAGTTGGGAGTAGATGCTACATACGAATTATTTGATGTAAAAAAAGAAGATTTAGAAAAAAACTTACCTAAGTTATATAAGCTAGACGGATTTAATGTAACAAAACCCTATAAGCAAGAGATTGAAAAACATATTATTAAATTTGGTGTTGATACAAATCCTTGTTTTTGTGCTGTTAATACAGTTTGTTTAGATAAAATGGAAGCTTATAATACTGATTTTGATGGATTTTTAGAACATATGATGGAGCTAGAAGAAAAGCGAGGTTTTCGTTTTGCAAATGAAACGGTACTAATGCTTGGGGCAGGCGGAGTTGCAGAAAGTGTTTTGTCGGCATTATTATGTCTTGATGTAGAGGAAATAAGTATTTTTAATCGCACTTACGATAAAGCTTTTGATTTAGTCGGAAACAATAGAAATGTGTTCGCCATAAAAAATAAAAACCGTCTTTCATACAATATAGTAGTCAACTGTACAAGTTATGGACTAAATGAGGGTGAAAACATAGCAGAGGGGATAGATTTTAGTAGTACGCTTTTAGCTTATGACACGATTTACTTTGATACTGAATTTCTAAAAACAGCAAGAAAGGCAAATGTTTCGCTTGTGGTAAACGGGTTAGATATGTTAATATATCAAGCAGTGGCAAGTGCTGAAATTTTTCTAGGAAAAGAAATTAAAGACAAGCAAGCCCTTAAAAAAATCATATTGGAGGAATTGGCTCTTGAAAGTAATAGTAATTAACGGTCCTAACTTAAATAAATTAGGCGAGAGAAATGCTTCGCATTACGGCACAAAAACGCTAGACGAAATAAACGAATTATTAAAAACCGAAGCTAAAAAAGAAAAAATAAATATCGAGTTTTTTTTCTCTAATATCGAAGGCGAAATTATAACTGCAATTCAAAACTTTGACGGCGATGCTATCATTATAAATGCAGGTGGTTATACTCATTATTCAATCGCAATTAGAGACGCACTCGAAAGTAAAAATTGCATAAAAGTAGAGGTGCACTTATCTAATATTTTGGCGAGAGAGGAGTTTAGAAGTCAGTCTGTGCTAAGTAGTGTTTGCTCTGGTACAATTACGGGCTTTGGATACGAGAGTTATTTGCTGGCACTTGATTATATTTCACGACACAAAGGAAATACAAAAAAATGAACGAACCAATAAGACAACTGCCTTATAGAGGTAAAAATATAGCATTAGTTGGTATGCCTGGCACTTTTAAGTCTACTGTGGGTAAACTTTTAGCAAAGAGTTTAATTGGTATGACTTTTGTAGATACGGATATTCTTTATGAAGAAATTGTAGGCGAGACGATTAAAGAAACCTTTGCTAGAGAAGGCGAAGAGGTTTTTAGAAAAAGAGAAACTGAGGTGCTTGAAACGGCAGTTAAAGCTAAAAAGCAAGTTATAGGTACGGGTGGCGGTATAGTATTAACCGAAGCTAATAGGAAATTATTAAAATATAATTGTTTTGTGGTTCAACTTACGGCAGAGCCGGAAACTGTTTATAGCCGTACAAGAGTTAGTGGGAGAAGACCGTTATTGCAAGACGCAACCCCCCGTTCTATTGCCGAGATTTATAAAGTTAGAAAACCACTTTACGATGAGGTTGCCAGAATGACGATTTCAACTGATTATAAGCATCCCCGTTTTATAACAAGAGAAATTTTAGCTAGAATATGCGATGATTAAACATTGCTTTTAGTTAAACAAGATACAAGAAGTCAATGCTAAAAAACTTAGCAAAAAAACATAAAAAAAAATTACATTCGCTACTTTTTAAGTTTTTAGGTGTGGCGATTCTAATTGCTGCTTGGGCAACTTTGTCCGTTATTTTAAATAACGGATTTATAATTGTACCATCGCCGATTGCTACATTCCGCATTATTTTTGGGCTTTTGCCAACAAGTGATTTTTGGATAGGGCTATCCTTTACTATGTTGCGAGCGTTAATTGCATTTATACTGTCTTTTATACTTGCTTCAATTTGTGCGTTTTTGGCATATAAATCTGAGTCTTTTGCTAAAACACTAAATCCCACAATGGCAACGCTTAGAGCAATGCCTACAATCGCATTAGTGTTAATTTTATTGTTATTGGTGGGTAGCAGATACTTAGCTGTAACAGTAGCATTTTTGATTATTTTTCCTGTTTGCTTTGAACACCTAAAATCAGGTTTAGAAGTACTAAATCCACAAATAATAGAAATGGCAAATGCCTTTGAGATTTCTAAACCTCGTCAATTAGTGCATATTTATCTGCCACATATGGTACCATTTATTTTCAGTAGTGCAATAGCTGGCTTTGGGCTAACTTTTAAGGTTGTAATTGCGGCTGAAATTTTAGGACTTCCTGCTTTAGGTATTGGGCATTTTATGACAATAGCTCAGCAACAAATGGAATTTGCTACGCTGTTTGCTTGGCTTGTGATAGCTGTGTTGGTTAGTTTTTTCTTTGAATTTTTGTTGCGATTAGGGAGATATTTTAGTCTTGCGTATAAAAGAGAAAGAAAAGCAAATGTAAAGTCCTGCATTAATGATACTTCGTTTTTGCCACTAAATTTACAGCAAACAGTTGATAAAATACAAACAGAAGAGATTGCTTTTAATAATGTTAATAAATCGTTTGATGATATAATTGTGCTTGAAGATTTTTCGGCAAGGTTTGAAGCTAATAAAATCACAGCAATTTTAGCTCCTAGCGGAGCAGGGAAAACCACGATATTAAATCTTATAGCAAAAAAATTATCAGCTGATAACGGAAGTTTGATTTTGCCAGAAAGGTCGGGATATGTATTTCAAGATGATAGATTGGTGGCTCAAAAAACCGTATTCAAAAACTTAGAGTTAGTGCTATTAGATATAGTGAAGGATAAGTCGACTAGAAAAGAAGTTGTTTGTAGAATGCTTACTTTAGCAGGATTAGAAGATTCGAGTAATTTATATCCTAATCAACTTAGTGGCGGTATGCGTCGTAGAGTAGCATTATTAAGGGCATTAATATATCCTGCCGAAACGCTTTTATTAGACGAGCCGTTTAAGGGCTTAGATCTAAAGCGAAAATCAGCTATAATAAAGGAGTTTTTATCTCTTTTATCAGTTACTTCACGCACTACAATTTTCGTAACTCACGATATAGACGAAGCATTACTTATAGCCGACAATATTTATGCTTATAGTGATAAGCCAATGAAGCAAAGGGCAATCTTTAGTATAAAAACCTCTTCATTAGTTCGCTCACTAAACACGCCTGAATTAGAAAGCATAAAAAAACAGATTTACGAATGCTTTGAATTATAAAAGCAACAAACATATGATAAAAATAAAGAATATAACAAAAATATATAATGTAGGTAATCAAGAAATATCTGCACTAAATGACATTTCGTTTGAAGCGAATGCTGGTGAGTTTGTTGTGGTGGTAGGTCCTAGTGGCAGCGGAAAAACAACTCTACTTAATTTGTTAGGCGGTATGGATGTGCCAACTAGCGGTGATATTTTTGTAGATGATAAAAATATCGCTAAATATAATGCTCGTCAACTTACAGAATATAGACGGTATGATGCATCATTTGTGTTTCAATTTTATAACCTTATGCCTAATTTGACTGCATTAGAAAATGTAGAATTAGCAGTGGAGATTTGTAAAGTTCCGCTAGATCCTAAAGAAGTTTTAGAAGAAGTAGGGTTAAAAGATAGATTAAATAGCTTTCCTACTCAATTATCTGGTGGAGAGCAACAGCGGGTTAGTATTGCTCGTTCGATTGCTAAAAACTCCACACTAATTTTGTGTGATGAACCTACTGGTGCGTTAGATTATGAAACAGGCAAAAAAATCCTAAAATTATTATACAATGCTAGTAAACAACATAATAAAACGGTAATTTTAGTTACTCATAATTCTGCTCTAAAAGATATGGCTGATAAAGTTGTTTTTATGAAAAATGGACAAGCTGAAAGTATAATTACAAATAAAACCCCAAAGCCAATAGAGAAGGTTAATTGGTAGGATACAGTGCGAATTGTAGATTTATTTTTATTTTGCTATTTAATCCAAAATTATGAATTATTAACTAATCATTATGAATTCTAACAAAACTTACAACAAAATACTCTTTCGTAGTATTAAAAAAAATCTATTACATATGATTATTATTTTTTTGTTGTGCTTTATAAGCATTGCAATTGTGAGTAGCATAGGAGTTTTAGCACCTAAATTATGGTTAGGGATAGAAGCACTAGAGGCAAATACTCCTGGGCTTTATCTTGCTTACCCCAGAAATTTAGCAAGCGGAATAGATACAATTAGCTTTATTTTTCCGCTATTTTTTACTTCTGTTACAATATTAGTTGCTAGTGTATCGTTAACAAGACTTATAGATATAGAGCGAAGCGAAAACGGATGTCTTGTTAGTTTGGGTAAAAGTAAGTTTTCGATAGTAGGTAAATATATTCTAATTGTAGCAATTTCTAGTATTTTAGGGGTTATATTTGGTCTTATCATAGGCTTTTTTGCAATTACACCGTTATTATTTTCTATAATCTCAGAGGAGTTTCGTTTGCCGGATATATCTGCACCATTTCCGTACTTTGGACTAATCGTATCCATAATAGTAGTAGTGTTTTTGCTAACACTGACTGTTTTACTTGTATATCGTTCGCTTTTAGGAAAGCCTGCTACGCTATTACGCTCTAAACCTCCAATAAAAGGTGGAAAAATAATGCTAGAAAATCTAGGAATTGTTTGGCGAATACTGCCCTTTAGATATAAATCTACTTTAAGAAATATTTTGCGTTATCGTTTACGATTTTTTCTAACTGTATTTTCAGTTTTATTCTCTAGTGCACTTGTGTTTTGTGCAGTTGCATTATCCTTTGTACTAGCACTATCAAATCCTGATTTAACAACTTTTATTCGTCCTATTTCTGCTGTATTAGCTATTGCTGCAGTTATGTTAAATGTGTTGGTTATTTATAATTTAACTAATATCAATATAGAAGAGCGCTCTAGAGAAATTGCTACACTAAAGGTATTAGGATACCGTAACATAGAAGTAACTGGTTATTGCTTTAGAGAGATTTTTATTCTTAGCGTGTTTGGCATTTTAATAGGATTGCCAATGGGCTATGGTTTTATGGTGCTGATTTTTGACCGCTTAACCTTTGGAGGAATTGAATTTCTTAACTGGTATAATTGGATAATTACAGCCACAATAGCTTTAGCTTCCTTAGGTTTAACCTTGGCATTATTATATAAGAAGCTTCATAAGGTTGATTTAACTAGTTCGCTAAAAGCCATTGATTAAAAAAGATAAATTTGTTTTTAAAAAAGCTAAAAAAATAGTTGCATAAAGAATAGAAAGTATTATATAATAGATTGGTTGTCGAATCTTTAGAAAAATTTTAAGCCACCTAGCATATGGGTGGCTTAAGTTATTTGTGGAGATTTTTACAATAAGCCACAAAAAATGAATTTAGAAAAAATAAAAGAAACGGTGTTTCCTATCGTTGAAGGTTTTAAACTTGAACTTGTAGACATAGAATATCTAAAGCAGCACGGGCAGAATCATTTAACTATTTTTATAGCGGGGGACAACCCTATTACGCTAGAGGATTGCGAAAAGGTGCATAATGCTATAGATGTTCCGTTAGAAGAACTTAATCCTTCTAACGACAGCCCCTATGTGTTAAATGTTTCTAGTCCTGGTTTAGACCGTCCATTTAAGACGCAGCGAGATTTTGAGCGAAATTACAATAAAATGGTAGAGGTTAAATTATATGCTCCATATCGAGGACAAAAAATCTACGAGGGAGTCCTGATAGAAAAGCTACCGAATGTTGTAGCAATCAATGCAAAAGTGAAAGGAAAAGAAGAGCGAATGCAGTTTGAGAATAGTAAAGTAGTGTTTGTAAGGCCATTTGTATCGTTTGAAGGATTAGAATGCTAAATATTAAAGTAAAAATTTTCGGAGTAAATTAAAAAATGATAAGTAGTAAAGACTTTTTTCTTGCCTTAGAGGCATTAGACACACAAAAACGCATCACAAAAGAGATGTTTCTTGAAGCGCTAGAACAAGCGCTTGTTATAGCTTATAAAAAGCATTCGGGTCAAGCCAAGGCTGTAGAAGTTAGGCTGCTTCCTGACACTAATCGCATTAAGATGTTTGCATATCAGACAGTAGTTGAAGAGCCCGAAGATACAGAAAAGCAAATTTCGCTTGAAGATGCTAGATTACTTAGTCGCAAATATAAAGTTGGTGATAAAATATCAGAGGAAATTCACTCTAAAGAATTTGGCAGAATTGCAGCACAAACGGCTAGACAAGTTATTATGCATAAACTCAGAGATGTCGAAACCGAAATGGCAATGGGTGAACTTTCTCAAAAAGAAGACGAAATCATTACAGCTGTTGTGCGTAGAGTAGACGGCAAAAATGCTTTTGTTGAAATTAATAAATTAGAGGCTAGTTTATCCGAAAGAGATCAATTGCCAAGCGATAGATTTAATGTTGGCGACAAAGTTAAAGTATATGTTAAAAAAATCAAGCAAGGCTTTAAGGGACCTCAACTTGCTGTTACCCGTACTAATGCAGGTTTTGTAAGACGACTTTTCGAGAATGAAGTGCCAGAGATTGGTCAGGGGATAGTCGTTATAAAAGCGATTGTGCGTGAAGCTGGTCAACGAACAAAAATGGCGGTTTATAGTGAAGATTCTCAAGTTGATGCGGTTGGTGCGTGTGTTGGTAATCGTGGGACTAGGGTAAATAGTATAGTTAGTGAGTTAGATGGCGAAAAAATAGACATTATTCCTTGGTGCGATGATCCGCTTGAATATATTGCTCGCAGTTTAAGCCCTGCTAAAGTAGTAATGGTGCAAGCGATAGATGAGTCTAAGTACGCTAAAGCAATAGTTGCTGATGATATGTTAAGTCTCGCAATAGGAAGAGACGGTCAAAATGCAAGGCTAGCGGCTAAATTAACAGGTTGGAAGATAGATGTTAAACCATATTCGTCATTAAAAAAAGAAGAGTTAGCATTAGAAGAAGCGGAAGCGATGGCAAATCAAGAATTGGATACAGGTAATGCGTTTGCAACAGATTTAGATTTAGGCGACTTGGATGATATTGGTTTGGATGTAGTAGATGGTGTAGTTTTAGAAGTGGTTGAAGAAGTCATGGTAGCAGATGATATTATATCAGAAGAAGTTCTAGGTGATTTATCGTTAGAAGAATTGGAAGACATTGTGTTAGAGTAAATAATGACAAAAAATATTCCACAAAGAATGTGCATTGCATGTAGAAAATTATGGTCAAAATCAGAATTAAGCCGTATTACAAAAAAGCGAGACGGTACAATAGCTTTGGACCAAACAGGTAAGCTTGAAGGCAGAGGAGCATATATTTGTAAATCTCACGAATGTCTAGAAAAAGCTATTAAGACTCGAGGATTAAACAGAGCATTTAAGTGTAATGTACCACAAGAAGTATATAATAATTTATCAAAGTAACAGCTAAAGAGTTCGGTTTATAAAATTATAAAAATACTCACTTAAATTATTATTTATTGCTTAATTTAGACAACACTTTTTATTTTGATAAGAAACATAACTAATCTCAAAAATTCCCTAATCCTCACAACCCGTCAAAAAATAGGAGTAAATATTGAATAAATCTTCCCCACAACCACAAACAAGTAGCAGTAGTAGCGGATTTGAAAATATCAAACGCTTAAATGCTTGTATTCAAAAAGATAGTGACATAACGGCGTTATCTGCACAAATTACCTCTGTGCGAAAAAAACTCGATGTTTTAGTAAAAAACCAACACGAGTCTTTTAAGGTGTCTGATAGAGCTAAAAAGGAACAAAAGAAGCGTGAAGCATATGAGCAACGAGTAGCAGAAAGACAACAAGAAGGTGTTAAAGCTAGCGGAACTAAAATGCAAATTCAAGAAAAATCGCAAGTGGAAGATAAAATAGAGCCAAAGGTTGTAGAAAAAGAAAGCGAAAATGAAAAAATTAAAAAGCCAGTAGAGGGTAATAAAAAGGAAATTCTTAAAGAAAAGGGAGCAGTAGATACTAAACCAATAGAAGTTATACAAATTAAAGAAAACCTAACAAAAGCTACAGATGTAAAAGAAGTAGTTGTAGAACAAAAAAATCAAACAATAACCCATTCATCAAAAGCATCAACTCCTCCGCCAAAGATTCCTGGCGGGATAAAGGTTATTCAAAAACCAACAGACGCTATGCGTACTTTTACTCCAAGCTATATAAAAGGTCGCATAACTCCTTCGCCAAAACCTATTCCACAACCAAAAGACAAAAGAGATAAAGATAGAAGTAGAGATAGGGGTGCTTTTAATAAAGATGCAACAAAAACCGGTACAATGCCTAGGGGTGATAAAGCTGGTGTAGCATCAAGAGGTGGTTTTGCGAGTCAGCGTCCTAGCACACCAAATACAGGTTATACTCCGCAAGGCGGATTTGGCGCAAATAGAGGTAAATCGTTTGGCTCTAGTCCTAGCTTTGGTGGTAGCTATGCAGGTGGACCTCCAAGAAGAGATTTTAGAAGCGGTGGCGACGATAGGCGAGGCGGACAGGGTATGAATAAACGCACTCTTATCCGTAAAGGTTTTGTTGAACACGGCTTTGATGATGAGAGAATTGGTGTAAGAAAACTAAAAAATAAGAAAAAACTATCTGTTTTAGCACCTAATGCCATAAAAATAGAAAAAGCTATTATTACAACCGAAAATCTAACAGTTAAAATTTTATCAGAAAAAATCGGCAAAACGGCTCAAGAAATTCTAAAACAACTAATGAAATTAGGCATTATGACTACAATAAACAGTGTTGTAGACTTTGATACTATGGAATTAGTAGCTAGCGAATTAGGTGTAGAATTAGAACTGAAATTAGATAAATCAAAAGGCGAGCTATTAGAAGAGGGTCATGGCGAGGTTGATAACGAAAAAGATTTAGTAAAACGCCCTCCTATAATTACGGTTATGGGTCATGTAGACCACGGAAAAACCAGCTTATTAGACCGCATTCGTTCTACGAATATTGTTGCGGGTGAGGCAGGCGGAATTACGCAAGCTATCGGTGCTTATAGCGTTGCTGTTAAAAAACAAACAATTACATTTTTAGATACCCCAGGGCACGAAGCGTTTACTCAAATGAGGGCAAGGGGTGCGTCTGTAACTGATATTGCTATACTTGTAGTGGCGGCTGATGATGGCATTATGCCACAAACTATAGAGGCAATCTCACATGCTAAAGCGGCTAAAGTACCTGTGCTTGTTGCTATAAATAAAATAGATAAACCTGGTGCTAATATAGATAAGGTTAAGCAAATGCTTACCGAGCATGAGTTAGTAGCAGAAGAATGGGGCGGAGATACTATGATGTGTCCTATCTCGGCTAAATTTGGCGAGGGAGTAGATAAATTATTAGAAAGTATTTTATTGCTAGCAGAAGTTCATAACTTTAGAGCAAATCCTAAGCGTTTGGCTAGAGCTAGTGTAGTAGAAGCTAAAATAGATAAAGGCAGAGGTCCTATTGCTAATGTTGTAGTGCTAAATGGTACGCTAAAGGTAGGTGATACAGTAGTCGCCGGCACAACGGTTGCTAAAGTGCGTGCTATGACAGACGATAAGGGTAAGAATATCAAAGTAGCAGGACCAAGTACACCTGTGTCGATTTTGGGCTTTACCGAAGTTCCGAATGCAGGTGATACAGTGCTGGCGGTAGCGGACGAGAAGGTAGCAAGGCAAGTAGCAGAAGAGAGAATTGCTAAACAAAGATTAGAAAAAGTAAGCAGTACTCAAAGAATTTCATTAGATGATTTATTACAGCAAACAAGTGCCATTAAGTTAAAAGACCTTAATTTAATTATTAAAGCCGATGTTAAAGGTTCTGCTGAAGCACTTAAAGATTCATTATCTAAACTATCTAATGAAGAAGCTAAGGTTAATGTTGTTCATAGTGGCGTAGGTAATATTTCTAAAACTGATATAATGCTAGCCGAGGTTTCTAATGCTGTGATTTTTGGATTTAATGTAAAGTCGGATAGTGAGAGTAAGCAAGAAGCTGAAAAAGCAGGTATCGAGATTAAAAATTACAAAGTAATTTACGAAGCGATAGACGATACTAATCTTATGCTTAAAGGTATGTTAACGCCAAGATATAACGAGGTTATTACAGGTAAAGCAGAGGTTAGAAATGTATTTAAGATTACAGGTAGTGGTCAGGTTTGTGGTAGTTATGTAACAAACGGTAAAATCTATCGTAATAGCAAGGTGCGTGTATGGCGTGGTGAAGAAGTATTATTTGAGGGTAGCTTGCGTGGCCTAAAACGCTTCAAGGAAGATGTTAAAGATGTTGCCGAAGGTTACGAATGCGGTATTAGCATAGAGGACTTCAGTAGCATTAAGGAAGGCGATATACTAGAATGCTATCATTTAGAGAGAGTAATTGTTTAGTGCATATATTTCATAGTTCATAGTGCATAGCGAAGGGTTTATTCAGATTAAGTA
This sequence comes from Bacillota bacterium, assembly GCA_009780135.1. Taxonomy (GTDB): domain Bacteria; phylum Bacillota; class Clostridia; order Christensenellales; family Pumilibacteraceae; genus WRAP01. The sequence goes on from WRAP01000002.1 coordinate 112,590, forward strand.
ATGAGTAGTAAGTTAAACACCGCCGAATAGTAGGGGCGTACTATTAGTCGCCCGAACCTTAGAAAAAGGAGTAATATTATGTCCATCCGAATGGGAAGAATAGGCAGTCAAATGCAAAAAAGTTTGGCTGTTATAATAGATAGTAAAGTTAAAGATCCAAATATTGAGGGTATGGTTAGCGTAACAAAAGTAGAATGTGCCAGCGACTTAAAAACTGCTAAGGTATACATTACAATGTTGGGTGATGGTTTAGAGCAAGCCGTTAAAGCACTTAATAACAGTGCTAGCTTTATCCGTAAAGAATTAGCCAGCGATATGCGTGATATTCGCACAGTACCCGCACTAACTTTTTTACCCGACCTATCAACGCAAAAAGCACAAGAAATCGATAATATTTTAGCAGACATAAACAAAGAAAAAGAGAATGAGTAAAGTTAAAAAATTGTTAGACATTCTCATTAAAAAATGTGAAGCAAAAGTATCGCCTGTTAATAACAACAGCAATAAATTTGGTGATTCACAAGGCTTGCCTAAAGAATATTTAGAGTTTATGAATCTAACCGATGGATTAGGTTTGTCGATTAGTGAGATTTTAGACACTTCAAATAGAGAGTTTGCTTTTATAGAAACAAACAAAGAGTATAAGAGAGAATTTCTAGGTGCTTTTAATAAAGGCTATAAAGCAGAAAGCTATGTACTTTTTGCTAGTGATGGTATTGGAGGGAATTATGCTTTTTCTACACAACTTAAAGATAAAAAAGTATACTATTTTGACCATGAAAATCCAGATTGCTTAAAAACTTATAGATCTTTTATTCATTTCTTGAAGGATGTAATCAAACAAGAATTAGAACTTTTATAATAAAAATTGAATAATCAAGAAATATTTAATTTAGTTAAGAATGCAAAATTTTTCTCTATTACAAACTCTAAAATCTGCAAACACAATTTTAATTGTGTGCCACCAACGTCCTGACGGAGATTGTTTAGGGGCAGGTTTAGCATTATATTTTTTAGCCGAGCATATAAATAAAAATATTGATATAGTAACCGATTCCGAAATCCCAACTCATTATAACTTTATGGAAGGGATTTCTTTTGTAAATAATCAAAAACATAAGCGAAATGCTCAAGTTCCGTCATCTAAAATAGTCGATAGCGACAATACATCGACGGGATGTCATAGTAAAAGATATGATTTGTGCTTTTTTATTGACTGTGCGGATAGTGGAAGGGCAGGAAAATTTTCCGACTATGCTAAAAGCCATTTAAGCGTTAATATCGACCACCATAAATCAAACGATTATTTTGCGAAACACAACATTGTTATTCCAACAGCCTCTAGCACTTGCGAGGTAATGTACGATTTAATGGAGCAAGACGGTATTTTTAAAAATGCTAGCCACGAACTACATAAGAAAATTGCAAACTCACTTTTAACAGGATTATCTACCGATACGGGTCATTTTATGCACAGTAGTGTAAACGCTAAAGTAATGCAAACTGTGGCTAATTTAACGGCTTTAGGCGGAGATATTCACGAAATATCTAATCATCTTTATCGAACAAAACCAAAAGAAAAAATAGCACTTTTAGGATATGCTTTATCTAATCTAAAATTTTACAATGATGATACTATAGCAATTCTTAGCCTATCACTTACTGATTTTGAAAAATTTTCTTCCTCGCCACTATCAACCGAGGGTTTTATTGACTATCCACTCAGTATAAGCTCCGTACTAGTGGCTATTACGATTACTCAAGCCGAAGGCGAAGTCTATAAAATCAGTTTTCGCTCTAAAGGTACAGATGTATCGGTAATAGCATCAACTTTCGGTGGCGGTGGTCATATAAGGGCCTCAGGCTGTCAAATAAAAGGCGTTTACGACGAAGTCTTGGATAGAGTATTGTCCACAATACGCAAGTTTATTTAATTTCTATTTTAGTTCTCTTTCTCATATACATAATGTATGGAAAAGAGGGCTAAATTTTTTAGGTATTTTGTAGCTAACGCTGTTTTAATAGTTGCGCTTGTGGTTACTATTATATATATTGCTCCGCTTGTCGGCGGAGCAGAGACTGTAGATGAACCGATTATCAGAGGCGACAGTAGTGACAAGGTTGCTATTATGTTTTTGGTTACTCGTGATAGCGATGGTATAAACGATATACTTAATGTGCTTTATAATCATAATAAAAGAGCAACATTTTTTGTTACGGGTAGTTGGGTGCTAGAGAATTCAACTGGATTAAGAAATATTGTTTTAGCAGGGCACGAATTAGGCAATGCAGGTTTTTTTGAAAACAGCGAGGGGAGATTAACTGCTACTAAGGTGCGGGAAGAAATTGAGTTAAATCATAATCTAGTACAGCAAACCACTATAAGACCGGCGGATATAGGTATGCCGAGTTTTAGGGGAGTTAGAATGAATTTATTTTTACCTATACATGATAATTTTCCGATTGGATTTGTTGACACAGCTAGAGCATTAGGTTATACTACAATCATTGGCAGAAATGCTAGGCTAGATACAAATGCTACAGCGGTGCAAATATTAGCTAATGTTACCGAGGATATAGAGGGCGGAGATTTGCTACTAATGCCTGCTTCAAGTAATTCGGCTAGCGTTTTAGGAAAAGTTTTAGAGCATATTGCAAGTTTAGAACTCTCTAGTATTACAGCAAGAGAATTACTAGGTATTACACAGCTTGTGTAGATAGTTAAGCAAAAATAAATAGGCTTATGCGACAATATATTGTCAGAGCATTAGTAAAAACATAAAAGACAACATATGAAAAACACTAAATCAACACATCAAAAATCTACTCTTCGTCATATAGTATTATGGCTTATTTTGCCTGTTATTTTGATGATAGGCTTGGGCATTGGTTCATTTTTTCTTATCACGGAAACTACGGGATTTCAAGAGGATTTAACAGAAGTTGAGGGAGTGTTAGCAAGCTATAGATTTATAGGTGGCGATACAAATCGTTTTTATATTATGCTAGAGGGCGATAGTATGGAGTATAATATTTGGAGTGTTTTAATGCGGGGTTTTGATAGAAGTGGTTTTGAAGCAAATGTATCAGTAGGAGATGAGGTAAGACTTATAGTTGGTCCCGAACAAAGAAGACTTTATCGAAGAACAATTTATTTTATAGAGGCTAACGGACAAGTGTTTTTAACACTAGAAGAAAGCGAGCGACTTTATTTAAGAAATGATATGTGGCTATATATTGCTATAGGTGCTTTTGGTCTTATTTTAGCTGGGTTTTTTATTAGTGGTTTGGTCAAGTTTTTCAAAAAAGAACATCTTACACAAGTAGATAAGGAAATTCTTGAATTTGAAAGAATGGGCATAGATAAAAAAAAGAACACTAGGCAAAAAAAGGCAAAAAACGAAACAGATTCAGACATATTTTTTAGTAGCGACCTAAGTGCTGATTTGGTAGCGAAATTTGAAGTTTACGAAAAAGATGTAAATAATAGGCTTAGAGACTTTTTTACTTATGACGAGTTTGTAGAAATCTTTTCTAAAAGCGATGGTTATCCGTTTGTGTTTATTTATAGGGATACTTGCTTTGTAATGAGTAATAGCTTAGATTTAGGTTGTGAGATTTCTTTTACAAGTGCTCATGAAGAAGATGGTTTTGACGAAAAAGAATTTCTAAAAAACACAAAAAGTTTTTCTTCGCCCAAAAAACTTTTTGCAGAAGTTAGGGTAGAAGGTTGGGAGATAAAAGATATTTGGAATCATTTAGAGCGAGGATAAAAAAGGAATAATGTCGTTATATGCCAATACTTATATATATTTAAGATTGGACAATATATAAAATTAAAAATTTTGAGGCGACTGAGGTTTCAGCGTCTACAAGGAGAAAAATGAAAAATCAAATTAAAGACGAAGTTCAACAGTCGAATGATGTGTTAAACGAAAAAGAAAATTCTACAACGAATTTTCAAAACAAGAAGGTTAGTAAACAGCAAAAAGGAATATCCTCTAAAGATATTGCAGTTTGTGGCATTGCAGTAGCACTTATGTTTGCACTGGCTTGGATGCCAGTTGCGGCATTTTTAATTCCTGTGATATTTGTTTCGTGTAATTATAAGTGGAAACATGGACTTATCGTGGGGACTTTTGCAGGCGGTGTAACGCTGATGTTTGCTTTTATCGGCATGATGGCGGGTGGTGAGGCTAACGAGCCTTTTACGATGGTAGTGCTTGCCTTTATTATGGTGGTGCCTCGCATATTGGTAGGACTTTTTACTTCTCTAGGCTTTTGGGGCAGTAAAAAATTTATTAAGGGTAGCAGTAGAATGGCAAGGCTATTGCCGTATAATATCGGTGCTAGCGTAGGAGTAATTACAAATACTGCATTAGTTGTAACGGCACTAGTGTTACTTATTCCGGACTTTAGAATTGAATTATTTAGTGCGACAATAGCGGATGTTTGGTGGCTTTTGTTATTAGTAGGTTTAGCCGAATTAGTTGTAATCAATATAATAATGCCTGCATTGTGTTTTACAGTAGCAAAAGCCTTAAAAATCGGCGAGTTTAAGCCGAAGCCTAAAGTGATTGAAAGCGAAGAAGTTGAAAATATTTTAGCGGAAATTTAAATTAAGTCTTTGAAAATATGATTCTAGTATTCGACATAGGTAATACAAATATAAAAGCGGGGCTTTTTGAGGGTAATATCCTAAAGCAAAGCATGCGACTAACATCGTCTAAGAGTAAAACGGGCGATGAGTATTGGCTATTGCTTAAAGAGATTTTTACGGGAGTTAGCACTAGCGATATCAAGGGTGTTATTATAAGTAGTGTTAATCCTGCTATAAACTACACGGTTGAGCATATGGTAAAACATTACCTTGGTGTTTTGCCTTTGGTCGTAGGTAGCGGAATTAAATGCGGACTTAATATTAAATACGATAATCCTAAAGAGGTGGGTGCCGATAGAATTGTGGGAAGCGTTGCGGCGTACTATACATATGGGGGTCCGTGCATTGTTGTCGATTGTGGTACAGCTACAACCTTTAATGCAATTAGCGAAAAAGGCGAATTTTTAGGCGGTCCGATTAGCTTTGGATTAAAAAATGCAACTGAAGCACTTAGTAGTTCGGCGGCGAAGCTACCTAATATTGAGTTATCTTTTCCACAAAAGGTTATAAACAAAAACACAATCGCTAATATGCAAAGCGGAATTTTGTATGGTTATGTGGGGCTTATTGATTATTTAATTCAAAAAATTAAAGCCGAGTTGGGTGGACAAGCTAAGGTTATTGCCACAGGCGGAATTTCTAATCTGGTAGAAAGAGAAAGTAAATTATTTGATGCTGTGGATAGAACTCTTACACTTAGAGGGCTAAATATTATTTATGGACTTAATGTGAAGTAAATATATTAGAAGTAAATATATTACTAGACGAATGCAACAAAAGGATGTTAAGATATTTACATAGGAGGTCGGCTATATGGAAGTAATGCAAAAGTATGCTTGTGCTTCAACGATGAGAAATTGGAAAAGACTTTGTTTAGACTATACGGATAATAAACTGCAAAAGAGAGCTAATAAAGTTTTTTCAAATAAAAATATTATTCCTGTGGAATGTTTTTCTAGACAAGATAATATTGGATACATAACTAAAATTTTAGATAGAATTAAAGAATTCGAAGTGAGTATAAAAACAGTTATTAACTCACTTTGCGTTGGGCAGTTATACTTACATAATGTTGCCGACAAGTTGATTGTTCGAGATTTTATAAATGAGCTACTAATTGATTATAACGAAGATATAGCAAGCATAACTTTACCTAACGATGAAAACGATATTATAGGTATAATTTATCAAGCATTACTTTCGGAAGGTTATAAAAATAAAGCGGGGTCGTACTATACACCAGCACATATTATTGATGAACTTTTTAACGATGTAAATATTACTCAAGATACTGTATTGTTAGACCCTTGTTGCGGAAGCGGTCGTTTTTTATTACATCCAAAAGTATCTAATCCACAAAACTTATACGGTTTTGATATAGATGAAAATGCAGTAAAAATTGCTAAAACAAATTTACTATTAAGATATAAAGAAGTTAATTTTTTGCCTAATATTTATTGTTTAGATTTTCTTAGACTTAATTCAAATTTATTTTCAAATAATCAATTCAAAAATATTAAAGCGGATTATATAATAACTAATCCTCCTTGGGGAACAAAATACGAAGGTGATTATTCTAAGATTTTCCCGCAAATTTCCTCAAAAGAGTTGTTTTCATTTTTTATTGTAAAGGCAAGAGAGTATGTAAAAGAATATGGTAATCTAAGATTTGTTTTACCTGAGGCATTTGTAAATGTAAAAACTCATAAAGATATTCGTTCGTTTATTTTATCTAACTTAACAATACAAGAAATAGCAACCTATGGTTCTTGTTTTTCGAATGTAATATCTAAGGTTGTAACAATCAAACTAATAAATAGTTTAGAGAAAAACCCAGATATTTTGATTAAAAATAAAACTGAGCAATATACCGTTAAGCAAAAAGATTTAATCCAAGATTGTCAAGACAAGATATTTATTTTATCTAATAATAAAGTACGTAGATTATTGGATAAGTTTTATAGTACTCATCATTATATATTGGAAAAGAGTATATGGGGACTTGGTATAGTAACAGGAGATAACTCAAAAAAACTTTTCAAAGAAAGAATAGCCAACAGATTGCCTATTTTGACAGGAAAAGAGATAAAAAAATATCAAGCCAACGAACCTAAAATCTTTTTTATTTTTGATAAAAAAAATCTTCAGCAAACAGCAAGTGAGGATATATATAAAGCTAAAGAAAAACTGATTTATAAATTTATTTCAAATAAATTGGTTTTTGCTTATGATGATAAACAAAACTTTGTATTAAATAGTGCTAATATTTTAATTCCGAAAATTGATGGGATGAGTATAAAAACAGTTTGTGCTTTTCTTAATTCGGATACGATGCAATTTATTTACCAAAAATCTTTTAATCAAATAAAGGTTCTTAAAGGAAACTTATGCAAATTGCCTTTTCCAAAAATAAGTAAAGAAACAGATGATCTTTTTGTTAAAACTGTTGACGAACAATTAAATGGCGAGGATAATGAAGACACTATAAATAATGAAGTTTATAAAATATATAATCTTACGCAAGAGGATATTGCTATCATAAAGGAGAATATTTGATGGAGCAATTAGAGCAAATATTAAACGAATGGAAAAAGAAATTAACAGGATTTGATTTATCAATCGAAGCGTTATCAAATTTATACTCGGTGTATCCTTTTAATAAATTCGAGTATGTTATTAGCCATCTATTGGCTACTAATACAATTTCATTAGATGATTATTTAGAGCTTAGGCAAAATTATATAGCTAGAAATAAATTCATGCATTTATATGAAATAACTGCACCTAGAACTTTTGGAGAAACATGGGCACATCAACATCTAAATGAATTAGTACAAGAGTTAGAAGTGCCGAGTAAAAAGATAGACCCAAATTATCAGTGCGAGTATGATTTTTACTACGACGGATTAAAAATCGAAGTTAAAGCATCTCGGGCAGTAAAAAGAAAAAGTGGCGGTTCACTTGTTGAAAAGGCACTTTCGCTAGATTCAAAGAGTGGCTTTGATATGAATTTTCAGCAAATTAAACCTAGATGTTGCGATATTTTTATTTGGATAGGAGTTTGGAGCGATGTAATCAGATATTGGTTGCTAACTTCTAATGAAGTTCAAAGTAACAAATATTTTTCCAAAGGTCAACACAGAGGAAATACAGGCGAAGGTCAACTTTGGATTAAAGATACGAATATAACAGAATTTGACAAGTATTTAGTTGATCCGAAAAGCATTTTAGAAAGAATTAAAGACTTAAAAAATAATTAGTAACAAATACATGAAAAACGGAATAAAAAAACATAATATAGCAATAATGGGGCTTGGTGTTGTTGGGGGTGGCACTTATGATATTCTTTTAAGACAAAAGGATATGATTTGTCGCACTCACGGGGTGGAGATAAATGTTGTTAAGATTTTAGATAAAAATAAAAACGAACTTATCAAAAAAGGCATTCCTAAAGAAATTGCTTGCGACAGCATAGACGATATTTTATCGGACAAGTCTATCGAGTTGGTTGTCGAGACTATCGGTGGCATAAGTCCTGCTAAAGATTTTATTCTAAAATGTCTTAATAAAGGCAAAAGCATTGTAACTGCTAATAAAGAGCTTTTAGCAAAGCACGGTGCTGAGTTAGAGTCTGTAGCGGAAAAGTCAGGGGTTTCGCTTTATTTTGAAGCGGCGGTGGCTGGCGGTATTCCTATTATTAAGGTGTTAGAGCATAGTATGCAGGCGAATAATCTTCAATATATAATGGGTATTGTAAACGGTACTACTAACTATATATTAACTAAAATGACCGAAGAGGGTAGAGCATATGGCGATGTCCTTAAGAAAGCACAGGAGCTTGGTTTTGCTGAAGCCGACCCGACCAGCGATATTGATGGATTTGATAGTGTTTATAAGTTGAGTATTTTGGCAAGTTTGGCTTTTCATACAGCTGTTGACTACACAAAGATTTATCGAGAGGGAATTTCAAGGATTACAGCTTCCGATATAGAAAATGCTAGAAATCTAGGTTTTGTTATAAAGTTGTTAGCTATAGGTAAGCGAGTGCATAATGAAAAAGTAGGAAACGCACTCTTGGGCGTCCCGCAAATAGAAGTGCGTGTTCATCCGTGCTTTGTGCCGATTGAACATCCGCTGGCTTCGGTGCGTAACGAGTTTAATGCAGTATTTCTAAAAGGCGACAGCGTAGATGATATTATGCTATACGGTAGAGGTGCGGGTAGTTTGCCAACGGCAAGTGCTATTGTTAGTGACATCATAGACGCAACTAAGCAATGCAATCCGCCCAACTATGAAGTGTTTTCGCCAAAAACTTCAAAAACAACTATAACTGATAACTTTACCTCAAGCTATTACTTAGCATTATCAGTAGAGGACAAGCCTGGTGCGTTGGCTTCGATTACACAAGTTTTCGGAAAAACCAGCGTTTCAATTTCGCAGCTTATTCAACAAAAGGCTAAGGACGGCTTTGCAAATTTAGTATTTTTAACTCATCCGTCCAAAGAGTTTTCTATGGTGGAAGCGGTTAAGCAAATTAAAAATATCAAAGAGATTAAATCTGTAGACAGTTTAATTAGGGTACTTGCATAAATTGGCTTAGCCCTACTAATACTAAAGAAGTAATGTCATATGTAATGTTATATTAAGTAAAAAGCAAAATGTAAAAAGTGTTGGCTTATAAACTATTTAAATTAGTATTACTAAGATAAACTCGAACTAGATGCTTTTTAACTTTATATCTTTTACTTTAAGATTTTTTCAAAATTTTTTCAAAAAATCCAAAATAATGTTTGACATTCAAATTGCACATATATATACTTAATCAGTACGCAAAAATTTGCCACACAAACTAAGGTAAAAAATCGTACAGTTTTTGTATAATATAACGAGATTTAATAAAAAATATAGTTATATAGTTAAAGCGTAAAAATAGAAGAACGCTTTATTCACACACAGGAGATAATATATAAAAAATGAAAAAGCACGCACGAATCTTAAGTTTACTAGTAGCCTTAGCACTAAGCTTCACACTTCTTATAGGTGGTGGAATTATGCCAGTGTTTGGTTTAGCGGTAGGCGAATCCGAAATTGTAACGCAAACAGAAAGCCGTTTTGAAATACCTAGAGATGTAACTTACGGTCAAACTAGAACTCTACAAACAGGTGGAGCACACCGTCTTGTAGTAACGGCACCAAACGGTGCAGAAACTGTTATTACTGGAGCTTCTCAACCATTCCATTTTGTTCAAGTTGGGGTATTTAGAATGGAGTTCTTTGCTGAAGGTAGCGAAAGGCCAATTTATGTATCTAATGTTCCGGTAAGAGCAGATGGCGAATTTACACTAAGAGTAGATTATAATGGTGCTAGAATTCCAACAGTAACCGATATAAATAGGTCGTTTACACTTCCCAACGCTGTTCTTTGGTATCAAACTGAAGATATGGACGAAATGGAAGAGTTTAGTGACGCTGAGATAAATGTTAGAATTTACGGACCTGCTTTCCCAGGTGGACAAAACTTTGCGACAGATGCTTCAGTTACTCTTAATACAATCGGTGCTTATACTATAGTTTATAGAGCGACTATTCCAGGTAGCACGACTCAAAACTTTAGTCAAACTTTCACAGTTAGAGTGCAACGCAGCATAAATGTAGCTGATATGCCAGCTCCTCGTATGACTGTTGTTGGTGTTCCTACGACTGCCAGTCTTAATGCTAGAGTAAACTTGCCTATTGCTAATGCGACAGACCTATATGACGAAAATGTCCATGTAGAAATTACTGTAACAGACCCTGATGGTAATTCAGTTAACCAAGTAGAAGTTGATACCCGTACAGGCTTTGCTGTTAGATCATTAGCTGATACACCAGTGCGTTTTGATAATGTTTGGACTATGTATTTCCACCCAATGATGGTAGGTACTTATATTGTTAGTTATCGAGCGATAAACGATTTTGGTATTACTAGTACTATAAATACATTTAATATAGATGTTCAAGACCGTACTGCTCCAACACTAGTATATATAAACGAAAGTGCTATTCCGTCTAGATGGGGTAGAGAGGTTGCTAGACGCAACCCAGAGTATCAAGATCCTAATGCTGTCCCTCCTTCTAGAGATACAGCTCATAGAGATTTAGAAGGCGATGAGATGTACATCACAGTTCCGTGGCCAGAATTTATTGATAACGGCGGTCATTTTAATGATCAGGGTGTGTGGATAGATAATATGCATGCAACTCAGGGTGTTAGATTTGAAATTCGTGATACAGTTAATAATAATGTAGTAATAAGATTTAATAACATTTACGACCGAGCTGATACAGCTACTGCAGGTAACGCATTTACATTTAATCCTGCTATCCAATCACAAGGGTTATATAATCCGGGTAGCACTGCAACACCAGAAAGAGTTCGTTTTTGGGCACCTTTAAGAGAAGGTGAAACTGCTAGTGCAGAAAGAATAGCAAGTGGTATAGGAGCAGAGGGTGGATTTAGATTTAATTTTGCTCATTATGTAGATACAGCTATAGAACATGTAGCAACTCTTACTGACTGGTCTCAATTTTTTGGTAACTTTACTTTCCAATTTCAAGCAAGAGATGAGCGTCATAACATCACAACTCGTACTTTCGATGTAGACCTACAAGATAGATTCGAAGACACAACTCTTCCAACCATTGATATTGAAACAACCCGTGCTATGCACATTCCTACAAATCTTAACCGTGTTACAGTTCCTAACATTATAGGTGTAGACTCTCAAGCGACTAGATTAAATACAAATTTCAGGCTAGCTATTGTAAATCAACAAGGCGAACCAACAGATTGGATTTATGTAAGAGCTAACGAAAGACTTAGAGTAGTTAGAAGCACAGTTGGCACAGAGGATAGAGTTTATTTAGAAAACGCAGATTATAGAACAATTCGAGATAATCCCGGACCTGCACCATTATTTGACCGCACCGGCACATTAAATATTACAAACGCTACCGAACTTACTCTTATAGCAGAAGCTACTGACTATGTTGGTAATGTTAGAGAAGAAAGAGAAACTATTCGTCTTGTGTTAGGCGACAACTTTGCTCCGGAATTAGGTCTTGCTTTAACAGCTACAGCTGCTACTCATAGAGCAACAAGCGAAGTTCTTAACTTTGCTGGCTTAAGAGAAGGTCAATTAGAGCGTGGTTCTAACGGCTTAATCAACTTAGGTGGATTTGCTGTGACAGGTGTTCCTAATGATTACCGTAATTTTGTAGGCTTTGAAATGCGTTTAACAGACGAGCGTGGTAGAGTGGTTCCTATTACTCAAGTAAAATCATTCTTCATTAACAGCAGTGCTTATACTGGTGCAGATTTAGAGCCTGCTACTCGCAGAACTTATACTTACGGTGAAAACCAAGGCGAATATATGAGAAACCCTAGAGATAACAGTTTTGTTTACGAGGGCGGTATCGGTATGATAGTTGTTCAAGATATAGAAGTTAGATTAACTGAGGGTGAGTATTTATTAAGCATTAGAGCATTTGATGTTAACGGTGGTTCAGTTGCTGCGGCTTTATCTATAAATATTGAAGGAAGAGAAGGACCTGGAGACGGTAATATAGTAGTAAGTAGTGCTTCTCAGCCTATACCTACAGTTGGTAATATAAATCAATCTTATATCCTAAGGCATGAGCGTGGTTTTCATGCTCCGTCTGATATAGACCCAGCTCGTACATTCATGGTGCGTCGCATTCAAAATGCTACTCATTTCTCATTAATGGGCTCAGAATTTACAGCTCATGCACCTGCTAGCGTAATCTTTAACGAAGGTGTTTTCTATCGTCGTGGCGAAGGTACAGATGTGGTTCGTGGCTTTAGACCTATTGACGCTGTCCCATATACATTTGTAGCAAGCGACAGTGCACAAGTAGAATTCTCACTTCAAGGTTTTATGCCAGTTCATGCCCGTCGTCAATTTGATTCTACTCCTGCAGCTAGAGCAATTGATGCTAACTGGGTAAACATTCCTAGAATGATTGCTCATAACGGTAATCACAATGCGACTGTAACAATCAATGTAGTAGACCCTAATGGTAGCCGTTTAACGGTAGGTACAGCAGTTACATCGAATCTACAACGCAGAGAGGATGGTTCTTACCGTTTCTGGCCAGGTGTAGATGGCTATTACACTATAACATTTACAGCAAATGTAGGTACTCAAAGTGCTACTAGTGACCCATTTAGAGTTCGTATTGGTAATCTTGTACCTGTAGAATTTACTATAACTGGCGGACATACAGGATATGCTTTAAATGATTCATTCTCATTTAACGAGATGATAGTTCGTAGCGATTGGAATCAAGCTATTGAAGGAAATCCTTCAATTAACGATATTAGGTTTATAAAACGCCTTATTCAACCGGGTGGAGCAGTGTATGAAATTAACGAAGTTGGTATGATAACTCGTAACGGAGAAGTGTATCGTACAAACCGCACAAATACAATTGCTAATCAAGACGATGGTTTCTTATTATCTCAAACTGGCACATATCGTGTAGAATATATCACAATAGACGAGCAAGGTAATGAATACATTATCGCTCATGAATTTACGATAAATGCAGATCCTATAAGAATTCCATGGCCTGTACAAATATTTGCTTGGGTTGCGAGTGTTTTAATTATTGCTGTAGCTATATTTGTAATTGTGTATATTATTCGTTTCCGTCGTAGAAGAATTAAAAACTAATACTAAATTAAGATTATGCTTGTAATGTGTGTTCGCTAGAGAAAATTTAGTTCAATCAACAACTTAAATTTATTACAAAAGCGGTTATCTTTATGGCAATCGCTTTTGTTTTAGATTAAGGAATTATTTTGATTTGAAAATTCAAATAGTGTCGAATATAGGAGCAAGGTTTTACTGCTCGAGCTTTAAAAAATAACAATATGAAAAAAAATAACAATTTAATAAACAAATCATTGTCTCCGCCAATCTTAGATAAGCAACAAGTAATATACCGAGAAGTGTGGGCAAGCCCTAGTAAGTTGCCCAAATTTATAGCACTATTAGAGGCAAGCCCCAGTTTTACAAGAATTGAATATCAACCAATAACAGAAACTTCTACAGTCGAAAGGTTTATATACGAATATATAAAAGATGAGAATAAAACAAGAGCGATAATAGCATTTGATACAAAATCACATAAGCTATCGTTTAATTCAAAAGCAAAAATAGTAAAAATCCTACAAGATATGTTTGGCTCTTTTAAGAGTAATGGTACGCAACTGCAGATATCAGAACCCCCGATAATAGCACCGATACAACCAATAGAACTGATTCTAAAAGTAGAGCAAGTAGCAAAAGAGCAAAAGATCCAACCAGTATCAAAGCTAGAAAATATAAAACCGAACAACAATACTAAATTTCAAAATCGCTTTTCATCTAGTGTCCCAAGCGACAAAGGCAAATATGATTCAAGTTTTCAAGTGGAAAACACAAGAAAGCTAAAAATTTCAGATAAGGTAAAAGACAAATTTGAATTTGTCAGCCTTAAATCAATCCGTAAGGATTTTAGTAAAGAAACAAAACAGCAATTTATATCAAACAAACCTACAGGGGCGAATCAAACTCGGCCAGTTTTGCCAAAGCAACAAACTCAAACGCAAATATTTTTAGGGGCGACTATTAGTGGTCAAAACTTTAATGGCAAAAAACAAGATAATGCAACCAAAATAACCATAGGAACTACTAGTTCTCATAAAAACCATAATAAACAATCTACATTAAACACCACTCCTATAGGAGTGGATATCGGTTATCCGCAAAATAATAATAAAAATATTGTAGAAAATTCAATTGTAGAGGCATCTACTAATCGTCTAAATATTAAAAAAAATGAAATTCAAGAAGCAAAAACCTTAATTTTATCAAATCCTAAAGCCCAAACAAAAACTACCCCTCCAACATTACCTAAAACTCAATCCACAACCCCTAGCTCCTCACCTCTAACCCACAAAACGCCACAACGCCCAAAGTTTCAACTTGTTGCACTTAATAAACTTAAAAAACTAATTCCTAACGCATTTGATTACTTATCCGAACAAACAAAGACAGATTTAGCAAACTCACTTACCGATATATATAATAATCGCCTTCGTTTAACAGATTATTCGGTGTTGCTTGTGCCATCGTATCGTGCTTTAGAGCGACTAATTTTCGACTTGCAATCTTCAAAAGGCATATCCACAAAAATGATAGGTCAGGCATACGAAAAAAACGAAAAAGGCGAATATCGTTTAAAAAGTGGTTACATAAAAAAAATCAATAGTATTGTTTATAATGAAGTTATGAGTGCTTTATACACCGAATATTTTATTCAACGACACGCTGTAACACACTCGGATAACTTAGACCAAACTAGCGGTCGTGTTGTTCGTAACATTACCGATGCCCAAAAAACTTTTACCAATCTACTTGATATAATCAACTACAACTGCAAAAAACTCCAAGAAATTGGTTTTAGTGTACTTTAATGAATAACTACAGTAATAATATAAACCCAGATACATTAGATAAAGCAGAAGTTTTGCGTTTGTATAACTTACAAAAGCCGAGTATTTATAAAACGGTTGATAATTCTCGTGATAAAAATGATAAATGATTTACAATTTTCGCAGATTGCAAATCTCAAGGAAAAATCGTAATAAAAATAGCAAAAAATTCATTTTCAACCTTAGAACGAGTATCAGCTTGGGCAAAGTTAATAGAAGATTATAATAAATTAGGTATTTATACACCAAGCTTTTTATTTAATAAAAATGGAAAGTACGGGGGAATGGTTGGAGGATACTGTGTTTGGGCTAAGGAATTTTCAAAGTATTTGCATAATGAATTTGATGCTCTTGGACCACACGATCCTGCTAATGCAGGTGCAAAAATATACGAGACACTCAGTAATGAATTTAATATAGCAGATGGTTTTAGGCAAACGACAAAGGGTAGATGTAGCGGTAATATAAAAATCAATCAAAATTTAGACAAAATTTTGATTGATCCTAGTAATGCTTTTAGTTTCAATTTACCTGTTATTTCAAGAACACTAGTAAATCAAGTAGTGGTAGAATACTATGTGTTAGAACCTCAAGAAGAAAATTTTGAAACTGTTACAGTAAATAGGCGTAATTGTAGGTTTGAATTAGATGAAAAAGGCAATGAAGCAAAAACATTTATAGCAACTTTAAAACTAGAAAAAATTTATAACAGAATAGGAAGAGTCACTATAGATACAGAAATAAATTCTCGTAATCCAGTGAGTATTATTAAACTATTGTCAGTAACGGCGAATAGTTTAGAAATTAAATTTGAAGACGAGTATGATAATTGGGATGAGATAGAAATAAGAATTAATTAGTTTCATCGAAGTTGAAAAATAGCGAAAGTATTTATTGAGTTAGTGCCTATTGGAGATCCAAACCATGATTGTATCATAGGATCGTGTAAATTCCATCCTTGTTGGTGTGTTGAGCCGATAGCTATAGTGGTGCTACTGAAGTTATTTGTGAAAAAATTAACACCATTCATGGTAGATGACATCCTAACAAAGAGACTGGGATTAAAGTTAGGCACTCTATGATTATAAATAGTAATTGCTACAGATGTGTCAGTTCCACCCTGGGTAACAGTAATGCTAAATAATTCAAGTCCATGGCTTACATAAGTAAAAGTTTCGCCTAGCTGGTAAATTCTATTAAGTTCAGTTCCCGGTGCATCTTGACCTTGTGCCCTAACGCCAGTGTCTTGTGTGCCAATCCACCAGTTGCCATTGGTTCCTATGTGTGGAGTTATGCCATCTGCACCATCCGTGCCATTTGCACCGTTACCGCCAGTGCCTTGTGCTCTGACACCAGTGTTAGTACTACCAATCCACCAGTAACCATTAGCACATATATGCGGAGTTAAACCGTCTTGACCATTCTGTCCATCGGCACCATCATTACCGGGGCGACCTTGCTCACCTTGTGAACCCTGTTCGCCTTGCGGTCCCCTAGCAGGTACACCTGTATCAACAGTACCAATAAACCAATTACCATTACTTCCAATATGTGGAGTAATACCATTTGTACCAACACCTTCGGCTCTAACGCCAGTATTATAAGTGCCAATCCACCAATAACCATTAGCACAAATATGTGGAGTTAATCCGTTTTTGCCATCGGTACCATTTTGTCCGTCGGCACCATCATTGCCGGGATTGCCTTGTGGTCCTTGTGCTCTAATGTTAGTATTTCTATAGCCAACCCACCAGTAACCGTTTTCACAAATATGTGGTGTAATGCCGTTTGTTCCGTCTTGTCCATCGGTTACAATAGTATGGATGCCAGTATCGGTTGTGCCAATCCACCAGTTGCCGTTTGGACCTATGTGTGGTGTGATGCCGTCCTGACCAGGAGTGCCTGGATTACCTTGCAGACCAGGAGCACCTGGATTACCTTGTTCGCCTTGTGGTCCCTGAGGACCTTGAGAACCGTTTTGCATACCTGCAATTTGGTCCCTTAGTTCTTGCAATTCACGCTCTAAAGCCGAGGTGTCATTGCAACCCGTAAATAGGGTAATCATGCTAAATGCTAGCACTATAGATACAATAAAAATAATAAGTTTTGTAAGTTTTCTTGTTGTTTTGTTTGTCATAATTTTATAGTCCTTTGGCAATTTTGCCTTCAAGTAATTATACAATATAATTAGAAAACTGTCAAGAAAATAGCAAAAACAGATATATAGTTTTGTGATGTTTTTTTCATTAAAAAACAATTTGCAAACAAACTAAAAATGTGATATTATGTTAATTGCTCTAAGTTTGGGCAACATAAAGGAAGAAAAAAGGTCAAATAAATTATGCCAGTACCAAAACGAAAACAATCAAAACAACGCACAAATACTCGCTTTGCGAACTACAAAGCGGATAATCCACAAGTAGGTTCTTGTCCACAATGCCACGAGCCTAAACTTAGTCATAGAGTTTGTAAAGCCTGCGGTTTTTACGACGGTGTTTCTAGGGTAGAAGTAGCTGATAAGAAATAATATAAATCAGCACTTTTTTGTACAATTAAAAATGAGAAATTATTTGATTTATTTTATTAAAACTTAAATTGTTTTTTGAATATAAATAAGTCTGAAATTTATCATTTCTAATTGTAAATGATATAATCATTTATGAAAATTCTACTTGATTTGCATGGTGGCGATCACCCAATAGACGAGTTCATTTTTGGATGCGTAGAGGCACTAAGTCTATGCGCAAATTTGTCGTTGGTGCTTGTAGGCGATGAAAATTCAGCAAAAGCTAGCCTAGATAAAGTCTTATTAGATAAGGCTTACAACAAAATCAATCGTGATAGAATAGAATTTATAAACGCAACTGATGTTGTTACAAACGAGGATGTTCCTACCGATGCCATCCGCAATAAAAAAGAGAGCTCTATGGTTATAGCGCTTGAAGCAACTAAAATTCGAGAGGATATCTCTGGTATGGTTACGGCAGGTAGTACGGGTGCGGCCCTTACGGGTGCAACATTAAAAATAGGTAGAATACAGGGTGTTAGACGAGCAGCTCTAGCACCAATTTTGCCGACTTTAAAAGGTGGCCGGGTTTGTATTATAGACGGTGGCGCTAATATAGAGAGTACACCCGAATTTTTAGAGCAATTTGCGCTCATGGGTAGTATTTATATGCAGTCGGTATATGGAATAGAAAAGCCAAGAGTGGCACTACTTAGCAACGGTACTGAGGATAAAAAAGGTAATGCATTGGTTCAAGGTGCTTTTCCATTACTTAAAAAGCTACCTATAAACTTTGTTGGTAATATGGAGGCTAGAGAGGCAATCAGCGGTGATTACGATGTTATAGTGTGTGACGGTTTTGTGGGAAATGTATTGCTAAAAGCATTAGAGGGTTCACTTTATGGCTTTAAGGGGCTTCTAAAGGGAGCTTTGACTTCTGGCTTTAGGTCTAAAATGGGAGCATTATTAGCAAAGCCCTCTCTTAAAAAAGCATTTAAGCCATTTACTTTAGACGAGTTAGGTGCTGCTGCGTTTTTAGGCTGTAGTAAATTAGTAGCAAAAGCACACGGGAGTTCTAAGGCAGGCGAGATTAAAGCTGCTCTTTTGCAAGTGCATACAATGGCAGAAGCTAATATCACCAATAAAATCAAAACTGAAATTGGTAAAATAATAACTAATTAGTAAAAGTAACTAGACAAATATTTTTTATGTTAAAATTTTTAAGTTATGCTATTGGACTTTCATAATCTTTCACGCAATTTTTAAAAATTAACTATCTTAAATAAAAGTTGCTTTACAAATTTAATTATTTATGATATAATATTGTAGTTAAGCACAATAAAACTTAAGAACTTGTTTGTGTTTGATTTTTTAGGAGAAAAAATGAATAAAAAACTAAAAAAAGTTAAGTTTTTGCTATTGGCAACATTATTTATGATAGTAGCACTATTAGCTTGTTATCCGTCGAACGGTACAGACAGTAATGGTAGTAATACACCAGGTACTTCTACGCCAACACCTACACCGCCAATTGTAGCAACAGGCATATCTTTCCCTCAGCGTCATGTTTATGTAGACAAACACGATAGCGTACAGTTAACACCTACTTTTTATCCCGAGGGAGCTATACCGCTTCAGTTAGTTTGGGAAAGTAGTAACGAGGAAGTCGCCGATTTTTTTAATAGTGCACCAAGTACTATTGCGGATTTATTTACTGTAGAGTATGGTTGGACGCTTTTAACCGGTACATCGCTTTGTGGCGAATTATCGGTAGAGATAGAAATGTCTGTTATGCCTGAGGGTTGGGTACTTACATTTGAGGATAATTTTTTAGGCGACGAGCTAGATAGAAATAACTGGACACCTCAAACAGGAATTGGACAATGGTGCCAAAACAACAACTGGAATTTTGGATTGACTGGTTGGGGAAATTCAGAAATTATGTATTACCGCAATGAAAATATTACTGTTCAGGATAACTTTATGCGTATTACAGGCAGAAGAGAAAGAGTGGCACCGGACGCTGAAATTCAACCATTTTTAGGGCCTGCCTCTAATCCACAAGTAGCTACGCACTCTAGAGATTTTACTAGTGCCAGAATGAGAAGCCGTGGACATTTTTCTCAACGCTGGGGTAGATTTGAAGCTAAAATGAGAATGTGTGCTGTGCCTAGTTTGTGGCCTGCGTTTTGGTTAATGCCTGAACCACTAGACGAACACCGCCCGCATATCGACCCAGGCGGTGGCTCTGGTCGTCAAGAAGTGACTGGTGCTTTTGGTGGCTGGCCACACAGTGGAGAGATTGATATTATGGAATGGCGTGGTAGAGTTCCACATACACATACCTCTGCTATGCATTTTGGTCTTCAACCTCCAGGAACAGCTCATACATATATACACAGCAGCGTGCCTTTTGGCGGCATAGAGGATACATTCGAAGAGTGGGTAACATTTGGTGTGGATTGGTATCAAGACAGAATGGAGTTTTGGGTAAATCACGAAGTGTTTTGGGCAGTTCATGCTCGTGGCTCAGCATGGGCAAGTGCTAACGGAGTTACTTTTCCAACATCTCCGGATTTAAGACCCGCTCCCGCTCGCCCTGCAATTCCTGCTACTCCTGCTTGTCCGGACGGAACTCATCCCGCTAGACCTGCTGTACCTGCTCATAGCGGAATGGTAGTTTCTACAAGAGGTTGGCGTTCGCACGCAGGCAGATACAATACTGCTCTAAATCCGGCACATGCTAATGCTAGTATGGCTAGTGATTACGCTCCGTTTGACCAACCCTTTCATATGATAATAAATATGGCAATGGGCGGCTGGTTTGATGGCGGCGGCGGAATGCCGGCTGATTTTCAAGAAGCATTTTTAGATGTTTACTGGGTGCGTGTATGGCAAAAAGGCAATGTAGAATGCCCTAACTTAGAAAACCCAATAAATCCTAGAGGTTAGAGATTTGAAACTCAATAGAAAAGTGCAATTAAGTTTAAGCTATAAATAATAAAATGCTCGAGCAAGTAGTTCGGGCATTTTTCTTGATGTTTTTAGGTTGCATTTTTTTAATTCGGGCAGTATAATAGTAAGTACAATTGGAGGCAATAATAAAATGCAATTCGCTGTAACAGAAAATTTAGATAAAGCACTACGGGCAGCCAAGGCAGTGGCGATAAAGTTTTCTAATCCCGAGATAGGGACGGAGCATATTTTGTATGGAATTCTTAGTTTAGGCAATGGATTAGCTGCTAAATTGCTGGTTGAAGCTAGACTTAAAACAGCTTATTTTGAAGAAATTTTTGCTGAAGACGATCATGTTGTTATGTTAGAACCGGAGTTTACTGATAGAGTAAAGCAAACTTTTATTATGGCATACAAAGTGTGTAGAGCATCGGGTGAGCATAGTATTTCTCCCGAGCATATGTTATTTGCCCTTTTAGCCGACCCTACTAGTCGTGCGTGTTTTATTATAAAACAAGTGGCAAAGGGCGATTTGGTATCTATGCGGGAAAAATTGGCAGTTGGCTTTAATAAAGGTGCTAGTAGCGAGGGTGAATTTAACGAAAATGGTAGCGAAATTATAAGGTCTACACTTCCAAGTCAATTAAGCGAGATCGGTTCGGATATCACTAGAAAGGTTTATGAGCAAAAAACGGATCCTGTTATTGGTAGAAAGGATGAGATAGAACGAATTATTGAAATTTTGTGTCGTAAAAGTAAAAATAATCCTGTACTTATTGGTGAACCGGGTGTTGGCAAAACTGCTGTAATAGAAGGGCTTGCTAAAGCGATTGTAGATGGTAGTGTACCGGAATTACTTAAAGATAAAATAGTGTACTCACTTGATATTGGTTCTTTGGTGGCGGGTACTAAATACCGTGGTGCTTTAGAAGAAAAATTAAAAACGGCAATTGATTTAATTAAGCGTGCCGGAAATATTATTGTTTTTATAGATGAATTACACACTTTGGCACAAGCAAGCAATAAAGAGGGTGAAGTTAGCCCTAGCGATATATTAAAGCCGTATTTAGCTAGGGGAGAACTTCAAACAATCGGTGCAACCACTACGGATGAGTATCGTAAATATATCGAAAAGGATAAGGCATTAGAGCGTCGTTTTCAACCAATTATAGTCAATCCTCCTAGTGTAGAGGAAACGATTGAAATTCTAAAAGGTATTCAAGAAAATTACGAGGCCTTTCATAAGGTGCGTATCTCGCATGAGGCGTTAGTGGCAGCTGCTAAATTATCAGATAGATATATTGCTGATAGATTTCTTCCTGATAAAGCTATAGATTTAATTGATGAAGCTATGAGTAGGGCAAAAATAGGCAGAAACACAATTCCACAAGGCTTAAAAGAGTTTGAAATTGAGTTAGAGAGCTTAGAACAAGCAAAGCAAGAGGCGGTTAAAAAAGAGGATTATGCTTTGGCAAGTAAGCTTAGAACCGAATGCGATGCTCTAAGAAAAAAAATTGACGAAACGAAATTAAAATGGAGTAAAGACGGAGAGAGAAGCGATACGGCAATAGCTCCCGATGACATTGCGGCGGTTGTAGCTAAATGGACAAAGATACCTGTAACAAGACTAACCGAAACCGAAAGTGAAAGGTTGATTAGGCTAGAAAAGATTTTAGAAAAGCGGGTTATTGGGCAAGAAAAAGCGGTATCGGCGGTAAGTAAAGCTATACGAAGGGCAAGAGCAGGACTTAAAGATATAGCAAGACCTATAGGAACATTCTTATTTTTAGGACCAACGGGTGTAGGTAAAACCGAATTAACCAAAGCGTTATCGGAAGCGATGTTTGATGACGAAACGGCAATAGTTAGGCTTGATATGAGTGAGTACATGGAAAGTCATTCGGTGTCTAAGCTGATTGGTGCACCTCCTGGGTATGTGGGTTTTGAGGACGGCGGTCAGCTAACGGAACAAGTGCGTAGAAAGCCGTATAGTGTTGTGCTTTTTGACGAAATTGAAAAAGCACACCCCGATATTACAAATGCACTTTTGCAGATAATGGACGATGGCAGGCTAACGGACTCTCAAGGCAGGGTTGTGTCTTTTAAGAACACCATAATTATAATGACCAGCAATGTCGGAGCGGATAGTCTTAAGAAAAGCAAAAGTTTAGGTTTTGGCGAGGCAAACGCAGAAAGCGAGGATAACAGAGTGGAAAACGCAATGATGAACGCTCTTAAAAAGTCATTCAAGCCCGAGTTTATAAATCGTATAGATGTTGTGTGTATATTTAAGCAATTAACAAAAGAGCAAATAGGCAGTATAGCAGATATTCTTCTTAATAAAGTTGCTAAAAACTTAACCGAACACAATATAAAACTAATGGTAACAGATAAGGCAAAAGAACACTTAATCGACAAAGGTTACGACCCCGAATACGGTGCAAGACCGCTTAGAAGAGTTATTCAATCGTTAGTAGAAGACGGTATTGCTGAAAGTTTATTGGTAGGCAAAATCAAAAAAGGTAATACGGCAATTGTGGATTTTATAGGTGATGAGATAGTTATTAAATAAATAAGAAATATTTATAAGATAGAATATAATTTTTCACTAAAAATTTTTTATTAAAAAAGTGCTAGACAAGCACTTTTTTTTATTATATTATGGTAGAGTGGGGGGAGGTTTCTCGCTTTCACAACTATATACTATAGCGATTATTTTATCACATAATATTTATTTGAGTTTACAAAAATATTGCAAGGATTATTATTTGTAATTGATTTATAATATGCGGTGAATAAAGTGCATTAAGTGATAAATTAGTCGATTGACTTTAGTAAAAAGAGAACAATTAAATATTATGAGTAGAATTAAAAAAGTAAAGTATGGGGGCGTTGAGAGGATGAGTTTTGCGAGTATCGATGAAATCATTGATATTCCGTTTCTTATCGAGACGCAAAAAAGTAGCTACAAGGACTTTGTAGAAAAAGGCATTGGCGAGGTATTTGAAGATTTTTCGCCTGTAACGGATTTCTCTAACAGAATTGAATTACATTTTTTGGATTATAAATTAGAAGATACTCCAAAGTATACCGAAAGAGAGTGTAAAGATAGAGATACAACTTATTCTGTACCACTAAAGGTAAATGTTAGACAGATTAAAACTGAAACGGGCGAGGTTATTGACCAAGAAGTATTTATGGGCGAGTTTCCTCTTATGACTCCAAACGGTTCGTTTATCGTAAACGGTGCCGAAAGGGTTGTAGTTAGCCAGCTTGTTAGGAGTCCAGGTGCTTACTTTAACTCTAGTTTAGACCGTCGTACGGGTGAAGCTAGATTTAGTGCTACAAACATCCCAAGCCGCGGTGCATGGTTAGAGTATGTAGAGGATGATAAAGGTCTTTTGTGGGTTCAAGTAGATCGCACAAGAAAAATCCATGCAACGGCACTTATTAGAGCCTTAAATTCTATTGTTACTGATGCCAAATTTATTGCTAACGAAAAGCGTAATTGGATAAAACCGGATTATCAGTTTGGTACCGATGCTGAGATTGCGGCATTGTTTTTTAACGATCCTCTTATTATGGCTACCTTGGAGAAAGATATTTCTTCTAAAGAGCCAGACGGTGGTATTGTTGAGATGCATAAAAAATTGCGTCCCGGCGAGGTTCCCAATGTAGATAGCATTAAAACTTACTTAGAAAATCTATTTTTTGACAGACGCAAATACGATTTTACCCGTATTGGGCGTTATAAGCATAATAAAAAATTATCGGTTGCCGCTAGGATTACTAATCAAATTGCTTACGCTGATATTATTAGCCCTGATGGAGAATTATTAGCTCAAAAAGGTGCATTCATTGACGAGCCTCTAGCTAATAGAATTCAGCATAGCGGTGTTAATGAAGTAGCCGTTGTTAAAAGAAGCGAATACGGCGGAGGTGCTCATGTTGTTATTGGCAACAGCACCGTTGATATTAACGCTTTTGTAGATATTGATACTAAAAAGCTAGGTATAAACGAGTGGGTGCATTATCCAACACTTAGAAAAATTTTAGCAGTAGCGGGTGGAGATAAAAAGAAAATAACTGCTGCTGTTATAGAAAATAAAGAAAAGCTAATTTGTAGACATCTTTTGGTAGAGGATGTAATTTCTACTATAAATTATATCTTGGGATTAAAATTTGGCATAGGATTTACCGATCATATCGACCATCTTGGTAACCGTCGTGTTAGAAGTGTTGGTGAATTATTACAAAATCAATTTAGAGTGGGTATTGCTAGGCTGGAGAGAGTTATAAAAGAGCGTATGCAAATTCAGAATGAAGCAGATGTAACTCCACAATCGCTTATGAATATCCGTCCTGTATCTAGTGCTATAAAAGAATTCTTTGGCAGTTCGCAGCTTAGTCAATTTATGGACGAGACTAATCCGATAGCAGAACTTACTCATAAACGCAAGCTATCAGCACTTGGTCCCGGTGGTTTAAATCGTGAGCGTGCCAGCTTTGAGGTTCGAGATGTTCATTACACTCATTACTCTAGGTTATGTCCAATCGAAACTCCTGAGGGACAAAATATAGGTCTTATTTCATCATTGTCTAGCTTTTCTCGTATTAACGAGTACGGCTTTATTGAAGCACCGTATCGTAAAGTAGATAAAAAAACGGCAAAAGTTACTGACGAGGTTCATTATCTAACTGCCGATGAAGAAGATAAATATATGGTGGCACAAGCAGGCGAACCGCTAGACGAAAAAGGTTGTTTAAAAAATGAGCGTGTTCTAATGCGTCACTGGGATGACATTTTAGAAAAATCTAAATACGAAATTGATTATATTGATATTAGTGCTAAGCAAATGATTTCTATTGCTACAGCTCTTATCCCGTTTTTAGAGAATGACGATACTAACCGTGCACTAATGGGTTCTAACATGCAGAGGCAGGCTGTGCCTCTACTTATTCCCGAAGCTCCTATTGTTGGTACGGGCATCGAGCACAAAATTGCATACGATAGTGGTGTGCTTATTATAAATAAAAATGCTGGTGTTGTTAGCTATGTGGACGCTGAAAGAATAGAGGTAACGGAAGATGTCGACGGCAAAACATATGCGTATACGCTTAAGAAATTTATTGGCTCCAACCAAGGAACCTGTATCAATCAGCGTCCTATAGTTCATAAGGGCGAAAGAGTAAACGCAGGACAAGTTTTGGCAGACGGACATTCAACTCAAAACGCTGAGTTATCACTTGGTAGAAATATTCTTATTGGCTTTATGAGTTGGGAAGGTTATAACTACGAGGATGCGATTTTAGTTAGCGAAAAGATTGTTAAAGACGATGTTTTTACCAGCATTCATATAGAGGAGCACGAGGTAGAGGCTAGAGATACAAAGCTAGGCGAAGAAGAAATCACTAGAGATATTCCAAATGTCGGCGACGACGCTCTTAAAAATCTAGATGAATTTGGTATCGTTCGAATCGGTGCCGAGGTTAAAACAGGTGATATTCTAGTTGGTAAGGTTACTCCAAAAGGGGAAACAGAACTAACTCCAGAAGAAAGATTACTTCGTGCGATATTCGGTGAAAAGGCAAGAGAAGTTAGAGATACTTCGCTTAAAGTTCCTAACGGCGAGGGCGGTATAGTTGTAGATGTTAAAGTATTTACCCGTGCTAATAAAGATGAGATGACGGCAGGTGTAAATAAGATTGTTCGTGTTTATATTGCTCAAAAACGCAAAATCAGCGTGGGCGATAAAATGGCGGGCCGTCACGGTAATAAAGGTGTTATTAGTAGAATACTTCCTGAAGAAGATATGCCGTTTATGGCAGATGGAACTCCGCTACAAATCGTGCTAAATCCATTAGGTGTTCCGTCTAGGATGAATATAGGTCAGGTTTTAGAGGTGCATTTAGGATTGGTTGCTAAAGCACTGGGTTGGAAAATATCTACTCCTGTTTTTGACGGAGCAACCGAGGCAGATATTGAAAAATTACTAAGAGAAAATAATATAGCTGTAAACGAAAAAGGCGAAGTAGACGGTAAAGTGCAATTATACGATGGCCGTACAGGTGAACCGTTTGAAAACCGTGTAACAGTTGGTTATATGTATATGATTAAACTTATTCACTTAGTAGACGATAAAATCCATGCTCGTTCAACGGGTCCATACTCGCTTGTTACTCAACAGCCTCTTGGCGGTAAAGCACAATTTGGTGGTCAGCGTTTCGGTGAGATGGAGGTTTGGGCACTTTACGCTTATGGTGCTGCTAATATTCTTCAAGAAATTATGACGGTTAAATCCGACGATGTTGTGGGTAGAGTTAAAACCTACGAGAGCATCGTTAAAGGCTTTAATGTTGGTGAGCCGGGTATTCCTGAGTCATTTAAGGTTCTTATTAAAGAGCTTCAAGCACTTTCGTTAGATGTTAAGATTTTAGCTGAGGGTAATCAAGAAATTGGCATAAGAAACATTTTAGAAAATGATAACGAACACGAGGGTATCAAGGCACGCAAGCGTCATTTTGCTCACGGTCAAGTTATGCTGGATGAAGAAATTGATTTAATGGGCGGAATATTTGATGATGACTTAGGCGATGACGATTTAGAGGACAGTAAAGATGCAGCTTTTGCCGAATTATTTGGTGGTGCTGCCGAGATTAACATAGTAGACCCGTTTGCCGATAGAATTTTAACCGATGATGATTTACTAGATGATGAATTACTAGACGAAGAAATTAAAGCCGAAAGAGAAAAATCTGATAAGAAGAAAAAGAAATAGGAATATAATTACAAACTACAACTGACAAACTACAAAATACGGATAATTTATAGAAAAAGTAATAATCAACAATTTGTAGTTTGTACTTTGTCGTTTGTAATTTGGTAAAGCACCTGAAATAAATAAGGAACATTAAAATTTATGTTTGAACTAAATAACTTTGATGCTATACAAATAGCAGTGGCGGGACCTAATAAAATTAGGGAGTGGAGCCACGGAGAAATTACAAAACCGGAGACGATAAATTATCGTACTCAAAAACCTGAGAAAGACGGGTTATTTTGCGAGAGGATTTTTGGACCTAGTAAGGACTGGGAATGTCATTGCGGAAAATATAAGCGTATTCGCTATAAAGGTGTTATTTGCGATAAGTGTGGTGTAGAGGTTACCCGTGCTAAAGTGCGTCGTGACAGAATGGGGCATATTGAATTAGCTGCTCCTGTTACTCACATTTGGTATTTTAGAGGCGTGCCTAGCCGTATAGGACTTATGCTAGATATGGCGCCGAAAAATCTAGAGCATGTGGTGTATTTTGTACACTACATTGTTACCGACCCCGGCGATACTGACTTAGAGTATAAGCAAATTATGACAGATGCTCAGGTGGTAGAAGCTAGAGAAAAATACGGCTACGATGCATTTAAGGTAGGTATGGGTGCCGAAGCTATTCAGGAGCTTCTTAGTCATATTGATCTTAAAAAAGAATTTACGGCACTTAAAAAAATTGTAGATAACTCTACAGGTGCTAAGAAGGTTAAAAATATAAAGCGCCTTGAGATGATGGATAGCTTTATTAAAACAGGGCACGAAGCTACTTGGATGGTGTTGGATGTTTTGCCTGTTCTTCCTCCTGAAATTCGTCCGATGGTGCAATTAGACGGTGGCAGATTTGCTACAAGCGACTTAAACGACTTATACCGCCGAGTTATCAACCGTAATAACCGCCTTAAAAAACTTATGGAGTTAGGTGCTCCCGAAATTATTGTGCGTAACGAAAAGCGTATGTTACAAGAAGCGGTAGATGCCCTTATTGATAACGGTCGTCGTGGAAAGGCTGTTACAGGTGCCGGCGGTAGAGAGCTTAAAGCACTTAGCGGTCTCTTAAGAGGTAAACAAGGTCGCTTTAGGCAAAACCTTCTTGGTAAGAGGGTAGACTACTCGGGTCGAAGCGTTATCGTAGTAGGACCGGAATTAAAAATGTATCAGTGTGGACTTCCAAAGGAGATGGCGCTAGAACTATTTAAGCCGTTTGTTATGAGGGAATTAGTGCTAAAAGGTAAAACTCATAATATAAAAAGTGCTAAGCGTATAGTAGAGCGTGGCGGAGCCGAAATTTGGAGCATACTAGAGCAGGTTATAAAAGAACATCCTGTTCTTCTAAACCGTGCACCGACTCTTCATAGATTAGGTATTCAAGCATTCGAACCTGTTATTGTTGAGGGTCGTGCTATTAAGCTACATCCGCTTGCATGCGGAGCGTTTAACGCAGACTTCGACGGAGACCAAATGGCTGTTCATGTGCCGCTTAGCGTAGAGGCTCAAACAGAGGCTAGAGTGCTAATGCTTGCTAGTAATAATATCCTTAAATTATCAGACGGCCGTCCTGTATGTAGTCCAACGCAGGATATGGTTATCGGCTGTTATTATCTAACTATGGAATATCCTGGTGGTAGGGGCGAAGGCAAAGTATTTAGTGGATTTGACGAAGCTAAAGCTGCTTATGACCTTGGCTTTGTTGATTTGCAATCTAAAATTAAAGTTAGAATTCAAAAAGAAATTGACGGCGAAACTAAATCTAAACTTATCGAAACTACTGTAGGCAGACTTATCTTTAACGAAGCAATTGCTCAAGATTTAGGCTTTGTGGATAGAAGCAATCCCGAAAGTGTTTTTGAACTTGAAGTAAACTATAAGGTAGATAAATCAAAGCTGCAAAAAATTGTAGAAAATACATTTAATTTAAAAGGTGCTACCGAAACTGCTATTACATTAGATAAAATTAAAGCACTTGGCTTTAAGTATTCTACAATCGGTGCTGTTACTACAAGTATATTTGATATGCATATTCCAGAGGCTAAAAAACCTATCATTGATGCAGCTCAAAAGCGAGTTGTAGAATTTGACGAATTATATCAACAAGGACATATTACAAATAGAGAACGCTATAAGCTAACAGTTAAAGAATGGAGTAAGGTTAATAGCGAAGTTACCGAAGAGTTAAAGAAAATTTTATCGGAATTTAATCCTATAAATATGATGAGCGTATCTGGTGCTAGAGGTAGTATGAAGCAGATAGCTCAGCTTAGCGGCATGAGGGGTCTTATGACTAACCCGCAAGGCGAAACGCTGGAAACTCCTGTTAGAAGCTCATTCCGAGAAGGCTTATCTGTTTTAGAATACTTTATTTCCTCACACGGTGGTCGTAAAGGTCTAGCCGATACGGCATTAAAAACAGCGGAATCGGGTTATCTTACCCGTCGTCTGGTGGATGTATCGCAGGATGTTATTGTGCGTGAAGAAGATTGCTGTAGCGAAGGTGAGCCTAAAGGCTTTATTACAAGTGCTATTATGGAAGGCGATCAAATGATAGAAAGTCTTCACGATAGAATTGTAGGTAGATACACCGCAGCCGATGTAATTCATCCCAAAACTAAGGAGGTTATCGTACCACTTGGTGAGATGATTACTGATAAAACTGCATCTGCTATCGAGAGTGCCGGCATTAAAGAGGTTAGCATAAGAAGTGTTTTAAGTTGCAAAAGCAAATACGGCGTTTGTGCCATCTGTTATGGTAGAGATATGGCGGCGTCAACTAAGGTTAAAATCGGTGAGGCTGTTGGTATTATTGCAGCGCAATCAATTGGTGAGCCGGGTACTCAGCTTACAATGCGTACCTTCCATACGGGTGGTGTAGCAAGTGCGGACGATATAACAAGAGGTCTACCAAGGGTAGAAGATTTATTCGAAGCTAGAAATCCAAAAGGTGCTGCCGTTATAGCAGAATACGGTGGTAAGGTTAGAATAGAAGAAAAAGATGGTGCTAGAAATGTTTACATTAAGCAAGAAAATGGCAAGGAAGATAAATACAGTATTCCGTTTACAGCACATCTAAGAGTAGAGCGTGGTCAAATGGTAACAGCAGGTGACGCTTTAACAGAAGGTCCTGTGTATCCTCAAGATTTACTTCGTACAAAAGGTAAAAGAGATGTTCAGGATTATATTCTAAAAGAAGTTCAAGCGGTTTATCGTTCCCAAGGTGTTCTTATAAACGATAAGCATATAGAGGTTATCATTAAACAAATGCTTAAAAAAGTGCGTGTAGAAGATGGCGGAGATACTAAACTTTTAGCTGGGGAGTTACAAGATTTAACTACTTTTGAAGAAGAAAACTCTAAGGTTATGGCAGACTTTAAGCGTCCTGCCAGTGCTAAACATACTCTACTAGGTATAACTAAAGCGGCGCTTGCTACAGAAAGCTTTTTATCGGCTTCGTCCTTCCAAGAAACAGCAAGAGTTTTAACAGAAGCGGCTATTAAAAATAAAATTGACCCGCTAGTAGGTCTTAAAGAGAATGTTATAATAGGTAAATTGATCCCTGCTGGTACAGGTATGAAGCAATATAGGCAAGTTTATCCGTTTGAAATTAAAGAACCTCAAGAACTAACAAGAGACAACACATATTAAGCGAATTTATTCCCTAGTCATATTATTGGTTAGGGAATAAATTTAATATGTAAAACCGATTAGCATTATAAGGTTTTAAGGAGAAAGTAATGAAAAACTGCGAGAATTGCAATAAAAGTTTATTTGATGTAGCTACATTTTGCGACAGATGTGGGACAGAATGCTCTATAAGTATGATATTAACGCTCACTAATATCGGAACTGATATTAGTGATGATTTTACTGAAAAAACGAAGCAAGCTGCTTTGAAAGAAACTTGGGAAAAAGACGGAAAACCGATGTCTGTTTGGCGAAGCAATGTATCCCACAATAGTGGTGTACAAGGCAAAAATAGAGCAACATCTAATTATAAAACACATCAAACGAAAAATATCTTAAGAAATATTGTTGCAATAGCATCAATGGTAATTGGTGTTTTGCAAGTGGTAAGTATTATTTTGTTATCGGTGCTTATGGGTACATGGTCACTGCATCCTATAATATTAATTCCACTAATTTTTGCCGCTATTTGGGCAGTTGCATATATTATAATAGGTATACTTTTTATAAAAACAGAACATTTCGGATTTGCCACTGCATTATTGGTTTTATTTATTATTAATGCTTTACCGAAGCTTATGCTAATTATAATGGCAGCTACTTTTGGAATATTTGATTATATGAATGCTATTTGGATAGCTTTTGATATATCTATAGTTATCATACTAATAAAATATTTAACAATGAGTAAAGAGCCTGTCTAAGTACTTCTTTTTTGAATTTGTCTCCTTTCATTTTGTTAGCAGCTATAATACTTGTCGGCAAATGAGTTATTCTAACTGCATTATCGGTTTTATTTGCATATTATTCACCTTTCAATATAAACCAATATAAAATCCAATATTTCAAAAAAATTAATTAATGTATATTTATAGCAAGAATACTATAAATATTATTGACATTTTTATAATAAAAGCATATAATAATGCTTGTAATAAAATACAAACAATCAATTTAATAAAAATTATCAAATAATAATCTTTCAAAAAAATCAATTTTTAATAAAAGAGGTACAAAAAATTATGCGTGGTGGAATACTACAGCTGATCGAATGGAATGGTCAGGATAGAAATGTAATAGTACATAAGTTTGCAACAGGTGGCAGGCAAGTTAATAAAGGTTCTAAGCTAACTGTGCGTGAAGGGCAAGCGGCTATTTTTTGCGTTAAAGGCAGAATGGCGGATGTTTTTCCTCCTGGATTTTATAATTTAGATACAGGCAATATTCCGGTATTAACTAGAATAATGGGTTGGAAATATGGTTTTCAAAGCCCTATTGTAGTGGATATTTTCTTTGTAAATACTACTCAATTTACTAATCAAAAATGGGGTACAGTTAACCCGATTTTAACTAGGGATAAGGACTTTGGAGCCGTTAAAATCCGTGGTTTTGGTTCTTATAGTTTTAAGATAGATGACCCATTTAAGTTTATGACAGAACTTAGCGGAACTTCGACCACTTTTGCTACTAACGAGATAACTGATTATCTTAGAGGTAAGATGCTTATGGGTGTTACGGCAGCAATAGGCGAGAGCAAGGTGCCGGTTTTAGATATGGCGGGTAATCTAATGGCTCTTTCTAAAAGTACCGAAGAACACATAAAGCCTATGTTTGCCGAATTGGGTATAGGTCTTACAAGATTTATTTTTGAGAGCTTTAGTTTGCCAGAAGAGCTTCAAAAAGCTATGATGCAAAACTCTGCTTTAGGTATGCAAAGGCAAAACTTTGATATGCATTTAGCTAATCGCCAAATGGATGTTATGGGTCAAGCAGCCGGCAATCCCGGTGCAGGCGGACCTATGAATGCTATGATGGGTATGGGTATGGGTGTTGGTATGGGTAATATGATGGGTAATATGATGAATCAGGGAATGCAAAATGTGCAAGGTTTTGGACCGCAAGCAGCTGGTGGAGTGCCACAAGGAGCAGGAGATAAGATTACTTGCCCTCATTGTAATGCTCAAATTAAAGCGGGAGCTAGATTTTGTCCCGAATGCGGTAAGCCACCACACGAGCTTTGTCCAAAGTGCTCTAAGCCAACTAAACCGAATGCAAGATTCTGTGCCGAATGTGGTCAAAGCCTAGTGGCAGAGTGTGCTAATTGTAAAAAACCTCTAAAAGCAGGAGCACGCTTTTGTGTCGAATGCGGTACATCTGTAAAATAATAAACTTTAGTAGATAAAAATAATACGCAAAAAAAACGCTTGCGTTTTTTAGGAATAATTAGAGTTGTTTTTTAAGAAAAGTTTAATTTGTATTGATGTTTTCTGGTAAAAAGTTGAATAAACAAGCAGGGAAGCCCCAAAACCTCTCGCGGTTTTGGGGCTTTTTGTAGTTATTTAGAATGTTTTTGCACAAATGTTTTTATACATTCAAGCGTTTCTTCGCTTATGTCGTGTTCTATACGGCAAGCGTCTTTTGCGACAGTTTTTGGGGATACTCCTTTTAGTATCCAAGATTGAGTTATGATTTGATGCCTTTAATAAATATCTTTTGCTTTTTTCAGATCTTCTTCAGTTAATATAATATGGTTTTCACTATCAACAAAAATAAAACCTTTTGTTTTTAATATGCCTAGAGCGCGGGTCACAGAGGGCTTGGAAAAATTAAGCACATTAGCGACATCAATCGCATGAACTCCTGTAGAATTCTTGCTTAAAACATAAATAGTTTCAATGTAATTTTTACCTGACTCTAACATCCTTATTTAAGTTTACTCGAAAATCATACATTAGTCAAACGAATTAGGGTAAGCACATAAAACAGTAAGAATAAAAATTTTTTTAAAAACCTTATAAAAGTATTTGACATATATATTTTATATAGTATACATTAGTTAGCGTAGGCTAACCGAAGTGCCTTTTATTTTTGCTCTTTTGGTTAGCGCATGCTAACTCTACTAAAAGTATAATAATGTCATGATAGTTAAAAAAGAAACAAGGCAGGGGATAAAGCCTCTAAAAAGTAATAATTTTAATGAAGTTAAAAGATGTAAATGGATTTTGCCGCTTTTGATAGGGTTACTTATTGCATTAGCAATAACTTCTTTATTTGTCGGACCTATAAGCATTGCTTCAATTTTTAGATGCGAGGAAGAAGCGATTAGATTTTTAAGGCATCATTATTTTCCCCGAACGCTTGCTGTACTTGTAGCAGGGGTCGGCATGAGTATATGCGGTCTTATAATGCAAGCAATGACAAGCAACAAGTTTGTATCACCCACAACAGCCGGAACGCTTGAGGGTGCAAGGCTAGGAATACTTTTGGCACTGTTAATTGTTCCTGCCGCAGGACTGCTTGCAAGAGGCATTTTTGCTTTTACAATTACAATGGCATCTACTGCATTATTTATAGTTATAATAGAACGAATAAAAATTAAGAACACGACATTTGTACCGCTTGTTGGAATTATTTACGGCGGGGTGTTGGCATCCATAACAACGCTAATTGCCTTGCGTTTAGATATTGTGCAACTTATATCTGTATTACTTATGGGCGATTTTTCTTTTGTTTTGTCGGGTTCTTATGAGTTAATTCTTTTGACAATTCCGCTAATCGTAGTCGCTTACTTTTTCGCAAATTATTTTATGATAGCGGGACTAGGCGCGGATTTTTCTAAAAATTTAGGTGTTAATTATAAACTAACAATGGGCTTTGGATTAGCAATCGTTGCGGCAATAACAACGCTTGTACTGCTTACGGCGGGAATTATCCCATTTTTAGGGTTGGTTATTCCAAACATAGTGAGTATTTATAGGGGCGATAATCTCAAAAAAAACTTGCCGTACACGGCAGTTTTAGGCGGGATATTCCTCTTAGTTTGTGATATTATCGCAAGAGTGATTATTTATCCTTTTGAAGTGCCTGTCAGTTTAGTTGCGGGAGTAGTGGGAGCGGTATTGTTCTTAGGGTTACTGTTTATAAAGAGAAATAAAAATAAAGTTAGGAGGGCAAAAAAGCAAGCATGACAATACAAACGAAAGCATTTCCTAAAAAAACAAAGCTGCCTCCTATGGAGCAAAAAGCGGGTAGGGCGGGCAAGTTTATAAGTAGCAAGCCCGCAATAATCTTAGCAATCTTAGCAATTATTTTAGCACTATTTATCGCAGGTTTTTTATTTATTAGTTTAGGTACAAGACCCGACCTTATACTGCCGCCAAGGGTTTTTCAAGTTTTGGCAATTCTTTTAATAGCCGTATGCATCGGGTTTTCAACAGTAGTCTTTCAAACTCTAACCAACGCACGAATTTTAACTCCAGGCGTTTTGGGCTTTGAAAATATTTATATGTTTATACAGACGGGGATTGTTTTCTTTTTGGCAAGCGGAGATTATTTTATATCGGGGACACCTAATTTTATACTTTCCGTTGTACTAATGGTTGGGTTCTCGATACTGGTATTTTTTCCTCTACTAATAAAAGAAACAAAAGGCATTTATATATTGCTGTTAGTTGGAATGATAATCAGCACGCTTTTTGCATCGCTCACAATAGTTATGCAAATGGTAATTGACCCTGCCGAATTTGACTTTGTACAAACAAGAATGTTTGCAAGTTTTAATTCGCCCAATACAAGTTTGATAATAATATCCGCAGTTTTAGCGGCGATTATGATTATTGCGATGCCGCGACCGCGCAAGTTAGATGTTTTGTCTTTGGGGCGAGATAATGCAATAAGCCTTGGTCTTAATTATAATGCAATGACTATAAGGATTTTAATTATAGTATCCGTGCTTGTTTCAGTTTCGGTAGCATTAGTCGGACCCATAATGTTTTTAGGATTATTAGCCGCTAATTTATCTTATCAAATAATAAAAAGCCACCGCCATATATTCACGATACCCGCAAGTATTTTGATAGCGGCGGTTGCGTTGATGGGCGGACAATTCTTGATGGAGAGAGTAATAAACTCTCATATCAATATTGCGATTATTATAAATTTTATAGGAGGTATTTATTTTATATTTTTGCTTATTAAGCAAAGGAATAAAGGATAGTAAAAATAATGTTTGAAGTAAAGAACATAACAAAAATATATAATGGCAAAGCGGTTTTGGACGATGTATCATTAGCCTTTGAAACTGGATGCATAACAAGCCTAGTCGGAGCAAACGGTGCGGGCAAATCGACTTTGCTTTCTATTATGGCAAGGCTATTAAAGCAGGACGGCGGCGAGGTTTTTTTTGAAGATAAAAACATCAAAGAGATTAAAAGCGTCGATATTGCCAAAAGGATTGCAGTTCTAAGGCAAAATAATAATCTTAGTATAAAGCTGACCGTAAGAGAGCTTGTGGCGTTTGGGAGGTTTCCTCATTCAAAAGGACGTCTTAGAAAAGAAGATAATTTTATGATAGACAAAGCCCTTGATTATTTGGCTCTAACTGATATGCAACATAAATTTATAGACCAACTTAGCGGAGGGCAAAGACAACGGGCTTTTGTTGCTATGGTTGTTGCTCAAGATACTGATCACATAATGCTAGACGAGCCGCTTAATAATCTTGATATGAAACACTCATCAAGTATTATGAAAATCTTGCGAAATTTAGTAGATGAAACCAAAAAAACAATTATCATAGTTGTTCATGATATTAACTACGCAAGCAGTTACAGCGACAAAATAGTCGCTCTAAAAGACGGCAAGTTGATATTACACGCTGCACCCGTCGACATTATGAAAGAAAGCGTTATAAAGGAGGTGTTTGATGTAGATTGTGAAATTGTAGAGCATAATGGTCGCAGTATTTGCGTGTACCATAATTGCGAAGAATGCGCTTAATCGGACGAGTTACCACATACGCACGGATGTTCTAGCTGTGCGGAAAAACCTCTTTAGAACAAATTAAAATAAAAAATAAATTGTCATTAAAAATCGGCATTGACAACCCGAAAAGGAAACAAAAAAATGAAGAAAAAAATCACTACACTAATCCTGTCGTTTGTATTGTTGCTTGGTGTAAGCACAG
Source organism: Bacillota bacterium (assembly GCA_009780135.1). Lineage (GTDB taxonomy): Bacteria > Bacillota > Clostridia > Christensenellales > Pumilibacteraceae > WRAP01. The sequence goes on from WRAP01000002.1 coordinate 149,718, forward strand.
CAATGATAGGATGTACAGCACCGGAACACGAATTCCCGTATGGGTATATTATGGTTCATAATCGTTTTTATAATGAGCATAGGGTACAGACACACGGACCCGGCTATGTAAGTAGACCCGTGACAGAATATGTACAAGTACCTCTTAACCCTCAAAGAGTAGCTGTATTTTGCCACGCTATTTTAGACATAATGCTTGAGTTTGATTTGGCGAACAGAGTTGTGGGAATAGCTCACATGAGTACAGCAGATTATATAGATGCGGCATTTCCAAGAACTGGAGCAAACGCTCTTCCAGACCTTGGAGCGCATGAACCGCACACCCCCGATTTTGAAACAGTTATCGCTATAAACCCCGACCTTATTATAATTAGCGGGCGACAAAGAGCAAGACCGCAAGCATTCTTTTCAAGGTTATCTGCTATTGCTCCCACAATAGATTTAGCGGTAAGAACAGGTGCGGAACACTTTGTATCTGACTTTAAAGAAAATGTCGAGATAATAGCAAAGATTTTTGGATTAGAGGGAGAGGCGGACGAAAGACTTGCTGCAATTCAAACTCAAATTGACAATACGGCGGCACTAGCTTATGAAATGGCTGTAACAGCACTTATCGTTCAGCTTAACGGCAGCGGAATTGCGGCGCATGGAGGTGCGGGCAGATACTCGCTTATTCATAGAGAACTCGGAATAAGAGAAGCGGTAGCAAATGTTAATCCCGCTAACCATGGAACGCCTATCGGTGCAGGCTTTTTCTATAACAACGACGCCGATATAATTTTTTGGATAGACAGAGGATTTGCTGTTGGCGACGGAGCGTCGGATGTAAATATTCTTAACCATGCAATATTCCAAGATGTAACTGCTGTTAGCAATAATCATGTATTTGGGCTTAATAGTGCAAGCTGGTATTTTGTATCAGGTGGACTAAGGTTTATGGAACAAGAGATAGCGTTTATATATAATACACTTCGCTCTGTAAGAGGTAATTAGTATTAAATAAGGATGAATGACATGTCAAAAAAACAAAAAAATAAATATTCAAGACCGCCGACAAGGCGGTTTTTGTGATTATTCTGCCAAAATACAGGTACAAGGGCTGCACGATGTCGTGATAACCAAACTACAAGGACTGCCGCCTGTCGCCCCTATTCCAAAGGTGTGGGGCAGATAACGGACACTTATTGCAGGAAAAGGCAACGGCAGGTAAGAGGAGGCAAAGCGGAGTTCAAAACTCAACATATATTTAAGCAATATGACGGCGTTATACAGCCGTGTCGGGGTTAAACCGATGGGGATAGCCTTATGACCCCAGCCAGCGACAATAAGGCGGATTTGCGAATTTACTTAAAATTATGCCCAAAAAACGCTTGCGTTTCTGCAATAAAATGATGTTTGTTTTCGTTGGCAATGTTGCACCAGCGTTTATGTTTTCTCAATAATGTTGTATCATGAAGCCCAAGATTACTTGACTCAAAATATACATATTGCTATAATAGTGATATAATAGTGACATGGGGCACACCGTTTACACAATTAAAGAAATAAATCAAATTAACAAGAAGAAAATGCTTGACGCACAAGCAGAGTATGCAAAAGTAATAAATGAATACGAGCAGATATTAAAAGGCTATTCATATGATTGCTTTGAGCTTGGAGTTTGTGAAAAAGTTTTTGTAATAGAGGATTCGTTTGTGATAATAGCTTGCTTGGTGAATTTTTCAAGTGATGTGAAATTTGTAAACCCGACAATTATTTTTGAAGAGTTTACTTATAATGAGATTTTCAAATTCAATATAAGTGCCTTCAAGAGAAAATTTGATTATTACTTAATACGATATTATAAATTCACAGGAAAGCTAGGAGTTCTACTATTAGCAGAAACTGAGGGACGAGTTGATGAATTCGGAAGGATTAAAAATTACGCAACTGACAAGCCGATTATACCCAGTTTTCTTAATAAGATTACAACTACTTTACCAGAACTTGAAATTGAAAAAAGATTTTTAGCTTGGAGAGGTTTCTTTTATAATTTTATTATATACGAACTCAAAGATGAAGAAAAAACAGGTTATGCGATTTGTAGCACAACTACACAGAGTGTTCATAGTATTGCACAAAGTCGTGCTGATGATATTGGTTTTGAGGCTTTAGCTAATTATAAAATTTATGAAAACAATGGATACCTTGACGACAAGCTATATGAAATCAAGGGTATAGCTTGCGATATGAATATAATAGAAATTCTTGTCAATAGAATTCAAGTAGGCGTTGCTGAGGAATGGAAAAACAGAGTCAAGAAAAACCATAATAAATATTGTTTTGTAGAGAAAGGCTTACAATACTTTATAGTTCCCACCTATATTAAACGAGAGATTGACATTATCCAGACAAGAAATGAAGTTTTGAAAAATGCACAAAATGATCTATATTCTCATTTAGAAAGACACGAATATCTTATCCTTGAATACAAATGGAAATCAGAACAGTATGTATATGAATTAGTCAAAAAACTTTATGGAGATAAGAAAGTAACACACCAACATAGACCGTATTTTCTGCAGGGGTTATCCTACGATATTTTTATTTTTGGCGAAAACATTGCTATTGAATATCAAGGGAAACAGCACTTCGAATCAGTCGGAATATTTGGTGGTGAAAAAAACTTCGCTACTCAAAAAGAGAGAGATGAATTGAAATTAAAATTAAGCAAAGAGAACGATGTCAAACTTGTGTATATCAACTATTGGGAAGATATATCCCTAGAATTGATTAGAGAAAAAATTGAAAGAATAAAACAAGAATAAAAAATGTCTCCCCCCAGTGTCTCGGGCTAAATCCGTTGCCTCCCCCCAGTGTCAAAAGATATTGGTGACTTAAGACGGCTAATCGGGAAGAATGCAGCCGCTGAAAAAAAAGCATAACCGCAAAACACATCAATTCCAAAACAGCCCTCGTATTCCACAGTCTAAGGCGAATATCGCAAGTCTCCGAGACTTTAACGGGGGCAGACCGACTGCAAGCCATCTCCAAAATAAAAAGAGTGTTCTAAGAAAATTGACCAAACTTTATGGAGAAAACGCTTGTCATTTGGTAGGCGATTTTATATTACTATAAGTATATAGAGGAAATATATGATATGTATTATCTCTATTGTTGATTTACTATGACGAATTTACAAGATAGAAGGTTATATAAGAAGCCCTCATGCAATACTAGAAATACTAATGCTAATTTTTACAAACACACAAATATTAGGTATGATAGAGTGATATCAATATCAATTAGTTCCAATGATAGAGTATGAAATTGAGCAGTCGAGGTTAATGTTAGAGGCATTCTCTAAATAGTATTTGCTTTTTGGGTATTAAGCATATATAATAAAAACAGGTACAGAATTTATGCTACATAAATATAATTTAAGTGCGATAATAATTAAAGCTGTGCACGAAAAATCGGGAGTAACTCCCAGCGTGCAAATATTGGGTAAATCTATGTTAGATTGGGTAAAATTGAGTTTGCCTAATTGTCCTTTTGAGATAGCTCTTGAGGATAAAAAAGTAGAGCTGCCTGTTATGGTGCGCCCGTACATAAATGTCGAGAGTGCTTATACGGCGGTTTTATATTCGGATACTCCTCTACTTACTAAAAAGACGATTTTGGATGCACTTGCTACAATCGAAAGTTCGGACGCTAATATGATTAAGCTAACCCGCGGTTATATTTTTAAGACTGCGTATCTCAGAGCAATCGATACCTTTATGGCAACTGATAGCTACTTTTTTGATGAGGAAGATTTTATTAGTGCAACTAACTTTAAGCAAGTGTCTATAATTTCGGATATTTTAAAGCAACGCATTTTAAGCTATCATATGGAGAGAGGAGTTCATATCGAGGATATTTCCAGCGTGTTTATCGGTCCTGATGTAAGGATAGCTAGGGGTGTTGTTATTGGTCCTAATAATATTCTAAAAGGCGAAACTATTATAAAAACCGATGTTAAACTAAATGCGGGCAATTATTTAGAGGACGCTATTGTAGAGCAGAGTGCTACAATTACGGCAAGTCAAATTTATAAAAGCTTTATTGGCGGTAACACTACAGTGGGTCCGTACGCTTATATTAGACCCGATACTATTATCGGTAGTGATTGCAGAATAGGCAATTATGTAGAGATTAAGGCAAGCATTATCGGCGATGGGTGTAAGATTAGTCATCTTAGCTATGTGGGCGATTGCGAGATGGGAGATGGATGTAATATTGGTTGCGGAGTTGTTTTTGTAAATTACGACGGCAAAAACAAACACAAAGCAAAGGTTGGTAAAAATGTTTTTGTTGGCTCGAATGCCAATATAATAGCTCCTATAGTTATTAGTGATGGTGCATTTGTAGCGGCGGGTAGCACAATTCAGCGTGATGTAGAGCCGGGTGCTTTAGCGGTTGCTAGAGCAAGACAATTTAACAAACAAAATTGGGGTAATAATAAGTATACTGAAGGATTGGAGTAAAGTTATGTTTGTGTATTGTAAAATAAAAAGATATAAATGCGAGTAGCTTTAGCTACTCGCATTTTATAAAAACTCGTATAAGATTTACAAAAATGCTTGCAATAGTATTTAAATTATGTCATAATGAAAGTATGAATAGAAAAATTTACAAATTATTGCTGTCTACAATTGTGCTTATTATTGCATGTGTGCTTTTTGTAGCATGTATACCAACTTTACCAACAAGTACAGAAGAAACGCTTTCCGACGCTAGCGATTCTTCAACTTCGTCATATGTGCCCAAGCCACCGCCTGAGCGTAGTGTTTTGAATAACTACGCACGAGGAGTTGGCTATAGTTTTAGAAACAGTCCACAAGGTAGTTCTAGCGATTTACATACGGCTGATGATTTTAGATTGCTTCAAGAAGGTGAGCATGGTATAGGTTGGTTTTATAATTGGGCTGTTCAACCCGGTAGTGATTTAGTAGAATCTGAGGCAAATTATCACAATGTAAACTTTGTGCCTATGAATTGGGGGCAGAGCATGAGCGACGCCGGCGAGAATAATATTCGCAACTTTGTAAATCGTCAAAGAGAAAGAGGTATTGAGGTTCGTTATCTTAGAACTATGAATGAGGTTAATATAACAAATCAAGGTGGAGGTCCCAATGGTGTAACTCCTCAACATTTTGCCACCAATCCTAATAGCTGGCCTAGAATGCTTAGGCTTGCTAGAGAGTTAGACCTTAAAATCATATCTCCTGCATTAGCACACGGCAATGTAGGCGGTGCTAATTCCCGTTTTGCTGGTGAGCAAGGCGGAGTAACTTGGATAGTAGAGTTTTTTCAAGAGATTATTCGTTTAGATAACCCCGAAAGATACGGTACTATAGAGGATATTCATGCTATAAGCGTACATACTTATACTAGTTGGCCGAGCCACTTTAAGGTGTTTATAGAAAGGTTTCATAACACCCTTTATGAGGAGTTTGGAGTTAGAGTTCCTATTTGGGTTACTGAGTGGTGTGCTTGGTACTATATTCAATGGGGATACACTAATCCGGCACATGTTGCTTGGAGTCGCCCATATTTCACTAGAGAAAACGGTGTTAGGTGGCAAGCGTGGCATATGTCGCAAACTGTAGCATGGATGGAGCAAAGTCCATTTGTAGATAAATATGCTTGGTTTATTCCTAAAAGAGGTGTAACATCAGCAGCCTATCCTATGATGGAACTTTTAACAAATACTACTCCGCCGCAGCTTACCGAATTAGGAATTATTTATACAAATATGAGCGTGTTTGATCAAGATTATTGGTTTAGAGCAAATGAAATAATAGATATAGCTCAAATGACTCGAAATAATATTTATGAGTGGGTTGGATGCTTAGACGAAGGTACAAGATATGGCTTTAGCGAGAGTGTAAACTTTTGGCCTGTTACCGATACCGATACAAGTGCCGGAGCATTAGAGGTTAGAGATTTAGCTGGTGGCAGATGGATAGAATTTCAAATTTATGTAGAGCGAACAGATTTTTATGTGTTAGATTTAAGATATCGTGCTACTGTAAGTAGTTCTATTTCGGTAATAATTGATGGCAATAGCCAGGAATCAGTACTTCATTCCTCTAACTGGGATACAACTTCTATTGATTTAGGTGTATTAGAAAAAGGTTACCATACACTACGAATTGTAGGTAACGGTCCTAGAGTTTCTACAGGATGGCCAGATGTTCAAAATAATCACAACAATAATCTAATGCTTAATTGGATGCAATTAACAGGTTTTTCGCAATAAAGGAGAAATTTAAAATATGCCAAGCTATAAAAGAGTATTATTAAAAATTAGCGGAGAGGCGCTAAAAAGGGATGATGAGGCAATTCATCCACAAAATGTAAACCATGTAGTAGAGCAGGTTGTGGCACTACATAAAAAAGGTTTAGAAATAGCTATCGTAGTTGGTGGTGGCAACTTTTGGCGTGGAAGGCAAGGCAAAGCTATCGAAAAGGTTACAGCTGATCAAATGGGTATGCTAGCTACCGTTATGAATGCGCTTGCTCTACAGGACGCTATTGAAAAGATGGGTGTTCATGTAAGGGTGCAAACGGCTATTCCTATGCCAGCAGTTGCTGAGCCTTTTATTTTACGAAAAGCTCTTAGGCACTTTGAGAATAAGCGTATTTTGATTTTTGCTTGCGGTACAGGTAATCCATTTTTTACAACCGATAGCGGTGCAGCACTTAGGGCGGCGGAAATAAAAGCCGATATACTGCTTATGGCAAAAAATATAGATGGACTTTACGACAGCGACCCAAGAAAAAATCCTAAAGCCAAAAAGATAGAAACGGCAAGCTATATGCAGGTTATGAACGAAAATCTAAATCTTATGGATTTTACCGCTATTACTATGTGTATGGAAAACAGTATCCCTATTTTAGCGTTTGGTCTAAACGACGGAAATGCTTTGTACCGAGCTGGTATGGGTGAGAAAGTTGGAACGCTTATTAAATAGTATAAAGTACTATAAAAATAAAGGAGAAATAAAAATTATGCGAGGAAGAGGATTCGGTGGCGGTGGTAGCCGTGGCGGAGGATTCGGAGGAGGCTCCCGAGGCGGTGGCTTTGGAGGTAGAGGTGGCTCATCAGGTATGGGCGGAGGTGCCAATAGAGGCGATGGCAACCGTGGTGGTAGCGGTGGTTCTCCTATGGGGGGAGGAAATCGTGGTGGTGGCTACGGTAGCGGTGCTCCTATAGGTGGTGGTAGACCAAATGCACCTATGGGTGGTGGAGCAAGACCACCAAGCCCTGGCGGTAGTAGACCTCCCGTTGGCGGTAGGTCACCTATGCGAAATCGTTCGCCAAGAAGGGGCGGCATGGGTATGCGTAGACGCTCTATGATGCGTCGTAATCCGTGGCGTAGACGCAGGATGATGATGTTTGGGCTTGGAATGGCTAGCTTTATGTTTATTCCCGGCTTTCGTAGGCGTAGAAATGCGGGGTGTGCATCAGGTATGTTTTTGCTACTTGGGTTTATATTGCTTTTAATTGCAATACCGCTACTTGTAAATAATAGTGGTAGTGGAATACCGCTACTTGTAACGGCAATAATTATAGTTGTTGTGGCAAGTATTATAGGCATTATGATGAACCGTATGATGAATCGCTTAAGGCGGGATAATCAGGCTGAGATAACTAGGCGAGAGCAAGAATGGATGGCTCAAAATCCTGATAACGGAATGAATGCTCCTGTTGGTAATCAACCAAATATGCAAGGGCAGAATCAAAATATGCAGAATCCACAGTCTCAGCAACAGCAACCGCTACAAAGCAATAACTGTAGTAATTGTGGTGCTCCGTTTGGTGGAAGTAATTTTTGCGGTTTTTGCGGAACGCATAGATAACGATATTAAAAACTCCGCTCAACTTTGATATACAGTTGAGCGGAGTTTTTTTATTGACAAACAATCAATATCATATTACACTATCCTTATGGAATTCGTGGCGAAAACATTTAAATACTTAAGAAGTAGCTGGTGGCTTATTTGGTTGATGTGTTTGCCTGCTAGTGTTGTGCTAGCTTTTTTCATGCGTCCATTAGGGTTAGTTAGTTTTTTGCCAACATACGCTTTAAGTGAAATGACAGGTACTGGCAATTTTTTAAGACTACACTTTGAACCGCTTATTGTTGATAGCAGAGCTTTTATAGGACTATTTATTGTTATGCCGATTTTAATAGTGATTACGCTATTTTTAACTGTATGTAGTGTTTTTTCGCTTATAGAAATTCATTTCAGAACAGGCAGGCTTCAACTAAAACGCCCGCTTAGCCGAATAAATGAATACTTTATTCCTACGGCTAAAATATTTGCGTTTATAATAGTTTTTTTCATTATTTATTTTGCATTGATTATCGGCTTAAATGCTCTACAGCACAATATTTTGACAGGTGGTCGTGATGTGTTGGAAATCTATATTACACCAAGCGTTGGTTCTATAATAACTATGGCTATTATAACTTTGCTAATTTTTGTGCTTGTGTGCTGGCTAATGGCTCCTGTGATGTTTATGTTGCCATTTATGCAGGTTTATGGATATGGATTTGGCGACGGGTTAAGAAATGCAACCTCTTATTATGCTAAAAATCCATTTAGAATATCCTTTGGAATAGCATTTATATTTTTGATTTCTATAGCATTATCAACTGTTTTAGCAGGCTTAGAGGAGTTTTTGCCTATAGCGGTTAGGATAATAATATCAATAGTTATCCAAAGTTTTACCTTGATGTACTTTTTTGCTTATTGTATGGTGGTTAGTTTTGATGTAGCGAATATAGAAAGGAGAGATAAAGGAGTTTGATTATAAAAAATGCATTCAAAATATTAAGAGAGAGATTTGGTTTGAGTTGGATTTTGGCACTTTATCTAGCTTTAGTAATTTTAGTTGTGCTAGCGATTAGTCTTTCTTTTGTGTTACCTGTGCTATCGGTTTTTAGAGAAGCTGGGATAGTAGAACAAGCAGATGCGTTATGGATAGCTGTGTTTGAAACGGGTGATGTAACATATTTTGGTGTGCAATTAAGTGAATTATGGACGGCAGTAGTTGATGTTTTTACCTATAGAGATGAGGAGCTAACTATATTATCTCTTGTAATGTTTATAATCTGTGTGCTGGTGTTTAGATTTTTGATTGGTTTTTACGAAATTCCTCTACTAAAAATACTCGAAGGTAATTTAAGTTACAATGCTAAACTTAGCTTTAGTAATCGTTTTTTAGCAAGCAGTGGAGTTTCCAGTAAATTTGCTCCGTCTAAATTTGCTATCACTTTATTATTTGATGCTATATTTTTTGGCATTATGTATTTTATGTTTACTCTTTTCTTTTTACCTATTTGGCAAGCAATCGCTCCTACTATAATAATACTATATCTTGTACTGGGTTTAGCATTTAGATCTTCGCTTATAGCATTTTGGAGTCCAAAAGTTGTGGTAGGAAAATCTGGTGTCAGAAATGGTTTCAGATACAGTTTACGCAAGAGTGCTAAGCATTTTGGCGGAGTGTATGTTACATTTATTCTTATTTGGGCGGTTATTTTGCTAACGAATATTTTTTTGGGAGTTTTTACCTTTGGACTAGCTCTTATAGCTACAATACCGATTTCAATGTTATTACTTAACATAGTTAATATTGTGCTTTATTACGAACGCACGGGTCGCCGTTATTGGATAGACGGCAAAATTGTTACTCCAAAACACCCAAGAGCAGATGCGATTATGGCACAGGAGGATGTGTGAGACAACTAGAAATTATGAATGAGAAATAAAAAATAGTTGATAATCGAGAAGAAAAAGTTCTGTTTGCAAGAAATGTCTTTTGATGATTATATTATTATTTGTATGGGATGCACACTAGGCATCACGAAACAATTAAACGGTAATTTAACACCGTTATAATTGTAGGAGCGGATATTAACTGTCCGAGCCTTAAAAAAGGAAAATTATATATTATGATTGGAATTGTTGGAGCAATGCAAGTCGAGATTGAGGGGCTTGTGCAAAAGATAAAAAAGCCTAAAATTAAAATTATAGGAGCTTTAAGTTTTGTTAGCGGAGTTATCGGTGCTAGCAAAGTTGTTGTAGTTAAATGCGGTATAGGTAAGGTTAATTCGGCAACGGCCACTAGCGTTATGCTTATGGCTTTTAAGGATATTAAATTAGTTATCAATTTAGGTGTAGCGGGCGGGTTAGATAATTCACTTTTTCAAGGCGATTTTGTTGTGGGGAGTAGCTGTATTCAGCATGATTTTGATTTAACCGTAGAGGGGCTAAAAATGGGACAGCTAGCAGGATGCGAAAGCCGAGAATTTTTATGTTGTAATGTAGCTATATCAAAAATGCAAATGGTATTAGATGGTTTAGATTTTAGATACAAAATAGGAACAATAGTATCAGGTGACCAGTTTATAGCGTGCGACCAAAAAACAGCGTGGTTAAGGAGTGAATTTGAAGCACTTGCTTGCGATATGGAATCTGCTTCTATAGCTCAGGTTTGTAGCAGTTTCAATATGCCGTTTATATCAGTACGAAGTATTTCCGACGGTGCTACCGACGACGCTTTTTTAGACTTTGCCCAATTTGCTGTTATAGCCTCCGAGCGTAGCATATCGGCAGTGGAAAAATTTCTACTTAATAACAACTCAAAGATATAAGATAAAGAAGAAACTTTTTATGGATAAGAATATCAAAAAGTAAAAGCTAATTTAAAATAATTTTTAAGTTAAATACCTATACTAAAAGCGTGAACTATGTTAAAAACTGTTCACGCTTTTTTTATGTTAATTGTTTTTGTGAAATCTACAATATTATTTCTTGTAATGCTACTAGTGCTTAGGATTATGGGCAAAAGGCAAATTGGTGAGATGCAACCGTTCGAGCTTGTTATCACGCTTGTTATTGCTGAGGTTGCTTGTATCCCTATGAATGACCCGTACATTCCTCTATATTACGGTCTTGTGCCGATAATTACGCTAGGGGCGTTACATCTTGTACTAACTCTTGTTACTAGAAAAAGTGTTAGAGCAAGAAATTTAATTAGTGGTCGTAGCGTTACTGTTATAGATAAAAGCGGTATAAGGTACGATAATCTTAAAAAAATGAATATCAATACGATTGACTTACTCGAAAGCGTAAGAGCGGCGGGCTATCCCGACTTTAACACAATAGCTTACGCGATTTTTGAAACAAACGGCAAGCTATGTGTTATAGAAAAAGAAAGCAATCCTGTCGAAACAAAGCCGGCTCACTTGCCGATTACGCTTTTTATAGACGGTACTTTTAATACAAGCAATATGATGTTGGCGGATGTGAGTAAGGAAAAACTAGAAGAAATTTTTAAGGCGGAAGGCTACAAAAATAAAAAAGATATTTTGTATGCCGATATTCGTCAAGACGGACTTATTTATATCAGTCCTAAACACGGAGAGTTTTTTACTAAGAAAGTGGCGGTGGCAGAGGGAGCTTGGTAATTTAATGAGAAATGAAAAATTAGGAATGAGAAATTATTGTGTTTATTATTAAAGATTAAATACCTTCGAATAGTAAGGCGACACTCTGTTTTCCGCAATAATTAAATGGCTATTTTAATACCGCTCAACTGTAGGGGCGGGTATTAACCGCCCGAGCCTTAAAAAAATGTATTTTCTATCACTCTTAACCTTTAATACTTAACCCTATAAAATATTATGAAAAAAATGATTTTAATGATGAGTTTATTTGTTTTAATGCTAACATTAGGAGCTTTGGATGTATTTTATACAACAAGGTTTTATAGCAATACTCTTGATAATCTTTATAAAGCTGACATTAGCGTACAAGAAAATCGTAAAAATCTTAACAATTCCGAAACGATAGCACTTTGCCAAAAAGCCAACGACGATTGGGAAAAAGGTAAAACCAGACTTATGATGCTGGTAAATCACAATGTTGTTAGATATGTAGACGAAAAGTTTGTAGCCCTACTCGAACAAGTAAACGGTAACAACGAACCTGATGCCACTGTAAGCGTAAAGGTTTTAATAAGCTATATCAAAGATCTTAGAGATGAAAATTATCCATATTTAAGAAATATACTATAATTTAATAACCGATGCTCTTAGGACAATATTTTATTGTCCTAAGAGCCAATAAAAAATCTCAAATTCTATCACACCTTGCCATGTGTTACATATCATAAAAGTAGGGATATTTATCTTTGGATAAGTGTGTCTAATCTCTTTATGTACTAGCGCAATACATTTAGAGGAAACAAAAGAAATCTAACGAGAAGTACGCAAGATAAAAGCTTTGTCTTATTATCTTTTTGTAAGTCCTATGCTATCTAGAAACATCGGCATAAAAGAGAAGCGAAAAAGTTAAGCGGAGAGCGGTTGTGTTTTGCCGGCCACAAAATACAACTTGCAATCCAAAAACAAATCAAAAATGTACTTCACTATTATTAAAGGGAGGAAAAATATGTTCGGAAACAATTGCGGACACGGCTGTGGCGGCGGCGGTATGGATATCCTATGGCTTATCATACTACTATGCTGTTGCGGTGGCGGTACCGGTGGCTTTGGCTTTGGTCATGGCAAGGGCGATAACTGCTGCGAGCTAATCATGTTCTTATTACTTATCAGCTGCTTCTGTGGCGGCGGCAGAGACAATTGCTGCAAATAGGGTAAAATTTAACCCAATCACAACTTAATAGGATTTAATGCAAAACAGCATTATCCCGCCGTGAGGATGATTTATTCAACCTCACGGTTTTTTTTAGAACTAATAAAATTACAAAATTCTACTTTAATCTTAATTTTTTTTCTTGATTTATTATTTTGAGTGTGCTATAAATTAAACATACTTTATAAAAAGTATGTATTTAAAAATAATTTTTCCAACCTTTTGACCTTCTCAAACGACCTATATAGTAGGGGGGTAAACAAAAGATAGGGATAATACAAAATGAAAAAGAAAAATAAATTACTAACCATAGGAGTTATGGCTATAATGCTACTGTTTTTGACAGCAGCAACACCTACTCAGACATATGTTATGGCGGAAAGAGATTGTATCTATTTAGCTGAATCGCCACAACTTCAAAAAAGCGTTTACGATTTAGAGTTCGATCAAGCATTAACAAATCGAATGAGTTATACTAATCGGCTAGCTAACAATTTCTGCACCGAACGAATAGTTGTAGTGTTAGATAGTGATGTTTCTTATCCAAATAAGGAGCATCCAAATATTTTTGGCAGATTTAGTGGTGCAGAAGTGGTAGATCTTATGCCAATAGAGCATTGCCCTAAATATCTAAATATAGATGTAGAAAACTTTAGGCAAATATTCGAGGTTCGTTTGCCGCAAAACGCTAGAACTATGGCTAGCCAAAGAAGCCAAGCCTATAGTGTAATCAGCACTCTAGCCCGTACTTCTGGTGTGCTTTATGCGGGACCATCTGTTTACGATATAGATGCTATGAAAGCAGCGGAAGTAGCTAAAGAATATGCTGCCTATAAAAGAGCTTTAGAATTAGAAATCCAATCTACTTACGAGAATTTAATAAAAACTTACTCGCAAGAAATAGCACCGTCAAATGTAGGTTTTCCTTTTGCAACAAACGATCCTCTTTTTCTGAGTACTGCCGCCAATGGCTTTACCGGTGGGCAATGGGCACTTAGAAATTCCCCCGGCATTCGTGCTGACTATGCTTGGAGTATCACTAGGGGTTGTCCTTATGTGCGAGTGGGTGTAATTGATACGGGTATTTACGACAGACACGAAGATTTACAAATAAATTTGGTTCCTGGTAGATGTTTTGTTACTAATAGAGAAGGTTGTATAACCTATACACGAGACACAAACGGGCATGGCACAAATATTGCCGGTATAATAGGTGCCGATGGTGATAATGGAAGAGGTATATCCGGTATAGCACAGAGAGTACAACTTGTACCATTAAGAATTGGGACAGGTATGTTTACACAATTTACAGCAGAACAACGAGATCGTTCGATAGCTGCCATAGTTTTTGCTATAAATACTAGAATTCATATCTTAAATTATAGCCATAGTATAGGCTCTATAGAATATGATGTTGAAGATGCAAATCCGACGGCTTTACATACAGCAATTCGTAATTTTCCGGGTTTATTTGTTACAATAGCAAATAATCAAAATAGAAACATAAGAAATTTAAACCTTCCTACATTTAATAATATGATTATTGTTGGAGCTCATAATCAACAGGGCAGAAGATGGTATAATAATAGCCAAATGGGGTCAAATTGGTGCAATATAACGGTAGATTTATTTGCTCCTGGACATGAGCTTTTAACCACAGGTCATAGAAATATAAACTATTATCTTAGGCGGTATGGGACTTCTAATGCAGCACCTCACGTAGCGGGTACGGCTGCACTTATGATGAGTGCGAATCATACTTTAAGAAATCAAGCATTTAGGGTTAAGCACTATATTAACAGTACTGTAGATAACTATAGAAATACTTTTATTCCTGATTGTATTAGATTGCACTCAATAACGGGAGGTCGCTTAAATGCTCAACGGGCAGTGGAAGCAGTTGCTTATATTCGCAATCTCTCTCAAAATATTTATAGACCAGGTATTGTTTTAGATATAAATTATAATCATCTTTATCAACATAATTTTCTAATAAATCAAAATTTTACTCCGCTTCGTTTTAGTAATATTCCTGAGGGTCAATCATTTATTATATTTCGAGGGGAGTCTAGCTTAGAATTGGATATAAATTGCACCATAACAGGGCTTAATAGGAGGGTGTTTGGTGGACAAAGTTTGCTTTTGCCTACTGGTATTCAGCCACATTACTGGATTGATATAACAAATAATACGGGTAGTTCGCAATCAGTAAGTATTTTTATTGCTATATATGGCAATGTTACAAAAGTACAACAGTTTGCAAATGGTAGTACTATAAATAATTTTTCATTCAGCAATTTAGGACAACGGACGCTTTATATATTACCATTAAATATAAACAACACAAACTCTCGCACTATAAATTTTATGTGTGATGTTATGGGCGGTGGTGTAATTTGGAAAATTGTATCGATAAATAAAAGAAATCCATTAGAAGCCAATGTAGCAGAAATTCACTTAGATGGGCGTGGGCATACTATATCAGCAACATTTTTGCCACGCTCGACAGGACGGCATTACTTTGTTTTTCTTGCCGGTAGTAATAGAATGTCGGGTGTACTAAATTTATATTGACGCATATAATGATAGTAAAACCCAAGGAGAATTTTAGTATGGATAAACAATCTTATAATTTTAAAATAAAGAAATCTTATTTTATTCTAGGTATAGTATTGATTGCTATGTTTATAGCATCTAGTATATTTTTTGCGTGTGGACCTATAACCATAGTTAACCCTGTCGATGATATGGATGGTTTTTATGTTTTAACCGATGATTTTGATTATGACATCCGTTATGTTATTGTAAATGATAATTCTATTACTATCAATCATGCCGGTGTTAGATTTATTCGTGCATTTTCTGAATCAGAATGTGGTTTATTTTATAATACAATTTTTGAGGATAGATATATTCGCCTTAGCTTTAGAAAAATAGGAGACTATATTCAGATTGATTCTTGGGGACTTATATGGGGACATTCAACATTTCCTTATGCGAGTTTTATATTGCGTCGAAATACTTCTATTGTTTTTAACGATGAGCCTTTAGTTGATAGTGCACGCAAAGCAACTAATTTCACATTAGGGCAACATTTTGCACAATGGGATTTTGAATATTCTTTTAGCTTATTAGATACAAGAGTTGAAATTAAAAGACCTAATAGTAGCTTTGAGCCTATTGAGATTTGTTCAATAGGCAATAATCTACGACATATAAACGCAGATTATGGAGTTGGTTTAAATACTTTAAGGGTAACAACTATTGGAGGAGCTGTATTATATAATAACGAAATACGAATTATACAGGACGAAGTAGCTTATTTTGATATAAATATTAACGGCTTTAGAGAATCTAGGGCATTGAAAGCTTCTAATGTACATTTTAAAAACTATAATAATCCTATGGATAGATTTGATTTAAAATTTTATAGTGGTCCTTTTCCTAGAATATATAGTTATATTCCTAATATGTTACAATTGTCACCTTGGTTACTTTTTGCGTGTTCTTTGATGTCGTTTAATAGTTTTGATATAGAAGGATATGCTCAAACTGGTGTTAAACGAGTCGTTAGAAGAATCCCTTGGCGTTTGTCTTATGGACAAAATTCTTTTAAGATAGTTGCTATGGGTTTTGAAGGATTTGACGAAGAAGGTTATATGAATACACCTTTATCTTCCGAACCTTTTTACTTTACTTTATATCGACACCAAGACGGTACTGTTGAGGTTATTTAATTTAAAAAATTATTTTACCGTGAGGAACAAATTTGCTTCTCACGGTTTTTTTAATGTAAAAAATAATTTTCTATGTTCTAAAATTAAATTTTACCTCATATAATTTTAACACATATCCTTTAAAAGATTGATATGGTGGCGGATGAGGTCGCCAAAAGAGGTAAAAATGGAAAGTTTTGATATTTACAATGACATTCGCGTTAGAACTGGCGGCGATATTTATGTGGGCGTAGTGGGACCGGTGAGAAGTGGAAAATCTACTTTTATCACTAGCTTTATGAATCGCTTAATTATGCCTAAGATAAAAGGTAAGCACGCCAAAGAGCGCATGGAAGACGAACTGCCACAATCGGCCGCTGGTAAAACTGTTATGACAACTCAGCCAAAGTTTGTGCCGAGCGAAGCTATTGCTATAACTGTAGCCGAAAACATTGACATTAGAGTGCGTCTAGTGGACTGTGTTGGCTATATGATAGACGGTGCAACAGGTCATATGGACGGCGATAAGCCTAGAATGGTTAAAACTCCGTGGAGCGATAAGGAAATGAGTTTTAATGATGCGGCTGATTTTGGTACACGCAAAGTTATAACCGACCACGCTACTATAGGTATTGTTATGACTACCGATGGGTCTATTAGTACTGATATAGCAAGAAGTGCTTATGTAATGGCAGAGGAGCGAGTTATTTTTGAATTGCAGGCACTTAATAAGCCGTTTGTAATTGTACTAAATTCTACTGTGCCGCATTCGCCTGAGACTAAAAAGCTAGCTGAACAACTAGAGGAAAAGTACAGCACTCCTGTTCTTGCTTTAGATGCTAGCAATCTAAGCGAAAAAGATATTAACGGCATTTTTGAAAAACTACTTTATGAATTTCCTCTTCAAGGCTTTGAGGTAAAAATCGACGAGTGGTTGCAAGCTCTTCCGCTAGAAAATTCTATAATATCCGATTTAGCATCTAAAATAAGCTCCGTTAGTGGTAGCCTTAATAAGATGAGCGATGCTAGATTACTTAGTGCATTGTTTGAAGAAAATGATGATTTTGAACCCCTTAGCCTTTCTAATATAGAATTAGGTACGGGCAAGTTAGTTGCAACGCTTAAAGCTAAATCTAGCTTATTCTATAGGGCACTTAGTAGAGAATGCGGAGTTAATATCGAAAATGACTTTAGCTTGATGTCTAGTATGAAAGAGCTTACTCATGCTAAAAGAGAGTATGATAAAATCCGTATGGCACTAGACGAGGTTAAAGAAAAAGGCTACGGTGTAGTTACTCCAAGCTTAGAAGAAATGACTTTAGAAGAGCCTCAAATCGTAAGACAAGGCAGTCGCTATGGTGTTAAACTAAAAGCAAGTGCACCAAGCCTTCATATTATGCAGGTTGATATTGCAACTGAGGTTAGTCCTGTGCTAGGTACAGAATTGCAAAGCGAAGAATTGGTCGGATATTTACTTAGCGAATTTGAGCATAATCCAAAAAGCATTTGGGATACCGATATGTTTGGCAAAAGTTTGCATGTATTAGTAAACGAAAACCTTAACAGTAAAATCTCCTCAATGCCCGAAGTTACTCAAAAGAAGATGCGTAAAACACTTAGTCGCATTGTAAACGAAGGCAAGGGTGGAGTTATTTGTATCTTATTATAATATTTGTTCAAAAAATGCGTAAGACTAAGTCTTACGCATTTTTTGAATGCCAAGCAGTGTCGGTGCGTATCGCCAACTAGCTTGCCCTCACACTCGCTCACATATGCAAGCCAAGCCTCTAGTAATTGAAATAACCGAAGGAATAATAGAATGGGAAGTCTTCATCAGTCATGGCGACAGCTTTTATATCCCTGTCTACTTCACTAATTCCGATGTTACGGCATCACTTAAAAAAGAATCTACTGCTCATAGC
>WRAP01000003.1 GCA_009780135.1 Bacillota bacterium
AGCTAAAAAGAAAAACACTCCTGAGAACAAACAGCCTAAAGCTAAAGAAGAAAATAAAGTATCTAATACAAAAAAAGATGCAGAAACAATCCCTGAAGAAGATGCAAGTATCGCTACTAGAGAAAATACTATGTCCGATACTCAAGAAGAAGCAACGCCTGATTCTAACGAAGAAGTAAATGCCTCAAAATCTAATTAAGTAATAGAAATAAATATACGCAATAATAGTTTTGCATAAAATAACTGTTGGGTAGATAAAGAGTAGGTGATATAGGGTATAATATTTAATGGGGTAAATATTATGACGATATTTATTTTTGAAACAATCTCAAGAAACTAATCAAAAATATAAAAAAACTGTTTGACAATATAAAAATAAACTGATAAACTTATAAATTGTACATATTGTACAATAATTTGCTTTGCCAAACGGCTTTAAGGCTGGGTTATGACTTTAGGGTTATTGGAAGTATAAAAGTTACTTTACAAGGTTATTATCTATATGATTCTCAACTTTCCCATAGCTACACCTTAAAAGATATCTTTTTTGTCTAAAACCTTCATTTCTCATTGGATAATACTGCTAGAATTGTTTTATCAAACGATTGTTTTTGGTCTAAAAGACATTATCATATAGCTTAGCTACCATTAGATTAAAAATAAGTTTTAAAGGAAAAATTATGAAAAACATTAGAAGAAAAATTATAACAATTATAATTGGGGTGATACTGGTTTTTGCTAGTTTTACTTCTCTTACAGCATGTAGCTTTTTTGAGGAAAATCAAGAAAGGGTAAATAGGCAAGTTGTTGCTGTAGTTATGCCAGGCACTGAATACGAAGAAAATATTTACCATTGGCAACTTATTCAAAGATTAAATCAAATATTGCAAGGTCAGCAAATGACGCAACTGCCAACGGAAAGCCAAATGATTGTTATTATAGAAGATATGGTAGACCAAAGGCTTATAGCGATTGAACGCAATAGAATGTTTGCTAGAGGTGATCTTATTTTTAGAGGCGATCATAGAGATGCAGAAGGTAACCTTACCGGTAGACTTTATCACCCTATTACAGGTGAGCCGATTTGTGCTTTTACAGGGACAGATACGGAATGTCCTGTGTGTCATGGTGACCCTGATAGAGTATACGGTTGCAATATTGACTTTACAGACATAAATCAAGTTAGAGAAGTTTTATTTAATTCTATTAATGCGGAATTAGCTACAATAAGAAACAACATTTTATCTTCTCATGGCGAAGAACTTCCTATCGAAAATACACCAGGCGAATTACCTCAGCCGGAATTTCCTGTTAGAACACCAGAAGTGCCAGACCACTATGTGCCACAAACGGAATTATTTATTCCAGATAGGGCATACTGGCCGGGTGCTACTGGCGGTGCTGAACAGCGTAGCTTACAAACACAGGCTCTTAGACGACTTGTTAGTAGCTTTGAGCAAGCTGTAATAGATTTCCCTAGAGAGCACGATGAAGCTAGACTTCAATCTGATAGAGATATGATAAATGAAAAATTTGCTAATAGAGATTATATTGGCTTGTATTTAGCACTTGTAGACACTTATATGATAGAGTTTATCGGTGGCGAGGATATAAAAAACCAAGTAAGAGATTCAATCCTACAAAGATATTTAGCAGATGCAGTTGAAGTAAGTAGAGAAGATGTTTACGAAAGATTTACATTCGAGCAAAATACACAAAGAGTACAATGGACTAATAATCATCAAGCGTTTGCTAGTGCTGTTAGCGGTAATCAACGCATATTATTTAGACCAAATAATGATTTTTTCTATGTAAAGCACATTTTATTACCGTTTACCGATGCTCAAACAGCAAGGCTTTCTAATTTTAGACAACGCCCTAATATTACTAGAGCTGATATAGAGCAATTTAGAAGTCAATTAGTTGACGAAATTAGAGTACATCCTCGTAGAGAGGATGGTTTCCCAGACTTAAGAAATCCGCCTTTAACTGCTCAGGAAGTTCTAAATATTGTTAGAGCAGAGGTTAATCCACTTAGTGCTAACCCTAGATATGCCGACAGACGCTTTACAGACTTTATTTATATGTTTAACACCGACCCCGGTGCATTTACTCATCATCTAGGATATGCTATGCCTCATAATAGAGAGGCTGGTGGGCAATTTATGCCAGAGTTTGAGCAAGGTGGCTGGACGCTGGCAGAAGAATATCAAGTGGGTCAAGTTTTAACTAATTTTATTGTTACAGACTTTGGTGTGCATATTATGTTTTATGCTAGCAATCCTCCCGCTGGATATATGGCACACCTATCTTCTTTCCAAACAATAGCTGAAGAAAATACTTGGTTTGATGTTTTTTATAACGAAATTAGAGGGCAAAGGCAAGCAAGAGAATTTCAAGTTTGGGCAAACAATGTTATCCTAGAAGCTAGAATAAGAGGAGCTACAGAGGTTCAAGAAATATTCCCAAGAGCCTTTAGAGATTTAGTGGAATAGTCTTTCAATGATTTTCTATTATGTACTTAAAACACCTCTTTTTGATTAAGTTTTATGTTGTTTAATTTATCGACATAACTTTGTTATGCTTGTTATTTAAAAGAACAAAAGATTTTCTTTTATAAACAAATCTTATATATTTAGTGTATAACACAAAATGTCGGATAAGCAAATCACTTATCCGACATTTTGTTTATTAAGTTTGTAAAAATAGATTGTGAGTGGTATACTATTTAAATATGTCGCAAGCAGAAGCGAAAGAAGAAAAAATAGATACTAAAGGAAAATCGTTGCAACTTTCGGCTAAAGAGGTTGTTAAGAAGTATAAGCTTACCTTAGTGGCAACTTTTTTTAGTGTGCTAACTTTTGGTATAGCGATTAATTTAGTGCCAATTATGTTTGTACCTCTTAGTGAAGAGGTTTTTTATGGAGTTCTTAACTTAGGTCATCTTTCGCTACTTATAGGAATCTCATTTGTGGCACAAATGATTATTTTAACAAGTTGCTCTAAATTGCCTGATAAGTTTGGACTTAGACCGATTTTAATTATAACAGCTTCATTAACTGTGGTTGGTTTTTTGCTTATGTTTTTTGCTCCTGTGTTTTTTGGCGAAAGACTCATATTAGTAGGACTGATTATAGCGGTTATAGTTTATGGTGTGTCGGCAGGTTTTATGGCAACGCTACTTAATCCCGTTATCAATAATCTGCCGTTTAGAAATAAAGAAAAAACGCTAACACTTTTTCATACAGCGTTTGCAGTGGGGCTTATAATTTCGATTTTAGGAATAACTTTAGGCATTTTCTTTTTACCTTATGTTAATTGGAATTTTATTCCGCTTATGGCTAGTATTATTCCACTGACGGCAGGAATTTTATGGCTCAAAGCACCGATTATTCAAAAGCAAAAAGGGGAGGAAGTTAACAAAGATATTTCTGTAGAACAGTTGTCTTTAGATAATTTTAATATTACAGAAAAATCAAATTCTAATAGAAAATCTCTTATGTTTGTTTTGCTTGCTTGTATGATGCTTGCGATGGCAACAGAGGCGATTGTATCTAAAGGGGCATCTACTTATGTGGATATGGGATTAGGTGTTCCTAAATTGCTTGGCGATATTTTGGGTCCTGTTATGTTTGCTGTTATGTTAGGTGCCGGTAGACTTATTTATGGGCTGTGGGGCGAAAATCGCAATATGCATAAATTTATGATTTTTGGAAGTTTATTATGTTTTATTTTATATTTAGTAGCAGTATTTACACCTAATGCGTGGATAGGTGTTGTGGCACTAGCGTTGTGTGGTTTAGGTAGTAGTATAATCATACCGAGTATGCTGGCTAAAACAGGAAAACGCTTTAAGGACAAAGGAGTTAAGGTTTTTGTGTGGATGAGTGCTGCTGGTAAAATCGGAGCAGCTGGAGGTCCAGCGTTATTTGGTTTATTAGGTTATATTTTAGGTAGTTTATTAAGCGATATGGCATCTAGTTTAGGAATGACCTATGCGGAATTGGGACTTAGAGTAGGATTACTTATTTGTTCTATATTTCCGCTAGTTAGCTTTATAATGCAGATAGTGTTTAAGCAAAAAATTAAGATAAGAATAGAAGAAAAGATTTAAAACTAGTATGAAATATTAGGATTCTTAGTTTTTTGTGAGGGAAAGATGTAAATTAGCCAGCTTTGCATATAGAAATTATCACAAATTGTGAAAATAAAGTGAGTAAAAATCAAATTGAGGACACGTAGCTGTCATTAAATATGTGATAATATGTATAAGTAAACTTTGCTCGCAAGATATTATATTTTAGACGAGTTGTAGTAGAGGAGATTTGTATATATATGAAGCATTGGATAAGCACAATTTTTTATCTAAATAATAAACTTAATAAATTACTTGATGCGTTGTCGCAAGAGTTAGAAAGCTATGCTGTAAATTTAACTATTGACACCTTTAGAGTTTTTGATTTGATAATGAAGATAGAAGATAAAAAACGACGAATATGTAATTTTAAGGTTTTGGGAGATTTGATTAAAAGTAAGTTAAATATTAGTCAAAAGGAAATTGTAAATCGATATATAGTTAAGGGAGATTCTTTCGAGCAAATAGCTTACGGTAGCGGTGTTTCAAAATCTACTACTAATAGACGATTTAAGGAGGCAATAAATATTGCTATAGCCACTGCGATTAGTTTAGGATATAATGAGGACAAGCTGACAAAGGAATATTGTGATATTATGCTTATTACAAAGATTTTTCGAAATTTTATGGAAAATGGAGTAGGGAAAGTAAGTAAAGAGAGAGAAGTAAGCGAAGCAGTGTAAATCAAATTACAAATTCTAATTTAGCTGTTGTTATAAAATATTAAATAAATCACTATTTGTAATTTGTACATTATAATTTGTAATTTTATTATAAACTTCTTGGTGTTTTTTTTGGATAGTCGTCCGACTTTGGCTTTTTGAATAAGATTAGCATTATGAGAACAGCAGGAATACTAAGAACGATTATAAATATTACTGTGATATAAGGCGGAAAGGAAATTGTGCCTGGAGAGAATATGGGCGGAGGGTCTACATAAGTCATAACTTTTTGGATATTATTGTTAGGAATTGGGTTAGATATTGCGTTGGCAGAGTAAATGTAGCCAAAAGCTGTTTGATTATTAGGATTAGTAAATTTAACAAAATACCAACTTGTTGTTGTGTTAGTGCCCTCTGGACTGTTATCGGATAGAATGCCATAAAATGTAAGTGTTGAGTTGACGGGAGCCGAGCCGATTATAGTAGAAATAGAGTTTGGACGAGAGCGGATATTGATACTGGAAACATCGCCAACAGCTGTAGCTGTTAGAGTAGAAGTAGCAAAAGCAGTAACGGGCTTAAAATCTACCTTAGTAACTGCATTTTTACGGATAAAGCCGTTTAAGTCGTAATAAATAACAGAATAAAATTCTCCATCTTCGCCAGTAACTTCAGCAAAGTAAGTCTGAGGCAATAAGACTTTTTCTACAAAAACATTATTTTCACGAGTATAAAGCATAACTGAAGAATGCTCAAACCATACAAAAGGCTGCTGAGGAACGACAGGAATTTGTTGACGGGCAAAAGCTGTGCGGGTATAAAGCGGTTGCATGGCAAAAATATTCATCAATAAAATGAAAGCAAAAAGTATTAGTAACTTATAAAAGGTTGTTAAGGCTTTTTTTTGCATAAATGGTTTTTCTAAGGTGGGCGACAAAGTGTTGCCCCTACAGTTGAGTGGTGGATGTATATTGTACTATATATATAATAAAAAACCGACAAGGATATTGACGATAAACATCGAAAAAAGAGGATAAGCTATGTTAGCGAGTGAAAGAGAAGTAATAAAAAAAGTAAAGAGTTTGGAAAAAAGTATCAAACGGTATCGTGGCAAAAATAAATTGCTTTATTATAAACCGCATTTAAAGCAAGAGGCTTTTCATAAATGCCAAAAACGCAATAGATGGGTGTTTGGCGGAAACCGTAGCGGAAAAACAGAATGCGGAGCTGTCGAGGCTGTAATGCTTGCTAGAGGCAATCATCCGTATCGGGAAAATCGTGAAAATGTTTCGGGGTGGGTTGTATCGCTATCGTTACAAGTACAACGAGATGTTGCTCAAAGTAAAATACTTGATTACATAAATCCTGATTGGATTGTAGATATTGCTATGCTACAGGGGAAAGCGAGTAATCCTAAAGGTGGTATAATTGATTTTATAACTATTAAAAATGTTTTTGGCGGAGTTAGTCGCATTGGCTTTAAGAGTTGCGAGGCAGGCAGAGAAAAATTTCAGGGGACAAGTTTGGATTTTGTATGGTTTGACGAAGAGCCACCTAAAGATATTTATGAGGAGTGTCGAATGCGTGTGCTTGATAAAAAAGGTGAAATTTTTGGCACGATGACGCCACTCCTTGGGCTTACTTTTATTTATAATCAAATTTATCTAAATGAAGCGGATGATGGTGAGATTTGGCACACAAGTATGGAGTGGGCGGATAATCCGCATTTGTGTAAAAACGAAGTAACAAAGGTTAGCAATACTCTTAGCGAGAGTGAGTTAGCAACTAGACGGTACGGTAAGTTTTCGACTGCTAAGGGCTTGGTATATTATGAGTTTGATGAAAGCATAAATGTGATTGAGCCATTTATTATTCCGCACGATTGGTACGATATAATGAGCATAGACCCAGGGTTAAATAATCCGCTGTCTTGTCATTGGTATGCGGTATCACCCGATGGGGTGGTGTATGTAATAGCAGAACATTACAAAGCGGGTAAAGATGTGGATTGGCACAGCGAGCGGATTAAAAGTATTTGCAAAGGCTTAAGTTGGCATATAGGTATTGGCGGTAGATATGAGGCACTTATAGATAGTTCGGCAGGGGCAAAAACTTTGAGCAGTAATAAAAGCGTTGTGGAGTTGTTTTTTGATAAAGGAATAGCAGTAAATCCCCGAGTTAATAAGGATATTTTTATCGGAATAGCAAGTGTAAAAAGTTATTTAAGCGGTGATGGATTTGGCACAAAGTTATATATTTTTAATACTTGTACGGAGTTGATTAAAGAAATAAAGGGTTATTTTTGGGCAAGTGGTGATACTCCAGTTAAAAAGGATGACCACGCATTGGATGAATTACGGTATTACATAATGAATGGACCGAAAAATAGGAGTGTGTCGATAGTAAAAAGTGATATAGCGTTAGATAAAGAGAGGTTATTGGCAAAGCGGAGGGCAAGGAGCAAAATGAGAAATTTCGAATTTATTTAGAAATATTTAACGATAATTAAAATCTGTTGAATTGTAGAGAGATTCACTGAACACCTGCACTTATTGAAAAATGTGTATTTTTTATTAGGCTCGGACGGCAGAGTGCCGCCCCTACAATTCGGCGGTGTTTTATTTGCTGCTTATTTTTTCATTTTTGCTTTACTGTAGGGGCGGCACTCTGCCGTTCGAGCATTAGATAAAATATTATGGGAAAGGAGAATAAAATTCAAAATCAACAAATCGAAAATTTAGAACTTGACCAAAACGCAAAATTAAACGAGGCTCTTCTAAAACGGGCGATGGGATATTGGGTGGTGGACGAGGTGGAGGAGTTTGTTTACGATTACACAAAAAACGAAAACGGGGAGGTGGTGGGTTTTATTGAGGGTAATAAACGAATTGTAAAGAGTAAAACAACAAAGCATTTTGTTCCGCCCGATTTGTCGGCAATCAAAATGTTGTTAGAGCAACAAAAAGACGACGGAGCGGATATGACCGAAGAGCAGTTAGTGGCAGAGCGGGATAGGTTGATTGGGATGTTGATTTCGATGAAGAAAGAGGAATAGTTAATTAAAATTACAAATGTTGATTTATTTAATTAAGAAATCGTAGGGATGACCATTGGTCGTCCGTAATAATAACTATAGCAAGGTAATTAATTACAGTCGAATAGTATGGGCGGTTATCAACCGCCCGAGCATTATAAAAAGAAGTTCATTTTTTTATAAGGTGCGGGCGTTCATTGAACGCCCCTACGATTAGCGGATTATATTACAAAACTTTGTTTATAAAGTGTGGGCGACGAAGTGTCGCCCTTACAGTTGAGTGGTTTTTGACAGTAAAAGAAATAAATCAATAATTTTCAATTCTCCACTCTCAATTCTCAATTATAAGAAAAGGAATAAAATTTATGATAAGTAAAGTAAAAAGTAAAAGAATTAAAGTAGAAAGAGATAGATTAAAGACGGCGGTAGATGCTGTGATGGCAAATTCTCGTTTAGGACAAGCGAATGAGATCATAGGGACAGATGAAGTTGACTATACGCAAATTGAATTAACAGAGGAGTTTATCGAGGAAAAGGTAAACGAGGTTAAGAGAGATTTTGAAAAGCGGTGTATGGAAAGGCGAGGATTAGAAGCACAATGGCAAGTAAATTCTAATTTCGTACTTGGCAATCAGTTTTGTTCTATTATGCCAAACAGTGGTGTTGAGGACATAGACAGAGAGTTTTTTTGGCAAGAGCGAGAGGCGTTTAATCATATTGCTCCGATTTTTGAAACTAGATTAGCGAAACTTGGTAGAGTGCGTCCAAAGATGTCGGTTCGTCCCTCTAGTGACGACGAGAATGATATTAGAACCGCTAAAACGGCATCTAAAATCCTTTCAAGTGTAGGTAGTACGCTGGAATTAGATAGAATTGTGCAGTCGGCTACTATGTGGAGCGAGCTGTGCGGTAGTAGTTTTTATAAGCTGTCTTGGGATAATTTGGCAGGTAAGAATATTGGCAGTGTGGCAGGCAGAAATATTTTTGAGGGCGAGATTAGGGTTGATGTTTGTCCGCCGTTCGAGGTTTATCCGTCTAGTCTTATGGTGGATGATTTAGATAAATTAGAAAGTATTATTCACGCTAAAGCTGTGCCTATGGAGCAAGTAGCTAGGATTTACGGAGTTGAAGTAGAGGAAGGCGAAGATGTGTCGGTTTTTGGATTGAGTAGTTTTAGTAGTGGCGGGCTTAGTTTGCGTGGTACTGTAAATGGAATTA
Organism: Bacillota bacterium; assembly: GCA_009780135.1. GTDB lineage: Bacteria > Bacillota > Clostridia > Christensenellales > Pumilibacteraceae > WRAP01. Next base: position 9,050 of record WRAP01000003.1, read on the forward strand.
GTCGCACGAAAGCCGATGGGCATTGTTTGGTTATAGAAAGGTATACCCGTCCGACCCCATTAAATCCTAACGGCGAGCTGTGTATTATCGCTGGCAATAAGCTGTTATATTTGGGTGAGTTGCCGTATCTCAACGGCATTCATGGAACTCCTGATTTTCCGTTTATAAAGCAGGATTGTATTAAGCGTGCCGGCAGTTTTTTTGGCACGAGTGTGATTGAAAGATTGATCCCGATTCAAAGGGCTTATAATGCCGTTAAAAATCGCAAGCATGAGTTTCTTAATCGTATTTCTATGGGGATTTTAGCGGTAGAGGACGGGAGCGTTGATGTTAACAATCTCGAGATGGAAGGACTGGCTCCCGGTAAAATTTTAGTGTATCGTCAAGGCGGAGCAGTGCCGAGATTACTTGAAACGGGGCGAGTGCCTATAGATTTTACTCAAGAAGAGGATAGGCTTTTTAATGAGTTTATGTCTATAAGCGGTGTGAGTGAGATTATGCGAACCTCTATGCCTATGACAAATTTATCGGGTGTTGCGATACAATTACTTATCGAGCAAGATGATACTAGATTGAGTATCACTGCCGAGCATATTAGATTTGCGATACGCAATATTGGAAGGCAGGTTTTAAGGCTTTATAAGCAGTTTGCGGGCAGTGGCAGATTAAGTCGTGTTGTGGGCGATAGCGGAGAAGTAGAATTGCTTTATTGGAATAAAAGCGATATTACTTGCGACGATGTTGTTATGGAAACTCAAAATGAGATTTCGAGTACGCCTGCTGTAAGGCAAAGTATGATGTTTGATTTAATCAGAATGGGACTTCTTAGCGATGAAGACGGCAAAATCAGTGATGCGAGTAGATATAAAATTTTGGATACGCTAGGCTATGGCGGTTGGGAATTTTTGCGAGACTTAGAAAGTCTTAATATCAATAAAGCGGCTAAAGAAAACTTGGAGTTTTATAAGTTAGACACAATAGAGGTTAGCGAAATAGATAGGCACGATTTGCATATAATCGAGCATACAAAATTTGGTTTAACAGCGGAGTTTGATAGGCTTGTTAGTAAAAAACCCGAAATTAAAGAGCGTTTATTACAGCATATAAGACAGCATAAAAAATTTGATAAGCTATCGGCAGTAGCAGAGGGAGAAGTGGTAATTTAATAAAAAACTCATTATGAAAATTATAAAATCACAAATTGATAATCAAAATGGCGATAATGCTTTATTGAGCACCGCTGAAACAATGCACAATGAAAGTGAGGTCGAATCAAGTGAGAGTTTACTAGAAAATAATGTTTTGGCTGTGGTTGCAAAAGAAATAGATGGTAATGCAAAAAACATAAAAAATTTTAGTGAGGACGAAAAAATAGAGACGAACACCGCTCAATCTCAAATTTCAAATCAAAAATTACAAGAACATCAAACACAAAAATTCGGGAAATTCCAAAATGCTAATGCACTTTATAGTGCTTACAAGTCGCTTGAATCCGAGTTTACAAAACGCAATCAGGAAAATTCTAATCTAAAAAAGTCGACTTTAGAATTAGAAGAAACTATTGATAAGCTAACCGTTAAACTTAATAACATTTTAGACGATGAGGAATTTATAGCTAAAGCGACTTTAACTCCGAGTATATCAGAGCAAGTAATAAAAAGCTACCTAAACTCAAAAGCGAGCGAAAATGTAACAGTAATTCCTGTTTTAACCTCTAAAATGGGACAAGCGGTAGTAGCAAGAACAACAAAGCCAAAAACGCTAGAAGAAGCGAAAGTGCTAGCAACGGTTTTATTGGGTAGAGGATAATGTGCGTAGCATAAACAATGAGAAATTAGAAATGAGGTAAATGAGAAATTATTGTATTTATTCATATAAAAAAATTAACAAGAAATTAAGAATTGCTCACTGTATGGGCGATTAGTAATTGCCCATACTTTATGAAAAAGTTTATTTTTTTCTAAGGTTCTGGCGACAGAATGTCGCCCCTACAGTAAAGAGGCTCTTAATTTCTTGTTAATTATTTGTTTTACATCAAATTTAACACAATAATTTCTCATTCCTCATTTCTAATTTCTCATTGTTCACAAAAAAACAAAATCAAAAAACATAACCAAAAGGAGAAATAACACAACATGGTAACATTACAATCGGCAGAAAATGCCTTAAAATCCGTATATTTAAGTGCGGTAACAGAATTACTTAATACAAATGTCAACCCACTACTAACAAAAATCGAGCAAACAGCTAGTGATGTGTGGGGTAAAGAAATTAGAAAAGCCGTATCTTACGGTATAAACGGCGGTATTGGAGCAGGGGACGAGGATAGCCAGCTTCCTCAAGCACACGGTAACAACTATCTTCAATTTGTTACTAGCTTAAAAAACCTTTACGGTCAGATAGAGATAACAGATAAAGCAATTCAAGCAAGCGATGGCGCTAAGGGGTCTTTTGTAGATTTATTAAATGCTGAGTTGCAAGGCTTATTAAATGCCAGTAGATTTAATTTAGGCCGTATGCTTTACGGCGACGGCAACGGCAGTTTAGGTAGCATTAGAGCGTCAACAGACGGCGGAGCTACTCACGAGGTTGGCAGTCCTCATATGCTTATAGAGGGGTTAGTTGTAGATGTAGTAAACGCATCTGGTGTTGTTATTGGTGCCGGTAACCGCATTAGACATGTCGATAGAGATAACAATCGAATCAGCTTTGAGCGTCCCTATAGCGGTACAACTATATCAATTGCTGGTGCAGTTATGCATGTTCAAGGCTCTAGGGGTAAAGAAATCACGGGGATAGGTTCATTGTTTAATAACGACCCTCTTTACGGTATAGACAGAGCAACTCATCCGTTTTTGCGTCCGCATTCCAAAAATGTAAACGGTCAAATAAGTGAGATTTTAATGCAAGAAACTATCGACAGGTTAGAAAACACTGCCGGCAGTACGGTTGATTTTATAGCGTGCTCGGCGGATGTTAAGTATGCTTATCAAGAATATATGGCACAGTTTAAGCGAAACATCGATATTTTAGAGCTTGAGGGTGGTTTTAAGACGCTAAGTTATAACGGTATTCCTCTTGTATTTGATAGGTTTATCGGTAACGGTACAATGTTTATGCTAAACACAAAAGCTTTTAAGTTGCATCAATTATGCGACTGGCGATACTTAGAGAACGAAAACGGTAGGATTTTAAGACAAATGCAAGGCAAGCCAGTTTATACCGCAACGCTTGTAAAGTATTGCGATTTAATATGTGATAAGCCTAACGGACAAGCTAGGTTGACGGGAATTAGGAGATAAATTCAATGAGAAATTAGAAATGAGGCAAATGAGAAATGATTGTTTTATAACAAAAAATATCACTATCCTAGTTATTGTTTTTTATATAAATAAGTCCGAAATTTCTCATTTGCCTCATTTCTCATTCTTAATAAACTATGCTACTTACACATCAAATCATAACAGGCGACTTATATGATATTAGCAGTCGTATAAAAGAGATAGACAGCAGTTATTTTATTGCTAGAAATAATAAGACTAAAAAAATTGAGGTTCACGCTGATAATAAACAAGGCAGTAGTCTGTGTTTGGTATTGCCTTTTGATAGGTTAGACAACAGAACTTTAGTCCATACAAGGCGTACTCGGGTAGAGCGGGCAAAGCAGTTATTAGCCGAAGCAGAAAAAGAAAATGTTAGGCTGGAAAAGCAAGAAGCGGAGAGGATTTTGAAAAAAGTAATGTTCAACGCTCAATAAAACAACGCTCAATAAAACAACGCACAATAAAATAGTGGAGGACAATATCGCTTTTAAGTTTAATTGCAATAAGTGTAAATCAATAATTGTGCGTTGAAAAAGAAAATTATGACAATATTAAACATAGTAGAATTATCGGCGGAGATGTTGACGCTAGAGAGAATTGTGGAGGCAATAAAAAATCCGCAAGAAGTAAGTTTATTATCACACGAGCAAAGAGAATTTGATATTTTGGTGCAAAGTGCTAGAACTGTTATAGATGAGATTGGCAGAGAATATGCTCCGCTTACTAAAATAAGTAGGATAAATGTGTCTAACAGAGGAATAATTCCATTTAGTGCTTTTCCCTTGCCTGTACTAGAGGTTAGAAGGGTAAGTAACGGTATAACCTCTATGCGATTTACCCAAAGCCTAGACGGTATAGTTGTGGATACGCCTTTTGGAGCAGAGCTAGATATTACCTATACTTATGCACCTCAACCTGCCTGCAATACAACACCATTAGAGTGGGAAAACGGAAGAATAGGATTGCGTCTTATTGCCTTTGGAACAGTGGCGGAGTATTGCATTAGGTTAGGTATGATAGACGAAGCGGTGCTGTGGGATAGGCGGTATAAAGATGCATTACTTGCTATGGCTAGACCGCTTAGAGAAAAAAGAGTACGGCAAAGGAGATTTAAATAATAGTGCTTAGTCCATAGTTCATAGTGCTTAGTTAAGGATTTATTAGCAGATATTACAAGCATAATTTTGGTGAGATAAATAAGTCAACAACTAAGCCCTATGCTCTATGCACTAAGCACTAGATAGAACTATGCAAAAATACATACACGCTCCAATTAAACCAAGAACGAGAGCGAAAATACAAAACTTTGGTCAAGGTATGAATGTCTCTATAGATAAAGCGATTTTGCCGATTGGCACGGCTAGCGAGGTTTTTAACTTTGATTTTTCTACTGGAGCATTAACCGAAGGTTATGGGCTAGAAAGCGTTTCTTATATAAACCGTCCCATTAGTGAAATTTGGACTTTTAGAAGGTTTAATTTTGATACTAATTTGGACGAAGAAATTTTAATGTACCGTACTCCTTTAGGCGAAATTTTTTATAACAAAAACGGCATAGAAACATCGCTTGGCATTACAATATCAGGCACTGTTAGAACTGTTAACTATAGGCTATACGGCGATGATGTGATATTACTAACAAGCTCAACCGACCCGATGTGGGTATGGGATGGAGTTAATATCCCATATAGTGTGCCAAATGCACCAAAAATCACCTCGCTTACAATTCATTTTGAGAGGATGTTTGCTACAACTATAGGCGAGAGTAATGCCGTTTATTTCTCTAGAGATTTAGACCCGACTAATTGGGATTTGTCGCTAGACCGTGGCGGATTTATTCAAGTTTTGGATGAGAGAGGTAAGCTAAACAGAGTATTTAGTTATCAAAATTTCGTATATATTTTGCGAGATTTTGGGATAAGTAGGTTAAGTGCATTTGCCGATCAAACAGATTTTTCGGTAAGCAATTTATTTGTTAGTAGCGGTAGAATTTTTTCCGATTCTGCAAGTCTTTGCGGAGATAGAATTATTTTTTTAGCTAGCGACGGGCTTTATCAGTTTGATGGAATTTCTACAAGTCGAATTATGCAACGCTTAGATGGGGTTATGAAACCTAGCAAAAACTCATCATCAGCATTTTTTAACGGGCGATATTATTTGTCGTTTAGAATGAGTAATAGAAAAGCTGGCGAGGATAACGAGAACAACAACGCATTATTGGTTTACGAAATTCAAACGGGATTATTTAGCATACTAAAGGATGTGTGCATTAAGAGTTTTAATGTTTGCGGAGATAAATTATACGGAGTTACGGGCGAAGGAACAGCTTGCTATATTACAAAATGCGGAGAAATTTTTGGCGAAGCAACTGTTAAATCATGGGTAAGTGGCGATATGGATTTTGGCACAGAAAACATCAAACGTATTAGAGAGATTTTTTTAACTACCGATTATCCTATTAGCGTTAGTATAATTTCTGAAAGGGGTAAAAAAGAATTTTGCGTAACTCCAAACCCCGGTGGCAACCGCATAAGAGTAAATTTAAGTGGCAGAAAAATTACGATTGGTATAAGGGCGGAGACAAGCAAGGTGAGAGTGAATAGACCAACGGTAGTGTTTACAAGTTAATGAGAAATTAGAAATGAGGCGAATGAGAAATTTAGGACTAGTTAAATAAAAATAAAACGGTAATTATAATTAAATAATAAAAACAGAAATCCTTAATTCTTTATTAAATAAGTCAACAATTTCTCATTCGCCTCATTTCTAATTTCTCATTTTCATTGATAATATAAACAAAAGGAAATAAATTCAAAATGGATTTAAATAGAAAAGCATTAAAGCGTTTAGACGAATTGGAGAATACTGTTAGTAGCCGTAGAGAACAAAGGGTTAGAAATGTGGGGTTTAGCATACATCCTAGCTTTCCGCTTAGAAGTGGAAACCCATACACTACAACTACGGCTAGCGGTTTGGGTAGTCTTAGTTTAATGATTAGATTAACCGCTAGAGTAACTCAAATCGGCAGGGTGGCTATAAGAGTTAGTGGCGAGTTAATCAACTTTACCGACTTTGAAACTCTGGGTATTTCCGAAAGGGTGATAATGCTACAAATAAGAGTTAGTAATGCTAGCTCTATCACATTAGAGGCTCAAAATGGTTTTGTGGGGCTATTAGAGGCTGTACAAATGGTACTTATTGGCGATAGAGCTAATTTATCTGGAGTAAGGCGAGATTTCGGAGCAGATATTTCGGGCAATATTATTGGTATTTTATCAGGTCAAAATGACCAATTATTTATTTATAGCTCACCAGTTAGTAATTTGCAAAATTTTACAACCCGCACAGTCGGCACAGGCAGGATTGCCGATATTGTAGCTGATAAAATGGGCGGATTTTTTGTGGCATTTAGAGATAATAGCAATAATTTTTGGTTAAATCACAGTATGATAGGTGGGTCAAGCAGAGCCATTAGGTTAGGCGGACAAGCGATAGAAAGCGTTGCGATAACAATAGTAGGAAATATGGTATATGTATATTATGTTTTGAATAATAGAATTTACAGTATTGCAGTTAGTCAAAATTTTTCACAAGTGAGTAGCCCTATAGAATTAGCGAATGAGCGTGCCGACAGTGTTTGGTTTGTGAAAAATGCGAGCAATCCTATGTTGCTGTTCAGTCGAAACGGCAAAGTATTTGGTAGATTTAGTGTGGATAGTAGCAATACAGCAAGTGCAAGTTTTGGTGTAGATATTAGTATAGGAGCAAGCGTAGAGGGTATTTAATTATAGTTGTATGATTAAAAACCGCTTGTTTTTTCTAAAACTTTACAAAACTTGTTCTATCTGGATTGCTTCGTCGATTAACATAATACAATAAAATAGAGAACAACTCCCTCCTTCGGAGTAGGAAGCGCAACGACGGTAAAATATATTCGTATCGGTTAATATTTTGCCGTCGTTGCGAGGAGTAGCTTAAGATGTTGAAAGAACAAGATAATCGACGAAGCAATCCAGATACGAAAAGTTCGTAAATTTTCAGAAAGAAAAGTTTAAGGTACGGACGACATTCTGTCGTCCGCACCTTAAAAAAAGTAAACTTAAAAAAACATAATATGCAAAATAAAATAAACTTATCAACCTCACTACAAATAAAATCGGTAACCGAAACATTATCTACACTAACTAACAGTACACCCATAAATGTTGCTACAGCATTACAAACACCTCTACCCTATGCCAGCCAAATAATAATCACAACAGCTACAATTCAAAGATCTTATCCACTGTCACTAATTGTTATAAACGACAATATAACACGAGGCAACTTATTCGCTACATATTCCGTAAAGCTAGATAAAGACGAATTAGTAGAGGAGCAAATAGTACAAATTGCTCTATCAAATAACGGCACAAATGTTATCTCTACATTTTTTGTCAACCTAACTAAAACAGCTGAGGAATTGTATATATCTATAACAGTTTCGCTTATTACTAACTTAAACTTTATAGCGTTAAGCGGAGGTTCACAAAATTTTTTAGTGCGTGCATTGCTTGGAGAGTCGGCATTTATTCCTAGTGAATATTCACTGCGATGGGGCACTAGCTTAATAGACGGCGAGGTTGCTTTAACTCCAACAGCTAATCAGTCCGATAATCAAATTCCTGTTAGTATAAATTTTATAGCTAACTCAATTCAATTTACTGCAACAGTTCCGCCCTTTACCCTTGATGCTGTTTTATTGGCACGAGGGCAACCCGCTTTAAGAATTGCACTTCATACTATGGCAAATCATATTTTTGTCGGACAAGTGGTAGCAAATTTAGAGCAGGTTGTAGTTAGTCAAAGTGCTACAATCGAAACGGTTACAAATTTAACGCAAGGCAGTACAAGTCATATGGCTCGCCAAGCCGAGATTTTAGAAATTCCGTCTGGCTTTACACAACTAACAGAGTCATTGGCAATGGAATTTAATGAGGATTTTACCCTTCACCACGACCCTTCTTGCCGTAGCGTAGCATTTGTAGGATTAAGAGAGTTACACTTTATAGGTATGAGAAATGGTATTCCGCAAGTGTTAGCTAGATTAGACAGAAGGGGAGCGGAAGTGTTTTTGCCGTATCATAACACAGTTGTGTTTGTTTATCCGACTTATGCATCAATTTATCATTATACTCACGAAAATGGATTATCGCTTACCACTAAAATTAACTTTACTAACCAAACCGAAGGCAGATGTATGGTGGCAAAACAAGGCGAGCATTTTTTGATTATTCGTGAGGTTTTAGGCTGTGAATTTTGGGAGCGTGGAGTTATTATAGGCAATGCTTATATCGTTCAGGAAATGCAAAGAGTTACCGGCAACGAGATTTATTTTAGAAATCGTTATTTTTTGGGTGTAATTACAGGCGATAAACAGGCTTTTAGCTTTGGAATAAACGGCTTAGATTTAACTACTACTAATAACCTGCAAAGGTTTATAAATCAAAACGACAGTGTTGAATTTCGTAGCCTAAACGACGGTTTAGTATTTGCAACAGTAACAAATTCTAACATAAGACAAAATCTTATCTACAGTATGTTTTCCGATAGACTAATGCTTGGCCTAGCCGATACCACTACGGTTATGCTACGGGGTGATTACATAACGGTGATTTTAGAAAATGGCACAAGGCAATTAAGATATTTTAGACGAGATACAATGACTTTATGGAATTTTGCTGTTGCTGATATGCCAAATATTATTGAAGCTGTTAGGCTAGATAAGTTTTTATTAACCCGAAAAGCCGATGGCAGCTTAGATGCTTATGCTATAACACCTCAAGCTACCGCAATTTATCATCCGAATTTGCAACCAAATCTTACAACAAACTTTATAGCTAGAGGACTTTTTGGAGTTGATGAGCTGGGGAATAGACGGATTAAATTGAATATTGAATAATATACGATATTCAATGCAACAACGCTCAACGCACAATTGTTGATTTATTAAGTAATAAGTCCTTTAATTGAGCGTTGAACATTGTTTCATTGAGCATTGTAAATACGAATAATCATCATAAGGAGGAAAACCCAATAATGTGGGAAGAAATTTTATTTACGCTTATAAGTAACGGCTTATGGGCAGTGTTGTCTTGCTGTTTACTTGGCTATTTGCTAAAGGATAGCAAAAAACGAGAAGCGAAATTTACCGATATTATAGAAGATTTAGCTGAAAGATTAAAAATCATCAATCAGATACAAAGTGATGTAAAAAGTTTAACGGGCAAAGTTGATGTCTTAACAGTAAAAAATTCAGTTGAACGAGCTATTCGCTCAAATAATAGTGACAATGTTAGACAAAAAAGACATTACAAAAAAGCAGTGGTAGTAGGAGAGGATTAAAGTATGGCACTAAATTTTGAACGAAACGCAAGGCTAATTGGCGACGGCAGAATCAGCGGAGCAGTTGAGAGAAACGGCGAAATTCATTTTTTTCTCGATACCGACGGTGCAATTATGCGTAGAACTATGCCCGTCGGTGCTAGAGCCACCACGCAAGAACAATTTGTATCCTTTGCCAACGAATACACCGAAGTAGCTAATGCCAGCGTTAGTTTGTTTGGACAAGAAATAATATTACAATGAGAAATTAGGAATGAGAAATTATTGTGTTTATATATAATAATTTAAGGTGATTAAGAACCGTTTAATAGTAGGGGCGTACCATTGGTCGCCCGAGCCTTAGAAAAAGATAAACTTTTCTTAATAGGTGCGGGCGCTCCTACTATTCAGCGATTTTCACCTTTTTGCTAAATATTAAAAAACCAAATAAATCCTTAATTTTTCATTCCTCATTCCTAATTTCTCATTGATAAAAAAAGGAGAATATGAGAGACCTAGTATCTTACATAAGCGACACCGTAGATAGTGTCGTAAATAGACGCTCAAGAAACGAAGAGCTAGAAAGAGCGCTTAACGAATTAAATCAGTTTATACAAGACCAAAGACCAACAATACCCGACCGTCCCGAATTACCGGGCGTTCCAGAGTTTGAGCGTCAACAAGTAACTGTTCGTACCGATGACGAATTAAGTCAGCTAGCAAGCGATAAGCTAGCAGGCGAGCGGTTAGCACAAGAACGTGCAATAGAAACACGAATTTTTAATCAGGAAAGAGATTTAACTACTGCTCGCCAAAATGCCGAAATTTCCGCCAAAGAACAAAAGGAAGCATTGGCAAGCAATATAGAGCGGGCGGAAAATGCTATAAATAATGATGTTTTGCGTCGAGGCTTAGCCCGCTCATCTATAGCCGTAAACCGCCAAGCCGATTTAGCAGAGCAACACTCAAATCAAGCACAAGCAATCGCAGGTAATAAACTTAGAGCAATCGAGCAAATTGACAATGGTATAGCAAGCCTTGTCTCACAAAGAGACCAAGCATTAGCGGATTTTAATGTAACTCATGCCGCAAGACTAACTCAAGCGATACATCAATTACGCACCGAGCAAGACAAAGCAGTTAGAGACGCAACGGCATTTAATAATAATGTAGCCGAGTTAGAGCGTAGGGCAGAGATAGAACGGCAAGAGCGAAGTGCCGCCCTTCATCAAAGAGAATTAGATATTTTGGCAAGAGAGCGAGAATTAACAGGTGGTAATGGCGACCCGATTTTTAATAAGATGGTGCAAGTTTTAATAACTTTATCGCCCAGCGACGCCCGTCGTCAGATTATCGAAAACCCAATCTTTAGAGAAAACCTCTCTCCTCAACAATTTTATCGTTTGTTTGACCAATTTGCTAGAAACTAGGCAATTAAGAATGTTTGACTCGAGTCTTGATAGTTTAATAGCTACTTAAAAAACCGCCAAATTTTTTGGCGGTTTTTTAAGTAGCTTGAGCAATACTCTGTATTTTGTTGCTCAAATATTATAATAAAATTAGTTATTATTTGTAATTTGCGACTTACGACATTGTAAATTATCTGTACTCTCTTCTATTTTTTAGTCCACTTAAATACTTTAATGCTTTGTTATTATTTTTTTCTTCTACGCTACTACGACATCGCACTATGCCGGATTTTCCTAAATTACCAATCACAATATTGTTGTCAAAAAACTCCTCTAGCTCATAGGCTTCTATATCAATAAAATCCCAATCGTAAAGACTGTCATTTTCAAACTCAAAACCTCTCTCTAAAGCTATCTTAGCCGGAGGCTCAGCTTTTATCGGAGGTACGATTTTAGGAAGAAATGGCACAGGAAGCACACAAATGCCAGCACAAATTAAAAATCCAATTTTATAAATCATAATTTTAGAATGTGCAAAAGCAAAAACAATTATTCGGTTGCAAATAAAAAACATAAATGCTAAACTATACTCATGAAGTTAGGCGTGGTAGGATTGCCGAATGTAGGCAAATCAACATTATTTAATGCGATTACATCAGCGGGAGCGGAGTGCGCTAATTATCCGTTTTGTACAATAGAGCCGAATGTCGGCATAGTAGCAGTTCCGGACGAAAGATTATCAGTGCTAGAAAAAATGCACAATTCTAAAAAGGTAATTCCTGCCAGTTTAGAATTTGTCGATATTGCGGGCATTGTTAAGGGAGCTAGTAAAGGTGAGGGTCTTGGCAACAAGTTTTTGTCGCATATCCGTAGTGTAGATGCGATAGTGCATGTTGTTAGGTGTTTTGGTGGTAGCGAGGTTATCCATGTAGACGGCAAAATAAACCCTGCTAGTGATATGGATATTATAAATTTAGAGCTGATTTTAGCGGATTTAGAAAGCTGTGCTAAACAGCTAGAAAAAGCACAGAAAAACGCAAAAACTCACGATAAAAAATATGTAGCAGAAGCGGAGTTACTTAAGAAAATTTATAATCATCTCGAGAGCGAAAAGCCTGTTAGAACTTTGGAGCTAAGTAAAGAAGACAGAGAAAAAACAAAGGAATTCTTTTTTATAACCGATAAGCCTGTTATTTATTGTGCTAATGTAACTGAAGGTGAAAGCGTTGGGAGCGATAATCCATTTGTTGCAGTTGTGGAAAAGCGGGCAAAAGCGGAGGATGCTCAAACAATAGCAATAAGTGCTAAAATCGAGGCAGAGCTAGCTAGCTTACCGCCCGATGAGAGAGTAATGTTTTGCGAGGAGTTAGGAATTAAAGAAGCGGGATTAGCAAGGATTATTAAAGCAGGGTATTCACTACTAGGGCTTATTAGTTATTTAACCGCAGGCGAAAAAGAGGTACGGGCGTGGACTATAACAAAAGGCACAAAGGCACCAGGGGCAGCGGGTAAGATACACACCGATTTCGAAAAAGGCTTTATCCGTGCCGAAGTAGTAGCTTATAACGATTTGGTAACGCTAGGTAATATGACTATCGCCAAAGAAAAAGGTAAAGTTAGACTAGAGGGTAAAGAGTATATAGTAGAAGACGGCGATGTAATGCACTTTAGGTTTAATGTGTAATATTGAATTGGAAATGAGAAATTAAGGACTTATTAGTTTTATGTATTTGAAAATTACTAACCGTATGGGTATCTCTATCGCTTACACTTATTAAAAAATATGCAGAAAAATAACAATGAAAAATCTAAAAATATTTGGAAATTAGTTGCGATATTGGTGCTTATTTTAATCGCATATAGTATCGTAACTATCAGTGGTATTTTATATTTATCCGCAACTGGTCGGGAAGCTATTGGTTATGCAATGATTCTTATTTATGCTTTGTTTTTTGGAGCTTTTTTGGTGTTTATTGCAATAGGTGTGGCAAAGCAATTTATAGATGAAGAGTACTCAGCCCCAAAATCTTATATAAAGATTGCTAAAATTTCCATTGTACTTGCTGTGTTGACGCTTGTAGCCTTTGGTGTAATCTTTTTTATCTACTTTATTAGTTCTAGTTCTTGTGGTTAATGTTATATGGATATTCAAGAAAAACAAACCCGAAAATTAAATCGTTTGTCCGAATTTGATTACAGTAGTAACGGAGCATATTACATTACGATTTGCAGTAAGGATAAAGCCCATATTTTTGGCGAGGTTGTTTGTAATAATCAAATTGTAGAGACAACAACCCGAAAAATAACTGTAGGGGCGGCAATCTGCCGCCCGAGCATTATATTATCGAGAGTTGGAGTAATTGTAGAGCAAGCAATTACCGAAATTCCAAAGCGATATAAAGATGTTTTGGTTGATAAGTATGTAATTATGCCTAATCATATTCATTTGCTAATATCAATCAATAAGTGCGGGCGGCAGATTGCCGCCCCTACAATAAATTTAATAGTTGGTCATTTCAAAAGGGCAGTTAGTATGAATTTGCATCAACTTAATATTTCAGATTCCATTTGGCAAAAATCATTTTATGACCATATTGTTAGAAACGATAAAGACCACCAAAGTATTTGGGATTATATAGACACAAATCCCGATAAGTAGTTAGAGGATGAGTATTATAATAATTTTTACAAAACATAATCAACTGTAGGGATGGTTTTTTGCTACCTGCATAATAGAAACAATAAAACATATGAAAATAATGAAAAAAAGATATTATAAGATTTTGAGTGTAATCGCAGGAGGTATTTTTTTGACCTTTGCGATTGTGTTTTGGGTATTTCCGTATGAAATGGCAGGAGTGGTTCATTTAGATAGAATTCGTGGTGTATGCGTTCATTTTCCTAATGGGATTAGAGGGATTTGCTCGGCTTGCTATAATGTATGGGTTACGCAGGTGGAGTCGCAAAGAGCTTTTTTGTTTGAAATGCTAGGCATAATAATGGGGATATTTGCGATTGCCTATTTGGTAGTGATAATTATATTTTGCATTAGCAAAAAAGAAAAATGGAACGGACTTTTTTTGATTTTAACATTAGCACTTTCACTTGTTTCTTTTACTTTAATTGCAATATTAGTAAGATTTATACATCCGCATTGGCTTTTTTGGGGCAATTATGCTTTAGCTGTACCTGCTTTCTTGATAACTATTTTCATATTGATGCCTGTTGTTGCTATTGCGATAATAACATATTGTAAAAAAAGAAGATTGAGGATTAACAAACAACAATGAATTATAAACAACACATAGTAAAAAAAATAAAAATGGAAGGATTTTCGTTTGATGAAATTCTTAGTAACATAGTCTCGGCTTCTGAGGCTACTCACGGGGACTATTCTTTGCCGTGCTTTAGCTTTGCTAAAGCACTAAAAAAATCTCCCATAGTGATAGCTAACGAGATTAAAGAAAGCTTTACTTTGGATAAATATATCCAAAGAGTAGAAGTGATAGCAGGATATGTAAATTTCTTTTTAGAAAGAAAAAGTTTTATCGAGAGCTTTTTAACCGAATATAACAAAAACGGTGCTCCGTTTGCTTCGCTTAAAGCTAACAATAAAACGATTTGTATAGATTACAGCTCTATCAATATTGCTAAGCCGTTCCATATTGGGCATTTACTTACAACCGCAATCGGCGGTAGCCTTTACCGCATTTTTTCGCATCTTGGCTATACTGTTGTTGGCATAAATCATTTGGGTGATTACGGAACTCAATTCGGTAAACTTATTTCGGCTTATAAACGCTGGGGCGATAAAAAGCAAGTGGAAGAAGGTGGAATTACTGCTTTAACTACTCTTTATGTAAGGTTTCATGACGAGGCAAAAAATGATAAATCGCTAGAGGACGAGGCTCGTAAATACTTTTTAGATATAGAAAACGGCAACAAAGAAGCGATGGAATTGTTTAATTGGTTCAAAGAGCTTACAATGCTAGAGGTAGAAAAGGTTTATAAACGCTTAGGTGTTGTGTTTGACAGCTACGACGGCGAGGCTTTTTATAACGATAAAATGCAGCCTGTTATAGATGTGCTTAATGAAAAAAATCTTCTTACAGTTAGCGAAGGGGCTAAGGTAGTTGACTTAGAGCAATTTGATATGCCGCCGTGCCTTATATTAAAATCCGACGGAGCATCACTTTATGCCACAAGAGATTTAGCTGCGGCGATGTACCGCAAAAATAAATATAATTTTGATAAAAATCTGTATGTTGTAGCTTATCAGCAAAATTTACACTTTAAGCAGGTGTTCCAAACACTAGAGCTTATGGGTTATGATTGGGCACCAGATTGTGTTCATGTGCCGTTTGGTATGGTTAGCTTAGAGGGCGGACTGTCGATGAGTACAAGAGAGGGGAGAGTCGTTTATCTTAGCGATGTTCTGCAAACAGCGGTTGATAAAACGCTTACTATTATAAAAGAGAAAAATCCGACTTTAGGGCAAGAGGAAAAAGCGTTAATTGCCGAAAAGGTGGGTGTAGGAGCAGTTGTGTTTATGGCATTATCAAGTAGCAAAATTAAGGATTTAGTTTTTAGTTACGATAGAG
This sequence comes from Bacillota bacterium, assembly GCA_009780135.1. Classification (GTDB taxonomy): domain Bacteria; phylum Bacillota; class Clostridia; order Christensenellales; family Pumilibacteraceae; genus WRAP01. The sequence continues at coordinate 24,746 of WRAP01000003.1, forward strand.
CCTTAAATTTTGACGGCGAAACGGCACCTTATATTCAGTATACTCATACCCGTTGCCGTTCTATTTTAGCCAAGAGCAGCGGAGTGGCAACAGCGGAAACTGATAAGCTAACTGACGATGATAGCTTTGCAATAATAAAAATGCTAAGTAAATTCGATGACATTGTTACAACCTCCGCTATCAAATACGAGCCTAGCATTTTAGCTAAATATTTAATCGACATCTGTCAGCTATTTAACAAATATTATTCTAACCACAAGATATTGGGTGATAGCAGTAGAGAAGCTTTAACCTCTATCGTAGCCCTCGCTTTAAAAAAAGGCTTGTCCTTACTGCTGATTGATGCACCGGATAGGATGTGATAAAATAAACCTTGAAAAGATCTCGGTAAAAGTCAAGAAAATAGATTATTTTCAGAAATTTTTATACTGAAGATACTCCAAATAATAAAAACAATGCAAGAATATAAATTTACAATAAATAGCAAATTCATTCTAAAGGATGTGTTTGAGCTAAAACTCACTTGTGATGAGCCTTTGCCTTCTATGATAGCAGGACAGTTTGTGCATATAAAGGTACCGGGGGACGAAGTGTTGCTTCGGCGTCCATTTTGTTTATACAGATGGGATAAGAAAAGTATTTCGTTACTTATTCAAGTTGTGGGTAAGGGTACGCAAAGGCTAGCTAAACTCAAAAAAGGCGATACGGTTTATGGTATTATGCCTATTGGTAATGGTTTTAAATTAAAGCCAAGCCACAAGAAAATAGCTCTTGTTGGTGGCGGAATAGGAGTTGCACCTTTGCTTATGATTCCTAAATCATGCCTAGGGCGAGAGCAAGATACGGTAAAGCTAACAGAAAATATGATTGTGCCTGTTAAGCAAACCATTAAAGGTACAGAAATCCGTAGCTATCTTGGCTTTACTACAAAGGCAAAAACTATTTTATCAACAGGCTTTTCTAGTGTTAGCGAAAAGGTTATCATTACAACAGACGATGGCACTTACGGCATTAAAGGATATCCAACGGACGCGCTAAAAGCCGATATAGAGGCAGGATTTATTCCTGATGTTATTTTGTGTTGCGGAAACCACAATCTTACTAAAGCCGTGCAAAAAATATGTATAGAACATAATATTGAAGGTTACATGTCTGGAGAGGAGAGAATGGGTTGCGGTGTTGGAGCTTGTCTTGTTTGTACTTGTGCCGTTAAAGTTGGTGGTGGACAGGCGAAGCATTTGCGTGCTTGTGTAGATGGGCCTGTATTCAATATAGCGGAGGTAGTACTTTAATGAGAAATTAGAAATGAGGTAAATTAGAAATTACAGATTTAGTAATAAAAAAAATCAATTTTTTTTTAATTATAACTAACATAAATCCGAAATTTGTTATTTGCCTTATTTGTCATTTCTCATTGAATTTTATTATGAGTATAAACAGAAATAAATTAAAAAATAAAAAAGCCTTAGTAAACGAAACGCAGAGTAGCGTGGCAAATGCCGAGCCAAATTTAGAAGTAGAATTTTGCGGCAAAAAATTCAAAAATCCGATTATAGCGGCAAGCGGAACTTTCGGTTTTGGTAGAGAATATAATCAGTTTTACGATGTGAGTATGCTAGGCGGCATTTCTACTAAGGGACTAACGCTTGAACCTAGAGAGGGTAATGTCGGCTGTAGAATAGCGGAAACTGCTAGTGGAATGTTAAATTGCGTGGGACTACAAAACCCTGGCGGTAAAAGATTTATAGAAGAAGAACTGCCGTTTTTAGATAGTTTAGATACTATTATTTTAGCAAATGTAGCAGGTAACACTGAAGAGGATTATGTAGCACTTGCTAGTATGCTTGCTAAGACTTCGGTTGATATGCTAGAGTTAAATATTTCTTGTCCTAATGTGAAGGAAGGTGGAATTGCGTTTGGTGTAAATCCTTGTAGTGTGGAAAGTATTGTTAAAAAGGTTAAGGCTGTTAGTGGCGATAAGCCTTTGGTGGTAAAACTTAGCCCAAATGTAGCTAGTATTAGAGATAATGCGTTGGCGGCAGAGCAGGGCGGTGCAGACGCAATTAGCTTAATAAATACACTAACAGGTATGGCAATTGATTATAAAACACGCAGACCAATTTTAGGTAATATTACGGGCGGTTTAAGTGGTCCTGCGATTAAGCCTGTTGCTCTTAGGCAAGTGTATGAAGCAAAAAGGGCGGTTAAAATTCCGATTATAGGTATGGGCGGTATTATGACGGCAAGTGATGTGATGGAGTTTATGATAGCAGGGGCGAGTTTGGTGCAAGTCGGTAGTGCCAATATTTATAATCCAATGGCTATAAAAAACATTATTTTAGAGTTGACAATACTTCTTAAAGAGTGTAATATAGTTGATGTTGCTGACCTTGTCAGCACTTTACGAGCTTAACGATATGACTAATGACGAAATACTAGAAATTTTTCAAAAAACAGGCGGTGTGCTAAAGGGACATTTTTTACTAACGAGTGGCAGACATGCAGACACATATATGCAATGTGCAAAACTATTTGTAGACTCGGAGTGTAGCGAAAAGCTATGTAGTGCATTAGCTCAAAAACTCAAGGACTTTAAGGCAGATGTGGTTGTTAGCCCTGCCGTTGGGGGAATTTTAATGGGATACGAGATGGCTCGTCAGTTAAAGTTGCCCAATATATTTTTTGAAAGAGAAAGCGGTAAGTTTTGTTTGCGTCGTGGATTTAGTTTAGCAAAAGGTACAAAAGTTATCGTAGTAGAAGATGTTGTTACAACAGGTGGCTCGGTAAAAGAAGTTGTAGCCGAAGTGCACAATTTAGGTGGTGAGGTAGTAGCTGTAGCAAGCATTGTCGATAGAAGTGCTGGTAAAGTTGATTTTGGAACAAAATTTGTGTCGCTTCTTAGTGTAGATATCAAAAGCTATGAGGCAGACGAATGTCCGATTTGCAGTGCTGGTGAGATACCGCTTTATAAGCCAGGTAGCCGTATTGTTTAATATAAAAAATTCAATTATAAACTGCAACTGATAAGCTACTAATTTATAGTAAGTCCTAAAATTTGTAGTTTGTCAGTTGTAGTTTGTAGTCATAAATAATCACAGTATGCTTTAATTAAAATATAGACATACTAAAAATAGGATAAAATAAAAAATGAGTGAAGAAACATTAAAAACAGGGTCAGAAGTTGTCCCAAGAAAAAGAAAGAAAAAAAGTAAAAATCCGATTGTGAACTATTTTGTTCCGTTTAGATTAAAACAATTTAACGATCTACTTATGTTGGCTAGCTTTGTTGTAGTTATTGTAGGTGTTATTTTGCATGGTACTATAGCAGATATCGTTGTAATGATTGTTGGTGCATCTATGTTTGCCGTTGGCTCTGTTATAGCAATCTTTAGATGCGTTAGAGTTTTAAGAAGCGATGAAAGAACTAAAACCGAGAAAAAAGACGCTAAAATAAACCTTATTTTAATGAGTATACTGCTGGCAGTAGCAATACTTGCCATAGTAGCATCGTTTATGTTGTGGGGTAGCTAGTTTTTTATTATTGAATAATAAAATATTAAAAATGTCGGACTTATTTATTAAGTCCGACATTTTTTTCTTTTTTATAATCTTAGTACTTATAATTTTAGACCTACTCATACATCCAATCCATGTAAACTCCGTAACCTCTAGTTGGATCGTTTACAAAAACATGGGTAACGGCACCGACTAACTTGCCGTTTTGGATAATAGGACTACCGCTCATGCCTTGAACTATACCGCCTGTAGCGTTAAGCAATCTTTTATCCGTAACCTTAAACACAATACCTTTCTCATTGGGAGTGCTTTGGCTTACTGTTTTAATAATTTCTATATCAAATCTTTCAGGTTTATCTTTTATTGTAACAACAATTTGTGCTTTACCTCTTTTAACTTCACCTCGTGTGGCAATAGGTACTAATTCACTATCAGGCAAATTGCAAAATCTACCGTAAACTCCAAATCGTGCATTTCCGCTTAAGCTTCCAACAGGATTATGTGTGGCTGTAAAAACTCCTCTAAGTTCGCCGGGATTGCCCTTTTTGCCTTTGTTATAGCCTACAATCCTACAATTAAAAGCATTTCCGCCATCGCACGGAATAATAATAGTACCGTCTGTAGACTGAATAGGATGACCTAAGCTTGCAAATTCGCCACTAGGCTTAATATAGGTAACAGTGCCGACACCCTCAGCATAATCTTTGATGTTAGCCCCTAATTTATAATATTCGGTGTATTTTTCTACAACAGGGTAGGCGGTTATTTTTTTCTCTTTTTCGCCACGCAGAATCTTTAATTCCATTTGCTTAGAGTTTTCGTTATATTTTTTTAAGATTTTGTCTACATCATCGCTACTTCCGATTTTTCTGCCGTTAATTTCGGTTATAATATCGCCTGCTTGAAGTCCCGATTTAGGAGTAACAAGTCCATATTGCGTTTCAATCTCTACCAAATTGCTAACAATAACACCACTACTTTTTACGCTAAGCCCTACTGCCATACCGCCAAGATACACATAACGAGAGGCATTAGCAGTAGTAGCAATCGCATTGGCATTATCATTGTTTGTCGCAGTAGCAAAAGCACTGCTAGTAAAAATAATAACTGCCAAAAAGCACATTAGCACTGTAAGTCCTATATATCTAATCCGCCTAATTTTCATAATCCATATTAGAATGTGTAGATAGGGGATAGGTTATGCATGGAAAAACAAAAAACCACTAGAAATATAATTCAATGTGGTTTTTGTATGCTATAAGAGCTATCGGTTACTTTTTAGTAGTTTACCTGTGCAAAAAAGCCTAGCCTGTAGTGAGAGAAGTGCCGAAGGCGCTTTTTTTTATAATGTAATAGACATTTTGTTATCCAGCAATATTTGGTATTATTACTTCTAAAGTAGAATTCCAATTAAATGTAATTCGCTGTTCGAAAGTTTCGCTATAAGAATGATTATATATAGAAACAAAAATATTAGTAATTAAAAATTCTTGTATATATTTTGGTATATTTTCTTCAGATTCTTCAGAATTTGTGTTAGAATAATCAGGATTAAGAATAGTAAATTCATGTACGGTAATTTCAAAAGCTAGTCTATCTCTGCGTTGCATTCCATTTGGAAAAGGATTAAATGCGATTTGTTCTTCTGTCCAGTGGTTTCCTCTAGTAGAACTAAAATATCTATCTAAATTAAGAATATGCCTACCTCTTTGAAACTCCATATAATCAAAAGGAAACATAGTAGCTAAAGAAATATCGGCTTTTGGTGCAAACAAATGACCACTTTCTCCGTTTCTAAGAATATGTCTAAAGATTCTTTCGCCGTCTTCAGTTACTTCTAATAATTGCCAAAAATTATCGTCCTCTTGAATGTGTTTGCCATCATGTGATATAACAGTTGTTTGATTAGTGTGTACACGGATAGGACTATCTAATTCTTCTGCATTCATAATGATTCTTGTTTCTATATTCCAAGACATATTTCTAGTGCCTCTGTCAATTTCAGCTTGTGTTGCTATTAGTACCTGGTTCCACTTGCTTACAGTAGTGATTTCTACACCTCCGCCGCCACCACGACTAATTCCTGGGCAAGCTACTAGAAACATCATAACAGCAACTAAAGTCAAAGCTAAAACAGTAACTAAAATGCGTTTTTTTAATTTTTTATTGTTCATTAAACGAATCTCCTTGTATTTTATATAGCTTAATTGCTACAAAAATTATAATAAAGGGTAGATTTACCCGACATTTGTACATATGATAATATCACAAAGATGAGATTTATGCAAGTGTTTTTTGCAAAAGCCGTGTTGAGTGATAGCAACACGGCTTTTTATACAATGTTCAATGCTTATTGTCCAACGCATAATTATTGTTTTTTACAAGCTAATAAATTATATTTTAAATAATCAATTTTTCATTGTGCATTAAGCGTTGTTTTTGTGCTTTAAATTACATTCCTACAGCTTTTTTAGCTTTACTTGCTAAGTTAGCAAAAGTTTTAGCATCAGATACGGCGATTTCTGCTAAAATTTTGCGGTTAAGCTCTACACCGGCTACTTTTAGTCCGTGCATAAATTTAGAATATGATAAGCCGTTTTCTCTAGCGGCAGCGTTGATACGGGCAATCCATAAACGACGAAAGTCTCTTTTTTTAAGACGACGACCAACATAGGCATACATTAGACTTTTCATTACCGCTTGGCGTGCAACACGGTAAGAGCGTGATTTAGAACCAAAATAGCCTTTAGAAAGGCGCATAATTTTTCTGCGTTTTTTTAACGCATTTACTGATCTTTTTATTCTCATGAGTTTGTTTTCTCCTAAATATTAAAATGTTAATGTTTTGAGACACCCCCAAGTGCGTCTCCTGCAGACTTAAAGAGTAATATTTTTAAAAATTGTAGGGGACGCACTCTTGGGCGTCCTAATAGAGATCCTAGTTATGAAGTATAGATTTAAGATTGCGTTCTTGTTTAGGCGATGCTAAATAAGCTGTTTGTCTTAGGTCTGCTTTTCTTTTACGGGTTTTTTTGGTTAAAATATGGCTTTTACCTTTTTGACCTCGCTTTAATTTACCGTTTCCAGTGATGCGGTAGCGTTTTTTTGCTCCGCTGTGTGATTTCATTTTTGGCATTACTTTTTATTTTCTCCTTTATTGGTTTGATTTATCTTGTTAATAGTAGTTTTAGCAACAGCTGGTTTTTCTATTGTAGACTTTATTATTGGTTTTTCTACAGATTTTTCAACTTGTATATCCTTTGATTTATTAGCTGGAGGCAGGGGAGTTGTACTCACTTTTTTAGGTGAGAGTATCATAACTATAGCACGACCTTCGGTAGAAGGCTTTTTATCTTGAATACTAATATCTTCTACGCAAGCAAAAAAATCCTGCATAACCTCTACACCTAAATTAGCGTGAGCTTGCTGACGACCTTTCATTCTAAGAAGCACTTTAACCTTGTTGCCGGCAACCAAAAACTTTTTAGCGTGTTTGGCTTTGGTTTCTAAATCGTGTTTTTCTATAGTCATTGAAAGCCAAACCTCTTTAAGCTCAGATATAACCTGGTTTTTTTTAGCCTCTTTATCTCGCTTGTTTTGCTCAAACTTATACTTGCCGTAATCCATAATTTTACAAACAGGCGGTTTAGCATTAGGCGAAATTTTTACAAGATCTAGGTTTTTTTTATCAGCAAGTGCGTTTGCATCTCTAGCACTCATAATGCCGATAAATTCTCCTTCGGCGTCCACAACTCGGACTTCCTTATCTCTTATTCGGTAGTTGGTTTCTAAATATTTATTCAAATAATTACTCCCTTTAAGGCACAAAAAAAGCGCCCTTTGTAACAAAAGAACGCACACATTTCTCAAGACATAAAATTTAGTTATTATACAATAAAAAGCATATAGATTTTACTAATTTTTATTGATAAAATAAATTTACGCCGTTACCGTCTAAACCATTCTAGAGCGGTGAGACACAATGAGTATCCGCTTGCAACTAAAACATAATATCACATTCAAAAATCTCTGTCAAGTGTTTTTTGGACATAATTTTAAGTAATTTCGCAAATTAGGCTATTTTATGCTGGCGGGGCATAAGGCTATCCTATCCCCATCGCTTTGATCCCGATACGCCTTTATAACGCCGTCATATTGCTTAATATATGTTGAGTTTTCAGTTCTGCTTTATTCGTGTGGGCTGGGCGTTTTCTCTGCAATAAGTGTCAACATACCGTCTTGTATCCTTGAATATGTGGTGATATCGTGCAGCCCTTGTAGTTTGGTTGTCACGACATAGTGCAACCCTTGCCCCCCATTTTGCCCGCTCTAAACGCAAGAAAAACCCCTACCACTATAGCAAGGGCTTTGTCAATATCAATAAGTTCGTTTTATTGGACATCAAAACAAAACCCCAAAAGTCTAATCTGGCTTTTGGGGTTATATACATTTCTAAAACCTGCCGTTAAACATATCAAGCACGCCTCGTCTTATGTTGTTTTGAGAAACTCTCTTGAATGCCCTTGCTCTCTTGCTTTTACTACTTCGTCATAAAGTTTTTGTGCTGCGTTTAACTTAGCCTGTTTTTTTGATTTGCCCTCGCCAACCAAAATCAAGCCCATTTCTAATATGGATGCTACACAAATCCAACCCTCTGCATAATGCCCTCTGTCTTCATAGTTCGGCATAGGAATGTTGCCTGATCGCCATAATTCTTGAAGATAATTAACGGGGTTATGATTGTCGCCTCGCTCGGCAGAGTTGCGTATAGTTGTTATGCCCGAAGTAATATAATTCTTCCATGGTTGTTCTAAATGCTCAATATCTAACAAATGATTTACTGTAATGGATAACTGCTCTTGGTCATAATCGCAGTCAAGTGCTACTGCACCCACGATGCTCTCTAGCAAATCTTCCTGTACGGATTGCTTTTCATATACCTGTTGAGCAATGTCGCCCTTGCCCAACAACATATATTCCTTTTTTGCAAGCCCTAGCCTCACAGCGTGTTTTGCTAAGTTTGCACCATTAACTATGGCGGCACGCATTTTAGATATGCCTCCCTCGGTAACAGTTGCGCCCCTATATCTTTGCAAGAGTGTTTTTGTTACATAAAGTCCTATAACCGAATCGCCCAGCGTTTCCATTATTTCATTACAGGGATTGCCGTGATTTTCTTCGCTATAAGAGCGACGAGTAAAGGCTTGTATCAAATGCCCTTTTTGATTAAATTTATAATCAATAATGTTTTCTATTTCTCTAATCTTGTTATTATCCATTTTGCACCTCCAAATAGTCGCACCATAAAAATCGCTCTCGCTTGTATGGCTTTTTGTGCTTAGGTCTAATGTATGACGGAGGCTTGCCCGTTCGGTTTTTTATGAATCTGCGTTCGTTCTGCAAATCCGTCTCGGGTCTTAAATGTGGCTTTATTTGCTCTAATACTTGGCGTTGCTGCCACTTGCTCTTGCATTTGAAGTAAGGATTATTCCTATACTCCTCTGCTCCTACTAGGTATTCTTCATAAGCTACCTGTCGTACCTCTAAGATTGCATCTCGGTGGTGTTTTTTTACTCTAGGCATAAATCGCACAATGCCTGCTGCCTCGCTAGCAGTCAAGGCTTGTACAAAGAATTTGCCCTCGTAATACTGATGTCTTCCAACATAACCACATTTTGCGGTCACTGCAAAAAACTTGTTTTCCATTTTGAAACTCCGTTTGTTATAAATTAAACGGGTGACAAATAACACTAGACCATCAATGCCAGTCTAGCCTCACTATAAAGAATAAATGTAAATCTCAAGAATTAGGTCGGCACAATAAGACAATTAAAACTCAAATTGTGGCGAAGTAACTTTTGCCATAAAAATTTATTCTAAACGGATTTGCCATCCATTCAGATACAGTTTACCATACCATGCCCACAAAGTCAAACGATTAAATAGCCTTTTTTATAAAAATAAAAACCCAAAGCAAATAAATTAAACATACCTTTCAAACCCACAAAAAACAAAAGCCCAAAAACCACTCTCGGTCTTTGGGTTTACCTGCTTATTTATACAACTTTTTACCAAAAAACATCAACACAATTTCAACTTTTCTTAAAAAACAACTCTAGTTATTCCTAAAAAACGCAAGCGTTTTTTTGGCTTTTCTGCTTAAAAATTACTCAATTGAAGTATTTATGTAATCAATTAAATACGACTAACTAATATCGCATAAAAAAGAGCTAGAATATTTGTTTTTTGATATTTCTAAAATCAAAATAGTATTTGTCTAAAAAATCAATTTGTGCTACAATATTTTTGTGTTAAAGATACAGAACTTATCTAAATCGTACGCGAAAAGTCAAGTTTTTGCGGTTAATGATTTGTCGCTGGAGCTAAAAGAAGGCGAGATTTTTGGTTTTTTAGGGCCAAACGGGGCAGGCAAAACAACTACTATCAAGGTGCTTACGGGCATTTTACCTTTTGAAGTAGGCGAGGTTAGCATAGCGAGCTATGACATCAAAAAAAATGCGTTAGAGGCTAAACGCAACATGGGCTTTGTTAGCGATAGTCATATACTTTACGATAGGCTAACGGGGCGAGAATATGTAGATTTTATGGCAGATGTTTATGGTGTATCGCTTGGCGATAGAAAGGAGCGAGCCGAAAAAATGCTTGATATCCTTAGTCTTAAAGATGCTTTTGATGCTAGTATAAAAACATACTCTCATGGTATGAAGCAAAAGATTGCTGTTATCGGGGCACTTATTCATAATCCTAAGCTGTGGGTTTTAGACGAACCGCTTACAGGTTTAGATCCTCAAAGTGCTTTTGCTTTAAAAGAGGTTATGCGTCAGCACGCTGATAAGGGTAATACAGTAATGTTTTCTACTCATATTTTAGAGGTTGCCGAAAAGCTTTGTGATAGGATAGGTATTATTGTTAAAGGCAAGCTGGTAAAAATCGGTTGTGTTGCTGAAATCAAACAAGCGTTTGATGATAAGAGTTTAGAAGAAATTTTCCTTTCGGTGGCTGGAAATGCTCCCACTGTAGATGTGTAGTAAGGGGGGGATATGAAACATTATTTATTTGTACTAAAATTACTAATTAAAAACAATTATTTGCCTACTCGGCAGAAGGGTGAGAAGAGGGATGCCCAAAAGCTAGCTATGCTGGCAACTTTTGGGATTGTGTATATTATTTTTGCTCCTATTATTGTGGGTTTTGTGTTTTTTGTAGCACCTGTAGTATATGCTTTTGGTATTGTAGCAGAGGTTACAGCAGTTCTATTAGGAATTTCCGCTGTTGTGGTATTGCTACTTGGCATAGTGTCGATTCTAAGCTATTTGTATTTTTCTAAAGATACAGAGTTTTTCTTGCAACTCCCGATAAAGCCGTCAACAATATTTTTTGCTAAATTCACTGTAATTTATGTTAGAGAAACTATAATTTCGACTGCCATTTTAGTGCCTACGCTTTTAACGCTTGGCATTGTAACGGGTGCTCCTTGGTTATTTTATTTATTATTACCGTTTGGAATTTTACTAGCTCCTGCATTACCGCTTATGCTAGGGGCACTAATTAGTATACCACTAATGTATGTGGTTAGCTTTTTTAAGAATAAAGGTGCTTGGACTTCGGTTATTATACTCATACTAGGTGGAGGTGCGTTTGCACTATACTTTATTGTTATACAAATGATTAGCGGTGGCGATATTTTCGACGGCGATAACATAGAACAAGGAATTCTAGCTTTTCAAGGCGCTTTTATTGCTTTAGCAAATATACTGTATCCGTATCTAGCCTTTAGTCGTTCTGCTTTTATGATTGATAATTTTGGCATTGGGGTCGGGTTATCTACTCTATTAAACTTTTTGATATTCTTTCTATCTGTAGCTATGTTATTTGTGCTTACTATGCTTGTTACAAATTTGGTATACAAAAGAAGTGCGGCGAGTCAGCTAGAGGGTAAAAAGCAACAAGCAAAAGGTAACGAAAAATTTACGGCAAACAGTGTTAGGACGGCTCTCATTAAAAAAGAATGGAAAGAGATTATCCGTCAGCCTGCATTTGCATTTCAGGTGCTTTCGCCGATTATAATTACACCGATTTTGATATTTGTTATGGGTTTTGTAGGAAGTGTGGGTTTTGGTGGCAGTGTAGAAAATGGTTATGGTAACGGTTACGGTAGTACAACCCCGTATTATAACGGCAATGGTTTATTAGATAGATTAGGTGATTATATGCCTCAATTTGCGTGGCTTGGGTTATTTATGATGCTAATAATGTTTGCTATAACGGTAAACACAGGGGCAATGACGGCAATCACCCGAGAGGGCAAATCTTTTAGTATAAGTAAACTAATGCCTGTGCCTTATAAAACACAAATTCAAGCAAAGGTATTTATAAATATGACTATATCTTTTGTGGCAAGTTTATTAGGGCTCATTGTTATAACTGTTTTGCAATTTGATATTATAAATTTGGCTTTTGGTATTGTTTTGTGTATGTTTTTGGGTTATTCTTTTACTTGTTATGCTACTTATAATGATTTAAGAAAGCCGAAATTAGATTGGGCGACTCCTAACCAAGCTATGAAGCAAAACTTTAATACAGTTCTTCCGATGCTTGTAGGTTGGGGCATAGGATTAGTGCTTATTTTAATTGCAATGGGTTCTATACTTTTAGCAGTATTTACTCCTTTGGCTTTGCAGGTAGCACAAATCATTGCTTGGACACTTATGATAGCCATAGCAGTAACTTTATCAATTTTGATGCACAAACTTCTCTACAAAAATACCGACAGGCTTTACGAAAGACTAGGGGAGAGTTAACAAAAAAGCCTAGCAAATAAATTTTGCTAGGCTTTTTTGTTCTTTATAGATTATTTTCTTACCAAATATTATTGTTGTCAGAAGAATCATTCCAATTTTGTTGCTGTGGTTGTCTTGATGCATTCATATGGTTAAGAATAGTCTGCTTCGTTAACAAAATTTTGAACAATAGGTTTATTGCTAGTAGTCGCATTGATTGTTAAAGCATTTTTATTTGCTCTTATGTCTGTTATAGAATGTAACGGTATTGCTCTTTTTGCTAAATATAAATTAGTATCATCTAAAGCAACTAAATCTCTAGGTAGAAAAATCGGCATAAATGCTCCTGCCATTAAAGCGCCACCCATTGCTACAAGACCGCCTGTTATTCCGCCCCCTATAGCGCCTCGTAAAAGAAAAATCCAAGAAGAGATTCCTCCTACAATTAGGGCAAGTCCCCCTAAAGCAATTAGAGCAACTTTAGGGATAGAAGTTTTGGCTTTAGTGCCAATAACTTGTCTGTGCATAAATGTTCTTCTTTGCTAGAAAAAATAATTTTTACTAGCCAATGTAATTATTTTATCATAGTTAGACATAGCATACAACTATTTTTTTTATTTAATCTCGTTTTATTAACTCCGATAGCGTAACATTTCGGTGTATGTATCTAGGAGATTTTGGTCTTATTCTAAAGAATTGTATTGCTTTTTTGGGGCAAAGTTGCAAGCACGCTTGACAGTGGTCGCATTTTGTAGACTTAAATTTTGGAATTGATTTGCCTTTTTTTTGTTGCATTATTATTGCATTTGGCGGACAAACTTTTCTACAGATTTCGCAACTGTTACAGTTGGGAGTTACTTTGTAACATTTGGCAAAAATAAAAGCACCTATTTTGAAAATTAAACTAACTAAAGCCGACAGTGGTCTAAATAACTTAATCTTATTTTCAGTTCTATTTTCGTATACTTTACATAAACTTTCTATGTTATCTTCTTGAATATCGCTTCTTTGTTTTTGAACCTCAGGACGGGGATGGCCGAATAGATGCACATAATTTTCTACTGAATCTACAGCGCTAGAATAGTGAACTTTTTGACCTTTTTTACATAGAATTTTAACAGCCTCTGCTGCTGTGCCTCTTTGAGATGAACCTTGTAACACAGCAATGGCTAGGTATCCTATATTAAACTCGTTATTTTTCAAAAATCGTTTTACTAGTTTTGGCAGTCCGAAACCATATGAAGGGAGTACAATAACGGCGAAGTCTAGTTCAATTTCATTGCTGTTTTTTGTGTCACAGCATAACTTTTCCGTGATAAAATCAATTGGTAATCCGCCAAAATATTGTGAGATTTGTTTAGCGGCGGCAAAACAATTTCCGGTACCTGTGTAGCAAAAAATACGACTTCTAAGTATTGTTTTTTTATTAAAATTTTCATCTATAATAGGCGGATTCATATCAAAATTGTATCACATCACGACAGCTCTTACAAGTTATTTTCTTTTGTCGAACTAAAAAAATGTCGCTTAGAAGCTAAATTTAGCCTTTTGAAAGACTATTTTTCAAAAAAATCCATATTTATAAGATTTTTCATCTGTTTTTAATAGACAATATCGACCACCTTTGATAAAATTAACTGGTAGATAAATTTGCCCTTTTTCGGCATATAATTTGGAGGAATTAAACAAATGGTAAATATCAGAAAAGCAAAAAACGCACTTAAATTTTCTAAACCCGCAGGTTGGTGGGGTAGCACATGGCGAGAAGGATTACCTTCTGGCAACGGTGTAATTGGCACATCTGTCTTAGGCGGTGCGGCTAACGATGTTGTTCTTATAAATCATAGCGATCTATGGTGGCAGGGGCATGTTGGTGTACTGCAAGATGTAGCAGATAAATTGCCTAATGTGCGCAAAAAAATTGAAGAGCATAAACCAAAAGAAGCCGAGCAAATTTTAAGCGAGGGGCTTATCCAAAAGGGTTTTCGTCCTCGTCCCGCTTTTCCACTGCCACTGTGCGATTTCAAAATTCATCAACACTTTGATAAAGCCGTAAAGGAATATGCTCGTGTTCTTAACATGGAAAATGGCGAAGTTTCTGTAACTATGAAGGATGCTACAACCAGATTCGAGCGTAGTATGTTTGTTAGTCGTGCTAAGCAAGATATTATTTGCTATGAGTTTACAAAAACGGGTCCTAAGCTTATAGATGTTACGCTGTCGCTAAATCAGCACGATACTTTCAATACTCGAACACTAGATGCCGTTAGCACCGTACCGAGTGGTGTAAATGTAAAATACGAAGAGCACTTTATGTATTACAGTGCCCGAAGCGATAACCAAACTGATTTTGGTGTTGTGGCTCATGTTAGACCTTTTGGCGGAACATCAAAAGTTATTCAAAACGGTATTCATATTAAGGGTGCCGAAAAGATTTTAGTTATACTTAAGCCTTTTATAGAATCTCAAAGAGAAAAAGCATGGAACGATGCTAAAAAGGAATTACCTGCTGTAGCAAAGCTTACCTATGATAAATTACTTAAAGAACACACAACAATTCACAATAAATTATTTAATAGTGCAGAGTTAGATTTAGAAGCTGATAATCGTGATGAATTTGCTGATGTATTGTTAGATACTGCTATGCAAAAAGGTGAAATGCCATTAGCTCTTATAGAAAAAATGTGGGCATATGGTAGATATTTGTTGCTAAGCGGTTCTAGTCCGTTATCTCGTCCATTGGCTCCTCACGGGCTTTGGTGTGGAGATTACAAAGCAGATAGTGCTAGCATTACAGCGGCAGGTAGCATTCAATCGACTTATGCTCACGCTTTTAGTGGCAATATGGCAGAATTTGCTAAAAGCATTTTTACTTATTATGAAAGCGTATTAGCGGACCTGCGCAAAAACGCATCTAGACTTTACCTTTGTAAAGGTATTTTTGTGCCTAGCGTTATGGCACATGGCACAGGTGTTTTGGGTAGCGTAGACCCTGGTGTTATTCACTTTACAGGTTGTGCAGGCTGGATTTGTCAATTGTATTACGATTATTACCGCTTTACCGAAGATAAAGCATTCCTTAAAAAACAAGCGCTTCCGTTTATGAAAGAAACAGCTGCCTTTTATGAGAATTTCTTTAAGGTTTTGGGCGATGGTATGTACGAAAGTGTGCCTAGCTTTTCGCCAAATACTAGTCCATCTAATTTTGTAGTTGCAGGCGAACCTATGCATATTGCCCGTAATGCAACAGTAGATTTTACAATTGCTAGAGAATTACTTAAAAACCTTATCGAAGGTAGCGAAATCGCTGGCGAAAATAAGGGTGATATAGCAAAATGGAAGGATATGCTTACTAAAATTCCGGGTTTTGTATTAGAAACAGACGGTACTGTAAGAGAATATCAAGACCCTAAATATAATGATAATCCATTATCGCCTAGTACGGCACTTATGTATCCGTGCCTAACCGGTATTGGTTACTATAATATGAAGCCCGAAAATAAAAAGGCATTCGAGCTTACTGCTAAGAAAAAACTTACATCTGCTAATCAAGAATTTACCAGCCCCGAACTTATGCGATACGCTAATATTTTTGCTAGATTCGGCGATGGTGAAACAGCACTAGAGATTATGACAAACGCTGTACGCAGTATGGCTATGAATAACCTTGTTTTTGCTAAAACTGATTGGAGGGGGATGGGTAGTGGCAAAGTAGACACTTGGGCAAGCTATACAGTAGAGCCTAATGCGTCTTTAACATCTGCTGTTCAAGAAATGATTGTGCAAAGTAGCGGAAATACAATTAAATTATTGCCAGCACTTCCAGGCAATATGGGTAAAGGCAGTATAGAGGGCTTTTTAACTAGAGCAGGTGTAGAGATTGTATTATTAGAATGGGATAGCCGAAAAGGTAATGTTACAGCCAAAATCAAAGCTAAAAAAGCAACTAAAATCAATATCCAATTACCAAAAGGCACAAAACGCTTTAATAACAACAAGCCAATAAACAAAGAAAAATTCGATTCCGAAACAGGTTTAGTTAGCGGATTAGAATTACAAAGCGGTAAAGTTATTTCACTAGATATAAGAATGTAGGATTTTTTAGTGCATAGTGCTTAGTTCATAGTTCATAGTGCATAGTGCATAGTGCATAGCGGTTGACTTATTACTTGTCTTTTGTAAATTAAAATTATAATAGTAAGGGACGCCGTTTTTGGTGTTCCGAAATAATTACTTCGAAATTTATATTATGAAGCATATGAAATATTCTGGCTGGGCAGAAATAAAGTCTATAAAAGAAAAATGGGAGAAAAAACCAACACTCTATGCTGTAAAAATGAATAATGGCTATTGTTTTTTTCAGTATGCGGGCGGAAGTTATAGTTACAAAGGTAAATGGTAGAATACAAACTCACAAATACTATATCGTGTATGAAACAGTTTTAGATATATTACCACGCAATCCCAAGAACTTAAGTTCTTCAAAATGTTTTTATGTAAAAGAATGTTTGTTTAATCCTGATTCTTTAAAAGATATAACTGAATTAAAAATGCTGACAAGCATAAAAAATCAATCAGGAGAGTGGGAACCAAGAAAAGTGCCTTTATTTAATTTAGGTTGCTATAAACTACCAAAAACAATAACTCCTCCACGCTTTAGTAGACATTATGATTGGAATCTTTATACAAATAAAATAAAACTTGAGAAATTTGATTGCTATCAAGGTGAGCTTTTTATATTTAGTGAAAAAGAAGAAAGCGAGGAGTATTTGAAATTATCACCGTATGCTGGTGAATTGCGAATTTGGTTAGAGCATTTAGAAAAAGGCTTTACTCTTAAAGATTGGAATTTAGATCGTATAAAAGAAAAAGCCGAAAAATATTATAACGAAAATCCTCATATGAGACCTACAGATGAAAAATATGATGATGTAAAACAAAATTATCCCGTAAAGGAATGGCGAGAGCCTTTAGAAAGCAATGAAGAAACAAAAGAATATTTAGAGTTTTGCGATAGGGTTGAAAGTGCGTTGAAGAATTTTACAAATGCTTTAGATATAAATTCCAAGCAAGTCCAAAAGCCGTTAGTAAACCTAGTTAAAGAATTAAATAAAATTAGCGATGAAACTGGATTTATAGGAACATTAGAACGAGAGGATTTATCTGATTATATTGCTAAGATATTAGCCTCGTTAAAGAAAAGCATACTAATAGAAACTTTAGATAGAAGTAGAGAATGGTAGAGGCGGTTTTTAATGTATAAAAATCAAAACATAATAGTTGTAGGGGAGGCATACTGGGCGTCTCGAATAATAGTTTGATAGTAATTTAAACATAGTATATAGGCGACATATTGTCGTCCGAGCCTTAAAAAATAAACATTATGTCAAATGTAAAACAAAAATGTCAATCGTGTAATGCGAAACTAAAGGTGGATAGCACTGTTAGAAGTGGTTTTTGCAAGCGTTGCGGAGCTAGCTTTTATAATGCTAATTTTGTTGAAAGCAACCTAAATCGTGATTCGTGGCAAACTCCGCAAAGTACAAATCAAGATTTTGGGCAAAATACAAATACTCAAAATATTGCTCAAAACACTTGGCAATCAACTAATACACAATCGCAAAATCAAAACACTTGGCAGACAAATAGTCCGCAATCCTCAAGCCAAAATTCGTGGCAAAATGTAGAAAATTCTAATTCAAATTCTAATCAACCAACTACTAATATTCAAGCTAATTGGCAGACTGTTAATCCACAAACTCATAGTCAACCTCCTCTGCAAACTTCGCAACCCGATAATCCAGAATTTTGGCAAACGGCATTTAATAATAATCTACCTACATTGCAAGCTATGGGTTATAGGAATAACACTTGGGACTCTCGAGTGTTTACAGTTCCGCTAAATAGTGCCATCGGTACTTGCCCGTTTTGTAAAAACCGTGCAGATTGGTATCTTCCTAAAGACTCTACAACAAAATTTATGTGTCCGTTTTGTTTAGCAGGTATCAATGTTAAAATGACATTATTTACAGATAAAATAAAATCTATCGAAATTTTTGATTTAGGTAGAGCAACTCATCTCTATAAATTAGGTGCTATTGACCCTTATTTATTTATAACCAACCCCAAGCATAAACGCTAGAAGTAGAGAGAGTGTTGCAATAAAAATATACCTCAAAGTAATCACAAAGTTAAACTTATTACTTAAAACAGTAGGGGAGTTCATTAAGAACTTTTTATAGCCTAATAAAAACCCCATTAACGCAATAGCGTTAATGGGGTTTTTATTTATAATAATTAGCTTAGTAGCATTATTGTTTTTTAAATAATGCTTTTATATCTGAGAAATATGCTAGTAGAACAGCAATAATGCTAAGTGGCAACCCTAAGAACCAAATAAGTTGGAAACTTAGACCTATAACATTAAAATTAGGTATACGATTTGTAACCGGAGGTAATGTTACTCCTGCGTCGTAAGCATTAAAATTAGCATGCATATACTCAGCAAAGAACCAAGTGTAATTTAAGTTTCTTGCAGCTTCTCTAATTCGCCAACGAATTTCGTTAGATTCTATAAGTTCTGCATTAGTGAAAGTTTGACCTGCTACACCTCTACCTATATTGGAATGTCCCATACCTTTATCGCCACCAGCTCTAATTTTTTGGTCCATACTCATATAGCTACCGTTATCTGCCCAGTCGGTCATAATGGCACCTCTAAAGCCCCATTCGCGTCTAGTAACTGTAGTAAGAAGATGGAAGCTACCACCTTCCCACATAGCACCTAGTCTAGAGTAACCACTCATAATGCCAAGGCTACCGTGTCCGGTTGCAGCGTAGCGGTTCATACCCATTCTAAACGGTACAAGATAAACCTCTCTTAATGCTTGCTCTGTTAAGAAAATGTATAAGCCGTTTCTATTAGATTCCTGAACATAAACAGCTAAGTGTTTAATATAGGTGTAAATACCCATATCCATCATTCCTCTTATATAATTAGAGGCTATTACACCGGTTAAAAAGCCGGATTCGCTATAATATTCAAAGTTTCTGCCGTTTAGTGGAGAGCGGTGTATATGAATACCTGGGCTAAGCATACCTGAAACGCCTCTAACCCTTGATTCTCTACCTTTTTCCCAACCTTGACGGCGAGCTAGCCTATAGCTAAAGGTTTGAGCAACTGTAGTAGCATTTGGCCAGCCAATACCCTTAGAACCACCAGAATGTCCATTATCTCTAAAGCTGTTCATCTGGTTAGTAGCATCCGGAACAAAGGTTCTCGGTCTTCCTATAAGAGCAAAACCTTTTTCGCCGAGTGCCCATGGACTTGCACTTCTTAACCAGCCATCGCCAATAAGATGTTGAGGATTGTTGGTGGTTTGACCTGCACCTACTGTTGACGGAGTTCCTATTGCCATAAGCCTTGTAAGATCATCCCAACGCGGATGCCAAGGAGCATTCCAATTTCCGTTATTATGAACTAACGCAAACGATAATTCGCCTAATCTGGTTCTATCTCTACCCATAGTTCTATCAGTTTCGTTTTGTCTACTATGCTCTATATACCAATTTCTAAGAGCATCGCCCTCTAATCCGTCAGGTGGTGTAATAGGAGTAAATGTGTTTCTCCAAATTTGTTCTTGCTGAGCATTTGGTGCAGTAACACCAACAGCAGAAATAAAAGGAGCATGGAGATTTGGATCAAAATTAACACCATTAACAGTAAACCCTGTACCGGTAGCTACATGAGGACTTTGCTCTTGTAGATTAACATAAGGATGAAGGTTATGGAAGTTTTCTCTCCAAAGAATTGCGTGTGATTGTCTGAACAGGTTGATATCTATCATTGCAGGAGTAATATCTCTAGACGGAGCTAAAACAGGGAAAGTTTCAGTAAAATTAGTACGAGTCATTTGTGCCATTCTCTGCACTTCTTCGCCACTTTCTAATACTGTATCGGCAATAGGAACACCGTCGCCACCTGTAGTTCTGCTACGGGCAGCATTGCCGCTAAAACGAGTTACTACAGAAGTACGCTCACTTGGACACTCTCTAAAATTTAGTGGGTCATAAGTAAATCGATGTCCGGTTGCTACTTGTAAATTTATAGTTGAAGAGTGCATTATGTCTCCGGTTGGGTCTTCAGATACTTGATGAGAGTTATGTCTTACAGTAACCTCAAAAATACCCGGCACTAATACAAACCCACCAAAATTTAGATATTCGCCAGCAATTGTTTGACCTGGTGCCAAGCCTGTTACATTATAAGTATCAAACGAAGCTAAGTCGTACACCAAGAACGGTAACCTTACTACTTCCCAATAGGGCAGATTAGGAGTTCCTCTAGGATGTAGTACCTGATATGTTTTACCAAAAGCAAGAAGGTTAGCAGAGGACATTTCTAAGCCTAACTCTGCTGTCCAAGGGGGATTAGAATAAAGTTGAACAACCTCCATACCAGGAACAGTACCAACATTTGTAACTCTTACATAAATAACCACCTCGTCGTTTGGCGAAATTGGCAGATTTTCTCCAGCTGTAATGTCGTCTATTTCTACGCCACCTATCTCAATACGGTTTACTTCCCACTCAAACTCAGCATAGCTAAGTCCAAATCCAAATGGGAACTGAACTACAGCATCAAAACCTGTTGGTTCTATTCTTTCGCCTGTTCTAAAGCAAGTTCTATATCTAGGGATTTTTGCTATAGAACGCTCTATTAGTCTTTCGTTATGAGTAATCGTATTAGCATTTCGTGTTGCATCTCCGATAGGTTGCCCTGTTATAGGATCTCGGTCTAATTGCGTTCCGATTCTATCGCTAAACCACTGTGGAATATGTCCGTATCTAAACTCATCCCAAACACCCATAGTATCTGCGGTTTCGTACCATTTGTAGCCTACAAAAATACCTTCGCTATAGTCAATATATGCTACACCTCGGTGATCCTCGCGATATCCACCGGCACCTTGAAAGTTCGAGTTAAATGAATGTATCCCATGGTCACTTGCAGTGCCGCTTCCTGCAGGATAGATGTTCATATCTCTTGTTATATTTCTAAAGTAGCGTTGTCCAAACTCAAGCGGTGCATGAGGATTATGAGTCGAAGCATTTCTAGCCGGAGCTGTTAACCATCCTATTGCAGTATCATGTTGGTTAGAGTCACCTGCATTATTCCAACTAGCTGCTGTACGCATATCAAAAGCAAATGTGCTTGCTGTTCTACCACTTGGGCTTACTACCGGCCATAGATATCTTCCTTGTGCTTCTGTTAAAGTTTCGTTAAACGGTATACGCTCACCCATAGAAACAGGGTGATTGGCAGTAGGAGTTGTAGCAGCTGGTATTCCGTCAGTATAAGCGGGAACACCACCTAAAATTTCTCTTCTTTCGCTAAAATCCCATAATAGTCTAGGAAGAGCAGAAGCCGAGCGAAGACCTGTTGCACCTACAAATAATGCAGCATCCAACCCCGGAATAGTTTCCAAAAAGCCTAGTTCCATAGTATTTGTAGAATTTATAATAACAATAGTATTAGTAAAGTTAGCACCTGCAAAACGAAGAAGCTCTTCTTCTTCTGTAGAAATCTCTAAGTAATGGCGATAAGGATCACAAATTGATAAATCCACATTTTCTATAAGTGGATGTACAGGACCTTTATACTGAACCTTTGGTGCATCTATACTTTCGCCTGCAATTCTGGTTATAACTACAATAGCTGTGTCTGAGAAGTTTGCCGCTTCTCTAAGCAAATTAGTGTACTCTTGCCCATAAGCACTATGATTCATATCCGGCTCTATAATGCGATAAAATTGGAAATCATAATATCTAAGTGCACCGGAAAAGCCGCCTCCTAAAGTTCGAGCGGCATTAGCTCCTGCAAGATTTGGTCTTCTGCCGGGTGCTACCGTGCGTGCATGATGAGGTCTAGCACCATAACCCAAATAAAAGTCTATAAGATCTTGGAATGGTTCTATACCTGCTAGTTCTAATGCACCTAAGGTGTTAGTTTGCGGAACATTTACAATACCAACCTCGGCATAATATCCATTGGCACCGTCTACACCTCTATAGGCATGTCCTGGAATAGTTGGGCCTCCTTCGTGAAAACCACCTACTCTTCTATAAACCTGGCCGGATCCAGAGCCACCGGGCACCCAAGAGGTTGCACCCCAACCCAGTACCGCTACCTGAGGCGTACCGGCACCTCTAGTCAAAGGTAGTACAGGTCTAGTTTGACCGGGTCTTGTTTCGTTTCTAAGTAGTACAGCACCCTCTAAAACTATTTGTTCAGCTAATTCGTCGGCAGTAAACTCAGGGTCTACAAATGTTCCGCCGTCTTCTACTCCGACAACTTCAAACCCTGCTAAATCTGCTATAACCTCGCCTTGGGTGTGATTTATAACCGCTGTAAGCATTGTTGCAAATAAAAATAGTCCTGCAAAAGTAAGTGCTACAGCTTTTAATATCTTTCTAATCAAAGATTGTTTCATTTTTTTTAATTTCTCCTTCTATTCTTAAAATTAGTTTAAGAATGATTTTTATTTTTGTTAAAAACTATCTTGACAAACAAGTAAATTCGATATTTAATAAAAATCGACTTTAATTTGTTTATAAGACAACTTTGCTATATTTTATCAAATATCGCTATCAAGCAACAGAGAGCTCTTCATTTTCTCTATTTAATAAAAATGCCAGTGCTGCCGCTCCAAGCAATAAAATGCCTGCAACTAATCCAAAGGCATTAAAGCTCATTAGAGATACTAGACTTAGCACCCCAGCCACTGCTAAAAATATTGGACTTATTAGTGATTTACGGAATAAATAACCAGTGCCTATAATAGCCAAAACACCTACAAGCATAAGAATTATATTGGATATAAGACCGAGCAAAAGAGGAGTTTCGCGTATTAAAACATCTAAATCAGTATTAAGTGAATCAATAGAACCCATAATACCACCAACAATTGCTAATACAATACCGGTTAAACCGGCACCCAGTGCCGCAAATAAGAAAATTTTCTTTTTATTCATAATATACCTCCTTTTCTAGACAAGGATTAAAGCACGCGGAAATACACAGCTTTTTTAATGCTTGTTAGATAATTTTTTATTAAAAATAATTTGCTTTTGTATGTATTGTCCACAATGGGTAAGTCAAAGGCTTTGCTTTGGATTTTGCTTAGCCATGACACAACACAAGTGTGAGTCAAGTATACTACATAAAATACCTCATTGTCAAATGCTAAATTACAAGTTTTTTAGCCGATTTTATTTATTTTTTCACTTTACAAATACTCAATATTTTTGTTATAATTTATAGAGGTGTTCCAATAAAACTCCCCCCTGCGCTGATGTAGCTCAGCAGGTAGAGCACTTCCTTGGTAAGGAAGAGGTTCGTGGGTTCAAATCCCATCATCAGCTCCAAAAAAAACTCCTGTTTATTAACCAAGTGGCAACAAACGGGAGTTTTTTTATCCCTATGTAAACAAATATTTTAATTTGATTTTCTGTATATTTTTTGCTATAATAACCATATGAGTTCAACTACTTATTCAAAACGACATGAAAATATTGTTTTAAGCGGGATAGAAGCAATTTCAGAGGTCTTGCTTGGTGACGACATGCTTGAGAAAGAAAGTCTATTGTTTTGTTTGGACAAATATTTAAACCCTTATTTTAGATATGACTTATCTTATAAAGATGATATATTTTTGCTTGTCGAACAGGTCATAGTTGGCAATAATTCTAAAGAGTGTAAAGAAGAAGCAATTCATTTATTAGCTACTTATGCCTGTCCTCCGTTTAATATTATTACAGAAAATCTTGATAAAATAGAGCTTGAATTTTTGTCAGACATTAACTACACTAATAGGCGGAATTTTCTTCTTGATGGCAAAAAATAAAAGGGGAAAAACGATATTAGATATTATTGTTGAGATAATTCAAGATACAGATGATACAGGTCATGATTGTATTTTGGAAATAGTTGACTAATTATGATGAAATAAATTATTGAAGTATAAATATAAAGCACTAAAAAGTATCTTTTTTATAAAGGTGCTTTTTTGATTGTAAAAAATATTTTTTTATTTTTTGCAACGAAACGATATTTTAATGTGTATTAGTGGTATGGAAGCATTTGCAAATGTTTTATTAGTATAAAATCTAAATCTAAAAAATCAAAAAATAAAACAAAAAAGAGGTAAAAAACAATGAAAAAGAGAGTTTTAATAACGATAATGATAACGGTACTAGCGATGATACTTAGTTTATCGTCTTTAGTTGGGTGTGCTGGTGATAATTGGACGGCTGATAGCGAGTGGAATAACTCAGCTCCGAGTGCAACACCTAATGCACCGCCTAATGACGGAAACGGCGGAAACGGTGGAGGGCAAA
This sequence comes from Bacillota bacterium, assembly GCA_009780135.1. Lineage (GTDB taxonomy): Bacteria > Bacillota > Clostridia > Christensenellales > Pumilibacteraceae > WRAP01. Next base: position 49,462 of record WRAP01000003.1, read on the forward strand.
CTCCGCCACAAGAAAATCCAAACCCTCATGACGGCATAACTACACCTAATCGTTTAGTAGTTTACACCGCTAACTTTACAATCCATACCAATAATTTTGGCGAAACTTTGCTATTTTTGCGTAGCACTATCAATAGAGATATGGGTGAGTGGTTTGATAGGCAAGATGTTCAATATCACGACCGTCACGCTGTGCTGGTTGCTCGAGTAGCATCAAGTAGACTGTATGACTTTATTGATGAAATTATTGACGAATTAGGTATGGGTGCTATTCGTCATCACGATATAAATGCAACTGATGTCTCGCTTGCTCACCGAGACCGTACCCTTGCTATTCAAGAAGAGGAAAGACATTTAGAATGGTTACATCAAGAAATGGAGCGGGCAATAGCTCAAAATCAAACATTTGCTCAAAGACAAACGATTCAAACTCAAATAAATCAGGCTCAAACTAGATTGAATACTTTAATTACGGCACAAAATACAGTTAATCAACAAATTCATTTTAGTGTTGTAACAATAACTCTTAGAGAAAGCTATCCGTCAACACCGGAACCTACTACCCCCGAATCTGAAAACGAAGAGGATGAAGAGCCGAGCCGTACGGCTATAGCCTTTAGTAACGCTTGGACAGTTATCTCCAGTATTTTGATTGGAATGCTGTATGTGCTAGCGGTGCTGTTGCCTCTTGGTGCGGTTGTTGTTCCTGCGGTTTTCCTGATTAAATATTTAATTAAAAAGGAGAGGGCAAAACAAAGAGAGCTAGCCATTGCCGAAGGCAGAGATCCTGATGCTCCGAAAGCTAGAAGAGGATATAAGCACCCGATACCACAGCATATAAATTATTATCAAAATCAATCATATCAACCTCAATCACAGAATTCTTCGGTATTTAATCAAACTTCGCCATCAACAGAAGAAAAAAACGAATCAGTCGAAGAAAAATCAGAATAAGAAAAACGAAAAAATAAAAATAAACTAACAAAAACACTATAGTAGCATATTTTTAACACTATAGTGTTTTTTGTAAAATAATAAATAAATTCATATAAAAATAATTGACATAAACTTTTAGAAATAATACACTAAAAGCACGGACTATCAACGATAAAAATTTGTATTATTATGAAAGTAAATATTAAAACAGAAGAAAAACAAAATCAGCAAGTTATATTAGTGTTAGATTTTAGCGGACATCATAAAGAGCTTATAGCAAGATGTGTTAGAGATTTACATGTGTTTAGTAAAATTTTACCTAGTACTACAACAGTTGGCGATATTAAAGAGATAAAGCCTATCGGAATTATTTTTGCAGGTAATCCGAGCGAAAAAACGAATAAAGAAATATCAAATTTGAATATTCCTATTCTATGTGTTTCTAGTCATAAGGAGTTAGAAAAGGCAAAAATTAAAAACTTTTTATTTAATCTTTGCGGTGCTGTAGGCGATTATAAGTTATCGAATTATATAGATGAGCAAGTAGAAGCTATTCGTACTGCTGTAGGCGATAAAAAAGTTTTACTTGGTCTTAGTGGTGGTGTAGACAGTAGTGTTACAGCGGCACTTATTGCTAAAGCTATCCCTAATCAGCTAGTATGTGTGTTTGTAGATACAGGTTTAATGCGTAAAAATGAGGGCGACGAGGTTGAAGAAGCGTTTGGTAACAGAAATCTTAATTTTATTAGAGTAAATGCCGAAAGCTATTTTTTAGAAAAGTTAGCGGGAGTAATCGACCCAGAGCAAAAACGCAAAGTAATAGGCGAAGCATTTATTAGAGTGTTTGAAGCTGAGGCAAATAAACTAAAAGATATTTCGTTTTTTGCTCAAGGCACGATTTATCCTGATATTGTAGAGTCTGGTATAGGTAAAGTTGCTACTATTAGATATATTAGCGATTTAGTGAAAGAAACTCACGACGGCGATACAATTAAAAGTCATCATAATGTTGGTGGATTGCCTAAAGATATGGATTTTGAGGGGCTTGTTGAACCGCTTAGCGGTTTATTTAAGGATGAAGTTAGGGCAATAGGTGTGCTACTTGGTTTGCCTGATTACCTTGTGCGAAGACAGCCGTTTCCGGGTCCAGGGTTAGGGGTTAGGATTATCGGCGAGATTACTAAAGAAAAATGTGATATTTTGCGAGAGGCCGATTTTATTTTGCGAGAAGAAATTGATAAAGAAAATAAAAAGCCTAGTCAATATTTTACTGTTTTAACTAATACTGATAGCGTTGGTATTAAAGGCGATAAGCGTACTTATAGTAGAGTTATTGCTCTTAGAGCAGTAGATACCGATGACTTTATGACATGTAGCTATACACAAATTTCTCACGATATACTTTGTCGTATTTCAAGTCGTATAACAACCGAAATAGAAAGCATTAGTCGTGTAGTATATGATATAACAAGTAAGCCTCCTGCTACAATAGAATGGGAATAGTTAAATAAAAAATGAAAAACACTAGGATTTATAGAAAAATAAAGAGAAAAACACATCATGCAAACAGAAGTAAATACAAATAAAAAAAAGACAAAATTTATTTTCGTAACTGGCGGTGTATTGTCGGGGTTAGGAAAAGGCATAGCAGCTGCAAGTTTAGGCAGGCTATTAAAGCAAAGAGGACTAAAGGTAGCCGCACAAAAGCTAGACCCTTATATGAATGTAGACCCAAGTAAAATGAGTCCATTTCAACACGGTGAAGTTTTTGTAACTGATGACGGAGCTGAAACAGATTTAGACTTAGGGCATTACGAGCGTTTTATTGATGAAAATCTAACTGAATTTTCTAGCTTAACTAGCGGTAAAGTCTATTGGGAAGTGCTTAAAAAAGAGCGTGCAGGCGGTTTTAACGGTGGCACTGTGCAAATTATACCCGATGTTACTAATGCGGTTAAGGATTTTATATATCAAAAAGCTGCGACTTCAGGTGCTGATGTTTTGATATCTGAGATAGGTGGTACGGTAGGCGATATAGAAAGTCAGCCGTATTTAGAAACTGCTAGACAAATTTATCTAAAAGAAGGTGCCGACAACTGTATTTTTATACACCTAACTTGGGTGCCTTATCTAAAATGTAGTGGGGAGCATAAATCTAAACCTAGTCAGCATTCGGTAAAAGAGCTTAGAAGCTTGGGTATTTCGCCTAACATTATTATAACAAGAGCCGACGAACCTCTGCAAGAGGGCATTAAAGAAAAAATTTCTAAATTTTGCAATGTAGACGAAGATTGCGTTATTGAAAACGAAACTGTTGGTACGCTTTACGAAGTTCCGTTGCGTTTATATGAGGGTGGGCTTTGCAAAGTGGTATGTAGAGAATTAAAAATAGAAGCTCCAGAACCTAATTTAACCGAATGGAGAGGCTTAGTTGCTAAAATTGCGGCTCATAAAACAAAAACTAAAATTGCTATTGTGGGCAAATATATAAAATTGCACGATGCTTATCTGTCTATAGTTGAAAGTCTTAAGCACGCTGGTTTTGAATTGGGTGTTTGTGTAGATATAGAATGGGTAGATAGCGAGGCCCTTAACGACAAAATCGCCGCTAAAATCTTTAAAGGCATAAATGGTATTATTGTGCCCGGTGGCTTTGGCGGTAGAGGCTTCGATGGCAAAATAGCTACGGCCAAATATGCTAGAGAAAATGATATTCCGTATTTAGGCATTAGCTTTGGACTTCAAGCAGCAGTTATAGATTTTGCTAAAAATGTAGCGGGACTAAAAGATGCTGATTCTATCGAGATAGACGAAAATACTTCTTGTGCCGTGATAGATTATATGGAAAGCGAAAAGGCTAACGGTAAAACTGATAGTACTCTTAGGCTTGGGGCATATCCGTGTGCTGTAGCAAAAGGCACTAAACTACACAAGGCTTATAATAAAGATGAAATATCAGAGCGTCATCGCCATAGGTTTGAGTTTAACAACATATATAGAAAAGTTCTATCAGAAAAGGGTATGGTTTTTAGTGGCATTTCGCCTGATGATACGCTAGTAGAAGCAATAGAACTATCTGACAAGAAATTTTTTGTAGGCGTTCAATTTCATCCGGAATTCAAAAGTCGTCCTAATCGCCCGCATCCATTGTTTTTAGAACTTCTAAGAGCAACAAGTAAGAGCAAATAAAAACAATTTAATAGCAATTTAATAGCAATAAAAAGAACGAAAGAATAGTTCTTTCGTTCTTTTTATATAAATTTTGTAAAAAATGCGTTTGACACCATTAAATCAAATCGGTTATACTAAAGGCTATGATAGATAACCGCATAATTAAATTAGCAAAAAACTTAGTAAATTACTCAGTACAAGCCAAAAAAGGCGATAAAGTTTTAATAGAAGCAAGTGGTATAGAGCCCGCTTTAATCACAGAATTAGTAAAAGAAGTCTACGCTGTAGGAGCTTTCCCATTTGTAGAAATTTATGATAGTAAAATTCAAAGAGCCATTTTAAACGGAATGACTAAAGAGCACGCTGATAGTATGGCTAAATACGCCGGTAGCCGTATGGAAGAAATGCAATGCTACATAGGCATTCGTGGAGGTAAAAACTCATTTGAGACTAGCGATGTAGAGCATAGCAAATTAGAAATCTATTCTAAATACTACGGTCATCCTGTTCATCAAAATAGAAGAGTGGCTAAAACCCGTTGGGTTGTGCTTAGATACCCTAACGAAAGTATGGCGCAATTAGCCGGTATGAGTACCGAAAAATTTACAAACTACTATTTTGATGTTTGTAATTTAGATTATTCTAAAATGGATAAGGCTATGGACGAAGCTAAGGTATTCTTAAAAAAAGTAGATAAAGTGAGAATACTAGCTCCCGATAAGCAAACGGATTTAACCTTTAGCATAAAAGATATTGGTGTAAAAAAATGCTCAGGTAGAATGAATATTCCTGATGGCGAAATTTTTTCGGCACCCGTTAAAAATAGCATAAATGGTACAATTAAATTTAATGCTCCAAGCATTCATAACGGTACAAAATTTGAGGATATTTTTCTAACCTTCAAAGATGGCAAGGTGGTAAAATCAAGTGCTAACTTTAGCGAAAAGCTAGAAAAGGTTTTAGATACCGATGCAGGCAGTCGCTTTGTGGGTGAATTTGCTCTTGGTGTAAATCCTTTTATTACAGAGCCTATGGGCGATATTTTATTTGATGAGAAAATCTCGGGTAGTATTCATATGGCTTTAGGTAACTGCTATGACGAAGCCCCTAATGGTAACGAGAGTGCAGTTCACTGGGATTTAGTGCACATTCAAACTCCTGAGTTTGGCGGTGGCGAAATTTATTTTGACGATAAGTTAGTGCGTAAAGACGGTATTTTTGTAGCAAAAGAATTGCTTTGCTTAAATCCGGAGAATCTTAAATAGTAAGTAAAATATGCGTATACTAATCGAATATTATAAATATGATACTTTAATTGAAGGCAAAGATGTCGGTAGAAAAGAACTTCAAAAAATGTTTAATAAGGCTATTAAATTAAGGAATAACAATTATGATGGCTTTGCAGAATTGTTTTGTGAGTTATTTGATTTTAAGGTTCTTAAAGTTATTCATGAAAAAGTTTGCTATGAAGAATGGGATTATATTTTAGATATTGATACGGACTTAATTTTATCTTCATACTAAAAAACAAAAAATGTTAAATAACGAATTTCAAAAAAATTCAAAAAACACACAAGAAGAGGCGACGATGGGTGAAACATCGTCGCCCCCTTTAGAAAACACATCAGTAGATTTATCATCTGCGAATCTTGTATCGCAGGGTATAAATAAAAAACAATTCACAATAGATACACTCCTTATAATGCTGGGATGTTTGCTTATGGCCTTTAGTGCTGTTGCGTTTTTTATACCATATAATGTAGTTTCGGGTGGTTTTTCTGGCTTTGCTATAGCACTTTTTTGGCTTTACGAAAACACAGGTATGGCTTGGCTAACACCAGGTATTGTAACAATTATTATGAATATTCCACTTTTTATTATAGCAATAAAAATTAAAGGTAGGAGTTTCGGAGTTTTTAGTTTAATTGGGTTAGTTACTTTTTCGATATTTTTGGATGTGTTTATAAGGCTAGATTTGCCGTATCATTTAGCACAAATAACCGATGGAAATGAATTACTTTCCACTCTTTATGGAGGAGCAACATCAGGTATTGGTTGGGGATTGCTTGTGCGTCGTGGCGGATCTACCGGCGGTAGCGATATGCTAAGTAATATTCTTCATACTAAATATCCACTTTTTAACTATGGTACAATTCTACTTATGATAGACGGTTTTGTTGTTCTTTTTAGTGGTATTGTTAATGCAATTTTAGGTGGCGGTATTATATATGGTATTCGTCCGATGTTATTTGCTTTTATAGCGATTTTCCTTACGGCTATGATAGCTGATTATATTATAGTAGGTAAAAACCGAGCCGTAACATACTTTATAATTTGCGATAAGCCTCAAGAAATGGCAGAGGCGATTATGCAAAATATTCGGCGTGGTGTAACGGCATTAACCGCTAGGGGAGTGTATAATAATACCGATAGAGAAGTATTAGTGTGTGTGGTTAAACGCAGTCAAGCGATTCATCTAAAACGACTTGTATTTGAAGTAGATAAAAAAGCCTTTATATTTGCTAATGCCACAAGCGAAGTGTATGGACAAGGTTTTTTAACAGACTTAAAGTAAAAGTTATTGAATATTATAATAACGAGTAATGGATATTAAATATTTAATGAAGAATGTCGGATTTATTATTTGTGATTAAGAATAGCAAAATTATAGATACATCTTTTTAGTACATTGCTCTTTCGCAATAATTATTTGGCAACTTTAACTCCGCTGAATATGGGATGATTACCAATCGCCCGAGCAATAAAAAGTATTGTTTAATTTTTTGCAACGAAGTGGCATTTTAAAGTGTATTATATTTAGAAGACTATAAGGAGATATAATTATATGAAAATTCTACAAAACAAAACAGCTAAAAATATATCCGATTTTTTGATAATACTATTTTTAGCATTTGCTTTTTTTGGTGCAATGCATTTATCTACTGCCATAACGGTAGAAGCTAATATGGGACCGCCACCGCCTGTTGGCGATAATAGCGGTATTGTTTTTACTCGGCACGATGCCATACAGGTTGATTCGCAAGTTTTAGATATAGAATTTATTAGTCCAAGCCGTGCTTATATAACCGCTACATATACAATGACTAATTCAAGTAACAAAGCTGTTAGCGTGCAGTCAATGTTTTTATCTCCTGTATATTACATGAGATGGCAGGATAATGCTAGGGAATATACTATAAAGGCAGGAGGTAATCCGCTAGATTATATTGTTGAAGTATTTTTTTATGAAGGACAAAATGTTGGTGGAGCAGATGCCCTGTTGAATTGGCAAGAAATCTTAGCAAACAATCCATCAATAGAAGAAATTGAAAAAGAATACTCTTGGATGTTAGATTATTATTTTCTTAGTGCCGTAACATTTGAGATAGATTTTTTGCCTAATCAAACTCAAGATGTTGTTGTTAGATATTTGTACACTTCTTACTTCAATCACTGGCGAAATGTAAGGGTTTTGCGTTATCTTTTAACACCTGCGAGATACTGGAAATATTACGGCGATTTGACTATAAATATCTCGCTGTACGAGGGGCATATTGTATCATCTACACTAGATTTAGTTAGACAAAGTCGTAGAGTATATGTTTATAATAGTAATGGGTTGCCTAGTAACGAACTTAGAATAGAAATTAGCCCTATGCCTAGAGGATTTGTGTTTTTAAGGAGTGGTAGTCCTACGCTGTTTATTCTTTTTATTTTACTTACTGTAGTATTGGCGGTGGCACTTGTTTTTGTTGTGATACTACTAATTAAAAAACGATTACAGAAAAAAATAACTATAGCTAGTTTTGTTTGGTGGTTAGTGTTTTTATTTTTTTCTGCTTTAGGTATTACATTCATTTCGTTATTAGTGTTTTCAATTTTTTTATCTGGGTTTCATTGGATAATTGCTATTTGGTTAATAATTTCAATTTGTTTCTTAGGTTTTAGTGGTTTACTTTTAATCCCAACACTTATTGTAAATAAAAGAAATAAAAATACCGCTTAAATCGTGCTACTTTAGTACACTGTTCATCCAAATGATTGATAAGTAATTAGAAGAATTTTAACTGTAGGGGCGACACTTTGTCGAAGAGCCTAGAAAAAAGTGAAATGTAAACAATGGCAAAAAAGAGAAAAAAAATTAAAAAAATGAAAAAGGCTCCTAATTGGATGTTTTGGATTTTAAGAACACTCTTAAGGCCAATATTAAAATGCAAATATAATTATTCTTTTGATAGAAGCACCTCTAAAGGGATTAAACGCCCTTGCCTTATTGTGTGTAATCATCAAGCGGGCTTTGATCAGTTTGCTGTTGGGCTAGGTGTTAAATTTGGTATAAATTTTGTGGCTAGCGACACGATTTTCAGACACGGACTTCAAAGCTATGCTATGCTAAAACTAACTCGACCTATCCCGATTACAAAAGGAACTGCTGACCCAGTCGCTATAAAAAGTATGATGGAGGTAGCAAAAATCGGTGGAGCAGTTGGAATTTTTCCTGAGGGTAATCGCTGTTTTTACGGCGAAACTATGACGGTTGGCAAGGGTACGGGTAGACTCGCTAAAAAACTTGCTGTTCCGCTTGTTATTATGCGACTTAGTGGTGTTTATTTAACTAAGCCAAGATGGAAAATTAAACCTAATAAAGGCAAATCAACAGGTAAAGTTGTACGAATTTTAAGTGTAGAAGAATTAGAAAAATTAACTGCTTTAGAAGTTCAAGAAATCATCGAAAAAGAACTATACATAAATGAATTTGAATATAACAAAGAACAAAAAATCAAATTTATAGGCAAAGCAAGAGCCGAGCATTTGGAAAGTGTTTTGTTTTATTGCCCAAATTGTCATACATTTGATGGCTTAAAATCTGAAAAACACAGTTTTTTTTGTTTAAAATGTAACATGAAAACCGAAATAGACGAATATGGTTTTTTTACTACTTATGTAGGGGCATTCAGTGAACGCCCGCAAATTCCGGAAACTATATTAGAATGGTCTAAACAACAAATAGAATATATCAAAAATTTTGATTTTTCTGCATTTATTGATAAACCGATTTTTAGTGACAATAATATAGAATTTTCTAAAGCAATAAAAGCGAAAAAACAAACCGATACACAAAAGGGAAGCATCGCATTTTATGGCGATAGAATAAGAGTATGCGAACAAGATATTTATTTTAGCGATATAAAAGCGTTATCAATACAAGAAGTACGCAAGCTAACTATTTATACTACCACCGATGCTCTTGTTATTGATGCTCCTCTAAAATACAACCTAATGAAATATATGATTTGTGCTTATCATATAAAGCATACGCAAGAAAAAAAATTAGAATATTATGGATATTAAATTATTGTTATAAAAGGAGAATTATAAAAATGCAATCCATTATAAATTCAAATATTTTTTCAGATGCTTATTGGGAAGCGATGGGTGCCGGACGCTTTATGTGGGGAGTTATTATAGTGTTAATGATTGGCACTATGCTTATTCTAGCTAACATTTTGCGTCGAAAGGTCAAGATTTTTCGTCGTGCCTTAATGCCGACGGCAGTTATAGCAGGACTGATTTTTTTAATTATTAAAGAAATTGTTTTTGCTACAACTAATGTGCAAGGTATATATATAGACCGAATATACGAATATGTATCTGGTGAGAGAGTATATACAAATACTCTTAATTTTGGCGATTTGTTTGAAGGTGTATTGCAAGGTATTATAATTCATGCACTTCCTATAGCATTTATAGCATTAGGGCTAAGAGATAAAAAGAACTTTTCTAAAGAAAAAGAGGGAGAGATTAAACTTACGGGCAAGCGAGCAGGACCTCTTAGAAGCGGTTCGGTGCTGGTAAGTACATATATGGTGCAAGCATTAGTGGGGCTAACGGTTACGATAGTTCTATTTAGTTTTATTGGAGATTTATTGCCAGGTGCCGGGTTATTTTTGCCGATAGGCTTTGGGCAAGGACCTCCGCAAGCATTTGCTATGGGCGATATTTGGAATGACCGATTAAGAGATGGGTACTATGCTCATGTTAATTACCGAAATTTTGCTCTTACTATAGCGGCATTTGGTTTTTTATTTTCATCTATACCAGGGGTCATAATGGTAAACCGCATCGCTAAGAAAAAAGGTATTACTAGAGCAAAAGACGAATTTCAAACGGTAGGCGATACTACACCGGAGCAATTTGAGAGTCCTGACGAAGTTCCGTTAAGTGAGAGTATAGACAAATTTACTTTGCAAGTTTGTATAGTATTGGCTACATACTTAATTACTATAGGGCTTATTTTTATGATAGATATTATATTTAGAGCATCGAGCATTGAATTTTTAATAGGTCTTATCCCTACCTTTTGGGGCTTTGCATTTATGATAGCAATGCTTGTAGCGTTTGTTGTTAAGGCGATAATAAATAAACTACGAAAAAAAGGTATAATGAATCGTAAGTATACCAATACCTATATGATGAATCGAATAGCAGGACTAGCATTTGATGTTTCTATTGTATGTGCCTTAGCACTTATTTCGGTGGTTGCTTTGGGACTTTTATGGGTGCCTGTACTGCTTATGGCAGTAATTGGCGGTGTTGTTACAGCACTTTGGGTAAGATTTGTTACAAAAAGAATTTATCCTGAATATAAAGACGAAGCATTTTTAGCAATGTATGGATTGCTTACAGGCACTATAGCATGTGGTACGATTTTATCTAGAGAGATTGACCCTCAATTTAAGTCGCCCGCTACAGAGGATATGGTTATAGGTTCGGCAGGAGCTGTCGCATTATCATTTCCACTAATTATTCTAGTGCCAATGGCAGCAGACGGGAATAATTTCATATGGATTTTTGTGGTGCTAGCCACATATTTAGCATTACTTACTTGCTATATTCTAAATGTTCATCATAAAATTTTTAAGAAAAAAGGAACAATTTTGGTAGATGATGTACTAGATGCAGAAAACAGCGACGAAGTAGATATAAATGCTGATTTGATAGGGATAGATAATTATAATAAAAGCGACAAATTAAATGAATAAAAAACTAATCCTCAATTCATACTAGTATTGTGGTAGCGAAACTACACCTACCTAATGCTACAAAGAGGAGGTTTTTAGAATATGTGGAAAAAAGTTTTGAATATTATAGCTTTTACAATATTGATACTAGGCGGACTTAACTGGATGCTGGTAGGAATTTTTAATCTTAATTTAATTTCAACTGTCTTTATGGGATACCGCTCTCCAGGTTCTATTACCATGTATGTTTTAGTGGGTCTTTCTGCACTTTGGCTAATTATTAGTTCAATTGCTTCTAACGGCAGAATTCAATTTGTAGAAGATAGACATCATCACCATGGCAATGCATAAAACAAGTATAAATATATAAAAAAATGTCTAAGATTATAGAGTAGTCTTAGACATTTTTAATGAATTTAATTGGTCTCACACTTTTGGCGATTGCCTCAATAATAGCGTTTTTTGGATTTGGAAGACGATTTTTTACTAGATTAGCCATAAAGCCATGGCTAATGTTTTTGTTTATTTTGATTTTTACTATAGGGGCAATTGTGCCTGTAATTAAACTTAGTGAAGTAGTTTTGGTTAGTGTTAGCGGTTTTATTGTGCCGATTATCTTTGCAAGTGTTCTTTTTTATACAACTTCTGCTAAAGAAAAAGCGTTTCACTTGGCACTTAGCATTTTAATTATATCCGCTAGTACTCTAGCACTTTTAGTTGCGATACATCCTACAAATGTTTCATTTTATATAATATCAGCAGTAGCTGTAGGATTAACGGCAGCAATTGCTAGCTACATAATCACAAAAAACCGTACTACAATTCTTATTGCAACAAGCATAGGGATTGTTTTAGGTGATGCGATTTATAATATACTAATGAGGTTTTTAACCGAACGCCCTATAGCGTTAGGCGGTGGCGGAACTTTCGATGCAATTATTTTAGCTTCGATTGCAGCATTAGTATTGTTAGAAATAGTAGAATTTGTAAAAAGTAAACAAACACAAAAAAGACAACAATTTTCAAAAAATCGACACTTTAAGGCTATAAACTTTGAAGCAGGAGAGGATATAGCACTAAAAGAAGCAAGAGAAAAGCTAGAGAAAGAAATCTTCGCTCCATTTGAATAATATATCTATTTTATCAATTCTATAACAATTTCTCCGGCCATAATAAGACCTGCTACACTTGGCACAAACGAAACACTACCGGGGATTTGTCGTCTAACACAACAAGTTCTAGCGGTATCAGGAGGGCAAATGCAGTTGTGTTTGCAGCTTGTCTTAACTGTTTCAATCGGCACAATAGGTACTTCTTTAGAGTAAACAACTTTTAAATTATCAATCCCTCTAGCCCTAAGCTCTTTTCGCATAACTTTAGCTAGGGGGCAAAGAGTAGTTTCAAAAATATCGGCAACTTCAAAGCTACTAGCGTCTAACTTATTGCCAGCCCCCATACAGCTAATAATTGGCACATTATTAGCTTTGGACCGTTCAATCAGCTCTAACTTACAACTAACGGTATCAATCGCATCTAATATATAATCATATGTTGATATATCAATTACATTGGCAGTTTCTTTAGTATAAAAAAGACTAAAAATTTCAACCTTAGCATTAGGATTTATTGCTAAAATCCTTTCTTTAGCGACTTCAGTTTTATATTTGCCAATAGTATCGTGAGTAGCGTGTAATTGACGATTGATATTTGTTAAGCACACTTTATCATCATCTACTAATGCAATACTGCCAATGCCAGCCCTAGCCAATGCCTCAACAGCATATCCACCAACTCCTCCTATGCCAAAAACAATAACCTTAGCTTTTGCCAGCTTTTCTTGGTTTTTTGCTCCCCATAATATTTCACTTCTAGAAAATTGATTCATATTTTCTTAACCCAAATGTATTATAAAATAAGATATTAGCATATAGCAAGCTAAAAATTAAGATAGTTTTGCTAGCATGATTTGCGATAGTCAAGCTGTCGTCTGTTTAATATCTGATTTTAATAATAAAGGGTTGTTACTAGTTAAAGTAACAACCCTTTATTATTATTTGGGCAGAAATTTTTGAAAACAGATTTTGAGTTTAATTTCTGCCATAAGAGGAGAAAGTAAGTCAATATATGTCCTAAGGGACAAGCGTAATCAATAATAACTACCAGTGGTACAAGGCAAGTCGCTAGCTGAATTCTCAAACTTAACAGTTCTACGACTTTACAATGTTTGATTCAACAAAACGATTGTTGCCTTGCAATTATATTATGTGTGGGATTATAAAATAATATACACAAAAAAATCATATAATATTTATGTGAGCAGTCGCCAAATTATCTCAAAAAATAAGCTAGTTATATCGGTATGTATAGTTTGTGCTTTACTTATTGGCGTATTAGTGTTTGTGCATTTTAGGTTTCCTAAAAGGTATTGCGATATTATTACTATGGCATCGGAGACCCACAACATAGAGCCTAGTCTTATTTATGCTGTAATTTTATCTGAAAGCGGTTTTGATAGATATGCTGTTAGTAGTGCCGGAGCTATGGGCTTGATGCAAATTATGCCGTCTACTGCTGAATATATAGCGAGAGAGCGAGGGATCGAGTTTAGTGAGGAAATGCTGTTTGACCCAGCTATAAATATAGATTTTGGCACATATTATTTGGCAAGGATGTTTAGACGGTTTGGTAATCAAAAAGAAGCCCTTGCCGCTTATAATGCAGGCGAGGGCAATGTGTCCGCTTGGCGGGCATCCGATTTAGATAGAATTCCTTTTAGAGAAACTCGAGATTATGTTAGAAGAGTTACTTTTGCTAGGAGAATATATCGGTTTTTAGGAGTGTGATAGGTATTGAACATATTTTTAACTACAAACTATAAATTTTAGTTCAATATATAAATCAATAATTTGTAATTTGATTTAATCCCTAATAATAATTCTTTCCATAAAGGTGTCAATATAGCTACGCTTGTCGCTAGGACCTCTTGCATAGATAACTACATAATCGATTTGATAAAGTCGTACAAAAGTTCCTTGCGATGTAAATCGGCGCATACGGTATGTGCCGATATCAGTAGAAATAGACGACCTTCTAACATTGTAGCTATTATCAATCGAACGGAATCTTGTTGTAGCATCTGCTATAGTTTCGTACTCAAAAAAGTCTAAATAAGTGTATTCGGCTAAATATATTCTAAGAGGTATTAAAAATTCTTCGTAATCTAGTTCTAAATAATCGGCGGCATCTATAACTTGCTCTCTAGTAACATTGTTTGGGCGTCTCATATCTGCACATCCTATTAAACTAATTGCTGTAATAGCCACTAAAATTAGTACAAAGGATAAAATAGTTTTTTTCTTCATCGGTGGTATTTTATATAGAATTTGACATATTGTCAACAAGAATTTTCTGATTGTGATATTAAATTTTATATGTTAAAATAATCATATGCAAAATAATGGGCAAGCAAGCAAGAATATAAGATTAGCTGGCATTGTAGAGGAAAGTATAGTCGATGGTGATGGGTTGCGTTTTACAATTTTTGTGCAAGGCTGTCCTCATAAATGTATAGGTTGTCATAATCCGCATACTCACGATTTTGATGCTGGAAAGGATTATGAAGTGGGGGAATTATGCGAAAAAATTTTTAGTAACCCTCTTTTAAGCGGAGTAACTTTTTCTGGCGGAGAGCCTTTTTGTCAACCGAAATCTCTTATTGCTATTGCACAAAAAGCAAAAGAAAAAGGACTAAATATTTGGTGTTATACAGGCTATACGCAAGAAGAAATTTTGAAAAATGCAAAAACCGATAGCGACATTGCCGAATTGCTAAATTTGATTGATGTATTAGTAGATGGTCCTTTTATAGAAGAACAAAAAGACCTTACCTTAAAGTTTAGAGGTAGCAAAAATCAAAGGATAATACAGCTCTAAAGTTGTTGTTTAGTTTTTGATAATATGGTATCATAATAATGAGGTGGATGAAATTAGTATTCCACTTTTTTTGGAGTAAAAATCTGCTTGATAAAAATAAGCAGTAAGGAATAGGGGAAAATAGGAGAAAAATAAAAAACAATGACAAATTTAGGACACACATTTAAGACGACAATTGGTGGCAGGGAAGTAACTGTAGAAATTGGTAAGTACGCTGAGCAAGCTAGTAGTTGCTTTATGCGTTGTGGCGATACGGTGGTTATGGTAAATGCTACAATGAGCGAGGAGCCTCGTCCTGGTATGGATTATTTTCCGCTAGGTGTAGACTTTGAGGAGAAAATGTATTCTGTGGGTAAAATCCCTGGCGGGTTTAAGAAAAGAGAAGGGCGTGCCGGAGATAAAGCTATTTTAACTAGCCGTCTTATAGATAGACCAATAAGACCACTTTTTCCGGACGGATTTTTTAACGATGTTTCGGTTGTAGCAACTGCTCTTTCGGTAGACCCGGATATTCCGCCTGAGGTTTTTGGTATGATAGGTAGTAGTGTTGTGTTATCTATTAGCGATATTCCATTTAATGGTCCGACAGGCTCTGTTGTTGTTGGCTTGGTTGACGGCGAGTTTGTAATCAATCCTGACACAAAACAGCGTGAAAAATCACTACTTCATTTAGTTGTAAGTGGTACTAAAGAGGCTATTATGATGGTTGAAGCAGGCAGTAACGAGATTAGCGAAGAGCAAATGTTAGCCGGTATTTTGTTTGGTCATGAGGAAATTAAAAAACAAGTGGCATTTATAGAAGAAATTGTTAAAGCAATTGGTAAGCCAAAACGCAAAATTGATTTCTATAGTGTGCCGGAAGGTATTGAAAAACAAGTTAGAGATTTTGCTGAAAAATTATTTGCTAAAGTTTTTGCCGAAACTGATAGACAAAAGCGTCAAGAAGCGGAAGCAACTGCCGAAAAAGAAGTATATGCTTATTTTAGTGATAAATTGCCGGATAATAAAAGAGAAATTGGCGATGTGATGTACGACATCAAAAAAGAAATTGTAAGAGCCAAAATTACAAATGAAGGCTTTAGACCTGATGGCAGAAAGTTAACAGAAATCCGTCCGATTTGGTGCGAAACGGGACTTCTTCCGAGAGTTCATGGTAGTGCTGTATTCACTAGAGGGCAAACTCAAGCATTGACTACCTGTACTTTAGGTATGGCATTAGAAGCTCAACGCTTAGATACGCTAGATCCAACAGAAACATCAAAACGCTATATGCATCATTATAATTTTCCAGGATATTCTACGGGCGAAGCTAAGCCTATGCGTGCACCCGGTCGTAGAGAAATCGGACACGGTGCCCTAGCCGAGAGGGCATTAGAGGCAGTAATTCCTAGTGAAACTGATTTTCCATATGCAATCCGTACCGTAACAGAGGTTATCAGTTCTAATGGTAGTACTTCTCAAGCCAGTGTTTGTGGTAGCACCCTTGCACTTATGGATGCGGGTGTTCCGATTAAGGCTCCTGTTGCAGGTATTGCTATGGGGCTTATTAAAGATGAAAAGACTAAGAATGTGGCGATTTTATCAGACATTCAAGGTTTAGAAGACTTTTTGGGCGATATGGACTTTAAGGTAGCGGGTACTAAGGACGGTATTACTGCTATTCAAATGGATATTAAAATTAGTGGGATTGACGAGCAAATTCTTAAAACTGCACTAGCTCAAGCAAAAGAAGGCAGAATGCACATTTTAGGAGAAATGCTTAAAGTATTGCCGGCTCCGAAAGAGGAAATGAGCAAATATGCCCCCAAGATTATAATGTTCCAAATAGACCCAGAGAAAATCGGCGAGGTTATCGGCAAAAGTGGTAAAACAATTAACGCAATTATCGAAGAAACGGGCGTTAAAATGGATATTGAGGATGATGGTAGAGTATTTATCGCAACTGCTGATAGTGCTATGGCAGAGAGAGCTAAAAAAATCGTGTTAAGTATTGTAGAAGAGCCTGAGCCTGGTATGATTTTTGAAGGTAAGGTTGTTAGGGTTTTAGAGTTTGGTGCGTTTGTAAATATTTCTCCAGGTAGAGACGGCATGGTGCATATTTCTAAATTAGACCCGAAAAAGAGAGTCGAAAAAGTAACTGATATAGTAAACATAGGTGACATGGTAGAAGTAGCAGTTATCAAAGTAGACGAAAAAGGCAGAATTGATTTAAGACTTAATAAAAAAATATAATTATTTATGTGCGGGTGGCAGATTGTCACCCGCACTTTAGAAAATGTGAAAGGCTTATTAAATATAAATAAACCAACGGCTTTAACTAGTAGTGATGTTGTGTCTAAGGTGCGTAAAATCCTTGGCACTAGAGCAGTAGGTCATATGGGTACATTAGATCCACAAGGTACGGGAGTGCTACTAATAGGAGTTGGAAAGGGTTGCAGATTATTCGACTTTTTTTTGAGTAAAGATAAAGAATATGAGGCGGAATTTGCTTTTGGTTACACTACAGATACGCTCGATAAAGATGGCACTATTATTGCTACTACAGATGTAATTCCCGATAAAGCATCAATTTTAGGTGCTTTAGAAATGTTATGCGGACAAGTTGAGCAACTTCCACCAATATACAGTGCAAAAAGCATTGATGGCAAAAGAGCATATGAAATAGCACGAAAAGGTGAAATTCCACAACTCAAAACTGCTTCAGTGCGAATAGACAGTATAAAATTATTAGAACAAACCGCTCAATATACTTACAAGTTTTTAATCGCTTGTTCGTCTGGAACATATATCCGTAGTATCTGTAGAGATTTAGCCGCCAGTTTAAGTTCGTTAGCTTGTATGACGAGTATACACCGTACGAAAGCAGGAGAGTATACAGATAAAACAGCAGTTACACTAGAGCAATTATCAGAATTAAAGCAATCGGCAGTAATTCCTATAGAAATTGCATTACGAAATTTGCCCCGAATTGATTTTGTCGATTCCGACTATCAACGCATCTTAAACGGCATAAAAATCGACTGCGACACCACTCATAAGCAATTTACAGTATATTCTAAAAATGAATTATTCGGTATCGGCACAACACAAAACAACAAACTAAAAATCACGTCATTCTTAAAAGATTAACATATGTTCAGTATAAGTTTAATAAGATATAAAAAAAAAGCTCCTAAACCTGTTGTTTTAGCACTAGGTTTTTTTGAATGTTTGCATATAGGTCATAGAGAACTTATGGCTAAAACTGAAGAATTAGCTAAGCAACACGGAGCAGTATCAGCTATTACTTTATTTAGTAGCTTTGATTCAAATGCTCCTGAAATATTTACTTGGCAAGAAAGAATGGGAGAGTTGTATAATTTAGCATGGGGTATGATTGTGAATGTGGATTTTGACGAAAAATTTAAAAAACTATCAGGTGATGATTTTTTACAATTATTAACTAGTAAACTTGATATTAAAGGCTTTGTTTGTGGACATGATTATAAATTTGGTCATAATGCAACTTGTGGAATAAAAAAATTACAAGAATTTGCAAATAAAAATAATATGTCTTTAGATGTAATAGAACCTGTAAAACTTAACGGAGTAAGAGTGTCCAGTACGCTTATTCGCAGTTATTTATTATTAGGAGAAGTAGATAAAGTATCAGAATATTTAGGAAAAAATTTTTATATGGATGGTACTGTAATTAAGGGTGTAAAGAGAGGTCGTAAATTAGGCTTTCCAACAGCAAATATAATGCCTGATAAAGATAAATTAATTCCTAAAGCAGGAGTTTATAAAACGATAACAACGATATACGATAAAAAGAGCACTTATAGGCACAATTCAATAACACATATAGGTGCTAGACCTACATTTAATGAAAACGAAGTTACTATAGAAACTCATATTTTAGATTTCAAAAAAAAAATTTATGATAAATATATTTCAGTATCATTTATTGATTATATCCGACCGATAATCAAGTTTGACTCTAAAGAAGAGCTAATAACACAACTAAATCAGGATATTGAGTATTGTTCTAACTAACTGCTTGTCCGCATATATATAGATTTATGACTAAATATGACGGAGTTCATAAGCCTATTGAGGTTGATGTTGAATTATCTAATTCGTTGAAAAATATAGAGCCGCATGCTAAGAATGTTTTTATAAAGAATTTTTTAATTCGATGTGCTATTGCAGTTGTTGCTTTAGGGATGATTTTTGGAATTTCTAGAGCGAATTTCTCATTTTCTTATGCTTTTTCAAATGGAATTAGGCAAGCTATTACTATGGAGTTTTTTTCCTCGCCCTCAATAGTAGATAGAGATGATTTTTTAATTGACCTACTTCGTCCTAGCGATATTTATGCAGAGTAGCAATAGGATCAAATGTAAAAAGTCAAAAAGAACGATAAGAAATCTAAAAGAAAAATTTTGGATATCGCCACTGTTCATTATTTTGGCTGTTGTGATGATTATAATGGGGTTTAGTAGATATCTCATTTTTAACGGCATTGTGTTGCTTGTGCATGAATTTGCTCATGCCGAAATGGCTCGGCGAAAGGGCTATCAGCTGAACAGTTTTAAGCTAATGCCATATGGAGCGGCTTTAAGTGGCGACTTTGAAGGAATAAAACCCAGCGACGAAATTTTTATAGCGTTAGCTGGTCCTGTAGCTAATATTATTTTAGGGTTAGGTTTTGTCGCACTTTGGTGGGTGGCACCCAGTGCTTACCCATACACAATAAATTTAGTAAATATCTCATTTTATTTTGCATTATTTAATTTATTACCGCTTTATCCATTAGACGGCGGTAGGGTATTATTAGCAGGATTAT
This sequence comes from Bacillota bacterium, assembly GCA_009780135.1. Lineage (GTDB taxonomy): Bacteria > Bacillota > Clostridia > Christensenellales > Pumilibacteraceae > WRAP01. The sequence continues at coordinate 69,351 of WRAP01000003.1, forward strand.
CTATAAAATTTCCTCGCCAAAAGGTATATAAAAAGTTAAGAATTATCGGCTTTATAATGGCGGGAATTTTTGCGGTGTTAGGATTTTTACTTTTTTATTTTAGTTATAATATTTCGCTTGCCATTATTGCAATTTTCTTTTTTATTTCTAGTGCTATTCCAGATAAAAAAACTCAGTATACAAGGTTATATTCTATGATAGATAGGGGCGAAAAACTAAAAAAAGGACTCGTTATAAAACAAGTTTTGGTAAGTAATGATGCCACAATTTTATCGCTAATTAAAATGCTTAATGCAAATTATTTTTATTGTTTTACTATTGTAGATAAAAATTTCAAAAAGCTAGGCGAGATTGACGAGTTAGAATTAGAAAAAATAGCTACGAGAGGAAATATACGAGAAGGGATAGGGAAGGCAATGTTTAATGTATAAAGATTGATCTATTAAGTAAAAAATTCTCAAGCAAAAGCCACTTATAAAAATTATAAGTGGCTTTTGCTTGAAACATATTGAAATCATTTTTGGTGACCCATCCGCGGCTCGAACGCGGGACACCGTGATTAAAAGTCACGTGCTCTACCAGCTGAGCTAATGGGTCGTGTTTCTGGTATGTAACTTCTATAATAGAAGTTTGGCAGGGGTAGCTGGATTTGAACCAACGAATACCGGAATCAAAATCCGGTGCCTTACCGCTTGGCGATACCCCTATGTGAAAACGAGAAATTATAAATGAGAACAAAAAAGTCGGATTTATAATTGTAAAGCACAACTATGAACTACAAATCATTTAATTATTATAAATTATCTTTAATTTGTAACTTGTCAGTTGTCGTTTATATGGGGTGAATGAAGGGAATCGAACCCTCGGCCTCCAGTGCCACAAACTGGCGCTCTAACCAACTGAGCTACATCCACCATAAAGCAACCCCTTATTATATGGGGTGGCACGCCCGTGTGGATTCGAACCACAGACCCCCGCCTTAGAAGGGCGGTGCTCTATCCAGCTGAGCTACGAGCGCATAGATACTATTTGCACCAATAGGGTGCGTTGGAGCGGGTGATGGGAATCGGACCCACGCAGCCAGCTTGGAAGGCTGGAACTCTACCATTGAGCTACACCCGCATAATAATTTACTACTTAATATTGAGTATAAATAAGTAATTTTTATGCAAATTCATTAAAAACTAATGACTTTTTACATAAAAAATTGGTGTACCTAGTATTTCTAGGCACAACCAACTTATTTTATCACTTTAGTTTGCTCCTTGTCAACTATCATTTTTTATTTTTTTGAAAAAATTTTAATTTAATTAGCAACTTTTTTATTTATCCAATATTCAATCCTGCTACAAAGCTAAGCAGCCACATAAAACCACAAATGCTTAGTGAGATAGCGAAGAACATCCAGCCGGCTTTTGTACGCCGTTCATGCTGGATACGGGTAAGCAGTGATTCTATTATCATATGATTATCAGGTGGGTCGAGTAGGGAAGCAGTAGTGAAGTTATCTTTCGTAGTAGCATTCAGTGAATGTTCTTTATTTTGAAGTAGTTTATTCTCAATAGGTGGTGCAAATGGGTCAAGTGGCTTTCCAAACGAGTCTACTAGGTTAGGGTCTAATGGTTCTTGATTACCGTTTATTCTCATATCATATGGCTCAAAAAACGGATTTATACTTGTGCTACCAGCCTGCGGTGGAGGATGCGAATAGTTTCCTCTATTGTTTGGTGGAACTTGTGGTGGATAGCCATAAGGAGGCTTTTGATGCGGATTATATTGATTCGTTCTAGAATATTCATATAAGCCTTGTGCTTTCATAGTTTCGTGAACCTCTTTTGGCACAAGCACAGGTTCTACTGCTTCGGGCAGAGGTTCATCTACACTTGCCCATTTTTTATATAAAAACATAATTCCCACAATAGCTCCGCCAAGCACAACAAGTAATCCTATCATTATAAAAAATCCCGATAAAGTGTTATCAATAAGCAACCATTGCATAAGTCCGCTGTAAAAAATCTTATTAAAATCTCTTACATACAATCCTAGAATCATAAGTAACATCGCTAAAAAATTTGATACAGCATGAATAACAATGCCTACAATTAGCTTACCGCTAAACATAACGGCAAAAGCCATAATCACACCTAATATAAACTGAAAAAAAACTTGGCTGGGATTCATATGAAAAATCATAAATGCAAAGCTAGATAGCATAACGGCTTTGATTGGAGTTGTTTGCCTTCTAAGTCCGCTAAGTAATGCTCCTCTAAAGATAAGCTCTTCACTAATGGGGGCAACAAGCACCATCATTATAAAAGCAACAATAACCTCGTATGTGGTTGTAATTCCTAATCCTGTGCCAGTAAATGAAGTAATGGCACTAAAAAATGCAGTATACCACATTGTCGGCATTAAAAAAGCCGGTAAAGCAATGAGTCCTATAACTACAGCAAGAAGAATAAATATTATATAGCGTTTTGTGGATAGTTTTTGTCCGTTATGCGGGCGGTGTACTACATCCCAAATAAGTACGCGACGACGGCGAGCGATTAGTGAGTAGTATAGCCCGATATAAATTAGATGGATTAAAAGGCTAAGCGAGAGTAGCATAATAGTAGGTACGCTATCTAAAAAGCCGGCTATAATAACAACAACTATTTGCATAGCCAAAAAGGTGGCAATAGTAAAAAATAAAAGTGCCGTACCTTCTTCAAAGCGTATTAGCTTATTTTTAGGGGGAGTGTCCCGATTTGATTTTATTTGAAACAGCATAGTTTTTTAATGAAGAATAATGAGTGAGGAATTAGGAGTTTAAGATTTATGAAATAGTGGTTGAGTTTACAATCTTGGGTCGACAGGCTCGCTCTCTAGTGCTAGCACGGCAAAGGCACATTGATGTACTTTGTAAAGCGGAGCATTTTCGGTAAAGCGTTTTAATCCCTCTAATCCTAAGCTAAATTCTCTAAGTGCTAAACTTCGTTTTTTATTAAGTCCTCTTTGCTTTAGGCGGTTTAGATGTTGTGGTAAGGTGTATTCGGGACCATATATAATCCGTAGATATTCTTTGCCTCTACACTTAACGGCGGGCTGAATTAGCTTTGTGCCGTTTTTAGCTACAAACTCGAACGGCTTTACTACCATACCTTCTCCGCCAGACTTTGTTAATTCTAGCCACCAGTTTATGCCTTTTTCGATACTCTTTATATTGTTTGTATCTACAACGATATAATCAGTTGCTATAAATAAACTATCATCCACACAGTATTTTTTAATCGTTTCCATATGCCAAAGATGGCTTTTATTGTGATGAACTGCTTTTTCTGATGCTAAAATATGAAACGGTGCTATGCGAATGTCATTTATATTGGTAACCTGCCAGCAATATTCCCGATAAGCATCGGTATATTTTTCTATAGCGACGGCTTTTTGTTTATAATTCTCTAGCACTTTAGATAAGTCAACATTTTTTCCGCTAGTTATATTACTTACTTCTGCTTGTTCGTATCCTCTTTCTACTGCTAAACTTAATGCCGATACCGCCTTTGTTAATCCTTCTTTGCCAGATATCCCCACAGGAGCATATTGTTTTTCTATAAGTGCTTGTGCCTTAACTGACCACGGCATAAGCTCGGCATCTAAGCAAACCCAATCGGTATTTAAGTCTTGCCAAAAGTTTGTTTTAATAAGCTGGTTGGATAATTTTTTTATAAGTGTTTCCTCTAACAGTTCGTCCTCAAAAAAGCATCTTCCAGTTCTAGTATAAATTACTCCTTGTTTATTGTCTAGCACACCAAACCGCTTTTTAGCAGTTTCGCTGTCTTTTGTTAAAATTATAACAGCACGGGAGCCCATATGTTTTTTCTCGCAAACAACTTTTTTCACACCATTTTTGCGATAGTATTCAAAAGCTTCGGTAGGATATTCTAAATAATCCTCTTGTGTGCTAGTCTCGCAAGGACTCATTGTTGGCGGTAGATAAATCAGCCACTTAGGGTCTACGGCAAAACGGCTCATAACCTCTAGTGCAGATGTGGAATTTTCTTCGGCAATTGTAATATTAGGAATTAAAAAAGTATCGACAATCATTCTACCGCTTACATCGTCTATCCTTAAAACATCATCCGCAATATCGTCATTATTACTGCTACTTTTAATACACGCATCAAGCGGTTTACTTGGCTCGCTATAAACCTTTTTTGCTTCTATCGATACTATTTCTCTTTCGGGATAGCGTAGAGCAGTTAATTTACCGCCAAAAACGCAACCCGTATCTATACAATAAGTATTGTTAATAATATATGGCTCTATCTGCGGAGTATGTCCATACACAACTGTTGCTTTACCTCTATAATCCATCGCCCAGTCTAGTCTAACAGGCAAACCATATTCATCCCTTTCGCCGTTTACATCGCCATAAAGACAAAAATGCCTAACTCTAGCAGAGCCTCTGCCTTGATATTTTTCTATAATGCCTGCGTGACTAACAACCAGCTTTCCGCTATCTAGCACAAAATGACTTCTTAAACTGCCAATAAAATCTTTTGCTTTTAGCTTAAAATCCTCGCCTTCACTTTCTATTTCTTTTATAGTATCAGCTAAACCGTGCGACTGTGTAACATTACTTCCACGCAAATATTTATTGAGTTTTTCGTCATGATTGCCGTTTATACAAATTGCATTGCCACTTTCTACCATATCCATAATCAGTTTTAATACCTCAATATTTTTAGGTCCTCTATCCATAATATCGCCTAAAAATACTGCTGTTCTGCCATTTTTATGAAAATAACCGTCCGTCCGCTTTTTTGTGTAACCTAATTGTTTTAGTAATTCTTTTAATTCGTCAAAACATTCGTGTACATCACCGATAATATCAAAAGGACCTGTTAAATGCTTTTTATCGTTCCATAATTTTGTGCGAACAATCTCAACATTTTCTATATCATTTACGCTATTTAGCACATAAATGTATCTAAAGCCTTCTCGTTTAAGATTTTTCAGACTTCGTTTTAGCTCTAAAAAATGCTTAGTAATTACTCTATTATCAAACCCTCTGTCGTTACGGTTTTTGTTGCGCTCTTGCAATTCCTTTTCGGGTAAGTTAAGCACAATCGCAACAGCGTGGCAATCATACTCCTTTGCTTTGTCTATTATCTGTTCTCTTGCGTACTTCTGAACACTTGTAGCATCAATTACCGTCAGTTTCATATTCTTTAGTCGTTGATTAGCTACAAAGTAAAGCGTATCAAAAGCGTCTTTACTAATTTCTAAATTATTCTCATCATCGCAAATAAGGCTTCTAAAATAATCACTCGAAAGCACTTCGGTAGGCAAAAAATGCTTAGAGGCAAATGTTGTTTTACCGCTAGAGCTGGCACCGATAAGAGCTACTAAACAAAATTCGGGAATTTCAATTATTTTTTTGCTGTTTGCTTCGTTTTTATTATCCATTATCGACACCCTCTTTAGTAAAAATTACCATTTGAGTAGGTGTGTTTTGATGTTCGTCTGAAGTGTCTATGTCTGATAAACTAGACGAATAGCCGTAACTAACGCATATCTTATCTACCCATATCTTAAACTCTTCTCTAGTCCACTCAAAACGATGGTCGGTATGTCTTAATCCTTCCATATGCTCATAATTGATATTATATTCCGCATTAGGTGTTGTTAAAATAACAGTAGGAGGAGAGGTAAATTCAAACAATATTCTTTCAAAAGCGTTAAGCCTTGCTAAATCCATATGTTCTATAACCTCAATAACACAAGCCACATCGTAGTCGCTAAACCGCTTATCTTTATAAATAAGAGAGCCTTGAAAAAGAGTGATTTTTTCTTTGATTCGCTCGGGCAATATGTCTATTTTTTTCTTAGCTCGCTCTAACGACTGAATACAAACATCTACACCTGTAATTCTTTCAAGTTGCTTTTGTTTAAGTAATTTATCTATCAGTTTACCCTCACCACAGCCTAAATCTATAACCGATTTGGCTTTGCTTTCTAAAACCGCTTTTGATACAACTTCCATTCTTAAATCATTAAGGCGAATTATTTGCGGACTTTCTTTTTCTTCTTCTAAATTATTGTTGCTTTCTAAATTATCTTCGCACTCTAATTCTTTTAAGGCTCGGTTTATAAGACTTTTTTTGCGTCTTAAATAACGGGCGGTTATAATATTTTTTTCGGGATGATTAGCTAGCCACCACTCGCCATGATGAATTAGCTTTTCTACCTCGCCACTGCCAATCCAATAATGCTTTTGATTATCAAACACAGGTAATAACACATAAAGATGATTAAGTAATTCACTTAATTTTATATTGCCTTTTAAGTATAAGTTTATATATTTGCTTTCGCCCCACTCGGTAAATTTATCGTCTAAAATGAATGTGTCGTACTCCACCTTGTAACCTAAAGGAGCAAAAATCCGTTCTAAAATCTTTTTATCACCAGAGCAGGGGAGCATCATGATACTAGACTCTAAATCAATTTTTTGCTCTACTAAATCTGGCATTTTATCGCACTTACCGCTCATTGCAGTGCCAAAGATTTTACTGATTGCAGTACTCATAAAGGATGAGCTGACATAAGGGCGGTCGTTTACATAATCAAATAATCCACCGTCTTTACTGCCTAATTTGCCTCTGGCTAAATCAATCGGATTTATATCTAAAAGTAATGCTACCGTGGTTTCGGTTTCACTCGCTTTTGGATAAAACACATACGCTAACCCAAAACTCATCTCAAACTGCTGTGGCCTAGATGGATTTTTATGAAGCAAATATCCTAAATTTGTAGAATTTTGCCCTTTGTAAGTTATTGTTAGTAGCATATGGTATCAAGTCCGCTAGTTAGTATTCTTATTATCTTTATTGCGTTTGCTGTCAATGAGAAATTAGAAATGAGGCGAATGAGAAATTTCGGACTTATTTCTATTTAAACTTGTAGAAAAGAAGTAAATCAATAAATTCTTATTTTTTATTACCTACGCAGTATAATCCGCTCAAGCCTCTAGCGGGGGCAATTTCTAGCGAAAAATCTTTCCCAAGTATTGCTCCAGCATTAGATAGCTTTCTAACAACCGTGGTTTCGGCTAGCATTGGAGTGTTATTTTGTTCGGATAAATGCCCTAGTATCAGCTGTTTAACCTTACCTTTGGTAACTAACTTTTCTGCAATAATTGCCGTAGCATCGTTGGATAAATGACCTTCATTAGATAAAACTCGTCGTTTTAAGTGTATAGGATAACTGCCAAGTCGCAACATATTTATATCGTGATTAGCCTCTAAAAAAACTAAATCGCTTTCATAAAGATTGTTTACTAAATCGTCATTTGCTTCGCCCAAATCGGTTAAAAAACTAATTTTACTATCGCCACTTTCTAGCGTAAAACCAACGCAAGGAGTATCGTGGCTAAGATTAAACGGTGTAACTAAAATATCTCCAATGCTAAACGACTCTAAACTAAACTCATTATACAGGATGTCCATTTTTTTATTCAATCGGCTACCGCCATAAGAATACACATTTGCCTCGGTATATTTTTGTATACTTTTAAGATTAGAAATATGGTCGGAGTGAGTATGAGTAATCAGCACATTTAAGGGTTGTTCGTCTTGCCCCAAAACTTTTAGCGAGCGTTTAACGGTATTAAAATTAACGCCAGCATCTATAAGTAGTCTAGTTTTATTACTTCCTACAAATATACAATTACCTCTACTAGAACTGGATATAGAACAAATCTTTAGTGCCATAAAGAAAAGTATAGCAAAAACCCCTCGTCACTGCAAGGGGAATTTGAGTAAAGAATAAACTTTTACATGATTTACCGCATATTGTGCGTTGATATAATTTACGCAGTTCGTATTGCTTCAATCGGTTTTTTGCGGGCGGTTTTGTATACGGGCAAAAAGCTACTGATAGCGGCTACTATCACGCTTACACCAAGAACTAAACCGATTTGTCTTATGCCGAAGGTTAGTATTTGTACAACTAAATTGCCAGCTATTGCGTTTGTAATAATAGCAGCTATTACTCCTGCTGCAATGCTAGCTATAGCAAAGCTGATAAGAGCTATTATAAGTGCCTCTAAAAAGAATATCCAAAACACATCGCTAGATTTAGCGCCAATGGCTCTAAGTATACCTATTTGCTTTTTCTTGTAGCTTATACTAATTATAATAAAATTCATTAAGAGGAGGCTGGCAAAAAGTGCAAAAACTAAACCAATCCATAAAAATATTCTGGCTAGAGTTTCTATAATGCCATTAAGCTCCTCTAGCGTTGCCGCAACCGAATCTCTAAGATGGTATCTTGTAACCTCTGTTCTTGTATGTCCCCAACTATCAGTTATAGTTTCATCGGTTTCAACAAATGAAAATCTAATTAAAGCCATTCTATCTGCATTACTTGTAGGCGCTTGAGTTATCATTGCCGATATATTGCCACCACCGCCAACAGTGTTTTCAATTAGCTCAAAAAGCCTGTCTCTTACAAGACCGAAAGTCGTGTGATTTATATTAGAACTCCATTCCCACCAAGAAGTAGCTTCTACAACTACACCCACAATAGATAGTTGTTGATGCATACTATTACCGCCATGAGCGGGACTAACAAAAGCGTTTACATTAAAGCTATTAGCATTAAAAAAATGATTTACTAAATCTATAGCAAAATCTTGCCAAACAGTAGTATTTGCCATAGCGGTTTCTATAAAGTTTCGTTGAGCCGAGTTAAATTCCTGCCAATTTAGAAGATTCCCCCAGTAATCTAAAACAGCATTATTGTTCATCCAATTAGCTTCAAAGGCGACAAATTCTGCACTTTGAAAAAAATCATTTTCCCAATTTTGCCACCACATCTCATCCCATGCTTGACCACCTCTATCCCAGTCCCACCATTGATTATGAAGTAAATTTCGTATTGCATTTAGGCTAACTAATATCTCGTTATCGTTATTAAGCTCTGTTTGATTAGGATTAGCAAAAGCTACTACAGTATTTTCTCTAGCTAAACCATAATTTACTGTAGCTATTGCCGAAAAGTTTGTGCTACCCCACATAGTAGGATGATTTAGAGAAACATCCATCCAACCCATATTGCCATAAAAATGTATGACAGGACCGCTTTCGACATAAATTTCCTCCATAAAGCCATTCATAACAAACATAGCACCATGATAAGAATATTCTACAAGATTGCTTATTTCTTGAATAATCATCCAATCCCATATTCCCCATTCGCCTTGTTGAGAATCTCTTAGATGAGCATACTGCTCGTGGGGGAAGGCTGTGTTTATAATGCCCACAACCGTAAAAAATTCGCTTCCTACTCTGATTTTTCGTCCGATTAAATCTTGCTGAGTATTTATATCTCTTCTAATATCAAGATTATTGTCCATTTCGGCTAGATTAAATTGTCTAAAGGCACTAAAAAGCCAGTAGCTTATCATAATTTCGTCGCTAGAGGTGGGGACTCTACCTGTAATTGGCATTCCTCTAAACGATTGATTGCCTAGCGACCCACTAATTGCGTTTGGATTTATTTCGATTATTCCGCCAAAGCCTCCACCGCTCCAGCCGGACATATTAAAGTACGGTCCCGGTGCAACATGAGTATGTCCCCTTAAGGCATAAAGGTTTTGTCTATAATCTAAATGTATTCCCATAGGGCGAAGGAGTCTATCAAACTCTTGATTAGGAAAACGGTTTTCTATATATTCTGCACTTTGCTCGCTCATAAGAGTTGGCGAAACTCTAACATGATCGTTTCCAAAAAATCCTCCGTCCCATCTAGTGCCTGTGCCTCTAACAAAGCTAAAGGTGTTTACGCCGGCGGCTTGCATACTGCTGTTTGTTGCAGTATATCGGTTATAAGCTGCCATCGTGTCGGCAAGCCCAAAAAGCCCAAAAGCAACGGCACAAAGGAATATTGTTAGCACTAACCTAAAAGGTTTTACTTTTAGAGAGGAGCCAGCAATTTTTAGTGAGTGGCGTAGGGGCAGGCGGGATTTTATAAGCTTAAAATCGTCTCGGCTGTATACCTTTAGGTTTTGTTCTTCTCGTGTTGTTCCCTTAAAGCTCTCCTTAGTGCCTTCGTTATCTATTCTTGCCAGTCGCCTAAAATCATTGTTAGCTTTTTCTTCTTTAGATAAAATTAAATCAGCTTCGGCATTTTCTAAAAATTTTATAACCTCTTCTTTTTCTTTAGCATTAAATTTATGGCCCTTTTTAACATGCAAAATATTTCCATCAATAACGCTAAGACCGTCGGAGATTTGCTGACTGCCCGCTTTATATTTTTTAATATCCGAAATTACTTTTCCGTCTGCAAATTCGATAACTCTGTCGCCATAATATTCGGCATAATCACGGTCGTGGCTAACGATAATAACCAGTTTAGTTTTAGATAATTTCTGTAGAGTTTCAAAAACTTGCTTACCGGTGTTGCTGTCTAAACTACCCGTAGGTTCATCCGCTAAAATAATTTGCGGGTCTTTTATTAAGGCACGGGCAATAGCCACTCTTTGTTTTTGACCGCCCGAAAGTTCATTTGGTTTACGGTTTTGATGTCCGCCCAAATCAACTTGCTGTAGTATTGCTTCAATAGACTGATAATCCGCTTTTTTGCCTTGAAGCTCCAGTGCCAGTCCGATATTTTTACCAACAGTAAATTCGGTTAAAATATTGAATTCTTGAAAAATAAAACCCAGATATGTATTTCGGTAGCTGTCAAAATCGCTTTGAGTAAAGTTTTCGCTACTTTTACCCTTTATAACAACATCGCCACCTGTTATGGTATCTAGTCCGCCGACTAGGTTGAGTAGGGTAGACTTTCCGCTACCGCTTTTGCCCAGTATAAAAACCATACCAGTTTCTTCAAAAGCTAAGTTTACACCCATCAGTGCATTTACAGGTACTCCGTTTTTCGGATAGTACACCTTTGTGAGATTCCTTACCTCTAACATTTTTATTCTCCTTATGTAACTCCTATATTATAAAGACACATCAAAGCATCATTTTGTTGCAAAAATAATAATTTTTTATAGAAATTATGTAATTTATTATAGAGATACTATCATAATGCAAATGATTTGTCAAGATTTATTTATATAAATAATGTCGAATTATACATTTTTGAAGTTAGAGAAAAATAGGGAATAAAAAGTATTAAAAATCTATTTTTAACACACTTTACAAACAAGTTTTATTTGGTTATACTATATACATGATTGTTGGGAGATAAAACAAATGATAGAAAATGAAGAGTTGTTAAAATTTAAAGAAGAATTAGGGCTAGATGATGAAGACCTAGAGTTTAGCAAAGAAGGCTTAGATGAAGCACAGAATTTTTTTGGTGATATGATGGGTAAAGCGGTGGATGTTATGAATCGCTATGCCGAGTTAGAGTGGCTATTGTCTGCTCCGGAAGTTATGGCTGACAAGCGGTATTGGCACAGGATTGCCCTAGAGCATAAAAAGCTAGAGCCAATAAAAGATATATTCACTAATATGAGTATAGACAAATTTAGTGATGCTGGGGATTTAAAGTCGCTTACAGATTTCTTTTTTAATCTTCAAAAAGCAATTTGGGCATTAGAAGAAGTTAAGTCTGAGTGCATGGAGTTAGAAATAAAGACAAATAGCTTTGTGGCTAGCGAGTTAGAAACTACACTATTTTTTGCGTATAAAGAATTTGCTAATAAAAATCAATACGCTTTTAGCCAAAGTGCGTCAATTAAGTTTTCAGCTATGATGATTGAAGGTATGGGGGTAGGTCAAGCACTACTTCCCGAATGTGGCATTCATAAATTTGTTTTTGATAACGGAATAAAAGCCGAGATAGAAGTTTTAGTTTATCCTGCTGTAAAAATCCCTAAATTAGACATTAAAGATGGCGATTTGCGTATTGATACCTTTAGAGCTAGCGGGGCAGGTGGTCAGCATATAAACAAAACCGATAGTGCGGTTAGGATTACTCATATTCCAACGGGTATTGTAGCAACTTGTCAAGACGAGCGGAGTCAGATAAAAAATCGCAGTAAGGCTATGGATGATTTAAGGAAGAAATTGCTAGAAAAAGATAGAAAATTAAACGAAAAAACGACGCTGGAGGCTAAAAAACAAGCACAAAAAGCAGTAGCAAATAAAACTCTTGTGCGTACTTACGACTTTAGTAAAAAGGTTGCTATTAACGGCACAGGCGAGATGATTTGTACGATTGTAGGAGAAGGGGAGATAAAGTTTAGTTAGATTTATTGAATAGTGAGTATTTACTATAGAATGGTGTATAACTTATTAAAAAATTAACTGTTTTTAGAAATTTTTGTACAAAAAAAAATTAGGATGGTAAAAATTATGAAAAAGAAAATATTATCTATGATATTAGTTTGCGTATTCGTTTTGTTTATAGCGACCTCAATTATGGCGTGTCAGTCTGTAAGTGATGAATGCGAGCATATAATAGGGGGAAATTGGATAGAAAAAACAGCTCCAACCTGTTTAGAGGCAGGAGTAGAGGTTAGTGTTTGCTCTCGAGATGGTTGTGAGCATTATATAACCCGCTCTGGTCAAGCGGCTCTTGGGCATACTTTAGCATGGACAGAAACAACAGCTCCGACTTGCTTAGAAAATGCAATAGAAACAGGTGTTTGTAGTCGTGATGGCTGTAATCACTCTGAAACTCGTGTCGGTCGAGTGGCTCTTGGGCACGATTTTGGTTCTTGGGTACAAACTACACCGCCTTCAGCATCAGAGTACGGTGAAGAAACCCGCCATTGCCAGCGTGAATGTTGTGATTTTTATGAAACTCGCTCTGTACCGCCTGTTTTGGGCACACCTAGATTTGTAATTGCAGCAGCAGGATATGGTCATAGCTTAGCAATAGACGAGTTAGGCGGTTTATGGGCATGGGGTAGCAATAGCAACGGGCAACTGGGAGATGGTACAACCATAAGAAGATACACACCTATTAGAGTAAATACTAATGGAAGAATGAATAACGCTAGAATAATTTTTGTAGAGGCTAACGGCAATCATACCTTAGCCATAGACGAGTTTGGGAATTTATGGGCATGGGGAGCAAATACAAACGGTCAACTAGGCGACGGTACAACAATTCAAAGAACTACACCTGTCAGAATTAACGAAAACGGCAGAATGAATAATACTTCTGTTGCGTATATAGCAATGGGTAGCGGACATAGCTTAGCTATAGACGGGCATGGAAATTTATGGGCTTTTGGTATAAATGCTTTGGGGCAGTTAGGTGTTGGTCAGACAAGTGCTCAACTTAACCGTAGTTTAACGCCTATTAGAGTTAACGAAAACGGCAGAATGAATAATGCTTCTGTTAGGTCTATATCGGCAGAAAATACATTCAGTTTAGCTATAGACGAAAATGGTCGCTTATGGAAATGGGGAAGAATTTCTTATGGTCCCGCTTTTGGAACTAATTATGTATTTATAGATAGTAATTATCCGCAGTGGTTTAATACCGATGGCAATATGGATAATAACGCTATTGTAGAAGTATCTGCAGGAAACCGTAATGCGATAGCAACAGATATTTATGGCAATTTATGGGTTTGGGGAGATAATACCGACGCAAGGTTAGGTAACGGTGCTATTAACTCAGGTGTGGCTGTCGGAGTAAGAGTGCCTATAACACTCAAAACAAACGCAAGAGTTAGGACAACAAGCTGGCAATCGGGCTTAGTAGCAACAGGAACTAACCACAGCTTTGTTATAGACGAAGACGGCAATTTGTGGGGATGGGGAGGTAACGGCAACGGTCAAGTGGGTAATACTACTACATCCTTTGCAAATGCTCCTGTTTTAATAAACACCAACACAAGAATGAATAACGCTTCAGTTGTTTTTGTAGCCACAGGCACCCAGCATAGCTTGGCTATAGACGAGCACGGAAACCTATGGACATGGGGACAAAATCGAAATGCTCAGCTAGGCGATGGAACTGTAGCACAAAGCCCGATACCATTATTGATAAATTTGTAATGAAGATTTTTGAATTTATTGTTGGTTTTTCAAAAGTAGTTAATTGCATTGTTCCATTGACTATAAAAAAACAAGTGGCTAGCCACTTGTTTTTTTGTTTTTAATATAGATTATTGGGTAAAGTCTGCAAGTGAAGGGATTCTTATGGCGGAAATAAGAGTTTTTGAATTTGAGAACCTAATGCCATCTCCAATTGCTGTAATGCTTAGTCTTAGTTGTTCATTGCCTTCAAAAACACCCTCTTCATAAAGTTCTATAAGCCTGTCAAAGTCAAGAAGGTTTATGCGATCGGCGTTTCGGTACCTTATAGTTGTTGTTTCAACAGAGAAAAATGGGTTGTCATTGTTCATGTGTCCTATTTCAACTCTGAAAAGTTCTGAATTGTTGCACATTACAAGTGATATAATTGCCCCAGCAGTAGAGAGTATAATTGGAGTGTGTAGTTGCTGTATTTGTTGACCATTGTCATTTTCGTTGCCTGGACTATCTTGACCTACATTGCTTGTGTCAAAGCAACCGACTAAGCTAATTGTTATTACTGCAAGAATAACAATCATAATCATAAGTTTCTTTAGACTATAAATGCTTTGATGATTTGATATTGTTTTGTTTTGTTTTGTTTTGTTTTGTTTTCATACACAACCATTATAATATTAAAAAGGTCAAAGTGTCAAATAGTTTTTTTGTAAAATTTACAAGTTTGTCGTATCTGGATTGCTTCGTCGATTAACATAATACAATAAAATAGAGAACAACTCCTCGCAACGACGGCAAAATATATTCGTATCGGCTAATATTATGCCGTCGTTGCGAGGAGTAGTTTAGGTTCTGAAAAGAACAAGAAACTTGACGAAGCAATCCAGACAGAACAAGTTTGTAAATATTCTATTTAAGTTAAAAATCAATTTTGATGCGTTAATCTTGTACTCATACAAAAAATACTTGATAATAAAACATCTCTCGCTTATAATAGAATTAGGCGAGGGATTTTTATATTAAATTCTCATTGAGTAAAAAGTAATGAAAATAAGCACAACTAACACAATTCTATCTGCCCAGTCGGGGGTGTATAAAACCGAGCGATTTGTAAAGGCTACAAAAGTTTTTGTAGGGCTGGATTTTGTGCTAGAAAAAATTGCAGGGGAAGTGCTGGCTAGCGGACTTATGCAAAACGCAAACAAGGATAATTGCTTTTGTATAAATTTTGATATTGAGAGTCTTTATAGCGAGAAGTTATATTTTTGCTTTAATAACGGCGATTTTGTGTTTAATTTTCATACTAGCGAGGATAAGTTTATTCGTCGTGGAGATATGCGGTTTAGTGGTTTGATTGCTAGCAAAGAATTTAATATCTCGATAAACCCCGTAAAAAATTCTCCAACTCCTAAAGCCGATTTAATTAAATTGTATCGCATTAGCAGTAGCGATTATGCTCATTTTCCGCTACTTGACCCAACTCAACGCAAAATCGTTACTACCGAGGATGAACATATGCTGGTACAAGGTGTGGCGGGTAGCGGTAAAACTAATTTATGTATAGATAAAATTTTGTACGCTAGTCTTAGGGGTTATGCAGGCAAGAGTATTTATTCTACTTACAGTAGGGGGCTTCTTAATGATACAAAACTAAAGGTGTCGGCTTTTAGTGGCGATATTAAGAGATTGGTTAGTGAGATTGAGAAAGGAATAGTTAAAGTAATCGGCGATGTAGCAACAGCGATAGAAAAGAAATTCGGTTTTTTAGTTGCGTGTGATAATTTAGTTGAGGCTAAGGATAGGTTAGTGGCAATAGCTAAATATTTAGACGAAAGGGTGGATTATTATTTAATAGAGGATTTATACAGGTTGCATCTAAGTAAAAATCCCGATATTGCTTTTGAGGATTATTTTGTAAAAACATATACTAAGGATATAAAAAATCATCAGCTTTCGGCTAAATTGAGTAAGATTAGCTATCTTAGCTACGAGGTATTGTATAAAGAGATTTATGGATTAGTATTTGGAGCATCCGAGCCGACTAGACCGCTAGTTACTTTAACTCAAAATGAATATACAGAGCGTCGAAAAGGCAGTTTTAGTAATTTTGAATGCGAAACAATCTATAGCGTGGCGATGGATTATAAGGCTCATTTACAAAAAACGGGCTTAGTTGATAACAATATAATGAGTAGGGCTTTGATTGAGATTGCTGGTAAAATACCCACTTATTCGCTTTGTGTGCTAGACGAGGTACAGGATTTTACGGAAGTTAATTTGGTGTTTTTCAAAAAAATCAGCCGTAAAATGTTCTGTGTTGGCGATGCTCTTCAAATGATAAATCCGTCTTATTTTTCGTTTAGTTACCTAAAGCGGTTATTGTACGAAAAAGATATTTCTTCAAGTGCGGAGTTGGTGTCGAATTACCGCTCCAGTAAAAAAATAGCCGATATAAGCGAAAAATTAGGCACGCTTAACGCTAAATATTTTGGTGTTCATAGGTTTTTACTTAGAAGTAAAGCAATAGACGATTATGCCGAAAGTGAGGCGATTTTTATAGAGGGTAGCGATTTTTTAACAAAGCTAGCTAGCGAAAAAATGTCTAATTATACTGTTGTGGTTAGTAATAACGAGGAAAAGATTAGGCTAAGAAAGTTATTAGAAAAACCCGAAATTCTTACAGTTAGCGAGGCTAAAGGACTAGAGAGAGATACGATAATTTTAAGCGATGTTTTGTCTAGCAACTTAAATCGGTGGGAAGCCTTTAGAAGAGCCGAAATAGATAAAAAAACAGCAGACGAAAATTCGGTTTATAGGTATTATTTTAATCTTTTATATGTTGGTATTAGTAGAGCAAAGCATAAGTTATTAGTGCTAGAAAGCAAAAAATCGCCATTATTTGAAGACTTTTTTAATGAGAATTTTAGTAGAGTAGCCACCGAAAAGGCGATAGAAAATCTACTTAAAGAAGCAAATCAGCTAGAGTTAGAGCAAGACGAGCTAATCGAAAGGGTAGCACAGTTTATAGGTTTGGGTCAGTACGATAATGCTAGGTTTAGTGCCAGAAACATTTTGGTGGTGGGCGAGCGGGAAGCACAGCTAAACCGCATTGATGTTGCCGAAAAGTTTATTTCTAAAGGACTTCATAAAGAAGCCGGTATTGCGTATTTGCGGTATGCTCTATATAGCGATGCTAAGGAACAATTTATTTTAGCAAATGATGAGGTGCTTGTAAAACTAGCCGAAACCTGCTTGGGTAGCGGTGGTAGTATGGGACTAGAGGTGCTGGATGCCCTTATACAACTAGACGGCAATAACGAAGCACAAGGTATAATAATAGACTTAGTAAAACAGGATTTAGTAGCGATGAAAGAAACAGCAAAGAATTTATCGCAAAATGCGTATCGTACACAAATGAGAAATTAGAAATGACAAATGAGAAATTTCGGATTTAATCTATTTCAGTAAAGTGCATTTTAATTCAGATATAATAAAATCAACATTTCTCATTTGTCATTTCTAATTTCTCATTGAAGTAAAAATCAAAAACCAAGAAGGTAGTAACAATATGGATAATAATCAACTAAAAGATTTAATAGACAGCTTTAAGGGCTATAGGGACTTGCTTGCTCCCGTACAAAAAAACCTTGTGGAATTTATGTCTACATACGACGATATGAAGGACAATATCGACAAGCTGCAAAACTCCTTTGGGGGCGAGGTTAAAAAGGGTTTAGAAGATATTTTTTCTAGGATGAGTGCCGGGGCAGAAAAAGCTACGGCGTTGGCTTCTCAAGTGGACAAGCTAGCGAGTGCGGCTAATAATTATTCGTCTAAAATCAACTCAGCACTTTCGGCATTGGAAAAAATTGAGCAAAGACTTTCGGCTGTTACCGATATAGAAAACCGTGCCGAAAAAGCATTAGGACAATTAGACGAAATGCTGGCTCAAAAATCTAAAAACTATAACCTTAAAGAATTGCAAGTTGCAATCGATAAATATAACGAAGAGGTTAAAAAAGTGGCGGGCTTTGTTAATAACGATGTTGGTGGCATTATACTTGAAAGCCACGAAAATCTTGGCAAGCTAAAGGGCGGTATAGATGATATTATAAAAGCAAAAGCGGACGATAAAGAAACCCTGCAAAGTTTATTAAATAGCTTTAGTGCTAGTGAGCAGTATCTAAAAACTATTACCGAAAACCGTGATGTAAACGAAGCGTATATGTTCGAAATTTTAGACAAATGGGCAACAAATAGAAAGGTAAAAATAAAGAAATAAAATTCAATTAGAAATGATAAATGACAAATGAGAAATTGTTGAGTAATTAACTAATAAAGAATTATTCACAATAAACCAAACCCAGCTTATTGGATTGCTTCGCCTAGATTCCTAGTTTATATAATACTTGTTATGGCTTGCAACGACGATAACAGTTATTAACTTGCTCGTCGTTGCGAGGAGTTGCTAAGGTTTTAATTTAATTAGTTAATCGACGAAGCAATCCAGCAGACTATGTTTACAGAAGTATTTTATTAACAATTTTTAAAATGCAACAAACAAATTCACAAAAAGTATTTGAAGCGATACTAAAAGACGACTGTAGTCAAATTGAAAATCTGCTGAAAAACGACAGCGATGTTTTGTCGTATGCTTTTGGACGCTTTCCTGTGTTATCACTTTGTTATTTGTTTGAAGCAACCTCTATAATCAAAAAATATAGCGATAAATTATTTAATTTAACTTACTATAAAAAAGCTACAGAACCTAACGAGGCTTATAAAAAATTCAAATCAATAGCAGGTGTTCATCTTAGGAAATACCCCTCCACCTCTATAGTAACTCCGCCTGAGATGTTGGCACTGCTAGAAGAAACTCCATACTTAGCCAGCAATATAAAAAATCTAAAACCCAGTCAAAAGGCAAGAGATAATATTTTAAGTGTGTGCCATCGCCGTAATCAATCTGCTAATTTTACTCACGATAAATTTACCGCTAAAGCTCCATCGCTAAAATTTTTCCAAAAAATTGCCTTAATTGTCGCTGGTGTTTTCTTACTAACCTCTTTATCTCTTGGGATTGTAGCACTAGGGATAGTATCCGACACAATGGGACTTGGCACAGCATCTAATCCTTTTCGCATTCATACGCATGAAGATTTTTTGAGGATACCTGAAAGAAGCACTAGTCATTTTTTATTGCAAAACGACATAATCTTACCTGAAAACTTTTTTATTGAAAATCTTTCCGCTAGAATAGATGGTGGCGGTTATACAATCTATACTAGCGGTAGCCGTCCCATTATAGGTACTCTTAGTGGGCATTTAACTAACACTACAGTTGTGGTTAACGCTCCTACTATTATTCATATTTCTTCGGACTTATCCTTTATAGCTAACGAAGTTTCTACTAGTGGCAGAATTGCTGATGTTGATTTATATGCTGATATGTACATCAGTATTAGCAATGCAAGCGAAGGAGTTATGATAGCGGGTTTTGCCATAGAAAATAGAGGTTTTATAGAAAGAGTTACTACTAGTGGCAAAATAGATATTTTTTCTCGTGGCACACATAGAGTTAGCGTTGGTGGGATTGTAGCCGATAATTCGTTTGTTGGGCAAGGTCCCCTAAGACAAAACGGGAGAATAATTGAAAGCGATAATAATATGGATATTATTGTTGATAAGCGAGAAGCAAACGCTAGTACTGTTGTTGAAATTGGCGGCATTTCGGCAATAAATAAAGGTGATATAATAAGAGGTGGTAATGCTGCAACTCTTTCGTTTATAGGAAGCACAGGGTTTGCATATTTAGCAGGGATTGTTGCTTATAGCGAAATGGGAATGCAAATAAATAACGGTCATTTTGGGCGATTAGAAACAACATTATCAGGGAATGCAGGTGCATTATTAGGTGGTATAGCGGCAGTTAGTTGGAGGGGACATTTTGAAAATAATTTTTCTTTAGGAACAGTAAGCTATAATTCTCGTTATAACGAGGAGGGCGATATTAGACTTTTTAGTGGCGGAATTATAGCATCAACTTACGGAAGATATGTTGCACTTATTGACGGCACTACTCGTTGGGAATTTTTTGCTATTCAGCACGGGCAACCACCTCCACAAGATATATTTAATTATTATGTTTTTCAACCTCCAAGCACTGTGTTTGGCATTACTTTAGTGCACGGTATAAACACTACAACCACTCCGAACACGTCTGCTTCCGCTAGATTTACAGATTCGCCAGACGATTTTTTTAATCTTGTAGGAACAACAGAAGCTGCAATAAGAGAAACAGAATCAAGAGGTATATTTTGGGAAAGATAAAATCAAATTACAAATGCTTGCTTATTATTAAATTATAAAGTCAAATCCCTCGATTCCCCGAATATTATAAAATAAAAAATGAAAAACTTTTTTGGAACAAAACTAAAAAAAAATTGGTGGTTTATAATAATGCTGGCTATAGCTTTAGCATTAGTGATTTTTAATATTATCTATGGCATTATTTTTGGAGTTTCTGTAAATAATATAACTCCCGAAACTGCCGCTTTTAATGCTGAATTTCATCGTAATATGCTTATCTTGGCGATTGTACTAAATGGTGCATATTTGTTGATGTTGGGCGTTATGATTGTTATTAAAAAGGTGAGGAAGAAGTAGTTTTATTTAAAATTGAATAACTAAAATTTAAAAATGTCGGACTTATAATTAGATAAATCCGACATTTTTGAGTAAGTGAAATCAATGATAGTTATGATTTTTGTATTGTAAACATTCCACAAACTGCCATTGCAAAAACGGTTTCTAGCGAGGTATCGGGTACTTCCATAAGTCCGTCTACCTTACTTTCGTAGCTTGTTGTTTCGTTTTTTTTAGTTGGAGCAACAATTAGTGGAACATTATGCTCGGCACACCGCTTTTTTAACAGTTCAATTTGGTTAGAGTAGGTAAACGAGTGGTAGGTTGTACGGATAACGGCTGAAACTTGAGATAAGTTTATGCGGTTATAGTTTATATCAGGATAAGGATGCATTATAACAATGCCAGATTTTAGGGTGGTTAAGGTTTTATATAAAGGTAAATTATATTGACATAAATAATCCTTTTGTAAGTGGTTGTTAGACTTAAATCTAGTATAAGTTTTATTAAACGGTTGCCAATTTTGAATAGTTTCTCCTTCAAATATCTCTCCGCCAAAGCACACAAAAGTGCCGACATATCTATTAGATAAAATTAGATTTACAGCATCTCTAAAGTTAGTTGCTCCGTTACTTCTAGGGTCTGTTAGGGGATGGTTAGAAGCCACCATCACAATAGGAATATTTAGCCCTCGTGTAATTAAAGCAATAAAAGCAGAAGTATAGGCAAGCGTATCTGTGCCGTGAGTAATGATAACTCCGCAAAAATCATCAAAATTAACGCCTTTAACATAATCTAATAAAATTTGCCAGTCGCTAACTGTTAAGTTTTCACTTAAAATATTAAGTGGGGAAGCAATTTCAAAATTGTCTTTACTAACAGGCGACAAACTAAACAAAAGGTCGTGAGTTGTTTTACTTAGTGCCCTCACGCCCTTTTTTTCGGAAGTACCAATAGTTCCGCCTGTTTTTATAAGTAGTATTTTTTTATTTTGTGATATTTTTTCTATTAAATCTTTTACTGCCTTTGAATTTGTTGATTTTTTTGAGTTGTACTCCATATATAGCTGTAATGCAGTTAAAATATTTTTTCGCACTGAATTCCCATATTTTTTAAGTATATTGAATGCGAGAGTTTCTAAAATTTTACTTCCAACATTTCGTGTAAAAGGTTTTCCAGTTACCATATTTTTTGTGGCCATTATAAAAGCCTCAGCATATGCGACTTTGTAGTTAGTTTTGTTACTAATAATTTTCGCAACTTCAGTATGTGCAAGATTATTGTCATCTAAAGTTTTTTCTACATTTTGCCAAATAATTTCTAATTTTGTCATAACTGTATTTTTAACTGTTTTTATAATAAAAAATTACCTCAACTCGCCTTTGGCTCTTGGATAGATAGCAGTATCTCTGATGTTGCCGATGCCTGTGATATACATTAGCATTCTCTCTAGTCCTAGACCAAAACCACTGTGGGGGACAGTGCCGAATTTGCGTAGGTCTAAATAGTTGTCATAATCGCTCAAATTCATACCTCTATCAAGTATTGCTTGCTTTAGCTTTTCGTAGTCGGCTTCTCTTTCGCTACAGCCGATAATCTCACCTACACCAGGCACTAATAAATCGGTTGCCGAAACCGTCTTGCCGTCGGGATTTTGCTTCATATAAAAACTCTTCAAATCCTTAGGATAATGTACAACAAACACAGGGCACTTAAATACCTCGTCAGTTAAATAACGCTCGTGCTCAGATTGCAAATCACAACCCCACTCAACGGGATAAACAAATTCTTTCCCGCTTTTTTTAAGAATATCAATCGCTTTAGTATAATCTAATTTTTCAAATTCGCTGTCGACCACATTTTGTAATTTAGCAATCAATCCCTTTTCGTAAAATCTTTCAAAAAGAGCCAGCTCATCAGGACATTTTTCCAGCACAAATTTTACGATGTATTTAATCATTGCTGTAGCAATCTCGATAATATCGTCAATTTCGGCAAAAGCAACCTCAGGCTCTATTTGCCAAAACTCGGCCGCATGGCGAGATGTATTAGAATTTTCGGCTCTAAATGTGGGTCCAAAGGTATAAATTTTACCATAAGCTAGTGCCATAACCTCGCCCTCTAGCTGACCAGAAACCGTAAGTCCCGCTTGGCAACCAAAAAAGTCGTTAGCGTAATAGTCTGCTTCACTCTTAAACTTATTTTTAGCGTCGTAGCCGATAGTGGTAACCTTAAAAATTTCGCCCGCACCCTCGCAATCGCTACCTGTAATTATGGGCGTATGCACATACATATAATCATTATCCCAAAAATAACGGTGAATTGCTTCTGATAATGCGTGCCTTATTCTAAACATTGCGCTAAAGGTGTTAGTACGCACACGCAAATGAGGCATAGTACGCAAAAACTCTAGCGTATGAGGCTTTTTTTGAATAGGATATTCGGGTGGGCAACTACCCAAAATCTCAACTTTTTCAGCATTGATTTCTAAAACATCAGAATTATTTTGAGCCTCGACGCATTTGCCTGTAACCTTTACGCTAGTGCAAAGAGGTAGAAGCTCATTAAAATTCTTAATTATTTCTTTATCTAAAATCACCTGCATATGTTTAAAGCTACTGCCGTCATTTATTTCTAAAAACGCAACTGTTTTGCTATCACGGCTTGTACGTACCCAACCGCAAACGGTAACGGATTTATTTAGCCACTTTTTCTTATTTAATAAAACATCTTTTATAAATGTGTGCTTCATTCTTTTATTATAACGCTAAAATAGGATTTTAAGCAAGCACTAAATAATCTTATAATTTGTCAAGAAGTGGCAAAAATTTGCATTTAGATATATTGTATAATTGTGCAGTATGTGTCTAAAGGAATATTACAAAAAATCGATTTCGATGTTTTCCAATAAGGAAACTTTTTTTTGCGATTGCGGTGAGGATCATTCGCTGGCAACTCAAAAAATAATTTTTGAAAGCGGTGCAATAGAAAAAATAGGGGAGTTTTTAAGTAGTATTGCTCCGCCACTTTCTTCGGTTTTAATAATTAGCGACAGCATTATTTATGAAAAAACTAATCGAGCTTTTGAGAAAAAAATCGGTAGATTAGGCTATAGGATTAGCTCGTTTACTTTTGAAGGATCTCCGCTAGCGAGTGTGGAAGTGGCTAACGAGATAGTAATTCCTGAGGATTGTTTGCTTATTATCGGCATTGGCGGCGGTACTATAGCTGACATTTCAAAATATATAGCAAATAAAAAACAGCTAAAAAGTGTATTTATTTTAACTAGTCCAAATGCGTTGGGGGTGTTATCTCCCACAAGCGTTTTATTTGATAACGGTATAGAAAAACAGTCTAGCGTTATGCCTTTTAATATTGTGCTTTGTGATACTAATTTTCTTTCATCAGTTCCGTCAGAAGTTTTAGCTTGTAGCTATGGCGAAATTATTAGTAAAGCAATCAGCGTTTTTGACTATAAAGCTAGCGGTGTTTTAAACGATGAGCATTTTTGCAGTGATATTCACTTGGTAGCGTATAGTATTATAGACGATACGCTTAGAAGTGTTATGAGTGATAAAGACATTATAAAACTTACCGAAAACTCGCTAAAGCTATCTAGTTTATGTCAGTTAGTTAAAAGCGATAAAATTATAAGTGGTGGCGAAGTTGCTGTGGCTAGCACGGCACATACTTTAATGCGGTATGAAGAGAGGCAAGCCCGCCTAAAAGGGGAGAGAGAAATTTTGTTGGCAAAAACATTAGCTTCGCTTTATCAAGGTTTTTTGTCTGCAAAAAGCAATTTTTTTTCGCCTCCGCCTGATAATAACAAGCGTTTAGAATGTATGGAAGAATTTTTAGGTCTAAAGCAAACCGACACAATAAAGCTTATTAGGCGGATTTTGCCAATAAAAAAATCAAAGCTAGCACAATATATGCTAAATGAATACCGTGATGAGTTGTTACTAGAGGCTAGCTTAAATACCGCTAGAGTTGCCAAAGGAACTAAGATTTTTAAGCGCTTTTATTTAGATGACGGCTTTTCGTTAGAAGGATTTTTAGATAATAGTACAGTGGCATTATCGATTGCTTTCGCTCCCGATTTAAGTGATAATTACTTGCTTTTAAGCTATATGAAGGATATGGGACTACTTGACGAATATTTATTAAAGTAATAAAGATTTTCTAGCATTAAGAAAAAATGATTGTTGGATTTAATAATAGACGCTATAAAGTAAAAAAAACAAAAAATAATAAAAAAGTGTTTGACATACTTTTTTAGGTTTGGTATTCTTATTTGGTTGTCCTTGGCGACAATCTTTTTTATTCTTTGCGGGGGATTAGCTCAGTTGGTAGAGCACCTGCTTTGCAAGCAGGGGGTCAGCGGTTCGAGCCCGCTATCCTCCACCATTCGGTCATAAAACGAACCATTATGACAAGTAAAGTCCGTTATGTTATAGCGGACTTTTGCTTTTGTGTTATCATAAAGCCATATTTTATTAACAAAGGTTTCGATAAGGTCTTGTCGATTCTTTTCTTCTGTATAATCAAGATGTTTGAAACGCTTAACATATCTGCGAAGTTCGGGTAGGGTAGCGTCAAGCAGTCCGCTCTTTTCGATAAGGATTTGTTCTTGTAAGTCTTTTTGCTCAATTTGAACTTGTTCTAGTTTTTCAAGGAGCAGGTCTGTTCCTTTGCCCGACATAACAGCTGTCAAAAGATTTTCGGTGGCTTTCTTGTTTTCTTCAAATAACTTTTCAAGCCTTAATATATTGCCGCTTTTCATTTCTTCTTGTAGCATTTCAAATAAAGCTTTAGAAACATTTTCTATAACTTCGTCATCAAGAAGCTTCAAGATATCATCTATAATTGCATCCTCAATAATGGATTATACCTAAATATTTGGACAAATGTTACGAAACAAAGTATCAGATGGTTAATACAAACAGCTGTTGGGGGTACCCCCAACAGCTGTTTGTATTTCGGGGCATGAATTTTTGTTGTTTGAAAAGTTTAATTGTGACCAATACAAGAGTTCCTTTTTATTAGGACTTAAGAATCCACAAGCAGAATGTTTTTTTCTTGTGTTGTAATAGCCGCTAATATATTCAAATAGGCTGGCATACATTTGTTCCTTTGTAGCGTAGTGGCGGCGATAAACTTCGTTACGCTTAAGAAACTTAAAGAATGCTTCAACGACAGCGTTGTCAAACGGGCAACCTTTTTTTGAGTAAGATGCAACCGTGTTGTATTCATCAAAAAGTTTACGTGTTTCATCTGCCGTATATTGACTGCCTCTGTCCATGTGGAAAATTACATTTTGCGGGCAACCACGAGAACGATATGCAGCTTTGATTGTGTTACGCACAAGCTCTCCATCAATTTTAGAAGAAATTTTGTAAGCAATAATTTTTCTGGCAAATAAGTCCATAACGACACAAAGATAATACCAACGGTTTTCAGCCCAAATGTAAGTGATGTCGGATATCCATTTTTGATTCGGGTATTCTGCATCAAAGCATCTATCTAGGATATTTGGTAAAATTTCATCGTTGATTGGTGTCTTTTTAGGCTTAGGCGGCTTAACAGTAGACATTTTCGGCAAATTTAGTTTATTCATAAGGCGGACAACTCTACCAACGCTTATGAAAATGCCATATTCTTCTAACTTGGATTATACCTAAATATTTGGACAAATATAATAATAGGTGCAATGCTTGTTTTTTATATGCAAAATCAGATAAGAAACAACAAGATAATAAGAAAAGTAGTTGATTAAAATACAAATGAAGAATATAATAAAATAAACTCGTACAAAAGTGCGTTCAAGGATTTGAAACACCTTTTGTAGTGGATAACAAAATTATGAGAAGAATATTTAGAAAAGTAATTATACTTGGAACAGCAGTTGTAATGCTGTTTTCTATTTTTACATTTGTGGGTTGTAGCCAGCCACGCAAGGTATATGGTGATGTGTTTATTTATTATATACTCAACCGTAATGAAATTGCTCTTGTAGGGGTGCAACCTAGCGCAAAGCCCGATGACGGGATATTTAGAATACCTGCCGAAGTAAACGGACGGCGGGTGGTATCGTTTGCACATATGACATCGGGTGCGTGGGGCACTTTTGGCACATTTTTTTCTATTCCGTTTTTTGCACGAAAAACGATTGTAGAGGCGGGTATTCCTTTAAGTGCTAGAGCTATAGGGAGCTTTAGGGGGATTATAGAGTTTGAGTGTCCAAATGCAGAAAATATGACTTTTCCTGAAACTAGAAGATTGTTTATTGTTCCGGATGGCAGTATAGAAAATTATCGAGCGGCTATCCGTAGACAACCGGAACTTGCGGAGCGTCTATTTGGCGCACATGCAATTCAAGAACGCTCCAGTATGCAGGACTGGTATGTAGATGGAAGTGGTATATTACTAGGTTATTTTGGCATGGAAACCGAGCATTTAGTTTTGCCTAATCATATTCGTGAAATTAGGGGGTTTTCTTTTAATGGAGTAAGAGAACCGGGTCCTACAACATTGATTTTGAACGAAGGGTTAGAAAGAATAGGGTATAGATCTTTATGGTTTACGGGTGGTTTATCTGAAATACGCATACCTCAGTCAGTTCACTATATTGAACTTAGTATGAATTTTGAAGGAACTGGAACTGCGGGAATAACAGCTGGTAGAATTTATATTTACCGTAACACAGAAATAAATTATTCGCTTTTCGTTTCATTTTTTATGGAGCGTGTAATATTTTATGATTAAAAATACAATTCAAACAATAAGGATTAAAAACAAATGAAAACAACAAATATAAAAACGAACAGAAGAACAAAAATAATCACAAAAATTGCTATAGCAATACTTATGGCATTATTATTGGCTAGTAGCGTACTGCTAATACAGGCGAATCGTATACGAGAAAGCGTAAATGGTAGTCAGTACTTGGTGCAACTACCGCCTACTTTTGAGCATACACGCTATCGTGCAAATGCCACTTCATTTAACCAGTTTGCAAATCTAAACTTTCAAATTAATAGTAATAATTTTGGATACATAAACGGTAGTGCAATCGGCAACTTGGTAGACCCTAGATACGGTGTTACTCTACAGCATCAAGCAAACGCTATTCGTCGTAATAGACGAAGTAACGGAACTATTAGCGGACCCGCTATAGCAGAGCGACCTAATATAACCGTTATGGTTTATGGTCAGGGCGGTACGGTAAGTCATTGGAGTAATAATGGCAATGCCGATATGACGATAAATAGTCAAGCTATAAATCTATGTGATAACGATGATTGTGCCCATCACAATGGTGGAGCTTGTGAAGTAAACGACTCTTTTAGATTTGCAGGTAATTCTCGGTCTATGATAGAGATATTAAGAGAAGAAGCGGGAGGACCTCAGATGTCAAGAGTATATATAGCTAGGTCTAATATATTAACCAGCTTCGCTAATCCATATTGCGAATTTGCCGGAGATAGAAACAACGCCAGAAGAAATGTTTTTCAATGGGATTATAGTAATTTTAGAGTGGAATTGAATACTCCAATTGAGGGTGAACACCAACCACTTCTTGCCCTTTATCAATTAGGAATTGACGCACTTTCCTATGAACAATATAATCCAAACTATCTGTTTGGTGATAGAAGTGGTCTTCCTAATCATCACCGTATGAGAACACATGTTCGCAATCGAGTTCAAAACCCCAACCTACATAACATTATTATTTTTGATACCGATGACAATCAGCAATATCACGAGTATGTATATAATCAGTTGGCGGCAATGCTTATACAAATCTCTTACGACTACCTGCGTCAAATAGGACAAGTTCCTAAGTTTAATTTTGTAACGCACTCGACAGGCGGTAACTGGGCTAAGATGTTTGCCAATCGCTTTCCGTTAAATGTAGCACAGCTTATTACACTTGATGCTCCGTTTAGAGGTACGGAGCTAGGTAGATTGTTATACGAAGTTTATCCGCTTCCTCGTACAGGGCTATTAGGTATTCCTTTTAGAAATGCAATGCGTCCTCTTGTAAGAATGGTTACTGTGCCTAGCGGTTTTAATAATATAGATAATAGACGAAACGATAGTCGTAAAAGAACTTTACAGTATCAATGGTTTAATGCAACGGCGGTAAACCCAAGCTTATTACTTACGGCTGTATCTACTAATACGCATATAGACTATGTATTTGATATGGTAGGGGTTGATTATCTTAGAGCTTTATCTTATATTTCTTTAGGTTTATCACTTGCATTACCTGCTTTATTGATAGCTGCTAGCATACCGATAATTGGACCTATCTTAATAACATTATTACCTACACTTATAATTTTAGGAGCTATTGAATTAAGTCTTTTGACTCGTGCTTTAGAGCCAATAATTAGCTATTTTACCAACAATATGAGTGGTAATGTTATTCAAGATAGCATCTTTATTGGGGAATTCTCGGCTCGGGCAGATGGTTCTAGAAATGTAAGAAGACCTCCTCCGATATTGTATCAAAATAATAGTGCTAGCTTTGGTAGGAAAGTAGATAATTTAGCAAACCCTCATAATGTAATTGCTCATGACAGTAGAGCCCATGATATAATAACAAATTACATAGATATGGGGCGTGATTTTTATGTTAGAAATGATTTTAATCACGGGTTAGAAATTATGGGAGTAAGAGCAAAAGCATCTATTCCTATGGCGGGTAGAGTAGAAGTTCCGTCTACTATAAATGGTCAAACTGTGAGTCGTATATCGGATAGAGTTTTTTATAATTACCCTCATATCATGGAGCTTTTTGTGCCTGCTTCTGTTAGGACTATTGGTAATAATGCGTTTAGAGAGCATGTGTTGTTAGAATGGGAAAATAATTTCATGTTTTTAGAGAATACCTTTTTGCAAGTTTTAAGGCAAAGAGGACACTTTAGTATACCTGCTAGGGTTGCGGGTCGAGAAATTAGATATATAGCGAGTTCAGCTTTTAAGGATAGCAATGTTAGTAGTGTTTTTATTCCGGACACCGTTGTAAGTATAGGAAGTGATGCTTTTTATAATTCCGCTATTTGGAACAATACTCCCATTGGTCAAGCTGTAATTGTAGGTAATTGGATAGTAGGTGTTAGACTTGTTATAGGGCAAAGCAGTATTGTATTACCTGCCCGTGCAGGCTTTGTTGCAGATGATGTATTTCCAAGAGGATTGACAATTTTTACTAATAGTCCTAATCAACTAAATATAGTTGGTATTCCGTCTTATGTTGAGGTTATAACAGACTCTGTATTATCGTCTAGTTTATCCTTTGTGGAGTCCATATCGGCTGATTCAGTATCTAGTGACAGTGGCATTCCCTTTAGGCTAGGCAATTATTTTTGTCATTGGGAACAGGTTGGTAATCGTTGGTATGCTAGATGGTATACTAATGAACCTCCACTACCGCCACCATTACCACCGTCACTTGACGAAGAGGAAAAATATTGGATGTTTGAAAAACATACTCCCTTTAGAGTTGAGGGTAATGCACTTATTATACGAAACGGTGTTGGGGATATAGCTCCTTGTTGGTATAATCCTAACGCTATCAATTTATGGGGTTATTCTGTGGATATATCTGAGATACGGACTATCATAATCCCATCTAGTGTTTCAATTATATGGTGCGAGGCTTTTAGGGGTTCACGCTTAGAGGTAATAATTTTCTTAGAGGGTAGTAATTTATTTTCTATTGGCTCATATGCTTTTGCAGAGACTAATTATTTGCAAGCAATTACAATTCCTTCTAGCGTAACACAGATAAACTGCTATGCTTTTCATAGGTCGGCTGTGCGTTTTATATATGTAGAAGGTGAGTATGTGTCGTTTAGTAATTTGGGAATTATGTCAAATAATCCTATAGTTATTTTGCAAACGCATCAACAAGCTGCATTATTAAGACAAACCAATAATTGGATACAGCTTTGGCAGATTCAGGTATTGTCTAGCACTTTGCCGTTTGTTTTAATAACTGATACCTGTGTTTATGAAAATGTTACTTTGGCTAGATTGATAGAAGATTATCAGTTTACAAATGTTATTTCGTTTAGTGCTGGATATTTTTGGCATAACTTTAATCCTGGTAATAGAGATTTTCAAGATTTGATAATTTACTATCTTAGTAATTTTAAGCCGGTGTTTTTTGTTCAGTCATATGAAATGAAAGAAGTAATATTTCATTTGCGAGAGGCACTTGATTTGCAAAATATATTCATCTATATGGATTTTAAGTATGGTAGCGGTATCGCTTTTCCTAGAGGAGTGTATATTGTCAGACCGCCTATGTATCATACTGGAGTGCAAAAGGCACTTGAATTTTTAGCGGGCTTATGTGATTACGAATATTATCAACATCTTACAGCGTTATTTATTATTCCGAATTGCCCATATTTGCGTTATGGAATAAAAAGCACTATGATTTATCATGGTTGGCATTACGAATATAATGTGTATTGGTCTGTTAAAACTTTTAGAATATTACAATCGTGTTGTTTGGACTTGCCTGTAGAGGCATTGCTTTATTTGATATTAGATGATTTTTCTCGTTTCTGGGAGATATTAGGTTATCATTATTGTTTCTCTACAATAAAAATGTGCTGTTGGGATTTTATAGATTCGCTATCTAATAATGCTCCGAATTTTCCATTCCCGATTACTTTCAACCACGATGAGATTAACCATGTAGTAGTTTTTGGGTTAGAAGATTTAAGTTTCATTTCTAATCATCAAGACTTATTTCATCTTAAAACTACTAATGGCAGAACAATAGATTATTTTCATTTCTTTATTCAGCACACACCAATAGAAAATCACCACTTCTTAGCGAGGAAACTTTTATTATTTTATAATGTGTATTTTAGTGAGTATGCAAGTTTAAACGGATGGGCATCAGGTTTATTAAATCAGATGGAATTATATTTATATTTTCATTATTACTTTGAACATTGTTGTGGTTCGTATTATGAAAGTCGTTACTTAGTTGGTTTTTTTAACCCTACAAAATTATTATACTTTAGGATATGGACTAACCCTTGCTGTTGCGATATGTGACAATAAACGATAACATTTTCTAAAAAATCAGCTCTGTGTTTTTTGCACAGGTTTTTCGGAGAGCCTGTGCCTCTTATCGTAATAGCATTGATAAAAAGTGATTCAGAATGCGGGTAAACTAGGTTAAAAAGATAAGCAGGATAAGGGTGTGAATCACTTCGTGCTCTACACCCCATAAGAGAACAACGAGGATACCTCGTTTTCATTCTGAATTTAGGTTTTTGATTGATATACAAAGGGAGAAGTTATCTGTTAGCAAGTATATATTCTGCTTAGGGATTATAAATTAAATTTTTAATAATTAGAATCATTGTTTTCATAAATATTTTATAAAGCATAAATTTTACCGAAATTTTTCTCTTAGAGATTTGTTTCGGATTTTTAAATTATTTAATAAAATTGATAAGTTGTCATAACTTGTACAATATTATTGAAAAAAAGTTGTGTTATTTAAAATTATATGCTATAATTTAACTGTCCTAATAAAGGATAATACACAATTATCTAACATAAAAATGAGTAAAATTAAAGAAACAAAAGAATATATAAAATTTGAACAGCAGACTTTAGCTATTGATGCTTTATATGATGAATTGGTTACTAAAAACCAAAAGAATATCTTTTTCATTAGTGAAAGTGGTTTGGGTAGCACTACCTGCATTTCGGCTCTTTTAGATAGGTTATGTGAGGGTTGGTCATTTTTTGTTATTGAAGGAGCTCCATTAGCTATCATAGATTATGCTAATTTTAATATTAAAAAAAGTAAAAGAATTTCATTTTCTCCAGAATTTGGTTTATGTTTAGGTGTGATACAATTAAATATGGGGTTAAGTTTTTCTGAAACAGATTGTTTATTTAATGATCTTCAAAAACTATTCTTGCAACAGGTTCTTAAATCTAACGAAGAATATTCGTTGATTATAGTTGATGGATATAATAAACTTAGTCGTGATGTGCAACTTTATATAAATACGATAATGTACTTAACTAAAAATAAACCCAAAATTCATTTTTTAGTAGCTGGAGAAGAAATAGATAAACAATTGCTAGAGATTGATGATAATTCGACAGTATATTTAAAAGCACCAAAAAATGACGATAACTTTAAGAAATTTGCAGTTGATTCATGTGAAAATAAAACGATTGACATAGATAAAATTTACAAGTTAACTAAAGGCAATCTTAGCTTCGCAAAAAAACTGCTTACAGATTGTAGTTCAACAAATTTAATACTTGATGATATAATTTTGAGTAGAATATCAAAATGTTTAAGTGCTGATGAAAACTTAATGAACATAGCAAATGACATTTTGACACTGGGCTCGTTTTTTAAACAAGGATTTACTCAACAACAGGTGTGGGATATTTTTGAGCATAACCACAAGGCTGACCATCTAAATAAAGTGTTTTATAAGTTTCACAAACTGGATTTACTTGATAGGCATGATGGGGATATATACAAATTTTCACTAAATGAATTTAAAGAATATTTTCGGAATGGGGGTCAAGGTCAAGATTTAAGAGAATTTTATTATAAAACACTTTATGATTACTTCACAAGAAAATATGATTATGATTATGAAGTAAGAGCGTATTATTTAGACGAATATTTGGAACACACAAAATGTGTTGATGAACAATTTGTTTCTCTTTTTTTCTTAATGGTAAATGAGATGATCTACTCTAGAAAAATCAAGTCAATTAAGCAAATTAAAAATTTATCACTCTTCAGAAAACTGCTTAAGCAACTACCGACCGAATTAATGAACTTGTTCGAAATCATAATTGACTCTCAATCTAATGCAACTGTTTTGAAGTTCGAAAGTTATCTCCAAAGTCTTAACAATTTAGTGTTTGAGAATATAATAATTGATTCAGAAATTATTCGCTTAAAAATCGAATTTTTGAGTAAAATAACCCGTTCTACTGCCAAAGTTGAAAACACATCAAAAGTACTATTAAATTTCTTGCCAAAAATAACTAATAGCAGACCTTACTTTGAATATGCTCACTGGATAAGGATTTCTAGTACACTAATCTCACATATTACAAACAGGGCAAATTTGCAAAATGAATTTGATAATCTGATTATTAAATATTCCAAAGTTCTTGATTATTACAAAAGCACAAATTTTGAGTTTTCTCAATTTTACCGAAACTTGTTAAATAAGAAAGCTGTACTATATGCTTTTCCAGATATTGCTTGTCAAAAAATCACTAATGCAACAACATATTTTAATAAACGCAACCCTTATGAATATTACAAATGCATCATAAACTTACTAGGAACTCAAATTGTTTTGGGAAGAAATAGTGATGCTGCATTTACCTTGGAAAAAATAAAGATATTTATAAAAAGCAATCCAGGAATCACATTTCCTCAGATAAGAAAACTAGAAAGTAACAAATTGTTATTGATGTACATTAATGGAGTAAATAAGGATATATCAAAATCTTATAAGGAATTAGCAACACAATATCCAGAATCAAATATAATTGAAATGAACTATATAAGCATTTTATTATCCTCAGGAGTCAAAGAAGGGTTTAATAGACTAAATGCTCTAATTAGAAAAAATGCAATAGAATTTAACGAGGACAATTTCTATAAATATTTTTTGAATGACTTAAAGTTAGCCTATGAAATTTGTATAAATGACTATAAAAACGCAAACAAAACTCTTGATTACTTAAGAACAGTTGAGCTTCCTAGATTTTATGGTGAAGACTATTATTGTAAGAAAAGACTTGAAGCATTTGAAATAATTTTAAGTGAGCGGCAATCTTTTGATTTTGCAGCATTTAAAAATGGCATATATGATGTTATGGCTAAAAGAAATTATTTTGGCAAAGACGAAGCATGGAAGTTTTTTGCTAGAGGTTTTATATTAAGTGACTATCAATTTTTTATTTAGCAACTGACAAGGCTAAAATATATTCAAATAAATTCGTATAGCTTAACCCTACTTTATGAAAGTTCTCATAAAATGACGAATTTTTACTTAAATATGGAGTTGTTGAAATGTCAATGATAACGGGTTCACCGTGTTCGTTGATTCGAAAATCAACGCGGCCATAATTTTGGATTTTTAAAAGTTTAGCAACGAGAATAGCAATTTTTTTCATTTTACTTGATAATAATCTATTTTCAATAAATTTATATTTATAACTATTTGAATTTGAAGTGTTTACATCAAGAATTTTTTTTTCTGATATAATTTGCATAGGCTCTAATGGAAAAATTGACTCTTTAGATATGAACAAAGGAACTTCATATTCATCACCACATATATACTCCTGATAGAGCATGTCATCATTATTTATATGCGTGATTGATTGTGTATCTAAGTATGAAGCAAAATCAATTGTCTCAGATACTCCAATGCTTCCACTTTCAGCAACCGGTTTAATAATGAATTTTGTGATGGGTTTGCGATGCTGCCATGATTTTTTATTTAATAGAAAAGTTTCAGGCAGATGCAAGTTGTGAACACTTAAAAATTGTGTATATACATACTTGTTTCTGCATAACGATTGTGAAAAAGCATTCGAGCCAGTATATATTATTTTTAACAAGTCACAAAAAGATGGAATAAGAGATTTCTTACCTTGCTTTCTTCCATTTCGTGCCATATTAAAAACAAGAACTTTATTCAAATCAAATTTACCATCTAGTATATCTTTAATAAAGTCTAACTCATTAAAATAGTAAGTAGAAAATAGTTTGATTGGACGAAGTCCCTGAATCGAAATTTCGTCAAATTCGCTTTCAGAAAAGAACTCTACTTCATCAGCAGTATCTAAATCAAATTTAGAATATTTGACTGTATCACTTCTAGTGTTTGCTATCACTACAAGTGTAGATTCTTTATAATTATCATAAAAAGATGCTATACATTTTTTTATTCTTTCTGTAAGTTCCATATTTTTTTCTCGCAATATTTTTAATGAAAAAATTGATAATTACTGTTTAGGAAACTTATCTAATTCTCTTTGCTCCAAAGCTTTACCAAATAAAGAAGAAACCGCAAATCGAAAAATTTCAAAAAGTATTTCAATTGTAATTGCTGTTGTACTATTTATCATATTATTGTTTCTCCTCTAAAGTTAGATAATTGTGTATTATCCTTTATTGATATGAAAGAGGGGAATGATGTGCGAAAAAAAGAAAATTGTACAAAGAAATACTTTTGTCGAAAAAAGGTAATATATGCTTGTTTTTTAATTAAAGCAATGTTATAATTAAGGGGATTAAACAAAGGATAACTGTAGATTATGCATATAAAATCTTATAATTTCTCCATAAAACATATTGTGTCGGCGGCTGATAAAGACTTTATAAAGGCAACAAAAATATATGCTAAAGAAACCCCTGTATCA
>WRAP01000004.1 GCA_009780135.1 Bacillota bacterium
AAAGTAATAATTATTTTTATCTGTATTTTTAATCTTTTTATCATATGTAACTTATCCTTTTTAGAAAAGATCTTCCCCCTTCATATATAGAGAGTGTTAAAAGTGGCAAAAGGTTGCAAAAAAGTCTTTCCAATTTATGGAATTTCTTGCAAATGTCGCAGTTTTTCATTTATATTATAAATATCTTCTTTTATTGCAGCTTGCGGATATTCCAATACCTCAGATATTTCATTTAGTTCATATTTGCAAAGATAGTACATATTAAATATCTCACGCTCTTTATCTGTTAACACTTTTATGCTGTCGCTTAATAGTTTAATGTAAGTATCGGAAGGGTGTGAGGCATTATCTTTTTGCATATAACGAATAGCAAGACCGCGTATGGTTGTAGCAATCCAATTTATAGGATTATCAATATATTCTTTGCCGTATGCTCCGTCTAAAATACGCTTAAAAAAATCCGACATAATTTTATCCGCAATTTCAGAATTTTTTACTATTTCAAAAGCAATAAATATAATTAGCTCTCTATAACTATTATAGATAAGCTTAATTTTTGCTTTATCGCCTTTGCAAATTTTTTGTAAGAATAAATTAAATTCTTTTACTTTCATAATTTTTTTCTTTAGTGGTTGTTGCGTAAATTATTAAAAATATTTGTTTGTGTAAAAATTATTTTTATATGAAATAAGTATACTAATTTTATATCACATTGTAAAATATTTGTAAAGTACTTTTTAGCAATATTAAATAATGTTTCTTGTATAAAAAGTTGTAAAATCCTAACACTAATATATATGAAAAAAGTTAAGGTTTCTATATTTATTGCAATATTTTTAGTGTTAATACTTTCGACTGTGGTTTTAGGTGGTAATGTTGTTGCTTCTGCTTATTTAGATAAAGAAGAAGATGCTCAAAAAAAAGGCACTCCTCTCATAATACTAATGTATCACGAATTATCGGATAGAAAATGTAGCGAACATATTTTATCGCCTGCTACATTTGAGGCGGATATAAAATATCTATCGGATAATGGCTATACAAGTATACTTATGCAAGATATTATAAATTTTGTAGAAAATGGCACTCCGCTACCGGCTAAGCCTGTTATGATTACTTTTGACGATGGTGGAAAAACCGATTATACAAAAGCCTATCCTATACTTAAAAAATACAATACTAAAGCGGTTTTTAGTGTTGTCGGGCATTATTTGGAAAGAATGTATAACGAGGACGGCGAGTTAAACGGTGTTTATGTAAACTCGACAACTTATGCTATGCTAAGAGAAATGCTCGATAGTGGACTAATAGAAGTTGCTAATCATACCTATAGGTTACATTCGCTAGAGGGTAGAAAGGGACTAAAAAATAAATCGAGAGAAAAATATGAAGATTATAAAATTGTTTTAGAAAACGACTTAAAAAAATTAGACGGGTTGTTAGAAAAAAAACTTGGAATTGTGCCTTCTACTATTGCCTTTCCGTACGGAGCTTATAGCAAGGATACTCTAAAAATAATCAAAGAACTTGGTTATAAAGCATCGCTAACCTGTAACGAAGGTATAAATTACATTACTCCAGAAACTAATCTATATCTCCTAAAACGCTACAATCGCAACCCAAACAGAAGCATTCAAAAACTGTTTGAGAAAATAACTTAATGATTTGATTTTCTAGTTTGTTATAATTTTTTGATTGCTAAAAATCAAGGAACTGTAACATGTAAGAAAAATTGAGAAACCATAAAAATAGCATTTGTTGGATAACCTATCACAACATCTCTACCGGTATGTATAACATATAAATATATCCATAATCCAACAGGTGTTGGTGTATTTGATATAACCCATGTAAGACTTTCATCTACACCATTCGCTCTTGCCATTATTAGACCTGTAGCATTTCGCATAGCTGTACTCACAGCAGCCCAACTTGTAATATGTCCAGGAATCCTAAGTAATATATATGTACGATTAAAACGACCTTCACTAGCACCTATCCCTATACTTGGCGACCTAAAAAGAACAAAAGAGGCTTCGTCATCTATTCTAATCCCAGCCGACACAGTAATACCATAAACTCTTCGATAAAATGTTAGGGTAATATTCCTTGGATGAATACGGTTAATTGTTACACTAGACATACTCCCCCATCTTTCTTGATATACAGAAAAGCTACAATTAGGAACATAAATTCTTAAATTCGAATGAGTATTATCTAAAGCCCTAGCACCTAATGTCGTTAAGTGTTGTACACCTAGTGTAAATGTCCGCTCTACAAAGATTCTACTAAGCATTGTATTATTTCTAAACGCATCAGCACCTATAGTTCTAACGCTAGCCGGAATATGTACTGTTGTAATAGAAGGCTGATTTATAAAAGCGTTAGGAGCTATTGCGGTTACTCCATAGGGTATATTCACAATCCCGTTAAAATTTATAGACGGAGTAAAATCAGTTATAGTACTATTATTATCTATTGTAAAAATTCCTAATTCACTTGCTTTTCTTACCGCAGCGTGGGCATTAAGACGACCATTACTAACACTAAGACCTTGCAGTGGATTACTTCCATTTACATTTGGAATATATGCTGTATTGATGAGTATTTCTCTAATTTGTACAGGATTTATATTTTGATTTATAGACATCATTAAAGCAACCGTTCCCGCAACAAAAGGAGCAGCTTGGCTTGTCCCATTCCAACTAATATACCCATCAGTTGTAATTGGACCCCAAGGATCGCTAATTAGTACTGGAACAGTGCTAATTATATTGTGTCCAGGTGCAAAAATACTTACTGACTTTGCTCCATAATTAGAACCCATCGTCCCACCAAAATGTGCTCTACTTTCAATGCCGCCCACTGATTGTGTAGCACCAACTGATATAACTCTTGGATTAGTGAGCGAAAAATTTGTTGGCCACATAGGTGTGCCTGTGTCATTATTTTGACCACTATTACCGGAACTAGTAACAAAACTACCGGTAAAGCTTTCAAGTTCGGCTTCTAATGCATTAAGTTGAATAGCATTAGAACCCCAATCCACACCACTAAAATTCAAAATTTGAATGCCATTACTGGCCGCAAAGTTTACAGCACGAGCATACCAACTTAATGCCCCGGTATTCCATACTGTAGAAAATACTCTTAAAGATACTATGCGTACATTTCTAGCCACACCAAAAATTTCAACTCCTTGACCCGCTATAATTCCTGCAACATGTGTTCCATGCCCAGTTTCATCAAAATGATCTACTATAGGGACACCTGCAACAACACCTGTAGTAAAATCCCTATGCAATGTAGGAGTGCTAATGTGTATTGCGTTTGCTAAATCAGGGTGTGTCACATCTATTCCACTATCCATAACACCAACAATTATATCATCGCAGCCAGTAGTTATGTCCCATGCGGCTAGTGTATTTATCCCATGTATTCCGTGCAACCCCCATTGCTGGTCAAAACGAACAGGCTTTGATGTCGTTTTATGTTCTGAATCAGACTTTTGTGTTGCCTCCACACTTCCGATCATTGAAAATAAATAATTCGGTTCAGCTGCCCAAACATCATCCCTAGCTTCAAGAAGCCTAATTGATTGCAAGACTTTCTCCCTCGTACCATTTCTCATTCTAAGTAAAAGTATTCGTCTAAAAGCACTTGCATCAACAAGCACATTAGAATCTTCTATTCTACTTTGGCTATTTTGACAACTAGCCCGTGCAATTTGTTGCTCTACATAGTTTACTGTAAATGATGTCAAATCCTCTATGTCAACAACATCAATTTCTGGAAAATCCGCTGGTGTGTAATTAAGAAATTTTTGCGAAGCACTTAGTGTCAAAGTAACAATTATTTCGTCTTCAGTAAAATTGTTATCAAGAGTTGCCCTATTTATTCTTGCCTCTTCTGAAAATTCATAAGTAAAATAATAAGCATAAGCTTGCCTCGGATAATATACTTGCATTCCTAATGTTAAAACAGTAGTAACAAGTATAAGCAGCATAATAATGGATTTTTTAATTTTTTTGTTCATAATAAAATTTCTCCTTTTGTTTTTATAATTTCGGCCAAACAATGTCAAAGTCCGGACGGTTAACCAAAAAATGATCGTGAAAACCAGGAGAGGGAAACATCGGTATCACCTGCTTGATAAATTCAAGACTCTCAAAATGCCTTATTGCTTCATATAATGTTTTAGAATTGAAATGCATTCCTGGATTCCAATATCCTCTTAGAAAAACCCAAGCAACCTGGCGAAGCTCGTCAACACGACTGTAACTTATACCAACAACATTCTCAATTCTAAAATGTCTATACTTAAATTCTGGAAAAGCGAAAGCTTTGCGAAACCTTATTTGAAATATCCCTAAAGGAGCACCAACACCATATGGTCCGCCATTTAACAAATCTTCAATAGTACCATTCCAAATTTCTTTGGGATCTGTTAGGTCAAAGTGGCTCAATATCTCTGCCATTTCAGTGTCATCCTTTGATTCAACAGCCCTTACCGCCGCTTTCGCCGTATCACGAGCAATACGCACTGCTGGTTTGCTTCCAGCCGCATTGATGTTAGTTCTGCCTATCTCTACATGACCCTGCAAAACAAGCCAATTCTCTGGGGTATAGTTAGCAACCCCCTTGCTTGTGGCATAATCCTCAAGTACAGTTATCGCAGTAGCACGATACTCCGCAAGCGAGGGATTGTTTAACTCACAAGCCGCTAATCCCACGACCGCTAATAGCATAACTATTGCAACCGCTATTCCTAAAATTTTCTTTTTCATGGCAAAACCCTCCTTAGGTTTTTTGTTTCTATTTTTTGGTTTTATATAAACACAGGTTTCCCTGTATCAATCATGATAGAAGAAACAGCTTCGCTAAATACATTTGTAGCAGTCTCAACCACTCCACACGGAATATTCACAATCCCGTTAAAATTAGTAAATGGAGTAAAATTTGTTAAAATATTATTAGAATTTATTGTAAAAACATTAGCCTGAAGTGCTTTTGTTACCGCAGCATGGGCATTAAGTCTTGCGTATGGTTTTGAAAAAAACTAAAAATCGTTTAATTACTACTAAACAAGCAGTATCGTTCTAATAAAATCAAAAATACCCGAAGTTCCGCTACCGGATATTCTAAATCTTATAGGAGTTCCCGACCAAAAATCATGTCCGAGGCAATCAAATAAGCATTCAAAACAATAAAAATAAAATCCTTCATAGAGTGTCAATGATGTACCCACAACCAACCATATCCATTCTCCAGTTCCGATACTCACATAAATATGCCCTCCGCCCGAAAAATCAGCATTAGCCAAACGAATATGAATACTGGAATTTATATTACTTGCCACAAAGCCTTCCTCTACCGGAACACCGTCAATTAAAAGCTGAGGATAAAAAGAAAAATTATTTGTTTGCTTAGCAAAAAGATTTTGAGGGCTTACCACAAATCTATTGCGAAAAACATCAAAAGTACAAACAGGAACAAACATTCTTAAATTTGGATGCGTATTATGAAAAACCTGCATACCAAAAGAGGTTGCTCCGCCATCTGCCATTGTTCGATATAAATAAACTCTACTAAGCGATGTAGCATTAGCAAAAGCCAAGCTTCTAACCATCGTTACCGTACTTGGTATATGTATAGTCGTAATAGAGGCAATAGCTTCGCTAAACGCATTTGTAGCAATCTCAACCACTCCATACGGAATATTCACAATCCCGTTAAAATTAGTAAGTGGAGTAAAATTTGTTAAAATATTATTAGAATTTATTGTAAAAACATTAGCCTGAAATGCTTTTGTTACCGCAGCATGAGCATTAAGTCTGCCACCGCTTATACTTAGATGTTCTAATACTGCCATTCTATCGGCAGTATCCTTTATAATATTTCGTATAGTTGCCGGATGATATGCTAAAGCAGGATTTGCACTAATCATAAGGGCGGCTGTACCAACTACATGAGGAACTGCATGGGAAGTACCGTACACATCAACAAACTGATTATTATCATGTCTAGTAGTTCTAATAGTAGCACCCGGAGCAAAAACACATACAGACCTAATGCCAAAATTAGAAGAGTTATCTCTTCCAATCCATCGTTGCTCATTTTGTCCAGTTAATTGAGTTGCCCCAACTACTATCTTACTATCTATACGCTCGTTATTTATTAGCCTATAAGAGTTATCCACATTTCTATCGTCATTACCTGCAGAACCAACAAACAATCCCGGAAAGAGTCTAATAGCATCACGCACACCGGTATCATTTCTATGTGGTGTTGCACTAAGGCTTAGTATATGTATACGATTTTCGGTGTTCCAAAGATTAGTAGCCAAGCTAATACCGTGTATTATCCTAAACGGCTGATTATATGTATTATTTTCATTAGCTACCTTTAAGGAAACTAATTGTGCATTAGGAGCAACCCCTGTGGTTCTACCAGCTATTATGCCGGCAATACGGGTTCCATGTCTATGACAATCGTTAAATGGATCTCCAGGAGTGAATATAAAGTTACCTACTCTTATTTCAAAAAAATCGTGCGATGTTTCTGTACATACTCTACTTGCTAAATCGGGATGTGTATTATTTATACCTGTACTAAGCAAACCTATCCTAACACCTTGTCCTGTTGAAATTTGATGTGCTTGCCGAAGCTAAATTCTATTAAGATTCCATAAATTATAATTTGTTTGAGGTAAAGACAGCGGATTAAGCATAAAGCTATCTAATCCAATATAATCATTCGACGCTGATTCGATAGCACTATA
Source organism: Bacillota bacterium (assembly GCA_009780135.1). Taxonomy (GTDB): domain Bacteria; phylum Bacillota; class Clostridia; order Christensenellales; family Pumilibacteraceae; genus WRAP01. Next base: position 6,782 of record WRAP01000004.1, read on the forward strand.
GGTATTTGCCGAAGCACTACGGATATCTGTGCGAGCTTCTAACAACTGTATACCATTTAGCACATTTTGCCTAGAAGGTACGGCTAAAGTTAGTACTAAAAACCTACGGAAATAATTTATGTTTATACTCTCATTATAATTATAACCGGAAGCTCTAGCTCTTAGCTGATTATAAGCCAACTCTAAACCGGGTGTAATGCACTCAACCGACAACAGCTCAATTTCGGGAAAATCCTTTACGGTAAATTCTCTAAAATCTCTACTTACCTGCCTTTTTAGCACTACAAGTATTTTATCATTAGTAAAATTATCCTCTAGGGTAGTTGTGCTATATACCTTATAATCATCTTCTATAATTTCTCCGGTAATATAACATAAAGTGTAGCTAGGCAACTCTGTCAAAATGTTTTGTTCTATGGGATAATTACTAAATCCCGAAAGCAGAATAAATGCAAAAATGATGCTTATTATTATACTTAGTTTTTTAATTTTGTTTTTCATTTGTTTTTTTCCTTGTTATTGATATTTAAAAGCCGTTATTACAGGTACCGTACCAAAAGTCCAACCTACATTAGATATTATTTGATTTACTAGTTCATCTGGATAGCCACCAAATAGAGTTGACATTCGTACAGCATAAACACCGTTATATTCGCCAAAAAAGTCACGGATTATAATTGTATCTAATATTGTTGTGCCATAAGGTAAACGCCCATTGGAAATGTGCCATTTTAAATTTAAGTACACATGAATAATATCTATACCCAATCTTTCGCGGAAATCATTATAAAATGCTAGCTTTATATCACTTGCTGTATTAGGATTGATATCTGCTACTGTTGGTAGTACTTTTTGTGTATTAAAATCAATTCGTCTGATTCTAGTCCAATATTCTTCCGGCCAGCTTTTTTCGCCTACCCAAGTATCTTTGGTAGAATCTAAAACTTCTATTACTCTGCCACCGGTTACAAAATAAGCAATATGCTTTATATCTTCTCTTGTGATATATTCGCTGTCGTAAGCATGCTGTAAACTAAAATGCACACCCACCCTATCGCTACTGCTTGTAGTGTCTTGCTCGCTTGTTGTAGTCTCGCTACTAGGAAAAATTACCTCGCAAGCACTTAGCCCCACTAAAGCAAAAAGCATAATAAATGCTATTATTATTGTTATAAATTTTTTAATCATAAATATACATTCCTCCTAGTATTTTTGTTCTATCATTTTTATCTTCGCCATCTTCCCCCTTCGTATATAGAGGGTGCTAAAAAAGGCAAAAGGTTGCAAAAAACACCTTCCAATTTATGGAATTTTATAAAACCTTTAATACATTATATGAAAAGTAGCCTTAATTGACAACTAAGTTTTTCGTTATTTTTCTGCTTGCATAAATTGGTAAAATTATATTATACTTAAATTGTTATGATAACAAAATCGAGTGTTACAAAAACCTCCACAGTTGCTACTGCTATTAGACCTATAAAAAAGATACTTGTTGCTAATAGAGGCGAGATTGCAATTAGAGTGTATAGAGCATCTAATGAATTGGGTATTAAATCGGTTGGGATTTATTCCGAAGCCGATAGTCTTAATCTTTTTAGAACTAAAGCAGACGAGAGTTATCTTGTAGGTGAGGGTCAAACTCCACTTGGAGCGTACTTAGACTATAACGCTATAGTAAAGCTGGCTTTAGAAAAGGGCATAGATGCAATTCATCCGGGTTACGGCTTTTTAAGCGAGAATGCTAACTTTGCTAAAGCGTGCGAGGATGCTGGAATAATTTTTATAGGACCTCCTAGTGATGTGCTGGCTAAAATGGGCGACAAGCTATCGGCTAAGGAAATTGCCAAGGCTTGTAATGTGCCTACTATCCCCGGTTCTACTATTCCGCTAAAGGATATTGCCGATGCGATAAGCCGTGCTAAAGAATACGGCTATCCTGTTATATTAAAGGCTTCTGCCGGTGGCGGTGGCAAGGGTATGAGGCGGGTTAATAATGATGACGAGCTTAAAAGCGTTTTTGATTTAACTGTTAGCGAGGCATTAAAAAGTTTTGGAAACGGCGATGTTTTTATGGAAAAGTATCTTGTTAATCCAAAGCATATCGAGATACAAGTTTTAGCGGATAAGCACGGCAATGTTGTGCATTTGTTCGAGAGAGATTGCTCGCTTCAACGCCGTTATCAAAAGGTTATAGAGGTTGCTCCTGCGGTAACATTGCCCGAAAGCACCAAAAAAGTGCTATATGACTCGGCGGTAAAAATCGCTAAGTATGTGGGATATGTAAATGCTGGCACAGTAGAGTTTTTAGTAGACAACACAGGCGAACCTTACTTTATAGAAATGAATCCCCGTATTCAAGTAGAGCATACTATAAGCGAATGTATAACAGGCATTGATATTGTGCAATCACAAATTTTGGTAGCAGAGGGTCATAAGCTATCAAGTGCTGAAATTGGAATTAAAAATCAAGCGTCGATTACTCATCGTGGCTATGCTATTCAGTGCCGAATTACTACCGAAGACCCTCAAAATAATTTCTCTCCCGACATTGGCAAGATTAGTGCTTACCGCTCTCCCGGCGGATTTGGCGTTAGACTGGATGCCGGTAACGCTCAGGACGGTGCTGAAATTTCCCCATACTACGATAGCTTGCTTGTAAAGATAACCAGCTTTGACCGCAGTTACGAAGGTGCTATAAAAAAATCTTTAAGAGCAATCCGTGAAATGCGTATAAGAGGTGTTAAAACAAATGCAGGCTTTATCCAAAATATTCTAACTCATCCCACATTTATTGCTGATAAATGCCACACTACTTTTATAGACGATACACCCGAGTTATTTAATCTATCGCTTCCGCAGGATAGAGCTACCAAAATTCTAAAATATATCGCTAATAAAATATTAAATGAAAAAAATAATAAACCTTCTAGTCCTATAATAGCTCCTTTATTACCTGCGACTCCCGCTACTCCCCCACCAAATGGTCTAAAACAACTACTGGATAAAAAGGGTGCTAATGCTGTTAAGGATTTTGTACTAAAGCAAAAGAAGGTACTTCTTAGCGATACCACGCTTAGAGATGCTCATCAGTCATTACTGGCTACCCGTGTTAGAACTGCTGATATGGTTGCGATTGCCGATTATATGGCACATAGCATGAGCGATTTTTTCGCCCTAGAAATGTGGGGCGGAGCTACCTTTGATGTAGCGTATAGATTTTTGCACGAGTGTCCGTGGGAAAGGCTTGCTATTCTTAGAGAAAAAATCCCTAATATACCGTTTATGATGCTTCTTCGTGGAGCTAATGCGGTAGGTTATACCAGCTATCCCGATAATGTTGTAAGAGAGTTTATTAAACAGGCTGCTAGGGGCGGAATTGATGTTTTTAGAGTTTTTGATAGCCTTAATTGGCTACCTAATATGGAACTCTCTATAGATGAGGTTCTAAATCAAGGCAAAATTTGCGAGGGCTACATTTGTTATACTGGCGATATTTTAGACGAGAAAAAAGATAAATACAGCCTAAATTATTATATAAAAATGGCTAAGGAATTAGAAAAAAGAGGCTGTCATATTTTGGGTATTAAAGATATGGCAGGATTGCTTAAACCTTATGCGGGCGAAAAACTGATTAAAGCGTTAAAAAATGAGGTTGGCTTGCCTATACATTTACATACTCACGATACAGCTGGCAACGGTGTTGCTCTGTTGTTAAAAGCGATTGAGGCGGGCGTTGACATTGTGGATACGGCGATTAGTAGTCTATCAAGCCTTACAAGTCAACCGAGTATGAATGCTGTGATTACCGGCTTGCATGGCAGTAAAAGAGAAAGCGGGATAAAAGATGAGGGTTTATGGCCGATTGTAAAATATTGGGACAGTATTAGAAAAACCTATGGTCAATTTGAGGAAGGTCTTACCTCGCCTGCTAGTGAGATTTACAAATATGAAATCCCAGGTGGTCAATATACTAATCTTAAGCCGCAAGTGGATAGTTTGGGGTTGGGACATAGATTTGACGATGTCAAAGAAATGTATGCGTTAGTTAATCAAATGCTAGGCGATATTGTTAAGGTTACACCAAGCAGTAAAATGGTCGGCGATATGGCTATTTTTATGGTGCAAAACGGTTTAACTCCCGACAATATTAAAGCAAAAGGCCGTGAGCTAAACTATCCTGACTCGGTAGTTAGTTATTTTGGTGGATATATGGGTCAACCAGAAGGCGGTTTTGATAAGGAACTCCAAGCAATTGTTCTTAAAGGCAAAAAAGCAATTACTACTCGTCCAGGCGAGAGTTTAGAAAATGTTAATTTTGATAAAATTAAATCTGAAGTGTCTAGATTTTGCAAAAATCCTAACGATGCTCAAGCAGTATCATATTGTCTATACCCAAAGGTTATAAAGGATTTTTATGAATTTCAAGATGAATACGGCAATGTTTCTAAACTTCCTACCGATGTATTCTTTAATGGTCTAGCATTAAATCAACAAACCTCTATCACAATAGAGGACGGCAAAAAATTGTTTGTTAAGCTGGTAAATATAAGTGAGCCAGATAGCGAAAACCGCCGTTTTGTAACCTTTGAGTTAAACGGCAAACAACGAAGCGTGCATATTTTAGATAAAACTCTAACCGGAAACATCAAGATTGCCACTATAGCTAATAAGGATAATCCACTCGAAATAGGGGCTTCTATCCCAGGCATGGTAAGCCGCGTTATGATAAAAGTTGGCGAAAGCGTAGTTAAAAATCAAACATTAGCCGTTATAGAAGCTATGAAAATGGAAACAAATATTGTCGCACGAGTTGATGGATTTATTGACGAAATATTAGTCTCCGAAAAACAACCCGTAAAAGCCGGAGAGTTACTAATAAAAATGAAATAAAGTTGGAACTGCTATAGATACTGCTACAACCAACTGCACAACAATAAAAAAATGAAAAACTTAAACCTTATAGAACCAAAAACGCTAAGCGGCTTTATGGAGTTAGAACCTAGTCGTCAGCGATTATTTAATGCTGTATTAGATACTATTCGACATTCTTTTGAAGCATACTCTTTTTTGCCTATTGACACTCCCGTTATTGAATATAGTAGTGTGCTTAATGCTAAAGCCGGTGAAGAAACTCAAAAACAGATTTATCGTTTTTTAAAAGGCGACACAGATATGAGCCTGCGATTTGATTTAACCGTTCCGCTTGCTAAATATGTAGCCAAAAACTACCATAATTTAACCTTCCCTTTTAGACGATATCAAATTGGCAAGGTTTATAGAGGCGAAAGACCACAAAAAGGTCGTTTTAGAGAATTTTATCAAGCAGATATTGATATTGTTGGTGATGGAGCTTTATCTATCTTTTGTGATGCCGAAATTCCTAGTATTATAGCCGGTGTGTTTAAATCTCTCGGCTTTAATGACTTTACAATTATGTTATCTAATCGTAAAATCTTGCAAGGTTTTTTAGAAAGTTTAAAACTACAAGAAAAAACTACGGCTATAGGCACAGTGCTGGATAAACTAAAAAAAATCGGAATCGAAAAGGTAAAAGAGGAATTAGTAAAACTAGATATTAAAAAATCAGCAATTGACAAAATTACAAAATTTATATCTATTGCAGGCACAACTAATGAACAAATCTCAATACTAAATTCTCAATTCTCAGCTCTAGATTCTCAATTATTTACAGATGGAGTTAATGAATTACAGCAAGTTATAGACGGAATTCGTGCTTTTGGAATTTCAGATAAGAATTTTCAAATAGATTTATCCATAATTCGTGGTCTAGATTACTACACAGGCACAGTATTTGAAACTTTTATTATGGGACACGAAAGTGTTGGCAGTGTGTGTAGCGGCGGCAGATACGGTAATTTAGCGGGACTTTATATAGATAAACAACTCCCTGGTGTTGGTATATCAATTGGAGTTACAAGACTATTTGATAAGCTAGAAAGCGAATTAGCCAAAAATCTTAAACCAACTCCCTCTTCCGATGTATTGGTTGTTAGTGCAGATAACAACATCACCTCGCTTATACCCATAGCTATGAAACTCAAAGAATTAGGACTTTCTCCTCTATTGTTTTTAGAGGATACAAAACTAAAGAAAAAATTTCAATATGCCGAAAAACTAAACATTCCGTTTATGGTAATTATTGGCGAAAATGAAAGAGAAACCAACACAATTACGCTAAAAAACTTAAACTCCGGCAAGCAACTTGAGCAAATAGCTTTAAAAGAAGTACACAAAATTATAATTGATTTTTATAATTAAGTTGCCCATATTAAAACATAAACCTAATATAAAAGTGCAGATGTAAAAATTCATCTGCACTTTTATATTAGGTTTATTCATCATTGTTTAAGAAGCTCTACCATAATTCCATATTACATATAAGTCAGTTGAATTCCAATAAACATTCCAATCACCTAACGGAGATGGTGCTTCTACAAAAACTATTAGATTCTCGTTTCCTCCAAAAAACACATGGTCTCTCATACTTAGTACAGTAATAGGGATAATAATACTCTTTAAAGTGGTTAAATTTCTAAAAGCGTATCTACCAATATAAATTACACTACTAGGTATTACTACACTATTTAAACTCGTTGCCCCAAAGAATGCGCCTGTAGATATATGAGTTAAACCTTCTTCTATTATAAGTGTTTCTAGGTTAGATAAATCTCTAAATGCTTCAAAGCCGATATACTGAATATTAGAATTAATAGTTAGCTCAGTAATACTTCTAAGTTCCATAAATGCTTGATTGCCAATATGAGTTAAGCTATGGGGTAAATTAAGTTCCTGTAAAAAAGCCAATCCCCTAAAAGCATTATCACCTATAAACTCCAGTGAATTACCAAAATTTATGGTGGTTATGTTCATTGAATTTCTAAAAGCATTATCACCTATACTAATTAGACTATTTGGTAGATTTAAAGTCATAATAGCACTATTATTACGGAATGCACTTTCTCCTATATGAATTAAGGCATCGCTAAATGTTATATTCATAAGCCCAGTAGCCATATAAAATGCTTGAGCACCTATGCTTGTAACATTATTAGGAATTATAATACTGCTTAAACCTGTCGCTCTAAAGAATGTATAATCTTCTATCTCTGTTATACCGGTGCCTAAGCTTATTGTTCTTAAACCTTCTGCTCTTAAAAATGCACCTTCACCTATTCTTTCTACGCTATCTGGTATATTTATTGAAGTAAAATTCTCAGCCTGTCTAAAACTAAATCTGCCAACAAACTTTAAGCCTTGATTTAGATTAAAAGCACTAGCACTAGATCTATCAAAGTTAAAATCTGCTATTCCTAAAGTATTTGGTCTAAGAGTTATAATATGTGGTGCTGTTGAATCTGACGGAGGTGCTCTATATCCTACTGCCCAACGACCAGAATATACAACACGACCGTATTCTTCGTGATCCCAGTTATTTACTAAATGAGTATTATTTAATATACGCATACCCACGCTAATAAGACTATCCGGAAGTGTAATATTTCTTAATTCTACATTATTAGCAAATACCGAATTAGCAATGGTTAATAAATTGCTTGTGCCATCGAAAAACTCGACCTCGACTACACCACGCATACTAACAAACGCTTCTAAATTAATATGCTCTAACGAACTAGGAATATAAATTTTAGTAATATTATTAAGATTGTTCCAACCCAATCTATTTCTAAATGAATGATGCCTATTATCTAAAGCATGCTCTGCCACTCCTCTAGTTCCTGTACGAATTCTTAAATACCTTTCAGGAGGAGGAGGAAGAGGTGAAGGAGGATTTTCACCTACTGGCGGTCTAGATGCTCTTATGTAATCTACTAGCCAATTATCAATATAAATCTCACCTTGTTGGCTGCTAAAATATGGTGTTCCGGAAAATGCCCAACGCTCTATTCTACTTACACCTGTTCCTAAGTTAACTTGACCAACTTGAAGACCAGAATCTAAAAAAGCAAACATTTGAATAACAGATACACCTATGCCAATATTAACAGTAGTAAGACTACGAGTTTCTTCAAATGCTCCTCTGCCTCCTATTCGCACAACACTCCCATTATCGTTTGTACGCAATCTACTACCTTCTATTACCGCTAAACCATTACCAATGAAATCTAAGGATGTTAAACTAGACCTAAAAAATGCACCAGGCATAATACGCTCTACCCCATTACCTAAGATAACAGCACCAAGGTTGCGTGTTTCAGAAAAAGCTAAAGGACCTATTACAGTATTACCGCTTCCATCTAAGTTAAGAGTCGTTATTCCCGAACGCAGAAAAGCACTATCGTCGATTGTTTCTATTCCTGAACCAAAATTGACTGTTTCTAGCTGAGTAAGATTTGCCGTACCGGATGCAAACGCTTGAGAACCAATGTGCTTTAAACTGTCTGGAAAAGTTATATTTCTTAATCTTGTTGAACCCCTAAAGGCAGAATCTCCTATTGATTGCAAACTGCTTCCAAATGTTAGCTGACTTAGTGCTCCATTAGACAAAAATGCTTCAATACCAATGTGAATTAAGCTATCCGGTAATTCAAGAATGTTATTATCAGAATTAAATGCAAATGCTCTTCGTCCTATATACTCAACAGAATTTCCAAATGTGATACTTGTTAGTCTACTGTTAGCATTAAATGCTAGCTCCTCTATATATCTAATATTGTTTCCTATAACTACACTTTGCAAAGTAAGCATACTATCAAGTGCTCTACGAGCAATTCTAGTAACAGGTAAACCGTTAAAATAATCTGGTATAATTATGTGAGAGGGAGGAGGTTGAGTTTCTAATACTCTTCCAAAAACCTCATATTCTGTATAGTTATTTATGCGTCTAAACCTTAAAACTCCCGGATCATCTACTATAAAGTATTCAGCTACTGACCATCCTGAGTTTCTAAAATAATTGCGTGTCTCTCTAGTTAATGCTTGTACTCTTATTCTATGAGTTCCCACTGGTAAATTTCCTGGTAAAGTAAGACCATTATAGTATGTATGATGTATATTAGATGTATTCTGCTCTATATGTAAAATTTCTACATTATAACCACCCGTAGAATAATCGACTTGATCCCAAGTGAGCTCTCTAGTCTCTCTATTTATATGAATATTAGTTGGAGTAGCTAGCGTTTCTCTACCACAAGCAGTTAGAAGAAATATGCTACTAACTATCAAAGCCATCACTAAAAGAATACCTAAGATTTTGCGTTTAGGAAATATTCTTTTAGCGTTTTGCTTTTGTGATTTTTTATTTTTGTTAAATGAATTGTTTTTCATAGATTTAATCCCCTTATTAAAGTCAATTAAAGAATCTAAGTTCTAAGTATTTATCCTCGTGTTCGTGCCAATTTATCCTTATTTAGCTAGCTCCAACTTTTTTTTTCTATCCTTTACCATCTCCCATGGCCATTTCCATTTGAATTTACGGACTGCTATGTCTATAACAAATAACGATATTGCTATTATTATAAATACAAGTCTAGGGTCTATATAGGCATCTCTATGTGTATCAAAACCCATAAAAATATTAGCTATACCATAGCCTCCTACTATACCTTCATCTACTGCTCTATTATTTATCATCCCGTTACTTAAATAAGCTGCTGTCCTTGGGTCATTTATCATTATACCGTTACCTAAATATGCTATCCGTCTTAATAAAGCATCCGCCTCATCCGGACATCTAAACACATCATATTCAAGTGAATAACTAAATATAGTACGCCTGGTTTGTCGCCATCTAATATGCTCATCAGTAATATCAGCTAGATCTTCCGGTGCGTTAGGCACAACCTGAGCTACCCTAATTTCGTAAACTCCCGGAGTCTCGATAGTAAAACTAAATCTGGCATTTACGGTAGACATAGTAAGTCTTTCTATTACATCGTATCCTAGCACCGACATTGAACCTGGATTTTGTGTGCCAACCGGATCTGTTAACCTCACTATTTCTACCACAAAGTTATCATTTTGACTATCCTCTAAGGAAGTAAATAGATTTATATGTCTAGAAAAATTATCCTCAGTGATTCTTATTTCTATTTGTTCTTCACCAATATATTCTGTTGGAGCAATCATTCTTAAAGCATTTATTAAAAATTGTAAAGAAATCTCATTTCCTTCAAAATAATTAGGTCTATCCAATGTACCTTCAAATAAAATATTAGTGCTAAGTGCCCCTACTCTACCAGCTCCAAAGTTCCACCTACTGTAAACAGGAACTCTATGCGGACCTGATAATATAACTTGAAAATCTCTATTTGTTCGTTCTTCCGCTGTAAGATTCCTTTCTCGTACTCCGTAAAAATTAGCTAATAGAACAGGTAATGCACCATTAGTAATCATATCATCTGTTATTTCTAATCTTTCATTTGTAGTAACCGAAGCAAAAAATGGTTCCGATTCTGGTATATTAGCTCTAACTCTTGCTATTTCCATAAACATATCATGCGGTAAACGCATTACATCATCCTGGTAAAATACCGGGAAAGAGTGTCCTCGTCCGGCATCTGCCATTTGTCTAACTATATCAAAAGTTCCTCTTATACCAATGCCACTTAAAGTAATACCTTCCTCATTATACATTTCATTAATAAGATCAGTAGCAAGCGATACATCATGGTTTGGCTGACCGTCTGTAAAGAATAATATATGTCTAGCTGCTACATGATCTACCATAAGTAGTTGGTCTCTTGCCATCTGAAGTGCTGCCATATAACTAGTACCACCGCCTAAAGTAAGATCGTTTATAGCACTCCTAATAGTAGATAGTTCTGAACCAACATTACGCATTCCTCTCGTAGGGTCAAAAGGTCTAGCTGTCATTAATCTAGCACCCGTATCAAAAGCAATTACTACAACATAATCTCTAGGAATTAAAGCATCTAAGGCGGTCTCTGCCGCAACCTTAGCTAAATCTAATCTATTCCAATCGGGACGAAAAACATCATTCGCAGCCATGGAACCCGATATATCCACAACTATAGCTACAGCAAGCGGAGCAGTCCAATCTTCAATAGTAACAGGCAACATAGTTTGAAAAAGCCTTCCTGCTGTATCACTACGATTAAATACATTGGAAACATACCCCCATTCACGAATCGGAACCATATTATGGTTATTTTCATCGTTAGGGTCTTCTCTTTCCCAACCAACTATAGTATAGCCTTCTCTATCACCACCTAAAACTAGCAAGCCACCGCCTAATTCATAAACATATCTATGCAATTCTCTAACAAAAGCATCTCTGTGAAGTCCATCACTAAGAGCTCTATTTGTCATATCTATGTTACCTACATTTGCTAAAATAATTTTATCAAAATTTCTAAGCCATCTTAATTCTATAGGAACTAAATCTATATGAACAGAAGTAACGCTACTAAAACTTCCGCTAATATCTAACATATCATAAAGGCGTGTCATTTCTTCATTGTTTTGATAAATAATTAAAATTGAATCAAAAGTTTCTAAAAAGAAAAATGAGAAAAAAGTGTTATTGTATTCTATTCCATCGCTAAACCATGCTTCGTCATCCGCTAAACATATAATTGTAGCTTCTAAAATTTGCGAACCTGTTGTAGTAAAAGCATGACTTATATCATGTGGCCAAGTACCATAGCTAACTTCAATAATTTCTCTAGCTACCTCAATACCGTTATTATGTAACACTAGTTGTGCCGGAGTAGGAACAGGTATAGAGCTCTGTACAGTAATGCCAATATTTACCACTTCGTCTACTTCTGGTATAAAATTAGGCAATACAATATCCCTTATTAAAAATTCATTACCAACAGGGCTAGTAAGAGATACTACATCTATCCTAATGCCAGCAACCGCCATACCTATTATAATGCTTTCTGCCGAACCGTCTGTCTCGAAACCATCTGTTACCAATACGATTCTAGCACCTCTCGTATCATTAAATTGCTCTCTAGCAAATCTTAGTGCCGCTTCTATATTAGTAGCCCTATCGTCCGGTCTATACCCTTGTGCACGATTATCATTATGTCTAATTACAGCCTGATCAGCAGCTAAAGCGTCTCTGTTTCTTTGATTAAGCGTAGGTCTTTGCATATGTGCCTGAAAAGCTCTATCTATCTCTACTACATCTGTGCTAGGAGCAGCCGCTAAAACCGGATTTTTACCAAATGTTACAATACCTATACGAAAGTTACCATCACTTTGATTAAGTGTATCTGTTACAAATTGATTTATACTTTGCCTTTCAAAGGCAGTGGTAGGGTCATTAGACGCATCTCTATATGAATTTCTTGTTCTATGCGACAAGTCTAACACTAATATAATTTCGTTAGTGTCTATTGGCTCGTTAAAGCTAAACATCATACCCGATAGCACACTAATGCTAAGCAGCATTACTATAGATAAAAGCACAAGCGATGTAACACGATTTCGGTTACGCCTGTATTTTCTATGTACTCTAAAATACGGTATTAGTACCAGTGCCATCGCTGGTATTAGTAGCAACATCAGCCACCATGGATTTGTAAAAACTATTGAAAAGTTAGACATTTTATTTTCCTCCTTTTTTATTAGTGCTTAAATAGCTTAATTCTTAGTGCGTAGTTTATTGTTTTACTAATAACTTTTTCATTAAGCATTATCTAAATCACTATGAACTGTTAAACAGCGTCTTTTATATGAAGCATTCTTTCTATAAATAATAGTGCTACAAGTGCTATAGCAAAATACATCATAAGATCCCAATCTATAGGGGGAGCTGTAGCATAAAATATATCGTGAAATAGCAGATGAATTTCTCTATTAAAATCACTTTGAAGTCTAGGAATTCTAACAAAAAAATAATCTCTGTGCGGTGGTTGCCCATGTCTACCAAAAACATCTTGTTGTACTCTGTAGCTTCCGGGAGTTAAAACATTCAAAGAATGTGGAAAAGTATCTATTGTTATTTCTAAACCATGTCCTGCTACAGTAATATATGAACTTCTAGCATTTAATAAAACAGAAGTATTTGCATCAAATATATACCGTTCTAGTGTTCTAGGTAAGAAATATTCAATTATATTATCCCACATAGCAAACCAATTAAGGTTTGCTGCAAATGCAGCACGATTTACATTAAACGGTATAATAACTTTTTTAGTATCTAAAGTGTTTTTTACTAGTACCCCCGGAAAACCATCTTCACTCTCACTTATATCATCTATTGTAAAAAGTCTTGTAAATCCATAGTAATCAGTAATCTGAGTATACGCTGACTGAGTTATATATTGTAATGGAAAATGAAAACCTTGTGTAAGAGGATGCTGTATAAGATTACTTAGAGGACGCGTTCTTTCTTCAGCACCATGTTCAAAGAAAACCCTATCTTCTCCAAGTCTAACACCTAAATTTTCAGGAATATTCCTGTCAATAGAAGCTCTAACATCAAAACCACTAGGATTTATAACAATTACAATCCCCTCGTCTGTGGGTAAAGAAGCAGGCATTTCATGTTCAAAAATAAACATATCGGTATGTGGTCTATTTGGATTAGTACGCTCTTGATTAAATTGCTCTAAGGTTACTATATCTATAACAAAATTCCATCTATAACTAAAATGCATTCTAGCTCCATCAAGTGGAAATCGAATAGCATCATGATGATAAGTGTGTGGCGATATGTACTGAATACGAATTGTGTCCTTTGTGCCGCCATAAATAGTAAAACTGTTATCAAACGGAAACGAATCTATTATCCCTGAACCATCTTGATGCGTAATTGTTATAGTTACACTACTAAATGATCTTATAGGTTCTTCTCTTTCATTAGTAAACGAACCTTCTCTTGCGCGAAAATAATCAAAATAAAGAAGTTGCGATATTCCATTCGATAAATTTACATCTTCATAAGCTATAAATGTGCCGCCTGCAAAATTATTTGCTCCAAAGACCTCTACAAATACTCTTACAGGTAAACTCATACCAAAACTTACAACTTCGGGATGAAAAAAGAAACGCTGGTCCCCAGAGCTGTATGAAGCATCCAATACAGCAACATTAAATTCACCCCTACAAACATTTACAATTCTAACATCTCCATGATATACAAACTCAAAATCCCCTAAAACTTCATGACTAACTTGTGCCCTTCTTTCTCCGTCCATTTCTCTAGGGTCTCCATGAGAAAGAAAATTTGTAGCAGTGTATAAGCTAGCTTCGCCGTTTGTACTACCAACTAAAGCCATTCTTGCCATATTCATAGCTGCATCAAAGTCTATATTCCCAAATATTGTAGCTTCTTCTGTTATGTTTGTTTGCTCATTAAGAATAAAAAAAGAATTTAAAGCTGCATTTACAGCATACATCGCAGATACTCTATTAGCAACGACCCTAGGTTCATGTTCGGCTAAAATTATGGTAACTGTACCGTTTCGGTTATTTATTGCATATTGTGCTTCTAATCTTGCTAGCTCTACTGCTCTTCTAAATCTAGTGTTTCCATCTTCTCCTCTAGCACTCATACTAGCTGAGGCGTCTATAATAAGCACTTTATGAACAGCTTCTGCTTCTTGAAATCCTGCTATAATAGGATGCGTTATCATAAATGCTAAGCTAGTTAAAATTAAAACCTGACAAATAAAAATAAGGATATTTCTTAGTTTACTTATAGGAACTTTTTTCTTTTTGTACTTTAATGATAGTTTCCAGATAAGTGAACTAGAAACAAATTGTTTTTGGAAGTTTGGCTTAATTATATAGATTATTATAAGTGCTAAAATAGATAAAAAAGCTAAAAATCCAAGCGGAATTAACCAACTAATCATGACATTATACCTACCTTTAGTAATTCTGTAAATAGGGCTTTTTCTATAGGTGTATCACAACTAATAGATATAAAATCTGCCCCCCTGGCTCTACAAAAAGTTTTTATTTCTTGCTGATGATCTCTTAATGCTTGCTCGTATGCTTTTTGCAATCCCCTTGTTATACGAATTTTGAAATTTTTAGCATCTTCTATGCCTTGAGCCTCAGAGTCCATAAGCGTTACTCTTCCACTATAAAGCGGTTCTATCTCTTCCGGTGAAAGCACCTGAACCAACATAATTTGACGCTTTTTAAATGCTAAGTAATTTACAGCTTTTTTCCAATCGTTTTCGGTTAAAAAATCTGATATTATTACTGTTAAACCATCGTTATTACCAGGATTTGGACAATTAGCAACAGCTTCAGATATATCAGCCTCGCCGTCGTATTTAATTTTTTTCAACTGATCTACTGCTCTAAAAAATGTATTTTTACCTACTATCGTACCCGCTACATCTTGAGCAAAATTACCTTGAATGAGTTTAAAAGAAACCTTATCCATATTGTGTACAGATAAAAATCCAAGTGCAGCTCCTATTGCTGTAGCATACGCAGCTTTTGTAGGACTCGCTGCCATAGAGCTAGAACAATCAAAAAATACTTGTAATTGCATTTGACGCTCATCTGTAAAAAGTTTAATAAAATGTTTTTCGAACCTACTAAATAAATTCCAGTCTATCCTTCGTATATCATCGCCCAGCATATATTCGCGGTAATCAGAAAACTCCACCGTTTGACCATAAGTATTAACACGGTGTTTACCTCCAAAAAATCCTGCTAAATCTGTTCGCAGATTTATAGCTAGAGCTTCTAGTCTAGAAAAAAATTCGTCGCTTAAAAAAGTTTGCATTATTCTTTCAATGCATAATGCTAAATGCACAATGCATAATTATTGTGTTTAGTTTAGTTTGGACGGCTATTAACCGTCCAAATAAATAAGTTGTACTATTTAATTTCGATTAAGAATAATCTCTAATTACTCACAATAGACAAAATAGTATTTTAGTCGCATAATCATATGAACATATTCACATATAATTATATAGTTATATAGCTAACGCACCTTCACAAAACTTAATGAGACAATAATTGTACATTATGAATTGTGCATGATAACCTTATTCTCCTGCCGTTCCCTCTTTGTTCTTTTTACCAAAACCGAAACGCTTTTTGTTTTTTTCACCTTCTTGTACTTCATTTTCTTGTTGCATAGTACTAACAGCAGATGTACCCATAGAAGATAAAGCTACTTTATTCTTTTTAGTAGATTTGTAATCAATACCTATTTCTTGCAGAATTAAGTCAATAACATTATCTGGACTAACTCGTTCGGCAATTGCTTCAAAGTTTAGTTTGATTCTATGTCTAAATACCGCAGGAGCTAGCTCATTAATGTCAGCATATGCCACATTAAATCTACCTTTTAAAAGTGCTTTAACTTTAGCCGCAGATATAAGTGCCTGACCAGCCCTTGGGCTTGCACCAAAGCGAACATATTTATTGGCCGCTTTAGATGGAAATTCGCTATCTGGGTGAGTCGCTACTGCTATTTTCATAGCGTACTGCATAACCTCTTTAGCTACAGGAATTTGATTTGCAGTTTTACGCATTTCTAATAATTCCTCGCCGTTACATGCAGCATCGGCAACTTCTGCCATAGTTTTTTGCGTCATGCTAACAATTTCCATAAGCTCGTCTAAGCTTGGATTTTCTACAATCAGCTTAAACATAAAACGGTCCATTTGTGCCTCGGGCAGTGGATAAGTACCATCTTGTTCTATAGGGTTTTGAGTAGCAAGTACAAAGAATGGCTCTTCTAGCTTACGGCTTGTACCCATAACAGTTACAGTATGCTCTTGCATTGCCTCCAATAGTGCTGATTGAGTTTTTGGTGTAGCACGATTAATTTCGTCCGCAAGAACGATATTACTAAAAATAGGTCCTTTATTAAACTCAAATTTTGAATTACCTTTTTCGTCCTTTACGATTATATTAGTACCCGTAACATCGGCAGGCATAAGATCCGGAGTAAACTGAATACGGCTAAATGGCAGGCTAAATACTCTACCTAAGCTACGCACAAGTCTTGTTTTACCAACACCCGGTACACCCTCTAATAATACATTGCCGCCTGAGATCATTGCGATTACAGTACCTTCGATAATTTCCTTTTGTCCAATAAGGTCTCTTTCTATTTGGCGAAAAATTGCTTGGCACTTTTCGCTGAATTGCTTTATATTTTGTTCTGTTACCATGATTTTTTTATTTTTTGAAAATATTCCTTTGTAATTAGTTGGTATGTGCTAGTAGCAAAATTTTGCTACTAGCACTAATTTATTATATGTTTTTTATAAACTTAAAGTAAATGAGGGAAATGTAAAGCCGCAAAAGCAACTAATGAAGGAGGTAAAGTTCCGCCGGCAGCTAGAATCGTACGAGCTTGCAAGTACATTTCTTGAACAACTTGATAGAAAGGTCTTTCACCATCTTCTCCTCTATTGGGATTATTCTCATAATCACCAGAACCGCCTCCACTTCCATCGTCATCACCAGGATCAGGAGGACCAGGACCTTCATCATTTCCATTATCATCGCCTGGTTCTGGTTCTATTGCATCCTCACCCTCACCATCATCATCACCCGGTTCGCTTTCTGTTTCATCGTCACCTGGATCACCGTCGCCATCATCATCTTCATCATTATTTTCACCGTCGCCTAATTGTATAAATATAGCAAATATATTAGTATCTTCTGATATAACCAACGACGGTCTAGGCCATTGTGGATGCGGCGGCAGTGGCCAAGGCATTTCAGCAATGCGACCTTCCCGATTTTCTAAATGAACTTGCATCATGACTTGTAAGCGATCTTCTTCTGTTGCGCCCTCCCAAAAATCTCTAAAATCTTCATCTTGGAACCAACTTGGATGAGGCTGAGCATCGCTCCACATTAAAAAGCTAAAATTTGTATCAGCTACTGCTGTTACTCCTGTAGCATTGCCGCCTTGTTGTATTATTTGGTTGGAGTACCCTTCTATATGACCACCAACATCGTAACTAAACGACATGCTTTGTTGATCTAAAAGCCTAACACTAAAGTTAAGACTTACAAACTCCGTGTCGATATCCGGAGGTACTTGTGTAATACGCTCTTCAAAATTTCTCGCTCTCCAAATCCAACGCCCATCTACAGCCGCATCTGAACCCCATGCTAACGGTACTGATATTACTAACATTACCGATAAAACTATTGCTAGTGGTGCGATAGCATACTTAGAGATTTTTAACTTTTTGCTGCTTGTATTAGATAAGCATTTTTTAGCATCTTCTCTTTGTACTTTTACTAGATAGGAATTATCATCTTGAAATTCCATCATTGTAATTACACGTTCCTCTAGCCCTAGTCTATCTACTCTATGAGCTACTATATCTATAGTTGGTCTAAAAAACACAAAATAGAATATAGGTGTTGCGACAACTATGCCGCCTGCCAGTACTATAAGTGCCATAACAACACCGCTTACATTGTAAAAAAGTGCTATAACCGCTGGAATAATAGCCAATGCTAATCCCACTGCGATGCCACATAATAGTGCCTGTATTATTCCTTCTACCATCAATCTTCTGTGATATTTTTTGAATAATTGTTTGTTGTCCATTGTTTGATACCTCCGTTTATTTGTTTTTTATTTTTGTTTTTTATTTACATATATTTAAGGCGACCAAGAGTCACCACTATATAAACTTGTTTTTAGTTTTCCGATGATCCTGTTGGTGGATGTAGTCTATTAAACTCTTGTGCTAAAAAATTAAAGTGATCTCCAAATCTTGTTCCAAAGGTTTGTCTTTGTACTATTGTCATTACCCAAAGTCCTCTTGGTTGTTGAGTAGTACCAACATTAACTTGACCACCGTTTATTTCCTGCCCTTGCGCATTTCTACTTGTAAATCTTATATTTAAGTCTAATAAATGAATTCTGAGACCTAATAAGAAATCTCCCATAACTGCCTCTATTTGCTCTTCTGTCGGTTCTGTTTCGAAATTTAAATGTCTTGGTCCATGTGCCTCCCAATAAAGATAAACTATTAGGAATTCGGTTGATATCATTAGTTCGATAAAACCATTTCTTATAGCGTCCGATTGAGATGCTACCGCTTGGCCTTGAGCATTTGTGGCAACTGGCCAAGCATAATGTACATTGCTATGAAGAATAAAAGCAAATTCATTCCAAACTGGCGAACCTAACACTGTATTTATTCCAGTAATTTGATTTTGATTATTAACAGTAAAGAAACTAAGCTCAAATCCACGAACAGAATGTATAAGATTTAAGAAGTAGAATTGATTTTCTAGCTCTAACTCTAAAAATCTTTCCCACATAGTCATACCAAATAAAGGCTGTGTTGAAAAAATATTGCCGCTAAAATTATTAAATGTATATATCGTAGCTAAATAATATTTCCAAAATTCTTCTAACTCCTCATTACCTCTTTCTAACCAATAAGTTACTCTTCTAGCATAATGGCCCATAACAAACACATCTTCATCGTTATATCCACCTTGTACCATAAATAGAATGTCGGCAATATAAGCAGGCATAACATTTGTTACTTGACCTTGTGCATTAGCACCGGTTGCCACTATAACCTCGCCTAAGAAGAATCGATATTGCAAGAAATTTACAACTTCCTCTACGATACAAAATCTCGAATTAACTCTTTCTACCTTCAAATCGAAGTTAGAATAAGTTTCAATAAAATACTGCATACGATGCCAGTACATAGCTAAGTGTGCTGCATCTAAATAATGATTAAATTGGTTAAGAACTCTAGCATGGTTTTGAGTTGTGCGTTGTAGCCATGGAAAAGTCATTGCTCTAAGCAGGCTTGCCGCTAATGCTGTTGGGTTTTCGCTAAAAACAAATACATGGAATGGAATTTTAAAATCTAAATCTTCGTTTATATGTGCTAGCATAATGGTTTGTACACCAGTATAATTTAGCCTATGCCCCCCTTGTGCCGTCCAAGTAGTACCCGAATAAACTCTAAACACTCCACTTGTCATATAAGTATCTACAAAATGACCATCTGAATATGTTATTCTTATTTTACCGCCACCAAAATTTACTTGATGTCCTATAGAATATAATACATTTGCAAGCCATTCTCTATCAGCATCATCTTCATCACTTGACCAGCTACCAGGTAATCTAATAACTTCCATATTAGTTATTGTTCTTGCTGTAACGGTTACAGCAAACGAAGAATATACATTTGCTCTATACCACAGTAATTTAATCGTTTGTTGTCCTGTTGCCTCTGGGAAACTATCAAAACCTTCTATTCTAAGGTCTGTAAAGAACTGCCTCATGGTTTGATGAGTAAACCACTCATCAGGAACAATAAAGTCATCTACATCGGCACTTGGATGAGTAAATACAATCTCAAACGACATACCGGTAAGGTCTAGTGCTTCACCCGTACTGTATTGCGTACGAGTTGGGGCTTCTAATGCAATTGTTGGCAATAACACCATAATAGGTAAGTAAGTAAATTGACTACTAGCGTTGTGAGTAATTCTTATATTTTGAGTTTGTGCTGCACCTGCCGTTGGAATAGCTGTAAAATCGCTAGTTCTAACAGTAAATGCGTTAGTAAACTGCGTAGTTGTCATACTAAAATTTTCGGATGCCGGATTACCTGCTGGATGAGTTAAAACAACTCTTACAACTCCACCATCTAGCATTAAACTACTATCAATATGAGCCAAATGCTCTGACGCATATCTAGGAAGAGTAGCAATTTCTATACCAGTTACAGGATTAGCACCTACAGAGATAGTAAATGCAACTTCTCTAGTACCTGCTATTATTCTAATAGTAATACTACCACCCTCTACTCCTGTACCACCTGTTCTGGTGAACATAGGATCATCCATAGGTCTTATTTCTACTCTGCCGCTAGCAAAAGTTACCCTAATAGTACCATCGGCATAATCAATTTCTTCTAGTCTGTGATATACTCTTCTTGTAGGAAAAGTTACAATTTCCATATTTGTAACAGCGTTTGCTACTACATTAACAACAAAAGTTGTGCTTATTGGTTCTTCAGCGTCATAGTTTAAAGTTACAGTAAGGGTTTGATTGCCAGCAACTCCGCTATTAAAGCCGGTAACGGTAAAAGCATAAGTATTGCTAAGGCGTTCTACTGCCGTTAGCGTAGAGGTACCAACGGTGTAAGTGATTGTAACTTCGGTTGTGCCAAAATTTATATTATAACCTTGTATAGCCACAATACCGCTAGGTGCTACCGATAAACCAGTAGGAGTAGCAGGATTAACTGTTACAGTAAACTCCTCGTATACCTCTGGATTACCGTTAGCAGTAATTTTTACTGTACGAGATCCTGGAATACTTGCAAAACCGCTAATTGTGAAATATCGATTAAGTTCACTAGCGTTATTCATAGAAATTGTTCTGGTTGTGCCATCATTAAACACTGCTTCTATTGTGCCACCTTCAGCACTAGTAAATGGAACTAATGCCTGCCCCACATGACGAGTTACATTAGCAGGCGGTGTAAAATTAGTAATACTTGCAACCGCTACTGGTGATACTGTTATATTAAATGTTGTAGATATATCAGGATTAGCTACAAGCCTAATGGTAACCGGTACCGTACCAGCCACATCTGTAGATATGTGAGGAATTTGCAATCTAGGACTTAACATGCTGACTCTTTCATCAGCTGAACCTTGATTAGTGAGTGTAACATAACCCCCCGCTAAACTAAAAGGTGTTCCTATAATAACAGTAGAGGTCGTGGGCAGTGTATCTATACTCATAGCTGTAGTATTTGGTCTAACTGTTACCGTAAAAGAAGTTGTAGCACCTTGAAATGTAACTGTGATTATTGTATTGCCAACTGTATCTAAACGAGTATGAGAAACCTCTACACCAACACCGGTCATAGGACGAGTTTCCACTATTTCTCCATTTCTATCTCTAACTTGTATTTGACCACCCGCCAAATCAAGATTTTGCCCTACAACATACTCTAACCTAGTAGGAGCTTGATAAACGCTTATAGTAATGCCGTCAACACCTATCCCAGTATCGCTAGGACATGCGATAAGAGCTATCGACGCCAACATCATAATTAGCATAATAAATACGATTTTTACACCCAAAAGTGATTTTTTATTTTTGTTTGTTTGATTAGTTGATTTCATTTTGTCTCCGGTATTATTTAACTCATAGCACTTGGTACTTAGTTCCTAATTATTTATGTTTGAAATTCCATTAAATAAAAATATAACTATGAACTGCGAATTAAAATAAAAAAACAAAGGGCTACAAAAAAGAGTAAGACACCTTTGTCTAAAAGCATATGTAGACATACCTCGCCCACATATTCCTAACATTATATACTATAAAATTATATTTGTCAATAGGTTTTACATATTTTTTTAAGATTTTTTTATTTTTTCAAGAGTAGCTTGAAAAATAAAAAGCACCGATTTGTTCGGTGCTTTTTATTTTATGTTTATATTTATAATTTACTAATTATAATTTATGATTTTTAATTTATAGATTGCAACTAAATCCTAATTTTTAGGTACAACAGTTACGAGTTGGCGATGTTTTTTTAGTAGATGAACTTGCGGTTGCACAACTTCTATTTGGACTACTAGTTGTTTTTTTAGTCTCTTGCTTTTTAGTGTTGTTGTTTGTTGTTGGTTCTGTTGCACTTTTTCTTCTAGTCGGACTAGTTGTCGTACTTTTTTTGTTAGCCATAATTGATTTTTTATCTCTCCTTTTGTAGTGTTTTACGCTACAATTATAGTATGGCACGGAATAAATTAAATTATACATTGAAATTTGAAAACTTAAAATTGAAAAATATCAGATTTATAAAAATGGATAAGTCCAACATTACTCAGTATTCAATTTTAATTTTTAAGTAGTATATCATTTAATTAATTGATATACTTCTGCTCTAAGATTACTATCGCTTTCAAAAAGCCCTCTTATAGAAGCAGTGCGTGTTTTAGCACCGCTGCTTTTAATACCCCTTGCAGTCATACAAGAATGTTCAGCTTCTATAACTACAATAATGTCCTCTGTATTCAGTACTATTTGCAAAACCTCCATAATATCTTGCCCTAAGCGTTCTTGCAGTTGAAGACGCTTAGCACACAAATCACAAATACGAGCAATTTTACTAAGACCAATAACCTTCTCATTAGGTATGTAGCCCACATGTACTTTCATATTGTACATAAGAGCCAAATGATGCTCGCAGAAACTAAACACCTCGATATCCTTTAAAAGTACTAAATCTTTAGAGTGGATATGCTCAAAACATTTATCAAATTTTTGTGCGATTTCGTCATTTGTATAACGAATACCCTCAAATAGCTCGGTATAGCTAGAAGCAACGCGAGCGGGAGTTTCGGCTAGTCCTTCCCTATCAGGATTATCGCCAAGTTCTATTATAAGTTCTCGAATAAGTTTTTCTATTTTCTTTTGATTGATTGGTTTTTTCATATTTTTACTGTCGCTTAAGGTAACAAAACGCATTTGTTACTGTTTCAATTTTTCCTTATTTTACTCCGATTGCTTTATGGAGTTGTACTTGCATACAAACATCTTTTAGTATTGGATTTTGCAAAATATAATCAGCTAATTTTTTAGGATCAAATTGTTCTGCTACAACGGTAGCAAATATTTTAGGCATATAACTATTGTTACTTCTATGATAAGCTATTATATCCTCGGCTATTTTAGCAAACGCTAATAGATCATTATCGCTTCCTATAACAAATTTCACACTAATTACAAGGTCATTATAATTATCCTCTTCATCACTGATATGTTTTGTATAATTATCCCACAGCATTTTATTACTTTCACCGCTACTTGGTAGTTTGTAATCTATTGTAAACAACATTTCGTATGACATGATAAAATCAGATATATTTATAGAACCGTTAGTTTCTATATTAATTTCTATATTGCTTTTGATTAGTGCTTTAATTAGCTTTTTGACACCCTTATGCAATAACGGCTCTCCGCCTGTTAGGGTTACTCTTTTATAGTTAGGATTAACTCTAGCGACAATTTTATCTAAATCCATCTCTATAAAGTTTTTTGGATTGCAAGCGTACTTAGTATCGCACCAATTACACGATAAATTACAACCGCCTAATCTTATAAAGGTAGCTGGCAATCCTTGTCGTATTCCCTCGCCCTCTATGGAATCGAATATTTCTATAACATTAAATTTCATTTTTTGATTTTTTATACGAGCAACAGATTATTGCTCCTACTATTTATTAGAGATATGCTCTAATTGTTTTACTAACAAAGTGTGTATCGGTTGCTTCTTCTAAACTAAATGTAACTATATCTATACCTGCTCTAGCACATAAATCCTTAACCTTTTCATCTCTTGCTTTTCGTTCTGATTTATAGTGAGAAGCATCGTTAAGTTCTATTAGAAGTAGTGGTTCGCTTGTTCTTTTATCCACAATGCAAAAGTCGGCTATTCTAAAGAGTTCATTACGGTAGCTTGCAAGAGTTAACTTATCTATAACGCTAACAAGTGCTATTTGCGGAAAAATATCGTAAACGCGGGTATCAATTATATTCTTTAATTGCTCATAAAAAATTCTTTCGGGTTTAGATAATATACAAGATTTTTTAGCGTATTTAGGTATTAGCTTGCCGTCTTCGGTGAATTCAGGCAGTTTTTGCTTTTTGTTACGGCTAAAGTTAAATAATTCTATACCACCAACTATTAGTAGCAGTAATCCTATTATTAGAAATATCGTAAGCCCTATAGAGCCAAGTGAATCTATCACAATAAAAGCAGTAATAATGGATACTATACCTAAAATTATTAAAAGTAAGCTAGAAAATATTTTTTTCATTTGTATATATTAAAGTGCGGACAGTTAAAACACCGCCCGCACTCTGTAGACTTGCGTCCCTTTTTAATTATCGCTTCTAGCCGGATAAATCACGATTCTGCGATTTGGCTCAAAGCCTTGAGAGCGTGTTACAATACCGCCAAGCGTATCTAAGTAAGTATGAACAATTCTTCTGTCGCTACTACTCATTGGCTCTAGAGCAATACGACGATTTAAACCAAGACATTTATCCGCTTGTCTTTGAGCTATGTTTTGTAGCGTTAAGGTGCGTTTTACTCTGTATCCCAATACATCTACTGTAACAGGAATATATTTATCTTCGCCTTTATTAACTACTTGGCTGGTTACATATTGGATAGCATCTAACATATCGCCATGCTTACCGATTAAAATTGCACTTTCTGCCGATAAGTTTACAGTTAAACCACCTTCGGTGCTAGCTGATAATTCGTTTGTGAATTCTGTTAGTGCAAGAAGCCCACTTAAAAATTCGGTAGCTCTATTTACATGAACCTCTGTAACTTCGCCGACTTCCGCTCTTTTTTTAGTGGCTTTAGGGATTTCGTCATCTTTTTCTATGCCCATAGCAAATAATCTGTCTTTTGTGCTAGAAGATTGTTTATCGTTACCGTTTTTTTGTTTTTTGTTTTGTTTTTTAGATTGTTCGTTTTTTTTCTCGCTAGCTGTTTCGCCTTGAGTATTAGTGTACTTTGTAGCAAAAGCCGGGGTGGCAACAGGCTCTTCGGCAAATTTTTCAAAAAGTTTTTTGGGTTGCTCTTGTTGAGATTTTTGCTGTGGCTGTTTTGGTTTTTGTTGATGTTGCTTTTGTTGAGCAACTTTTTCAGCTTTAGCAGGAGTTTCTTGTTGAACAGGTTTTGGCTCTTGTTTTGGCACTTCTGCTTTTGGTGGCGAAGATGCTACTTCGTCCGGAACTTCGAGTAGTAATTCTACTTCTGCTTTTTTCAAAAAACCACCGCTAGAGATGATATTTATCTCTACTTCGTGTTGTTCTACCCCTAGTTGCTTTAGACCCTCGCTAATTGCTTGATCTACTTTTTTTGCTGTAAATTTGAATGATTTTATCATATTTGTTTATGCCACTTTTTTATTATCCTTTTTTGTGGCACCTCCTTGTAATATTACAATGAGAAATGAGAGATGAGAAATGAGAAATATTGTTTTTATTTATTTTATTATAATTTTGTTTTATTATATATCTTAAATAAGTCCTAAATTTCTCATTTCTCATCTCTCATTTCTCATTAAAATTGACTGACTATTTCTTTTTCCCTTTACCGCTGTTAAATACTTCATTCGGGTCTTGTCTGCCGTATCTAATAGCTCCTACTTCGGTTACTTTTTCTTTTTGTTTTCGTTTATCTAGTAATTTAATAACACCGCTAGCGAGGAATGTAATTACTATCATAAACATTGAGTTTACAATCATATAAAGAGCAAATGCGGCGGTAAAGAATATAGAGAAAATACCAAACATAACGGGCATAAGATACTGCATCATTTTACCACCCATACCGCCGCCTGCACCACCGCCAAACATTCCGCCCATAGCACCCATTCCGCCCATACCCGGCATTTGACCACTTTTAGCTTGCAGTTTTCGCATAAGTATTTGCGAGGCTATCATCACTAAAATAGACAATATCGGCAGTATCAATAAACCGTTTCGAGTGTTATCGGGAGAACTAATTAACATTCCCATAACTCTATCGTAGCTACCTATAACAACATTCTCAAAGTAATGTGCGTCTACATTTAGACCTAATTCGCTAGGGTCGCTAAAGCTACCAATAGCCGTCATAAAATCTTGAGTATTTCTAATAGGATTTACCCAAAAAACATCGGGAGCCCAAATATTTTGCACCCATAAAAAGCTATCTCTAACACCACCTACATCTTCCCAATCGCCTAATCCAAAATATCTATCATAAGCAGCCTGCTGACCTGCAAGCGTTGCTTCCCGTTGGATGTAGGCATCTAGCTGATTTCTAGCCCTTATTGCCTGCTCTAGTTGCTCACTTTCTTCTGTTATACTTATATCTCTAAAGGCATCTATACCCATAAGTCTAACAGAAACCACTCCTTCAAAATTACCGTTTGTTAATGTTATCTGTTCTCCGTTTTCATCAAACAAATAAAACACCATTCTATCGTTTTCTAGATTATCTCGTTCGGCAATTCTTACTATTTCCTCTTGTTCTGCTTGTATAAAGGCATCATATAAATGAAGATATTGCACCATATTTTGATACTGACTTATCGGATTTAAGCCTCCCATAAGAACCCAAATGGATATAATCATCGTAACAAACATCGGCAAACATCCCGCCATCATTTTAACGCCGTTCTTTTTATTTAATTCTTGCTTTTTGGCTTGCAGTACTCTAGGGTTACCGCCAAACTGCTTCTCTAATTTTTCTATCTCGGGCTTTAGACTTTCGGTAATGCGTTGATTTTTTTTCATCTGTACCCGTTGATAAATATCAAGAGGCGATAAAATTAACTTTAAAAACAGAGTAAATATAATAACACGCACACCGTAATTGATAATTAAGGTGAGCGGACTGCCCTCTGCTAATAATAGCCACGACCAAATAAACCTTATAAAGCCACCCGGTATTTCTGCTTGGTATGCAAGCGATGATAAAAAATTAAACATAGTTTTTATAGGGCATAGTGCTTAGGATATAGTGCTTAGTTGTTGACTTATTTAACTCACTTAAATGGTATTCTTATTTATTGTTAAACAAATTCTTCATTATGCACTATGAACTAAGCACTATACACTAATTAGTAAAGCCATTTCGCTTTACCCTTTGGATTATCAGGCACTTTATCCACCCCACCTTTAGCTAAAGGGTTGCAACGCAATATTCTAACTGTGCCTAAAGCTAACCCTTTGATAACCCCCCATTCGTCTAACGCTTCTAACATATAGGTAGAACAAGTCGGCGAATAAATACACGATTTAGGAAGTATAGGCGAGATTGCCTTTTTATAAAACCAAATAAGCGATACAAACAACCACTTTAGCGTAATGATATAGAGAAATGCTTTCATTGTAATTTAATAGAGCTTCGCCCTAACTAATAACTCAGTTACTTTTTGTTCTAATCCCCTAAAAGATAGCTTGTCCGATTCCTGCCTAAGCGTAAATACAATTTGGGCCGTCTTAATATTTGGCAATAAACCTCTAACAATAGCACGCATTTGCCTTTTAAGCCTATTTCTAACAACAGCTTTACCAACTTTATTAGGTACAGAAAATCCCACTTTTAGATTTTTACTGGGCACATACACTAAAGCCACAAGCCCTCTACTTTGCCTAAGACCCTTGTTATAAACATAGGTAAACGAACCCCTTTTTGTTAAGCGATATTGTTTAGAAAGCATAGTGTTTGGTTAATGTTCAATGCACAACACTTAACGCACAATGGTTGATTTAGTAATAAGTAATAACTCTTAATTGAGCGTTGAACATTGTTTAATTGAGCGTTGCAATTACCCTAACGGTCTTACCGCTACATTTTTACGACCCTTACGGCGTCTTGCCGATAACACTTTACGACCTTGCGTTGTACGCATTCTTTGTCTAAATCCATGCACTTTATTTCTTGTGCGTTTCTTTGGTTGATATGTTCTTTTCATTTTGATTTTTATTTCCTTTTGATAATATATTTAAATGCAAATTTTTTGCAATAAAAAACTAGACCATAGACTTTACCTACAATCTAGTATATTATATAGTATGCTTTTATGCTAGTCAACGCTTTTTTATAACTGAAAAGCCACTATAACAAGTTTTTTATTTTTACTAAATTGCCATATATCACAAACCTAACTAAACACTCCGTCTACAAATTCATCGCTTTTGAATATTTCTATATCGTCTATACCTTCACCTACACCAATATAAACTACAGGCACTTCTAACTCGCACACAATCGGCAACACTACACCGCCCTTTGCCGTGCCGTCTAGCTTGGTTAAAATAATTCCGTCTATGTCGGTTGCTTCGTTAAAGACTTCTACCTGGCTTATAGCATTTTGACCTGTTGTCGCATCCAACACAATAAACTTTATAATACTCGTGCCTTCAGGAGCTTCTCGTTCTATAATGCGATTCATTTTTTCTAACTCGTTCATAAGGTTTTTCTTATTATGAAGTCTGCCGGCTGTATCTATAAGTAGCACATCAGTTTTTTGAGCCTTAAAGCTAGCGATGGCATCGTATACTACTGCTCCCGGGTCTGCACCTTCTGCGTGCTTTACTATACGCACCCCTGCCCGCTCTGCCCAAACGGTTAGCTGGTCTGCCGCTGCTGCCCTAAAGGTATCGGCGGCGACGATAGTAACGCTTTTACCTGCTCGGCTAATTCTAGCGGCAAGCTTACCAATCGCCGTAGTTTTACCAACACCATTAACACCCACAACCATCATAATCATCGGCATAGGAGGACGAGGCAACGGATGCTCGTCCAGCATATTTTTCATAAGAGTTTTAAGTTCCTCTTTAACAGGCTCTGTTGTGCGGATATGCTTTTTATCGACAACTTCTTTAAGCTCTTCTAGCAGTCTATCGGTAACGGTTGCTCCGATATCACTAGAGAGCAGTATCATTTCTAACTCGTCGTAAAAATCGTCATCTAGCACTCCGCCAGTGAACAACTTATCAAATTTATATGATATGGCACTTTTAGTTTTAGAAAGTGCCTGCTTTATTTTTGAAAAAATTCCCATATTTATATTAAATTTCCGCTACCGATACAGCTTCGGCGAGTTTTACTGATACTATTTTACTTACACCTTTTTCTTCCATTGTTACACCGTAAAGAGCATCAGCCAATTCCATTGTTGGCTTACGGTGAGTTATAACAATAAATTGAGTACCCGCACTAAATCTACGCAAATATTTAGCAAACCTGCCTGCGTTAGCATCGTCTAGTGCGGCCTCGATTTCGTCTAGAACGCAAAACGGCATTGGGCGCAATTTTAATATTGCAAATAAAATCGCTATTGCTGTTAATGCTCTTTCGCCACCGCTTAATAGTGATATTGTTTGAAGTTTTTTCTCAGGTGGTTGCGCTACGATTTCGATACCAGCTTCTAACGGATTTTCGCTCTCTAATAGCATTAAATCCGCTGTACCGCCATTAAATAATTCTCTAAATATTGTTACAAAGTTAGCCCTAATTGTTTCAAATTGATGAGTAAATCGGCTTAACATTTCTTTTGATAGATCGGCAATTATTTTTTCTAAATCGTCTTTAGCTTTTAAGAGGTCTTCTTTTTGCATATTAAGTGACGAATAATCCTCGTAAAGTGCCTTACACTGCTCTATCGAATCAATATTAACATGCCCTAGACTACTAATTTGCTTTTTAAGCTGACTCGCACTCGCCTCGCCCGCCACTGCGTCGTAACCATGCTCTTTATGTACCAAACACGCACCGTAAGTTAGCTCATACTCCTCTAGCACCCTTTGTTGCATATACTCTAACTCTGTATCTACTAATGCCAAAAGCCTTTCTTGCTCGGCTTTAGCTTCGTGAGCCTCTTGAATTTCTACTAAAATCTCGCCTCTATTCTTTTCTAAATCTACCAAATTCTCTTGTAGCTTTTCTTTTTGACTCTCAACCTGTGCTAATTTAGCTTCGATTTCCGCTACCAATTTAGCATCGCCTTTTTTCTCTTTACTTAAAATGCCTTTTAGCTCGGTGTCCGTCCTTTTAATTTGCTCTTTATTCTCTGCTAACTGCTGACTGTTATATTCAATTCTAGCACACAAATTAGTAGCCGTAAGTTGTAGGCGTTCTATATCCTGATTTATATGTACTATTTCGCCCTCTATATTATTAAGAGCAATTTTTGCCTCGGTATCCTTTTGCGACAACTCATCTCTTTTTGCTCTTAAAACATCGAATTTTGCTTTTTGCTCTATGTCGTGGCTAGTAGCATCGCTACGGCTTCTATTAACAATTTCCTCTAGCTTTTCTACAGAATTTATATCGTTTTCTATCGCTTCAATTCTCTCTATCGCCTCAGTTTGTTTAATCAGCAATTCTTCAATTGCCGTTTGGTTGGATAATAAATTTTCGGTAATAGCACTATGACTTTCTTTTTTAGCGGCAATTGTAACATCTAAACTGTGAATTTTTTCGCCTTGAGTTTTAAGGCTTTCTTTAGCGGATTCTAATATTTTTGCTTTAGCGTCTCTTAATGAAGTTGCCGACTTTATAGAGCTTTCTAGCTCTGTTGCTTTAGCACCAAATTCGGCAATTTCTTTATCGTATATAAATACATTTTCTAAGCTACTCCGCTTAGAACCACCAGTAATAGCACCCGATGTGTTAATAATGTCTCCCTCTAGTGTAACAATCCTAAAACTATAACCGCTTTTTTTAGCAAGTATAACAGCCGAATCCATATCTTTAACAATAACGGTGCTACCTAATAACCCCTTAAATACGCTTTCGTATTTTTTATCAAATTCAATCGCACCTAATGCTTCGCCCAACACCCCGTTTAATTTTAATAACGGTAAATATTGATTATCAATCCTACGGGGTTTAATAGAATTCATCGGTAAAAATGTAACTTGACCGTATCTTTTCTCTTTAAGATATGCGATTAAAAACTTGGCTTCTTCCTCGCTTTTAGTAACAATATTTTGAATACTGTTGCCAAAGGCAGTTGCAATAGCTGTTTCAAAGCCGTTTTTAACTTTTACTAATCCAGCAACAACTCCTTCAATTTTATTAGCTAAATCTGATCTTTCCTTAGCATCTCTCAGTAATTTTTTAGTAGGCATACCCAAAGCATCACTACTGTCTCTGGCAGCCGTAACCATATCTAGCTTAGCCTTAACACTGTGATACTCGCTTGATAATTTATCTAACTGATTAGCACACTCAGCAATCGTAGCTACTGCCTCGTTATGTATTGCCGTTTCACTATCAAGTGTCTCTTTAGCCTTTTTTAAACCATTTGTAAAGGTTTCAATTTCGCTAAGTAACGACTTATCGGTTTCGCTAAGCCCCTTAGTAGATGAATTCAAAAATTCTAAACGCTTTGCTAAATCCGCCTTTGTGGTGTTTAGTGCTTCTTTTTCGGCAAGCAACCTACCCATGTTAGCTTTAATATCAGCTAGCTTATCGGCCGCATTAACAACCTCTTGATGCCATTTTTCTAACTCACTCTCGCCCTTAGCCAACTCCTCAACAACTGTCAAATAATTTGTATTAGCTGTCTGTGCATTAACCTTTGCTAGTTCTAATTTTTGCGATAAATCATCTTTAACAACCGTACTTTTTTTAATATCACTTTCGCAAGCAGAGTATTCTCTTTTAGCGTTTTCTATCTCTAGCTGTAATCTATGCGACAACTCGGTTGTATTGGTAAGCCTTTCGTTAAGTAGCTTTAACTCGCCTTCTTCACGAGTAATATCAACTGTTAAATCTAAAATCTGTTGCCTAAATTCGCCTACCGATCTATCAACACTACTAATTTTTTCTATAGTTTCGTTATAACTAACGCTTAAATTCTCATTAGCTTTATTTTTATTATCTAAATTCGTCTGTGCCTCGTGTAGCTTTTCGGCAATAACCCGTTTAGCGTTAGACGCATTATCGTGCTGATGAATATAAATATTTATTTCGTGATGTCTTAACTGATCTCTAAGGTTTAAGTATCGCCTAGCATTTTGACTTTGGCGAGTAAGAGGTTCTAATTGCGATGCTTTTTCTCTAAGAATATCGCTAAGCCTAACTAGATTATCCGCAGTTCTTGCTAATTTTCTCTCACTCTCTAGCTTTTTAATTTTAAACTGAGTAATTCCCGCCGCTTCCTCGAAAATCGCTCGCCTATCATCCGGCTTAGCACTAAGTAGTTCATCAATTCGTCCTTGACCGATAATTGAATACCCTTCCCTACCCATATGAGCAGTTCTAAGTAGTTCCGATATATCCTTTAATCTACAGGTCTCTTTATTTAATCGATATTCGCTCTCGCCGTCTCTACTAAGACGACGGCTAATAACAACCTCTTTATAATCCAGCGTACTAAAAAGTCTAACGCCACTCTCATCCTCGGCATTATTAAAATATAAACTAACTTCAGCGTAGCTAAGCGACTTTCTTTTGCCTGCACCGTTAAAAATAACATCTGTCATACTAGAGCCTCTAAGAAGCTTAGCAGACTGCTCGCCCAGCACCCATCTAATTGCGTCAGCAACATTACTTTTACCACAACCATTAGGGCCGACAATCCCCGTAATCCCTGCCCCAAATCTTATATCGGTTCTATCCGCAAAAGACTTAAAACCTATTACTTCAACTTTTCGTAAATTTCTCACAACGCTGTTAATTATATATTAACCTAACTTTAATAGTCAAATGATATTCTTGTAGGAATTTGTAGTTCTAAAAAATCCTAATACAAAAGGGCGATTGTTTGGTCGCCCTTTTGTATTATATTTTATTAAGTTAAATTATTTCTACCATGTAGAAGTCCAACTGGAAGTATGCCTAACAAAGTGATTTGGCTCTACATTAAATACACCTTGCTCATTAGGTAATAATACAGGCAGAACTAAAAGAGAAGTTCCTTCTATCCTGCCAACAAAAGATTCTACTGCTGATGTAGGGTTATTACTTGAAAAACCAGACCCAAAAGCACTAAAATGAGTAACATTAAAGATAATAGTATTGCCAACTATAGTATAATTCCCTCCTAAAGAATAATCAGCCCAACTCCAAACATCAAAACCTATTTCGTGCTGTATATCAAATCTACCGCTATCGCATATCCAAACATTACTAAAAATTCTAACCTCTCTTTCACCCCAACCTATATTCAATCCGTAAATATCCGTTACAACCTGCCCCGAAGACCAGTGGGTACGCCTTGTCGGCACTCGAAAGAAAGACCACCAAATTTCGTCTGCCATATAGTAAATTCCACGCACTATATGATAATAATTACGGCTTCTTATAGCATTAAAGTTGATTTCTGTACCGCTAATACCATTTAAGAAATTAACTGCCGAAACAAAATTGTCTACTTCATTACGCATTTCTGCAAGAACCTCTTCTCTGTTACTGTTAGATATATCTAATAAACGCACATAGCTTGTAAACACTTGAATAAACTGCTCTTGAGTAAGTCCCCCCGAGGCGTTTAGACCTATATGCAGAATTCTGCCGATTTGTATTGTAGCGTATTCTATTTGCTCGTTATAAATTGCACGATGGAAATTTCTAAAGAAGTTAGCGTTCATAGCGTTTAGCATAGCACGCTCTGAGGCTTGTGCTCTAGGAGCAAGAGCCACAACATCGTCTATTAGTCTACGGGTAGCTCGCACATCAGAGCTAGCTACTACATTAGGCACAAAAACATTAGCAATAGCACCAAACGCATTAAAAGCAGCCGGAGTTAAAAGCTCCATTTGTGCCAGCATATCATCTCGCATACCGCCCATAATAGCTACAAATTCCGTTTCGTTTCTAAAATCCGGTGTATCTGCCATTAGCATAAAACGCATAGTGAAATTAAAGTTTAAGCGATATACCCCAATTAAAGCACCAAAAGCATCTAAGAAGGTAGTTCTGCCTAAATCTAAAACCTGCCTTACATAGCCTCTCATTTCGTTAAATTCTCTTATATCTGCATTATCAAAATATCTCCTATAGTTATTTATAACTCGTGTAGCAACACCATCTAAAGCATTAAGTAGCTCAAATAAAAACGCCGCTACATATCTACTAGGAACAGAAGCATTAGCCAAACTTTCAAAAAACTCCATTGCCTCTTGGTCTGTACGAATATCCATTGCCATATCTATAATGTCGAGAATTTCATTAACTTCCGTTTGAGTTATGCGAGCCTCTCTTAATGAATCTACAAAGCTAGTATGAGCAAGTCTTCTAGTGGTATTCCACCAGTCCGCTACTTCGCTATTCCAAAACAAATCATCTTCCATTATATCTAGGAAAATATCCAGCGTTTCTTCTAACCGAATTTGTGTTGCCCTATCATACTGAGGCATAGGTCTATCTGTCCAGTTATTACAAGCTACAAGCACCGTTATGCTTACAAGTAATACCGAAACAACTATAGCTATATTTCTTATAAATTTTTTCATGTTTTTTCTCCAAAATTTTTGTACCAAAAAATAGATACAAGAATAATTATACTCTATTAATACTATATTCGTCAAGCTGTTTTTTAGCTCAAAAAATCTTTTGACAGGCTTATTATATGTGTGATATGCTGAGTGCGTTCCAAAATTGCAAAGGTGCTTTTGTGGGTGTATTATAGCACTCAAATAAAGTGCCTTTTTTGTTTTTTGGAGCAAAAACTCTAAAGCGGAGTAAAATATAAATATGATAGAAGATATTACAACTCTTTTTGCCAGCGATGTATTTAGTGATGCCGTCATGCAAGAAAAGCTACCTAAAAACATTTATAAGGCATTAAAAAAATCGATTCAAAAAGGCACTCATCTAGAGCTTGATGTTGCTAATGTTGTGGCAGAAGCTATGAAAGATTGGGCAATCGAAAAGGGTGCTACGCATTTTACGCACTGGTTTCAGCCAATGACAGGCACAACAGCAGAAAAACATGACAGCTTTATAGCACCTGTAGATAACGGCAAAATAATTATGGAGTTTAGCGGTAGCTCGTTAGTTAAAGGTGAGCCTGACGCTTCTAGCTTTCCTAGTGGCGGATTGCGTTGTACATTTGAAGCCCGTGGCTACACAATATGGGATACAACAAGTAATGCTTTTGTAAAAGATGGCTCATTATATATTCCTACCGCTTTTTGCTCTTACGGTGGTGAGTCGCTAGATAAAAAAACTCCGCTATTACGCAGTATGCA
Organism: Bacillota bacterium; assembly: GCA_009780135.1. Lineage (GTDB taxonomy): Bacteria > Bacillota > Clostridia > Christensenellales > Pumilibacteraceae > WRAP01. The sequence continues at coordinate 42,468 of WRAP01000004.1, forward strand.
GGTTATCTCTAAAGAAGCTACGCGAATATTAAAATTATTCGGTAACGACAGCGTAAAATCCGTTATTCCAACAGTTGGTCCCGAGCAAGAATATTTTTTAATCTGCAAACACCTTTATCAACAACGCCCCGATTTAGTTTTTACAGGCCGTACCCTATTAGGTGCTCCTCCGCCAAAGGGTCAAGAATTTGATGACCATTATTTTGGAGCAATTGAGCCTAAAATTTCTGCCTTTATGCAAGAGCTAGATAGAGAAATGTGGAAAAAAGGTATAGAGGCAAAAACCAAACATAACGAAACAGCACCTAGTCAATACGAAATTGCTCCTGTTTTTAATACAACTTCTGTTGCTACAGACCACAATCAACTTACTATGGAGCTTATCCGCACAATTGCCGATAAGCATAATTTGGTAGCACTGCTACACGAAAAACCTTTTAGCGGAGTTAACGGCTCCGGTAAGCATAACAACTGGTCGCTTGCTACCGATACAGGATTTAATCTCTTAGATGCCGGCGAAACTCCAAGTGAAAATGCTCAATTTTTATTGTTTTTGGTTGCGGTTATTAAAGCCATTGATGAGTATCAAGACTTATTGAGAGTAAGTGCTACAAGTGCAGGAAACGACCATAGACTCGGTGCTTACGAGGCTCCGCCGGCTATAATTTCGATGTTTTTAGGCGAAGAACTAACTGCTATTTTAGAAGCATTTGAAAACGGCACAGCCTACTGCCCTAAAACAAAAACTCAAATGGATATTGGTGCTAATGTACTACCTTACTTTCCAAAAGATAAAACCGACCGCAACCGCACCTCGCCTTTTGCTTTTACAGGCAATAAATTCGAGTTTAGAATGTTGGGATCGTCATTCAATACTGCAGGACCGAATATCGTACTAAATACTGCTGTTGCAGATGTTTTAAGCGAGTTTGCCAGCGTTTTAGAAAAAAGTAAAGACTTCAAAAAGGATTTAGCCAAACTTATTAAGACAACATTTAGCAATCACAAACGCATTGTTTTTAACGGCAATAATTATAGCGAAGAGTGGCAAGAAGAAGCTAAAAAAAGAGGGCTTTCAAACCTAAAATCAACAGTTGATGTTTTGCCTAAATTTATAGAGAAAACAAATATTGAGCTATTTGTTAAGCATAAGGTTTTTTCTGAGAACGAGATTCATTCTAGGTACGAAATTCTAATGAGTAGCTATGTTAAAACTATCCGTATAGAAGGTCTTACTATGCTAGATATAATTAAAAGACAAATCGTGCCTAGCATTATAGCATATCAAGACGAGTTAGCAAAAACACTAAAATCCAAAAAGTCTTGCGGCTCATTTGATGTATCTTTAGAAGAATTTATACTAGAACGCATCTCAAAGCTAAGCGGCAGTATGTTACAAAAGCTAATTACTCTTGATAGAAATTTATTCTATCCACTACAAGATAATAATATAGCCAAAGTCGCCACTTATTACCGTGATGTAACGCTTAACACAATGAACGAACTCCGCCGTATAGTAGACGAATTAGAAACTATGGTAGCAGCTAAGCACTGGCCTATCCCCACTTATGCAGAGTTACTTTTTAATTTATAATTTCAACAATATTAAAAAAGCACTCCAAAAAGTTGGAGTGCTTTTTTATATTTTGGTGCGGACGAAAGGACTTGAACCTTCACTCTCGCGAACCAGATTCTAAGTCTGGCGTGTCTGCCATTCCACCACGTCCGCAAAGATTTTGTGGGGGCGAGAGGTACGAATATCAGTATATGCATTTTTAATTAAAAATGCAACTACTTTTTTAGAAAAATTTATTGATTTTTACTTTACAAATATTTATAGCTATGCTAAACTAATCTTATTGTAATAATGCAAGGGATGCTTCTTGCATATTTTTTAATGAACATTAGAAAGGAGTCTTATTATGCTAAAAAAAATATCGACTGTTCCGTCTCCTAAAAAACTTAAAGAAGAAATTCCTATCTCAGACTCTTTAGTAAGACAAAAAGCACTTAGAGATAAAGAAATTAAAAATATAATCGCAGGGCGTGATAACCGCAAACTTGTGATAATCGGACCGTGCTCAGCAGATAATGAGGACGCTGTTTGTGATTATGTTAATAGATTAGCAAAACTAAGCGAAGAGGTTAATAAACAACTAATGATTATTCCTCGCATCTATACGGGAAAACCTCGTACAAAGGGCGAAGGATATAAAGGGATTTTCCATAGCCCGAAACCTGGCGAAGGCACTTTTATATCGGCTGGTCTTACTGCAATGCGACAAATGCTAGTGCGTGTTATGGCAGAGAGCGGTTTAGGTACAGCTGATGAGATGCTATATCCTGAGAACTACGACTATGTGGACGATTTATTAAGCTATATAACCGTTGGTGCTAGAAGCAGCGAAAATCAACATCACCGAGAGGTTGCTAGTGGCATTGATGTTGCTATCGGCATTAAAAACCCTATGAACGGTAGCCTTACTACTCTACTTAATTCTATATATGCAGCGCAAATCCCTAGCGAGTTTAAATATAGAGGTCATCAAGTTAAAGCTGACGGTAACGAGTTTGCCCACGCTATCTTGCGTGGAGCTGTTGATAGACGAGGCAACAATGTGCAAAATTATCACTATGACGATGTTGTTAAGTTTGTTAGCGATTACGAAAAAGAGGGCTTAAAAAACCCCGGCATTATTATAGATGTTAATCATTCTAATTCCGATAAAAAAGCTCTCGAGCAAATAAGAGTTGTAAAGGAAATTTTATTCAATCTAAAACAAGGTTCTACCTATACCAAATATTTTAAGGGCTTTTTAATTGAAAGTTACATAGAGGACGGCCGTCAAGAAATCGGCGAAAATATCTATGGTAAGTCAATTACAGACGAATGCTTGGGTTGGGAAAAAACCAAAAAACTAATTTATGAAATAGCAAGCAGTGTTTAATTTTTAGCATACAACCAACAACATATTAAAAGGTATAAAATGGCAGAAGTTTTCGAATTTGAAATATTAAGCAAAAAAGAAATATCACTAAGATATATATTGGATTATTTTAGAAAAATAAATTTTGTGCTTAATTCAATAAAATCGTTAAGGACTGGGAATATTCAAACGAAAAAATAGATTTGATAATTTATTCAATTTATAAATAATAAATCTATATTATCGACTACAGCATTTTTAGCGAAAGCATAGTTTTCGAAACATAATTAAATAATTATCTACATTCAAAAATGGTTGATTTATTTAGCAATAAGTCAACCATTTTTGAGTTTTCAATTTTAAGTTTTAAGTAACATAAACCCCTACTTAGCCCTTTCCATATAGGTGCCGGTACGAGTATCGATACGAATTTTTTCGCCTTGATTTACAAACAATGGTACTAAAAGGCTAGCACCAGTTTCTAGTTTAGCGGGTTTATTACCAGCTTTACTGGTGTCACCTTGAACACCGGGTTCACATTCTGTTATAACAAGCTCAACAAACATCTGTGGTTCAACCGAGAATGCAACACCATTATAAAACTGAACTGTTACCATCATTTCCTCTTTTGTATATTGCATAGCATCCTCAACTATATCAAAATTAAGTGGAAGCATCTCAAAAGATTCCATATCCATAAAATAATATAACCCATCATCGTTATACGAATATTGCATTTCTTTTTTCTCTATTCTAGCGTTTTCGTACTTTTCGCTAGGATTAAATGTGCGTTCTAAAACCTGTCCAGTCATTACATTTTTAATTTTAGCTCGCACAAATGCCGCACCCTTACCGGGCTTCACATGTTGAAAGTCTACAATTGAGTAAACCTTTCCGTCGATTTCTACAGTGATTCCTTTTCTAAAATCTCCTGCCATTACCATAAGTATATTACCTTCCTATATTATATTAAAGTGAATTTTATTTCGCTTGAAATCCCAATTCTTTTATAGTATAAACTCCTTTTTTGTTGCCGTCAAGTTCTCAATACCGTCTTCTTTTATTACTATCATATCCTCTATTCTAACACCACCAACACCCTCTATGTAGATACCAGGCTCTACTGTAACTACCATACCGGGCAAAAGCATATCTTCTTTATGCTCAGATAAAAATGGACTTTCGTGTACATTAAGCCCAATACCGTGCCCTAAACTATGCGAAAACTCTTTCTCGTAATCATTTGCTTTTATAAATTCTCTAGCAAGTGCGTCCGCCTCTTTACAAGTGATTCCAGCCTTAAGGTACTTTAACACATATTCCTGAGCATCAAGTACAGTATTATAAATGTATTGCATCTTCTCACTAGGTTCGCCTAAACAAAATGTACGAGTCATATCAGAATTATAACCATCTATCCTAACACCAAAATCAATGAGCACTACATCGTTTTTAACAAATTTTCTATCGCTTGCTTTGTGATGAGGAATGCTAGCATTTTCTGAAAAGCAAACAATCGGTTCGAAAGCCATATCGTCTGCACCTAATTTAAGAGATTCTATTATAAGAGCAGTTTTAACTTCTTTTTCGGTAATACCAGGCTTTATAATCGTAGCTACCACTTTATCAAAAACCTTTTCGGCTACCGCTTGACACGCTCTGATTTTAGTAATTTCATAATCAGATTTAATCAAGCGTTCTTTATCTATGAATTCGCTTGCTTCTTTAAAAGTAAAATCCACAAGTTCTTTTTTAAGATTTTTAAAAGCACCAACACTAACAAAATTATCCTCATAACCTAATGTTTTAACAGCTAGTGTCTTAAGATCAGCAGAGATTGCTTCTAAATAATCTTTAGCCTTTACAATTTTAACTTCAAAGTCCTTAACTTTTGCTATGGCCGATTCGCCATATCTAGCGTCTGTATAAAAAATCTTTCTGTCTTTGTGCAATAATACAGAGCCCCAAGAAGCATTGAATTTTGTAAAATAAAATCTATTAACAGGACTATTTACTATAAAAGCATCTATTTTTTGTGTAAACAAGTTTTTTACCATAGTGCAATTATAGCATTTATACTAAGCTTTAGCAAATGATTTTACGCTATATCCTAACTATTTCTACTTTGTCATTTACAAAACAATTTTGATAAATATCATTCTTTATAAAATAACAGGTAAAAGATAAAAAGTTCGGTTATTAATTTACATTTATAAAATCAACACTTTTTACTTTCCACTATATTTCATCAAAGCTAATTAAAACACTTGGCAATTTATTTATTAACCATAAATCTTCTAATTTGTCTTTTTTATTTTTTAGCATAAAGGCTTCAGTTTTTATTACTTTATATCCGACTTGGCTATTGTTTGCTTCTGTTAGCAAACACTCAACTAATTTATCTGCCCGCAAATTTAGATTACCGCAAAGAAGTAAAAAGTTATATTTTTTACCATCCCCACTTAAATCCAATATTCTGTCTCTAACATCTTTACTAACGATTTCTTTTCTTTCTCTTCCTCTATCCTTTACCATTTTTTCAAAATCCATATTAAAGGTTTTTGAAGATAAAATTTTATCTAAAATCGGTTTTAGATCTATTTCTTTATCTAATTCAACTTCGTAGCGTGCCACTGCTAAAACGCTAGCAAAATTTGGATTATTTACAGCAGCTTTTGCACTTAAAATTTTTATACCATTAGGTAGTGTCTTACTAAGATTTTTTATAACAACTTCAGCACTATCGTTAGTATCCACACATACATATTCTGCCCTACTTTCTAACCCTACTGCTAACGGACTACTAAAAAATACCAACATATGAGGATTAAATCCTGTGCTGTATTTTACTTTAACTTTTGCCCGCCTTAGTGCCATATTAAAACACCGCATAACATCTAAATGTGCCATAAAGCTTGCCGGATTTAATTTTTCAAATTTTAGAATTATCACAGCTTAACCACCTCAATAAACGCTCTTTCTCTTTCATCTTTAAAAAACTCATCACTAATACCGATGTTTATTATGCTCCATGGGAGTGGAGTTTCAAAGTCTTTTTGAGCGGTATATTTATCTAAATTTATTCCTTCATTATTAAATGCTTCTACCCATTTTTCGTAATTAAAAAACTCTGTCCAACCGTCGAATTTGATGCCTAAGCTGTGTGCTTTTTCTAAAACCTTAGCAATCTCGCTTCCACCTCTACTTAATCCTGCTTCTACTTTTGATGTGCCTGGGTCGTGAAAAGCAACCTTTACTCCCATCTTTTTTAAGCGGTCTTTTAGCTCATTTTGTGTTTTTATAATATCTTCGTAGCTTAGTTGTACCTCCCACTGAAACGGAGTGTACGGTTTTGGTACAAAAGTTGATAGAGCAAACCTTAGTGATAAACTTCTTTTTGTTTTAGAATGCTTTTTGTAATGAGTTTTTATTTTTCTGGCTAGTTCAACTATCGCATCTAAATCCTCTTGTGTTTCGCTTGGCAGTCCAATCATAAAATACAGCTTAACAGCATCGTAGCCCATCTTAAAAGCATTTTCTAAACCGTTAAAAATATCGTCCTCTGTAATTCCTTTTTTTATAACATCTCTAAGTCGTTGACTGCCTGCCTCGGGAGCAAAGGTTAGCGAGCTTTTACGACTCTCATCTGCGTGGCTTGCCATAAACGCATCCAGCCTTGTTGATGGAAGTGATAAATTTACATTAGCATCGCTACACATAGGCTTTAATTGTTCTATTAAATTTTGTAAATTCGGATAATCGCTTGTACTCAAAGACGATAAACTCATCTCCTCATAACCGGTTTTTTCGATAAGCTCTTTTGCAATCTCTGTTAATTTTTCGCTACTTCTAAACCTAACGGGACGAGAAACAAACCCTGCTTGGCAAAACCTACATCCTCTAAAGCACCCTCTAAAAATTTCTAAAACTGCTCTGTTATGTACTGCTTCTACGCTAGGTAAAATCGGATTAGTTGGATAATAAACATTATCTAAATCCTTAACAACTGTTTTTTTAATCTTTTGATTAGGATTTTTAGAGTGTTCCTCGCTATGAATACTCGGTACAAAAACACCCTCTAAACTAGCGACTTCTTTTAGAAAATCGTTCTTTATTTTTGTTTTAGTATCGCTTTGTGTCTTAATCTCCACATACAAATCAGCAATTTTATTTATAACTTCTTCAGCCTCACCAATAACAATTAAATCAAAAAAATCAGCCATTGGCATAGGATTCAGTAGCCCCATACCGCCACCGATAATAATTGGGTCCGTTGCCTTTCTGTCTTTAGCCCTAAGCTTTAGCCCTGCTAACTCTAGCATATATAACACATTAGTAAAATTTAACTCACTTGCTACACTAAACCCTAACATATCAAAATCTCTTGCTATTGTTTTACTTTGCAAAGAAAACAATTCAATGTCATTTTCTTTCATCACCTCGCCCATATCAGGCCATGGAGCAAAGCATAATTCGCAATTAGTATCACTTCTTTCATTAAGTATCCCATATAAAATCTTAATTCCAAGATTACTCATACCAACCTCGTACACATCGCAAAATCCCAATAAAAAATTGAAGCTGGCATCAGTCTTTGTCTCTACCGCTCCAAATTCTCCTCCGGCATATCTTGCCGGCTTTGATACTTTTTTTAGAATTTTGTTTATTTTTTGGGTTAGCATAAATTATTTAGGCACAAGTATATTTTAACAAAGATAACTAATTAAAACAACTATTTGTTGCTAAAGAGAATGCCAGTAAATCTAAAATATTTTTAGTTAGTTCCCTAAAATGAGAAAAATATTTTTTCTACCAACCAAAAAGGGTTCTTATGAGTTATAATAATGTAAGAACTTTATGAATACGAAGATGTGGAACTAGAAATACTAATGCAAAATTTAAAAAATGGCGATATAGACGCATTAAAAGGCATTTATACAATAATGAATAAAAGTGTCTATCTTTTAGCGTACTCTATTTTAGGTAGCGAAAAAGCTAAGGATATACTGCAAGAAACCTTTATAAAGGTAGCTCAAAACATTAAAAGCTATAAAGCTAATAATGCTTCTGCTTGGATTTGTAAAATTGCCCGTAACCTAAGTTATACAGAGTACACAAAGAGTAAGAGAACTGTCAGTATAGAAGTGTTTGAGGAAAACTTATTCGATAAAAATAATAATGAAAATTTATGGATAGAAAACATTTTATTAAGAGATGCGATTTTGACGCTAGATATATTAGAGAGAGAAGCTGTAATACTTTTTGCTTTAGATAAATATAAACACAGAGAAATTGCGAAAATTTTAGATAAACCCGTAGGAACAGTTAAGTGGCTATATAGTAGAGCCATTAAAAAACTTAAAAAATATATGGAGGAGAAAAACAATGACAACTGAAAATATAAAAAAAATACTAGTCGATGAAATTAAAAACATATCAGTTCCTAATATGTGGGGCAATATAAAAATTGCAAATTTGCAACCGATTGAGCAGTCTTTTTTAGATATTACAAATGAAAATCAAATGGCTACTAAAAAGCGTACTCATAAAAAACTAGGAGTTATACTTGGTACCTTAGTACCTGTAGCAACAGGATTAGTGATTTTCTTTACGCTAGTATTACCTGCTCTTTTGCCTATCACTGTTTTGCCACCAACATATCATCCGGATCCAAGAGCCGAGGAGGCTAGGAGGGCTCAAGCTCAATTAAACCAACAAGTAAAAAAAGCTATAGAAATTCAAGAAAATATATATACTGCAAGCGAATTAAACGGTGGGTTTATAGTAAGCACTAATCCTTCTGCTTTTTCGTCATTAAGCTACTATCAACAAGAAAACGAACAATATAGCACCAACGATACAGTAGAATTTAATATAAAGGATTTTGCAACAGAAATTTTTACAAGTAGAGGTACAGTAATAAGGCCAATTACCTTAAATCACATCAACCCCTACATTATAGATATTTTTATGTTTAGCCAAGTTAAACTTTCACTTTTAGAATCATTTGGAAGTGAAGCATTAGAAAAAATATTTGATTTAGAGTTTGATAGATGCCCCGAATTTATGTCTATCTTTAGGCGAGGCGGAGGTGGTGCATGGCAACATTTTATTCCGTACTATGCTAGCTTTTCGGGATTTGATGAAGAAACCGGCAAATCCTATATGACTGCTGTCGGTAGAGAAGCGGGTGGTCAAGCGTATTTTAGTGGGATATTTTATCTAACCTATTTTACAATAGGGTTTTCGTTTAATAAACATAACGATTTTTCTATATCAATATCATATAGGCGATATAATGATGACGGAATATTACTTCATAAAGGAGTTGATATATTTGACGCTTTTACTCAATCTCTTGTTAGGGTTCAATATAATGCAACATTACCCAATGCAACTAGAGTCTTTGTTGTAAGAGATACCGTTTTTTTAAGAGAAGGTCTAACTGACAGCGAAAGAGAAGTTTTAATTAACTTTGTTTTTAATCATCATAGAGATACAGAGGAAAAAATTGAAGCTTTAATAGCTGAAAATTTAAGACTAGCTCAAATAGTTAGAGATTTTGAGGAATATCAAGAACAGCAAAAAACAAATGAAAATTATTACAATGAGCAAAACAATGCTAGTAGCTATGCGGATAACTCCGATATTCCTCTAACAAAAGCCCGCCACCCATACCCTCATTTAGTAGAAATGGATTTTAATAAGCTAAGAATACTACGAGGTGTTAGTTAAAATAGGCTTCCGCCTACAAAAAGGAGAAAAATAATGAACAAACAAACAAAAAGAAAAATCACATCAATCATGCTAGTAATTATACTGGCACTAACAATCGGACTGTTTACTATCGCTTGCTATAGAGAGATAGATAGTAATCAAACAAGTCCTCCACAAAGCGATAGCACCTACAAAAACGGCGACATCGAAATCCCGCCGGTAAATTACGATTTTTTTCGCATACAGAATAATCGCTTGTTGGGTTTTACAGAATTGGGCGGAGGGCAAACCGAGGTTACAATTCCAGCCTCCGTTACTACTATTGCTATGCATGCTTTTACTCCTAGATGGACGGAACCGGCTAATCCTATTTGGGCGGTTAGAGATGTGTATTTTGAAAATGGTAGCCAACTAAATACAATAGAAAATCATGCTTTTATGCAACAAGCGGGCATTCCGTCTAATCTTCGCAAGATAACCTTTAATTCAGATAGCCAGTTAAGAACAATAGGAAACAGAGCCTTTTATAATCTAACTAATCTTAACAATTTTATTATTCCTAAAGGCGTTACAAGCATTGGAGCTGAGGCGTTTAGAAATACAACATCTTTAACTAGCATCACAATTCCTGCTAGCGTTACGAGTATAGGAGGTATGGCTTTTGCCGGCACTACAAGGCTATTAACTCTTGAAGTAGATGAAGGTAGCGAACATTTTGTTGCTATCGGCGGAGTTGTTTATAACATAAGTGCAACAACTGCTATAGCATCACCAGGTGGACTAAGAAATGCAGTTATTCCTAATACTGTTACGGATTTGGGTTGTGCGAGAAACACAACTTTAGGTAGGGGTGTTTTTGTAGATATGCGTACTGTAACCTTTGAACCAAATAGTCAGCTAGAATTTATCGGTAGTGGCACATTTAATACTGGAGTGCTTACTAGTATTACAATTCCTAGAAGCGTAACTGAAATTGGAAACTTTGTATTCGGATTTCCTAGAGGTGTTCCGGGTGCGGAAGCGACTCTAAACTCTGTAGTTTTTGAGGAGGGCAGTCGCCTAACAACAATAGGAGATATGGCATTTAGTGGCAATCGAACAATGTCTAGTTTAACTATTCCTGCTTCTGTTACAACTATGGGAACAAGAATATTTGATTGGTGGGGATGGATTCAAACAATATATGTACAAGGACACACCGAAAGACCAAATGGTTGGGCAACTAATTGGAGAGGTAGTGGTCAACCTACAGTAGTATGGGGAGCATAGAAAAATATAAGAATGCTATATAAAAAATTGAGGCTAGTATTAGCCTCAATTTTTTATATAGCATTCTTAATTATAAATTCAGACTTATTAGTTGTTTTTACAAGAATCAAATAAAATAATATTTATAATTTGAAAAATCACCCCGTCAAATTGCCCGCTTTTAGTAACGAATAAATACACTCACTTAACTGCCTTGGCGGAACGGTTTCTATACGCACAACCCTAGCACCTCTTATATAAAGATTGCCTCTAACGGGAACAAAATCACTGCCTTTATAAATTTTGGCAGACTTTAGAGTAAGCGTTTGGTCTTCGATACTAAAATCTGTCGGAGTAAATTCTAAAACTATACTGTATTCGCCTAAAAAGTAAGAAGCGTACTCATATAGCCCGCTAACCTCACCAAAAACCAGCTTAAAATTATGTTCTTTTAGATGTTGCTTAAATAGACACGCATTTACAACCGTACCACTAACCCTTTTAATTTCGTTAGAAACCTTTTCTAAATCGGTAGCAAAATAAGACGGACGCCTAATTTGTAAAATCGGTTGTTCGTTAAGATTCAAATTTTTAAGATACGAGCATTTTGTAGGTATCTCAATCGGATGCAAAACACCTATGCTACAACTTTCACTCAATTCAATCGGACAATTATCTAAATTACAAACCGTCTCGCCTTCTACAACAATAATATCAACCAAAGCATCGTTTTCATATACGCTAAAAAATAAATCGTTAGCTAATTTATTAAACTCTACATCAATTTTAATTCTTTCTAAAAATTCACTGCACACTAAAGTTTTGCCGTCAGTTAAACAACATTCTAATTCTTCTAAAGCAGTTTGCGGAGGCTTTTGAGGCTTAGCTTTATCTCTATCGTTATGAGAATTAATGAGTCCTCTAATAAAAGCATTGGGGTCAGTATCTTGAACTCTTTCTAAAAACTTTTCGCATTCTGTTTCGGTTTTGTAAAGTAACGCAAGCCTAACAATCGCTTCTCTTTTTCTAGTGTCCCCATTAGCATAACTATCGCCAAAGAGATAATTTATATCAATTTTATTAGCAATCAGTAGCTTTCTTATAGCAGATTTATTAAGACCAGCACCATAAAGTAGCTTATCAATAAGTATAACAGCACTTCTAGCTATATCGGCTTTAACTAATACGCCAAAAGCAGTAAACGATGGGTCTAACTCTATAAGTAATTTAGCAACTCCAAAAAAATCACCCTCTGCTCTTTTTAGAATATAAGCTGTTGCACCCTTTTGCCAAACCGATAGCATACTATCGCCGATAAAGCTTTCTACCGCCACTTTCATAACTGTATTGCTATCTAAGTTAGCCACTTCCGCTAGTTCTAAAAATAAATTAAAATACCCCGAATCTAGGTCGTGAAGACCTAAACTAGAAGTTATAAAATCCTTAGGCTCGGGGCTGACATACCCGTGCTTTAATGCCTTAAAAAGTGAGACAAATGAAGTGTCAGTAAGTAATTTATGTAAAAAAACACTTGCTGTATCTAAATTAAACTCGGTGGCGAAAAACTGCTTCCCGAGCCTATCGGCATCGATAACAGTAACAAATTTTGCTTCTTTTTGCATTATTTCCTTTTCGCCTTTTTCTATCATACTAAATAAAATCCACTAAACATCCAAAAACAAAAAAACAGTCCATTGTGAACCGCTTTTATATAATAAGATTGTACCATATCAGTATCTTTAAGGCAACCTCTTTTTATAAAATTTTTAGGACTAATTTTAATGTTGTTTGAAAAAAATCGTTTGACAGTCAAATTGCTTTTTTGTTAAACTAAAAAATAGTTTGGCAATCAAACTATTTCTTAGGAGAATATATCATGACAAAATTTATTATTTCAACAGATAGTTGTGCTGACTATCTAAAAAGCGAAATGAACGAGCAAAACATTTATTGCCTTCCTATAAAAAGGATTCACGGCGATAAAGTATACGAAGAACTTTATGACAAACCCGAAGAATTCGATGAATTTTATGAGGGTGTAAAAAGCGGGAAATTATCTTCCACTTCGCAAACCAATCCAGAGGAATTTTTGGAATATTTTAATGCTCTCCTTAGCGAAGAATCCGAGGGCGATATAATTCATATAACACTATCTAGCGGAATATCAGGTACATATAACAGTGCTGTGCTGGCTAGTAACGAAATAAACGAAAAACTAACTAATCGCAAAATCTACATAGTGGATAGCCTGATGGCTACAGTTGGGCAAATGATGCTCGTAGAAAAGTTACTAGAATTAAACGGTACAATAGATTCTGGTAAAGCAATAAAAATTGTAGAGGAAATGCGTAATAATCAGCAGGCATTCTTTATGGTGGACGATCTTAACCATCTTAAAAGAGGCGGTAGAATTAGTGCTACAAAAGCATTGCTTGGAACTATTTTGGGAGTTAAACCAATTCTTACATTTAATAAGCAAGGTAAAATTGTCCCTTGTGAAAAAGCTAAAGGCAACATAAAGGCTATTAAAACCATTTTAGAACTAGCCGAAAAACACAAAGACCCTCAAAATGCTGATTTTTCTAAAGAAACTGCGTATATTGTAAGAACTTCTAAAAGCGACTCATACGAAAATCTTAAAACTGCTGTAATAAACGCTTATCCTAATATCAATTTAAAAGAAGTTATTGTAGGTCCTGTTGTTGGCACTCATTTAGGTTGTGGCGGTATCGGTTTTGTATTTATTGGTAAACCTAGGTTAGATCTTGCTCAGTGAACAAAAGAGAAGGGTGAGATAAGTGTTGATTGTGAGCTTCTTAACGATTTTATGGTAGATACTTTTTACTCTATTTTACACGAGGAGGAGCGGGCATTAGAGCACCTTTCTAACGGCAAACTGACGCTAAAAGAAATTCATCTCATTGAAGCCGTCTATAAAGAAGAACAAAAAAGCAATAATACTTTTTCGGGTGTGGCAAATAATTTAAGGATTAGTCTTGGCACACTCACCGAAGCTTATAAAAAGCTAGAAAAAAAAGGCTATCTTACTAAAAAGCAAGATAAATACGACAAAAGGGTTTATTACATTATGCCTACTCCAATTGCTCTACTTATAAATGACGAGCATACAAAATGGCACAAATCACTTATAGATGCTATGATAAAAACAATCCCTGAAAATGATTTGCCAAATTTTATCTTAGCAATAAAAAATCTGAGGGACTTTTTTAGGCAATAAGAAATCAACAATGAGCAATGAGGGAAATGAGAAATTAAGGACTTATAAACATATATCAAATAAAATTAAGTATTTAAGTATTTATAATTAAAACACAATAATTTCTCATTCGCCTCATTTCTAATTTCTCATTGAATTTCCCTATTGACAACCATTCCTTACTACTATATACTATCAACTGTAGACAACTTATTTAGAATTTTTAGGAGAATTTATGATTATGGCAAAAGCAACAAATACAAATCAAACGCTCTTCCCTATGTGGGAAGGCTTTAATGAAGGCTCGTGGCAAAAAGAAATTGATGTGCGAGATTTTATTCAAAAAAATTATACGCCTTATATCGGCGGTGATGAGTTTTTATCCCCTATTTCAAAAAAATCTGAAGTTCTTCTAAAAAAATACGAAGACTTACTTTTAGAAGAAAAAAAGAGAGGCGGAGTTTATGATATAGACACCGAAAATATTGCCTCTCTTCTTAGCTTTAAGCCGGGATATCTGGATAAAGAAAACGAGGAAATTGTAGGCTTTCAAACAGACCATCCGCTAAAACGCATTGTAAATCCGTTCGGCGGAATGCGTATGGCAAAATCGGCTTGTGAAGCATACGGATACACTATTTCTCCTAACATCGAAAATATTTTTAATTATAAAACCACTCATAACGACGGTGTTTTTAGAGTATATACTCAAGAAATGCTCAAACTTCGTAAAAGTGGGATTCTAACGGGACTACCCGATGCGTACGGCAGAGGCAGGATTATCGGCGATTATCGCCGTGTTGCTCTATACGGTGTAGATATGCTGGTAGAACATAAAAATAAAGATTTTTTAGAGCTAGAAAAAGGCGATATGGACGAAGGTAAAATTCGTTTACGAGAGGATATTCACCGCCAAACTGCCTTTTTAAAAAAATTAAAAGGAATGGCTGAAATGTACGGACACGATATATCTAAGCCTGCTACTACCGCTAAAGAAGCAATTCAATGGACATATTATGCTTATTTAGGTGCAATTAAAGAACAAAACGGTGCCGCTATGAGCTTAGGACGGGTTAGCACATTCTTAGATATTTATATCGAAAAAGATATTAAAGCCGGTATAATTACAGAACTAGAGGCACAAGAGCTTATCGACCAATTTGTATTAAAGCTAAGAATGGCACGCCAATTAAGAACTCCCGACTATAACGAACTATTCGCAGGCGACCCAACATGGGTAACCGAGGCAATCGGCGGTACAGGTACAGACGGAAGAACTCTTGTAACCCGTACTTCTTTTAGGTTTATGCACTCACTTTATAATCTAAAGCCTGCTCCAGAGCCTAACATCACAGTGCTATGGGCACAAGATTTGCCTGAGAATTTTAAGACTTATTGCTCTAAGGTTTCAATCGAAACCTCTAGTATTCAGTACGAAAACGATGATTTGATGCGTCCCGTATACGGCGACGATTACGGCATTTCTTGTTGCGTTTCTGCCATGACGCTAGGTAAACAAATGCAATACTTTGGTGCTAGATGTAATTTAGCTAAGTTATTATTGGTTGCTTTGAACGGCGGAAGAGACGAGCTTACAGGCGAAAGTGTAGGGCTTGATATGGAACCAATAAATAGTGGCAAATTAGACTATGATGTTGTGCTAAAACGCTATCTTAAATATATCGATTGGCTTGCTAAAGCGTATGTAAATACAATGAATGTAATTCATTATATGCACGACAAATACGCTTACGAAAAATTGCAAATGAGCCTTCACGATACTGTAGTAGAAAGGCTTATGGCTTTTGGAATTGCAGGTCTTTCAGTTTGCGCAGATAGCTTAAGTGCCATAAAATATGCGTCAGTTACTCCTATAGTAGACGAAACAGGTTTAATCACAGAATATAAAACCGAAGGCGAATTTCCAAAATTCGGTAATGATGACTGCCGAGTGGACGACATCGCCGCTTATCTTGTAAAATATTTCTACGAGGAACTTATTAAAACTAAGGCATATCGAGAAAGCGTTCATACCCTTAGTATTCTTACAATTACCTCTAATGTAATGTATGGTTTAAAAACAGGTAGCACACCCTGTGGTCGCAAAAGTGGAGAAGCATTTGCCCCGGGTGCTAATCCCCTACACAACCGAGAAAAGCACGGAGCGCTGGCCAGTCTTAATTCAGTTGCAAAACTTGATTACAAATATTGCCGAGACGGAATCTCTAACACCTTTAATGTTTCGCCAAGCTACTTAGGCAAAAACAACGCAACAGTACAGAAGAATTTGTCTACAATCCTAGACGGCTATTTCCGTAGTGGCGGACATCATCTAAACATAAATGTTTTCGATAGAGAAACTCTGTTAGAAGCACATAAAGTTCCCGAAAAATTCCCATTCTTAACAATCCGAGTATCAGGCTATGCCGTAAAATTCGGAGTATTAAGCACAAAGCATAGACAAGAAGTATTAGATAGAACTTTCTTTGATAAAGGATAAACTAGATTTATATTGAAATTGATGAATAAAAAAATGGATGCTGATAGATTTATCAACATCCATTTTTCTTAGGATTCTACTCTCTGCCTACTAGATAGTCTAGTGAGCAATCGAGAGCTTCGGAAATTCTTAGTAGGCTATCAAGGCTTGGTTCACTTACGCCGTTAATCCAGTTATAATAATTACCTGTATTCATTTTTGTTTTTCTACTTAATCCATACAATGTAAATCCTTTTGCTTCTACTGCACTACGAAACCACTCCGAAAATGGCGGACGCTGTTTAGGTGCTGTTAAATAATTTTCTTGTTCTATTCCTAATAAAAATTCTAAAGAGCATTTAAAATAATCTGCAAGTTTTATAAGATTATAAACAGACGGCACAAAATTTATTTTACCTGTAAGCCAATCATAAATACTTTTTTCGCTACAACTAATATTTTGACTTAATTTTTTTACAGTAATATTGTTTTCAAAGATAAGTTCTTTTAGCCTTTCGCTAAATTGTGCTATAGTATCCATTTTTTCGACAACCTCTTACAAAATATACTACCTCGACTTTCTTATAAATTATTGACTTTGAGAAAGTTAGGGTAGTATAATTATATCAACAGCTTCCCCATATATAGTTGTTAATATACTAAGGAGGTTAATCAAATGAAGAATGAAATAAAATACATTAGAGATGAAATGCTAAAGAACTTAAAAAACAACAAAGAATTTGAAAATACAGTTGTAGCAGAAATTGACGGCTGTAATGTAGCAATAGCAGACATCGCACTACCGGCTACTAATAATCAAAATCAAGTTTACCGTTTAATAATTATTAAACATAACTAAAAAACTGTACTACATAATTATTCTCAAATAATAATAGGTTTAATAAACTCATAATTGGTTGTACGTTAATAAATTTGACATTATTGGTTACAATATGCTATACTGATATTGTAATTATGGCTATCAAAAAACCTACACAACTTTCATTAAATGTCGCTTCTATCGAAACGCTGGGGACGCTTGATGGTCCGGGGCTACGAACCATTATATTTTTTAAAGGCTGTCCGCTTAGATGTAAATACTGCCATAATGCTGATATGTTGTCTTTTGAGGGTGGGGAAAAATGGACAATTGATAGTTTAGTAACAAAATGTATTAAATATAAAAATTTCTACGGAGAGAATGGCGGGGTTACACTTAGCGGCGGCGAGCCGTTGACACAGCAATCCCCCTCTCTTGTGCTACTTATAAAGGAATTGCAAAAAAAAGATATTCATGTAGTGTTAGATACATCGGGTTTTCCATTTAGCGAAGAAGTTTTGTCAGTGGTTGATTTAGTTATTTTAGATGTAAAGCACACCGATAAAGAGGCTTACTTAGATTTAGTAGGTGTGCCGATTGATGATTGTTTAAAATCGTTAGAATATCTTAAAAAAATCGGCAAACCATTTTGGGTGCGTCAAGTAATTGTAGAGGGGATAACTGATAATGTAACTCAAATTTTAAAATTAAAAGAACTCGCACAGGGTGCCGAAAAAATAGAACTACTAGCATATCATAAAATGGGTGTAAATAAGTGGAAAACTTTGGGACTAAAATATCCATTGGAAAATATACCAGCAACAAGTAAAAAAACTATGGACAAGCTAAATGCGTTGTTATAATAAAAAAGCGTAATTAAACAAATTACGCTTTTTTGTTATTTATGTTATTACAATTTTTCTGATTTATCTGTTGCAATTTCATTGGGCTGTTGCTCTTGAGTTGTAACAACATCAGATTTTTTTGGTTTATCTATATCAGAGAAAATAGCTCTTATTACCGCAAGGGCTATAGTTGAGATAGTAATCAAAATAAAGCTAGTTAGTAGCGAGAAAAAGTGATTAAGTATGAAGTAGTCTGTTCTAGGCACTGTCCAGCTATCATCTCCATAATAAAACAATAAAATTGCATTTATAAATATGGCAACTACTACCGCTATTATAGTAAAAAAAAGAAAAACATACCTTAATACTTTAGCATTATCATTGTTATTTAACATACTAAGCAAAAACACCATTGCAAAAATAGAAGTAAGTAAACCCGTTAAGCCAAATGATAATATTGTATTCATGAAAACGCTACTTATCATGTTGTTTTCTATCGCTCTTCTTCCCTCTTCGTCACGCACATACTGCATAAGATAAAAAACAGATTCTGAAAAGAGTGCTACTATTTGCCATAAAAGCAAAACACCTATAACACAAGCTAGCACTATAAGTGTGATTTTTTTGATGTCGTTTTTTGATAAGTTAGAATTTTGCATAAGTTTACCTCAGTTGAATTTTTTTATTATTATGTGCGAGCGACAGAGTGTACCTTCGGTTTTTGTTCAAATGTCTCTACAGTAAACGAATTTTATTACTGACTAATGTAATTGCCTATAAAACATAATACAGGACACCAAAAATGATGTCCTGTATTAAAATTTATTACACTAATTCAATAAGTGCGGCTTCGGCACCGTCGCCACGGCGAGGACCCATTTTTAGAACTCTTGTATAACCACCGCCTTTGCCGTGTTCTTCTATACGGCGAGCATAGCGAGGAGCATATTCATTAAAAATCTTCTCGATAAGAGGGTGATAGATATGCTCTGTTCTACCTCTAAAAGCAGCTTTGGTTTCCTTCTCAGCTCTTTGCTCTTGCTGGTTATAAACACTAGCCATTATACGGCGACGAGCAGCAAGTTTAATAGGACCATCATTTACAAGTTCTACTTTAACTTGTTTTTCTGTAATCTTGCCTTTTTTATCTGTAGATTTTATAATACGGGTTTCTTCTTTTTTAACCGTATCTTTATAGCTATTTATAGCAAGAGTTAAAAGTTTTTCGGCTAAGCGAGATACTTCTTTTGCTCTAGCATATGTTGTTTCGATTCTTCCGTGCCACAGTAATGCCGTTACTTGGTTGCGAAGCATTGCCAAGCGTTGGTCGGTAGCTTTTCCTAATTTGCGTTGTTGCATTTTGTTTTTTCCTTATGCGGCAAGTTTTGCCGTTTCTCCAGTTTTTAAAACGAACAATTAAACAATTTTCAAAGCTCAATATTGATTTATTAGCTAAATAAATCCTCCAATTGCACAATGAGCGTTGTTACATTGAACATTAAAAAAGCTGTGCTTTTTATATTTATTCTTCTTCGCCTTTTTTGAAGTCTAATCCATAATGGCGAAGTTTTGCTCTAATTTCGTCTAACGACTTGCTACCTAGGTTACGCACTTTTAGCATATCATCCATAGAGCGTTTTGTTAAATCCTCTAGCGTATGAATACCGGCACGCTTTAAACAGTTAAAGCTACGCACCGATAAATCCATATCCTCTATACTCATATTAAGTATATTAACTTTAGCTTCTACCTCACTCTCGCCACCGGTAACAGTAATTACACCACGCATAGTGTCTGTAAGGTTTTCGAACCTCTTAACATGCTCGTTAAGTGCTATAGCGGCTAAGCTAAGAGCTTCTTTAGCTGTAATAGAACCATCGGTTTTAATCTCTAATGTTAGCTTATCATAGTCGATTTTTTGACCGACACGGGTAGTTTCTACGCTATAGCTAGCCATTTTAACAGGCGAAAATTTAGAGTCTATAGCAATATATCCTATAGGCTGAGTTTCGTCTTTTTGAAGCTCGGCTACTTGATACCCGCTACCTAAGCCAACATAAAGTTCCATATTTAATTTGCCACCGCTATCTAGGGTGCAAATCGGCATATCGGGATTTAGAATTTCTACCTCTGGATCTAGAGAAATACTACTTGCTCTAACAACACCCGGAGTTTTTGCCTCTATACGAATAACTTTTTTGATGCTTTTATCGGTATAGGTTGTTTTGATATTCAAGTCTTTTAAATTTTGAATAATCTCAGCGACATCTTCTCTTACACCTTTAATAGTAGAGAATTCATGTTGTACGCCTTCAATTCTAATGCCCACAATGGCAGAACCGGGAAGTGCACTCATTAAAACTCGTCTAAGAGCGTTTCCTAGTGTTGTGCCGTAGCCTCTCTCTAAAGGCTCTGCAATAAATTTGCCAATGCGCTTATCCGCACTTTCTTCCGGATAAATTTGTGGACTTTTTATTTCCATCATATAATTGGAATCTCCTTATTGGATAAAATAATGAAAACTTAAAAATGAAAACTTAAAAATAATTGATTCCATATTAAAAAATAAACCGATATTTTTAAGTTTTAAGTTTTCAATTTTAAGTGATTATTTTGAATAAAGTTCTACTATAAGTTGCTCATTGATTCTAGCGTCGATGTCGGTGCGTTCCGGTAATTCGATAATTTTACCTACAAAGCTATCGGTATCAAAACTAACCCATTTGGGCATAACTATTTTAGCACCTTTAAGCTCTTTAAAATACTCGTTATCTTTGCGGTTTTCTCTAATTGTAATAACATCGCCTAGTTTAACGATATAAGCAGGGATATTAACAGATTTACCATTAATCTCTACATGACCGTGATTTACAATTTGACGGCTTTGTGCTCTAGAACTACCAATACCCATACGGTAGATAACATTATCTAGCCTTCTTTCTAGCAAGAAAAGCATATTAGCACCTGTGATACCTTTTATCCTAGATGCCTCTGTATAATAACTACGGAATTGCTTTTCCAGTACACCATACATTCTTTTAACCTTTTGTTTTTCTCTAAGCTGAATTTGGTACTCGCTTGGTTTTTTTCTGCCCGTGCCATGCTGACCCGGTGCTCCAAAGCGTCTTTCTACAGCACATTTTTTGCTTGTGCATCTTTCGCCTTTAAGAAATAATTTTTGACCTTCTCTGCGGCATTGACGACAATCCGCTCCTGTATATTTTGCCATTTTTCTATTTACTCCTTATACTCTTCTACGCTTAGGCGGTCTACACCCATTGTGCGGAATCGGCGAAACATCTGTGATGCTTAGCACTTGTAGTCCTGCTACTTCTAGCGCCCTAACAGCAGATTCTCTACCGCTACCCGGGCCTTTAACAAAAACATCTACCGTACGAACTCCTAGGTTTTTAGCACCAACCGCCGCTCTTTCACTTGCTTGTTGAGCAGCAAAAGGAGTAGATTTACGGCTACCTCTAAATTTTAGAGCACCTGCACTACTAGCGGTTAAGGCATTACCTCTTTCATCTGTGATTGTAACAATAGTGTTATTAAAACTCGCATGTATATGTGCTTGTCCACGACTAATATTATGCGTGATTTTTTTCTTAGCTGTTGTTTTTTTTACTGCCATTATTTCTTCTTAACTCTCCCTACTGTTCTTTTTGGACCCTTGCGAGTTCTAGCGTTTTGTTTAGTAGACTGACCTCTAACTGGTAAGCCTTTTCTATGACGCACGCCTCTATAACACCCAATTTCCATAAGGCGTTTAATTGAAAGTGAAACTTCTCTATGAAGATCACCCTCTACAACAATGTTTTTATCTATATAGATACGAATTTTATTTAACTCGTCCTCTGTTAGTGCTTTTACACGGGTATCTTTATTTATACCTGTTTCACTTAGAATTTTATTAGCGGTAGGGCGACCAATACCAAATACATATGTTAAGCCAATTTCTACCCGCTTTTCTTTAGGAATATCTACTCCTGCTATCCTTGCCATATTTTGTTTTTATTTCTCCTAGTTTTTTCTTGCGTAGGTTTTATTAAGAAACTCGCTACTAAACTAACGATTCTTAAGTTACATACCCACTAAGGGTGGCGGGTTGCCTCCCCGACAAGTCTTTCAACGCACAATACCACAATGCTCAATGCACAATTTAAGACCTATTTATTTAATAAATCAAAATTGAGAATTGAACACTGAATACTGAAAACATTGTTACCCTTGCCTTTGCTTGTGATTAGCATATTTTGAGCATATCACGATGATTTTGCCATGGCGCTTAATAACTTTACAGTCTGCACACATAGGTTTTACTGATGTTCTTACTTTCATAATGTTTGTACTGTGAAAACTTTACCTAGTTAACTAGTGTTTTCGTTTCTCCTTAAAGTGGAGTGAGATTGCAATCGAGCTTATAACGCCCTCGACTGACTAACTGGCGGATGGAATGGCTGTTTTGTTAATGCAGAATAATGCAGAGTATAGAACAATAATGAGAAATGAGGAATGAGACAAATGAGAAATTGTTGACTTATTTTATTGAGAATGGAGAATTTCAGTTTTAGTATATAAATTATAATTACCGCTTTTATATTACTTAATAAATCCTTCATTATGCGTTCAGCGTTATGCATTATATATAATAAATCCTTAATTTCTCATTTGTCTCATTCCTCATTTCTCACTATTGTTCTACTTCATTCTATAAGTAATCCTACCCTTTGTAATATCATATGGGCTCATTTCAATTTTGACTTTGTCGCCCTCTAAAATTCTTATATGGTGCACACGAATCTTGCCACTTATAGTACAAGCGACAATGTGTCCGTTAGCTAATTTAACCTTGAAACTAGCATTTCTTAAGGATTCAATTACGACTCCTTCTGCTTCTATATTATCTTCTCTAGGCATCAGACTGTGTATAACTTACTGTGTACAAAAAACGGAACCTTCGGACTGCGTTGGGGGTATTTACCCACCCATTACCGAAGAACCCGCTTTTAGCACACCTAATACGCATTCTCCACAGTCTGAAACCCAGCGGTTAATTATTTCCGCAAATTTATTAGCCATCTATGCACTTCATTATCAACTAGTTTACCTTCTAAGAGTTTGGCTAGTTGTTTTTCGTCTAACAAACTTGTCAGAAATTTGAGATGCTTAGAACGCTTTTTTTTAGGATTGTTCATTTTGCGAACACTCCCGTCTGCCACGAGTACAAACTCGGGGTCAATGATTTTCACAACAAGATAAAGCCTACCTTTATCGTGTCCTGCTGTACTTAAACAAGCACAGCCCAAAATTTGGGCAATTGACAACATATTATACCACATATCCGCTTGACGCTGCAAGCGTTTTTTAAAAATATTTTTATTTATTTTTTATTACTTTTTTGATGTTTTTTTAGTTAAATTGTAGAAATAACACTATGGTACTTTCCATTCTTAAGTTTTAGAAAATTTTGTCTAACAATCTCTCTGCATTGCCATAATAAATCAACTCTCTTTCTCTGTCGGTAATTTTTAATCTATCCACAAATTCTACATGAGCTTTAGGTTCTCCCCACGGACAATCACTACCAAAGAGAATATTTTCGGCTCCATGCCGTTGTACTATCTTAGTTGCCGTTTCAATGCTAACCACACCAACACTAGCCGAAGTATCTAAATAAACCTTTGCTTTTCCAGCTAGTTCTTCTGCTACCTCGTCAGCTAACATCAATCCGCCAAAATGGGCCCCTATAAAAGTGAGCTTAGGAAAATCTTTTGAGATTTGCTTTATCTCAGGAATAGTTCCCCTTAACACATCCATAAACGCCGGTTGATGCCCGGCATGAAATAAAATCATAAGTCCTAGCTGACTGCATGCATCATAAATCGGATATAAATTTTTATCGGTTAAATTAAACTGCTGATAATCGGGATGCATTTTTATCCCTTTTAGACCAGCGGAGTGAATACGCTTTAGTTCACTAACTGCCTCGCTACTACTTGGATGAACACTACCAAAAGCCATACACTTGCCCACTTTATGCGTAGCAATCGCAAAGTCATTAACCTTACTTTGCTGATTAGCATTTGTAGCAATGTGCAGAGTTAAAAAGCCCTCTATCCCCGCTTTTTTCGTTACTTCAATCGTACCATCTAGCGTAGCATTACTATACGGAGTGATATTCATCCCAGTAGCAAGTCGCTCCAAAAAACCACCAGCCAATTCATCGGGAAATATATGTGTATGAAAGTCGAAAATTTTCATTTGCTAACCACCTATATTCTATCACATATTATTACCAATTGTAAAATGTAAAATTTTTATAATCTAGGAAAAATTGCCAGCTAGCTGAAGCAATTTTTACGATGATTATATTTATATATAATACTTCTATTCTATTTTTTTTCTCTACTTCTCTTGCAATATATGCAAGACATTCCTCTACAGTAGGCATCGAGTTATCATCTTTAATCATTCGCATATAAAAATTACCACTTTTGTATGCTGCTACTAACGCTGTCTCCATTTCTTTGCGTACTTCTTCTTGTGAAACACCTTCCATTAACGCAATTTTTTAAAGCTTTATTTGAACTATGTTAATAGGTGAAGCAATCCAGCAAGCAACTAATCGGAAAATATATGTGGATAAAAATCAAAAATTCATATAAGGGAATGAAAATATTTTACTACATATACTCATAAAGTAAAATACAAAAAATCTCAAATTCCGCAAACTGTAATTGTTTTATGTTTTGAAAGAATTTCTTCTGCCCAATTTGCTAATTTTTCTGCAGTATTCTTTAATATATCCCATTTTAACTTTAATGTATAGCTTTCATGCCATTTATCTATTGTAAAATCATATCGCTCCATCATTTCAAGTGCTTGAAATATGTTTTTTTTACTAGTTAGCAGTATGGCAAACTCTCTTAATTTTTTAATCATATCTTTTATATCATCGCTATTGAGATATGTTAAACCAAAAAAATCGAAACCTCTTTTTTTATTGGGGTGAGTACCAGTTATAAGGCGTGTGAAAGGTGCTATTACATCTGCATGTAGATAAAGAGAATCCTCTAGCCATGGGGTAGTATATTTACCAATTTGAAATTCAAAATAGCAAGTTCCTTTTAATTCAGTTTTCGATGTAAAATAGGTTTTTATCATGATTTTATTATTAGATTTTTAATAAAATCTATCTTCCTGTTTGCATATATTCAGGACTTTCTCTAAATGCTTTTACAAAATCTAAAAATTTATCTTGTGTGATTGCGATTTTTATACGAAACATTAGGTTAATTAAATATGTTATATTATGAAGGGTTATCATTCTAATACCTAGAATTTCGTCGCAGTTCACTAGATGGCGGAGATACGCTTTTGTAAAATTTTGGCAAACATAGCAATTGCAATTGGGGTCTAGCGGAGTAAAATCCTCTTTATAGCTTGCGTTTCTGACAACAATTTTACCATGACTTGTAAACGCTGTACCATTGCGGGCAATACGACTGGCTAAAACACAATCAAACATATCCATGCCTCGCAAAACTCCCTCTACTAAGCAATCAGGGCTACCAACACCCATAAGGTATCTTGGCATACTATCAGGCAGTTCGGATTTTAACACATCAAGCATATCGTACATAACATCCTTACTTTCGCCCACTGATAATCCACCGATTGCTAATCCGCATTTAGCGTAAGGCAAAGTTTTTTTGATTGATAGCCTACGCAATGAAGCACTCATACCGCCTTGCACTATCGGGAAAAGCATTTGAGTTTGATTATTTTTATGTGCGTTAGTGCATCTATCTAACCAATTGATTGTGCGGTGGAGTGCCCTCTCAGTTTCTCGCTCAGTTGCTTCGGCCGAAGCAACCTCGTCAAATGCCATAATAATATCCGCACCTAAATCCTGCTCTATTTGCATTGCTTTTTCGGGTGTAAATTTATGACGACTGCCGTCTATATGCGATTGAAATTCCACCCCTTCGTCTGTGATTTTATTGAGTTTACTAAGCGAAAACACTTGAAATCCTCCGCTGTCGGTAAGGATTGGTTTATTCCAATTCATAAATTTATGCAATCCGCCTGCTTGTTTTACAATTTGCTCCCCTGGGCGAAGATATAAATGATAAGTGTTTGATAAAATAATACTAGCACCGGTTGATTCTATTTCGTAAGGTGCTAAACTTTTTACTGTAGCTAGCGTACCGACAGGCATAAACACCGGTGTTTCAATTACTCCGTGCGGAGTTGTGTATTGCCCCACCCTTGCTCCGCTTTGAGAACAGGTGTGAATTGTTTTATATGTGAAATTGTTTTTCATTTTTTTATAAGGTGCAGGACGCCCAAGAGTGCGTCCCCTACAAAGGTCATTAAAAAATCATAACAAAGCAATTGAAATTTTCTCGTAGGGGACGCACTCTTGGGCGTCCCGAATATTTATTTCAATCCTCTTTTATAATTGCCATGTGTGTGAGGTTCATTATTGTGCGGATTTGATAAAATCTCTTTTAGCTTTTTAGCTGGATTATTTTCAGAAGTTAAATCAATATAAACACTCGTTTTGCCGTCTATAAGCTCTCGATTATCTAGCGGAATATTATTTAATAGTTCGCTATAGCAATGATAAATTCTGCGTTTTTTAATATAAAAATTTGTTCCTCTGTCGTCAAAAATATTTTTAGTTGATTTACAATTTCCCATACATTTTTTTGTTTGAGTTGTACCGCTTTCGACACAATGGCAAAATGTCATTAAACTAGGATAACCGTATATATAGTTGATAGCGTTAGGGTGCGAAATTGGAGATTCGATAGATGTAATGTAAGAATAATAAGGCTCAGGCGACACTCTGTCGCTCCTACAGAATAATTTGTATGAACTATCATTTAATATATTTAATCCTGTTCCTAAAATAATTGGTCGATTTTTAGCTGCTTCTATGCCCCAAAGATTGTTCACAATAAAGCCATGCAATCTAATATGGTCGTATTGATTTATAATTTCTTGTAGGATTTGTTTATCCTGCCCTCGCATTATATTGGGGAGGTTTAGAATTGTTTTATTAGGAGCTTTTTTAGAAAATTCGCTGATTTCTTTTATTGAATATTCAGCTGGATTATAAACAATATAATCCGCTGTGTGATATAGGTATTCAGTAATATCGGTAGCGGAGTTTATAGCAATGAATGTTTTTGGATTATTTATTTGCAGTAAATTGCTTTGCGGTAAAATTACATTCGGGCGGTCAATGCCCGCTCCTACGGGTATAGGTAAATAATTTGTTTTTTCAGAAATATTTTGTAGGGGCGGGCATTGACCGCCCGAACTATACCTACTAGTTAATCTAACCTCGTCGCCGATTTTTATATTGCCCTTAAATGTTATTAGTTGAGGATTACTAATTAAAGCCGTGCCAACCTCTATGCCACTTCGCATAAATTTTATGCCGTCACCTTTTTGTAGCTGCGGTGCAGTGTTATCGTATTTTATTTTTACGGACGGCAGAGTGCCGCCCCTACTTATAACAGAAACAACTCCTACCCTTAAACCAATATGGCTTGGGTGTTTATCATAAATAATTTTTTCGCTACCATTACCTATATAACCACTAGTAAAATCGCCACGGTTGAAAGCGATTTTTAATCTATTTTTTTCGGTTTTGCCTATTAAGACACCATCTAATGCTTTTCGGTAAACGCTAACAACCTCACCAACATATTCACCTCGCCTGTTTCTGCCTTCTATCTTAAAACTGGTAACACCTAAGCTAATTAACTCACTTAAATAATCCACTAAGCATAAATCTTTAAGCGATAACAGATATTTTTTATCATTTCTGCCAACTGCTTTATTCCACGAATAACTTTTTCTACACAGTTGTAAGCACCGACCACGGTTGCCACTCTCGCCTGCTAAGAGGCTACTAAAATAGCAATTACCTGAAAAACTAACACATATTGCTCCATGAACAAACGCTTCAATCTCTAAACTCGTTCCCTCAGCAATAGCCTTAATATCTTCCTTTAGCGTTTCTCTAGATAAAATTACTCTACTAATTCCTAACTGCTGTGCTACTTTTGCACCCTCAAGATTATGAATTCCCATTTGAGTGCTTGAATGAATTTTTACGCTAAGTTTACGTTTTATAATTTCGTTAAGTAGTCCAAAGTCCTGAATAATAAAAGCATCAACTCCTAGCTTGCTTGCTTTCTCAATCTCGTCTACCGCCCTACTAACCTCAGCACTTTTAAGTAGAGTATTAAACACTAAATAAACCTTAACTCCTCGCTCGTAAGCAAACTCGACTGCTTGTTTAAGAGTATCAGAGGTAAAATTATCGGCCTTAATCCTAGCGTTAAACTTATCTAAACCCAAATATACAGCATCGGCTCCTGCCAAAACTGCCGTTTTTAAGCACTCCATATTACCCGCCGGAGCTAATAATTCTATGTTAGTTTTCAACATTTTTGAATATTTACTTTGCACACTGCTGTTTGTATCTACCGCCCGAAAAAATAATTGATAAGCAGTTAAGTATCGCCGAATTGTAGGGGCGTACCACTAGTCACCCAAGCCTAATAAAAAAGTTCATTTTTTTCTAAAGCTAATAGCGTTATAACGAACCTTTATGCCCTTAGTTTTGCACCTGTTTCGCTCTCGAGATTAGAAATTATTTTATTCATAACCTCTACAATTTCGTTATCCTTTAGGGTTGCTTTATCGCTTTGTAACACAACAGATAAAGCCACACTTTTATATCCTGTTTCTACTTGCTCGCCTTTGTAAATGTCAAAAACTTCTACACCTTTACAAATCTCACCCACTGTTTTTTTGATAATATTAACAAGCTCACCAACTAAAATATCGTCTTTAACAACAAGTGCCAAATCTCTAGTAACAGGCGGAAATTTGCTTGTAGCTTGTGCTATAGTTTTAGGCACTTCCTCTTCTATAAAACCACTCAAATTTAATTCTAAAATATATACATTTTCGCTTATATCAAAGTTTTTAGCTACTTTTGGATGAATTGCACCAAAACACCCTTTTTCTAATTTAATAGAGTTTTTTGCACCTATGTCAAATTCAATTATAATATTCGCACTCTTACTTGGGTGTAGCCACTCTTCAAAATCCTTATCTTGAAGAACTAATTTTTCCTTTAGCATAAATAAACTCAACACATTTTTTAGTGCAATTTTAAGAGAATAAAAATCCTCATTTTTACCAACAAAAGCAATACACAGTATATCTAACTCTGTTGGCAATGTTTTTATCGGAAGTTTATCTTCAATAGGAACATATACATTAGCAATTTCAAATAATCTAAAATCGCTATGCTTTCGCATTTCATTTTGTCTAACTGCGTGTAGCATGCTCGGCACTAAAGTGGTACGCATTCTAGAATAATCACTAGATAGAGGATTTAGAATTTCTATCTCGTCTCTCAAATAACTATCCTTTCCTACCCCTACCATATCCAAATGCTTATTGCTAACAAAGCTATAGGTTATCGCCTCAAAGCAACCCATGCCCACAAGCAGAGATTTAAGAGCATTGATATTTTTATCTCTTATGCTATAACCGCCTTGACTAATCTCGCCACCTTTTATGGGGCTAGCTATAATTTTATCGTAACCGTAAAATCTGATAACTTCCTCAGCTAAACACGCATAGCTTTCTATATCGGTACGGAAGTTTGGTGCTGTAACCTTTAGCTTTTCGCCATCCTTACTCTCTTGCACCTTAAATCCTAATCTTGTTAGAATATCAACAATAGTATTGGTTGGGATTTTAATGCCAAGCAAATCACAAATATCATTTTGCTGGACGCCCAGTGTGCGGCCCCTACAGATAACGCAACTCGTAGGGGACGCACACTGGGCGTCCCGAATGCTAATATTTATAACTTTAGGCTTTGGTTTCTCAACTGATTTTTCTATTTTGACATCTATAATATCGCCGATTTTATGTTCATAAATTAAAGCTAATGCTCTAGCTGTACCAACTTCAACGCTAAAATAATCAACACCTTTTTCGTTGCGGTGGCTACTATCTGTTTTTAGTCCCAAAGCCCTAGCGGTATTACGAATATTCCCTTTAGCAAAATTAGCAGACTCTAATAAAATTTCGGTTGTGCTATCGCTAACACTAGTCTCGCTACCACCCATAATACCCGCTAAAGCTACCGCCTTTACTTTATCGGCAATAACCAGCATATCGCTTTTTAGCGCTATTTCTTCGCCGTTTAATAATGTAATTTTCTCGCCGTCTTTAGCATTACGCACAACAATTCCGCCTTCTAACAAACTAGCATCAAAAGCATGAAGCGGTTGACCTACTTCAAGAAGAACATAATTAGTAATATCGACAATATTATTTATTGACTTAACACCCATTATTTTTAAGCGTTTTTTGATTAAATCGGGAGAGAGTGCGATTTTTATATTTCTAACGCTTGTTCCCATATATCTAGGGCAAAGAGTGCTGTCTTTAATCTCTAAACTAAACGGTTTATTTTTTGCGTCCTCTATGGCTTTATACTTAAGATTTAACGGCTTAATTTCTCGCTTAAGCATAACTGCTACTTCTCTAGCCAGTCCGTAAACGCTTTGACAATCTGGACGATTTGCCGTTAAGCTCACATCCAAAACATACTCATCTAAGTCTAAAACTTTTTTAATATCTTGCCCGACTTTTGTTTTTTTATCGAGTATCAAAATACCATCAACACCACCGCCGACTACCCAATCCTCGCTAACTCCTAACTCATTACCGCCGCAAAGCATACCATAGCTTTTTTCGCCACGCAATTCTCCGTTATAAATTCGGCTACCATCAAAAAGACTTGCTCCGTCTAAGGCTACAGGCACAATATCGCCAACCGCCACATTTTTAGCGGCCGTAACTATTTGAAGAACCTCTTTATCTTTGCCAAAATCCAATTTACATAATTGCAACCTTTCGGCATTCGGATGCTTATTTATCTCTATAATTTTGCCTGTAAAAACATTATCAATTTTACCCGCAAGATATTCAATGCCCTCAACTTCAAAGCCGATATTAACCAGATTGTCCGCTAACTGCTCAGCCGAAAAGCCTTTTGTGTCTACATATTCGTTTAACCAACTTAATAATAGTTTCATAATAATTATAATTTAATATATATTTTATAATGCAATAGAATTAGAAATGAGAAATTTCGGATTAAATTATTTTTTAACTTTAATAAATTTTAATTTTCACTAAAACAATAGTTTCTCATTCCTCATTTCTAATTTTTCATTAAACTTATATACTAAAATTCCCCCCCTTAAATTGTGCTAGAAAACTAACTTCATTTTCAAATAAATATCTTAAATCGCTAACTCTGTGCATAATGCAGGTTATCCTATCAATTCCCATACCAAAAGCAAACCCTGTATAAATATTGGGATTGATATTACAGCACTCTAAAACTCTACGATTTACCATACCCGCACCCAAAATCTCTATCCAGCCTGTGCCTTTACATACCTTACAGCCCGTATGTCCATCGTCTCTAGTATTATCCACACCCGTACCACCACACATAAAGCAAGACGCATCTACCTCTACGCTAGGCTCGGTAAACGGAAAGTAACTAGGGCGAAATCTTGTCTTAGTATTTTCGCCAAAAATATATTTTGCCAATTCTTCAAGCAGTCCTTTTAAATTACAAAGCGTTAATCCTTTATCTACAACCAAGCCTTCCATTTGATGAAACATCGGCGAGTGCGTAGCATCCACTGCATCGGCACGATATACTTTACCCGGAGCAATCATCCTAATAGGAGGCTTTGTTTTTTCCATAAGCCTAATTTGGCCTGCCGAGGTTTGAGAACGAAGTAGTAGATTTTTAGCAACAAAAAGCGTATCCTGCGTATCTCTGGCGGGATGGTCACTAGGCGTGTTAAGTGCTTCAAAATTATAGTAATCCGTTTCTATCTCGGGGCTACTTGCCACTAAAAAACCTTTACTCACAAAAAAATCGGCAATGCGTTTAGTAGTTTGGTTAATTGGATGAATCGCCCCAAGTCCAATAGACTTTTTATCGATAGTAATATCAATTTTTTCGCTAGCCAATCTAGCCTCTAAAGCCTCGTTTTCCAAACGATTTTTAGCATCCTCTAGTGCCATTTCGACTTCTGTTCTAGCGTCTGTTATCATTTTACCGACAATGGGTCTAAACGAAGAATCTACATCCTTTAAGCCTCTACTAAGTAGTGCCCATTCGCCCGTTTTACCAAGTGCTGATAATCTAATTTCTTCTAAGCTTTCTAAACTATTAGCCTTATTTATAGCCAAAATAGTCGCATCACGCTTGTCATCATAAAATTTTTGCTCGTGTATTTGCATAATTTTTACCATCCGAAGAAACTTCTCACAAAAATTACTAAAAATAATCATTTATCTTGCTTTTGCCGAAGTTTTTTCAAGGTTTGCTTACCTTTTATTACAACATTTTACTCCAAAATAAAAAAATCCGCAAGCAAAACATTTTTGTTTACTCAGCGGATTTTTATTTAATTTTTACTATGTATCGCACAGTCTATTGTCAAAATGATAGCTGCGGCCGTCTCTGCAGTAATTAACCTTTCATCAAACATGATTTCGTAAGTATCACCCCAAGCTAACCAATGCTTTCTTATGCTAACAATCGTTTGCCTGTGTGCATTTTCTACTCTAAATTCGTGAGCAAAAATCGAGCCTATAATTTGATAATGACCATCGTGAGGAGTATGAATATCAAATCTTGCACCACCAATTCTAAAACGTTGATTTATCGTACAAAATAGTTGTCCGTTAGGCTGATGCGTTACCGTATACCTAGGCATAAAACTAAAAACCTTTCGTCTAATTTCAATAATTGGGTTACCTTGCATTCTAGCATCAAAAAGTTGATAACGCTTTGGAATAGCAAAAAAACTCCCTCTTGCTGTAAAGATAGGAGTTTGATTGAAATCGAAAAATGTAAACGACTCACCGATACTAAATACTTTTTGCCTAAGATATAAATAGCCCATTTTTATACTTTACTTAAGCTTTAGGTTTTGCTGTTGCCTTTGGTGCAACTGCCTTAGCCTTTTTAGCCTCTGCTTTGGCTGCTGCTTTAGCAGCTTTATCTTCGGCCGTTACTGCTACAATTTTTTCGTCTACTTTGGCCGCTTTGCCTGATAAATTACGCAAATAATAAAGTTTAGCACGCCTTACTCTACCTTTACGCATAACCTCTACTCTATCAATTCTAGGGCTATGAAGAGGGAAAATCCTTTCAATTCCTACGCCAAAGCTCACACGGCGTACTGTAAAAGTTTCTCTAACACTGCCGCTTCTTTTAGCAATAACAGTACCCTCAAACGCTTGAAGACGCTCACGATTACCCTCTACTACCTTAACCCAAACCTTAACGGTATCGCCAATATCAAACTTTGGCGGTTCTTTTTTCATATATTCAGCTTCTATTGCTCTAATGATGTTGTTCATTTTTTTATCCTGCTTGTGCCACATCTTTTAGCACACTAAAAATTGTGCCTAAAATTAGACACAACAATTAGTATATCACATATCATTTACACTTTGCAAATACTTTTTTATGATTTTTTTTATGATTTTTTAGCTAATGTGTACACTAAAACCGTTTGACGGATTAAAATTTTTTGAAACTTCTAAAATAATACTTGTAGTAGATACATCTGTAAGTGGACTAGGAGAATGGTTTATGCTAATTGTTCCGTCTTCTCTAACATATAAAACATTAAAGATACAACCACTACTGCCACTAGCCCTAGCTATTACAAGACAGTTATTATCAAAAAATTGCGGAGATTCAAAAATTCCTATTAAAAATATAAAGTACGGCGGCATAATATAACCGCCACCTATAAAATCATACCCCCCTATTCCGTCAAAAATAAAATGACCCATAATATAAACAAAAAGCTTTTCAGCACTACTAATGCGAATAATTTCAAAATCCGTTACCCAGTTAGTTCTAACAAAATAATATGAAGTAACCTCAAAAATGTCAAAACGCTGTACAATAATCCTGGCAGGAGAAACTCTTCTAAGAGTTGTACCGTCGCCAAGCTGACCAGTCCAATTATCACCCCAGGCCCAAATATTACCACTAGTATCTATAGCTAAACTATGAAACAGTCCTGCCGAAATTGCACTAAAACTTGTGCCTTGCTTAATTTGTATTGGAGAAAATCTATTTATTGTTGTACCATTGCCAAGCTGACCAAACCAATTATCACCCCATACCCATAAATTACCGCTAGTATCTATAGCCAAACTATGAAACAGTCCTGCCGAAATTGCCTTAAATGTCGTTCCTATCATTATTTGTATAGGTAAATGCCTATTTATTGTTGTACCATCGCCAAGCTGACCATTCCGATTATCACCCCATACCCATAAATTACTACTAGTATCTATAGCCAAACTATGAAAATCCCCTGCTGAAATTGCACTAAAACTTGTACCTTGCTTAATTTGTATTGGAGAAAAGCTATCTATTCTTGTACCGTTGCCAAGTTGACTAGCCCAATTTTCACCCCATGCCCAAAGATTACCACTAGTATCTATAGCTAAACTATGAGAACCTCCTGCAGAAAGTGCACTAAATGTCGTTCCTATCATTATTTGTATAGG
>WRAP01000005.1 GCA_009780135.1 Bacillota bacterium
AAGAGCAGTTTTGCAGCAGCGAGAGAATATTTAAGGATGCTTTCTTTAGTGGTAACGAATTAGATAACTCCGATATTATATTTGGTGGTGGCGAATTAAATAATAATAACTCTTACGATACAATAAGTTCAAGAAACGATAGTCCGATTGAATTTTGGACAGAGCGTGTAAATTTTAATCGCAGAACACAATCAGGGTTTGCTATTGCAGATAGAACTCCTGGATGGTTATCAGACTATACTTGTGGAATAACAGGCGGTGCTGTAGTATTTGGTTTTTATAACAGACGCATAAATAATCTTATACCAAATCAAACAGCTGGAATGTATATGTCAGGCAGATGGATGTGGAGCGGCAGGCAAGAAGGAGCCAGAGAGCTTCAAAGTCGATTATTTATGTTGATGGGCGGTGGTCACGGTGTAACTGTACATCAATATATATGGGGTATGATGATGCAGGCAGGACTTAAGGGAAGAAGCATTACTTTGCAAAGTGTTAGAACAGGTCATAATCAACTAAACGAAGCTGCTATGACAGCCGCCTTTAGAAGAGGGGAATTGGTTTCTTTATTTAAAAGAGGGTATTCGATAGTTGGTCTTGGTGGTATCGAAACATTTGCGGATCATGATTTAATATTTCATAACAGACAGACGGGTAACCACATAATGATTGCTTACGGTTACCGCAGGATAAGGTATTACAATGCGGCAAATCAGCTTATACGAAACGATATTTATTTATATGTAGCAACAGGTTTTGATTTGCCTGTACATGGTTTAGTGCCATTATATCGTATCGGTGAAGTTTCTGAGGCATTTATTACTCATATTGTCTAAAGTTCGGGCGACTGAGGCATCCACCCGCACCTAAAAATCAATTGTAAGGGACGCCCAAGAGTGCGTTCCCTACAATAACTAGATAATGCCGGCACCTAATAAAAACAAACACAGGGTTATATAATTCAAAAATAAAAACCAAATAAAAAGTAGGGAAGTTCATTGAACTCCCGCAGTTAGAGGCTCCTCTGAGTGTATGGTCTCTATAATAGAGTTAAGCTTATGGATTATTTAGAAAAATTTATAGAAAAAGCATTTAATGAAAAGCCATTCCAAGAATGGTCGGAAAAGAAAGGAATTTATGTAAGTAATGACAAGCAGTGTATAAAAAAAGATTTTGTACACGATTTTATAGAAAAATCATTTGAAAAGCCAACCTTTGAAGAATGGTCAGAAAATAATGAAATTGATATTAGCTATAAAAAACCGATAAAGTATAAACGCAATAAAAGAATTGTGGTTCGTTGGGCTACTGCCGCTGCGTCGTTATTATTACTAACGGGTATTATATTGGGTATAGTGCTATCCGGAGTTTTATCTACAACACCCTATCCGTTTCGTTATTTTGAAAAGGACGCTATTCCGCAAAGTATTACGCTAGACTATTTATATAACAAAGAGCATTTGCTAATGTTTAATCGTGAACAAATATTAAATAAAGAAGATTTAGAAGTTTTAAGACAGGTTGTAAAATATGAAGAAAATATTCTTTTAGGTTATACAATTAGGCAGTTATCCTTTAGAACAGCGGACGAACAAAGCACTTTTAGAATCGAATTTAGAGTTAGAGTATATCGTTATTTTATGTTTAGGGAATATGAGCGTTTTGATAATTTTACTCAAAATTTTAGAATCAATAGTGTATATATATATTATCGAATTACCAACAACAATGAAGGATTAGTTCGATTTGAATATGACAATATAGAATATTTTTTAATTATTAAATGCTTTTACAAAGAAGAAATCACTCATAATGCTTTAGATACATTGCTTAGTGAATTATTTAGATAATAATATAAAAAGGTCGCCTGAAAATTTTGGGCGACTTTTTTTATGCTATAGAAATTATCGTATTAGAATAAGTCAATTGCCTGCATAAAAAAGCCGAACCTATAGTGAGGGAAGTGGCGAAGCCATTTTTTTATAAGTTTTTTATAAAAAAAGTGTTGACAAATATATAAAGATGTGATAATATGTTGAATAGGTGTACCACCCGAAGGGCTACTTTTGGCGGAATATCTAAAAAAATAACTTAATATTCTAGATACAATGGTGTGTCATCCACTGAAGCTAAAGGAGTTTCGGAGGATGATTTTTGTATATTATAGGGTATTTTTTTATCAAATGTAAACTTCAACAATTGTGCATATGTAAATGTGTATTAAATATTAGACTTATTTTTAAATTTAACCACATTAGAATTAGAAAACAAGTCTATTGAAAAACAAGGAGATTAACATAATGAAAACAAAAACAGTAAAAAGAACAAACCTAACTCTACGACGCTTTAGCATTGCATTTATTACGATGATGCTGATAGCTTTAATGACTGTTGCTATAATTAGTAGCGGTATTTTAACTAATAATAGCGTCCATAGCGGAGGAGGGGTCGCAGGGTTTGATAGAGTTACTTCTGTAACTCAGATTACGGATATGTTCTCTAGCGGAGAGCTTACGGGCGACTTTTTGGACTTAGCCGATAATGATTTGCCCGAGATAACAGGGCAGAGAAGAGTTATTATAGAGTTTTATGATGAAGCACTACTAGAAATTTTTAACTCTAGCCGAAATCTCCAAGAAATACATAGCACTCCAAGTGATTATTTTGTGAGTCCAGAGGCGAGAGATATCGCAAGAGGGTTAGAAAATAGTCAAAGAGACTTTTTAAGAAGGTTAAACAGACAAAATTTAGATTTTGAATTAAATTATCACTTCACAGGGGTTATGAATGCTGTTTCTATAACTATGGAAGCTAGTGAGGCAAGAGCAATTAGTGAAATGCCTGGTGTTAGAAGTGTAAAAATTACAAGTTCTTTTTATGCACCACAATTTGATGAAGTGTCGGTGCGTAATATGGTGCATGTATTAGAAACCGGTATTTATGATACTAGAGGTTTGGCTTATCAAGGTGAGGGTATGGTTATATCGGTATTAGATACAGGTATAGATTATCGTCACCCTGCTTTTGCCGACTTTATTACAGGAACTTACCGAGAAATGTATATCGGTATGACAAGGCAAGATGTTATAGATAGACTTCCCTTTACTGTAGCTAGAGCAACTCTTCCTAACGAAGCACAAATAAACAGAGTGCATGTTAATAACAAAATTCCGTTTATGTTTGACTATGCCGACAGAAGAGCAAATGCTTTTCCTAGAGGCGGGGATAGTCACGGTACGCATGTAGCCGGTATAATAGCGGGTTATCAACCAAGTACAACCCCAAACGATGCTCCGTTTGATTTTCCTAATGTATTTAATGAAAACTACTTTAGAGGTGTTGTACCGCAAGCTCAAATTGTAAAAATGAAAGTTTTCTCTGCTTACCGTCAGGGTGCTGAGTTTGACGATATTTTAGCAGGAGTTGAAGACAGCGTTATTTTAGGTGTAGATGTTATAAATATGAGTTTAGGTCGTCCACATGGTTTTAGCCGTGAATACGGTGATTCCATTACGGCTGCTGTTTACGATAGAGTTATAGCTGCAGGTATTAACTTAGTAGTTGCCGCCGGCAATAGTGCTACAAGCGGAACGGGTAGCCCATTTGGTTCTAACTTAACTTCTAACCCGGATAGCGGTACTGTAGGAAGCCCTGCTAGCTATATCGGTGCTATGGCGGTTGGTAATATCTCCGGTCAGCTTTCGCCTTATGGTATTGTAAACGGAGTAACTCCGGCCTACATTAACGAATTCGTAGACGCTGCGGGTAGAAATTTTAACTTTATAAACGAATTACTTACAGATGCTAACGGCAATAGCCGTCATTCTGGATTATTTAATTACATAACAATCCCTGGCTATGGTGAGCCTTGGAGCTTTATGGGTTTAGAAGAAAGGATGATGAACGCTAATGCGGCAGGCAATCCTTATATCGTAATTGTTAGAAGGGGTGGTAACATTACATTTGAGCAAAAGGCGAGAACGGCTTTTGAGCGTGGTGCTGGTGCTGTTATTATTGATAATAATGTACCGGGTATGCTTACGCCTACACTTGGTGCGGGTAGAATGGGTCCGACTGCTCTTATTAGTATGTACGACGGTAACGCTATGAGAAGGCAGCAGTTTGGTACGATTTATTTTTCTAGAGATCAATTTGCAGGTCCATTCATGGTATCTAGTTCTAGCTGGGGACCAACTCCTGACCTTAGATTAAAGCCCGAAATTACAGCACACGGCGGTGATATTATTGCTCCTGTTGTTGGTGGATACGGTGCATTCAGCGGTACCAGTATGGCGGCACCGAATGTAGCAGGTGCTGCGGCATTATTAGCTCAACATATTAGTGCTGCGGCTCCAATAGGTAGTCCGCTAGCAGGCAGAAGCGTAGAAAGAATGCATAAAGTAAACCGTTTACTTATGTCTACATCTACAATGGCAATGGATAGACGTAATATTCCTTACTCTCCACGCCGTCAAGGTAGCGGTGTAGCAGATATTGGTAACGCTTTAAATACTCCTGCATACCTTTATGTGCAAGGTACAGAAATGCCTAAGTTAGAATTAGGTAGCGACCCCGAGAGATTAGGTAACTATACTTTAAGATTTAGTGTTCAAAATCGTAGTAATGAAACTCAAACATATACTTTAGAAGTTATTACAATGACAGAAGTTGTAGCACCTTGCGGAGTTGCTATAGCAGAGCAAGGTTATTTACTTAGTCCCGGTGTTAATAAATCGGCTAGCGGTAGCAGTTTAAGCGGAAATGTTTTAACTGTTCCGGCAAGTCAAAGTGTAGAGATAATAGTACATATATCTTTAAGTGCTAGCGATAGAGCCTATATGGATGCTCATTTCGAAAACGGTATTTTTGTAGACGGCTTTGTAAGATTAAATCATAACGAGGCAAATGCTAACCGCCGAGTTGACTTATCAATTCCATTTTTAGCGTTTTACGGCGATTGGCTAGCGGCTAGAATGTTTGACTATAATGCGTTCGAAGTTAGTGAGGATTATTGGGATGATAGTATAGAGCCGGAAGACAAAAGAAGAGCAAATACTTTTGCTTCTATTCCGGTAGGTCGAGTTGACAGAGAAAGATATGAAAGAGAAGGTAGAAGCGGTTCTGTTCCGCTAGGTAGCTTTGTTTTCCGTAGTCCGGAGTTTGGTTTTAGAGAACCAAGAATTACAACTTGCAGAGTTGCTGTAGGTAATGCACAAGATGGTGTTTGGCAACTTGCGGGCTTTTCTGCCGGTATGCTTAGAGGTGCAAGAGAAGTAGAAGTAGAGGTCTATAATGTTCATACGGGTGAGGTTATACTAGAGAGAGTAGAGCAAAATGTTTTAAAACAAAGAGGGTTTATCGAAATTGAGATTGACCCATTTAGAATGGGACTACCTAATAACAGTCAATGGCGGGTTAATATGACCGGTCGTATGGACTATCATATGGGGCATACTGTACCAGGCAATACCGAAACCTTTGATTTCTTTGTAGACTATCAGGTGCCTGAGGTTGTTAATAGTGGTATGCGTACCTTTGTGGATGGTTTTGGCAGACGAACTATTATGCTGGATTTAGATGTTTTCGATAATAATTATGTTCAAGCAGTTCAATTATTTAGCGTACTTCCAAATAATACAGTACATATTCATAACGAATATCCTATTCCCGTTAGAGGTCAAGTAAGAGGTGAGGTTAGTCGTGTTGCGATAGATATCACAGAGTGGTATTATTCATTTGTAAATCAACCTAGTCAGTTTGCAGGCACTATCGGTGTATTTGTATCTGATTATGCCTTAAATCAGTCTATGTGGTTGGTTCCGATAAACCATCAAAGAGTAGATGATATGACAGTTACCAGTACTCATGCCGGTGCGGTTTTGGGCGAAGACGGTAATTTAGCTAACCTTAATTTAACTACAGGTGCTTTAGGTAGACTTGCTATGGTAGACTTTTCGATGTTTAGAAACGAGCCTCGTAGAACCACAACTAGAGTAATCGAAAACGGTGAGCCGCAATATTATCCTGATGGCAGACCACGCTTTGTATACGAAACAGTATTAGTACCGGCAACAGGTGCTAGTGTATTTGATTTAGATTTTACCGTTAAAGATGAGCATGGTAATTTGCAGGACGAAAATAACCCGATTGTAAGTGTGTTTGGGTCGCAACTACATGCGGCCGAAGTCGTCGCTAGGCGTCCCGGCATAGCATATGTTTATGCTGAGGCTATAAACGGACAGGGTAGTCATAGATTTAGAGTAACAGTAGTGGGTGACGGATCGTTTGACCTTAAT
This sequence comes from Bacillota bacterium, assembly GCA_009780135.1. Classification (GTDB taxonomy): domain Bacteria; phylum Bacillota; class Clostridia; order Christensenellales; family Pumilibacteraceae; genus WRAP01. The sequence continues at coordinate 6,297 of WRAP01000005.1, forward strand.
GCCACTTGGGCAAGGTTTGGTAGTTACATACGACACCGAGTTCGACCGGACGGAACTGTCGATGATACTAGATATCTCATAGCAGATGCTCGCCCCGGTGGTGATAGGCTGATATTAAATAATGGTCAAGAGATTACTCTTGAGGTTAATGCTATGCCTTGGCATACTACGACGGCGGTAGTTAATCCAGAGGGTCAAATCACAGATGAAAATAGAGTAATTAGATTTGAGGTAGTAAACGCAGCACATAGACCTTTTGTAGATTTATGTGAAAATACAGGTAGATTAAGAGCGTTAGCTCCTCATCATAATATAAGTATTAGAGCACGAATTAATATACCGGGTCAGACTATACCGCTTGAAACATTGATTAGCATAGGTATAAGAGCAGAATTTGAGACTGATATGGGCTTTTTACATCGTTATAATGGGCCTGGTTTTACAGCTAATCTACCAGAAGGCACTTTTGAAGTAACAATAAATGGTATAACAGGCAGACTTCCTTATGGATCTTGTCCGGTTTTAAGTAGCTTTAATGCAGACGGCAGTGTGCTAGAGGCTGTTCCTCAGCTTATAATCCCTGCTAATATTGGTGCGTTTTTCTTAGACCATTGGAGTGATACTCTTTATAGACCGTTCTTCGAAAATCGTGATATTCGTTCGGTTGTTGTTCCGCACGGTGTTAGAACTATCGGTAGAGGTGCATTTGCCGGCTCGTCGGTAGAGGTTGTATTCTTGCCGTTAACGCTAGACACAATACAAGATTTTGCTTTTACAAATAGTAATATCAGATATGTATACTGGTTAACTGAAAACGCTAGATTTAATGAGTTTACCCGTCATTATGGTGCATTTAGAAGAGGATACGAATTTGTAGCATGTGCTACAGAGGCGGGACTTCTTAGAGTTGCTGTTTGGCATCAAGCGTTTGCTTCAACAGAGCCAGGGCTTATAACAACAGTGCAAGGTGCACCAAGTTTAGTACAGTTTGATACAAGCCGTGCTATAATGGCAGGCATAGGAGCATTCCTAAATGAAAGAACTTTTAGAGGTGCTCCAACAGGCGAGAATGGTGAATGGGTGCTAGATCTTAGAAATATTCGTCATACAGGTGCGTTAGCTTTTGCAGCCACAGCTGTAGAAAATATACTGTTTGATAGATATACCTTTGTATCTACTCAAATGTTTGCTAGCACCCCTGTTAGAGAAGTGGACTTTTTTGGTAGTACAATACCTAGTGGTATGTTTATGGGTGCTACTTTACTAACTAGATTTACTGCCCATAATGATTTAGATGCTGTTGGTAATCAAGCATTTGCAAATACTCCTCGATTGACAGATATAGAATTTAATGGCAGACTTACAAGTATAGGTTCTAGTGCTTTTGCCGAAAGCGGAATTACCAGTATAACTTTGCCAAACGGCTTTACTACGCTAGGTTCTAGTGCGTTTTTCTTGGCTCAAGATCTTACTAGAGTTTATGTATCAGATGGTGCAAGACTGCTTAATGTTGGTGATGATGCTTTTACCGGAACATTTAGTTTACAACATATCGTAACAACAACAGAAAGCCATCCGCATTACACAACTGTTACATTTACTATGCCCGGTGTACAAGGTGGTGTATTTAGTATGCTACTTACTAACGATAGATCAAGGGTAGTAATACTACCGTTTTTAGCAACAATGATAGTAGGTAGCGACCAATTCCCTAACCTTTCACTTAGTAATCTGTTAGAAAACATAATAGAATTAGACTTTATGGGTAACGGTAATATAACTCATATAGCAGACGGAGCATTTAGCGGTGGCAGATATGGTGGTGATGTGCTTATTATTCCAGAGGGTATAACGCACATAGGTGCAAATGCTTTTATGGGTAATAACTTTACAAAGCTTATACTTCCAACAACCTTAGAATATGTTGGTGAATATGCATTTGCATTTAATCCTAATTTAGAAACAGTTGTAATTTTATCTAATAATCTTAGAGCTATTCCGGCAGGTATGTTTGCAATCACTCCAAGGTTACAAAATATTCAACTGCCCGATTCTGTTGAAGTTATCGGAGCAGGTGCATTTAGACATGTTCCTATAACAAGTTTCCCTTATCAACATAGCTTACTAACAAGCTTGAGAATGCCGACTAACCTTAGAGAAATTCACGAATTTGCCTTTGAAGGTAGTGGTATACAGGCGTTAGAGTTTGATAGTTTAGATAATCCACAACTTCGTTACATTGGTTTTGGAGCATTTCTACAGTCTGCTATAAGAGATGTTTATATCCCAGATGGTGTTACGCACATTGGTGCGGCGGCGTTTTGGAATACAGAAGCAGAAACTGTTCGTATTCCGGGTAGCGTAAGAAGTATGGGTAACTTTGCTTTTGCTACTAATTTTAATCTTCATACTGTAGTAGTAGAAGAGGGCGTAGAAGTTATCGGTGCTATGGCATTCGCTTGGGTAGATAGATTAGCTATGAACTTTGGTTTACTGCCAAACAGCGTACTAACAAGTGTAACTCTACCAAACAGTGTAAGGTTAATTGGTCAGTATGCTTTTGCGGCGGCGACTGAGCTAAGACATATAAACTTGTCGGGTGTAGAGGAAATACATGCCAGAGCATTCTTCTTTAACTTCGAACTAGGCAGAGAAGAAATAACATTTAGCCAGAACTTGGCATTTGTAAGCACCGAGGCATTTAGGTCTACAGCAATAGGGTATCACGCTAATAACCGAAACTTAGTATTCCCTAACTTAGAAGTTATCGGCACGGGTGCGTTTATGCAGCTTGCTTACTTAGAAAGCATTGTAGGCGAAAGAGTAGAAGTTGTAGCAACTCAAGCGTTTGCATTTAGTCCAACTAGAGATGCTGAAGGCAATTTAATAGAAAGTCGTCTACATACAGCTACTTTCCCTAATGTTGAGTTTGTAATGCCGCTAGCCTTTAGCGGAACTAGACTAACAGAGTTCCATGCACCTCATTTGCGTATGCTTGGCACATTAGCATTTATGTGGACAGATATTACAGAGTTCTATATAGGTGCTAATTTAGAAACTTTAGCAGAGGGTGCGTTTGTTAACGCTCCGATAGAACGCTTTATTCTAAATACTAATAACAACCGCTTCTTTATGCAAGGTGATTACTTAATTTATAGATTTTTACCAAACGGCAGATACGAAGCTCTTGCTTTTGCTAGCGGTAGCGACATCGCTACTGTAGTGGTTAGAGAAAACACTAGCCGTGTTGCTATGCGTACCTTTGCTATGGCATTTAACATCACGCATATAACTCTTCCTGGCACGCTTACAACTATCGGTGCCGAGGCATTTATGGGTGTTGGTATGTATAGTCCGGCGGACGCTAATGGCGAAAGAGTAGACTTTACACAAAACGGCTTTAGAAGTTTTGCTACAATAGAATTCAGATCTTTCCGTGCTCCAGCTCTAGAGAGTATGGCGGGTGGCTTTGATCGAGGTATGATACGCTATGGTAGCCATAATAACTTTGGTATAGACCAGCTTGGTATTATGCAACAAAACTTTATGACTCCGGCAAATGGGGTAGGATTTGATTCGTTTATATTTGCTTCTATGGCAGGGTCACTTCTAGCTGTATTTGAGCGTAACGAAGAGCATAGCATGGGTAGAGGCTCTATGTGGGATGTGTTTGTAATGGGTAGAAATCATATAAACAGTATGCAAACTCCAGAGGTAATAGGTGATGAAACGGCACAGGTTATAGCTAGAATAACGATTTTAGCATCTCGTCCGATTACGCTAGATGATAGCAACGAGATAAGAATACTTAATCTTGTTATAAATGACTTAAATGCTCATCAAAGAGCTTTTATACACAATATGGCAGACTGGCTTAGGATTTTGCAGGACTATGAAGGTCTAGCCACTGAAGCACCAGGAACAACTACACCGCCTTATAATAATGGTGGAAGAGGTTGCAATAGCTTTAGTATGGCAACTGGTATTCCGATATCAGTAGCGATTGTGATAATTGTAGCTTTGTTAGTTGTGATGGCAGTATCAAAAAAAACAAAAAACAAGGGGGTTAATTCTTAAAATTTAAATAAACATGCGGGTGGCACTTTGTCACCCGCTGCTAGAAAAATTTAAGGAGAAAGTTCACAATGAAAAAATTACCTAAACATAATAAAATATTAGTAATAATAATCATAGCTTTGCTAGCTACAATAGGGCTTGTAACATTATCTGCTTGTAGTGGTTGTAGTGAAGAGACTTATGAGCCACCTCAAGAGTTTAGCTTAACATTTAACTCTAACGGAGGAAGTTTAGTTGCTGCTACAACTGTAACAGAGGGCCAGCCATTAACATTATTACCTGTTCCTACTAGAGAAGGTCATAACTTTTTAGGTTGGTTTTCGGATGCCGAGTTTACTCAACTAGCATACGCACCGTTAAATCTAACGGCTAATACAACCTTGTTTGCTAGATGGGACGGAGTTAATACAATCAGCTTTAACACTATGGGCGGAAGTAGCGTAGAGTCAATAAGTGCTTTAACCGGTACTCATTTAACTGCTCCGACTAGTCCGACTAGAGCAGGCTACCGCTTTGGTGGTTGGTATGAAGACGAAGCGATTACTCGCTCTAGCGAATTTTATTTTGGTCGTCGTATGCCAGGAGGCGATGTAACTTTATTTGCTAGATGGGATAGGCTTGTTAGATTTAGTTTTGTTGGTGCTACCGCTACACTAGAGTTAGAAGACGGCACAGTGTTAGACCCGGCAAGCCATCACTATTTAGTAGCAGGCGATTTTATAAACCGTCCTCAGCCAGAGCCAAGAACTGGTTATGCGTTTGTTGGTTGGTTTATGCAAGAGGATAGCGAACTTCCTTTAGGTTGGCCTAGCTTTTTGCCGAGTGGCGGAGTTACTATCTACGCTAGATGGAGAAGTGTTGTACGCACAATCACATTTGCAGGCACAGGTACACTTCCGGTTAACATTACAACTGGTATAAACGAGGGCGATGTAGTAGATTTATCAAATAGAGTAGCTACAATAACAGCTACTAGTCATCCAACATTATATAGCTATTATTTCTTTAACGGTTGGACAGACCAATACGGCAGAGTACATACAAGTAGCGTTACGCTAGGTGCCAGCAGTTTAACACTAACTGCTAACTGGGTAAGAAGTGCATTATACGCTAGAATAGTGTTCTCGGTTGCCAGCCCTCATGATAGAGAAATGCCTACTAGAGATTATGTAAGATATATTAGAAAATTATCTACATACAACTTATACGAAAATATGTTTGCTCCTTTAACAGCGGGTCAAACCTTAACTGGGTTAGACTTTGAATTTGTAGGTGTAAACGATTATATATTCCACAGAACGCATCAAGGCAATGTTATAAGAGATTTGCAAATTATAGCAGATACCTCTATAACTTTAACATTCTTCCATAGTGGCACAGAGGGATTAGCTTTCACTAATGTATCTGGAGAGTTGATGGTAATTGGCTTTACAAATCCTGCTACTGCTCCTACAACACTTGTAATACCTGCTATCCATAATGGTATGTGGGTGCGTGCGATTGCAGACGAGGCTTTTAGAAACTTAAACCTAACTGCTGTTACTTTTCCAGAGGGTATTAGAGTACTAGGCTATTCGGCATTTGAGAGTAATAACATAAACACAACAATAAGAATCCCTTCTACCATAGTGTTAATTTCTCATGGAGTGTTTTTTGGAAATGTTGGTTTAACTAGAGCAAGGATTACATTCGCTGGCTTAGATAACCTAACCTTTATGGGTACGGAAGTTTTTGGTGGAACGGCTTTTGCTACAGAAACTGCTACTCAAGAGTTTGTAACACTTCCTTGCGTAGATGGCTTTTATATCCTTTATATGCAACGCACTCAACAAGCAAATCCTACTCTTCCAAACAATACTCGTTTTATTGCTAATAATATCTTTTTCGGTAATCAGTATATAAGAAATGTATTCATTCCAGACAGCGTTAGAGCAATAGGGAACGGTGCATTTGCTAACACACTTGTAGAGGAGGTTAGACTTCCTATAGGTTTAAGAACGATAGCACCACATTTTTTTACTAATGCTACAAACTTGCATACTGTTAATATTCCGGCTTCTGTTATATATATCGGTCATAACGCATTTAGAAACACAGCAATTTCCTCTATAGCAATCCCAAATGTTAGACATATTGGTGCCGAGGCATTTAGAGGCTCTAGTATAAATGAGGTGCAATTCGGCGGTTTAATTTTAGGTAGTCCGCTTTCGTACTTAGGAGAGGGTGCGTTTAGAGATACTCCGTATCTATTTACAATAGACCTACAAGTTACAAGAATTACTGAGTTGCAACCTTATACATTTAGCAATTCTAGCATTTTAACTATAGTTAGATTACCAAATACTGTTAGAGAAATCGGAGCTAAAGCGTTTTATAATTCACCACAGCTATACTTAGTGCATACCGGCACTTCAACGGGTAGTGCTTTAAGACATATCCGTGAATACGCTTTTGCAGGTACTGCTTTGCGTAGCTTAGTAATTCGCACAGGATTTGTTCATGTTCCAGAAAATGCTAACCTTAACACATTTGTAGCAACGCAAGCCGTAAATATTGCTCCAACTGCATTGCCAACAGGCAGAAACATAAGAGTATTTGTTCAGTTTGGCGGTATTGTTATAGCCGGTGGTGCTCCTAGAAGTCAAACCTATGTAGAATTATATACAGCAATTTTTAACGGTCTTAACTTAGATAGTAATATCACGGTTACTCCAGTTACGCTAGAGGGTCCAACGGGCTTTTTAACAGGTGACTCGGTTGTCGTAATGGCAGGTGAAAAAGTACATCTTGGCGAAGCGATTAGGATTGCTGTTGTAATAGAGGATAATGTTACTGCGTTTGAGGATATGTTCTTTATAATATTAGAGGTAATATTCGACGGCGAGGTTGTAGAGCCTGTGTCTATAAACAGCAATTATTTTATCTTTACAGAAGCAGGTACCTATCAAGTTTTATTCGTAGGCGAAAATGAATTCGGTACTCGTATAACGGGTAGCTTACAGTTTACAGTAGTGCTTGGATAATAATTAAATTACAAATTACAATGTGCAAATTACAAATTCGGATTTATTTTATCTTTAGAGATATAAAATTAAAGTAAAACAATATTTATATTTGTGCACTGTAATTTGTTTTATTCCTCTTGACAAATCTCCAAATATATAGTATAATACAATAACTTCTTTGCAAAAGGAGAAAAAATCATAAAGAAAAATATGAAAAAAGCAATAAGAAAAATTTCAATAATAACTATAGTGGCAATAATGCTTTTTGGTCTTACGCTATTTACTGCGTGCGGCGATCCTATCCCACCAACAGAACTTCTTAGACAGCGTGGTTTCACAATAGAAGTTACCTTTAATGCTAACGGTGGTAGTTTTGCAAATGCTCCGTATGAATGGAGTGTATTTTTAAGACCGGGTCAAAGAGTGCCTAATCCTACAGTAAGAAGAGGTGGTAGCCGAGGAGAGGGAGAAATAAGACCAGCTGTTAGATTAGGGTTTCTTAATAATCCAACTTGGCATAGAGCAATGGGGTATGAGTTTTATGGATATGATGAGTATTATAACAGGATATATAGGCCCTATAGAGATCCAGAAAATCCTAACCAAATTTGGTTAGAGGAAGAGCCTTGGAATTTTAACACACCTATTGGCGAAGAACATGTTCCGCTAGATTACGAGTTTACTCTTTATGCTAACTGGACACCTGCCTCTATATTTAGATTTGTATTTGTAACTACACTACCGGGGCAAGCACCTGGTTTTACAATACCACAGCCAGCTCCGCCAATAACTCCTCTGCCACCATCAGAAGAAGATGATGATGACGAAGATGAAGAGATTGTAATAGAGGAGGAGGATGTAGAAATAGGGCAGTTTTTAGATCTTCGTGTTATGCCTGGCACTGGTCGTTTAAGAGATCTTCATAACAATTTAAACTCTTTAAGATCTATTTTGCCTGGCGAAAGAATGTTATCACCCATCCAAAATAGAATGCATAGTTTAAGAGGAGTTTATCTTACTTACGAAGATGCTCAACAAGGAAATGCCTTAAATGCAAGCGAAATAGCAAGAGATCCGGAACATCCTCGAGCAACAGACGAATACCTATATAATTTAATCCATAGAGCATACGACCCAAATTATGAGGGTAATCAAGTGAGTACTCCTGTTGTACCTACAGAAGAAAGCGACAACTCAACAGAGCCGGAGGAGCCGACAGGTCCTAATTTAGATTTTCGTATTCATTATCTATTTACAACATGGGTAGAGGGGACTATGAATTTTGTTTCAAATCCGTCTGATATGCCGCTTAGTGGTAATGTGTATCTAGAAAGCGATTTGGATTTCTATGGTTGGAGAAGAGTTACAAATATCGATGGAACTCCTCCTTTCGAAGGTTGGAATAGAACGCAAAACTTCACTTCAACGATTTTTGGTAATACTTATAATGGTACATTTAGAGGCAATGGGTTTACTGTTAGCAATATTCATTTAGATTATGGTTTTGTAGCAGGTGAGACATCTTTTGGGTTATTTAGAAACCTTAGCGGAACAATAAGAGATGTAACCTTTAATAATATTACTATAGAGGTGTTTCCCGATGTTCCATCTAATGCACATGTTCCTAATAGACCAAATGAGAATATGTTATCAAATTTTCCGCCAAGACATGTAGGCTTTTTAGTGGGTCAAGTTATTTTTGATCAAGCTATTATACATAATGTAAGCTTTATTGGCCAGAATTCTCTTATTGTTAATTCTTCAAACTATCCGCACGCTACTTATGGACATATAAACTTTGCTAGAGGAACGATAGATAATAATTATATGTTTGGTGTGGTTCCCGGTTCGTGGGCTATGCGTTTGATTAACGATGACAACGATATGCTGGGGGTTATGTCGCAAAGCATAGGTATGCCAAGTGGTAGAAGGAGATTAGGTTATAACATTCTAAGTAGTATAAGAGGCGATTTAGGAAATTATCAAGAACTAAGAATGATATCTATTAGCGGTCTAGATACTATATCAATCACAATGCCGCATTGGTGGTATGATTAGCGGATTACTTAACTAACTACAAGCTACAATTTACAAACTCTAAATCTCAAATTTATTTATAAAAAAATAATAGTTTGTAGTTTGTAGCTTGTTAATTGTGCCTACAATATAGTTTTTACTGCGAAATTTGTAAAAATAATACTTGACATGTATGCAGTTGTGTGGTATAATACTACTTACCGTCGCACGAGGAGGTGCGTCGATAAAAGTGCGTGCTAGCATTATTTTGGGCTACACGCCTTTTTTATTATAATTAGGATAATATTAAATTGCTATAAATCAGCAAAAAACAATCGAGCAATAGGCTCTAATTGGAGGAAACAAAAAATGAAAACAAAAAGAAAATTATCACGCAAAATCATTACGGTGATTTTAGCCTTAGTGCTGGCAGCAGCGGTAATTCCGACATTAACTGCTTGTCCGAATCCAGGACCGGAGAACGAGAATACACCGCTTATGCTAAGTGTTTCTCAGCCGGAGGGTGTTTTTAGCCCGTTTTTTGCAGGCACCGGTATGGATAACCAAGTTACAAGCGTAACTCAAGCAAGTATGATTAGTACAGATAGGTATGGTCATTTAGCCTTTGGCCCTGATCATACTTCTATTGCTAGAGATTTAAGTATTCGTGTAGTGCCGGACCCGACACGCCCAGGTGAGCAAAGAACAATTTATCAATTTGTACTAAAACCCGGTATTTATTTTAGCGACGGCACACCGCTTACTATGGACGATGTATTATTTAATCTTTATATGCTACTAGATCCTGTTTACATAGGTATGAGTACCCTAAATTCGGTTGATATTTTAGGTCTTAGAGCATATAGACTACAAAATCCATATATCCAAGATGAGGAACAATATCGTGCTATGATGAGGGCTTTTAACTCGCAAGCACAGGTTAGACTAGAAGAAGCAGCTAGACACCTAAGAAATCCACAAGCATATCCAAGCACACCTCAAATTCAAGCAGATATTGCTTTAGCTATACCAATCTTCGATCAAGAATTAGATTCAATCTGGTATTCTACTACAGATGCAGAAGTTGTGGAAAGTAGAAGAGAACAATATTATGATATACATTATGGTTGGGAATCCTTCTTACTTTCTGTTGGTAATATATTTCAATTTAGAATGATACCCGGTACAAATCAAAGATGGCAAGCACCTGGTACAAATTTCTTCGAGATTTCTAACATGAGCACAGTTAGAAGTATGCTGAACAATAATTTTACTAAAGAAAATGTTGTTCGGTTTGCTAGAGAGGCTCATGTTTCTCAAACACATGGTCCCAATAACCTTTTTGCTAGTTTTATGGAGTGGCGTATTGGCGGTACAGTTCGTACGCATATTGCAGCTGAAATTATGACAGAGCATTTTAGAGCGGCAAGAGAAAGAGGAGAGGGCGTATCTAACATATCCGGTATTCAAGCTTTAGACGGAAGAGATTTTGTGGCCTCTAGTGAATCTCTAACTGCTGTTGGAGCATCAAGTCAATTTGGAGGCTACGAAATGCTTCAAGTTACTATAAACGATGTAAACCCTATGGCAATTTGGCTTTTAGGTTTTGCGGTAGCACCTATGCATCACTATTCTCAGCCTGCATTAGTATCAGCTGCTAGAGCCGAAGGGCAAAGACAAAGAGAAGCTTTAGCTAATGGCGAAACTTATATGGGTCCCGACGGAGAAGGTCGTAGGCACTTTGGTGTGCAACACGGTGAGTTCTTAGACTTTATGATGACTGTTATGGATCTTAATCGTCTTCCTATGGGGGCAGGTCCATATATGATGGCTGATGCTAATGGCAATACGCTACAATCGCCTAATGGTAGAGCACTTATGGAAAGTGGCTTTTTTACAAACAATGTAATTCATTTTGTGCGTAACCCATATTTCTATCGTTTAAATCCGGAAGGTAATAATGCTAGAATCCGTATGCTTCGTTTCCAAGTAGTAGAACAAGCTAATATTTTAAACGCACTTGCCGGTGGCACAATACACTTTGCTGATCCTAGTGCTACAGCCGATAGTCAACGCTTTGTTAACGAAAGAGGGCATCTAGCTAGTCAGACAGTTCAAACAAATGGTTATGGTTATGTAGGCATAAGTGCTGCTCATATTCCTTATCTTCGTATTAGGCGTGCTATTATGGCGGCTATGAGAGTTGAGATTGCAAGCGACTTCTTCCCGGGTGGATTATCTGTACCGCTCCATAGAGGAGTTAGTTTAGAGAGTTGGATTTGGCGTGATGAAGCTGACGAATTTTGGCATGCAGGAAATACTTCCCGTTGGGCACCGGGTGCATCAGGCGATGTAACTGGTACAGCTAGGCAAGCGGCAGTATTAAGACACTTATTAGGTGCTAATCACGCAGGTGGAGATTATGATCCAGAAAGATACGGAGTAGGTCCTGCCTTCTCTAATACACAAGGTACTTTAATGAGAAGAGCTAGTGACGGAAGATTTATATGGAGTGGTAGTGGTGCATTAGCTTTAGACTTTACCTTTGAGGTAGCGGGTAACAGTCAAGAGCATCCGGCATTCTTGATGTTTTTAAATGCAGCAGATTTGCTTAATGGCTTAGGTGCTAATATTACTGTTAGACCTAATCCTAGAGTTTTAGCAGAGCTTATACAAGGTCAAGGCAGACCTGTTTGGGCGGCTGCTTGGGGCGGCGGTGTAGACCCTTGTATGTTCTCTCTTTGGCATCCGGACTCTACAGCATCAGCTGTAAGAAACTGGGGTATTCATAGTATATTATTCGGTGGCACAGGAACACCGGAAGAAATAGCGATGGTTAATAGGCAAACACAATATATAGAAGCTAGCCGTCGTACAAAAAATCAAATTCACCGTCGTCACTATATTCGTCAAGCTTTAAATTTAGCTGTGGATTTAGCAGTAGAGTTGCCAACCTATAATAGAAGCGATATGTTTGTTTGGAACAATAACTTTATCGATTCTAGCACACTCTATACAGGAAATCAGGTTACAGCATTCTGGGGACCAATGGCAAGAATTTGGAATGTTAGCTTTATAGGAAATTAAACAATTTATAAACTTAAAAATTTTTATAACTACAATTTGCAAACTACAAAGTATTGAAAAATTAGTCTTTATTTTGTAGATTGCCGATTGTGGTTAAGTAAACTTATATAACCAACTATATAGACACTACTCATGGCAAAACAGATATTAAAAAGATTAGGAATAGGAGTATTTATTCTCTTTGTATTCTCGCTTATATTGTTTGCGTTAATGCGATTACAACCAGATGATTTTGTGCAACAACGCTGGGGTGCACTTGCTATGCAAAACGGCATGGGTGATGAATTTTTAGATGAGATTCGTCGTATGATAGGCTTATATGGTCCATTTTTTCAAGGTTATTTTAGATGGCTTGGCAATATGTTGCGAGGGGATATGGGTTATTCACTTCTTGAAATGGGAAGGCCTGTAACGCAAGTTATTACCGAACATATGTGGTTATCGTTTATAATGAGTTTAATCGCTCTTATTATTTCAGTTTCTATTGCTATTCCGATGGGTATTTTTGCTGCAACTAAGCAGTATTCTAAATTTGACTATACTACAACTGCACTTGTTATGATGGGTATATCCCTTCCTGCGTTCTTCTTTGCGGGACTTCTTATATATATATTTGCTGTTCAGTTAGGGTGGTTTAATCCGGCTTTAGGTTTTGGTGATGCACATATGGCAGGTGTTTCTAACGCTTCTAGATTTTTCATAAGGGCTTGGCACTTAGTGTTGCCAATAACAGTTATGGTGGTGCTTAGTATAGGCGGTCTTATGCGTTATACTCGTACTAATACGCTAGAAGTTTTAAGAAGCGATTTTATAAGAACCGCAAGAGCAAAGGGGCTTAGCGAAGGAGCTGTTATTTATAAACATGCTTTCAAAAATACTGCTGTTCCGCTTGCAACAATGATGGCTGGTATATTGCCTGGATTATTTGTCGGTTCGATGATAATAGAGCAAATATTTGGTTTGCCGGGTGTTGGTCAGCTAGGATTTAGAGCATTGCAGTCAGGTGATATTCCGCTAGTTATGGGTTATAATATGTTTATTGCAACCCTAGCTGTATTGGGTATACTCTTATCCGATATCATGTATGTAATAGTAGATCCAAGGATTAGAATGAACTAATTAAATTCACATCAATTTATAACGCACAATTCAACAAATTAAATTACCCTATTGAGCGTTAAACACTATAAATTTCATGCAAAACAAAACTTCAAAAACTGAAAAAGAAGAACTTTTAGAAAAGGATTTTCCACTTAACGGTACTACAATTCAAAATAGTGGTGCTATTGCTTTAGAATTAGATATAGTGGAAGAAAGTTTATCAGATCAAGTTAAGGTAATGAGTCCATTACAGCTAGTATTAAAACGCTTTTTTAGATCTAAATTATCGATAGCGGGTCTTGTTATGATACTCTTTTTGTTTGCTTTTTCTTTTTTAGGACCGCTATTTAGGCATATAAATTGGCTTCCTGTCTATGAAGAATTAGAGCGTTTTTCTACAGACGACATTTTAGTAATGCCGTTTAGGCGTTATATGGAGGATGGTATTACATATTTTTATTATGTAACACGAACACAGCTTACATATAAAAGGCTTTCTCAACCGGATATTTATAATATTTTAGGTACAGATCACCTAGGACATGATATTTTTTCTAGACTTATGTACGGCGGTAGAATTTCGCTAGGTATTGCGTTTTTAGTAATATTTATCTCTACAGCCATAGGTGTATTGATGGGTTCTATAGCTGGATATTTTGGTAAGTGGGTAGATCAAATTATAATGCGTTTAGTGGATTTAATTATGTGTATTCCACAACTTCCCATATTACTTATTATAGGTGCTATTTTAGATATGTACACGGGTCCCCCCCATAATATTGTAACACCGGCTATGAGAATTTGGCTTATTATGCTAGTATTAACAGTATTTGGTTGGGCAGGTACAGCAAGGCTTGTTAGAGGACAGATATTGATGCTTCGAGAACAAGACTATATGTTAGCTGCCGAATCTATGGGACTTAGTGCTTCTAGAAGAATATTTAAACATCTTATACCTAATGTTATGCCACAGCTTATAGTATCTATGACGCTAGGACTTGGTGGTGTAATATTAGCAGAAGCATCGCTTAGCTTTTTGGGCTTTGGTGTACAAGAGCCGTTTGCCGCATGGGGAACAATGATAGGAAGTTTAAGATATTTCCACATTCTAACAAATCACTTCCATCTATGGGGACCACCAGGCTTTCTTATAATGATGGCAGTGCTAGGCTTTAATTTTATAGGCGATGGTCTCCGAGACGCATTTGACCCAAAAATGAAACGATAACAGCAAAAGGGCGATACACTTAGTACCGCCCTTTTGCCAAAAAACTCCTTGCAAAATATAGAAATATATGTTATAATATATGTATAAAGGCGAAAAAATATGAAAAAACTTTTCCAACTTAAAAAGCTCAAAATCGTAATAGTTACTATTTTAACAATAGTATTAGCGTTTGCGTTTGTTAGTTTTGCTTCGGCTTGCGACTCATCAACCGATTGCAAATATTGCGATGAATATAACCTGCCACAAACTCACACAGTGGTATTTTTAGACCGTAACATTGTACTTTTCAGTGAAATATTTGAGATTGGCGAAGATATTTCACTAACAGCAACACAAAATCCTGTAAGAACTGGCTACGAATTTTCTGGCTGGAATGTTTTAAGTGTGGGTAATGTAGACGGAGTTTTAACGACAACAGTAGAAGCCGTTTGGATAGCATTACCCGACCCTCCGCCACCGCCGTTTCCTATAGAAAAGCGAGTAATCTTTCAGCATCACGACGGTACTGTTATAGCTACTCATATAATAACTTTAGGAGAGCCTATCGGCTTACCACCAGCTCAAATGCCAAGTAGGTCGGGTCATACATTTGGTGGTTGGGAGATTATTAACACAGCTAATGTGTCTAATGTTCTTACAAAAACAGTTAGAGCAATGTTTATTCCTATTCCGCAAACTCCTATAGAGCCTAATGAAGACTATCAAATTGTTCGTTTTTTTAACGGCAGTACACTATTTCAGTCTAAAGAAATACCGTTTGGAGATGAGGTTAGTTTTGATGGAATTACTATTCCATCTACAACAGACTTTCAATTTTTGGGTTGGAGAATAGACAGCGTTAGTATGGATGCTCAAGGCACTCTTATAACAGCAGTTAGTGCTATATGGAATCGCTTAACTACAGGAGAATGGGGTTTTCCGATTGTAAGTATTCAAACAAACTCATCAAACGCAGGTTTTAGCCATGATTCTAGAGATGTTGGCGGTATCACTAGAAGAATATGGGTAGAGGATGCTAGAATAAGTATTTCTAACGCAGAAGAGCCTACATTTAATTTTGATTACATTCCAGTTGATGTGCGTGGTAGAGGCAACTCTACTTGGGGAATGTTTTATAGGCATATGAGTTATAACAAAGTACCTTATAGAATACGCTTTCCTAATAATGTAGATAGCTTTATGCCTATGCTTAATAGCGGTTATAGGGCTCGCAACTGGACTCTTATAGCATCGGCTACCGATAGAACGCTTCTTAGACACTACACAGCCTTTCAATTAGGACGCACTATGAGCGGTGGTGCTAACTTTTGCCATGTTCCATTCAATAGATTTGTGCATCTATATATAAATGGCGACTATCGTGGAGTTTATAAGTTAACTGACCATATGGATACAGACGGATTATTTTACGGAGAAACTCCGGCAACAGCTAGCGGGAGAGTAAATATTCGTGGTGGCAATATGCCAAACGCATGGAGAGATAACCCTTATTACAGAGAATTTTATATAGAAATGTGTGTTAGAGCAGGCGGTTATCAACAAACTCCGGTAGATCATCATTTTTGGATAAATAACTGGACTAACAGCGGTAGTGGAGGCAGAAGGAGTTTTGAGCTTAGAGATGATAGCGGATTAGGCAGAGCCTCGGGACCAGCTTTAGAAGAAGAAGCAAGGGCTTTTACTCAACATGTGCACGATACTATAAGAGGTCGTAACTGGACAGCAATTCAACAGGTTATTGATGTACCTTCGTTTGTAGATTATTTTATCGTACAAGATATTATGATGAATCCCGATATAAATTTTAGTAGTGTTCACGGTACTATTAGGGGTACAAGAAGTAATAGAAAAATGCATATGGGACCACTTTGGGATTTTGATTTATGTGCAGACAATAGCCAGTGGGTAGGTACCGCTCACCGTCCGGATCAAGGGCATTTTACGGCACAAAATCACCCGTGGTTTTATAATTTAGTTCGTCATGTGCCACAATTTAGAGCGCTAGTAGCAGAAAGGCTAGTAGAAGTAAACGCTACTTATTTTCCACAAACAATAGCTCATATCAATCAACTAACAACAACCTACCGCACAGATTTTAACAGAAACTTCGAGCGTTGGCCTATATTTGGCGAAAGAGTTCCGGCAGGTTCTCCTCGCCATGACCATCTACCAAGCTTTGATGCTCATCTAAATCAATTTACAACATTTATAACTCAAAGACTAGCTTGGATGATGGCCAATATAAGATAACACAAGGAGTGAGAAATTAGAATATGGTTGACTAATTTCCTAAAAGAGTGTATCTTATTTTTAAGGGGAATGAATTAAAAAACCTTAAGGAAAAACTTATCATTAAAAAAATAGATAAAAAAAACCAAAAGAATCAAAAGGAAAAATTTGTAAATCCAATTAAAAAATACCGTAAAATAGTGTCTCTAGATTTTGAATTATATAATTCGATGTTTTATTGGAGTATTTGTTGGGCGGGTGTGTGTGCTGTAAGTACCTCATTTAAGCCATTAACTAGATTTGATATAAAAATCAATCCCGCTATAAGGCATAAGTTTTGCGGGAAAGATTTAACTTTCCCATTTACCGGTGCAGAAATTAGAAGAGAAAAGCTATTCGGCGAGGTTGCCGATAGGCTACTTAGTCATTTAACCAAAGATACGCTGGTGCTTGGGCATGCTTTTGATAACGATGCTAGAATGATTATTGATGCTTGTGCTAAGTATAATGTGGCTTGCCCCGAGTTTGACTATGTAGATACTAATATTTTATATAATGCTCTTACCGGTGAAACAGGTGAAAGGAGTTTAGCAAAGCTAGCCGAAAAATATGGCATAGAGTTTAATGCTCACGACCCGCTAGAGGACGCGAGAGCTACTATGGAAGTGGCTAAAGCCATAACCGATGGTGATATGCTTGGATTTATAAAAAAGCATAATATAGAGCCGAGTAGGCTAGAAAATTCTCTTATGTATAGGGGCGGTTTACCAATTGAAAATACTGAGCAATTAGAAAAGCACAATAGACTTAATATGCCTTTTATTGCAGGAGCAAGCCAAAAAACACCAAATGATTTATACTATATAGATACTGCGGTGCTAACCAGACAGGATTTGATGCCTGTGCTTTTGGCTTTAGTAGATAAGGGACATGGGTTTACATCAACTCCGTTTTCGGCAAGTATTCATATTACCAACAATTTATGTTTAGATGCTCCGCCCGATACGGTTAGCTTGCGTGCACTTGTTTACGAATTAGGATTAGACGGTACGCAATTCGATTTTTCGCCAAAGCGTGTAAGAGATGCTAGAGGCAAAGCAATCACGATAGAGGAATATTACAAATGTGCTTTTTGTGGATTTAGTAAAAAAGGCGGTAAGTTAGATAAAAAAGGAGTATCGTTTAGTAAACGGGTAGAGCGTAGCGAGCATTTCGAGAATATGCTACGGGCAATTTTATCTAGTGGTGGCAGGGTATGTTTTGAAGTAGGTGATAGTGATTACTTTATAGTGCTGGATAAAGAAGAGCTTAAACAACAGGGTGACCAAAGACTGCGTACTTATCGTCGCTACAAAAAACAACAGGTTTTTGATTTAGTAGAATTCAGCGACTTTTTGAGTTAATGTTTTTTAGGTAAATACACATATACTAATAGATGGATTTTCATACTAAAAAAATGAAAAGAGAGCAAAAAAGACAATATATAGAACTAGAAAAACGGTTAGAGCAACAACACAGACCTCTTCGGGAAAATCAATTAGAGTTAACAGCCAGCGACTTTAAGGGTGGAGAGTTAAAGCCGTCTGCTTTTGCTCGCCTTAAAGAGGAGTGCTGGTATATTCCATATGAAGAACAGGTCGAAATTAAACTGCCAGCGACAAATATCGAGAGATTTAAGGAATGTTTAGATTTTTTAGCTTCAAGGGAACTTTCAAAACTTAAAAAAGACCGCAAAGAGGCTTTTATTCATGCGTTAGTTTTTTTCTTTGTAGGAATAGCAATTCTTGGTGTATTATCATTATGTTTATTATTCTGGGAAGCCTTTGCCGAAACAACATTTTTACCTGAGTTATTAACAATTATATCATGGGCATTTGTTTGGGCATCAGTAACAATATTATTTATAGATTGGAAAAAGCGTCGAGACCAACGCTTTACACTACTACAATTGCTTTCAGCTACAATTATATAGAAAAGTATTTGAGAAAGTATAATATTTTTTATAAAGAATAATCTAAGATAAAAAACATATGTAAATTATACTATGTTTTTTATTTGTTTTGTGCCGAAGTATGTAACAGTACCGATTAGCTTTTAGTTTGCAAATTCTCTAGCGTGGCTGTCTATACTGCCTGCACCGATAAAGAGTAGGGCGGTGGGGGAAAGAGGCGGAGTTGTAAAAGTAGTTTTATTAAGATAAGCAAACAGCGATTTATAATCGGGCATTAAGTAGGCGGTTTTGGCTAAGTAAGCTAATTCAGCTACGAGAGTTTCGGACTTGCCACCTTGGATTTCGATTTCTCTAGCGGCAAAAACTGGCATAATATAGAGTTCGTCGGCTAGTGATAAGCTAGTAGCGAATTCTTTTTTTAGGCTGGCGGTGCGGGTGTAGGTGTGTGGCTCAAATACAGCGATGATTTTTTTATAACCCCGCTCACGCATACTTTGTAATAGGGTTGTTATTTCTGATGGATGATGGGCATAGTCGGAGTAGATGTCAATGTTATTTTTTGTGGCTAGAAGTTCTTGACGGCGAGCAACTCCCGAAAAATTTTTTAGTCCGTTTATGATGTTGGCAGGGTAGATTCCGAGTATATGAGCGGAAGCTACGGAGGCAAGAGAGTTTATAACGGAGTGAGCACCAAATTCGTTAATGTGGATTTTTAAGTTGCGCGGGCGTCGATTAAACGGTTCTACGGTTGAGTTATGTTTTTGTAGGGGACGCACTCCTGGGCGTCCCGAATGTTTAGAATTGTACAGCGGGACGTCTAGTGTGTGTTCCCTACAAAGTTGGTTTTCAAAAGTAATATTCACATAAAACTCAATACCTGTTTTTGTGGTTTTAATATTGCTAGCTATATATGTATTACGCAATTTTAAGCCAAAGGTTTTATAATTATTTTCTATAGCCCAGTCATATAAAATATCATCGTCGCCGTAAACTAAAACGGTTTGACTTTGTTTTGCTAGCTGTTTGTAACTACTAAAATAATCTTTAAAATCGCTAAAATAATCGGTATGGTCTAACTCGGCATTTAAAATAACAGTCAAATACGGCTTTAAGGTTAAAAAACTGCGTTTATACTCGCACGCTTCGGTTATAAAAAAATCGGTTTTATCGGGCGGAGTGCTTAAACTTGGGTAATTACCACCAATGTGCATACAAGCGTTTTCTTTTCGTAAAATCTCTGCCAGCATACTTGTAGTAGTAGTCTTGCCATGAGTACCGCTAACAGCGATAACCTTTTTATAAAAATTAGCAATCTCACCTAAAAATTCGGCTCTTTCTATTGTTCTAATGCCTAGTCGTTTAGCCTCTAATACTTCCTCATTATTATCGCCCACAGCGTTAGTGTAAACAACCAAATCCTTACCAACTACGCTATCCTTATTATGTATCGTATCCGAACCGCTTACGCTATGACCTAACACTACACAAATCTCACTAAGACGCTTCATACTAACACCCTTATTTCCTACAAAATGAATATTCATTTTTTCATAGTATGAAAGATAACTATATTCCGTTACTTGTCAAAAAAATCTTGACACATCTTATGATTTTTGCTACACTTAAAGAGTAATATAATTACTATGCAAAAATATTTTTTACTTTTTGCAACGAATTTGTTTTTTGAAGTGTATTATATATGAGGGCTACATTATGAAGAAAAAAATCATCTCAATATTATGTATAAGTATTTTATCAATAATGGCAATTCTATTTATAGGATGTATAGATGACCGTCCTATAAATCCTATATGTTGTTTTGACGGAGCTAATGTTATTCGTTCTAACGAAGTCGAATCTTATTGGGTTATTCCTTTTGAAGAACGCTCGGCTAACTTAGCAATAGCAAATCAGCTACATAATCAGCACACCGCACGCTATCAAGCAATGGATGAATTTTCTGGAATTTGGTTTTGTCGGTATGGCCATCTAAACATCGCACTTACAAGACTTCCGGCAAATCGTGATAGAGTAAGTGGAATAATTTATAATCATCATAGATTTAACTATGGATTTTTAGAAGAAATTATGGGTGCTTTATCAGAGTTGTTTGGAGACTATTCATTATCTTCGATGGCCATAAGCCAGCGCAGGAATTTTGTAGAGGTAGAATTGTTGTCGGATGGCGAAGATGCTTGTAATTATATTAGGCAAATTGTAGCACATCTACAAGCTCAACAACTCTGGGAGAGAGATGCCGTATTATTTATAATAGGTTCTCCTAAGATAGTTCTCGATTAAGGGTTTTTGTTAGAATAAATTTAGAAGAAAGTAAACATATATTGTGGCAAAAGGGCGGTAGTTTTCTATTGCTCTTTTTGCTATGCGTTTCATTGTCTTATATGATAAAATATATTCAATGAAGCTTTCGCTAAATTTTGCCGAATCGTTTGAGGCATTAAAAGCCAAATTGCAAAAGAGAAGGGTCGACCTTAAAAAGAGGCATTTTGTAATTTGTCCAGATAAATGCTCTATTTTTTTAGAGAGGGTACTTTTTGAGGATACGGCGGGTGCTTTTGATGTTGACATTTTATCTTTTGATAGATTATTTGATAGAGTGGTTGGTTTGTTAGAGATGCAAGGCGGAAACGATGATTTTTGTTATGAGCATTTATCCGGTATTGGTGCGGTGATGCTTATAAAAAAGATTTTGGTTA
This sequence comes from Bacillota bacterium, assembly GCA_009780135.1. Classification (GTDB taxonomy): domain Bacteria; phylum Bacillota; class Clostridia; order Christensenellales; family Pumilibacteraceae; genus WRAP01. Next base: position 27,708 of record WRAP01000005.1, read on the forward strand.
GCGAAAAGAAACATTTGCAGGTTTTTAGTAGGGCGAGTAATTTTAAAGGATTTAGCGAGCAAATATACGATACGATTTGTGCTTTGTCGGCTTGCAGAATAGAGCCGAGCGATTTGGTTTTAGAAAGTGTAAGTACGGCAACCGAGTTAAAGCTAAAGGATATTGCTCATATTTATAATTGTTATAAAAACGAAACTCAAAATAAATTTATAGATACAGCGGGCAAAATGCACATATTGCTTAAAATGCTACAGTGTGTAGATTTATCTAATGTTTCGTTTTATGTTGTTGGGTTTAATAGGTTTAGTGGCATTGAGAATAGTATTTTAGGAGTGTTAGAAAGTAGTGGAGTGGAATATAGTTTTTTTGATGTAGAAGAACCAAAATATAATTTTGGTGAGGCTGATTTTTTTGAATGCGACAGTGTTTGTGAGCGGATTATAGCAGTAAGCTGTGATATACAAAATCAAATTATGAAAGGCATAGTTAAGTATAGCGATTTTTGTGTTTTAGCAAGTGAGAGTATTTATTCGCCACTTGAGAGGATTTTTACTGAATATAATATTCCGTTTTATATAGATAAAAAAATGCCTATGGTATCTAGCGAGTTATTTAAGTTTTTGGATTTGTCTGTTAGGTGTAGCGAGGTACTACAACAAGTGGATATGATTGCTTTATCTAAAAACGCTTACTTAAAAATCTCTACTTTCGATAGCGATTGTTTCGAGAATTTTGTGCTTGAGCATCGCATAAATTTTGTAGGTTTTGGTTTTTCGTTTATAGATAAGGTGGATAAAGAGTTAAAAGATGATAGCTATATTTTAACTGCTGAAAGCGTTAGGATAAAACTATTAGAGCATATTGAGGATTTTAAGAAGCAATATCTTGCGGTAAAAACGGCGAAAGATTTTGTTAAATTTTTAGAGGGAGTTTTTATATATTACGATGTAGAGGCTATAACAAGCGAGTTATCGCTAGCGGTTGATTTGGATTTTCAATCAGTAATTACTAATATTTTAGAGTGTGGAAAATCTTTAGCTCAGGTTATTAAGGGCGGGCAAAGGTCGAGCTATTTGTACACGCTTTTTAAGGAAGGTCTTAGTAGCATTAACTTATCGCTACTACCGAAGTTTAGTGATTGCATTGTGGTGGGTGAGCCGTCTAGCTTTAGGGGCGGTAGGTTTAAGGCGGTATATGCTTTAGAGTTTGAGGACGGTAAATTGCCCGAGTTGGTTTCTGATACAGGACTTATCGGGATTAGTGATATAGAGCATCTTAGAGGTAAGAATGTAAAATTTGAGCCGAGTAGTAACGAATTGAATAAATATAATTTAGACGAGGTGGTTAGGCTTTTTGAGAGTAGCGAGAGGTTGTTTTTGAGTTATGGCAGTAGCACAGAGGAGCGGATTTCTAATTTGGCGATTGATGTAAAGAAAGGAAGTAAACAGGTGCGGAAGCTGACAAATAAGGATTTAGATTGTGGTGGGATTGTAAATGAAGGCGAAAATTGCGTTTTAAGTGATGATGTGGGAGTAGTGGTTGATTATGTCGGAGTTAGTAACCGTGTTTGTAGCGATACGATTTCTAAAGCTGGTGAGATGTTTTTTGACAGAGGGCTTACATCAATAACAAGGTTAGAGAAATATTTTTCTTGCCCGTATAAGCATTTTGTAGATAATGTTTTGGGGTTAGTAGAGCGAAAAACAGGAGTGATAGAGGCTAAGGATATAGGTAATTTTTTGCATAGAACGGCGGAGGAATTTGTAAAAAAAGGAGAGTTTAGTAAGGCGGAAGCGAGTATGGAGAGAATAGCAAAAGGATTATTAGAGGGTGAATTTAAGTCATTTTTAGATAAGAATAAATATGTAGCACATCGCATTTTGGATGAGAGTATTAGATTATCAACTGCAATTGCAAATTCATTTTTGTTAGGTTGTTTTTATAATAACGGAGGTGTAGAGGTTAGATTTGGTAAAAAAGATTGCAGGAGTAGTGCTCTGTATAATACACATTTTTTAGAGGGCCTATCCTTTACAGTAAACAATAGGGAAATCGTACTTGAGGGTAAAATTGATAGAGTTGATGTGTTTTTAGACACAAATACAAATAAGAAATATGCTAGGATTATAGATTACAAAACGGGTAAAGCAGACTTTAATTATGATGAATTATATTATGGATTAAAACTCCAACTTCCGCTTTATTCTAAAGTATTACAAAATGCAGGGTATGCTACAGCTGGCTTTTTCTACTTTTTATTATCGCATGGCTTTGGTACGAATGCAAATTCGCCTAGGCTTGTGGGCGTTTATAACAATAACGATTTGATAGTAAATGCTTTTGATATAGGACTTATAAACTCGGGTTACAGAAGTAGTGTAATTAAAGCTGAACGGACTCAAAAAAACATTATTCATGGTAGATACGCTAAAGCCGGTAGAAGCGGGAGCGATATTGTACAAATGCTAGATTATTCAAATAAAGTTTTGGCTAAAGCGCTAGACGAAATTGCGTTAGGTTTTATTGCTCCTAAGCCTATTTTCAAAGGCGAAAAAAGCAGTTGTGATTATTGTGCTTACAGTGCAATGTGCGGAATTGCTAATTCTAAACATTATAAAAGAAATCAGGATAGTGTTACATATAAAAACTTTTTTGAAGTGATAGGGGGTGAGTGTTAAATGTTAATAAGACCACCAAATTGTAGATATAAAAATTTTAATGATGAGCAATATCAGGCTATAGTAGCAGATGCTAAAAATATTTTTGTGTCAGCAAGTGCCGGTAGCGGTAAAACTACGGTTATGATAGAACGGGTTTTACGACTTCTTGAAAGCGGTGCTAGCTTGCTAAGCATGGTTATATGTACCTTTACAAGAGCGTCGGCTAGTGATATGCGTTCTAAATTACTAGATAAATTATTAGTAATTATAAACCAAAATCCAAATACCTCTTGGGCAAAAGAGGCTCTAAATAATCTTGGGCTTGCCAGTATTTGTACCATAGATAGCTTTTGCACTAAAATCGCTAGAGAATATTTTTATTATAGTGACATTGATCCGTATTTTGAAAGCATTGAACCTGTTGAGGCAGATAGCTTACTAGAGTTAAGCATTATTGAAGAATTGGAAGAAAGGCTAGTTGTATCAGAGCCTAGCTTTTTATATATTTACGAGGCACTTAGTCCCAACAGAAGTGATAAGCATTTTGTATCGCTTATAAAAAAAGTTTATGATATGATGGTAGTGCAACCCGATAGCGAACAGTGGCTAAATATTAGTATAAATTCGCTAAATAATCACGATAAATATATAACTCAGTTAGAAGGATTGGTACAAAAACACGGCATAAAATATCCTGATAATCCGATAGATCCGATACTTACTATAGAGAGTGTTAAGGCAATAATTGATATTTGTTTGGGAATTAAAGTTCGCTATACTAATTATAAAGCTAAAAAAGCAAAATTAGATTTTAGAGATGTAGCCAAAGAGGCTCATAAAATATTGCAAAACAAAGAGGCTAATGAGATTATTACATCTCGTTTTAAGTTTGTTTTTGTAGACGAATTTCAAGACATCGATCCTCTTCAAAATTCTATATTTTCATTATTTAATGTAAATAAATTTTTTGTTGGCGATGTTAAACAGTCTATTTATCAATTTAGATTATCTGACCCGTCTATTTTTATTAGTCATTTGGATAAAGCAAATAAAGATAATGACAATATTTCGATAGAATTAAAGAAAAATTATCGCTCCGATACCGCAATACTTAAATTTTGCGATAATATTTTTAGTGATTTAATGAGCAAAAATTTCGGCGGAGTTGGTTATGCTGAAGGCGGTGCTTTTGGGATTAGCGGATTGGGAGAAAGATTTAAGCCGAATGTGTTTATAAATATTGTAGATAAGTCCTTAGAGGAAGGTAGCTTAAAAAACTGCGAAACTAAAAATACGGCTGATTTACCTCAAATTTATAGTGTTATGCTAGATGAGTGTGGTAAGGGTAGTTTATCAGAGGATGATGGTGAAATTACTTTAATTGTACGGCATATTTTATCGCTTAAAGAGAAATCAATTACACTTAAAAATGGACAACAACGCAAGGTGGAATTTGGCGATATTGTTATATTGCTCAGAAGTATGGGTAGTTTTGCTACTAAATTATGTATAGCTTTAGAAAAGTGCGGTATTTTTTTTAATGCCCAAAAAGAAACCAGCTTTAGCGACAAATTAGCGATTTTAGATTTAATAAATTATCTAAAATTAGTGGATAACTCTTTAGATGATATTGTGCTAGCTAGCGTGCTAAAGTCGCCATTTTTAGGCGGTTTTACCGACGAGGAATTACTTAATATTAGGTTGTTAGCTAAAGAATTACAAAAAAACAAAACCAACAAAAAACAAAGAAAAGAATTTTTTATAGCAATAAAAGAAATTTTGGATATGGCGAGCGATGATAGTATAGCAATAGATGTAGCACTTAAATACAAGCTAAATGATTTTTATAACTCACTAGAGCAAATTCGCACTCTAAAAAGCTGTATGTCTATTGCTCAACTAGCAGGGGAGATTGTAGCAAGAAATAGTGTTTTCAATAAAATTGTAGCAAGCGAAAATTTTCAAAAAATAATTGATGAGCTTAGCTTATTTTTAGACAGTATTGTCAGCATTGATAGTTCGCTTAGCTTTAAGGCACAGCTTATTATGCTAGAACAGCTTAGCTTTAGAGGTTTTAAGCAGGATTTAGATAGTAGTAGCGTTAGAATTATGACGATTCATTCTAGCAAAGGTTTGGAATTTCCGTTTGTAATAGTTGGCAATTTAGATAGAGATTTTAATAGAAAAGGATTGTACGATGCAGTACTAATTGATAACGATTTTGGGGTTAGTCTAAAACATTTTGACATTGCAAGTAACGAAACTATTGGTACAAGTTTGTGGCATATAGTTAGCGAAAAAGCTAAGTTTAAAGCTCAAGAAGAGGAGTTGAGATTATTATATGTGGCACTAACTAGGGCAGAATATCAAGTAGCATTATTTGCGACAAAAGATAAAAACTTTAAACTGGCAAGTAGTATTGTCAGTGCTAAAAATCCTTTGCAATGGTTGTATCCGCTTGTTAATAGAATGGCATACTCAGTAGAATTTTCACCAAATGAATGTTTAGAAATTGCAAAACAAAATTTAGAAACACAAAAAAGTTGTAATATCGTTATAGAGGATGATGGTAATCATTATTCTAAAAATGTAGTTTTTAGCGTTAGCGACACTAAAAGACAATTACAAAACTTCAAATATCCGCATAAAAAAATCCCACTTAAAGCAAGCGTAACGGCACTGGTGACTGATAGTAGGGGTGGCCATTGGTCGTCCGTGGTATTGCAAGAACTTAATTCGAATAATATTACACTATCCAGCCGTATGGGATACACTCTTAAGCGTTCTGAACCTATTGTTGACGAACAAAGCTCGTCAACAATAGGGAACAACGCAGGTATAGAAATCGGTAATGCCCACCATAAATTTTTTGAAGTATATAATTTTGAAAAATCTGCTATCGAAAATTGGCAAAGCTTCCAAAAACGATTTGCAGACTATTCAAAATTACTATCACTTTTAAAACTAGAAAAATCTATAGAAAAACTCAAAACTCATATTGCAAACCGAGAAAATCACCGAGAAATGCAATTTTTATATAAACAAGAAAACGGTACTCTAGTGCAGGGTATTATCGACTTACTAATCATAGATGAGAATGGTATAGAAATTATCGACTACAAATCAGGCAAAATCGACGAAGCAAAAAAAGAAATATATAAAAATCAATTAGAGAACTACGCTATCGCTACTGCCGAAATCTTAAATAAAAAAGTAATTGCAAAAAAAGTATTCTCTCTTACAACTGCTGAGTTTATGGATTTATAAACCATATAAGACAAGTATCACCCTATGTAATTATTACTAATGATAAGTTATATTATTTATAAAAAAGTCTTGCATATTTTATAAAAACAACATATAATAAAGTTTGTGCCTATACTCTTGCCGGTGTGGCGGAATGGCAGACGCATACGACTCAAAATCGTACGGGAAACCATGTCAGTTCGAGTCTGACCACCGGCACCAATAATCGCAACAAGTTTTTAAAAGCCAAAGAAAGTTTATAAATTTTTTTGGCTTTTTTAATTGCAAAATTTATATGTTAAACTCAAAAAACATTTGACAAAACAATAAAAAAGTTAATATACTAAATACATACTTAAATTGTCGGGAGAATTATTATGAAAAAAATGAAAGTAATAAATATTAAAAAGAAAAAACTACTATCGGTTATTATGGTAGCAATAATAATTGGTATAGTGCTAATAACCACATTCACAATTATTAGATGTGGTAGTTCTAACGAGGGACGAATAAGAGGTCTTGATGGAGGTAGATTTGTGGTGCATTTTAATAGGGCAGTTCTTAGAAGGGGAGAAACTCTTAGACTAATAACAAGCAAGGATGAGTTGGTTGAAATTCATAAAATAAAGATTTTTTATGAAGAAAATTATGATTGGGAATATATTTGGGAACAAGACTGGGAATACGATTGGGAATATAATCGCTGGAGAGCTAAATATTACGAGATATATTTTTGGAATCAATTTTTTGAAAGCTTTTTAAGTCAATATGATGAAGATTTTTTTAAAAACAATCATCTTGTTATGGTAGGTAATCTGCTAGGAGGTTCAGGAGAATCTTTTTCTATAAGAAGAATGAGATACCGAAACGGTGTACTAAATATAGATTTTAGAAGACATAGAAGACCTCCTTCTTGTGAGGGACGAGCAAGTTATTTGCTATCTCACAATGCTCTTATAGAAATCCCAGCTATATGTATTAACTTAGAAATAAGAACTCATATTCGTAATCCAAATTTAGGGCAAAGAACATGATTTTTTGCAATAAACAAATAAAAACTTAAAAATAAATAAAAATGAAAGCAGCAAATTTTAACAAAAAGAAAAAAATATTATCGGTTATTATGGTAGCAATAATAATTTGTATAGGGTTAATAACCGCATTTACATTTATTAGATGTGGTAGTTCTAACGAGGGACGAATTAGAGGGTTTGAGGGGGGTAGGTTTACGGCTCAATTTCATCATAGGCAATTTCTTAACGAATATTTCTATAAAAATTTTTGTGAACAAAATGAACACCTTTTTGAAAAAAGAGATCCTAAGTTAATAACCAGCAGATATGAGTTAATAAAATGGTACGAAGAAACCAATATAATAAATTATTGGAAATGTTGTTGTGGATATGGCTGGAAATATGACTGGGTATCTGGCTGGATATATGGTTGGAAATATTCTTGGTTATATTCTTGGAATGTTTTTTTTGGAAACTATTTGGAACAATATAATGACATTTTTTTTGAGAATAATCATCTTATTATAGTAGGTCATTTGTATGCACATCATGCGGATACTTTTACTGTAAGAAGAATGAGTTATCAAGATAATGTATTAGATATAGAATTTCAAAGGAATAGAGCGATTTTTGTTCGTGGATCACGATTAGGTTCTCTTTCTCATGTTGCATTTATAGGAATTTCAGCTCTTTCTAAAGATTTAGAAATAAGAACGCACATTCGCAACCCGCATCCTTCTCAATACTATTTAATGTAATGTAAAATAAAACAAAAACTTAAAAATAAATAAAAATGAAAGCAACAAATTTTAACAAAAAAAAAAACTACTATCGGTTATTATGGTAGCAATAATAATTTGTATAGGATTGGTAACCACATTCACAATTATTAGAGGTGGTAGTTCTAACGAAGGACGAATTAGAGGTCTTGATGGAGGCAGGTTTGTGATGCATAATTCTAGAACTTTACTTGAACAAGCAGGTACTGGGCTAATAACCAGTAGAGAAGAATTAGTTGAAATGTATAAGGCAACTAATCGTTTTTATGATTGGGATTACCATTGGAAATATGACTATGAATGGGAATATCGCTGGCAATATTATCAGTGGAGACATGCATACGACTGGTTATTTTTTTGGAATAAGTTTTTTGAAGACCATTTAAATCAATACGATGATACTTTTTTTGAAAACAATCATCTTGTTATAGTTTGTGGTTTAACTTCATTGCACGGAGAAACTTTTTCTGTAAGAAGAATGAGTTACCAAAACGGTGTGCTAGATATAGAATTTCGAAGACATCGACGAAGTCTTAGAGGAGCTTATCTGAATGTGTCTTCCGTTCGTCAAACAGTATTTATAGAAATTCCTGCTATTTGTATAGGTTTAGAAATAAGGGCACGAGTACGCAATCCACATACTTATGAAAGAAATTTTTTGTAGTCAAAATATAAAACTAAAACTTAAGGATAAACAAAAATGAAAACAACAAATGTTAATAAGAAAAAACTACTATTGGTTGTTATGATAGCAATAATAGCCTGTTTAGGACTAGTAACAGTAGGCATAATAAATAGATCTACTAATAGCGTTGTAAATGCAACGCAAAATGAAAATAGTGAAGTATTTTCGAGTACATTCTACACTAATGTCGATAAAAGCATGGATATTTTAGACTATGTAATGAGTGAGTTTAGAGCCGAATTTACTGACGCTAGAGGAGAAAGAGCGGTAGTTTATTGCGATAACTTTTCCGGCAGATGGATTGACGAGAGCGGAAAGCTAAATATAGGCACTGTAGACGGCAGTCAGATAAGCAGAATTTTGTTAAGCGAGGCACATAGCGGACAAGTTACTTTTAGGCATATGAGGTATTCGCTAAACCAACTTAATGAAATTAAGGATGCTGTGGTATTACTTATGCAGGAATACGGTATTTTTATAACAGCGATATACGAGAGGTATAATTTTGTGGGTATTTATACAACTTGTTATGATTATGCTAATCAAATTAGATTACATTTGCAAAAACTTAGCTTATATAGCGAGTTTGCCGTTAATTTTTTTATAGGTCCAAATAATAACGAACTTAATTCAAATACAGCTTATGGCGGAGATAGAATAACCGGTAACCGTAGGATAGGCGGTGAATATAGAAATTTTAACGGAACTATAGGTGTTAATTTAGTTTGCAACAGAACGGGTGATTTGGGAGTTTTAACTAATTATCATGTTGTGCCGGAGAATACAAGAGCATATTTTGGAAATGCCTTTATGGGTTATTCAGTAAGGGGGGAAATGGGTAGAAGAAGGCCCGACGGTACTTTTATAGGCTCTATAGATGCTGCTTTTATTCAATATTCTAATCAGTTTGCTTGGCAGCATACTACAAGAGCAAGAATTAATAATTCAACCTTTAGTAATATTAGGCTTGGTAACGAAAGTCAAATAGTAGAGGGTGCTCCTGTACGGAAATTTGGTCAAATTACCGGTAATACAAGCGGTAGAATAGATAACATAAATGCTACTATTGATATGACTCATAATAATGTGCGTAGAACTATAACAAATTCTATAAGGCATACAAATGCCGGACGAAACGGAGATAGCGGAGGACCTTTATATATAGTGAGTGGTGGTAGTCTATACTTAGTAGGTATACATTTTGGAAATAGTGGGTGGTTAGTTACACGGGGCTATGCAAGCCGAATGTCTGAAATAATGCGGCTTTTGGAAGTAACTCCTATTGTATCTAATACATTTTTTAATATCACATACTTAAATTCAAACTCTGTAAGAGTTGATGGAAAAAACACAGGGATGAGTTGGAATCATATAATTCCTTCTAGAGTTTTTGGTAGAAATGTAACGCAGATTGCTTCTGAAGCGTTTCCAATTCAATATGCAGAAGTAACTGTACCCTCTACTGTAAATTATATTGGTGCCAATGCTTTTCATACTAATACAAGAGTTACATGGCACGGGCGTTATGAGTTTAGGGGACATAATTTAATAAGATATTTAGATAGCACAACCAATGTTATATTCCCGTCATATATAGCCGGTAGAGAAATAAACTTTATTTCAGTAGATGCTTTTGCTTATAATGGAATTACTTCTGTTGCTATACCTTCGTCGGTTATCGGGATAGGCTTTGGAGCCTTTAGAGGCAATAATAATTTACATACAATTACAATTCCGTTTGTAGGAAGAAATAGGCTAGGTAATGATGCAGTACATTTTGGCTATATATTTGGTGCAAGTAATTGGAGTAATCAGCGTAATTTTATTCCGCCTAGCCTTAGATATGTTAATATAACAGGAGGCACAACAATAGGAGCTCATGCGTTTACAGATGCCAGCAATATAGTAAATATAAATTTGCCAAATACATTAACTACAATATCTAACAACGCCTTTACGCATACGAGAATACATACGAGAATAACAAAAATGACAATTCCTGCCTCTGTTACTCACATAGATTCGTGGGCATTTTGGCAGACTACTTCGTTAAGGGAATTAACGATAAATCGCTCTGGTTCTATTATAACGCTTGGAACTAATGTCTTTTTAAATTCGGCACTACTAACCGAATCTAACACAAATGCTGTTTCTATCAATTTTCCTAATTGGGCTAAAGCAGATATGTATACAGCGGTTGGTAGTCCGTGGCGGAATGTTTTTGTTAATAGACTAGGGATTTTTAGAGCACCTAGATTGCCGTCTAATCCGACTGTTATGCCGCAAAATTTGCAAGCTACGGTAGGTGATAGACTAGGTGATATTGCTTTGCCTAGCACTAGATGGAGTTGGAGTAATTCTAATGCTGTTATAAATGCTCCGGTTTCGGGCGATTATGTATGGCATACTGCAATTTATTGGAATAGGACAAATATTCATGGAAATTATCGTTATACAAGCACTGCCTATACCATATTGATTCGTGTGTTTGAGCCTCCAAGTGAACCTTGGCAGTATGTCTATTCGGGTTTTTCAACCTCTTGGGGTAATATGACAGTTTTCAGTGTAAATTCCGTTACTTTATTTCGTTTGAATTTTAGGATATATAAGTCTTGTTGCTGTTTTATTGGTTCTGTTTTTATGGGTTATCACACTGTAATAACGCAGTTTACCGGAGATGTATGGGATTGGTGGGAATCCGACTGCGGTATATTTACAGCAACCTTTGTGTTTCAAAGTTTTTGTTGGGATGATTCCTTTGTTGATATATTCTTTGAACATCGTGGCGGCCTAACTAATTTTAATGCCATATTTCATTTAACACTTTGTGTTTGGAATGGGTAGAGGAGAAAAACATTCTTTTAACTTTAAAGCATCAAAAATGTACTTTACAAGTGCATATTTTTATGATATACTGCATTTAAGAGTTAAAATACTTCTGGGCAACAAAAGGAGAAATGTTGTCTAGGGTTTTATAATCTTGAAAAAACTTCGGCGAAAGCTATGAAATTTGATTAGTTTTAGAGCTTTTTGTATGAAGAAATTTCGGATGGTAAAAAAAGGAGAAAAAAATGGAGCAAATTGATATTAAGGCGATTGTTGCTAAAATGACCCCCGAAGAGAAATGCGCTATGTTTAGTGGCAAGAATTTTTGGGAAACAGTTGATATTCCTCGCCTAAATATTCCTAGTATATTTCTGGCGGACGGTCCGCACGGAATAAGAAAGCAGGCTGCCGCTGCCGACCATTTGGGGCTAAATGAAAGCATTAAAGCTACTTGTTTTCCTACAAGTGCAACTACGGCAAACAGTTTCGATAGCGAACTGCTAGAAGAAATCGGTACGGCTCTTGGGGTAGAGGCGGTTCACCAAAAGGTAAACATTCTATTGGGACCAGGGCTAAACATTAAAAGAAATCCGCTTTGTGGCAGAAATTTTGAATACTTTTCTGAAGACCCGTTACTAGCCGGTCGTATGGCGGCGGCATTTGTTAGAGGTGTACAAAGCCAAGGTATTAGTGCGTGCTTAAAGCATTACGCCGCTAACAATCAAGAGTTTAGAAGAATGCTTGTAGACACTATTGTCGATGAGCGAACCCTTAGAGAAATTTATTTAACTAATTTCGAAATTGGTGTAAAAGAAGGTGGTGCTAAAACCGTTATGGCGGCTTACAATAAGCTAAACGGCGAGTACACTAATGAAGACCCGTATATTTTGCGTAAAGCTCTTAGAGAAGATTGGGGTTATGAGGGTTTAATTGTATCTGATTGGGGTGGACAAAATAATAGAGTTGCGGCGATTAAAGCGGGTGCTGAGTTAGAAATGCCCGGCACAGGTGGCGAAACTAGTAGAGAAGTTCTGCAAGCGTTTTACGACGGTAAAATCAGCGAGGAATTGCTGGATGAAAACATCGAACGCTTATTAAAAATTATTTTTGATACCGAACAGGCATATAAGGATAGACCTCAGCCACCTAAGCTAAATAAGAAAGAACTCAAAAAGCTGAAAAAATCTAAAAATCAACCCTCAGGTCAGCTTTCTCCCGAGGTTGTAGAGGCTCATCATGCGTTGGCACTTAAAGCGGCTGAAGAAAGTATTGTTTTATTAGAGAATAAAAATCATGCTCTTCCACTGCAAGCCGGCGAAAAAGTAGCTATTGTGGGTGATTTTGCTCGTCAAAGCCGTTTCCAAGGTGCAGGCTCGTCCGGTGTTAATCCTACTAAGGTTGATAGTACGATTGCCGTAATTAAAAAAGGCAAAAAGGGTAATAAAATTGTACCGACAAAACCTGCTCGCTTAGAAGGCGAATATGATTTGAATTTTGTAGGTTTTGAGCCTGGCTTTAAGCGGTTCGGCGGTAAAAATCAAGGTCTTATAAATAAAGCGGTTGCTCTTGCCAATAAAGCCGATACTGTGCTGGTTTATTTAGGTCTTAATGAAATTATCGAAACAGAGGGGCTAGATAGGCAAGAAATGCGACTTGCTGGTAATCAGATAGAAGTACTTAAAGCTCTTAAAGCTACAGGTAAAAAAATTGTTGCGGTGCTTAGTTGCGGTAGTGCGTTAGAGATTGACTTTACAGAATATTGCGATGCGTTAGTGCATGGTTACTTATTCGGACAAGCGGGTGCTAAAGCTGTACTTAATGTGCTAACAGGCAAAGCAAATCCTAGCGGAAAGCTAGCCGAAACTTATCCGATTAAATATAGCGATACCCCTTCGGCTTCTAACTTCCCAGCATCATTTCACGGAAATCATCAGCATAGCCGAAATGTAGAATATCGTGAGGGTATTTATGTGGGTTATCGCTACTTCGATAAAACTAATACTCCTGTGCAATATCCGTTTGGATACGGGCTGTCTTATACCACATTTGATTATAGCGGACTAACAGTTGCAGAAAAGGGTGCTACATTTACTATAAGAAACTCAGGCAGTAGAGCGGGTAAAGAAATTGCCCAAATGTATATATCAATGCCCGATAGCAAAATTTTTAGAGCTAAAAAGGAACTAAAAGGCTTTATTAAAGTACATTTAGCACCGGGTGAGAGTAAAGAGGTTACAATTCCGTTTGATGAATATTCATTTAGATACTTCAATGTAGATACAGGAAAATTCGAGATTGAAGGTGGCAATTATACAATAGCAATTTCATCTAGTTCGCTAGACAGAGATATTAAGCTAACCGGTGCAATTGCTCAAGCCGGTACAACTACTCAAATGCCTTATCAAAAACTAGTAGATGGTGCGTCTGTTCCGCACTGTTATCATACAGGTCAGGTTGCTAATGTTTCTAAAGAGGATTTTGAAACTCTATTTGGCAAAGCACTTCCAGACCCACGCTACAAATTCGAAAGGAAAAACCGACTAACAGTAGATGATAATATCGGCATTATGGAGCTTAGGTGGGCAAAAGGCTGGGCAGGTAGAGCATTCGCTAGAGCTATGCGTTTTGGTTACAAAATGTTAAAGATACTAGGAATGCACAAAATGGCAAACATGCTTACTCTTAACCTATTTAATATGCCTACAAGAGGTTTTGTTAGGTTTGGGCAGATTTCTCAAGGTCAGCTAGTAGGTCTTCAAAAAATATTTAACGGTAGATTCTTCGGCGGATTAAGGATGTTTCTTAGAGAAGGTCGTATTAAAAAGCGTCGCAGAAAAGCATGGAAGCAAGCGTATGAGCAATACGGTACAATAAGTCTAAGTATGCCTCATCATCCGGCAGGACAGATAAGTGCAGTTCAAGCGGCAATGGGTCAACAAAAACCTATTTGCACAAAATCTCAAACAACACAAACGGAGGAAAATAAATAATATTATGGCAAAAACAGAAGCAATAGAAAAAGAAGAAGTGGCTTACGAGCCTGCACCGCTTCTAACTCACGAAGAAATTCATAATCAAATTAAACCACCTAGCCAAAACTCATTTCTTGCGTTTTGGCAAAATGTCGGCAGAAGTTGGCTGAAGGTTTGGTACGCTTGGCAAGATAAACAGCCAAGATTAACAAAAATAGCTTATATGTTGTTCTTCTTTGTGATATTTAGCCAAGCAGTAACAGTATTTCAGTTTTTAATCTTTAACTTTGGTGTTGCTGCACTAAGCGGTACAGAGTTAGCCGGTAACAATTGGGGCTTTCCACTAGTGCTGATGGGACAACACTATGTAACGGGCGAAAATGTATATTTTAGAATTTTAGGAGCTGCTCCTAGATTTGATGATTATGGTGCACTTATAAGCGGTGTTGGTGCAGGTGGACTTGCATTCTTCATTATGTTTATGTTAGGAACATTCTTAGCACAAGTAATTAATTTTCCACTTCAACGCAATATTACATTCCGTTCTAAAGGTAATTTAGCATGGCAAATTATGTGGTATTTTATTGGCTGGATACTAATTCAACCTTTAACAATGGCATTAGGTAGTGCTTGGGAGGGATTAGTTGCTATTAGGCTAGGAGCATGGCCAGGCTTTATTATCACACTTCTTAACACAATTATAATGGGTGGTGTGTCTATGGCGATATTCTTTGTAATATTCCTGATTATTTTCCCTAACCGTGATAAGGTAGAAGCAAAAGCTAAAAAGAAACTAGAAGCAGCAAAAGAAAGCGGTGATTCGGCTAAAATTGCTAAAGCTGAAGCTGCCTACGAAGATGCTGCCGTTAGAGCTAGATTTGCTAGAGCTGACAAAGCAAGTGCAAAAGCTAAAGCACAAGCCAGCGGTAGAGCATTAAGTTACTTTGCTAGCGAAAAGAATTTCAAAAAAGCAGAAGCTAACTTAGAGGTGGCTCAAAAAGAGGGCGGTGCTAACTTAGAAAAAGCTCAAGCGAAATACGATAAAGCTAAAGATTTAGTACCAATTAAGCATCAAGCAGTGTCAGATGCTAAAGTAGCCAAAGAAGAAACAGCAGCAGAATTTATTGAAGCAAAAAATGCTCTTGAAGAGTACGAAGCAGCAAAAGCAACAGCGTAAATAATTTTAATAAATAAAAAACCTTACTAGAATTTTTTCTAGTAAGGTTTTTTATAATAGATAAAACCATTGACATTATTAGAATTTAATGTAACAATTATTTTGCATTCAATGTTCTATAAAATATGATTAAGGCAAAAAATTTAATAAAAAGATATGAGAGTAGCGGAGTGGTTGTTATAAATGATGTGTCGCTAGAGTTTGAATCGGGCGAATTTGTTTCGATTATGGGTCGTAGCGGTAGCGGAAAATCTACGCTTCTAAAGTTACTCAGTGGCTTGCTTTTGCCTTGTAAGGGGGAAGTAGAGTGTGCGGGTTTTAATGTGACTATGCTTAAAGGTAGAGAGCTAACTCACTTTAGAACAAGCGTTATAGGAATTGTTTTTCAAGAAAATAATTTAATAGAGGATTTTTCTATTAAGGATAATATTTTAACTCCTCTTTATATTGTCGGTAAAAAGGTAGATAAAGAATATTTTGATAAACTTATTGAAATAACGGCTTTAAAGAATTTTTTAAGCCGTAAACCAAAAAGTTTAAGCGGTGGCGAAAAACAGAGGGCATCAATAGCAAGAGCCCTTATTTCTAAACCTCAAATATTATTTGCCGATGAACCCACAGGTAGCTTAGATTCTAAATCGGAACAACAAATTATGGAATTATTCAAAAAAATAAATAAGGAATTTGCTACAACAATAATTCAAGTAACTCACAGTGAAGTCTGTGCTAGTTTATCAAAAAGGATAGTACGAATGAAAGATGGAAAAGTTGAGTAAGTTTTGTATGTATTTTGTTAATTTATAATTTATTTGACATCTCTTTTATCTTTATCATATACTTTACTTATGGTTCTAACAAAAAAAGAAAAATTTATAGAGGCCTCTAAGGCTTATTTTACAACAAGGCGTATAGCATATCTTGGAGTTTTTAGCGCACTTGCCAGCTTGCTATATATATTTTGGAGTTTTTCGATACCTGGTATATTCCCTGGATTTTTATCTATGAATTTATCGGATATTCCTGTTTTAATATCTGGATTTATGCTAGGTCCTATAGCGGGCATTATAGTTGTAGTGTTTAGAATGATAATAAAGCTAAGTTTTGGTTTAAGTTCTACTGGTGGAGTTGGCGAATTATCGGATTTAATTTTAGGTATCGCTTTAGTATTGCCTGCGGCTTTAATTTATAAAAAGTGGCGAACTCATGACGGCGCCGTTGCAGGGCTTATAGTGGGTAGCTTAGCATCTACAGGTTTAGCAGTACTTAGTAACTGGCTTATTATTGTACCGCTTTTTGCAACTATTGTGCCAGGCGGTTTTGATACAATAGTCGGTGCGATGCGTGTTATACACCCTAATGTTACAACAAATACTTTTTGGGCATACTATTTATCTTTTGTGGTTGTGCCGTTTAATTTAATTAGAACAATTGGTTCTGCTTGTGCTACTTATTTAATTTACAGTGGGCTAAAAAAGGCCGATAAACGACTTTTTGGCGAAGGAAAAAAGAAAGTAAAGATTTTAGAGGTTGGTAATTCTGTGCCAAATGATACGGACAACAAAACCCACAAAAACATTTCTAAATCCGAAAAAGAGACTTTTGATATGGGCTTTAGGTTAGCGAGCAAGCTAAAATTAGGCGATATTGTTTTATTAAACGGTGAAGTGGGAGTAGGTAAAACTGTGTTTAGTAAAGGAATTTGTTTAGGATTAGGGATTAGCGAAGCAGTGCTTAGTCCTACCTTTACTATTATGAATGTTTATGATTTAAGTAACAACGGGCAATTGTGTCATATTGATGCTTATAGATTGAAATCTGAGGACGAAGCACACGAAGCAGGCTTAGGTGATTACATCGGCGATAAAAATACGATTTCTTTAGTAGAATGGTACGAGAATATTGAAAGTTTTTTTGAAAATAAAAACTGCATTATAGTAAAAATAAATAGAATTAACGAAACCGAACGAGATATAATTATTTCTTAAATCAACAACTATACACTAAGCATTAAGTACTATGCATTATTTATCTATAAACACCGCTTCCGCTAGTTTAGAGGTAGCACTAACTGTGGGCGATAAAATATATGTTAAAGCCGATAGCAACTACAAAAAGGCTAGTGAGATTGCTATGGTTTTTGTAGATGAATTGCTTACTGAAAATAATTTACAGCTAGCAGATTTAGATTTTATTGCCGTTGTAATAGGCCCCGGTAGCTTTACGGGTATTCGTATCGGAGTTAGCATGGTTAGGATTTTTGGTCAGTTTGCCAAAATTAAATTAGTTAGTTTAGATAGTTTAGAGATTTTAACCTATGAAGCGTTAGAGAGTAAAAGTGAAGCTAAAACTATTATATCTCTAGCCGATGCTTCAAACGGAATGATTTATGTGGCAGTTTATGAGGTTAATGGAGAATGGTTAATGGAGAATGGAGAATTTT
This sequence comes from Bacillota bacterium, assembly GCA_009780135.1. Classification (GTDB taxonomy): domain Bacteria; phylum Bacillota; class Clostridia; order Christensenellales; family Pumilibacteraceae; genus WRAP01. Next base: position 45,506 of record WRAP01000005.1, read on the forward strand.
TGGCTAATAGGGAATTTAAGAAAAACCGAAATTCTCAATTAAAAACTATTCTACCCCCTAGCGTTATAAAATCATCTGAATTAAGTAGCTTTTTATCACAAATAGATAAGCCTCATATAATCGTGGCAGAGAGAAATATCGCAGGAGTTTTAGGTGAACAATCAATGCTCGCTCCTACAAATATAATTATTCCAACTCAAAACGGTATGGCACTTTCAAAAGCAAGCAAGTCAGCCTTTGAAACTCGAGGTTCAACACCATATAATCAACTACTTCCATTATATATAAGAAAGTCTCAAGCAGAGGAAAATGCTATATGATTGCTAAAGAAAATGTCATACTTCGTTCAGCCTGTGCCTGCGATATAGAAAAAATATTAGAATTAGAAAAAAAAGCTTTCCCTTTTGATGCATGGACTAAGGAATTATTTGAAGCGTATTTATGTAATAGTGATAGTAGCTCTGTTATTTTTATTGTGGCTGAAAATAATAAAAAACTTATCGGTTATGTGTGTTTACATATAATTTTAGATGAAGCCGAGATAGAAAATTTAGCGGTGGATTGCAATTTTAAGCGAAGTGGTATTGCAAGTATGCTATTAGAATACATTATTACAAAAGTACAAAATCTAGATGTTAAGCATATGTATTTAGAGGTACATATAGATAACATTCCCGCAATAGAGCTTTATAAAAAATTCGGCTTTGAGGCTCTTCGCACTCGCAAAAATTATTATCCGTATGGCGATGCGTTTGAGTTAAAGCGAACGCTGTAACTCAATGAGAAATTAGAAATGAGGCGAATGAGAAATTGTTGAAGAAAAATTTTTTGCTTACAATATTTTTTCTGAGGATTATATTTATTCAACCACTATTTAACGCTTTTTTATAAATAAGTCCTAAATTTCTCATTCGCCTCATTTCTAATTTCTCATTGATAAAAAATAATGTTCATAACAATCAACAATCTAAATATTTTCTATAACCATCACATTGGCGATACATCCGAAACAACCGTTATTTTGCACGGTTGGGGTGCAAATAGCCAAACTATGCAAAGCGTTTTTGACAACCTAAAACAACAAAACAAAAGCGTTATATCACTTGATTTGCCGTTTTTTGGACAATCCGACCCTCCGCCGTCTAGCTGGAAGGTTTTTGATTATGCTGATATAGTAGAGAAATTTATTATCGAATTAAATCTACAAAAAATCAATCTATTATGTCATAGCTTTGGTGTTAGAGTTGCAATAATTTTAGCAGGTACATCAAGTATAAAATCTCGCATAAAAAAAATGATTTTTACAGGCGGTGCAGGATTAAAGCCAAAACGAAGTATAAAATATTATTTTAAAATATATAGCTATAAAATCAAAAAGAAATTAAGACTAAAAAATAATATCAAAAAAACAGGCTCTACAGATTATATTTCGTTACCAGATTTTATGAAACCTGTCTTTGTGCATGTTGTAAATACTCACTTAGATAAGCTCCTAAAAAAAATCGAAATCCCAACTCTACTAATCTGGGGCGAAAATGATACTGCTACTCCACTGTACATGGCAAAAAAAATGGAATGCAAAATAGTTGGCAGCGCTTTAATCATTATAGAAAATGCCTCACATTATGCTTTTTTAGATAACCCCAATCAATTTAATGCGATAGTAAACGCATTTATATAAAACTAACAATACTGTACTAAAAGAAATGAAACAAAATAGCGATTCTATTATATATGACATAGCAATTATAGGTTTAGGTCCTAGCGGAGCAACGCTAGCTAGACTATTGTCATCAAAACTAAAAGTAGTAGCTATAGATAAAGGCAATGGCACACCGCAAGGCTTTATTAAACCTTGTGGTGGTTTGCTTGCTCCAGATGCTCAGAAAATTTTAGCACAATTAAACCTTACGCTACCCAAAAACATTTTAGTAGACCCTCAACTTTTTAGCGTACGAACAATTGACACAAGGTTAAAAATCATTAGACACTACCAACGATTTTACATAAATTTAGACCGCTTAAAATTTGATAATTGGTTGCGTAGCCTAATTTCGCCGTCAGTTGATATTTTTAACGAAAGCCTGTGCGAAAGTATTGAAAAAATTGAGAGTGGTTTTAAGTTAACTATTATTTCAAATAATCAAAAATCTATTATTTTTGCTAAACAAATTGTCGGAGCAGACGGAGCAAATTCTATCGTTAGACGCACATTTTTTCCTAAGCATAAAATTAAAAAATATTTGGCTATCCAAGAATGGTTTACTGACACCCACGCTGTGCCGTTTTATTCTTGCATTTTTGATACTGAAACTACGGATACATATGCTTGGGGACTATCAAAAGAGAATCATTTTGTTTTTGGCGGTGCATTTGAAATTAAAAACGCAAGAAAAGACTTTGAATTATTAAAAGAAAAAATGATAACATTGGGTTTTGAGCTAAATAACCCTACTAAAACAGAAGCGTGTTTACTCTTAAAACCTATGGGATTAAAGAACTTTTGCTGTGGTGAGGACGGCGTGTTTTTAGTTGGAGAATCCGCAGGTTTTATTTCGCCTAGCTCGTTTGAGGGTATAAGCTATGCGTTAGAGAGTGCTAGTTTACTAGCAAATGTTTTTAATAGCTCTACAAAAAAACCGCTAAAGGCATACAAAAAATCAACCCGCAAACTCCGAAAAAAACTCATAATAAAAAGCCTAAAAAGTCGCATTATATACTCAGCATTCTTGCGTAAGGTTATCCTAAAAAGCGGAATAAGAAATATTTCTACAGAGAAAATACAAAAATACAAATAATACTTATTTATAAAAGTATATAAACTAAATCATTTAAAGCCTGCTTTGGTAATAAATTTAAGCATAAATTTTATGGCGAAAAAACCAACTATAAAAGCAAGCATTATAATTATATAACTATACCATTTGATAGTAGCTAGAGTTTCTACACTTTCTGTCGTTAAATATTGATATAAATTCAGCATGGTAGCATCGATTTATAAAAAAATTAATTTATAAAAGATATTGACAAATTTGGCTAAATGGTGTAGTATATACAAACACTAGGGAATAAAAGGTAGAACGATGAAAAACAAACACAAAACTAAAAAAAGGATAATAACTTTATTTACTTGTTTGATGTTTTTAGCAAGCATAGTTATTTTTGTTGTTGGTTGTGATGGATGTGGTAGAGATAATTTATCCGTACCGTCAAATTTTGTTATAAATGAAAGCTTTGGTACTATTAGTTGGCAAAGAGATGAAAATTGCGATTTTACTACGGTATCTATAAGGCGAGCGGGTGAGAGTGATTTTGTGTTTATAAATGATATGGCTACTGACTATGTTAGTATTGCTGATTTGGATTTAACTATAGGTGAAAATACTTTGAGAGTTATTTCTAAAAAATATCCTGGTACTGAAAGAAATGCTAATATTCAATCTGCTCCTGGCGACTTTACTATAAATATTACCACTACAACTACTCAAAGTCTTGCACATCCTGCTTCATTTGTAAATATTGACGGAGCTATTACTTGGTCGCAGAATCCACTAGCAAACGGCTTTAGAGTTTATTTTAGACAAGCAGGTAGTGAACAAACTACCCTTATAGAAGAAAGCGGTCCTAATTATATTTTAAGAGAGCAATTAAATCTTTTAAACGGTATAAATGTTTTAAGTGTTAGAGCATTGGGTGGTGTTCAAACAATAATCGGTACAACCCTTAGAATTCAAACCGATTCGCCATTAGCCTCTCATAATATTGAAGAAGGTGTGTTGCCTACTCAGCAACTGGCTCGGCCTACTCTTGTAATAGAAGACGATATGGTTATTGTTTCTAATCGAGCCTCTCTTTGCCAAGGTGTGGTGTTGTCTTTTGCTGAAGGAAATTCTAATAACTGGACAGAACTTTTTAGAGGTGATATTGTTGCTCCGCTTTGTTTAGTAGAAGACCTTAATATTACTGCTCCTGTCGGTAGGATAAGAGCTATGTCTTTAGGTGGTATAGAGACTTATATCGAAGGAATTTTGACTTTGGTTACAAATTCTTCTTATGTATTTTATAATGTAGATATACCAAGGCATATCTTATCTAATCCACGGGATTTTAGTACCGGAACTATTAATGTAATTTGGGATGCCGATAGCTTATGCGAAAATACTGAGATTTATATAAAGCGAGCTGGCGATGTTGATTTTTATTATGTTACAACACTTTCCGGAGTTTCTAGTATTAGAGTTGATAGTTTAGATTTGACTATAGGTGAAAATATACTAAGAGTAATCTCTAGAGGAACTGGCTTTGTTAGAGATGATCTTGATATGTTTTTTTATATAGAGGATTCCGAAGCAATAAATCATACTATAACAGTTTTAGACAAACAAACTATGCCTGTGCCTTCTCCAACAGAGTTTGAATTTAATGCTAGAGGGTATGAAATTAATTGGACTGAATATAGATATGCTTTACAACCAACAATTTATATTAGATTAGCAGGCGAGGAGACAGAATTTGAGCTTTCGTGCCAAAATTTTAGAGGGGAGTTTTATATAACATATGCAGATTTTGAGGTTGGTGTAAATACCATAAGGGTAATTTCAGGTGGTGGGCAAACTATTTTTAGAGATGGTTACCTCATTACTTTTACAGATTCGCTTCCAGTAGACTTTGATGTTATAATAACAGAAGTTATAGAAAATAGGATAACACCCCCTTTTAATTTTGCAGCTAATTCTTTAAACACAGGTTTAATATGGAGCTATTCTCCCGAAGCGGAAGAGAGTGTAGTATATATTGAACGCAATGGTGAATTTGAGCGTTTTATGGTTTATGATCAGGGTGAATATATTAATCCTCCTAACTTCATACCATTTAGTTTACTAAATTTAAGTACTGGCATAAATCGTATTAGAATTGCTTCCGCTGGTGGTCAGCATACTTTTAATACTGTTGAGTACACCGAATTTTCCGCTACGGGCACTCTTACAAAAGCAACCGACTCTGAGTTTGTGTATCTTATTATAGAAGTAAACGATGCGGGAATAGTTGTAGACATAAGAGAAGAATAGTTTTTAGCAAGCACAACTTATTTATGACATTTAGATAAGAGTGAATAAAAAAATACAATGAGATAAATCATTGTATTTTTTTAGAATTTTTAGTTGTTGATTATGGTTTATAGGTTTATCCTAATAATTGCCAAGCACCTGTAAGTAGCAGTATTGCCGGTAAAAAAGCTCCTGCTATGCCTACTACTATTGATACCCACGGGAAGATATTTTGCATTTTTTTAATGCCTAAGATAAATTGTAGCGGAGCAGTAAGCCAAAGGAAAAACCACGAAATCCATAGTAATCCTAGCCATAAAGCATCAGAAGCATTAGTAAAACCATAGTTAGCTAAAGCTATAAAATTATCTCCAGCCATAATAAGAGCAAAGATACAAGCACCGATACTGAACCAACTAAAAGCTCGCATATCCAACTTAAATAGTAAATTACCTGCCAAAAACAGATAAGTTGTACCAAAAATCAAACCTGCTGCAACATTTTGATAAAAAGTATAATTGTACTCAAACGGATGATAAGCATGATGAGCAGCAAACATAAATAGATTAAATAAAACTAAAATCCCACCGACAATAGCATTAAAAAATGCAATTGTTTTTGCGCTATGCACCACAAGCGGAACAAGCGTTTCTATTGGCTGATTATTTTCGTCCATTACCCCAGTTGCAACCTTAGTTTTAGACATAAACAGCACTCCATTATGCACAAGCACAATGCCTACTAGTATAAGAGCTATACCTAACATAAATAAAAATATCCTTTAATTGTGTACGAATTATTTTAGTATAGCATTGATTTTATTTTAGTGTAAAGTAAAAAGTTGAATATTTTATATTGCACCGCAGCATTCACAGCAACCGCAAGTGCAATGGCAAAAGTCTTTACCTACAAAGTAGCATAAGTCTGTGTTACCTAGATGCAAGCCAATGTCGGCTAACATAAAAATATCGGGGAGCGATTCGCCTCGTTCCCACTTACCAACAGCTTGAGGGCTGATAGATAAAATTTGAGCTAAGTTAGCTTGGCTGTAACCCTTTTTTTCTCGCAAAAGTTTTATGCGTTGTCCTATTATATTGTTCATTGTTTTATTAACTACAACTGACAAACTACCAATATAGGATTAATAATCAATATTTAATTTGTAGTTCGCAATTTGTCAGTTGTAGTTTTAATAAGAAATTATTCTTTATTGTTATTACTGCTACAGCTACAGCCACAATTACATTCCGGTGTACACTTGCATTCATTCGGTGTGCAAGGGCAGGTTGGGCAGTTACAATCTGGGCAACCACAAGCAAATTTAATATTTTCCATTATTTTTAATATTCTCCTTATATAAATTTGTGGGGACGATTATTGTCATCCGAAAAGTTTTTTGCTAGCAACAGATACAATATTATAATAAAATCGCATAAAAGTCAATAGTACTATCGCTACAGTTAGTTGTTTTACTAAATATTAAAAAAACTTGATAAGCTCTTTGAGTTATGCTCTGTTTTTTGTGTGAAATAATGCTCATAAATAAAAATATTTTTTTATTTTCTTGCAACAAAACAGCAGTCTAAAGTGTATTGGTAGTGTAGAGGTTATTTTTAAATAACAAAACTAAGGAGATAGTTTATGAAAAAAATTACAAAATCAATTTTAATTATAGCAATAGCCTTTATGATGGCATTTGCGACGCTTACCGCTTTTGGGTGTTTTAGACCTCTGCCTATAGAACCACCTTGTGCAGCATGTTTAGAGAATCCATGTATTTGTGCTAGTTTATTCGACCCTAATATTGTTAGTCACAATGCCGAGAACGGCGCTTGGTTTTTAACTAGTGAAGGATTAGAGAGCTATTTGAATTGGCGGTATTATGACTGGTTAGAGCAAGATTGGGTACAGCAAATGTTAGGCAATATGCTACATGACGAGTGGACGCTTAATCGTTTTTTTGATATGTCGGTTGCGGTTATTTACGATAACTTTATAACTATAAAAGTAGCAGAACACGAATTGAGTTCGCCACCGGGTCCTGATTTTTCGTTAGCTAGTTTTTTTGAATTTTTTCGTGACGGTAACTACTATACCGGTTTAACACCGCACGGCGGAAATTTACAGGTGTCTTTTTCTAAAATAGATAATTTACTAAATGTTAGGCTAGCTAATGCCGATTTAGACTGGCAAGGAAATCCGATTAGACCGCTTTATTTGCAATATAAGAGGGACTATTCTATTACAACCAGCGATGGTTATATGCAATCCTTAGAGGTTGCTCAAAATTTTGCTATAGGAGAAGGGACACTTAGCTGGCGAGGCGGCGAGGGTGTACAGCAAGGCTGTTGTCACGAAGGTTTTCCTATTGTGCGTATTGGTTACGCTTTATCTAATAATGTTGAAATTAAGAGGGCGGGCGAGAGTGATTTTATTCATATTGCAGTTGCTAGCTCTAGGGGCAGTGTAACGCATCAAGAACTAGATTTAAGCGTAGGAGATAATCAGATTAGAGTTACTATGACGGGTGGTCCGATACTTATACACAACACAATTACAGGCAATAGAGAAATTGTTATGCGAGCATCTTCACCAGCTAATACTCTTACTATAACAGTAGAGACGGAAGCTACTAAGGCTTTAGTTAGTCCAAGCAATTTTAGGTTTGAAGGAAACAGATGGCTTTATTGGGATTTTTATACCATAGCAAGTGGTACTAATGTTTATATTAGGCGACCAAATTCTCTAAATTACGAATTTTTAGATAATAGAGGGAGTTGGATTTCTATAGAAAACATGGGTTTGACTGTTGGCGAAAATATAACTAAAGTTGTATCGCTTGCGCCAAATAATGATATAAGACTTATAAACGGAGTTTTAACTACCTTTACAAATTCAACTCCTAGTCGATACACTCTTACAGTGGACAGTGTAGAGACAATTCAGCTAACAGAAGCATATAACTTTGCTCCTTTTGGTTACGGGAATTGGGGGCTTGGTTGGAATATAGATAGTAGAGTAGTGTCGGGATATTTTGGTGCAGGTAGTCCTACTTGCAGAGTTTATATCCGCCGTCCAAACGAAACAGAATTTTCTTTTAGTAGCACAACTGCTACTAATGTTCCTAGAAGTATTTCGCTTAGTAGATTAAACTTAAGAACAGGTGCTAATGAGTTAAGAATTGTAACCATGCCACCTAGTCCAAGTTTACAAAACGGTTTGCTAAGAACTTATTTACAAGCAGTAACTTATCATACATTAAATATAACCGAAAATGCTACACAACTTACAACTCCTCATAATATAGAATTATATAGCGGAAGTTCGATAAGCTGGCAGAGCAATTCTAATACAAGTTGGTACTATATATGTGTGCAAAGACCAAATCGTGAGATGGTTTTTGCTACAAGAACAAGGTCTACTAGTTTAACAGGTGGTTTTTGGGTAAATAATCTAAATCTTGGTAGAGGTGAAAACATAGTACGAATAGTTGCCACAAACAGCAGTGTAAGTTTAACTACAAACGGTGTCTTTTCTTTTTACAGAAATTCTAACCCTGTCTATATTACGCTAATCTTAGATGTTGACGGCAATGTTAGTATGCGAAATTAAACTAAACAAGTTTCAAAAAAGTTTTTAAGTAAAAAAATGAGAAAAAATGGTTTTTTTCTCATTTTTTTTACTATCTTTATTTGTTAAAATAGTGTATAATATAATTGAATTCCACCTTTAGGAGAAAACTCTAATGAATAAACATACTACACAAGCGATAAATGCTCTGCGTATTTTGGCGACAGAGGCAATAGAAGAGGCAAATAGCGGTCATCCGGGCATAGCATTGGGGGCAGCACCGACAATGTATACTTTATGGGCTAAGCACCTTAGGCATAATCCTAAAAATCCTAATTTTTTTGATAGAGATAGATTTATATTATCGGCAGGGCATGGCAGTGCGTTATTATATTCAACGCTTCATTTATTTGGATATGGGTTATCGGCATTGGAGCTAAAGAGTTTTAGACAATTAGCTTCTAGAACCCCTGGTCATCCGGAGCACGGAGTAACTCCTGGGGTAGAAACTAGTACGGGTCCGCTTGGTCAAGGTTTTTCTAATGCAGTGGGATTTGCTTTAGCTGAGAAAATGCTTGCTAGTAAATTTAATAAAAGCGATGCCGAAATTGTAGACCACCATACATATGTACTTTGTGGTGATGGAGATATAGAGGAGGGGATTACTAGCGAGGCAGCGAGTCTTGCCGGCACTTGGGGCTTAGGTAAATTGATTGTTTTGTATGATAGCAACAATATAACTATAGAGGGTAATACGGCTACTAATTTTACTGAGTGTGTATTAGATAAATTTATGGCAATGGGCTGGCAGGCATTAAGAGTTGAAAACGGCGAAGATATAGAGGAAATTGATGCAGCGATTACTTTGGCTAAAAAGCAAACGGGAAAGCCGACTATTATAGAAATAAAAACTCAAATTGGTTTTGGTTCGTCTAAAGCGGGTAGTGCTGATAGTCACGGTGCAGCATTAGGCAAGGATTGTTTAGCCGAAACTAAAAAATATTTTAATTGGACTGCTAAACCGTTTGAAGTTCCTAAAGAAGTAACAGAGCATTATAACGAAATCACAGCGGGATTAGTAGCATACGAAAACGACTATATTCGTCGTGCTAAAGCATATAAAACTGCATATCCGACGGAATACGAGGAGTATATGGCGCTAAAAAATCCAAAAGCTCCCGACTTAGAAAACCTAGAGAGTTTTTGGCAGTTTGATAAAACTAAAAAAATGGCAACTAGAACGGCTAGCGAAATTGCGTTAAATAGGCTCGCGGATTTAATGCCAACGCTAGTGGGAGGTTCGGCAGATTTAGGTCCTAGCAACAAAACGATTCTAAAAGACAAAGGCTTTCATAGTATTTCAAATCCGACTGGTCGCAATATTCAATTTGGTATTAGAGAACACGCTATGGCGGCGATAAGTAACGGGATAGCTCTTCACGGTGGATTTTTTAGCTACTGTGCTACATTTTTAGTGTTTAGCGATTATTTAAAGCATGCTGTTAGAATGAGTAGTTTAATGGGACTTAATGTTATTTATATATTCTCTCACGATAGTATCGGAGTCGGTGAGGACGGTCCGACTCATCAACCTGTAGAGCAGGTATTATCATTTAGAAGTATTCCGGGAGTTAGAGTTTGGAGACCTAGCGACGGAGTAGAAGTTGCAGCTGCTTATGCTACAGCATATACTAAAGAAGGTCCAACAGTTATAGTGACAAGCCGTCAAGACTTACCGCCTGTTATGAGAACTTCTAAAGAGGCACTTAAAGGTGGTTATATATTAGAACATAGTGAAAATGAAACTCCTGCTTGCATACTTATGGCAAGTGGTAGCGAAATTAGCTTAGCGGTAGAAGCTAAAAAAATACTTAAAGAAAGCGGAATAGACTGTCGAGTTGTAAGTATGCCGTGTATGGAAGTTTTCGAAAAACAAACCGCAAAATATAAAGAGAGTATACTGCCAAATAGTGTGCGAGTTAGAGTAGCGGTAGAAGCAGGTAGTTCTTTATCGTGGCATAGATATGTCGGTTTAGACGGAGGGCTTGTTACAATGGATACATTTGGAAAATCCGCTCCCGCAGAACAGCTTTTCGATATTTACGGCTTTACGGTGAATAATGTAGTAGAAACAGTCAAAAAAACAATCAAAAATTATAAAAAATGACTAACGATATAAATGATTTATTAAATGCTTTGGAACAACTTGCCATAAAAGACGATATTCCTATTGTAGATAAGGCTACAGCGAAATTTTTGGCAAAAATAGTTAGTGAAAAACAACCTAAAAATATTCTTGAAATTGGCACAGCAATCGGTTATAGTGGAATTATTATGCTTTTGGCTAGCCCTAAAGCAAATCTAATCACTATAGAGAGAAGTCTTAATCGAGTTATTATAGCAACAGATACTTTTACTAAATCGGGTGTAACAGATAGAGTAAAAATAATCAATGCAGATGTGTTTGAGTTTTTAGAAAGCAACACACAAAAATTTGACTTTATCTTTTTAGACGGAGCAAAAAATCAATATCCAAAATTATTATCACATTTAAAATCGATTTTAACAAAAAGTGGCACTCTTGTAACAGATAATGTACAATCGCTTAAGCACTCAAACTTTAGTCCTCAAATACTTCTAAAAATTAAAGAATTTAGAGCATTACTAAAACAAGACCCCGACCTACATACCGAATTTCTAAATATCGGTGACGGAATTAGTGTGAGTATTAAGAAATAAATATGAAAAAAAACAATATAATAACTCATAACTTTTTTGCTTTTATAAATAGGCAAAAGCTAATAAATCGATGGTCTCTTATGCATAATCGTCAAAACGAATCCGTTAGTCAGCACAGTTATCAAACGGCTATTATTGCTAATGCTCTGGGGTTAATAGATAAAGAGGTGTTTGATTTAGATACCGATGCTAATTTGGCGAGTAGCATTGCACTTTATCACGATGCTACAGAGGTGCTAACCGGTGATATGCCAACCCCTGTAAAGTACCGTAGCGAGGCTATGCGAAATGCTTATTGCGAGGCTGAAAAAGATGCGGCAGAACAATTGTTATCACATTTGCCCGAGAAGCTAAAACCAGCATATCAAAACCTATTAGTTCCCTATGAAAATTCTAGAGAATATCAGTTAGTAAAATTTGCCGATAAAATTTCGGCACTAATTAAATGTATAGAGGAAACATCAAGCGGAAACAATGATTTTTTAGTTGCAAAAAAAACCACCGCTGATATACTGGATAATGTTAGCGATAAAACTGTTAAATATTTTTTGGATAATTTTATCAATAGCTTTAGTCTTAATTTAGACGAGCTGGTAGAGTAGGTTTTTAGGGAGTAGGTTAATTAGAAATGAGAAATTGTTGACTTATTTCTTTTAATTTTAAACCTAATGACAGTAATAAGGTTGGAACTGAAACAAAAATATTTTGTAAAGTTTAACGACAATAAAAAAATGAAAAAAATAGCGATATTAACAAGCGGTGGCGATGCACCGGGAATGAATTCTGCCATAAGGGCGGTGGTTAGATACGGACTTAACTCTGGTATGCAGGTAGTTGGCATAGAAAGAGGGTATCAAGGTTTAGTTGAGGGTAATTTTATAGAAATGACTCCTCGTAGTGTTTCTAATGTTTTGCAAAAAGGCGGGACTATATTAAAAACGGCGAGATGTCCTGATTTTAAAAAAGCGGAAGTTCAAATAAAAGCCATTGAAACTCTGAAAAAAGAGGGCATAGAAGGTCTTATTGTTATTGGTGGAGACGGGTCTTTTAGCGGTGCTAGAGCACTTAGTAACCGTGGATTTCCAGCGATTGGAATTCCCGGCACTATTGATAATGATTTAGCGTATACGGATTATACTTTGGGTTTTGATACGGCTTGTAATACGGTTTTAGAAACGATAAATAAACTTAGAGACACAATGGAGAGTCATGACCGAGTTGCAGTTGTTGAAGTTATGGGCAGAAATTGCGGTGATATAGCTGTTTATACAGGTGTTTGTGGCGGTGCAGAAGTTGTGGTAATTCCGGAAGTTCCGTTTAATATGAGTGCGATTTGTTCTAAACTAATCAAAAATAAAGAGCGAGGTAAGTTAAGTGGAATTGTAATTATTGCTGAGGGTGTTGGTAAAGCCGAGAGTTTTGCTGAGATTATAAAAGCCAAAACTAAGATGAATGTGCGTGCTACAGTGCTTGGGCATATGCAAAGAGGCGGAGCACCAAGTAGTAGAGATAGATATTTAGGAACAAATTTTGGTATTCATGCTGTGAGGTTATTAGAAAAAGGCATCGGCAATCGTATAGTAGGTATAAAAAATAATAAATTTATAGATGTAGATATAGATGCTGGATTAGAGATGAAAAAGCGTTTTAATAAAGAGCTTTATAAAATGGTAGGGCTCTTAAGTTAGGAATTATTGATATTAAAAACTCATTGTTAAACAAATTTGTAACAAGGAGTTTTTTTATAAATTTATATGTGTTAGGCATTACTACGCTTTAGGTACTCAAATATAAAACCTTCAAATTTACCATTCATAACGCCTGCTACATCGCTAACCTCGTATCCTGTGCGGTGGTCCTTTACCATAGTGTAGGGCTGAAAAACATAACTGCGTATTTGACTGCCCCATTCGATTTTTTTAAGAGTACCGCTAATAGATGCCGACTTTTCTTGATTTTCTCTCTCACGCTTTTCTACTAATTTACTAATTAGCATTTTAGTAGCGGTTTCTCGGTTTTGAATCTGACTTCTTTCATTTTGGCAACTAACCACAATCCCTGTCGGCAAATGAGTTATTCTAACGGCACTGTCTGTTTTATTTACATGTTGACCGCCCGCTCCACCTGCTCGGTAGGTATCGATTTTTAACTCGTCGGGCTTTAGCACGATAGTAGTATCGTTTTCTATCTCCGGCATAACCTCAAGGCTAGCAAACGAGGTATGTCTTTTAGCGTTAGCATCAAAAGGGGAGATTCGCACAAGCCTATGTACGCCCTTTTCGGCTTTTAGATAACCGTAGGCATTAAGTCCGCTAACCATAAATGTTACCGATTTTATGCCCGCCATATCGCCGACTAAATAATCTAATTCGGTTGCACTAAAGCCGTTATGAGAGGCATACATTTTATATGCCCGATATAGCATTTCAACCCAATCTTGAGCCTCGGTGCCGCCTGCCCCTGCGTGGAGTGATAGGATAGCGTTATTGCTATCGTATTCGCCTTTAAGTAGAGTAGTTAGTTGCAGAGCCTCTAATTCCGTTTCAAGAGAGTTAAGCGAGTTTTCGACATCACTCAAAAAGCTTTCATCGCCCTCTAGGCTAACTAAATCAATAAACTCTAAGCAGTCGGCTAAACGCTTTTTTATATCACTAACTTGAGCCAGCTGTTTTTCAACTGCTCTAAGCTCAACCAAAATCTTTTGTGCTAGCTTTTGGTCTTTATATAAATCGGGATTTTCCTGTTGTTTAGTAAGTTCAGCAAATTTTTTCTCTAATTCGCCAACATTAAGTGCTGTAGTTGTTTCATTAAACAGCACCGCCAATTTATCATATTTTCGTTTTATGTCGTCCACAAGAAGCATAATTGTAGTATAAGCGATATGAATATAAAAAGTCAAATCACTTGACGAGGCTTTATTTTTTTGTTATTCTTGTTGTAATCTAAAGGGAGATAAAACTCATATGAAAAATCGAAAAAACAAACTAATAACAATTTGTACGGTGTTTTGTTTAATAGGGGCAATATTGTTTTTAGTTGGATGCGGATATAGAATGCCAGATGAACTTAGAGCACCTAATGAATGTCCTTATGAGCAAGTGCAAACACTTAGAGATAATGGTTGGGAGGGAATAAGCGGATTTTATAGTATAAGCGAAACTATAAATAATAGAGTTAGTAATGGCGTTACTATAGATAGTGTTACTTTTATTATGAGTATAATTAGAATAGGAGTAAGAGAGGTGGAAATGGCAGTTTTTGCTTATTTTGACACACAAAGAAATGCTGAACTTTTTTTCAAAAATATAGATATACCGCAATTTAATCTAAAACATCATACACAAGCAGAAAGAAGTCTTTCTTCTTATCAAGATACACATAGATATAAAAATATTATTATTTTTTGGGTGAAAATTTCGGATAGTAATTCTGATCATTCATACGATTTTATTTTGAGTAGACGACATCTATCTATTTTTGATTTTATAGAAGAAACTGTTTCGATTTTCAACAAATAAAAATGTCCAATTTTCATATAGACAGAAACGAAAAAAGTGAATTAAGACTTAGGGGACTGATTGACGAGTTGCCTAGATTTTGTATTGAATTTTTTGTTGGTGTTGCTATGAGGACGAGTAGCTTGACTCGGCTTAACTATGCTTTTGATTTGCGGATTTTTTTTGATTTTATGGCGAATACTTTATGTAAAGGTAAGATAGCGGTTAGCGATATAACAATTTTAGACTTAAAAGATTTAACTGTTTTTGATATAGAACGGTTTTTGATGTATCTTAATAATTATACTTTTGACGGCAAAAAGAGTAGCTGCGGAGCGGCGGCCAAGGAGCGAAAGCTAAGCACTCTTAGAAGCTTTTTTAAATATTATTATAAACGAGATAAGCTGCCCGAAAACATTACGGCTAAAGTGGATTTGCCTAAAGTACATAATAAACCGATTACCAGATTAGAAATAGATGAAGTTGTAAAAATTATAAATGGTGCAGATGGTGCGGATGGTTTAACTAAGCATCAAAAAGCGTATCATTCAATCACAAAAAAACGAGATGTGGCGATTTTAATGCTAATGCTTGGCACTGGGATTAGGATAAGTGAGTGTGTCGGCTTAAACCGCAGTGATATAGATTTTGAGGCAAATGCTTTTAGAGTTATTAGAAAAGGTGGCGAAACAAGTATTTTGTATTTTAATTATGAGGTGCGGGATGCCCTTATGGATTATTTAGAATGGTTAGCTGTTCAAGAAGGATTAGTAGCGGGGGACAACGGAGAAATAAATAAAAAAACCGAATTTGGTATTAAGATAAAAGATAATGAAGCGTTATTTTTATCTATGCAAGGTAACCGCATAAGCGTTAGAGCACTTCAGGACTTAGTAAAAAAATATGCTAGCTACGCTGCTCCCTTAAAAAAAATATCTCCGCATAAACTACGAAGCACCTTTGGTACAAACCTATATCGAGAAACAGGTGATATATATGTTGTTGCCGATATTTTAGGACATAAAGATATCAACACCACCAAAAAACATTACGCCGCTATGAGCGATGATATAAGGCGGGCGAGTGCTAATAAAGTTAGATTAACAGATAGAGGAGAGAAATAAATAACTTTTTTTGCTTTACATTTTATATATAAAGCAATATAATAATCTAAATAAGTAAATATTTACATATTTACTATAAAGGAGCAAAAAATAATGAAAAAAACAAAAATGAAACTAATAACAATTTTGGCAGTAGCTACATTGTTATTATCAATGGTATTTTTAACTGCCTGCGGCGGTGGAATGCCAAGATTAGTCAGTAACCCTAACCGAGACCCCGATGCCCAAGTGCAGGCTATGAAAGATGCTGGTTGGGATGTGTCGTATTGGGACGATAGAGATGACCCTATAGACGGAGTTATTTTTGAGATTGAAGCCGAAAGATGGAGTATGACAGAAGAGCAACTTGATGCTCTTTATGATGACGAAGATAACTGGTACGATGATGAGTTTATTTGGAACGGTAGAGTTTGGATGGAATTTGCTTTTATCGTGTATTTTTACTCAGAGGAATATGCTAGAGAGGCCTATACAGAGATGAGAGAGGAAGAAGAAAGATATATTGATATGATAATAGATGAACTTCCCGATGGAGTTAATGTTTCTTGGAATGTAGTCCGTAGAGGTGCTATTGTTAGTGCTTGGTCTAGAATAGAAGCAAATTATCAAGATATGAGCTGGTTTTGGTAGTAGTTTACAAGTAATAATTAGAAAAGAACACCCCTTAGATTAAAAAAATCTAAGGGGTGTTCTTTTATGGGATATGTCAAAGACTAGAGGTAGTTATAATAAATCAATTACAATAAAAGCTAAATCCTCAAATACTTATGTCTTGGCAAGCCGTTTACCATCATTGGAGTAAGTTCGCCTTGAATAAGCGGACGGCAGTAAGTTAAAAATTCCTTTTTAACTAAATCTCTATCGTGAGTCAGCCATTCTATAGGGAATTTTTTTTCGATATTGGCTATTTTATCTATGTCTTTAGCAATAAAATTTACAGCATACGGTTCGTTAGATAGGCGGTTTATAATAACCATTTGAGCGTTATGACCTTCAGCTGCCATTTTTAATGCAAAGCCGCCTGCTTGGAAGGCTTCCGTAATATCGGTATGCGATGCTATGTGGCTGGCACAGCGTTGCAGGGTAGAGAACTCTATTACGCGGGTTTTACATTTAAATTCCTTAGCGCAAAGGGCTGATAGATAATTAGCAGTTCCCGATAGCTGAGCATGTCCGAAAGCGTCAAGTGATTTAGAATCGCTTGCACCTAATTCGCAAACATACTTGCCTTCTTTTGTTTTTAAGCCTTCGGACACAGCTACTACAAAGGATTTTTTTGTTTTACGGTATTCTCTGGTTTTAGCTAAAAAAGCCTCTACATCAAAAGCGATTTCTGGTAGATACATTAAATCCGGTCCCGGGCAGTCTTCCATACGGGATAGAGCGCTAGCGGCGGTTAGCCAACCTGCGTTTCGTCCCATAATTTCTACAATAGTAATAAAATTCATATCATACACATGAGCATCTGTTATAATTTCTTTAAGTGCTGTGCCAATATATTTTGCCGCACTACCAAAGCCTGGTGTATGGTCGGTTTCTGCTAAATCGTTATCGATAGTTTTAGGGCTACCCATAAACCTGATGTTGCTACCGATGCGTTTAGCATACTCACTAAGTTTTTGGATACTATCCATAGAATCGTTTCCGCCGATATAAAGAAAGATTTGAATATCTAGCTTTTTGAGTAGAGCAAAAATTTTGCGGTATGTATCTTCGTCTTTGCCAACGCTGGGCAGGCGATATCTACAAGAACGCAAAAAGCTCGATGGAGTTCTTTTTAGTAGTTCTATATCTAGATCTGTTCTTAGATAATCGCTAAGGTCTATATAGTCGTCTTTTAATAGTCCCTCTATACCGTGAAGCATGCCATAAATTTTACTAGCACCTAGTTCTTTTGCCGTTTGATAAACGCCCGCTAGGCTAGAATTTATTGCAGCTGTCGGACCACCAGATTGACCTACAATAATGTTGCCGATTTTTGTTTTCATAATGACACCATTTTAGCATATGTTTTTTGAGTTTGCAAATTAAATTTTTCAAAAAATTCGTGCTTGACTAAATATAATTTTTAGTGTATAATTGATTACTGTGCATTGGGGCAAACCATATTTTTTTGGTAGCCCTTTTTTCTTTAGTTCATAGTGCTTAGTGCATAGGGCATAGTGAAGGACTTAATTTATAGTAAATAATAAATGTAATTTATTTTTGAAGCATTGAAGCACACTAAAAAATAACCAAATCACTATGCCCTATGCACTAAGCACTATGAACTATAAAAGCGGAGCTATTATGGAGCAAAATACAACTAAAAAGAAAAAAGGCAGTCAGTTTGTTAGTAATAAAGAACTAAAAGCTATAGCTAAAAGCAATAATGCGGAAATTTCAAAGTTTGAAAAGTTGAAAAAACGCAAATTTGTAAAAGAAGAGGAGTATACAACTACTCTATTAGACGAGAGCAATGTTTTAGAGGTCGATAATTTGCATACTTATTTCTATAGCGATGTAGGTGTTGTTAAAGCGGTTAACGGCGTATCTTTTAATGTACCTCGTGGTAGTACCGTTGGTGTAGTGGGTGAGTCCGGATGTGGAAAATCGGTTACTAGTTTATCAATGCTACAGCTTGTGGCGGGTCCTCAAGGTCAAATAGTAGAGGGAGAGATCCGTTTTAAGTTAAAGGACTATAAAAAAGACGAAAATAAAAAGTTAATTCCGATCATGGCTTGCGATGATTTTGGCACTACTTTAACAGAGGTTGCTACAGATAAATATGGCACTCCTATAGTGGATAAAAAAACAGGTGCTTTTACAACCTGTGATAAACAAGCAAGGGACGAACATGGGTTTAAGATGTTCGAGATGGAGGATAAAACCTTTAACATTGCTAAAATGCCAATAGATGCTATGCGTAAGATTAGAGGTAAGGAAATTGCTATGATTTTCCAAGAGCCTATGACCAGTCTTAATCCTGTTTTTACAATAGGGTATCAGCTTAGGGAGGCTGTTTTAGAGCATACTCCCGGTTCTACTAAAGAAGAAGCCAGAGAGCGTTGTTTAGAAATGCTTGGCTTAGTTGGTATTGCTATGGCAGAAAGAGTGTACGAATCTTATCCTCATCAATTGTCGGGTGGTATGCGTCAGCGTGTTATGATAGCAATGGCGTTAAGTTGCAATCCAAAACTAATTATAGCAGACGAGCCGACTACAGCATTGGATGTTACAATTCAAGCGCAAATTTTAGAATTACTTAGAAACATTAAAAAAGAACATGGCACAAGCATTATGCTTATTACTCACGATTTAGGTGTTATCGCTGAAATGGCGGACTATGTTGTAGTTATGTATGCCGGTCGTGTTATAGAAAAAGGTACGGTTTTTGAGATTTTTGATACTCCGCTTCATCCATATACTCTAGGGCTACAAAAATCTAAACCCGTTGTCGGTGGTAACACTGATAAACTTTATAGTATACCGGGTCAAGTACCAAATCCAATAAACATGCCGAAACATTGTTATTTTTACGAAAGATGTAAATACCGTACTGAAGTCTGCAAAGGTGACTATCCGGAGCTTGTGCAAATTAGCCCGACTCATCAGGTATCGTGTCATAACTATAAACGCAAACAAGCCGAATACGAAAAGGTTAAATCAACCAAAGAAAGCAAAGGGGATAAAAAATAATGATAAATCAATTAACAAATCAGCAAATAGACCAAATTATCGAGGGGCAATTTGGAAATGAATCTAAAAACTTTTTTGGTGCAGATAAGGATTATATTCTTAAAGTTATAAAATTAAAGAAGTATTTTCCTGTAAAAACTAATTTTTTTGGTAAACCTATGGCATATCTTAAAGCTGTAGACGATGTTACACTGGGGATAGAGCGTGGAAAAACTATGGGTATTGTTGGAGAGTCGGGTTGCGGTAAAACAACTTTAGGCAGAACGATTCTAAAATTATATCCTATAACCGAAGGTAAGGTTTTTATAGACGGGCATGATATTGGAGAAACTAAAGGCGAAAGCCTTCGTCAGCTTCGTCCTAATTTTCAGGTAATATTTCAAGACCCATATTCTAGCTTGTCGCCCCGTTTACCTGTTGGCGAGATTATAGGAGAGGGTGTTAAAGCACATAATATTGTACCGCAAAACCAGTACAAAGATTATATTGTTTCTGTTATGGAGATGTGTGGATTATCGCCTAGGTATTTTACTAGATATCCGCATGAGTTTAGTGGCGGTCAGCGTCAGCGTATCTGTATAGCAAGAGCGTTAGCTTTAAAGCCCAAATTAGTTGTTTGTGATGAGCCTGTCTCGGCACTAGATGTTTCTATACAAGCTCAAATTATAAATCTAATGAAGGATTTACAACAAAAGCAAAATCTTACTTATCTTTTTATTTCTCACGATTTGTCAGTTGTAGAGCATATTTCCGACAGTGTTGGGGTAATGTATTTAGGTAGTATGGTAGAAGAAGGACCCAAAGAAATGATATTTGCTAACCCTCTTCATCCGTATACAAAGGCACTTTTCTCGGCTGTTCCTGTGCCAGACCCAAATCATCATATGAATCGTGTTATTTTAAAGGGTGATATTCCATCGCCTGCTAATCCTCCTAGTGGCTGTAAATTTCATACAAGATGTCCACAGGCTAAGCCAATTTGTAAATCTCAAGTACCAATATATAAAGAATATGAGTCGGGGCATAAGGTGGCTTGTCATCTTTATTAAAAATTACAAACTACAACTGACAAAGTCCAAATTTTGTAGTTTGTAGTTAAAATTATTTCGGCAAGTAGTAATCGCCCGCACTTATTTATGGAAAACGAAAATCAAAACCAAAACGAAATTCCGCAAATGGGAACTCCAACAGCGGAAAATCAAAAAAAATCAAAAAAGGAAAAGAAAGTATTTGATGACCCCGGCATTAGTTACACTAATATGAATGTGCCGGGGATGCGTTACTATGATAAGCATAAAGATAATCCTGGTAGTCAAATTCAACTTTCCAAAAGAGAACGCCGTCGTCTTATTCGTGCTGGTTTTTTAAGTATGATGCCTAGGTTAATTCTTATGGTGCTAGGTTTTTCAATGTCTTTTTTTATAGTAATGCTTTGGTTTACCTGTGCTAGCGGTTGCTAAATATAGGGGAATATTTTGTTGCTCGAATCTTATAAAAAAGCATAGCAATATTATTTAATAAAAATGATAAACATACAAGATAAATTAAGTACGAGACTAGACGGATTGTCTAGCACGGCAACTAGAGAGATTTTTAAGATTCTAGCTAATAAAGATATTATATCGTTTGCAGGTGGTGTGCCGGCCGGCGATGCTTTGCCCCTAGAGGAAATCGCTGAGATTACTAATGAAATACTAAGTGATAGCATTAAAGGCAGACAAGCTATTCAGTATGGTATAACCGAGGGTACACCACAGCTTAGAGAACAACTTGTAGAGTATGCTAAAAATTTTGGTATAAACAATATTGGCGTGTCTAATCTTACTGTTATAAGTGGCGGTCAGCAAGGGTTAGATTTAGCCTTTAGGGCATTTTTAGATAGAGGCGATTGTATTTTAGTAGAAAATCCTACATATCTATCAGTGCTTATGATGGTTAAATCTCACGGTGCTACAGCGATTGGAATTAAATCTAAAAATGATGGACTTTGCCTTAAAGATTTAGAGAAAAAGATTGTTTCCACAAAGCCTAAAATTTTATATGTTGTGCCAACTTTTTCTAATCCGACGGGCAGAACTTACAGCTTAGAGAATCGCAAGGCGATTTTAGAATTGTGTGTAAAATACGGAGTTGTTATTTTAGAGGACGATCCATACAGTATGCTTAGATACGAAGGCGAGCATTTACCAAGCATTAAAAGTCTAGACACTACGGGTCAAGTTATTTATACGGCTAGTTTTTCTAAAACAATCTCGCCTGGGCTTAGAATGGGTTTTTCTATAGCAAAAGAAGAGGTTTTAGAAAAAATGGTATTTATTAAGCAGGGCAGCGATTTGCATACACCCAGTTTGTCGCAAATGATTTTATCAGAGATTCTAAAGCGAAATTTAGTTAAAAAAACAGTAGAGAAAAATATTCCGAAATATAAAGAAAAGCGGGATATTATGCTTTCTGCTATCAAAAAGTATATGCCTAAAAATTTTAAGCACACAACTCCACAGGGCGGACTTTTTGTTTGGGGCGAATTTGATACAAGCGTAGATACTGTTCTAAAGTTTAATGAAGCCTTAGAGAATAAAGTAGCCTACATTAACGGCACAGCATTCTTTGCCGAAAAAGGCGGTAGAAACACTCTTCGCCTAAATTACAGTGCCGAAACTCCCGAAAGAATAGAACAAGGAATAAGGGTGCTAGGCGAAGTGTTTAACTCATAATACCTTTTTATAAAATTTATCAAAACCGAAACGAACTTGTTCCGTTTTTGCGCTTCCCACTTCAAAGAAGAGAGTGGTTAGGAACTATAAGAATAAGACACTCAACGAAGTAATTTAGATATGCTAAGTTAATATTATATAAACAAAGTAAATTAATATATTTAGGCAACGCTAAAACACAAAATAAAAATCAAAAGGAGAAACTGAAAATATGTTAGGTGCGGGAGCTGGTTGTGCTAGACTAATAACAATAATTACTGTATTTGCTTTATTGCCGTATTTAATTTTTT
The DNA here is from genome assembly GCA_009780135.1 of Bacillota bacterium. Lineage (GTDB taxonomy): Bacteria > Bacillota > Clostridia > Christensenellales > Pumilibacteraceae > WRAP01. Next base: position 68,166 of record WRAP01000005.1, read on the forward strand.
TTCTTATTTCATATAGCGTAATAGTAAAAATTGATTACTATCAAAAAACACTTAACAAAAAGACATGTAAATTAAAAGGATTTTTAAAAGTCGTTGTATTCCGTTCGTTAAATAAGTATTGGGATAAAAGAAATACTTTTGAAGAAAGCCTTTTAGAACATAATGAATATAAAAATTCTGTAAGTAAATTAGCATTAAAGTGTCAGATGATAAATCATATTTTAGGTATACTTTATGTGTTACTTGCAGTTTTAGCTATTTTACGCATATGGGAATACGGATTGCTTATAATATTGATAGTTCCCGTAGCATTTCTTGTTGTGTTAGCTATAATTTTAAATATGTGCAAGAAAAATTCGAAAACCTAAATTTGGTTAAATAAAATTTAAAACAATTATGAAAATACAAAATAAAAATCAAAAAAATGAAAATATTTTAGATATCCTTTATGCTAGGGGATTTATTAAGCAAACGGTTTATGAAGAAGATTTGCGTAAACTACTCGACAACAAAAAAATCCCGTTTTATGTGGGCTTTGATCCGACTGCTGATAGCTTGCATATAGGGCATTATATTCCCATTATGGCAATGGCTCATATGCAAAGAGCGGGGCATACTCCATTGGTGCTTATCGGTGGCGGTACTGCTATGATTGGCGACCCAAGTAGTCGCACAGATATGCGCCAAATGATGACTAAGGAAATCATCACTAATAATGTTTCGGCATTCCAAAAGCAAATGGAGCGTTTCTTTAGTTTTGATGGCAAAAATCCCGCACAAATTGTTAACAATGCCGACTGGCTGTTATCACTTAATTATGTCGATTTTATTCGTGATATTGGCATCAACTTTTCGGTAAATAAAATGCTTACGGCGGATTGCTTTAAGACGAGGCTAGAGCGGGGGCTTAATTTTTTGGAGTTTAATTATATGCTTATGCAGGCGTATGATTTTTTGGTGCTTTATAAAAAGTACGGCTGTTGCTTGCAATTAGGCGGTAATGACCAGTGGAGTAATATTTTAGCGGGAGCCGATTTAATTAGGAGGCACGAAAAAAAGGACGCTTACGCTATGACTTTTACGCTACTTGAAACTAGCGACGGACAAAAAATGGGTAAAACTCAAAAAGGAGCGCTTTGGTTAGATGCTAATAAAACTACTCCGTATGAGTTTTATCAATACTTTAGAAATGTCGAGGATGCTAAGGTAGCGGAGTGCTTAAAGCTACTTACATTTATGGAGCTTGATGAGATAGAGGAGCTAACAGCGGTAAGTGGAGAGAAGTTGAATGCTGCAAAAGCAAGATTAGCGTTTGAGGTTACAAAATTAGTACACGGCGAAGAATCGGCTTTAGAAGCAGAAAGGCAAGCACTTTCGGCTTTCGGCGGTGGAGATGTTAGCCAAATGCCGAGTGTCGAGATTGTAGCAAGTGGTAATACAACAATAATAGATGTAATGATTTTAAGCGGTGTAGCAAAAAGCAAGTCCGAAGCCCGTCAACTAATACAAGGCGGTGGAGTAAAAATCGGCGAAGAAAAGGTAGTATCGCACGAGCAAATGATAGCTAACTTCACTAAAGAAAATGAATTTATTTTACACAAAGGCAAAAAAGTGCATATTAGAGTGATTTTTTAATAAACTTGGGCGATAGAGTACTACCACTACAGTTAAACAAAAAATAATTATAAAGTAAATTTACAACAGCTAAATTATAGGGGCGATAACCTGTCGCCCGCACATAATAAAAAAGGCAGTAGACATTTCTATCTATTGCCATTTTTTGTACTTTAATTTTATATTTGCATATTAGTTAATCTTCTAACCCTAAAAGATAATCAGCAGAAACTTTGTAAAGTTTACAAATTCGTATTAAATCTGAGTATGATAATTCAAAAACGCCGTTTTCAAACCGACTGTATTGTTGTTGTGTCATACGCAAAATTTTTGCAACCTCAGACTGTGTCATATTTGCATATTTTCTGCTTTCTTTAATTCGTTCGCCTATTTCTTTTTTGAGATTTAATAAGTTATTTTCTTCCATTTGCTAATCTTCTAAACCTACTAAATAATCAATCGAACAACGGAGTTCTTTTGCAAGCAAAATTAAATATTCCATTCGAGGAGTAGTTATTTTTTGTATCCAAGAATTAAGAGTACGCCCAGGAATACCAAGTGTTTTACTAAAAGCTGATATGCTTTTTCCATCGAGATGTTCTATTAGTCTTTCAGCAAATGTAGTTTTATAAGTATCTAAATTTTGTACAGCCATATAAATATTATTGGCTGTTTTCGGCAAAAATAGTTGACTTTGCCGTTTTCGGCAAGCATAATAGAAGTGGCTAGCTGAAAACAGCTAGCCATTAAGGAGAATATTATGAACTTTGCAACAGAAAAAAATAATGAAACAGATTTTGATAAATATCTTGAAATGATTGCTTTAGCAAACGGTACGGTAACTGAAGAAGTGCGTAAAGATATTGAAATTTCGATAGCTGATGCGTATAATTCGGGTAATATAAATATGCGTTTGATAACTAAAGACGGTAGTATGCCTACGGTAGATGAATTTTTATCATTTTTATACGATCAAACTTTAATTGCTTTAGAACCATAATTTAATATTAGGCATAAAATGTCTAGTGGTAGGGGGACTACATACTGACATACGATATTATGTTTTTTGTTCAAGCAATTGTGCTTGTGGTAGCGCTTAGTTTAGATGCACTTGTCGCCAGCTTTTCGTTTGGGGCAGAAGGGATAAAAATCCCGATTAAGTCTAGCATTGTTATTGCCTTTATAACTACGGCAGTTTTAGCTGTGGCATTACTACTTGGTTGGGCATTTGCTCAATTTATTCCGGTTGATGTTGCAACCTATATTGCATCAGGAATTTTAATAACCGTGGGGCTAGTAAAGTTGTTCGACAGTCTTATAAAAGGGTATATAAGACGGCATAACGGTTTGGATAAAAAAATAAACTTTAAGTTATTTTCGTTAAAGTTTATGCTTAATATTTATGCCGACCCAATTGAGGCGGATAAAGATAAATCCAAAGTGCTATCATTGGCTGAAGCAGTAGGTCTAGCGGTAATACTTAGCATAGACAGCCTTACGGTAGGGTTAGGTGCAGGATTGGCGGGTGGCGGTATATATTGGATAATAGGATTATCGCTTATATTTGGAATTGCGTTTTTGTATCTGGGTAGTTTTTTAGGACGAAAGGTTAGAAGCAAAAGTAAAATTGATTTATCGTGGTTGAGTGGATTGCTATTGATTGTATTGGGAATCGTTAATATATTTATATAAAATTAGAAACGATAGATTGCTATTTAGGCATTATAAAAAAGATATTTTTTTATTGACGGCTAATTATAAAAATGATATACTAATACGGTATCAAAATTGATGCAAAGGAGTATATAAACTTTATGAATGAATGTTTAAGTTGTGGTGCTGCACAACACGATGAAAATTGGCAAGTTTGTTGGGCTTGCGGAGCAAGCAATCCTAACACTCAAAACAGCCAAAATGGGCAATTTGGCTCAGAAAATAATAACTGGGGGCAAGCTAATCAAAATGATAATCAACAATCATCTTGGGGTGGAATGCCAAACGAACAAAATAGTGAGCAATTTGCTCAGGAACAACGAAATGCTCAGGTAGCTAAATGGGCAACCAATGGTTTATATAACGGTATTGGTTCTTTAATTCTTGCTGTTATTACTATATTAGTTGTTACTGCGTTTGAACTCGAACCTTTGTGGGGTGCTATGTTCATTGTTGTTGACCTCCTTTCTAGCATTCCTGCTATTTTTAATGGTTGGAGAGGCAGATCGCATAACAAAACTAAGTTTATCGCAACAATGGCTATGGCCGCAATATCTATAGTTGTTACAATTGTTGCTTTAATTATTCTTTTTGTTCAATAGACTTTATCAATAAATAAATATGCGAGTGTCTATCGTCATCTTTTTTGTTTAAAAACTCCACTTCCACTTGTAATACCTCTAGTATTGCCTCGTTTCGGTGCTCATTTTTGTCCTAAAAAATCTGCTCATTATACAACCATTTATTTATTGAATAAGTCTAATAATTAAAACTTATGTTGTTTAATAATAGGGGAGTTAAATAAACTCCTAAATCTATAAAAAAATGTCCGCTAAATTTGGTGGACATTTTTTTATTTTTAATAGATAGGTTTTGGGTTGTTTAGACGACAGAAAGTTGTTTTTATGTTTGATGCTATTTAAAATAAATTTATCGTTACCCTTATTATTCGGCAAAGTTTTACAAAAGCTCACAAAAATTTCCATAAATTGGAAGTAGTTTTTTTTAAAAAAGTATTGACGAGTTTTTTTAGATGTGATAAGATTATACAGTTGTCCCCAAAAATCCCCCCTTTTTGAGGTTGTGGCAATTGGGTCTAGCGAATGTAGTATTACACTTGCAAAAGAATACTAAAAAAGACAACACTTTAATTTGTACATTGAAAAGTGAATAGGAAATCGTGATATAAAATTTAGCCATTTTATATTGCGTAAACTTAATCTGATTTTCCCAAATCAGATTAGGGTTGTTATATGCTATTTTCACGGTAGCATATAAAATTAAGGTATAAATTTTGACAGTGTACAAGCTGTCAAAGAAACACACAAAGTCAATTTATTGTGTACTATACAAACAGTCAGTATGACATGTTTGAGCTAAAATACAAATTTTAGAGTTTGATTCTGGCTCAGGATGAACGCTGGCGGCGTGCTTAACACATGCAAGTCGAACGAGCAGCAATGCTAGTGGCGGACGGGTGCGTAACGCGTGAGCAACCTACCTCTAACTGGGGGATAACTTCCCGAAAGGGATGCTAATACCGCATAAGACCACACCTAGGCATCTAGGAGGGGTAAAAGATTTATTGGTTAGAGATGGGCTCGCGTCTGATTAGCTTGTTGGTAGGGTAATGGCCTACCAAGGCTTCGATCAGTAGCCGACCTGAGAGGGTGATCGGCCACACCGGAACTGAGACACGGTCCGGACTCCTACGGGAGGCAGCAGTGGGGAATATTGGGCAATGGACGAAAGTCTGACCCAGCAACGCCGCGTGAAGGAAGAAGGTTCTTGGATTGTAAACTTCTGTCGCAGAGGAAGAAGAATGACGGTACTCTGTAAGAAAGCCCCGGCTAACTTCGTGCCAGCAGCCGCGGTAATACGAAGGGGGCAAGCGTTATCCGGAATGACTGGGCGTAAAGGGTGCGTAGTCGGCAGCGTAAGTTATAGGTGAAATCCCGTGGCTCAACCATGGAACTGCCTATAAAACTACCCTGCTAGAGTGTGGGAGAGGTAAGTGGAATTCCTAGTGTAGCGGTGGAATGCGTAGATATTAGGAGGAACACCAGTGGCGAAGGCGACTTACTGGACCATAACTGACGATGAGGCACGAAAGCGTGGGGAGCAAACAGGATTAGATACCCTGGTAGTCCACGCCCTAAACGATGGATACTAAACGGAGGGGGTATAGATTCCCTCTCTGTTGCAGCTAACGCGTTAAGTATCCCGCCTGGGGAGTACGGCCGCAAGGTTGAAACTCAAAGAAATTGACGGGGACCCGCACAAGCAGCGGAGCATGTGGTTTAATTCGAAGCAACGCGAAGAACCTTACCAAGACTTG
>WRAP01000006.1 GCA_009780135.1 Bacillota bacterium
CTTCCAATTTATGGAATTTTTATTTTGCTTCATTTGTTTTGTCTCTTATAATATATAATACATAGCTTGCAAAGATGTGTTTTACTTATATTATATACAGTTAAATTTGTCAAGTGAACTTCTATAAGGATTTTTCTGGTAGTTTTTTTAAAAATATGATATGATATTTTTGCGAGGGGATAAAATATAATGGAGGATATTATAAAATGAGTATGGATTTATTTATTTGGACGGCTAAAAAGCTACCGCAAAATCATCCGCTGTTGTTAGAAAACGGTTATCTATATAATGGCGATTGCTATAAAAAGTATGGCGAAAGCCGGAATATTACTATTTGTTGTAGACCACTAACGGAAACGGATTATATAGTAGAAGTAGCAAATCAAGCTAAAAAATATCTACCAAATATAGCTTACCGCCTAGAAATTAGTTTTGTGGGGATAGATAATATCCTAGATAAAAGCTACGATAGTGAGTTTGATTTTTGTAAAAGGTTAGCTAAAGAGTTTAGTGGTATTTTAGACAACCCTAATGAAGGCATTTTTATTTTGCCATCTAATAAAAAAATCTCTTATATAAAAAATAAGGATTTTAGAAAAAAAGTAGAGGATGATTTTAATGATGACCCTATGCTAGCTCAAATAAATAAAACTATGAACTTTGCACCTAAAGCACTACGCTATTTAAAAATGATGCTACTTTGTTGGGTACTAATTATAGCATCGTCTATTGCTTTTATAGTATCCCTAATAGTTTTAATTGCTAGTGCAGCAGGGGGCGATTCGGTTAATATTGCCGCGGCAATAACAGTTGGCATATCGCTTTTTTTAATAATGATTTCTTATATGTTTACTAGAATTTTAAAAAGATTGATAAATAATTATGCTAAAAAGCTAGAGGAGGGTTTTAATAATCCCGACATAATGGATGTTTTTAGTAAAGCTATGGGCGACGGTACGGATGATATAAACAATTTTAATATGAATACTGTAGAAATAGACCCTTTTGCTATAAAAGTAGAGGAAAATACAAATGAAAAATAAAATTTATATAGTAACAGGTGCAACGGGTTTTGTTGGCAATGTTGTGGTTAAAAAGCTGCTGGAACGGGGCGAAACGGTTTATGCACTTGCTAGAAATAAAGGCAAGGCATATCAGGTTTTTGCTGATGTTTTGTCTAACAAAAACGGCGATGATAACGATACTAACACCGATATCAAAAACCTAAAATTTTTTTATGGCGATGTTAGAAAAATAGGCGAATTTGAAGCAGTTTTTGCAAATAGTAATCACGAAAACACTGACTATATTCTTATACATACTGCTGCCGTTGTGCTTATACACGGTACAAAAGAGCAATATCAAGAAATGGAAGAAGTCAATATAAACGGCACTTTTAATGCTATAACATTAGCTTTAAAATATAATGCTAAACTTCTTTATGTATCTAGTGTGCATGCAATTCCCGAACCAAAATATAATACTAAAATATATGAAACCACCGATTTTTGCGGAAAAATTGTAGGTAGATACGCAAAAACTAAAGCCATCGCCACCGAAATGGTACTAAACGCTGTAAAAATTGATAGTTTAAATGCTGTGGTACTTCATCCTAGCGGCATAACCGGTCCTGGCGACTTTGGCGATAGTCACCTAACGCAAATGGTAACTGATTATTTGGCTAATAAAATTCCTGTAGCGGTTAAAGGTGGTTATAATTTTGTGGATGTTAGAGATGTAGTTGACGGCATTTTGGCTAGCGAAAAAGCTAAAGCAGGCGAATGTTATATTTTAAGTAATCGTTATTATACAGTAAAAAATGTTTTAGACTATCTATTTGAGATTACAAAACACAAGGAAATTAAAACGGTTCTTCCGATGTTTGTAGCAAGAATAGGTGCTCCGTTTGTAGATGTTGGAGCAAAAATAAAAAAATCAAGACCTCTTTATACGGAATACTCACTTTATACTCTTCGCTCTAACGGTAATTTCAGCCACGAAAAAGCAACTAAAGAGTTAGGCTACAGTCCTAGAGAACTAAAGGATAGTTTAAGGGATACGGTGGAGTTTTTAAGAGAGAAAAAATAAACACAAAGTAACGATAAGGTTAAATTGTTAAAATAAACTATTATCGAACACAATTATTATAAACAATTATTATGACACTACAAAAATTATTATCATTTGTAAGAAAAGCGTGTGATGAGCGCAAAATGATACAAGATGGCGATAAAATTGCCGTTGGAGTTTCGGGCGGGAAAGACAGCCTTGCATTACTAACTTCGCTTAAAGCTTTTCAGCGATATAGCAAAAATAGATTTGAGCTTGCTGCCGTAACAGTGGATTTAGGCTTTAAGGGCGGAGATTTTACTCCGTTAATTGACTACTGCAGACAAATTGAAGTTGATTTTCATTTAATTCCCAGCAATATTGCCGAGGTTGTTTTTGATATTAGAAAAGAAAAAAATCCTTGCAGTTTGTGTTCTAAAATGCGTAGGGGACTTCTTAATGCCTACATAAAAGAGAAAGGCTTTAATAAATTGGCACTTGGACACCATGCTGATGATTTAGTAGAAACGCTTTTATTATCACTTTTTTATGAGGGGCGTTTATCGACTTTTCAACCGGTTAGTTGGATGTCTAAAGCAGATATAACACTTATTCGTCCGTTAATTTATGTTTTTGAGAAGGATTTGGCTCAGTTCAGTAGTAACTTACCCGTTATGAAAAATCCGTGCCTTGCCAACGGTGGTACAGAAAGAGAACATATGAAAAATATCATTAAGAATATTTGTAAAGAAATTCCAATAGCAAAAGACCAAATGTTAACAGCCCTTATTCATCCTGAGAGGAATAACCTGTGGGAAGTTATTGATAATGATAAGAATAAGAAGTAAAAGTGTGAAAGTAATTACCTAATAAACAAATCGTCCCGCAAAATATTTTGCGGGACGATTTGTTTATTAGGCTTGGATTTTAATAAATGACCTTATCTAAAAACTATCTGTAATTATAATAAGATTCAGTTATTTACAAATTATATTTGATATATAGTAAATTTGAAATTTGTAGTTTGTAGCTATTTTTTTTATATTTATGAATTATACATTGCCCACAACGGACTCATTTTGCGTAATCTTTGTACCGCCACAACTAATTCGGCAACAACTAAATCAACTTCTGCTTTTGTGTTGTATTTCCCAAATGTAAATCTTATTGAACCGTGAGCTTTTTCTTCTTCTATTCCCATTGCCATTAGCACATGGCTTGGTTCCAAACTACCACTACTGCAAGCCGAGCCACTACTACACGCTATTCCGCTTAAATCCAGCGACAGCAATAAACTTTCGCCTTCTATAAATTCAAAAGTAAAATTTGCATTTTGCGGCAGACGATTATTTTTTCCACCGTTTAAAATAACATGCGGAACTTTATCAAAAACTTCTTTTACAAAATAATCCCTTAACCTACCAATTTTTTTAGCGTTCCTTTCTAGATTTTCAACCGCAGGCTGTAATGCTGCTGCCAATCCCACAATAAGAGGAACATTAGTTGTACCACCCCTTTGATTTCGTTCCTGATGGCCACCCGTGATTAGCTTATTATGTTTAACTCCACCCCTTATATACATAACACCACAACCCTTAGGACCATAGAACTTATGTGCCGATAGGCAAAGCATATCAACACCTAATTCAGTTGGATAAACCGGTATACTTCCCACTGCTTGTACGGCATCTGTAAAAAATAATGCTCCGTGTTTTTTAGCAACTGCTGCTAATTCCTTAACAGGCTGAATAGTACCGATTTCGTTATTAGCAAGCATAACGGCAACTAACGCAACCCTATCATCAATAACCGCCTCTAAACTGCTAACTTCTATAAAGCCGTCCTTATTAACAGGCAAATAAATAACTTCAACTCCTTGTTCTTTTAAACGTTTTGCACTCGACAACACTGCCGCATGCTCTATACTAGAAACGATTACTTTATTGCGTTTTTCTGTTATAACTACTCCCATCATCGCCCAATTACAACACTCTGTGCCACCGCTGGTAAAATAAATCTCGGTTGGCTTTACCTTAAGAATTTCCGCTACTTTTCTGCGAGCTAAATCTACCGCTGAGTTTGCCTTTTGCCCCATGCTGTGTACACTGGAAGCGTTAGCAAAAGTATCACAAAAATAAGGCGTCATTGCCTTTAGTACAGCTTTATCAACAGGAGTTGTTGCCGAATGATCTAAATATATATTATTACTATGACAACCTATTGTAAAATTATCTTTTTCGTTTATCTTACTATTTGATTGATAGAGTTGTTCTTTTGAGGTTGTTTGTTTATTGCTTGCCACAAAATTAGTATACCACTATACTTTTCAAAAAAGCAACCAACCAAAAAATATTTTCCAAATTTATATCGCCCATTCGGGTCGTAAACGCTGTCCTAAGCCGTACAAAAGAGTAAACCAACATTCATCGGCGGGTTGAACTCCTACACGGTGAATTGGAAGTGTGGTTGGCGTACCGCCCTCTGCATTTAGATTTACACTCCAACTATTTGCTACACCCGGCGGTAATACTGCCTGACCTACCCCTACATAATTAAATGAAATTAACCTTCTAGCATTTGCGATTTGGCGGTTTGTTACACCCTGACCCGTACCGTTTACTATACTCATAGTGCCGTTTACTGTACGAATACGGGCATTTGCTCCGCTACCGGCGGGTCCCGGTGCGTCAGATAATTCTGTTATCATAGCATGCATAATTATTACACCCGGATTATGCGGAACTTCTATAGCATTATCCATAAATACCTGCTCGGTTTGCAATCTTCCCTCGCCCGTGCGGTTAAATACACCGTACATTCCTAAATTTCTAGCAATATGATTTTGCACATGATTTGCTACCTTGTAGCTTGCCCAGCCCCTAGTTTCGCCTTGTCTAATTATATTGCCATCAATATCATATTTATTTGGCATTCCTTTCCTACTCATCCAAACCTGTTGATTAGTAGGGTCATAGGGAGATTCGTTTTGATAAAAGAATACATTGCCATATTCCCCTAGCCAAAGCGTTTCGTATTTTTGATAATGCTCTACAAATAAAGCGTACATAGTAACTCTATCACCCGATACAATAAGTCCCCAATCGCCAGTGTTAGCATACTGTCCTCTAGCGTTTGCTATAATAGGACACCAGCCTATGGCATTACCGTGATCGCCCCTCCATACCCAAAGATGGTCGCCGATAACATCGTTAGAATTTATCTGTACCGATACAGTTGCATTTACATTACGGGTTACATAACCGCCGATTCTTATAATAACATCATGAAGAATTGTAGGATTAGCTGAGTGATTAGCATCTGCATTTTCACACCCTAATCTGATTAAATAAAGACTGTCATATAAAGCGTCCAGCATAACACCCGCTACAATAACACCTGGCACATCATCTACAAAAATTGCACCTTCTCTGTTATTTTCGCCAGGAAAAAGCGTTGCTTTGCCTGTGCCTAATAAAATAGCATTAGGATTGCCTACAAAAAGCGGAACCTCTAAGTCAAACCAGCCCGGAGTAAAGAATACATTATATCCGTTTGCTAATTGATCATTGATATAAGCAGCACTATGATGAGGGAAAGCTATAAAAAAATTATCTTCTAAATCCAAAATCTCACCGTCGCCCATGCTATAATCGCTCCACGAAATACCTTCGCTATCATGTCTCCAGCCTGGTACAAAAACCTTATATCTATCACCATCTAAAAATAAAAACGGACGCTCACGCACAATCGGCACATACTCTATATTTGTTCTTGCTCCGCCCGTATGCCAATTAGATACATACGGATGACCTGTTACTCCATGAGTTATGCGATTCCAATTATCGCCGGAGAACGCAGAATGCCCAAAGTGGCTGTTGCGGGTATACCATTGCTGCTGATTAGGAGAGCCTAAGGGAGCAGTAAAACGACTATCCGCTAAAAACCCACCGCTTGCCCAAGGTCCGACAAAAACTGCCGTGCCGGGAGTATATGGATTGTTATGCCCGGCAAAGCAAAATTGAGCTCTAGCATTTACACTCATACGGCGGGCGGGAGCCGCTTGACTTACTGCCCAATGAAAGTAAACAGTATCGGGATTACTATTCTCGCTAGCTGGGTTTACTTCAAAATTTTCTATGCTTCGCCAAAATGTACAGGTAGCGTTGCCGTTTGCTAACTGGCTTGGAGTTTTTATTTGACCAAAAAGACGGGTTTCTGTAGGAAGCCCTCCTAATCCCGAAACTGTAGTATTATATCCGATATTAAAAGTGCCGAAATCAGTGTAGTCGCCGGGCTTAAAATTCATACTAAATCGGCGATACGAAAAGTGGCCATCTCTTTCTCGGCTATTAGGGAAACTAAACATATAATCCCAGTGAATACGGTTAATTTCGTTTGATATATCTTGCATATCATCAAACTCAGCATCGTAAAACAACATATAATCACCGAATAATTGTCTTTCAAAACTAATTTCTTGGCTAAATATTTGTCTTATATAGTTGTAACGGTTTTGCTGAGAAGAATGTACAACATTACCGCTTTCGCCTATTGGGCGGTTAGCATCTATTCGGCATAACTCGCCGTCGTAAATATAGATTGGTTGCTGTTGAATATTAAAACGATTACCACTGGCATTTAACGGAATAACTCTAAACTCGTCGCCCTCTACTCCGATAGCAGGATATATAGAAAAATGCTTAGGATTTATTACAACATCACCCACTATATCGGTGGCAGTATGAAAGGTTGTAAATTCAGTAGTCGAGCTACTACGGCTTTGTACTAAATAACTAGCCGCATTTGTGTGCGGTCGCCAAATTAGTCCGACTATTATACGACGATTCTCACTATCAAAAGCCGTAATAGAATAATAATTCTGTAATCGATTTGGGTTAGGGCTAGTATCTGTAAAAGATAATTGCCCGCCTATCGCAGTTGAAGCATTTATAGTCCTTATGTAATAACGATTAGATAAACGGCTGCCGCCTCTATATATAGTATATCTAACAGCACCTTCTACTTCTGGCCAAGTAATGGTAATTGAGCGGTTAGTATTTTGTGAAATGGTTAATTGAGGAATTGGTGGTGGCTGTGGCACATAAGTCGGAGAGGTTTGCGGTCTATCACTAGGACAACCCATCATGATACTAATAGCTCCAAAAGCAAAAAGCACAACGGTAAAAATAAGAATAAACTTCTTAAACAAATTAGATAAAGGATTTATTTTTTTCATAATAGTATGTTTATATCATATTAACTTTATTTTGACAAGTATTTTTTACTTGGTTGTCATTTTTTATTTTATATGTTATGCTTTATGAGGTTAGGGATTATGGAAAATTTTCCAAAAAATGGAAATTTTGAAAATTCGTTAAGGGATTTAGTAATACTGATGAAAAAGCCAAAAGCCAATAAACGCAATCGTGTTTGGGAGGTGGACTTTTTGCGTAGTATTTGTATTTTACTTATGCTATGGGATCATCTGATGTTTAACTTTGCGTTTTTGGACGAAAATACAGTGTTTGGAAATTTTATATATGGTCATGACTTATATGTAGGAAATGTTTTTTTTGAGTCTATGCATGCCTTTGCCAGTTTCTATTGGGGTTGGACTGTAAGGGTAATTGTTCGTAATATTGTTGTTTTTTTATTTTTATTTTTATCAGGGATTTCGTGTGCTTTAACCAAGAATAATAAAGAACGCTTAATTAAACTAGCGGCAGCAGCGGGAATTGTAACGATAGTTACCTATTTTGTAGATTTAATAATGCGTGGTGGAGGTTCGTTAGTTAGTGTAGGTGGAGTTGAAACTGGTGGTACTGCTTTATTTATTCTTACCGGTATTTTATATATGGCGACAATTTCGCTAGCGTTTTTTATGATGTTGCAGTTTGCTTTTAAGAATCTTAACAAAAGCAAAATTCCTATATTACGATATATATTCCCTTTTATATGTGTGATTTTATTCGCTCTTCTTTTATGGGGTGGGATATCTATAAGATTTTGGGATTATAATCGAAACACTCGGATTCTTCGACCCCTTACTGAATTAAATAATTTAGATTTTTTTGCTTGGGCTATTGTTTTATCTTTTTTATTAGTTGCTTTTTTTCTTTTTAGAGTTTACAGAAAAAGATTATCACGAAAAATGAGAGGTTTACTAAATAAAGGCTTTCCAAATAAACTATCAAAGCAAAATGACGGCATTTATGAGCTTATAGAGAATTTAGTTTATGCTGTGATAACTTTTGTAGGAGTTATATTGCTTTTAGCATTATTAAGATACCAACCTATGGGAGAAGTTGAAAGGCGTGCTTTATGGGAATTGTTTGTAGGACATGGTTATTTTGGTGCTGATTTTTATGGAGTATTTCCGTATGTTGGATATTTTTTCTTAGGTGGAGCTGTTGGAATGTTATTTTATACTAATAAACAGTCAAAATTAAAGCCTTTAGATGGTTGGTGGAATAAAACATTTTGTTTTATTGGCAGAAATGCTTTGATGGTATATCTAGTACATCAAATTATATTGTTTGTAGCCGTAGCACTTGGAGCAATGGCTGTAGGATATAGATTTTGGTAGTCCTTTTAAGAGAAATGAGGAATGTGAAATTGTAGTCTTATTTAGAGTTAGTAATATATGATAGAATTATAAGTAGGGAATTCCCTACCTTAAATGTTTCATATGAAACATTTAATCCCTAAATACAGGGGCTTTAGCCTCAAAAACGCCTAAAATTCTCTAAATATAGGATATGAATACAAAAAACCGCCTCTAAATGTTTCATGTGAAACATTTAGAGGCGGTTTTTTAAATTATATAATTAGTATATCTATTTATAATTTTTCTTATTTTATGCCTTCTTAGCAATCCCTTCAAGGATTTCCACAAATTCTGCAACTCTGTCTAAATCATCTCTTGTAAAATAATCAATTACTAATCGTCCTTTATTATCTCCACCTATAACTGATACCTTTGTTCCGAAAACTCGACGCATCCTATCTACTAAATCCCTAAGTTCTATGCTTTGTGGCGGTAGAGCTGGTTTTGGTGGCTGAGTTGGCGGTGGTGGAGCAAAATATGCCTTAACTCTTGCTTCAAACTCTCTAACAGTCATTTTGCCGTCTAATGCCTCGCTAGCTAACGAACATTGCACAGCTTCGGTTAATCTGTGATTACATAAGCATCTTGCGTGCCCCTCACTTAATCTGCCTTCCGCTACAAGTTCCATAATAGGATTAGATAAAGTAAGTAGTCGTAAAGTATTTGCAACTGCACTACGGCTTTTGCCAACTCTATCTGCAACCACTTCTTGAGTTAAATTAAACTCATCCATTAGTTGTCTAAGGGCATTTGCTGTTTCAATCGGATTTAAATCTTCTCTTTGGAGGTTTTCTATAAGCGATAACTCCTTAACCTGTTGTGGAGTATACTCTCTAACCACAGCAGGAATATTTTTAAGACCTGCCTTTTTACTGGCACGAAAGCGTCGCTCGCCGGCAATAATCATAAAATGCTCGCCTTGCTTTACAACAACAATCGGAGTAATAACACCGTGCACACGCACACTGCTAACAAGATCGCTCATAGCAACATCATTAAAAACTTTTCGTGGTTGATCCGGATTAGCAATAATTTTATCTAACGGTAATTCAGTCGTAGTAGCACCGCTAACTTCTAAATCTGCTACGCTAAGTCCGCCTCTTGCCTTTTCGTATTCTTCCTCGGAGTATGTAAACAGTGCCTCCAATCCACGCCCTAAACCTCTTTTTTGTCCCATAAATTAAAAACCTCTTTTTATTAGAAAATTTTCTTAACGAATATATGTAAAGTATATATAAAAAAAAACTTCTCGTCAAAGAATTCACGCATAAATTAAAAGAGAATAATTATTTAAATTACTCTCTTTTAAGAATTTTCATTTTAATTATCTTTATTTTTGTTTACATATAATAATTAACGACTAAGCACTATATTATTAAAATTAAACGCTTTCTAATAACATCTTGTCTGCAACTAACGCTATAAACTCTCCATTTGTTGGTTTTTCGTTTTGAGTGTAAACACGCACACCAAAAATACTGTTTATATTTTCTATTTTACCTCTATTCCATGCTACCTCTATCGCATGACGGATTGCTCGCTCTACTTTAGATGGACTAGTTGAAAACCTAGAAGCAACCTCAGGATAGAGTTTTTTAGTTATAGCATTTATAATTTCGGGCATATCAACTGCCATTTTTATAGCTTCCCGTAAAAATTGGTAACCTTTTATATGAGCAGGAATCCCCACCGTTATAAAAATATTAGTGATTTTTTCATCTAGTCCCGTTATTCTAATAAATCTTTGCGGAAGACTTTGAGCAACAGTACTGCTAGCAGAAACTACTTCATTCATTCCTACTTTTTGAGTATCTGGTTTAAGTAACTCGCTAATTCGCTTTGCTAAATTTTCTAAGCTAATCGGCTTATTCATATAGTAATCGGCACCTAAACTCATTGCTTTATGTATGAAAGCGTCTTGGCTAAGAGCAGACACAACAATGATTTTAGCATTTTCTTTTTTTATGCGTTCTAGCACAGAAAAGCCGTCCATTTGTGGCATAACAAGGTCTAGTAGCATACAATCTGGTTTAAGGTTTTCAAACTGCTCTAAAGCTTCGATACCATTTTCGGCGATACCAACAACTTCAAAGCCATCAGTTGAATTAAAAAAGTTTTTTAATTCAAGCGAAAATTCCTCGTTATCTTCTACGATTAAAATTCGTTTTTGTATGTTCGTTTTCATAAGTTATAACTCCTTTCGTCCGCAACCTTCAACAAAAAATTTTATTTTGTGAGGAGAAAGCGGATATGTATACAGTCTAACACAATATTCGTCATAACTTTTGTTTTTAAAGCTGTCTAACTTTGTAGTTTAGGTACTTAATAGCTCATAATCTAATACAATAGTAATCAATTAGGAGTTTTTTGTCGAAAACATTTTGTTATTTTTTGACAATATATCGTTAAATAAATTATTTACTTAATAGAGTTGTTCAATAATCTACTGCGGCATATCTAAAGTTCATCTTTTTTGCTAAAATCACTGTTTTTTTAATTCATCCAGGTAGCTTTGCTACCCCCGTTCTTAAAAATAACAGCAATTTTATCTAAAAAATCTAAATTTTATCTAACCACATTAGGTTATTGAACAACTCTAATGATTTCTTACGACCATAAAAATTAAATAATTCCTATGGTACAAAAATTACTCATACAACATATTGTGTTAGTGAAGTGCAAGCTAAACTTAATAATACTAAAGTTAAAATAAAAGATATCAAACTGCAGGGCAGAAACTCTGCGCCCCATGCCTTTGGTGTATGTTCCAACGCAAAAGTTGAAAAGTTTGAAACTTTTGAGGTTGTTGCAAAAATGCCTTTTCAAACAAGCGTTTTTGCTCCTACTATAAACGAAAAAATCGAGTTGCTATCGCCACAAATTGAACTAACTGGTGTTAGTGTTTGTATTATTTCGATAAATGATTTTGAGTTTAGTTTTTTTGGTTCGGGTTGCTTAAAAGAAACACAATTTTTTCGTGCCGACAGAAATTATTGGTTACTAAAATCAAATCAATTTGAACCGCTTACTAAATATAGCGACATGGTGGTAGGTAGGCTATTTATAACATCTAACGATACTATTAGCACAACACCATTATATTTTAATAAAGATGGTATTTGGTTTAGTTCTAGTAAAGATATATCCATTTCAAACGGAGCTAGCTTTAGCTTTACGATGTTGTTGATATTGTCGGCATAAATATTTTAAGGTGCAGCAGTTAGTAATTACTCATACAAATTAGTGGTATATTAAAAATCTTTTTATTGTAAGACTGATCAATAAATGTTTGTGCCTAAATAATAAAGCTATTGAGGAGAAAATAATAAAAATGACAAATCATTGTGATTGTGGCAGATGTAATATCTGCTGTATGCGAGGACCGAGAGGGCCGATGGGTCCAAGGGGCTGTACAGGCGAAAGAGGACCTATTGGACCGATGGGACCAAAGGGTTGTACTGGAGAAAGAGGGCCGATGGGTCCTAGAGGTTGTACGGGTGAGCGAGGCCCTATTGGTTTAACAGGAGCAATGGGTGCAACAGGTCCAATGGGTCCTATAGGTTGCACAGGTGAAAGGGGGCCTATTGGACCGATGGGACCAAAAGGTTGTACTGGAGAAAGAGGTCCGATAGGTCCTATGGGTTGTACAGGTGAGAGAGGCCCTATTGGCTTAACAGGAGCAACGGGTGCAACCGGACATATAGGTCCTATCGGTCCAACAGGTCCGATGGGGGCAAAGGGTGAGGATGGTTTGCCGGGTCCTGCCGGCCCACAAGGTGCTACAGGTGCGACGGGGCCTAGAGGTTGTACAGGCGAAACAGGTGCTATAGGTGCTATGGGACCTGCTGGTCCGCAAGGTGAAAGAGGCGAAGCGGGAGAGCATGGTCCGATTGGTCCTTCTGGTGAAAGAGGTGAAACAGGTCCAATTGGTCCAAGAGGTTTAATGGGTTTACCTGGTCCGATTGGTCCTAGAGGTTTTACGGGTGCAACCGGTGCTAGCGGTATAACTCCGCACATTGGCGAAAACGGCAACTGGTGGATAGGTACAGAAGACACTCATCATTGGGCGGGTAGTGTGTGGAAAGACTTTGTAGAGGAGCTTAAAATTGACGAGACTTCGGGCATTAGAGCTCAATTTAGAGATGATTTAAGCTACTTTTATAGCGACGGCAAGTTTGTAAAATTCAATCTGTTTATTTATGTAGAGGGCGATCAGGATTATGACGGAGTTAGTGATGTAGTTAGAGTTATTATCCCTGATAAACTTCTGCCGAAGTATAAAACGCATCTTTATCCGGGTACTGTAATTTTCCACGGTGTAAATCATCCTGTAACTATAGATAATTATAGAGCCGCCGCCTTATCGGTTTATCCGTCTGAGTTAGGTGCCACTATCGCATTCAAATGTACTAGAATGGAGAATGCCGAAGGTTTTAACTTTATAGCAAGCGGTGAATATTCTTTAGAAGACATACCGAAACAATAACCTAAGTACTAAATAATAAAAGTGGGTTAAAGAATTTTTTCTTTGACTTACTTTTTTTATTTTTTTCGATTTTTTAGTTGACAGATATAGTTAGCATATGCTAACTTGTATAAAGGGTTGCCGACAAACATATAATTTATAGCAATTAGAATAAAATTAGTGTGATAAGTAACTCAAATCTAAAAGAAAAAAGGAAAGAGAAAATAATGGAATGGTTAAATTCAATATGGGGTGTTGTTACAATTGCCTTTATAGCGGGAGCTGTAGGAACTCTTATCGGGGGGCTGCTAGGTGTTATTGTAAAAAAACCAACTAAAAACTACATAGGTTATATGTTAGGGTTTGCGGCAGGTGCAATGCTGGCAGTAGCACTTTTCGAGCTATTGCCCGAAGCGGTAGAGCACGGAGACGAGCTTTTTAGAGGTGGCGGTATAGTAGTTACGATTATAGGTTTGGCACTTGGTGCTTTATTTGTATTTTTATTCGAACCTAAAAAGTCTAAAAAGAACGATAATAGTCATAATGACAAACTCACAGGAGAGATTAATTCCGGAAAGCCGTTAGAAAATTTTATTGATAAAAAAGAGCAAGAAGTTGCTAAAGAGCAAAAAAAGTTTAAGCGGTTAGGAATCGCTGTTTTTGTAGCGATAATACTTCATGACTTCCCCGAGGGTCTTGCTATCGGAGCAGGGGCTCATATTGGGAGTGCGCTTATTTTTGGTGCGGTGTTATTATTACACAATATTCCTGAAGGACTTGCTATTGCCGTACCGCTAAAAGCTAGCGGAATGAATATTAAAAAGATTTTAGTTATCTGTTTTGCTGCAGGTTTACCTACTTTGTTAGGTGCTATAATTGGCTACTATATGGGTGGTGCTACAGATTGGTTACTTGCCTTTACATTTGCGTTTGCTGCCGGTGTAATGTTGTATGTTGTTCTATCTGAGATGCTTCCCACCGCTTATGAATATGCAAAAAATAAAAAACTGCTTTCGGTTTTTATTCTAACAGGAGCTGTTATACTTATCGTTTTTGCTACGATTTTGCATCATTAAAATAACGGAAAAGAATTAACTAAAAAACGCACTCTATTTATGAGTGCGTTTTTTATTATAATAGATACTATTTTTAATAAATTTTTATAATCGGCACATGTGGGCGGTTATTTACTCTTAAAGGTATGGTACTGTTGCCAATGCCACGGGAAAGAATCATATAGCTGTTTTCAATTTCGGTAGAAATATATAATCCGCTAATATATCTAGGGAAGAACAGTGTATCAGGGCAAAAAATTCCTCTATTAAAAATTCGCACTTGACCGCCATGATTATGACCGGCCAAAACTAAATTAGGTATTATGCGGGTTTTTTTGATGCTGTAAATCTCGTTATATAGCGTAGGGATATGAGTAAGTGTCAGTACAAAATTATCGTTATCATTACAATGTAGGTTAAGCGGTTTGAAAACATTTAAGTCTCTATTGCTTCTATATCTTAATCCAATAATCGTAATATATTTTCCTCTTATATTTTTGGTATATGCTCTGTCCTGTAATAAAACCGCACCTCTATCGGTCATACCTGTAAAAAGATTGATGGTATTACGATTACTAAGTTCATGATTACCCTCTACTATAAAAGTAGGAGCAATTTTTACAATATCTTCGATAAAATCAAACACACCCGAGGTTTTTATATTGCAATTTGTGCCGACAATATCACCTGTTATGGCAATAATATCGGGATTTTGTTTTTCGATTTTATAAAGTAAATCATCTACATCCACTCTTAAAGTACCAAAATGCATATCGGATAAATGGATAATAGTTATAGGTTTTTGGCTTTGAGAGGAATTTGTATTTTGAGAATAAATAGTAAAAAATTCAAAATCCAAAGTGCGATTATCGCCGTAAATTATAAGTAAAATAATTAGGACAAGTATAAATGTTAAAATACTTGTCCCGATAATAGTTAAAATTCGTCTTTTGCGTGATTTGTTTTTTGATTTTTTTGTAGTTTGTTGCATTGGATATTGTTTTACTCTATAGTTTCTTTAACTTTCATAAGTCTTGCTAGTGTAGCTCTATCGTTCTCGTCTAGCTTCATTTGAATATAACTTATTGTTTGCTTTAGATTAGGGATTTGCACATACTCTAAGGCATTTACTCGTCTTCTTGTTTTCTGCATTTCTTCAGCTAGCAATGCTATAGTTTTTTCGGCTTCGGCTAATTGAAGTAGCTTTTCTAATAAGTCATAAAATTTTATTATAGCATCGTCTAATTCTACAGGAGTAGAAGAAAGTGAATAAGGAAGTTCTGTTGTATTATTAGAAGTGCTTTGACTAATAACAGGCACCTCTACTCCCATTATACTTTGAGTTGCAACTTCTATACTAATAGATTTACTTGGCATACAAAGTGCCGAATCTATATTAGGACCACCGCCAATAGCACGGGCAAGAGCAAAGTTTTTTTGAGAGTTAGATAAATCAAGCTCTACCTCTCGACGAAACTGTAGCGTTTTATTGCTTATAGCCAAAAATTTCCTGACCATTTCGTCAAGCTTATCCTTTAGCAGTTTATGCCCTGCCACCATACTTTTTAGACGAGTTTTGCTGTTTCTTAACTCAATCCGTGTTGGATTTACTTTTATTTGCATAAGTTTGCTACCTTCTAAATTATAGCGGAAAATAAAAAATTATGCAAATATAAAAAAAGAAGTTATAGCTAATACATCTTTCTGCCTGTTAAATAATCTAAATCCTCGTTAAAATAGTCAGCGATTTTAACTAGATTTTCTAAACCGATTTCTCTTTGGCATAATAAGTAACGACTTATTGTTTGTTGTGGAATACCTATTTCTTTAGCAACACTCATAACACTTCTATCTCCTATCAATTCTTTTAAGTTTTCGGTAAATTTTCATTCATTATTTTATTTTTAGCTTACTTGCAGGGAATACAAATTAGGGTGTCTTGCATTTTATATTTAATAATACTTATCCAATAATGCTTGCTTAACTCTTTTTAATTCACTTTTTGGTAAAATTCGCAATAGTTCCCAGCCTAAATTAAGAGTTTCTTCTATACTTCGGTTTGTAGTAAAGCCTTGTGAGATATATTGCTTTTCAAACTCATCTGCAAATATAGCAAATTTTCTATCGGTTTCGGTAAGTGCTGCATCGCCTAAAATTGCGGCAAGCTCTTTACTTTCTTTACCGATAGCGTAGCAAGAAAATAGCTGATTCATAGTATCTGCGTGGTCTTCTCTTGTTTTACCAACTCCGATACCCTTATCCTTTAGTCTTGATAAACTAGGCAAAACATCAATTGGTGGTACGCAGTTTTTTTGATGAAGCGTTCGACTAAGAATAATTTGACCCTCTGTAATGTAGCCCGTTAAATCGGGGATAGGGTGGGCTTTATCGTCCTCTGGCATAGTTAATATCGGAATTTGAGTAATAGAACCTGGCTGTCCTTTAATTTTGCCTGCTCTTTCATAAAGCGAAGCTAAGTCGGTGTACATATAGCCGGGATAGCCACGACGACCGGGGATTTCTTTTCTAGCAGCGGATACTTCTCTAAGGCTTTCGGCATAGTTTGTAATGTCTGTAATAATTACAAGCACCTGCATTCCTAAGTCGTAAGCTAGATACTCAGCGGCGGTTAGTGCCATACGAGGAGTTGCAATACGCTCGATAGCAGGGTCAGAAGCTAGATTTATAAACAGTGTCGCTCTCTCTAGTGTGCCGGTGCGGTTAAAGTCTTGAATGAAATAGTCGGCTTCCTCGTGGGTAATACCAACAGCTGCGAACACAACGGCAAAGTTGTCGCTGTTTAGCACAGTAGCTTGCCTAGCAATTTGAGCCGCTAATTGAGCATGCGGGAGTCCGCTTGCTGAAAAGATAGGGAGCTTTTGCCCCCTAACAAGAGTGTTTAAGCCGTCGATTGCCGAAACGCCTGTTTGAATAAACTCATTAGGAAAATCCCTAGCACACGGATTTAATGGGCTGCCGTTTATATCGATATTTTTGCTTGCTAAAATTTTACCTCCGCCGTCGATAGGGTTACCCATGCCATTAAAGGAGCGTCCCAAAAGGTCTTTAGACACCCCAAGCTCTAAGCCTTTACCCAAAAATCTAGCTTTAGAGGATGAGATATTGAGTCCTCTAGTGTTTTCAAATAACTGGACAACCGCACGGTCGCCATCTACTTCCAGCACTTTAGCTTTGTATCTCTCGCCGCTAACTTGCTCAATCTCGACAAGCTCGTTATATTTTGCTCCCTCGACGCCAGTGATAACCATCAGTGGTCCCACAACATCGGTTATAGTTTTATACTCTTTGTACATAGTTTCCTTGAATAAATGTGATAACAAAAAAGCTCACTCTTACATTATATAAGAGTAAGCAAAAAAAAACAAGCAAGTAGTTTGATATAATTTATTATAAAAGCTATTCGATAATATCAGTTTCTACTACTTTTTCTTCCAAAACACATTCTGCAATATTTTCCTCTATAAAATTATCTTCAAATACATCGGTGTTTTTTAATATTGCTGTACCATTGCCGTTTAGAGTATCAATAGTCTTAAATGTTACAACACCGGTTTCTTTAGATGTGCCTTGAATTATATTTACTAATCTTTGCATCCAAGGGGGAAGCGGTTTTCTGGGTGGAGCATTCTCTCCTAAAGCTCGACGTTTACTATTAGCAAACCAAGCTGCATAGAATATAACAACGGAAGCAACCTTAAATGCCTCAATAGCTATACTCATAGGCGCCCATTCGCCAGGACCAAGTATAAGTGGGGTAGAGCCTATGGCTACCATAACAGCATACATTATAAGAAAAATTCTTAAGTAGTGCTTGCTTGGTAAATACTGACCTACAACAAACAAAATTCCGGTAACAAGACCAAGAGCTTGAATAATTTGTTGATGGGTATAGGTTAGATTTATAATAGCAAAAATACCTGCACCAAATACAATAGCCAACGAAATATATAAAGCAATTCTACCTAAAATTTTGCGTCTTCTTGTTTTTTTAGCGAAGATAAACCAAAATATCATACTTCTAATAACGCCAAAAACAGCCGCATAAATCATAATAAGGGTATATCCTATATTATCTATATGAAGACCCATAAAAATAAACATCAATGCCCAAAATACATTAGCAATAGAAGTACATAAAAGATATCGTCTTTGATTCTTTATTTGATACGATATAAACTCAAAAATAATGGTGAAACCACCCATTACTTGAGCTAGAATAAACCAACCAATAGCCATTTCAAGTATTAGTATGCCACTTTTTTACTCTTTTTGCAAATAAAAAAACTAAATTTCTTTATTTTTCTACAAATTTTGCAAAAAAGAGGAAAAGATTTGCATTTATTAAATATAATAATGTATAATATATAAGTAAAAGTTGGCAGATTTGCCAAAATATATAATAAAATATAATGCGTGTTAAGCATTGTTTATTGATAAAAAATATGAAAAAATTCAAGGTAAAAACAAGAGAAAGACTTTACGATAGACTTATTCGAGGATTAAGCAGGATAATTAAACGAAAACCAAAATTTATAAATCTTAACGAAGGCATGGAGCTAGACGGACGGGATTTGCCTAAGCAGTGTATGCTTATTGGCAATCATAACGGAGCAGGTGGACCATACTCATTTAGAACCTTTATGAAGCGAAAGCGATTTATGATTTGGGGGGCACACCCAATGTGCGAAAATTATAAATCTCGCCGACACTATTTATATCATACATTTTACCGCCAAAAGCTTGGCTGGAGCAAGCCAAGAGCTAAAATTATGTCTTGGTTTTTTGGCTCTTTTTCGCATATTATTTATGCTCATGCTGGAATTATTCCTACCTATACCGACGGCAGACTAAGTAGAACCTTTAAATATTCGTTTGAATGTCTAGAAAAAGATGTTTCTGTTTTTGTTTTTCCGGAAGACTCTAGCGAGGGCTATAAAGAACAAATTGAGAAATTCTGGCCAGGATTTTTACATTTTGCTATACTTTATTATAAAAGAAAAGGCGAAGATTTACCAATCTACACCTGCTATTATCATAAAAAGCCCAAAACAATAGTAATAGGCAAGCCTTTATATGTTCAAGAGCTTCTAAAAGAAAATTCAAAAGAAGAAGTTTTGGAAATTTTTAGAACCTATATGAATTCTCTAAGAGAGTACGCTGTAGAGGATAATAAAAAATAACCTAACACAATATAAGTACTAGATAATTATGTTTAAGAAAAATAGTGTTAAAGCTTTATAAAACTAACTAAAATTGTTTTTATACCCTAAAAAATTCACGAACTCTTTTCTCGTAGCATAGTATGAAAATGAGTGTTACATAAGATTTTTAATTATCTTATGTTAATATTCTATACTAAGGAGAAAAAAATGAGTAATTGTAATTGTTGTTGTCTTCGAGGACCAAGGGGTTTCACGGGTGCTCCAGGACAACAAGGACCAAGAGGTTTGCAAGGTCCGCAAGGTGAGCGTGGACCTTGTGGTTGCGAAGGTCCTGAGGGTCCACAAGGACCGATAGGCTTAACTGGTTTACAAGGTCCTGAAGGACCTCAAGGGCAAATTGGTCCGATAGGAGAATCAGGATTGCAAGGTCCTCCGGGCGAAAATGGTCAAACTCCGTTTATCGGTGAAAATGGTAATTGGTGGATTGGGAATATAGATACAGGTATATCTGCAAGTGGTCAAGAAGGTCCAACGGGACCGCAAGGACCTCCCGGAACGAATGGTTCTGATGGTCAAGTTGGCCCACAAGGACCTGCTGGAGATAACGGTTTAACACCATATATTGGCAGTAATGGTAATTGGTGGATAGGCGATACTGATACAGGCATTGTCGCTCAAGGAGAACAAGGTCCGATGGGTCCTATAGGCCCGCAAGGTCCTGCAGGTGTGCTTTTTAATAACTATGGTTTTGCTTCTGTTAATGCAAACACACCTGTTGCTGTTGGAAGTAAGATAGCATATTCGGCAAATCAAATTTTTTCGCCGTTTATAAGTGTTGATTCTACTAATTCGGTTTTTACTGTTTCACAAGCGGGAGTTTATATGATAACTTATAGTGTGAATTTACAAGCGGAAACATTTAATCTGCTGCAACTTACTGTAAACGACACAGCGTATCCACCGGCAAATCAAGGTCCGTATACACCGTTATTGCGTGATTTTTACACGAATACTGTAATATTAAACTTAAATGCCGGCGACCAACTCTCTATTGAATTATGGGGGAATTATTCTCCAGCGGCGGTACTACAATATAAAGGAAGTAATTTTACGATACTTCAAATTGGAACAGCTGCTTAAAAAATTTTGTTTATTTAAAACAAAATAAATATCCTAAAACAAAAACTCTTATCAAATATGGTAGGGGTTTTTGTAATAGTATTACAAAAGAGATTTTGCTGAGTGTATGTTTCCTAAATTTAATACTTATATCCCTTTAGATGTTGCTAGCAAAATATTATTATGATAAAATAATATTTATTCGTTGGGAGAATAAATATATGACAATAGAAGAGAGAGAACAAAAGAAAGAAAAGGTTAAAAAACCTAAAAGAAAAAAGACAAAAAAGCATAAAAGAGCTAATAATTTTGTCTTTTGGATTTTGCGAATTGCTTTAACTCCGTTTATGTGGTTTAAGTGGAGAATAAAATTCGATTATAAAACAGCTAAAGGACTTAGACGACCATGCTTAATAGTGTGCAATCATCAAACAAGCATGGACCAATTTGCTGTTGGCATGGGCTTCAGTTTTGGCATAAATTTTGTAGCTAGCGATACGATTTTTAGGCATGGGTTTTTAAGCTGGCTTATGCGAGTAATAGCAAAACCGATTCCATTTAACAAAGGTACTTCTGACCCGCTTGCGATTAAAAGTATGATGCAAGTTATAGAAGCTAAGGGTTGTGTTGGTCTTTTCCCAGAGGGTAACCGTAGCTACGCAGGTGAGACTATGGAGGTTCAACCGGGTACAGGTAGATTGGCCAAAAAGCTGAATGTGCCCGTTTACATATGCAATATTCAAGGAGGATATTTAATAAAGCCAAGATGGAAAAAAACTTTTAATAAAGGTAAATGTATTACTAAGGTTGTTAGAGTTTTATCGGTAGAGGAGATTGCGAATTTGTCAGGTGACGATATACAAGATATTATTCAAAAGGAATTATATGTAAACGAATTTGATTTTGCTATGCAACATAAAAAACCATATAAAGGTAAAGCTCGTGCCGAATTTTTAGAGGGATTATTGTTTTATTGTCCTAAGTGCAAAGAAGTTGGCGGATTGATGAGTAAAAAACACGATTTAATGTGTACAAAGTGTGGTTTAGTAGCAACAGTAAATCAGCATATTCATTTTGAGTATAGGGGGCAAGAAATCAACAAGAATGAGCAACAAATATTCGGGATGCCCAGGAATCCGTCCCCTACGATGGGTTTGTCTGTAGGGGACGCAGTCCTCGGCGTCCCACAACAATTGCCATCTACAATCCTCGATTGGAGTAAGCTTCAAGAAAAATTTGTTGAGGAGTTTGATGTTAGCTCATACATAGATACACCGATTTTTAGCGACGAAAACGCAACCTTTAGCAAGGTAGAATACGCAAAAAAACAAACGGAAGGTACAGTTGGCACTCTAAAAATATATAATAACCGCCTAAATATTTGTGATACTGATTTTTACTTTGATACCCTAAAAGCCGTAACGGTTACCGAAAGCCGAAAGCTTAGCTTTTTTACCCTAGACGGCACCGCTTATGCGGTAGATGTACCAAGACGCACAAATGTAATAAAATACAAACAATTTTTTGAGAAAATTAGAGGAGAGAAGTAGTAAAGTGTTTGATAGATTTTTTTGGATAGGAATTATAATAGTTGGCGGAATAATGTTACTTGTGCTGGGTTTTGTAACCTTAGGGCTAATTATTTTACATAAAAAACAATCCGCAAAACAAAAAAATAAACGGCAGTTTAAGACAAAAAAGACTGTTTCTAAAAAGAGTATGATTTACTTTTTTTTGCTGTTTGTTTTTATTGGCTTAGTCGCACTAGGAGCATATATCGGTTTTTTTGCCCTTATAGATGTAATAATAGAGCCGTCTAACAGAATAAATTCGATAGCTTTTTCTTGCATTTTAGCCATAGTTTTTGCGTTTTTTGGTACAGCAATTTTTTTAGCAATCTTAACCTCAATAAAGCAACGCAACAAAGGCGAAAAGATTGACCTAAAAAGTTTTTTAGAATTAGATAGTGAGCCTGATGACAAAACCGATTTTTGGAAGGATAGTTGGGATAATGAACTTTGAAATATTTGTTGTAATAATAAAATGTGCTAAAAAAGCATAACTTATAGAAAAAACGCACTGAGATAATCTCAGTGCGTTTTTTAATAGGTGCAGGCGACCGAGGCGTTCGCCCCTACAATTTAGCGGATATGGAAAATCGTGCTTAACTGTAGGGACGCATTTCTGGGTGTCCCGACTACTATAAAAGTCATTCGCTAGCGAATGACTTTTATAGTAGTGTTAAGCAACTTCGCTTACTGCTAATAAGTACTGTTTTTTGTTTTGCATATAGATTTTTATAGCTATAAGTTCATCGTTTTCTTTTGTGTAACCTATATCTTTAATTTCTTCTATCTCCGTAAAAACTACTTCACCTATACAGGTTATAAGTTTTTCTATATCTTTCATTTGCAAAAATCCTCCTTAATAAATTTTGCACACGAGGGCAATGATTATAGTATATGTACAACTAACCTGTTTGTCTAGTGTTTTTGTATATATGTCGAAAAACCTGTAATTTTATCATTTAACAGGTGAATTGTACATACTATACATATGGCTACTTTTTCTGAACGACTTTTCGAGTTGATGCTTGAGAAAGAAATCAAATCTCACGAACTTGCAAGTATTATTGGTGTTTCTACAAATACAGTCAATGATTGGAAGCGTGGTAAATTTCATATGAATTTACGAAACGCAATAAAACTTGCTGATTTTTTTGAATGTTCAATAGATTATCTTGTGGGTCGTTCGGAAGATTACTCTTATTTTGCACCGACATTTTATCCGCTTTTTTATTCTCATTTATTAGCTGTACTGAAGGAATACGGATACACTACATATAGAATACGACTTGATGGCATATTAGGTGGAGGACATTTTGGTAGTTGGAAAAAAGGTTGCGACCCTCTTATAGCAACTTTAATTCCTCTCGCCGACTATTTAGGCGTTACTCTTGATTATCTTGTTGGGCGAGATAGATAATATTTTATTAAGTGCGGACCATAGCAATATAATGTATAGATAAAGGATTTTAGGCGAAGCAATCCAGTTAAGCTAGGTTAATTATAAAGTATTTCTGTAATTATTGGATAATTATTAGGTACAAAAAAATACTAGTGTACTTGTAGAAACTAATTGATAACTCTTGAAATATAAAAAAATGTAACGAATATAATTTCGTTACATTTTTTAATTAAATTATTAACTACATACTGAAAACTAATTCATAATTCTAACAGGCAGTATTAAATATAAAAACTCGTCCTCAACTGCACCGCTGGGTACAACTATGCCGGGTTGGGTTTGCTCGTTCATTTTGATTTGGATGTGGTCTACATTAGTAGGCTTTAATAAATCTAAAAAGAATCTAGCGTTAAAGGCAATCGACATATCTTTACCCGATAACTTTACGGGTACTTGTTCGCTGATTGTTCCCATCTCAGAATTTGATGTAATGTACATCATATCGTCTTTAATGTCAAATTTTACTAAGTATGTTTTTTCAGCTTTAGCTAACAGCAACGCTCTTTCGATACTGCTTTCAAAAATATCTTTTGGTACAATAACAGTGCTAGTAAACTCTGTAGGGATAATTTGTCTGTAGTTTATAAACTCGCCGTCTAGTAGTCTTGCTGTTAGTTTAGTATGCTCTAAGCTAACCAAAATATAATTTTTTTGAACACCAACCTCTACTAAATCCTCTGTATCGTCTAAAAGATTTGCTATCTCTACCAATGCACGAGAAGGTACAATCGCACTCATCATAGCTGTAGTTTTTTCTATAGCTTTAGTACATTTAGCTAAGCGGTATCCGTCTAAAGCAACGCCTGTTAAAGTAATGTCGCTAACCTCTAAAAGTGCACCTTTTAATATAGGGCGACTATCGTCTAAGCAAACCGAAAATTTGATTTTATTTATTAAATCCTTTAACTCCTTGCGTACAATAGAAAATGTTTGAGCCTCTGTTAATTCGGCTACAGGCGGGAAATCATTTGCATTAAACACTTGTAAAAAACTCTCGTTATCGCCGTATTTTATTTTTAACTTGCCCTCTAATAGAGTTAATTCTACTTGCTCACTATCTATTTTACGCATAAAATCAGTAAAGAGTCTACCCGCTACAACGGTTTCGCCCTCTACTTTTACATCTGCTTGCAGGGTACGCTCGATGGCAATTTCTAAATCTGTTGCCACCATAGTAAGAGTGCCTGCACTTGCTTTAAGTAAAATCCCTTCTAAAATAGGATTAGTTGTTTTTGTACTCGTTGCCTTAATAACCTGATTTAAGGCAATAGATAAATCATTTGCGTTTGCTATAAGTTTCATTTTTTTCACTATGAAAACTTGTCATATGACAATTGTTTTCGTTCATTTAGATTTTCCATATTGAGTATTTCATTTCTCGCTTAGGAAAGATTACAAGTATATTATAACAGTGGGGGAGAGGAGTGTCAAATGAATTTATTTAAAGATATATAAAACCACTAAAAATACGATGTACAAATTGCACCATGTTTTTTTGTAATTTTAATAAAAAATGTTGACAAATTGTACAAGATAGCGTACAATAATAGTTGGAGGTGGCAACAATGCACAATGTAAATGTTTCAAACTTTAGAAAAGACTTATTCGCTTATATAAATCAAACAATAGAATATGGCGAGCCCATCAATGTAAGTGCTAAAAATGGTAATGCTGTACTTCTTAGCGAAGAAGAATATAACGGTATGATAGAAACTTTGTACCTTTGTAGTATTCCTGGTATGCGTGATTCAATCATAGAGGGAATGAATACTAAACCCGAGGATTTAGTAGAAGTTGATTGGGAAAAGGAGTTGTAGAATATGGAAGAAGTAAAAATCTATAAAATAGAGTTTACTAAGCAAGCCGAGAAGGATTGGAATAGAATAACGGATGTTAAGGTGCTAAAAAAGAAAGCAATAACTCTATTAAAAATCCTAAAAGAAAATCCATATAAAATACCGCCAAAATATGAAAAGTTGGTTGGCGATTTATTAGGCTCTTATTCTAGGCGAATTAACCAACAGCATAGGTTAGTATATTCCGTTGACGAAGCTCAAAGAAGTGTTCGCATAATAAGAATGTGGACGCATTACGAAAAATAAAAACTAAATAGCATATAAACATAAAGCACGATGTAGCGTTATACATCGTGTTTTATATTTGATTATTTAATTTTTTTTATTTTGTGTAATCAATTTTATTATAGAAGCCACTTTGGTTACTTCTTCACTTGTAAGTATAGACAAATCTTGGCAAATATCGTTAAACATTGCTGGATAAGCATTATTTTCATTAAAAAAATCGGATAGCGTAATTCCGAAATAAATGCAAAATTCATATAAAAATTCAAGCGAGGGATTAAGTCGATTGTTCTCTAGCTGATTTATATATTCCGTACTTTTCCCTAATTCCAAACTTAACTTACGAGAAGAAATTCCATTAGACATACGGATACTACTTATTTTTTCACGAATAAACAATTTAAGTTGCTCAAATTCATAATCCATACCACAATTTTACACTATGTAACTATGCATTTTTGCATATTTACACTATTTATTTAGTTTACATACATAGTGGCACTATGTTATTATTGAATTGTACATATAAATTGTGCGAATAAAGGAGATAAAAACTATGTTTTGTAATAAATGTGGGCAACATATGCCCGATAACGCAGTCTTTTGCAGTGGCTGTGGCACAAATCAACAAGGTGACATTACTATATCACAACATAAACCTATATATGAAATGAAAACTATAACTTGTTATCCAACAGAAAGAGCAGAGCAACAAACAAATGAATTTTATCAGGATTTAGGCTGGGAAGTTCTTAGTATGGATAGAAAGCAATTAAACGCTGGACAAACTCCTAACTTTTTCTTTGATGGTTCAAATGTTGCTTATGGTGGGTCAACTCAACATTTCACAACACAAACCCATATATCAATCCGTCGTGATAAAAAAATGCCAAATTATGATAAAATTAAAGAATTATCTGATAAAGCAGAATATTACAGGTCAGAGCAAAAAAATCCTAGACCTGAATATTTTGGAAAAGAAAGTGAAATAGCCAAAGCTAAATTAGCGGGATGTATATGGCTTATTGAACTTTTCCCAGTTGGTTTATATTTTTTAATTGCAGGTAATCGTGCAGAAAAAAAACTAAAACAAGATACAATTGTCTACAAACAAAATATAGTGAAAAATTATGCAATTGCAGATGAATACAGACAACAATGTAAAAAATTATTATAAAATAAAGTGCGGGTAGTTAATGCGCTCCTACTATTCGGTGGTATTTGAATTGCTTAATGGATAATAAGTTCTTAATTATACATCATGAACTATAAATTCTGCTTTGCTTCCCATACGGCAAAATACATTCGTTGAACATTGTTGTATCTAGGTATAAAAACGGGTCTATCAGGGGGAGAGTCGGGGTCTCTATCGTAACCGTCGGGAAAATTTTGATAATTGCCTGTACCGTCGGAAACTCCGCTTAAAATAAGATATAAATTATTAAAAAAATTGCCGACCTCACGCATAACTCGATTTATCCAATTTGCTTCTCTGTAATCAGTCCACCACTGACTAATATTGTTTCTGTCCTGCCTTGCTCCAATAGGCCATCTTTCTCGAAATTCTGTTTGAATATCTCTATCCAAATTATTGCCCAAAAATATCGCACTCACTAAATGGCTCATACTGTAAATATAGCCGACATATCTAAATAAGGGATTTTTGCTTGTAATAAGCACATAATAGGCTACTAAATTAGCGTCATTTTCTCGCATAACACCGGCGGTGTGAGCAAATTCGTGTGCCATAGTAAAAATATTGCCGATAGTAGG
The DNA here is from genome assembly GCA_009780135.1 of Bacillota bacterium. Taxonomy (GTDB): domain Bacteria; phylum Bacillota; class Clostridia; order Christensenellales; family Pumilibacteraceae; genus WRAP01. The sequence continues at coordinate 27,360 of WRAP01000006.1, forward strand.
TGGCATAAAATTAGTAGTGCCTTCGCCAAATGGAGTAAACGCCATACCCGCAACACCGACGGTCGAGAACCACCAACTATTTAGAAAGATTTTAGGGCGGGGAGTGAAATCAAAAAAGTAAGAACGATTTTCTAATCGCCTAAACTCGTCCCTCATCATTTCGCCCAGTCTAAAAAACGAATAATTTACAATAGCAAAACCATTTTCGCATCGCTTTAGGCTTTCGCCTACATAAATAAAATCATCCATAAAAAAGTTTGCGATAGTAGTAATCTCATCATCTCGAGGCACGCTGTCGCTTAACATTATGCCGTTAGAAATATCGGCACGATTATAGCTAAAGCCCGTTGTAAGCATAAAATAGCTAAAAGCATTTACAGTAACAAGAATGGCAAGCATAACTCGGCGAAGCACAAGAGTACGCTTTTTGTCTTTTAGATTATAAATAGATAGCGAAATTCCAAATACAACTAGCAAAATTCCTCCAAAAAGAAAAATTTCTCCTATCGAGATAATCGGAATAACTGATGTAAAAAAGCCAACAAAGCTAACTAAAAAGTTAGAAATTGTTACAGTTATAAATTCGCTGGCAGAAACAGAGGTTGCTCGCAAAATAATTAAAAATATCAAAAAAGCCACACTAGCACCGATAGCAATAGTTAGCTTTATAAATAATCGTTTATTTTCTTTTATAGGTTTAGCGAGTTGGTTTGCTTTATTTTTTGCAATAAACTTTTTGTGAAACTCGTACAAAGAGTGCATAGCAATTATTATAAAGCAAAAGTAGCAAAGTGAAAACTAAAAAGTTTATACATTGATGTTCAATAGTGCATCCCCTACAATGACGCTGTTTAAAGCTAATGATAGCCCTACTTTAAAAGTCATTCATATATGAATGACTTTTAAAGTAGGCTCGAACGGTAGAATGTCTCACTACAATAGAACAGTTTTTAGTAATTAAAATATAATTTGACAAAATGCCCCAACAACACTATCCTTATATTTGTGATTGGCACAAATATAAGGTATTAACTTATGAAAAATATTAAAAAAATATCTATTCTGCTAGTTGTTTTACTGGCTATTATAATATCAATTCCACTAATTGCTTGTAGTGATTGCAATAACTATGAAAGTTCTAGCAGCGATACTTCAACTGATACTACAACTTCGTGTGATATATCATCTCCTATAACACCAAGAGTAACAGATGTTAGAGTTTATCGTAATGATGTTATTGTTGAAGTAGGCTTTTCCATTTCACTAGCTGATGGTCCGATAACTCTTGCAGTTGTTGTAGAGGGAGAGGGGGATTTTGATGATTCAATTGAAATTATTTCTGCTGTTGAAGGTATTGCTAGTTTTTCTAGTCGAACGGCGTTAGGTGAAGTAACGCTTACGCCTTTGAATACAGGGGCATCGCTTATTATAATCTCAAGCGTTATGAATGCAGCAGAATCTCAAGGTTTTGTGCTAACAATAACAACTTAAAGATGGGCAAAGAAATACGATTTTATTTGTTATTTAATTAGTTTTTTAGTAGACAGCGCTTTAATTATGCTTTAATCGTTTCTTTTCTTTCGCAAATTTCTAAAGAATATAAAGGTTAGTATTAAAATTGTAAAAACGGTATAGACAATTACCGAGGTAACTACATCGGATAGGTAATGGGCTCCTGTTACAATTCGACCGTACATCATAGAGATAGCATAAAATGATGATAGTCCGTACATTAAGCCAATTACTATTTTATTTTTTATATTAAAAATGGGTGGAATCATCCAAACATAGGTAAAGCTAAGAGCAGCTAAAACATGACCCGAAAAAAACGCTTCGTTGCCGTTGGGACCGTTTATAATAAACCAATGAGTAAAGCCAATGTCTGGGTCTAGTATACCTCCAATATCTCTAAATCTTACCCGTCCCCATAACCATTTTACAAAAAGCATTAAAAAATAAGCAAGATTTGCAATAATAAAACACAGCATTAAAAAGTAGAGAATTTTCACTAGATGCTGTTTTGGTAATAAGAATGCTATGGTAGTAAAAGCTCCGATGCCGATAGTAGCGATAATTAGGGCAATCCACCAAGTATCCACTAGCACACCGTATGTGAAAAAATAACCAAAGATGAATGCTCCGGCTAGTGGAAGTAAAAATAATAGAAATAAATAGTTACCTTTTTTACGGGTGCGGATTAGCCACACAAACATCACAACAAAAAATCCGCAATTTACAATAAATGGTGCAGGCCATTCGCCAAAGTCTTGCAAAAACCAGCTATACCATTCATACGGATTATTGAGTGCATGTGCTATTTGATAATCCCAAATGCTAGCCACAACCATAAGACAAACGCACACCGAAAAAAGCACAATTAAAAATATTGTCAGTGATTTTTTGTGTAGCTGAATACCCTCGTAAAGATTTTTTGTTAAACCTTTAAATTCAGTAATTGTTTGATTATAACTAACCAGCATTTCTTGATCTACTATATAAGTTGTTTCGTCAACGGACATATTAACTAATATATCCTAATATTAGTTAATTAGTCAAATCAATACTTGACATATCACTGTATTTTAGATTTTTTCTTTTTTCTATTATCCACAATGGAAGTAACCGTTATATTATCGTTGCCTAATTGGCTTGCCTCGGCTATGATTATATCAACAACTTCTTGCAGATTTTTTATAATGCCTTGAGCATATTTCTTCCCGTATATATCCTCAATTAAAATAGAGCCGTCGAGTGAGGAAGGTCTTGGATGAGGCATAAGCTGTATAGATTTCATTTCGGTTAAAGAAATTTCTTGCTCGGGTTGTTTTTTGAATCCAGCGAAAATCAGTTTATTATCTATATAATCTATAAAAACAAGTTCTTTTGGAAATCTAAGACCTCTTAGAATAACATAAATACTTGCTATAGTTGATAAACCTGAAAGAACACCCCAAAAGATAGGTCCCATATCAAAAAAATTCGTAAAAATTTCAACCAATACAGTTGTAACTCCTGTAGCAACAGAAAAAATAAGCATCATTATGCCCATTCTTGAAAAATACAAGCTTCTTGTTCCAATAGCTTTTCGCATAAAGTTAGTGTAGAATAGAGAAGATAAAAAGTCAATTTTATTTTTTGACAAACAAATTAAAATTACGGTATAATAAAAATAGTTGGAACTGTAACGAAAGGGTTTCAGCTAACATTACGATGATAAAAAAGTTTGATGCTATTGTTATAGGTATTGGGCATGCTGGTATCGAATCGGCTGTTGCTCTTGCTAAAAAGGGGTTTAAGACGCTTGCATTATCTATTAGTTTAGATAATGTGGGTTTTTTGGCATGCAACCCAAGCATTGGCGGTACAGCAAAGGGTCATTTGGTGTGTGAGGTTGATGCTCTTGGCGGTGTTATGGGAATTGTTGCCGATAAAACGCTTACACATTTAAGAATGTTAAATAGCTCTAAAGGGGTTGCGGTGCAGAGCCTTAGGGGGCAAGTTGATAAGTATAAATATCATGATTATATGAAGTCGCTACTTGAGAGTACTCCAAATTTGAGTTTACGACAAGGCGAGGTTAGCGAGATTATAGTTAACGGAAGTGGAGATAAGAGAAAAATCAAAGGTGTTAAATTAGTAAACGGCTTGCAATTTTTAGCTAAGGTTATAGTTGTTGCAACGGGAGTATACTTAGAAAGCTGTACAATAACAGGAGATGTTATAGAAGAAAAGGGACCTAGCGGATTTTCTCGTTCTAACTACTTAGCAAATAGCCTGCGACAGCTAGGCTTTAATTTGCGTCGCTTTAAGACAGGTACTCCCGCCAGAGTTAAAAAAAGTAGTGTAGATTTAGATAAATTAACAATTCAAGAAGGCGAAAACACTCCTTATAGCTTTTGTTTAGATAGCGTTCAAGAAGAATTGGCTAAAACGCTTCATCATTGTCATTTAGGGTATACTAATCAAGATACTCACTCAATCATATCAAAAAATCTTAAAAAATCGCCTAAGTATGCCGGGCTTATTAAGGGAGCGGGAGCAAGATACTGCCCGAGTGTAGAGGATAAGATTGTACGATTTAGCGGAAAGGAAAGGCATCCGTTTTTTTTAGAGCCCGAGGGCGAAAAGACGGAGGAGTGTTATGTTCAGGGATTGTCGACGGGACTACCTGCGAGCATTCAAGATGAGTTATATCGTAGCATAGAAGGATTTGAGAATGTCGAAATTATGCGTGATGCGTACGCTATCGAATACGAGTGCATAGACCCGAGTGAGTTATTTGCGAGTTTAGAGAGTAAAGCAATTAAAGGACTTTATTTTGCCGGACAAATAAACGGCACAAGCGGATACGAGGAAGCGGCGGCACAAGGATTAGTAGCAGGTATAAATGCAGGGTTAGCGTTAGAAAAAAAACCGCCTGTAATTTTAGCAAGAGAAAACAGCTATATTGGTGTTTTGATTGATGATTTAGTGGTTAAAGGTACAGATGAACCGTATAGAATGATGACGAGTAGAAGTGAGTATAGGTTGCTATTAAGGCAAGATAATGCAGATTTGCGGCTTAGTGAGATTGGGTATAAAGCAGGGGTGTTAAGTGAGGAACGATATAAAAAGCTATTACAAAAGAAATCGGATATTGAAAAATGTAAAGAGATAATAAAAAATCAAGCGGATAGTAAAAAAGTTGCTTTATTTTTAGAGAAAATCAGCGAAGCAAAAGCATATAGGGGATTAACTTATGAGGAAATTATAAAACGAGGCGGTGTTACATTTGATAATTTTACTGCCGAGTTTGATATTTTTAACAATGTTTCTAAAGCGTCTGCTTATGATGTGTTTATCGAAATTAAATACGCCGGTTATATTGTTAGAGAACAGCAATCGGCACAAGAAGCGTTAAGATTATCTGAAATGGTAATACCGTCTAACACAGATTTCTATTCTGTACACGGTTTAAGGTTAGAAGCTCAGGAAAAATTGTCAAAAATTCGTCCTTTGACAATCGGTCAAGCCAGCAGAATCAGTGGACTAAATCCCGCCGATATAAATGTGCTTATAATAAAACTAACTCGAAAATAATAAGAAAATTTAAAACTTTCGAAAAATTATCGCGAAAATAAAGCTATTCTCTATAAATTCTATATATACAAAATAAAAACCGAGATAATTATTTACCTCGGTTTTTATTTTAATTAAAGTTATATAAATTTAGTTGTTTCTTTACCATTCTTCGCCGTAACCCCAATCATCTTCCGGTGGAATATCTACTACATATTCGCCGTTATCTCTGTTACCTCTTTGTATTTGTCTAATATCTAGTAAGCGGTGGTAAAGTCTACTTGTATTCATTCGGATTAGCACCGGTGTTACACGATGTTCTCTTGCTATAGGATTAGCTACTTCTGTATAATTAGAATTAAAAATATACATTTCGTATTCTTCAATCACATTAAAGCTATCATTTATAACCATTCTAATGCGATCGAAGTCTATTCTTTTATAGCGGTTGCCAGTTGCCCTGGCTTCAGTTGAGTTATCTCTAACATATATATAAGGGAGTCCTGTATAATATTTGCGGTCGCTAGGGCGGTCTTCGTAATGAATATAATCGGCTTGAGTAGCAAACACAAATTCTAGTACAAATCTTCCTGCTCCAAAGGGAGTAACATTTCTAATTTCGCTACCTAATACCTCAACTCTATCTACTGTAGTAACTTCATCATATACTCTGTTATTTAAGTGATCGGTATAAAAGGTTAAATCATCATTAAGGCGATATACTCTGTCTACTCTTTCATTGGTTCTAAGTCTTAAAGTATTTACATAGTTAAATTCTAATAAGCTTCTTAGCATTGAGTGAGATGTGCTTGCGATACCTTCTTGAAAAATATCTCTAAGGTGGTCGTTATCTTCATTGAAGTCTTCTCTTCTTATAGAGGCTAAATAACCGTTAGAGTCGTATATATTTACATAAATCCAGTTTGCAAAGACCTCGTCTGATAATGCTTTATGCGGAATAAATCCTAAAATTAAACCTGTTACTAATAAACCAACAAGTAAAACAGCAGGAATTGCCATCCATTTGCGGAATCTAAATTTTTGTCTAGGTGATTTTTCGTGTTTTATGCCGGACATTCTTACGGGAGTTGGTTTTTTAGCCGGAGTTTCTTCGACTTCTTGCGGGACGGCGAAAACTGCGTCCCCTATAGGAGTTTCATCTACAACAGGAATTTCGTCATTAGCTTGTGGTTGCTCGTCAAAAGCTTCCTCCGCTTCAATTACAGGGATTTCATCTTCGTTAGCTACGGTAGTAGTTATTTCTTCTTGGGCAACAGGAGGTTCTTCGGCTATTGGTGCTTCTTCTATAGCAGTAGTAGGGGATTCCTCAGCTACAGGAGCTTCTGGAGTTTCCTCAACTGCAACGGGAGCGTCCTCCACAACAGGAACTTTCTCTTCTGAAGTAGGTTCAACTTCTGCTACAGGAACTTCTGTTACAGCAGACGGATTATCATTTGCTTTTGTAGGAGCAACTTCTTCCATAGTTTCGCCGTCTGTATTTATTTTTAGTTCTTCGTTTTCCATTTGTCTTAAAGTCCTTTTGTAGGGGGCAATCCCCACAAACTATAGTATTATAGTATAAATAAAAAATAATGTAAAGCAGTTTTTTTCAATGAGAAATGAGAAATTAGGAATGAGAAATTTCAGACTTATTTATAGATTTCATAATTAAATTCTTGAATTTAAGCTAAAATAAATATAATCATTGAAAAAATATTCCTTACAAGTTAAATATTTTTATAAATTATCAATAATTTCTCATTCCTAATTTCTCATTTCTCATTGTTATTAAACCGGCATTCCAAACACATCACTTTCACTTGCTTCTTCTACTGCTTTTTCTGCTTCCGCTTCTTTTTTCTTAAAGCGTTCTTCTAAAGCGGTTTTTACTTCTTCACAACTTTTTCCCGCCATTATCATATCTACTTCTTCGGCAAAAATTGTTTCGGCCTCTAGCAATACTCTAGCCATAACATCCATTTGAGAACGGTAAGTAGTTAAAACGCTTATTGCTTTTTGATACCCTTCTTCTACCAACTTTGTAACCTCTTTATCAATCTCAGCCGACATTTCTTCACTATGTCCTTGACTGCTAGCATAGCTTTTGCCCAAAAACACTTCTTGCTCTGCGTTATAATTAACTTGACCAATTTTCGGATTGCCACTCATACCCCACTCGGTAACCATCTTTTTAGCAATATTAGTAGCAACTTGAATATCGCTAACAGCACCGGTTGTAACATCCTCTATAACAAGAACCTCGGCCGCTCTTCCGCCCATAGTCATAGCAATATCTGCTTTAAAAGCACTAAGAGTTGTCATACGGTTATCATTTTCTGGCCTATTCATTGTATAGCCGCCTGCACGACCTCTAGGGATAATACTAACTTCGTGTACTGTAAAACCGGTTTTACAAGTTTTAGCTACAATAGCATGACCTGCCTCGTGATAAGCGGTAACTCTTTTATCAAATTCTGTAACAACTCTACTTTTCTTTTGAGGTCCCATCATTGCTTTTGTAATACCCTCAAATATATCATTTTGAGTAATTAAAGTACGGTTATCTCTAGCACATAAAATGGCTGCTTCGTTAAGAATATTTGCTATATCCGCTCCGCTAGAGCCACTTGTAATTCTAGCAATTGCCTTAAAGTCTATATCAGGACTAAGCGGTTTATTGCGTGCGTGTACTTTGAATATCGCTTCTCTACCCCTAACATCAGGCACATTAACAAATATTTGTCTGTCGAATCTACCTGGGCGAAGAAGTGCCGGGTCTAATATATCGGCACGGTTTGTAGCCGCAATTACAATAACGCCGTGATTAGTTTCAAAGCCGTCCATTTGTACCAGTAGCTGATTTAGAGTTTGTTCTCTTTCGTCGTGTCCTCCACCTAAACCTGCACCTCTTTGACGGCCAACAGCATCAATCTCGTCTATAAATATAATACAAGGTTGAGCACGCTTAGCTTGCTCGAATAAATCTCTAACACGGCTAGCACCAACACCGACAAACATCTCCACAAAATCACTACCGCTTATACTAAAGAAAGGTACTTCCGCCTCGCCCGCTACAGCTTTTGCAAATAGTGTTTTACCCGTACCAGGAGGACCCACAAGTAGCACACCTCTTGGTATTTTAGCGCCGACCGCCGTAAATTTAGCAGGGGATTTTAAGAACTCTACCAATTCCGCTAATTCTACCTTTTCTTCCTCTGCTCCTGCTACATCTGTAAAGCGTATTTTAGATTTAATTTGGTTAGTGGTTTTAGACTTAGAAAAGCCCATAGCTTCTTTCTTTTGCCTAGACATCATTATCATTAGAACAATTGACATACCGCCGATAAGGATTATAAATATTAATATCGTAGGAAAAGCATCTCTCCAAAAATTACCTGCAAAACGGTCATTTAGTCTATATTCTATTAAAAAACCGTTTTTAAGTGCTGTTGTTGCTTTATCTATTGCTTCATCTGTAAGATAATGGTCTATATCGTTAGGAGATTCTTCAATAGTAGGCAGTAATTGCTCTCTAAGTCTTGCTTCAATAAATACTCTTATTGCTACACTATTATTCTCAAAATACTCAAAAACTCTATTGTTATGATTATGAATATCCTGTAACATAACAAAATCCCTAGAGAAAGAATAATAATCGTAATAATCGTTGTTATCTAAATCTGAGTTTCTAACTCTAATAACAATTCTATCGTTGGTTATGCTTGCTCTTGCGATATTATTAGAAAGCCCTATAAAGCGTATACCGTCTTCATCTGGATTATTGCCTACATTAAACTCTCGTTGAATGCGGTCTGAGGTAACCTGTTCTGGAGAATGACGGTTAGAAATTATTATCCAACCAATAACAAATCCAAGTATTAAAATCATTCCAAATATTGGTAATAAAAAACGAATAAAATTATGTCTCAAAAAAATATCTCCTAAAATAGTCCGCTAGGGACACAATCTATAGTATAGCATAGGGGGATTTGTGGGGCAAGCGGAATTTTTTGTCAATGATAAATTAGGAATTAGGAATGAGAAATTTCGGACTTATTTCAAGGTATGATAATATTTTTTTCATTATTACTTAACAAGTTTAAACTCAACAATTTTTCATTCCTAATTCCTAATTTATTATTAGCGGTACATCGTCCCATTTATCCAATCCGCAACTCCTATGGGCAGAATTTTATTTACTGCCCTAAAAGCTCGATTACTAATACCTACTGTAGTGGTAATAGGCGGATTTTTACTTTCAATCACATCTACAATCCTAGTGGCCACATCCATAGGGTCAAGCCCGCCTTGCTCTATATTGGCTAATCTCGTACAAGCCTTATCCTGAGCATCAAAATACTCCCCGATAGCTTCTTCGCCGTAAATTTTTCGCTTAAAGGTAAAAGCAGTCGAAACACCACCGGGACAAACTGCCGTTAGCTTTATATTGAATGGTTTTAATTCTAGTGCTAAACTACGAACGGTTATATCAAGTGCCGACTTACTGGCAGAATACGGAGCGTCAAAAGGCACAGGAAAACTTCCCGCTAAACTAGACACAACCACAATCCTGCCTGATTTTTGGCGTCGCATAATAGGCAGAGCCTCCCAAAGCGTCTTAATAAATCCAAAATAATTTACCTCAAAAATTCGCCTAAAGTCACTTTCCGTTATATGCTCTAACGGACACGCTAAACTAGCTCCCGCCGAATAAACTAAAACATCAATTCGGCTATGGGCTTTATAAATCTGGGCAATTGCTTCCGCTACGCTACCCTCAACTGCTACATCGCAGCAAATATTGCTAAATCCGCCGTCGCAAAACTTACATAAATCCGCTCCAGTTCTAGATAAGTTATAAACGGTGTAGCCCTTATTTATCAATCTTTGCAGGGTAAAAAACCCAATCCCGCTACTACCGCCAACTACCACCGCTACCGGCTTAATTTTTTCTACCATAATAAAAAATTCTCCTTGTGAACTTAGTGTTTGTAAAACAAAAAAAAATATCCTAAAAAACAGTTTACAAATACTTAAAAGGCGAATATAATAAGGCAAAATCCTAAGTAAATTCTAAAATAAAAACTTAAGTATTGGATTTTAAGTCTTAGGTGAATAAACAACCTTATGCCAAAAAAAGAAGATAAAATACTAGAAAAAGAAGCTAAAAAACTAGCCAAAGAAGCCAAAAAAAGTGGCATTAAAGCAACCGACGAAAAACCCGTGTATGTGATGTGTCCTAAATGCGAGCTTAACTTTATATTAAAATCCGATAAATATTGTACCGTGTGTAAAGCAACACTTGGTCTTATAGATAAATCTTTACTTATTCCCGATGATGATGAAGCCGTTGGAGAAAAGCTTTGTCCTATGTGCAGTATCACTTATATAGCAGATGACGAGCAAATTTGCTTTTTATGTACTAAAGAAAAGGAACGCCTAGCTGAAACTGCTGAGTGGGAGCCTGATATTGTAGCCGAGCCGGAACCCGAGTTAGAGCCGGAGACAGAAGAAGAAATAACTATTGTTATGACAGATGACGAAGAAGATGACGAAGAAGATGACGATGATTATTCTGAGCAATATAAAGAACCGGAAGACCTTGATTATGCTGTAAACGAGGATGATTTTTTAGAACGGGATGAGGATGATGAAGACGATTATGATGACGAAGACGACGATGATTATTAAAATAGTTATCATTCATATCATTTAGTTATTTAATAATTCATAAAAAACTTACTAAAAAAGGGTAACTATCGTGTTATCCTTTTTTAGTAATAAGAAATTAAGACTTAATAATATTAGTAATACTCAATAAATTAGTTTGACTTTTATATATCAACAACTATAAAATACTGAAGATGTCTTACACAAAACGAATTTTAATAGAAACTTACGAAAAAAATTCTTGGCAAAAGGAATTTATTCAGGCTGCTACAGAAATACTCACCAGTATCGCAGATTTTGTTGATAACAATCCTATTTATGAGCGAGAAAGCGTATTGGAGCGACTTGTCGAACCTGAACGCCAAATTGTTTTTAGAGTGCCATGGGTAGATGATAGTGGTAAAATTCAAGTAAATCGTGGTTATAGAGTGCAATACTCCAGTGTTATTGGTCCATACAAAGGCGGTCTTAGATTTCATCCTAGCGTTAATCTTAGCGTTATAAAATTTTTGGGATTCGAGCAAATTTTTAAAAATTCTCTTACCGGTCAAAGCATTGGCGGCGGTAAAGGCGGCAGTGATTTTGACCCAAAAGGCAAAAGTGATAGAGAAGTAATGAGTTTTTGTAATAGTTTTATGACAGAACTTAGTTTTCATATAGGTGCTCATACCGATGTGCCTGCTGGCGATATTGGTGTTGGTGCTAGGGAAATAGGATTTCTTTTTGGTCAATATCGTAGAATGAAGCGTCAGTTTGATGGTGTGCTTACGGGCAAGGGTATTGGTTACGGCGGAAGTTTAGGACGAAAAGAAGCTACAGGTTTTGGGCTTATTTACTTAGTAGAAGAAATGCTTAAAAGCCATAAAAATTCGATTGCGGATAAAACAGTTATTATTAGCGGTAGTGGAAATGTTGCTATTTATGCAACTCAAAAGGCAATAGAGCTGGGTGCTAAAGTTGTGGCTCTTAGTGATAGCAATGGTTTTATTTATGATAGAGATGGTGTGGATTTAGCTGTTATTAAAGAGATTAAAGAGGTAAGGCGAGGCAGAATTAACGAGTATATTAAGTATAAAAAAAATGCAGTATATACTGAAGGTAGAGGTATTTGGGGTGTAAAATGTGATGTAGCATTGCCGTGTGCAACACAAAATGAGTTAGATGTGAATGACGCTAAATTATTAGTTAAAAACGGAGTTATTGCTGTTGGCGAAGGTGCAAATATGCCTTCTACGCTAGATGCTACCGATTATTTTATAAAAAATAAAATTCTTTTTGCTCCCGGTAAAGCTGCCAATGCCGGCGGTGTTGCAACTAGTGCTTTGGAAATGGCTCAAAACGCTTCTATGACAAATTGGAGCTTCGATAGAGTAGACGCTAAACTAAAAACTATTATGCAAAACATCTATGCCAATATTGCTCAAGCAGCTATTGAAGCAGGTAAACCGGATAACTATGTGGTAGGTTCTAATATTGCCGGCTTTAAAAGAGTTGCTGACGCTATGATAGCACAGGGAATTTAGAGTCAAATCACTATTTATAAATTATAAATAGTGATTTACAAAGAATAAACGGTCAATAAAAGTTAATCAATACAAAACGCTTGTTCAATTTATTGAACAAGCGTTTTAAAATTCATAAAATATATTCCCAAAAAAATTCCCGTGCTTGCCGTGATATTGTGCTTATTTTAACCCGCCTAAAGGCAGGTGGCGGTGTAGAAGGCAAGTTTGCTATCGTCCGACGGAGGCATAAAAGCAGTCAGTGTAATATTTCAACACTTTTCGGCCTGATATCCACTAACACACAATCTATATAGTGCCAAGATTATTATGTGGTTAAAAATCTTACACAACTCACTTGCGAGCACAGGAAAGGGATTTTACTAACACAGAATAACACAAAAGAATAATTTTGTCAAGAAAAAGTTTTCAATAAGATACTAAGAATTAGGATTTTTTTCTTCCCAGCAAATCGGCTCAAAGCCTGCCGCTGTTAAATAAGCATTTGTTTTGCTAAAATGCTTACAGCCTAAAAATAAATTTACCGATAACGGACTTGGGTGCCCGCTAGATAAAATTTTATGTATCGGATTGGTTATTAGCTCCGTTTTTTTCTTAGCATAACTACCCCACAGTATAAAAATAACCTGTTCTTGTTTTTCATTTATCTCTTTAATAACATTGTCGGTAAAGGTCTGCCAGCCTAATTGCGAGTGTGAATTTGGCATTCCTTCTTGAACCGTAAGCGATGCATTTAAGAAAAACACTCCCTGCTTGGCTATATCTATTAGGCATCCGCTATGCCTTTTAATACCTAAATCGCCCTCTAATTCCTTATAAATATTTTTTAGCGACGGCGGCAAAGCCGTACCATTTGGTACAGAAAATGAAAGCCCCATAGCCTGACCCCTTCCATGATACGGGTCTTGTCCTAAAATAACAACTCTAACATCATCTAGCGGAGTAAATTTAAACGCATTAAACGCACTACCCCTCGGCGGATAAATAGTGAAGTTATCATACTCCGATTTAACGGTATTAACTAATCTAATAAAGTATTCTTTTTTGCTTTCCGTTTCAAAAAAAGCATCCCAACTATTGCCGATTTTCATAAGTATTATTTCCTTTCCCTTATTTAAGCATATCAAAATTCTGCAAATTACACAATGTTTTTTGTTGACCTACTAACAAAAAATGTGCTATAATTATATCAACCTAAGGGTTATTGGGTGTAGGGAATGTGGTTAGAATCCACAACAGCCCCCGCTACTGTAATGGAACACAATAAATACGCTAAACCACTGCGAAAGCGGGAAGGGAGTATTTAGAGGTTTTAAGTCCGTAAGTCAGGAGACCTTACCAATAGTCCATAAAGCATCTAACTTCGGAGGGAGGTTGTTGGTGTATGCTAATCGGCTTAGATGTCGCACAATTTTTGCTGTGCTTTTTTGCGGTTAGCAGGTTAAAATATTTCCCTCCAAACAAGTATTTTTATTTACAAATGTTAAAACTTTAAGGAGGGTTTTATGTTTAAGAGAAAAATAATCGCATTACTAGCTACAGCTTTAATGGCGATAACAGTGGTGGTAGCTTTTACTGCTTGCGAGACGGTAACACCGTTAGCAGAGGGAGAGTATATCAGTGTTAGTGTTGCAGTCATCGGTAGCGACGGAGAGGTAATCCTGGAAATCGAAAGAGATTACGACACAAACAGAGTATTGGATATTCTTATTGCTAATAATGATAAGTTAGAAATTCCAGAGACTCAATTAGATAGCGGATTTATTACCACAATAGCGGGAATAACCGCCGTATGGGGCGAGGCAGGCAATCAATGGTGGTGGCAGTTTGATATAAACGGCACAATGGCGCCTGTCGGAGTTAGAGATGCCAGAGTATCAAACGGCGACAAAATTACATTTACACTAACAGCAGGAGGTTAATCCAGAAAAACTTTAGTAATAATTTAAGAAAATGGATTGTTTTTGGGTATTATTAAATAAAGTAACTTTGGATAGAAAAAATAATTATGATATTATCAGGACTTTTAATGTACGGTTCGGCACAAAAAAATAAATATATCGGCTACACTTTTTTTGCCGTATTATTTATATATCTTTTAGCGACTTCGCAATCGCTAATATTTTTTGCGGTAAATATTACCGTTGTTTTAATTTTATCGCTTGCTTTAAGGCGGATAAATTGTCACGCACTATCGGGTACAGCAATTTTAATTTATTCGGTAATAATCGACATTGTATCGTTCTACTTTTTCCCGATGTTTCCTATACATGTTTCGCTAGGAACTTATATTTGGTCGGGTTTGTTATTTAATTTCCGCTCGGCAGTTCCGGCAATAGTGTTAGGAGTAGCAGTACAAGCGGTAGTGGTTGTGAATTTGGTTATTACAAAAATACAAGACAAATCACAAACAAGAGTAATGCAACTGCAACCAGTAAAATCATTCTAAGGATTTATAAAGCACTTACTTAAAAGCCTCGAAAGCAATATTGCTTTCGAGGCTTTTAAGTAAGTAACAAATTTATTAGAGTCCTCTATTCCTAATATGGCGCACCCGGAGGGATTCGAACCCCAAACCTTCTGATCCGTAGTCAGATGCTCTATCCAGTTGAGCTACGGGTGCATAATGAGTGTAAAATTAAAAATATAGGACTTATTTATTGGGACAACTTGATTATTATATTCAATATAATTTTAGATGTCAAGTAAGAAGTTGCATTATTTTGTTTTTTTTGCTACACTTTTTTTGGTGAGCAAATTAGATAAAAAAGTTTTAATTTTAGACGGCAGATTGCGACAAGGCGGTAATACAGATTTTTTATTGCAGAGATTGTTGAATAATTTTGATAATGCTGTAGGGGCGAGCATTGCTCGTACGCAAATATTTGCTTGTACAAATTGTGAGGCCTGCTTATCTAACAGTAAATGTATTATCAACGACGATATGCAAACTATTTATCATCAAGCCAAAACCGCTGATTTTGTTGTATTAGCTTCTCCTATTATATTTGGAAATTTATCGGGGCGAATTATTGATATTTTAAGCCGTTTGCAATGTTACTTTAAGGGCGAGTTTAACAAATTGCCTAAAGTGGGAAAGGTTAAGCAAGGAGCAATTATTTTGATAGCAGGAGGCAGTAGTAATAATGATGTTGAGTTTGCATTAAAGACTGCTAAGTTATTATTGAAAATTTTGAATGTAGAAAATCCAACAATTATAGCTAGCCTTAATACTGATAAAGTTCCGACAAGTCAGGATAAGGAAGCAATAGAAACCATAGACAAGTTATTAAACTCCGTCGAATTGTAGTGGCGACAGAGTGTCGCCACTACAGTAAAGCAACATTTTAATAACCAATAAAATATTACTAATTATGTGTTTTGACATCGAAAACGAATTGAATAAACTCAACAAATACGGCTCTAAGTTAGGGCTAGATAGGATAAGAGAGCTTCTTAACCGCTTAGGCAATCCGCAAAAGCAATTGCGAATTGTCCATATTGGCGGTACAAACGGCAAAGGTAGTGTTGTTTGTTATTTAGAAAGCATTGCAATAGCATCTAAAATAAAATGCGGTGCTTACACCTCGCCTGCTTTAAGTAAATTTAATGAAAATACTAGAATAAATGACAGGTGGATTGAAAAAACACAGGCACAAAAAATTTATAATAAAATCATTATTGAATGTGAAAAAATGGTAGCCGATGGCTTTGAACACCCCACACGCTTCGAGGTAGAAACAGTAATAGCCTTTTGCCATTTTGCTATAGAGAAGTGTGAAATTGTGTTTTTAGAGGTTGGCTTAGGCGGAGAATTAGATGCTACCAATATCATAGAAAATCCGATTTTAACCTTATTTACAAGTATATCTATAGACCACATAGCAGAGTTTGGCGATAGCCTGCAAAGTGTTACAAAAGCAGAGTGCGGTATAATTAAAGAGAGTGTGCCAGTTATAATATCTCCAAATCAAGAGGAAGAAGTTTTAGAAGTAATAAAACAAATTACTACACAAAAAAATTCTCCGCTAACGATAGCAAATCTTTATGAAAAACCACTAAAGAATAAAGCTATCTATGCTCCTATAAACGCAGGGTTAGCACAAGCTACAGCAGAAATTTTAGGATTTAACAATAAAGCAATAAAAAAAGGAATAAACAAAGCGAATTGGCTTGGTAGATTTAGTATTATTACATTATGTACAGGTTCTAAATTTAGAAGATTTTTAAGAGCATTTTGGTTTGGTATAGAGAGTAATTTTCCAATAAAACCTATTTTTATTTTAGACGGCGCTCATAACGAAACCGCAATAGAAGCACTTACCAAAACTCTAAAAAAGGAATATGACAACAAAAAAATCACGGCTATAGTATCTATCAACAGCGATAAAAACGCAGATAAAATGTTGGAAATGTTATCTAAAACGGCACACAAAATTATATGCTTGGGTGATGAGAATAATAAACGGCTATTGTCTGTGGAAACGCTGGAAACAACTGCTAAAACACACTTTAGTATTGTAGAAAAAGCCATAACCCCATTAGACGCTGTAATTAAAGCAAAGCAGGCAAGTTCTAAAAAGGATATAATAGTTGCTACGGGCAGTTTATCACATTTAAGCAATGTTTCAAATGCGTATGTACTTCATGTATTATGGAATGGTTACAAATGGGGTAAATTTATAGCTGATTTTGATATTCTAACGGATAATTGGAAATATAAGCGAGTAAAAAAAATATTGCTTGATGTAGTGTTTAATGTCTTAATTAAAAACATCGAAAATGTGGAAGAAAATAGAAAATTTTGCAAGCACGGATTAGAGCACTTGATAACCGTAGCAAAATTGGCACTTAAAGAAAACGAGAAACTAACTGAAAAAATCGATCCTGAAGTTGTTATAATCTCGGCATTATTGCACGACATTGGCAGGTTTTGGCAATATAGTAAAGAATATAAAAAAACGCCTCATGCTAAAATAGGTAAAATAAAGACAGAAGAAAGATTACAGTTACTTAGTTTTATCGATAGCGAAACAAAACAAATTTGTAGTGCTATAGAAACTCACAATGATGATAGTGTATCAAACGATACAGGATTAAACGGCATTATATACCGTGCTGATAAAGCCAGTCGAGATTGTAATAATTGCAAAGCAAAATACAAATGTAAAAATTATTTATAGCAAAATCGGGACACCCAAGAGTGCGTCCCGAATCTAATAAAAAATGATAATAAAAAACAAATCATTTTCTCCAAAAAATGCTCCGTATATTATGGGCATATTAAATATAACTCCCGATAGCTTTAGCGACGGTGGTAAGTATTTTAATTTAGACAATGCGTTATTTCAAGCAGAAAAAATGATTATAAACGGAGCAGATATTATCGACATCGGCGGCGAAAGCACAAGGCCAAACCATATCCCGATTTCAGAAAATGAAGAAATTGAGCGAATAGAAAAAATTGTTATAGCTATTGCACAGCGTTTCCCACATATTCCGCTATCAATCGACACCTATAAGCCTAAGGTGGCGGAGGTTGCTATTAAAGCAGGCTGTAGTATTGTAAATGATATTTGGGGGTTAAAATGGAGTGGCGATATTGAAAACAATATGGCAAAAATAATTGCTAAAAGTGACGCCAATTGTGTTATAATGCACAATAGGGAGGTAGCTATACCACTAAGTAATAATGATATGCTAAACGATATTGTTAGTAGCTTTAAGCAATCAATTGGTATTGCTAAGGTGGCAGGGATATCTGATGATAAAATCATTTTAGACCCAGGTATTGGTTTTGGTAGTAAAACTGTAGAAAATAATCTATCGTGTATATCTAATATAAAGATGTTTACGGATTTAGGTTATCCCATATTAGTAGGACTAAGTAATAAATCTTTTATAGGAAAAATTTTAGATGTTGATGTGGACGAACGCTTAGTTGGTACACTCACTGCTAACATTATCGCAATTCAAAACGGTGCTTCATTTATACGGGTACACGAAATTAAAGCACACAAACAGGTAATCGAAATGATGAAATCTATATGCAAAAAATCATAGTTAAAAATTTAAAAGTAATGGCAAATCACGGAGTGTTAGAAAGCGAAAAGATTTCTCTACAGCCTTTTATTATATCTGCTACTGTTACTCTAAATGAAATTGCAAAAAATGATAATTTAGTAAACACAATAAACTATGTAGAAGTTTGCGATAATATTATCGAAATTGCTACACAAAACCGCTATAACTTAATCGAAACATTATCGGACGAAATTGCTAAAAATATTTTATATAGCTTTAATTTAGCTAAAAGCGTTTCTGTAGAGGTGCAAAAACCAAATGCTCCGATAAAGCATAATTTAGATTTCGTAGCCACTACAAGCGAACGCACCTGGCATATAGCATACCTAGGCTTAGGCAGTAACTTAGGCGATAGAAAATTTATAATAGAACACGCTATAGAACACTTAAATTGTTATATTGGAATTTGTGTAGAAAAAACATCAACTATTATCAAGAGCGAGCCATACGGCAAAACCGACCAACCTGCTTTTTTGAATGCAGTTATTAAAATTAAAACCTTTTTTACTCCGTATGAATTATTAGCAATTTGCAAAGATGAAGAAGTCAAGCTTGGTCGTCAAAAACGAGAAAAGTGGGCAGAAAGAGAATTAGACATAGATATTTTAATTTACGACGATTTGCATATCATTACTGACACTCTAACTCTCCCTCATCCTGATATGCTTAACCGAGATTTTGTATTAAATCCCCTAAAAGAAATTGAACCAAATTTATTTACAAAAGGAAAAATATTATCATAAAAACAATTTCTGTAAAAACGATTATTCAAAAAGAAAAACTTCCTGCTAATCAAACCTGGTGGGGCACAAGCTACAATATGAACCTCTATAAAGGCTGTAACCACGGTTGTATTTATTGCGATAGCCGTAGTCTTTGCTATCAAAACACAGAATTTGATATTGTTAAGCCCAAAGCCGATGCTCTAAAAATTATCGAAAAAGAACTAAGACACAAATTTATTAGTCGTGGTGTAATCGGTACGGGAGCTATGAGCGACCCGTATAATGCCCTAGAAGCACAATTAAAACTAACCCGTAGTGCATTAGAAATTATAAACAAATATAAATTTGGAATATCAATTTGCACAAAGTCTAGTTTAGTAACAAGAGATATTGATATGCTAAAAGAAATTAAAGCAAATGCTCCCGTTATTATAAAATTTAGTCTATCAACGAGTGATGATGCTTTAAGTAAAGCACTAGAGCCTAATGTATGTAGTAGCAGTCAACGCTTAAAAGCGGTTGAACAGTTAGCTAAAGCGGGAATTTATAGCGGGGTTTTGCTTTGGCCTACTCTTCCGTTTTTAACAGATAAGCCCCAACAAGTAATAGACTTACTAAAAAAAGCTAAGGATAGCGGTGCTAAATTTGTAATGGCTTACTTTGGACTAACGCTTAGAATCGGTAGCAGAGATTATTTTTTTGATAGTTTAGACAAGCTACAAAAAGATGATTTGATACCAAAGGATACTAAAGAAAAATATATAAAACGATACGGTACAAGATATATTTGCAATATTCCAAGCCAAAAAACCGTTATAAAAATATTTAAAGAGCATTGCGAAAAATTAGGCTTACTGTATCAATTTGGCGATATAGTAAAAGATTACCAAAAAGGCTATAGTTTTAATCCTCTAAAATCTCAAATGTCAATATTTGATATGGCAGAAATGTTAAATCATTAAAATAGTGCAAAAAAACAAAAAAGGCATTTAGTATTAAACTAAATGTCTTTTGTTAATATACTCCGAAGTGCGTTTTTTATGGATATTTTGTAACTTTAGTTTTATTATATGTAGCTTGTCATAATCTTAATTTCTTTTTAGCTATATCTTTTGCTTTGCCGTAGGGGCGACTATTGGTCGTCTGTTTTTAGTTTTCTTTTTCTTCTTAAATTTTTTAATAATAACACTAATATCTAATACTCCAAAAACCAAACTTAGACTACTAAAGAATATAAAGCCTATTCCGCCTGCTATCATTAAACTAAGTATAATCGGCAAGCTGTTTATTAAATTAAACAACCACTGCGTAACAAATATAGTCGGCACAATTAGCATAACGCACTTAAATAGCGGTATTACAAATGTACTTACTTTTATTTGAGTGCGTTTTTTTATTGCGATAATATCTAAAACCGTTGATATTGTCCACCCTAGCCCTAACCCGATTGCCAGCAATTCTATTCTAAAATTAGAGCCAAAAACAAACATAAATCCAAACATTACACCCGCTCCTACTAGATAATTTATAAAACTCTGCTTTTCTAAATTAAGCGAATTCATCATACTTGATACAATACTCTCGGCAGCAAGAGGCACAAGCAACCAAGCCGAAAATCTTAAAAAGCTACCTGCTGTTGCGTTGTGGTAAACAAACAAACCAAGCGGTTCGCCTAAGGCAAAAAATATCGGCACAAAAATACTGGCTACAACAAGGCTAAACGCAATCGCAGTTTCTATTTGCTTTTGAACAGATTTTTTATCTCCGGCAGCGTAACTAGCACTAAGCTGTGGCACAAGCACATACGCAAGACTGCCAATAACTGTAAGAGGCAGATACAATAGTGGAATCGCCATACCAACTGACGCACCGAATACTGCAAGACTCTCGGCAGTTGATAGCCCTGTGCGGGTTAGCATAAACGGCACGGCAATACTAATAAGCCCCATAACAACCGTGTTAGACGCACGAATAAAGGTAACAGGTGCCGCTTGCTTTATAAACGGCATCATCATAGGACTCGGGTTTTTTAACCTACCCTTACACTTAAAATAAGTAGCCACGCAACAAACAGCCGTAACAAACAGAGCCACAGACATACTGATTGCCGTAACTCTAAGAAGATTGAAGCCCATAAGTGCTAAAATAATAACTAATCCAATCCTAGTAATCTGCTCAATAAGCTCGATAACCGATACTGTAACAAACCGCTTTTGCCCCCAAAGATTTCCTCTAAAAGACCCATAAACCCCCGCAAAAATTATAGCCGGCATCATAAGCAATAACAATACCATACTCTCGGGGTCGGCAAACGCTCTGCCTATTTGACGGCTAAAAATAAGCACAATACTACAAATCACAAGCGATACTACAATTCCGCTAATAAGTGCCGCACTAACTAAACTAAATTCCGTTTTTTTATCGTTGCCTTTTCGAGCAATCGCCGTAAGTTTAGAACAAATAAGAGGAATTCCGCTAGTAGTAAAGGTAAGCATCACAAAAAAAGTGCTAAGTGCCACCTGATAAATTCCAAAATTTACCTCGCCCAGATTTCTCGCTAAATACACTTTAAAACCAAATCCCAAAATTCTATCTAGGAGTGTAAACCCCGTTATAATAAAAACCGCCTTAAACAATTTAAGCATAGGTTTATGTATATGATTTTTAGGAAAGTAATATGTTGATAAAGAGTAGGGAAGTGCTTTAAGTATTTTAACGGGGTGTGCATCCACAGAAGCTTTGACGATAGAGGTTTAATTTTTTGGCTATTTGTGTAGCAATTAAAAAGCCGTTTTGTTTTTTAAAGTCGGCGGTTAGGTAAGTGATTTTTTGTGAACTTGTGCTATTTATATAATGCTGTATAGTAATTTCTTCGCCTGTTTTATTGATGAATTTAGCGTCCTTGTGTGGACTTGTTGTTAGGGTTGTTGTAAAGATATTATAATTATTATTTATAGCAAATTCGGCGGTTTTTTGTAGACGATGCGAAATACAAATTCGGCATTTTTCACCTTTTTCAACAAAACTATCTTCTTGGTTACTCTTTGGCATCCCGAGTTTGTAAGGCTCTATAATTATTTTATCTATGTCAAACTCAACACACAATTTTTTTAATTCGTTAGCACGCTTAAGATATTCTTCTTTGGTGTTGATATTGGGATTATAAAAATAAAACGATACAGAGTAATTTTGTATATCGCTTTTAGATAATGCACCAATCGCACAAATGGCACAGCAAGTGTGTAGTAAAAGTTTTTGCATTTTGTTCGATAGGGTTTCCTTACAGTTGTTATAATGTTGCTTTTTTAAAAACATAAATCAATAATTTGTAGCTCGTAGTTTGTAAATTGTAACTTAAATCTACATTCCGCCGTTTATGTTTATTACTTGACCTGTTATATAACTTGCATTTTCAGATGACAAAAAAAGAATTGCGTCAGCAATTTCTTCGGGTGTTCCTGCCCGTTTGAGCATGGTTCTATTTATAAAATCCTGTTTTTCGTCACCACTTAAATCACTATTCATATCTGTATCAATAAAGCCCGGAGCAACGGAGTTCGCTGTTATATTATGAGGAGCAAATTCTAATGCTAGACTTTTTGTAAAACTCTCAACAGCACCTTTTGATGCCGAGTATATGCTTTCGCAACTGCATCCTTTGTTAGCTAACACGCTAGAAAGTGTAATTATACGACCAAAATCATTACTAATCATATCAGGACCAAAAGCTTTAATGCAATTAACAATGGTAGTAAAATTTTGATTGAGTAGGTTAGTTATTGTGGTGGGAGTTTCGTTTAAAAAAGGTATGTTTTGTGAGACTCCTGCGTTGCAAATAAGAGTGCTGATATTGCCGAATATATTTTTTATTTGTGTGTATAGTTGACTAACTTGTTTTTTATCACTTACATCGCACTTAAAGCCGCATACAAAATAACCCTTGCTTTGCAGTTCAAAAACAATTTCATTAGCTTTTTTTTCAGAATTTTTATAACAGAAAGCAACTCTGTAGCCGGCATTAGCAAAGGCATATACAGTTGCTTTTCCTATGCCTCTAGTACCCCCTATTACTAAGGCGGTGCGAGGATAAACTAAAGATTTATAATTATACATTTTTATAAAGTTTGGCGGTATAACATCCGTCCATACAATGGTTATTGCGAAATCCTTTTGGTAATAAAATTTTGCTTTTATTCATTATTATTTATTCTTCCTAATGCTTCTTTTATAGTGTTGCTATCAAAGCCTTTCTGCATTAAGTGGGCAAAGGTTTTTTGTTTTTGAGTGTAATCTAATGTTTTATTGCCGATGTGTTTTATTGCTAGCTTATAAGCTACTTCTATTTGGCATGGAAATTCTTCTAAAATATTATTCAAATCATCTCTATCTAGCACTAAATTTTTTAGCATAAATTCGATTTTTTTGCGTCCCCAGCGGCTTAGATAAGAATTTATATATTGCCTACAAAACTCAGCATCATCTATATAATTATAGCGTTTTAATCTATCCACGCAAGCCTCAATAACATCTTCGCTATATAATTTGCCTAATAAATAATCTCTAATTTCTTTTTCGCTTTTTAACCTAGTTTCAATTTGCCTCATCGACTTTTCAAATGCACTCTCTACCTCGCTATCAAAAACCGCTTCTAACAATTTTTCTTTAGATATCTCTTTACCGATAGTCAAAAAATGTTTTTGTGCCGCAAACGCATCAAGTCCACAAAAAAACTCACCGTCTAAAAAAACGCTAAGTCGCCCCTTATTTTCTTTTTGAATTTGTATATCGGTAATCTTTGGCACAAAAATATTTTATCGTAAGTATAAAAAAAAGTCAATTAGCAATAATCCACAGTATACTAACTTTATAAGGAGAAAATAAATAACTAAAATTATGGCACAAAACATAACTACTAAAGACTTAACCGAAATATCGGAGCTATTAGAGGGCGAAAATTTGGCTTATAAAAAATGCGTAAGCTATGCCGCTATGACGATAGACCCCGTTTTAAGAGAAAAATTTGGCACATTTGCCTGCCATCATCGTGGACGGTATCAAAAATTGTTGACATTTTTAATATCGGCACAAGGGTAAAATTCAAACTACAAATTATAATGTATAAATCACAAATGATGATTTATTTAAGATTAAATAATAAAAACAACTATATAAGTCCTAATTTGTAATTTATACACTGTAATTTGTAATTTAATAAAACAATTAACTTAAGGAGAAAAACATAAAAAAATATGCCAACATCAAATAATTCGGGTGGTAAAAATCCGCCTAATAATCCAACTAATAAAAAAGTTGTAAAAGAAGTTCCGATTGTAACAAAAAGTAAATCGGGTATGGGCAGTTGTCCTGTAGATAGCACCACTTGCCGCACAAGCCCCTATGGTGACAACTGGCGAACCGGTTCTACTAAAGAAGCCAATTCCTCAAGTCAAAGCTGGGATAATAAAAATTGGGTTTCTGGCTCTGCTCCTCGTGGAGTAAAAGACCCGTATAGAGCGGAATTTGCTAGTGACCAAATTATCCTTGACGATCCATCGATGATTCAAGATGTACTAACCACGCAAAAAACTCTTATAAAAGGTTACGGAATTGCTATTTGTGAAGGTTCTAATCAAAAATTTAGAGATATGCTAAATAAGCATTTAGCTGAACTAGCCGAAGACCAATTCGACAGCTTTAAGTATATGCAAGACCGCAATCTCTATCCCGTAGAGCCTGCTCCGGAAAAAAAACTAACCCAAGCCAAAGAACGCTTTAAAAGTAAAGAAGAGACTATGAACGCAACTCGTCCAAAAAGGTAGGATGAAAAATAAGTAATAAAAACGCACGATAAATTCTATTCGTGCGTTTTTTTATGCTATAGGAGTTTATTGACCTTAGCACATTTTTTATATTTGGAAATGTTTTGACATTTCTGTTTCTTTAATGATAGGATATTTAGACGCCCTTGAGGCGATTTTTTTAATGTAGAAATGCTAAAGATACTACGGTACTTAACTAAAAAAGATGTTTTGATTATTGCTATTATTGCTTTGCTTGTTGTGGGACAGGTTTGGTTAGAAATTGAAATACCTAGATTATTGGGCGAGATGGCCCAAGCTATTACTAATCCGTTGGAGCCATTGGTTTTATCGGAAATTTTTGTTACGGGTGGGATTATGGTGGCATTAGCACTAGGTAGTTTAGTGGCGGCGATTATTTCGGTATTTCTATCTAGTAAAATGGCGGCGGGCTTTGCCAGAAGGTTAAGAGAAAAAGTGTTTAGTAAGGTAGAGAGTTTTTCTACAGCAGAGGTAAATAATTTTTCGCCTAACAGCTTAATAACCCGTACAACTCAAGATGTAGCTAGGGTGCAAATGATAGTGGGTGTTGGAGTTAGGCTTTTTGTTAGAGCCCCTGTTATGGCAATTTGGGCACTTAATAGAATCGCTAGTCAAAACTGGTATTATTTGGCTCTTATGGGCGGAGCATTTACCGTGATGGCTATTCTTGTGGTGTTTATTATTATGATAGCTCTTCCTCGCTTTAGAAAGGTACAAAAATTACTTGATAATATTAACCGTCTTACAAGAGAAAATTTATCTGGTATAAGAGTTGTTAGGGCATATAACGCAGAGAATTTTCAAACCGAAAAATTCGAGGAAGCCAACAGCGAAATGACAAAAGAGCAGTTGTTTGTTGAAAGAAGCTTTCAAATAATTCATCCTGGTATGGCACTTATTATAAGCGGGCTTACCGTGGGGATTACTCTTATAACTGCGTTTTTAATTAGCGGTACTTACGAGGCTACAGTTCAAGACCTTTTGTTTGCTGATATGCTAATGTTTAATCAGTATGCTATGATGGCGATTATGGCATTTGTATTACTTATTTTTGTGTTTGCAAATTTGCCAAGGGCTGTGGTTAGTGCTAAAAGGATTTTGGAAGTATTGGATACACAGAGTAGTATTGTAGATGGTGATGGAGTTATGCCAATAGAAAGTGACATTGGTAAAGTTGAGTTTAGAGGAGTTAGCTTTAAGTATCCCGATGCCGAGCAAAATATTTTAGAAAATATTTCCTTTACGGCAAACCCCGGAGAAACGGTAGCTTTTATTGGTTCTACAGGTAGCGGAAAATCGACATTGATAAATCTTGCACCAAGGTTTTACGATGCTACAATAGGCGAGATTTTTATAAGTGGACAAAATATAAAGGATTATAAATTGGCGGATTTAAATCGCCAAATAGGATTTGTTAGTCAAAAAGGGATTATTTTTTCCGGGACTATAAAAGATAATATTGCTCTAGGTGAGATGGAGGATAGTTTAAGTGAAGCAGAAGTTTTAGAAGCAGTAGAAGTGGCTCAGGCTAGTGATTTCATTTTGGCTAAAGAGAGCGGATTAGATAGTCATACGGCACAAGGCGGAACAAATTTATCGGGCGGTCAAAAGCAAAGAGTGTCGATAGCTAGGGCGCTTGCTAAAAAGCCGAATATTTTAATTTTTGACGACAGTTTTTCGGCACTGGATTATAAAACCGATAGGGCACTTAGGGATAGCCTAAAAACCGAGTTTAAGGGGGTAACACAGCTTATCGTAGCACAACGCATTGGTACAATAAGAGATGCCGATAAAATTATGGTGCTAGATAAAGGTAAAGCTGTCGGTTACGGCTCGCACAGCGAACTTATGGCGACTTGCGAAATATATAAAGAGATAGCTTTTTCGCAATTGAGTGAGGAAGAATTGATGTAATCAATTCGAGTTTAATGAGAAATTAGAAATGAGGCGAATGAGAAATTGTTGACTTATTAAATAAAAGAAAAACATTTGGAGTAAATTATGAAAGAAAATATCATGTTAGAAAAAGCTCTAAAATTTGGAGTACGAGTAATAAAATTGGCAAGGTTTTTAGACGAACAAAAACATAAAGTTGTTGCTAATCAAATTTTGCGTAGTGGTATGAGCGTAGGTGCAAATATTTCAGAAAGCGAATACGCATCTAGTAGTGCAGATTTTATAAATAAATTGCAAATAGCACGAAAAGAAGCTAACGAAACAAAATATTGGTTACGCCTATTAAAAGAAGCTGAAATTATAGAAAATAAATTATTCGAAAGTTTATTTTCAGACTTAGATGAGATTACAAAATTATTAGGTGCAAGTGTTCTTACAGCAAAGAAATCTAAATAATTTATTATCTTTGCGATTAGAAAAAGTTGCTTAATAAATCTTTAATTTCTCATTCACCTCATTTCTAATTTCTCATTGAGATAAAATGCAAAATCAAGGACACAACATAAAGGTACAGCGCCCAGAGGAGCGACCTAAAAAAAGTAAGGATTTCAAAAAAGCGATAAAACAATTATTTTCCTTTCTAAAACCGTTTAGAGTGCTAATGATTCTAGCACTTAGTTTTGCATTGCTTGGAGCAGTTTTACAAATATTTTTTCCTCTTTTTATCGGAAATATTACCGAACACATCGCAGGTGTTTTAAGGCAACCTATCGATACTTATCCATACTATATCCTAGGTACTCCTATTGATATATCTATGGTTCTTAGGTTAGCAATTATTGCCGGTACTTTAGCTCTCGGCGGAATAATTTTTTCGTTTTTGCAAGGCTTCATTATGACTACCGTAACGCAAAGAGCGGTCGAGAAAATGCGTAGCCGAATTATTAAAAAACTTAATATCTTGCCACTTAAATATTTTGATACAACTAGCTTTGGCGACATTTTAGCAAGGCTCACAAGCGATGTGGATTTGGTTGGTCAGTGGCTTGGGCATCTTGTTATAACTCTTGTAACGAGTATATTTTTAATGACGGGAATTCTTACGATGATGTTTATAATAAATTGGATTATGGCACTTTCTGCTATCGGTGCTACGCTGATAGGTGCCTTTGTGAGCGTTTTTATAATGAAGAACAGCCAAAAATATCATAAAAGACGACAAAAGAAAATGGGGCAGTTAAGTGGTCAAATAGAAGAAACATATGCAGGGCATAGTATTGTAAAGGCATATTCGGCAGGAGATAAAATAAAGACGGAGTTTAGAAAAACTAATCAAGAATTAGAAAAAGCACACGGCTTGGCTGATTTTTTCTCTATAGCAATTCATCCGATTATGCATTTTATAGGCAACTTAGGTTTTGTTGTGGTGTGTGTTGTGGGTGTTGCACTTATTACTAGTGGCAATTTATCCGGTGCAGAGGGCTTTGGGGTTATCGCTAGCTTTTTGATTTTTGTTAGATTGTTTTCTCAACCTCTAATGCAATTAGCAGAAGCTGGTCAAGGTATACAAATTACAGCCGCTGCAAGTGAGAGGATTTTTGAGTTTTTAGATGAGAGCGAATTAGATGGCGAAGAACATAAAACGGCAAGGATAGAGAATGTTAAAGGAGAAGTAGAATTTAGAAATGTGGTTTTTGGTTATGATAAAGATAAAACAATTATTAAGAATTTTTCGGCCAATATAACTGCTGGTTCTACAGTTGCAATAGTTGGGCCTACAGGCGGTGGCAAAACAACGCTAGTAAATCTTCTTATGCGTTTTTACGAAATTGATAGCGGAGAAATTTTAATAGACGGCATAAATATCAAAGATATGAAGAGGGAAGAATTAGCATCGCTTTTTGGAATGGTTCTTCAAGACACTTGGATTTTTGAAGGCACGATAGGTGAGAATATTGCTTATAACAATTTTTCAACGCACAACACACGATGCACAACGCACAATGAAAGGCGATTTAATGATAATATTGTAGGGGCGACTGTCGCCCGCCAATGCAAGTACCCCCTTGAATCTGTAATTGGAGCGTCTAAAATGGCAAACCTAGACCATTTTATCCGCACACTTCCTAATGGTTACGATACTGTACTAGATGATAAAACTAACTTAAGTGGCGGGCAACGGCAACTTGTAACTATAGCTCGTGCGTTTATGGCAAATAAACCTATGCTTATTTTAGATGAAGCTACAAGTAGCGTAGACACCCGTACAGAAATCCTAATTCAAGAAGCAACCGATCGTTTAACAAAAGGTCGCACAACTTTTGTAATAGCACATCGTCTATCTACAATAAAAAATGCCGACCTCATTTTAGTGCTTAAGGACGGTGATATAATCGAAAAAGGTAATCATACGGAATTATTAGCACAAAACGGTTTTTATGCTTCGCTATACAATGCACAGTTTGCAAAGTATGAAGGATAAAAAGGAATTATCATTTACTTTTCATAAATTCGACAAAATCTCTAATCTAATTTTAATTTACAATTTTTTAAAAGAATGGTATTATATTTTTATTGTCGGCAAGGGTGCCGATACTCAAAGCATGGATAATTTTTAAGTGTGTCCGTGCTTTTGTTTTGAGAAATGTAAATAAGGGAGAAAATATAAAAAATGCTTCAATTAAACAATATAAAAAAAGATTATATATCGGCTAGCGGTGTGGTACATGCGTTAAAGGGGATAAACCTTAGCTTTAGAAAAAGCGAGTTTGTGTCTATTTTAGGACCTAGCGGTTGCGGTAAAACTACCATGCTAAATCTTATCGGCGGGTTAGATAAGTATACTAGTGGTGATTTAGTGATAAGCGGTCGAAGTACAAGAGGTTTTGCCGACCGTGATTGGGATGTTTACCGTAATCATAAGGTTGGCTTTATTTTTCAGAGCTATAATCTAATTCCGCATCAAACTGTGCTAAACAATGTAGCACTGGCTTTAACGATTGCCGGTGTTAGTAAAGAAGAAAGAGTTAGGCGTGCTAAAGAAGCACTGGATAAAGTAGGATTAAGCGATAAGTATTATAAAAAACCTAATCAATTATCGGGCGGTCAGTGTCAAAGGGTAGCGATAGCAAGAGCTTTGATAAACGACCCTGAAATTTTATTAGCAGACGAGCCAACAGGGGCACTAGATAGTGAAACCAGCGTTCAGATTATGGAGTTGATTAAAGAGATAGCTAAAGAGCGTCTTGTTATAATGGTTACCCATAATCCTGATTTAGCCGAACAATACTCTACTAGGATTATCAAATTACACGACGGATTACTGACTGAAGATTCAGACCCTTATATTCCAGAAACGGTTACAAAAACATCTATGGGTGGGGCTACCTTTAGTCGTTCGCAAAAAACTAAAACGGCAAAACCGAAAACAACCTCTAAAGAAAGAGCTAAAATGTCTTTCTTTACGGCTTTCCGTTTATCTCTAAATAATCTATTTACCAAAAAAGCCCGTACGATAGTAATGAGTGTTGCTAGTGCTATTGGTATTATCGGCGTATCTCTTGTACTTGCTGTTAGCTTTGGTGTTCAAAACTTTATCGGCGATATGCAAAACGAAATGCTAGCAGGTAATCCTATACAAATAAACCAAACAGGCTTTGATATGGATGCTATTGCTAATCTTATGAATCCGCCTGAAACAGCCGACCTTGTTGTAGGTAATTGGGTAAATGTAGAGGCTATGATAGCAGAGCTTTACGGTATGATTGGCGACATGGATGATATTTTTGTTCAAAACCGTATCGACCGCAACTATATGCAGTTTTTAATGGATATGCCACAGGAGTATTTTAGCACTATGCACTTTCTTTACGGGTTAAATACGGCTTATTCTATATTTACAGATTTTAGTGGAGAAGGGCAATACACCAGTATGGCGGGCATTTTAGCTACATACGGTGCATTATTAGAAAATATAGAAGGGTTTGCTGATTTTGCTCAGTTATTGAGTATGGTTGGTACTCCTATTAGGCAAGCGCCGATGTTTGATACAGATATAGCAACAGATTATCTATTAACTCAGTTTGATATAGTGGCAACTAGAGAAGGACATAGAGACGGTATAGCAAGAGAGAAAAACGAGGTTATGATAGTGCTTGGTAGAGATAATGTTTTAACAGATATAATGCTTGGTCAAATTGGTTTTTACTCGCAAGAAGAGTTTCTAAATATTGTTTACGGTGTAGTAGAAGATGATAATTACAATCCATATCTAACAAATGCTGATAGGGTAGAGTTTAATGAATTATTAGATCATCGTATGATATGGCAACCAAATAATAATATTTTTACTGAAAATAAGAACTTTTTTAATTTGGCTAATATTATGCCACAGCTTTTAACAGGTAATATTCCCTTTGAATACAATCCCATTATAAATAGTGTAGCAGACGGTGTTGAACTTAATGTGGTTGGCATTTTAGCACCTAGAAACGATGCTAGTTCTGTAATGTTAAATAGTGGTGTTTATTATACAACTGCATTAGCTGAATACATGATATACCGAAACTGGGATTCGTATTTAATTAGATATATGCGTGAAAATTTTCTTGAAAACGGTCTATCCGGTGCTATTATGGAGCTAGGTGGTGAAGAAGGTATGGATTTTCTGCCTGGATTGATTCCGTCTCATCTTACTCCTATTGCACCGGCGTCTGGTAATGTAATACCTTTTTTGATGCCTTATAATTACCGTGGCAGAGAGGGTACAACTACTAATCTTGTAGGCAGTGTAGACGGCAGTTTAATGGGAATGATTTTTGGAGGCATGGGCGGTGGCGGAGCAGGTGGCATGGACGGTTTAGTAATGTCTAGCGTGGGTCTAAGGCAATTTGGAGGTAATGTTTATTCTATAATAGAACGAGCTGAAGAAGCAGACGAAGCAAACGGCATTTCGGTAAATGACATAATAAGTTGGGAAGTATTTTTTGATGCTAACGGCGATACTTTTCCATTGCCGTTTAGTATTTCGATTTTCTCCTCTACCTTTTCTCAAGTTGACCAAGTTACAAGATACTTGCGTATGTGGAATAACCGCAACGAATTTAATTTACGGCAGAATTTTTATATAGATTTAGAATTCTCTGATGGGACGAGTATAACATTAGCACCCGACGATAGAGAAAGGGTACAGTATACCGATATGCTATCGCTTATAATGACACTAATTAGTCAGTTGATTTTAATTATTACAATAGCTTTAGTAGCGTTTACGGCACTCTCGCTCGTGGTAAGTAGTGTTATGATAGGTATTTTGACTTATGTATCGGTAATGGAGAGAATAAAAGAGATAGGTGTTATTCGTAGCTTAGGTGGTCGTAAGCGAGATGTAAGTAATCTATTTACTGCCGAAACCTTTATACTCGGACTAACAGCGGGTGTTGTGGGGATAGCTATAACATATTTACTATCTATATTTATCAATATAATAGTGGGTGTTTTAGCAGGTGTAAGCGGTATAGCCGCACTTCCGTGGTGGGTAGCACTCATTATGATTGGTATAAGCATAGGTTTAACAATGTTAGCAGGTATACTTCCAAGCGGAAGTGCCGCCAGAAAAGACCCTGTTGTAGCACTTAGAGCAGAGTAGATATTTAATGAAAACTTAATATTTAAAAATGTCGGATTTATTAAATAAGTCCGACATTTTTAAATTTTTATTTTTACATGAATTAACTTCCCTGAAAATTAACAACATTCTCACTCTCTTCTTCGTCCCATGGGTCTGGTATCATAGAGTGAAGAGTCGAATTAAAATCAAATTCGTCATCGGTTAGTGGATTGCCCATCGGTACCGGCACATCAACAGCAAAATCGGATTGTTGTCTAAAATAATCCTCTGCCATCTCGGCATCCCGCATTGGATTATCATTTTCAAACGGTGTTTTAAGCTGCTGCTCTCTTTCAATTTCCTCTAGTGTCTTTTTGTAGTGATTATAAGCCTTTATAGGCTCAAACTCATCACTACCATCAATATTTGTAAATTCTTGCATTTTTTATGTAGCAAACCGCAACTAAAATTGTCAGTTTGCCAAAACTCCTTATCGGTAGTATGTGTAGATGAGGAGTTTTTATGTAAAAAAATCCCACCATACTAGTATTTGCTAGCGTGGGGATTTTTTGTTATAATAAATTTGCTTGGAACTGTAAAGAAATTTGTACAGTTACTTACACGATAGTAAAAATGGCAACTACACTTAAAGGTGAGATAGCGGATATCCGTTTTAGGAACGACGAAAACGGATATAGCATTTTAACGGTTGATGTGGCGGGCGAACCTGTGGTTTGCGTCGGCACTTTTGGTCCTGTGACAGAGGGTGAACCGATTGAAGTTAGCGGTGATTTTATAATGCATCCAAAATTTGGTAAGCAGTTAAAGGTTACTAGCGTTAAGATAGAGCCTGAAGGTGAGGATAGTATAGTTAGGTTTTTAGGTGCCAAGATTATTAAAGGAATTGGTCCTAAAAAAGCACTCACGATTGTTAGTAAATTTGGCAAAGATACGCTAAAGATTTTGGAATTTGAGCCTTTTAGGTTGTCGGAAGTCAAGGGGATTTCTAGTAGTATGGCGGAGGAGATAGGACTTGCGTATAAGGATGTTAAAGGTATGCGAGAGACGGTTATGTATTTGCAAGGATTGGGACTTACGCTTACTACAGCATTAAAAATTTATAAGGTATATAGTGCTGATACTATAGCGATTGTAAAAACTAATCCTTATTTGTTGATAGAAGATGTAGATAGGGTTGGTTTTTTAACAGCGGATAAAATTGGTTTAGCAAGTGGTATAAAGCGGGATTCTCCGTTTAGAATTAGAGCAGGAATTTTATATAGCTTAAAGGAAAGTGCCGATAAAAACGGCAATACTTATCTGCCTAAAGAACAACTAATTGATATTGCGTGTAAATTGTTGGGGTTAGAGAATGAATTGGTAACAGATGAAATTGAAAGATGTGCGTTTGATAAGAAGGTTAAGGTTTTGGATTTGAAAAATAATGACAATAATTGTGCATTGTACACTGAACATTGTGAGTTGGAAAAAACAGGCATAGCCTTAACACAACACTACCGTCTCGAACAATCAGTAGCTCAAAAACTCACCGATATGGTGGCGCTATCTAATACTGCTTTAATGGATGTAAATTCTATTATTTCTCAATTTGAAAAAGTCGAAAAAATTGAATTTCATTCCTCCCAAATTTCCGCCATTACAAATGCAACCTCTAGTGGTGTAAGTGTTATTACGGGCGGTCCCGGCACAGGTAAAACTACAATCATAAAATGCGTTTTAAAGGTGCTTGAAGCCCTAAATAAATCTGTTATGCTTATGGCTCCTACAGGCAGAGCTGCTAAGCGTCTCTCCGACCAAACTGGAGCTTCTGCCAGTACAATTCATAGAGCACTTATGAGTGCTAACGGCATTTTAGGTGACGGTGGCAAAAGCAGTAGTAAAAATAGTACCACCGAAAAGTTTAGTGCTGATGTTGTTATCATAGATGAGGTGAGTATGGTGGACATATTTTTAATGAATATGTTGCTTAATCGTTTGCGTTCCAATACTCAACTAATCATGGTCGGTGATAAAGATCAATTGCCAAGCGTGGGTGCAGGTAATGTGCTAGCCGATATTTTATCTAGCGGATTATTTAGCGTTAGTAAGTTAGAATATGTATACCGTCAAGAACACGACAGCCTTATTGTTACTAACGCTCATAAAATCAATAAGGGTATTATGCCTAATCTAAATGCTAAAAGTGGAGATTTTTTCTTTAGTGAGGTAAGCAATCCAAAAGATGTTGCTGATAGAACGGTGCAGTTAGTTAGTGAAAGATTACCAGCTTTTCTTAATTGCGACCCAAATAAAATTCAAGTTCTAGCTCCTATGAAAAACGGCGAGGCAGGCACAATTAGATTAAATGAACGCTTAGCAAGTATTCTTAACACAAAAGCTGATGAACGAGAACTTACAACCGAAACTCAACGCTTTAAGGTTGGTGATAAGGTTATGCATATCGCTAATAATTACGAATTAGAATGGAAAAAATGGAACGGCAAATGGTTTGAAGACGGCGAGGGTGTTTTTAACGGCGATGCGGGAGTTGTTGAAAATATAAATACAAAATCAGGCGAAATTTTTGTAGTATTCGAAGATGGCAGAAAAGCAACATACACCCCCGACATTCGTAGCCAATTAGTGTTAAGCTATGCTATAACGATTCATAAATCTCAAGGTAGCGAATTTGACGCTTGTGTAATTCCTATGGTTGCGGGCAACTATATGATTATGACTAGAAATTTATTATATACTGCTGTAACAAGAGCTAAAAAACTTGTCGTGCTTATAGGCGACAGACAAGTTATAAAGCGAGTGGTAGATAATAATTATATTCAAAAACGCTACAGCTATTTGCAACCCCTTATGTTTAAATGTTTGGGCAAAATGACAAAATTATATGGAGAAGGAAATGAAAAATAAACTAAAAAATTTAATACTAATATTAGGTGTAGTGTTTTTTTCTTTTACTGTATTTATTGCTTGCCCATCAGTAAATACTTTTAGAATCATAACATCTCAAGAAGCTTATGATATGATGAATAATCTAGAAAATCTTACAATCCTAGATGTTAGAACAGCTAGTGAATTTAGACAAGAAAGAATAGAATATGCTATAAATGTTCCGTACAATACTATTGCACAGTGGGTAGAAAACCAGTTAGTAAACGAAAATATAACAAGATATACAACAATTCTAGTATACTGCCAAAGTGGTCGCCGTAGCCGCATTGCTAGCCAGCGGTTAGTAGAGCTAGACTTTATAAATGTTTACGACTTTGGCGGAATAACGGATTGGCCGTTTGAAACAATAAGCGGATAAAGTATTAGTCTATATGCAATTAACAAAAAATAAAACGATCACTCTCGATATAATCGACCTTAGTTTTAAAGGATTGGGTGTTGCCAAGCATAACGGCAGCACAGTTTTTGTGCATAATGCTATTACTGGCGATAAGGTAAAAGCTAAAATCTTAGCCATAAAAAAACAGTATGCGTTTGCTAAAGTAGAGGAGATTTTGATAGCTAGTAAGTATAGAGTAAATCCGTCGTGTAAATATTTTCTAAAATGCGGCGGCTGTTCACTTCAACATCTTTCTTACGAAAAGGAACTCGATTTCAAAAAGAATTTAATTCTTCAAGCATTTCAAAAAGAAAATATAACCCTACCCGACATTCCATTTGAAATCATTTCTTCCGAAACGGAATATCAATATCGCAACAAATGCAGTTTACCTATTCGTCAAGGAAAAAGCAATAAAATTGAAGTTGGTTTTTTTCGTAAAAAAAGCCACGACATTATAGATATAGACGAATGTATTTTACAATCCGTCAGCATAAAGGAGCTGATTTTAGAATTAAAAAATTGGATGATAGCTAATAAAATTCTGCCATACTGCGAACAAACTCACACGGGCAATCTTAGACATATTACACTTCGAATATTAAACGATAACATCACTGTATGTTTGGTTGGTAAAGAAAACATAAATAAAAATGTTTTTATTTTATTTTCGCATATTTTAAATAAAATTTTTAACGGTAATTTTTCGTTATTTTATAACTATAATCCTAATAAAACAAATGTGATTTACAGTAAAGATTTTGTTTTTTTAGCGGGCAAAGATGAGCCGATTGAGATTGATGGATTAAAACTAAAGGTTCATCCTGCCGGATTTTTTCAAGTAAACGATTTTGTACGAGAGCAATTATTTAATAAGGTTGAAGAATTAGCTAAACAAACAAACTCATCAACAATTATTGAAGCATATGCCGGGCAAGGTGTGCTGGCTAGTAAACTATCTAAAGCAAAAGTTGCCGATAAATTTTATGCTATCGAAATTTGCAATGAGAGTATTACAGCTGGACTAGAAATGGTTAAATTAAATAATATAAATAACCTACAATTTATAGAAGGCGATTGTGGTGTGGAGTTGGGTAAGTTATTAAAAAATCTTATCGGGACGCCCAGGTGTGCGTCCCCTACGATTAAACAGTTGGATTTCGTAGGGGACGCACACCTGGGCGTCCCGAATAATCAAAATCCTCTACTAATCCTAGACCCGCCCCGTAGCGGAGTCTGTGATAATGTTATAACTGCCATAAAAACCAATCCACCACCTTACATCATATACATTTCCTGCAACCAAAATTCTCTTGCTCGTGATATATCTACTCTTATGCCCCACTATAAAATAACTCACATTACAGCATTTGATATGTTTAGCCAAACGGTAAATATAGAAGCTCTTATAATGCTAGAAAAAATTTGACACCAGATAAAATAAACACTACAATAATCCTATGAATTTTCTTTCGCAAAAAGCAAAAAATATAGCTCCTAGTCTTACGCTAGCGATTACGGCAAAAGCGAATGCTCTAAAAAAAGAAGGTAAAGACATTGTTAGCTTTACCGCCGGCGAGCCTGATTTTAATACACCCGATTTTGTAATTGAAGCTGCTAAAAAAGCACTCGATAGCGGTTATACCAAATATACTCCCGTTAGCGGAATTTTGCCTCTTAGAGAAGCTATTTGTGCTAGCTTAAAGCATAAGCATAATCTAGAATATGCTCCTAATCAAATAGTGGTTTCTTGCGGTGCTAAGCACTCGCTTTATAATGCTTTTTTGGCATTATTAGACGAGGGCGATGAGGTGCTTATAATTAGCCCATATTGGCTAAGCTATCCCGAAATGGTAACGCTAGCAGGCGGTATGCCAAAAATAATTACCACCACTAAAGAGGATAATTATAAACTAACGCCCGCAATACTTGAAAAATCCATTACTAAAAAAACTAAGGTTATTGTATTAAATAATCCCTCTAATCCTAGCGGAATAGTTTACTCTAAAGCGGAGTTTATGGCTCTTGCTAGCATTATTGAAAAAGCAGGTATCTTTGTAATCTCTGATGAAATTTATGACGAGCTTATCTACACAGGCGAAAAACCGTATTCGCTAGCAAGCTATAGCGACAAGCTAAAGGATAAAACGATTGTAATAAACGGTGTTTCTAAAGCCTACGCTATGACAGGCTGGCGAATTGGCTATACTGCAAGTAATGTGGAGTTAGCCACTTCTATGGATAATATCCAGTCGCAAACAACCTCTAATGCTAATTCTATTGCTCAATACGCTAGTGTAACTGCCTTAACTCCAAGCGAAAAAGCAGATAACTTTTTGTCGGAATTAAAAAATATTTTCCAAAAACGCAAAAATTTAATTTGCGAATTATTAGACGAAATCCCGTCGTTACCCTACATAAAACCCAACGGGGCATTTTATGTTATGGTAGATGTAAGCAGATTTT
Source organism: Bacillota bacterium (assembly GCA_009780135.1). GTDB lineage: Bacteria > Bacillota > Clostridia > Christensenellales > Pumilibacteraceae > WRAP01. The sequence goes on from WRAP01000006.1 coordinate 65,576, forward strand.
TTGGTAAAATACTGCACAATAAAAAAATCAACTCCGCCAGCGATTTTAGCGAGCTATTAGTAGAAAAATCACTTGTTGTAACAATTCCTACAGAAAGTTTTGGTGCAAACGATTTTATAAGACTTAGCTATGCTATAGCGGAAGAAGATATGATAAAGGGAATAGAAAGAATAAAGAAATTTATTTTATAATTATGAAATACACTTCTACACGCAATAAAAAGGTTAGCATTTCGGGCACGAAAGCAATTATACAGGGCATATCCACGGACGGTGGATTATTTGTTCCTGAGGTTTTTCATATACTTAAAAAATCCGATTTCGAAAAATTTTGCAGTATGGAATATAGCGAGAGAGCGAGTTTTATTTTAGAGATGTTTTTGCCAGAATTTAAAGAAACTCTATCTTCTTCAACTCAAAATGCCTACTCTAAATTTGAAGACGAGGACGGTGCTCCGCTGATAAAAGTAGACGAAAATTTATATTTTTTAGAACTCTGGCATGGTCCGACATATGCCTTTAAGGATATAGCGCTCACACTCCTACCTCATTTATTAGTTCATAGTAAAACGCTAGAGGGCGATAAAACTAAAACCTTAATATTGGTGGCTACTAGTGGAGATACAGGTAAAGCTGCTTTAGAAGGCTTTTCCGATATAGAAAATACGGCGATAGCTTGCCTTTATCCCGAGGACGGAGTTAGTAATTTGCAAAAACTGCAAATGCAAACTACAAAAGGCAGTAATGTTTTTGTAGCTAGCGTAAAGGGCAATTTTGACGATTGTCAAAATGCGGTTAAGGATATTTTCGCAAATAACGAATTAGCGGGCGAGTTTACTAAAAATGGCATTACTCTTTCGAGTGCTAACTCTATAAATATAGGTAGACTTCTTCCACAGGTCGTTTATTATTTTAGTGCCTATGCCGATATGGTTAATGCCGAACAAATTAAATACGGCGATAAAATAAAATTTTGTGTACCAACAGGTAATTTTGGTAATATTTTAGCGGGATATTATGCTTATAAAATGGGGCTTCCCGTAAATAAATTTATTTGTGCTTCTAACCAAAATAAAGTGCTTGCCGATTTTTTTGAGACGGGTATATATGATTTGCGAAATCGAGAATTTTATAAATCCACAAGTCCTAGTATGGATATTTTGATAAGCTCTAATTTGGAGAGATTGATTTTTGAATTTTCTAATAGAAACGATGTCTTAACACAAAACAGAATGAATGACTTAAAGCAAAAAGGCTTTTATAGTATTAGCGATAACGAGTTAAAAGAAATTCAAAAGTTATTTATAGGAGATTTTGCTAGCGAGGACGATGTTTTAGAAACTATAGAAGAAATCTATGACGAATACGGTTATGTTTTAGACCCTCATACAGCAGTTGCGGTTAGTGTAAATAACAAGTATAATGATGGGGTTGACAACAAAAACAAAATGCCAACAGTTATAGTCAGCACAGCAAGTCCCTATAAATTTGTAGATACGGTGCTAGAAGCCATCGGTGAAACAGTACCGAAATCCGATAAAAAAGCCGTCGAAAAATTAGAATATATTACAGCGATAGAAATGCCGAATAGCTTAACAGAATTATTTAGTATGCCAGTACTGCATAATAATACTTTAGAAAAAAATGAAATAAAAAAATGGCTTTGTAAAAAAATAATTATGTAATTGCAAACGCTATAAAATATGTTATACTTATTTTGAAATGAATAAAACCCTTCAGCAAAATACGCCGATTGTTAATGCGTTAAATAATTTTACCAATGCCCGTGTTGTGCCCTTTGATGTGCCTGGTCATAAAAGGGGCAAAGGTAGTAGTGCTCTTTGTGATTTTTTAGGTAAGCGGGCGGTTAGCTTAGATGTAAACGGGATGAAGCCGCTAGACTATCTAAATAATCCTAAAAGCGTTATAAAAGAAGCCGAAACAATTATGGCGGACGCGTTTGGTGCAAGCCATGCTTTTTTAATGGTTTGCGGTACAAGCGCCGCCGTGCAAGCTATGATTATGAGTAGTGTAAAGCGGGGCGAAAAAATCATTATCAGCCGTGCGGTGCATGTTTCGGTTATTAACGCTCTTATCCTTTGTGGTGCGGTGCCGATTTATATCAATCCCGGAGTTAATAAGGAGCTTGGTATTCCATTAGGAATGATGCTTAGCGATGTAGAGGCTACAATGCAGGCAAATCCCGACGCTAAAGCGATTTTATTTAATAATCCTAGCTATTATGGTGTTTGTAGTGATGTGCGTGGCATCGTAAAATTAGCTAAGAAATATAAAATGAAAGTACTTGTAGATGAAGCTCACGGTACACATTTTAATTTTGGTGTGGGACTTCCTGTTAGCGGTATTAAGGCGGGTGCCGATATGGTAGCGATTAGTATGCACAAAAGCGGACTTAGCTTAACTCAAAGTGCGGTGCTACTTTGTAACCGTGGTGTTAATACCGATTATGTGCGTAAGATTATCAATCTTACCCAAACAACCAGCGGTAATTATTTGTTACTGGGCAGTCTTGATATTAGTAGAAAGGAGTTAGCGCTTAACGGAAAGGAATTACTTAAAAAAACTGTTGAATTAGTAAATTATGCTAAAGAAGAAATAAATGACATCGGAGACTATTATGCGTTTGGAAAAGAGCTTATAAACGGCGAAACAGTATTCGATTTTGACCCTACTAAATTGTCGGTGCATACTTTGGATATTGGTTTAGCTGGTATCGAAGTGTATGATATACTGCGGGATGAGTATAATATCCAAGTTGAATTTGGCGACTTAGGAAATTTTTTAGCGTATGTTAGTCCGATGGACAGAACTGTAGAAATAGAAAGATTAGTTGGTGCACTTGAAGAAATTAGACGACTTGAGAAAAACGATAAAAAGGATATGCTGGATATAGAGTATATTCATCCAAGTGTTGCAATGAGTCCTCAAGAAGCGTTTAATAGCTCTAGAGAAGAATTAAAACTAGAAGAAGCCGTAGGCAGAATTAGTAACGAGTATGTTATGGCATATCCTCCCGGTATTCCTGTACTTGCCCCGGGCGAAATTATTACTGCCGATATTGTTAGACATATCGGTTATATGAAACAAAAAGGCTGTTACTTAATGGGCTGCGAGGATAAAAAGATCAATTACATTTTTGTGGTTCAATAATGTGAACTATAAATAATAAAAAATATTTAAAAATAATTTGACAAATATACATAGGTAGAATATATTATTTCTATAGTGTCGACAAAAGTCGACAATAAAGGAGAAAAAATAAAAATGAAAAAGAAAATCTTAATAACTATGTTGGTACTAGCTTTAGTATTAGCAATGGGTGCATTCCTAGTAGGATGTGGCGAAAGTTCTATGAGTACAGCAGAATTCCGTGACCTTGTTAACGAACAAGAAGGTATGGAACTTTCGGATATTACTGTAGTAGGAGATGCTGACATCTTTCTTGTAACAAGAGGAACGGAAATTGTTACTGTAACAAGATGGGGTAGCGTAAGAGATGCCCAAGCAGGCTATGATTTAATTACGACTAACGAATTATTTCCAGCAAAGGCAAGAGTGGGTCAATTTACCTTTTGGGGTCCTCAGCCTCTAATAGATGTTCTTGTAGCCTTGCTATAAATCTAACATTTAAGACTATCTAAAAAAACACAGCAAGATTATTTATTTGCTGTGTTTTTTTATTTGCAATTAGTGTTAAATATGCTAAACTATGGTTGCAACAAAAAATTGTTGTGCTAGAAAGAAGTATAAAAAGTTGAGGCTGTAAAGATAATGTTATTTAAAGTTCAACGATAATAAAAAATCAGCTGGAACTGAAATGAAAGTATCCAGCCGGCAACACGACAGTAAAAAACATGGAACAATGGTATAGGGAAAAATACTCCGATGGTGTGGAGTTAAATTTACAAATCAAGCAAGTGCTTGTTAGTCAAAAGACAAAGGTTCAGCAAGTGGATATTTTTGATAGCGTGGAGTTTGGAAGGGTTTTGTGCCTAGACGGACAGCTTATGCATACCGAAAAAGACGAAAAGATTTATCATGAAATGATGGTGCATCCGGCACTCGCTGCAAATCCTAATATAAAAGATGTGCTTGTTATAAGTGTTGGTAACGGCGGAATTGTACACGAGCTTATCAAGTATAAATCTATCGAAAGCATTACAGTTGTAGAGGACGACTTAGATTTGATTGCATTACTTAAAAAGTTTATGCCAAAATCAGCAAATGCGTTAAACGACAATCGAGTTAATATGGTTATTGCCGACAATATGCGTTTTACACGTACGCAAAAAGGCAAATACGATTTGATAATTTTGGATATTCCGGACCCGTTTGGTCAGGGTGAAAATCATTTTACAAAGGAATTTTACGGTGCTTGCTTTACAGCATTAAAAGAGGATGGCATTTTAATCAATCAGCACGAAAGCTGTTTTTACGAGGATGACATTCCCGCTTGCCAAAAGGCACATTTTAACAGTAAAAAAGTATTTAATATTAGTAAGGTTTTTCAAGCGAGTATACCGAGTTACCCTAGCGGATATTGGCTATTTGGTTTTTCGTCTAAAAAGCATGACCCATATGAAAATTTAGATAAAGAGGCTTGGGAAAAGTTAAAATTAGACACAGTGTATTATAACCCTTATTTGCATATCGGAGCATTTATGCTACCAACCTATGTGCAAAAGGTTTTGAATAAGGCAAAGTAAAAAATAGATAAGAGTGTATTTCAAAAAATGAAAAAAATTGAACTAATTTGTGTAGGTAAAATAAAAGAAAACTACCTTAAAGAAGCTATTGCCGAATATCTAAAACGCTTAACTCGATATTGTGAGTTAAGCGTTTTAGAGTTAAAAGAAGAAGGCGATAATCCTAGCGTTGTTGTAGCTAAGGAAAGCAGTGCTATTTTAGAAAAAATAGGCATGAGAACTAATGACAGTAAGGGATACACTCTTGGGCGTCCCCCTGAAAGTAATAAAAATATAACTTCAATCTTACTAGACCGTACGGGCGAGTTAATAACAAGCGAACAATTAGCCGCCTATATCGACAATTTTTTTACGAATGGCTCTACAAAAATTCAATTTATAATCGGCGGTAGCCATGGTGTAGATAATATAGTAAAGCAATCAGCATCAAAAATTATTTCTTTTGGTAAAATTACCTATCCGCACCAACTAATGAGAGTAATAACTTTAGAACAAATTTATCGCAGTATGTGTATATTAGGCAAAGTACCATATCATAAATAAAATAAAAAAATATAGAACTATAAAAGCCGTGTTAGTTTTTAACACGGCTTTTATAGTTAAGGATAAGTAACTACTGTTCTTAATTATATCGAATAAACCTTAATAGTATTTGATATTCGGACTTAATACAATTCTATAATCCAACGAAGTATTGGAAAGCTACCTTGAACAAAAGCCCACACCTCAGCATCAAAGCCTAAATTCTCTGCTTGCCAAGTAGGATTTTGTAGATTTAATAATGTTACGACTGTTGCTTCTGGACCATCGGATCTTGGAACGCTGGCACCTGTAGTTTGACCGGTTGTATTAGCCATCATAGAGTAAAATAATCCGCTAAAATGATGGGTGGTTGGTTGTTGTGCTCTGCCGAATAAAATGCCAATAGAGGTATTTGTATCTATTGCTAGTTCATTAGAGTCGCCAAAAACATTTCCCGTAGCAAAAGCATTTTGCACAGTTAAAATAGAACCATTCTCTACGCTGCTGTTGCGTGCTTGAAAGCGTCCAAATATTCCGCCGGCTACTCGGTTGTTACTTAACGGAGCAGTTACTTCTGGATTGGGATGCAGTTGTACTCTTGAAATGCCTGTAGAATAAACATTTTTAATTGTTATATCTGCCTCTAAGCTAGGAGGAGGATTTTCGGAGTTCGCAATTCTAGCTATAAACGCAGACACATATGCGTTAGCGGCAGAAACACCTGTAGCATTACCTGTAGCAAAGCTATTGCTAATTTCTATTTGCCATCTAAATCCTTCTGAAGAGCCTTCCGGTGCGGCAGCTTC
>WRAP01000007.1 GCA_009780135.1 Bacillota bacterium
AAGAGCAGTTTTGCAGCAGCGAGAGAATATTTAAGGATGCTTTCTTTAGTGGTAACGAATTAGATAACTCCGATATTATATTTGGTGGTGGCGAATTAAATAATAATAACTCTTACGATACAACAAGTTCAAGAAACGATAGTCCGATTGAATTTTGGACAGAGCGTATAAATTTTAATCGTAGAACACAATCAGGATTTGCTATTGCGGATAGAACTCCTCATTGGTTATCCGACTATCATTGCGGAGTTACGGGCGGTGCTGTAGTATTTGGTTTTTATAACAGACGCATAAATAATCTTATACCAAACCAAACAGCTGGAATGTATATGTCAGGAAGATGGATGTGGAGTGGTAGGCAAGAAGGAGCTAGAGAGCTTCAAAGTCGATTATTTATGCTGATGGGCGGTGGTCATGGAGTAACGATACATCAATATATATGGGGTATGATGATGCAAGCAGGACTTAAGGGAAGAAGCATTACTTTACAAAGTGTTAGAACAGGTCATAATCAACTAAACGAAGCTGCTATGACAGCCGCCTTTAGAAGAGGGGAGTTAGTTTCTTTATTTATGGCAGGATATTCGATAGTTCCTTTTGCAGGTATTCAAACACATACGGACCACGATTTAATATTTCATAACATCAGCAGTGGCAACCACATAATGATTGCTTACGGTTACCGCAGGATAAGATATTATAATGAAGCAAATCAGCTTATACGAAACGATATTTATCTATATGTAAAAACAGGCTTTCAATTGCCAGCACATGCTTTAGTGCCATTGTATCGTATAGGTGCAGTTTCTGACGCATTTATTACTCATATTGTCTAATGTTTGTGCGACCGATACATCCGCCCGAACCTTATAAAAAGCTGTAGGGGCCTATGCCGTCCGTACCTAAAAATCAATTGTAGGGGACGCACTCCTGGGCGTCCCGAAGGTTAAAAACCAAACAAATAAACTACAAAGGGATGCCCAGGAGTGCGTCCCCTACAATTAGGATACAACTCCTAAAAATCAAATAAAAGGTAGGGGAGTTCATTGAACTCCCGCACCTATAAAAAATTATGGAATATTTAGAAAAATTTGTAGAAAAAGCATTTAATGAAAAGCCATTCAAAGAATGGGCGGAAAAGAATGAGATAGAACTTATTCCTACAGTGTCACAGCCTAAACGCAGAAAAACAAAAAGATTTATATTGCGTTATGTTTCGGTTGCTGCATCGCTAATACTTTTATCTGCTATTGCAGTTTTAAGTATTATGTTGCCTCTAACTCCTGATGTAACCTATCCTTCAACAATACCGGATTTGCCACAAATTTATAGAGAAGAGCATGCTATTTCGCAAAATATTACGCTAGACTATTTATACAACAAAGAATATTTGTTAATGTTTAATCGGGAACAAATATTAAATGCAGAAGATGATTTGAATGTTACTAGACAGGTTGTAAGATATGCAGAAGATTTTCTTTTAGGTTTTATAGCGAGTCCTATACATTTTATAACATCAGGTGAAAAAAACACTTTTATCATTGATTTTAGAATAAGGATACATCGCTACTTTAAATTTGCTGGCTACCAAATTTTTAATAACTTTACGCAAAACATTACAATCAATAATATAAATCTATATTTTCATATTTTAGAAAATAATCAAGCATTAGCAAGATTTGAATACAATAATATAGAATATTTTTTAACCATTACTTGCTTTTATGAGCAAGATGTAAATTGCGATATATTAAGTTGCTGTACATTAACTATGATATTTAGTGAATTGATTAAATAGAGATAAAAAAAAACACCTTAAATATAAAATTTTAAGGTGTTTTTTTATTTCTACAAAAGTCCTAAGTCTCTCATAATTGTTTCTAAGTCGTCGGTAGGGTTTAGGGCTTCGTCAAAGCAGAAACCGCTTGAAGATGTTGTTGAGGCTATGTCATTTTGTGCTCTTTTTTTATCTTGAGCATTTTTTGATTTGTTTTTATTTTTATTTTCTCTCTCTAAAGCTACTGCTTTTTGAAGATATTGTTTTATTCTGGCTACAGGGTCGCCGTTTATTATCGGACTATCCGGATCTGCACCTGGCACCATTTTTAAAAGTGTTATTTTATCATCTTCTGCTCCGACTTTCTTTTTATCGGTTTTAATACTGATATAACCAATTTTTTGGTTTTCTAATCGCTTAGTTTCGTTCTCGAAAGTTTCTTCTAAATCACTAGGTATTTTGGCAATGCTATCTTCGTTTATATCAATTGAACCCACGCTACCATCTTGCAAAATCTTTCTGAGTTTTTGATTAAAAGCACCGGCTGATATTAAATCGTTATCAAGCGGATATGCTTCCAAAATACTGTAATAATAAGATTCCCATTTTTCATGAAAAGCCTTTAGCCGTTCTATTTCTATGGCATATTTTTCTTTTGCCAAGTCCTCTATTTCTTGTGCTTTAGAAACAGCACTATAAATTGCTTTTGTTATAAGAGTCGTTTTTTCCTTGTACTCCAAAAGTTTAGCCTCAGAAATAGCCAACTCTTCTTTAAGCATATCAATACGAGCCCTTTGAGCCTCTAAAACACGGTTATATTCAGTCGCCATATTTTTAAGGTAATTTTCTACTTCGAGTGTGTTATAACCTTTTTTGTCTAATTTGAATTTCATTTTTTAATTTGTATAGTCCATCAGATAAATTTACTTTATATAAGTGTGGACGGGTTAGGCGTTTATATTCATCCCAAAATTTATTTTGTTCTTTCTTAGAGAATGCGATTGTTTGAGATAGTGGTGGGACTTTGTATACTAATTTACCATTTTTGAAAATTTGATTAAGCATAGGACGAATAATAAAATCTTCTAGCGTTGTGGTTTTCCAGCGTTCTATCGGATGGGTTAGAGTGAGTGGTTTTGAAATTTCTTCGCCATCTAGTGTTATTAAATCTGCCTTCGCTTTACCGTCCTTTATATCGTATATTCTATATAAATTCTTAAAAGCAGGATTTGTAGATTTATTTTCACTATCAGAAAATTTCATGACAGGTTCTAATATTTTTTTACCGCTTTTATCTTTGCGTTCAATCGCTGTTAATTTATATACACCTCCAAGCGATGATATGTTGCTAGCTGTTACCAATTTTGTTCCGACACCGTAAATATCTATTTTAGCACCCTGCATCTCTAATTCGGAGATTAGATATTCGTCTATATCGTTGCTGGCTATAATAATCGCATCGTTAAACCCAGCCTCATCTAGCATTGTTCGTGCCATTTTGGATAAATACGCTAAGTCGCCACTGTCTAATCTAATACCTAAAGGTTTATGTCCCTTTGCCTTTAATTCGTTAAAAACAGTTATTGCATTAGGAACTCCCGAATTTAAAGTATCATATGTGTCGACTAATAGCAAACAACTATCGGGATAAACCTTAGCAAATTCTTTAAAGGCCTCTAATTCGCTAGGATAGCTAAGCACCCAGCTATGACCGTGTGTACCTTTAACAGCTACATCAAATAGCTTACCGCCCAAAACATTACTCGTAGCAGTGCAACCGCCAATCATGCTTGCCCGAGTGCCGTAAATTCCGCTATCGGGACCAAGTGCTCTACGCAAGCCGTATTCGATAACTTCTTTTCCTTTACTGGCTTGTACCATTTTAGATGCTTTAGTAGCAATTAGTGTTTGGTGATTTATAATATTGAGAAGTGCTGTCTCGAGTAATTGTGCCTCAATAATAGGAGCTTTTACTATTAAAATCGGCTCATTAGGAAACACTACATCGCCCTCGGCTACAGCCCAAACATCTCCGCTAAACTTAAAGTCATTTAGATATTGTAGAAAATTTTCGTCAAAGATTTTTAGATTTTTTAGATATTTTATGTCGTCTTTTGTAAACGATAGGTTTTTTATGTAGTCTATAGCCTGTTCTAACCCTGCCATAATACCGTAATTTATTTCGGCTTTAGCTCTAAAAAACAAGTCAAAAACAGCCATAGTATTATGACTACTAGACACAAAATAACCATTCATCATAGTTAACTGATATAAATCTGTTAGCAATGTTATATTTTTTTGCATATTCAAGTTTTGATTTAACGATATTTAAACATCTTCCTTTGCAACTACTGCTTTATTTGTCCACTTATTCCAAATTGAATTGCCTTGTTTAAAGTGTTCTTCTATAGCGTCTTCGTCATCTAATTCGTCGCTCTTTTCTGCAAAAACACCGTCTGTAATTCCGCCTCGTAGTGGCATAAATAGGGTAGCTACCATTAAGCTAATATGCATAAGTAGAAACATAAACCACGCTGCAGCTCTAGTATTAGTAACAGGAGTAGGATTGCTAGCTAAGATTAAAATAAAGCCTAAAATTGCAAATAATGCCACTCCGCCTAAAGCTCCCCAAAACACATATTTAAATAGGTTGTTTTCTTTTTCGTTTGCGTTTACCTTCTTTTTTGCAACATTTTCTACTTCTTCTTCTGTATAGAAAGAGTCGCTTTCAGCCTCTTTAACTTCTTCGCTTTTTATAGGAGTGTCAGCAATAGACTCATTTGGTAAAGTAGTTTTATTTTTCGCATTCTCCCACAATAGTTCCTTTTTGAAAAATGGAAGTTTGTCATATTTAATCATTAAAAATAACAGCACACCTACAACGATAAATAGTATAAGCGATTGCCATTGAGATGGCGAAAGAGGACCCACTTGATAGCGTTGGTCATCGCGAGCAAATTCAATAGAAAATCTCCAAATAGAATATCCTAAGCCATATATAAAAACATTATATTGACCTTTTTTTAAGCGTAGTAGCATAACGCACATAACTACAAGCAATATAGAAGAGTAAATTGCCTCAAAAAGATTTGTAGGAAGTCGTTGCACATCAGAAACTCTTCTCCAAGGGGTAAAACTTCCGTCTGGGAGCCTATCTCTTACATACTGAGGGAAATAAATTCCTATACCGTCACCACCATGGCAACACCCGGCAAAAAAGCAACCCCAGCGCCCAAGTGCTAAAGCAAGTCCAACAGAAATAGCACCAATGGATACAATTTGCCAAAAATAAGTTTTTACTACAGGTTTGCCAAAAACTAAAGTTACCACAACAAAAGTAGTTATACCCATAACTAGACCGCCCATAAAGGTAAGACCTGCGTTTAATTGAATTGGTCTACCGGCTACAGCGTTATAAATTGCTTGATAAATAAATTGGAAAAACCAAGCACCAAATAAACCCATAGCAATAGCAATAATTCCTACAGTAGAATAAAATCTAAAAACAGGGTCTGGTACTTTGGTGCGTTTGCAAAAAAGCCAAAGAATACCTAGCGCTCCTAGTATACCTAGTCCTACCAAAAGCCCGTATGTATTTACGGGCAATCTTTCGCTACCGAATAAATTAAATAAATGCCGATGCATAAAAAAAGTATAATCTTAACTAATAGATGTGTCAAATTATTTTTAGTTAAAAATATCTTAAATCTTAAAATTATTGCTTGACTAACTATGAAAAAACGCACATAATAAACTATAAGCCGTCCAAATTTAGGCAAAATATAAAACAGAAATAAAAGACTATTTTAAAATATACAAAATGAAAAAGAAAAAACAAGATAAAGCAAAAGTTCTTACCGCTAACGAAAGAAAAGAACTTAGACGAAAAGAGTTAGAAATGAAGCAAGGCAAAAGTGCTAAGCTGATTTATAAAAAAGAAACTCAGGACGAATTAGTAACTTCTCAAGTTGTTTTTGGTGGCGAATTTAGCGAAAATGCACAAGATAGTAATATTGCTGCGTTTTCTAATAACGAGAACTTTGGAGCTAACGACAATATTACTACTGCGAATGGTACAGCTACAGCTACTAAAAATCCTCCTAATCTTAAAACGCTTATAACGATAATGGTTGTCAGCGTGTTTTTGATTGCAGGCTTAATAGTATCAGCTATTTTAGTGCCTCGTTGTCTTTATAATCCCTTTACTCACATAGAAAATCCTGTGGTTAGATTTACTCTAAATACCGGCGAGCAAATAGATATAGTCGTTTTTGAAAACGAAGTTCCTCATGCTGCTACAAACTTTTTATATTTAGCACGCATCGGATTTTTTAATGACACGATAATATTTGATTCAACCCATTATACCGTTAGATTCGGTCAGTTTGAGGATAACACATTTAGAAGTTTTAGAACCACAAATCAAAGTTTTTTAAACGGGTTGCCACCTAGGTACTTGCCTTCGCTTACTCCAGAGAGGGCTAATCATGCGACTCAAAATTGGTCTCCATTTGATTATAGAGTTGCATTAGATGTAGGTACGGAGGCTCTATTTAATATAGGAGGAGTTCAAAGGCGTAATCGTTTTAACGAAAGAGGTTTGGTGTCTGCTATAAACTCTTTATCGCATACAGAGTTTCAAATTGCAACGGTTCCTAATGCCATCCCCAACATTATGCAATCACACCGACCAGCTAATACGCCGGGTGGTGGAAGAACATTAAATATGCCGGGTCGTTTTATTGGTGAGGTAACCGGTAGTTCGTTAGAAGTGTTGGATCGCATAGCTAATTTGCCTCAGCAAGCATCAGGTATTTCTCCTCATCCGTTATTTAGACCTCCGGTAGAAGAAGGTGGTAGCAATATTTATATACGCAGTACAGAGGTACTAAATGAAAATACTGACGGGTGGCGTAACTTTAGTTGGGATGAGTACTTTTTAGGGCATACTCCCACCAGAATAACCACATGGACTTACGGTGGTGGCTTTAATGCCGTTAGAGATGTGGATAGACTAATAACAATAACAAATCCCGAATAATAATATTTGATTTAACTGTAAATTGCAAACTACAAATTGATGACTAATTTAAATTAAGTAATTCTAAATAATTCAAGTAAATTATCAATAATTTGTAGTTTGTAATTAAAAAATTTTAACTTTTAGCTAAATAAATAGGTATTGATTATTTTTTTACGCAAACTAACATTAAATTTTTCAAAATACTTGTTGCTTGGTATGTAATACTTTGATATACTGTCTCTTGTGTCTAAAAATATGGCACAAAATATAACTCCTGTATGGGTAGGTTCCCGAGTGGCCAAAGGGATCAGACTGTAAATCTGACGCGTCTCGCTTCGGTGGTTCGAATCCGCCCCTACCCACCATATAACAGCTCCCATTTGTCGTACCGAAAGGTAGGCATTTGGGAGCTTTTTTATTTGCTATTTTGTCGGATAAATGCGGCATTTGGCGAACCTTGTAAGTGGTTTGTAGACAAATGGGTCCAAAGGTAGATAAGAATAAAATTAGAGAGTTAGCAAAGCTACTCAATATTCACACAGTCGGCAACGCAAGATTTGAGTTAAATAATCTAAAGATGAGCAATCTTGAGTACCTGCAATGGATTTTTGAGCGCGAACTAGAGGTGCGAAAAGAGCGAGCTATTGTTAGAGCCAGAAAGAAATCTAACCTTCCGCAAGTGATTTTTGACAAAAATGCATTTCACGAAGGTGTGTGTTATCAGGTGGGAAAACTAGAAAACTGCGAATGGGCTCAAAAGTATGAAAATATTGTCATAAATGGCGCACATGGTGCTGGAAAAACTGCACTTTCTACCCATTTAGCGCACAAAGCAATTAATAAATGCTACAAAATTTTGTACCTAAAATTAGATGAACTGTTCTTAGTGCTAAAAAACAAGGAAATCTTACAACAAGCCAAGGTTACATTTGCAAAAATCAAGAGTGCTGATGTGCTAGTGCTAGACGAGTTCCTATATCTAGACCTACCAAAGCAGGACTTGGAGCTACTCTACAGGGCGATTATGAGCCTAAACAGCACTACAAGTATCATATTTGTCACCAATAGGGAATTTTCGGACTGGATTGCTGCCTCAGAGGATAAATATACCATGCAACTGTTAATCCAGCGTGCGGTCGCATCCTCGGAATTAGTGTTACTCTAATTTTTATACGCTAAATCGGCAATTTGTCGGTTTTCGTATAATTTTTAGACTTTTTTATAGGGGGTGGGTGTCAAAGGAGGGTACGGGAGGGTACATCTCTAGGGGGTTCAAATCCCCCCGCGGCGCGGAATGCTACGCACAAAAATTCTATTTCAAACGGGGTATATAGTGCGAAACGCATGCAGTTACTATTCCAAATTTACTAAGTGTTGAATATTGCATTAAAGCTAGTCCCTAATCATAGATAAGTTATTAAGCAAAATAACAAAAAAATATTTAGAAAAAGCCTACAAATCAGTTGACGGGCTTTTTATGATTTGTTATAATGTTATTATGTTGAATAACAAGTTCGGCATAATTTGGAGGTGGTTATGAAAAAACCAGTAAAAGTAATTAAGGAAACGTCGTCGGGTCGTAATGTGAAGTTTAAGGATGTCAAGACAGGTGAAACAATGACGAGACCACAATTTGTCAAAGAAATAGGCAAGGGAAATTACCCAGACTACCATGTTAGAAATATTAATGGATTAGCAACCCCGGTCTCAAACCCTGACGGCAAAGAAAAGAATAACTTGGGCTAATTTTGAATGAGTTCCAAAGGATTTTATATGATACTTAAAGACATAGCACAAGTGAATATTGGGTTGGTTATTGCGAGGGTAAAGTATAGCGGAGGCGAGCCCTGTGGGGAAGTCGCTACTTATAAATATTTTACTCTTAGTAGTGCCGAACATGACTTGACCATAGATAAGTATAAACTCAAGGATATAGAAGTCGGCAAAAAAATCGATGCCAAATATATATCTAGAGAGGGCGACATTATCATTGGCATTAGTGCGCCGCATTCGGTAGCATACATTGATGCTGCAAGTGTAGGTATTATTATACCTTCGCAGTTTGTTGCCGTCAGGGTGGCGGATAGCCGAATACTTCCCGAATACCTAGCGGCTTATCTTAATTCCGAAGATGTAAAAAGCCAGATGGACAAGATTTCAAAAGGTGAGCTTATAAAAACATTTAATGCTGAAAAACTGCAACAACTTGCAATTCCAATATTGCCACTAGAGAGACAGCAAAAGATAGCAAACCTTAACCGACTCATTCAAGAAGATAATCACCTAGGCTTTCAACTAGCCAAGTTACAAAAAGCAAAGAACGATTGCTACCTAAATAAATTCTTAGCACATGGAGAAGAACAATCATGATAAATAACAAAAACCTACAAACATTATCAAGTCAAGAACGGACGGAGCTTCATAGAGCGATATGGAGCATAGCAGACGATTTGCGCGGTAGCGTAGACGGCTGGGACTTTAAGAACTATGTGCTAGGCATAATGTTTTATCGCTACATAAGCGAAAATATTCAAAGCCACTTTGATTCTAACGAACATAAGGCGGGCAGGACTAGCTTTAGCTATGCAAGTTTAGACGATAGCAAAGTGCCGCAAACCCTAATCAGCGAGACGGTTAAGTCAAAAGGCTTTTTTATATACCCATCGCAATTATTCTGCAACGTGCTTAAAAACGCTAAAGGTGATGAAGACCTTAATATTACATTAGGAAAGGTGTTCGAGGATATTGAAAGCACTACAAAAGGCACGCCAAGCGAAACCAATTTTAATGGATTGTTTGACGATATAGACCTTAATAGCAATCGCTTAGGCGGTAGCGTTGTCGAGCGTAACAAACGCCTTATTGCACTGCTTAGCGGCGTGGGTAAAATGCAATTACGTTGCACAAACAACATTGACGCCTTCGGGGACGCATACGAATATTTAATGAGTATGTATGCGTCAAACGCAGGAAAAAGCGGGGGTGAATTCTTCACGCCGCAAGAGGTGTCTCAATTGCTTGCCCGCATAACCATGATAGGACGAGACCAAATAAACAAAGTATACGACCCAGCTTGCGGAAGCGGCTCGCTACTACTTCAATTTGAAAAACTACTAGGCAAAGAAAAGCTAGGCAGAGGGTTCTTTGGTCAAGAGATAAATATAACAACCTACAACCTTTGCCGAATCAATATGTTTTTGCACAACATTGGCTACGACAAATTTGACATAGCAAATGGAGATACGCTATTAGACCCTAGACATGACGATTTTGTACCATTCGAAGCAATAGTAAGTAATCCGCCATATTCTATCAAGTGGGAAGGCGACACCAACCCTGTACTAATAGACGATGCAAGGTACAGCCCAGCGGGCGTACTTGCGCCCAAGTCAAAGGCTGATATGGCATTTATAATGCATAGTTTAAGCTACTTAGCATCAAGCGGGACGGCGGCAATTGTTTGCTTCCCCGGCATATTCTATCGTGGCGGAGCAGAGCAAAAAATCCGCCAATATCTAATAGAGAAAAACTTTGTAGATACAGTGATAGCCTTGCCGCCTAACTTATTTTATGGTACAAGCATTGCAACCAATATCCTAGTCCTAAAGAAAAGCCGTAAGGATAACAAGGTGCTGTTTATTGACGCAAGCAGTGAATTTATAAAAGTTGCAAATAACAACAAACTAGAAGACAAAAATATAGAAAAAGTAATTGGCACAATTACCGACAGAGTCGCCATTCCATATTATGCCCACCTTGCCAGTATGGATGATATTAAGCAGCAAGAATATAACTTGTCCGTGTCTACCTATGTCCAAAAAGAAGACACAAGAGAGCAGGTCGATATAACCAAACTTAATGTCGAGATAGCCGAGATAGTCGCAAGGCAAAGCAAACTACGCACCGAGATTGATGCAATAGTCGCAGATTTGGAGGGTAAGAAGTAATGAGTAAAAGAGTTCCAAAAAACAAGAAATCAAAAGAAGTAACAATTCGTAGCAGTGCAGCCGAATACCTTACCTTTATAGCTGCAACGGGCGAAGAGGGGGTTGAACTTCGCTACGAGGACGAAAATGTATGGCTAACACAAAAATTGATGGCCACGCTTTATGATGTTGAAGTAAACACAATAAATTACCATATCAAAAAGATTTTCGAAGATAAAGAATTGGAAGAGGGGGCAACTATTCGAAAATTTCGAATAGTTCAAACTGAGGGCAGCCGTGAGGTAAATAGGGACATAGAACATTACAACCTTCAAATGATAATTGCTGTTGGGTTTAAGGTAAACAATCAGCGAGCCGTGCAATTCAGAAAATGGGCAAACCAAATTGTAAAAGACTACACAATCAAAGGTTGGGTAATGGACTCGCAACGCTTAATGCACGGAGGTAGTATTCTAACCGAAAAATACTTTGAAGAGCAATTAGAAAAAATCCGTGAGATAAGATTATCAGAGCGGAAGTTTTACCAAAAAATCACGGACATTTATGCAACTGCATTAGATTATGATTCTACCGCTGGAGCCACAAAACGATTTTTTGCAACAGTTCAAAACAAATTGCATTGGGCAATACACGGCCATACCGCAGCGGAGCTAATATACGGTAGAGCAGACGCCACAAAGAAAAACATGGGGCTTACCACTTGGACGGATGCGCCACACGGCAAAATCCAAAAATTTGATGTTTCGGTAGCCAAAAACTACCTAGACGATTTTGAGATGGGGCAACTGTTAAGATTGGTCAGTGCGTATTTGGAGATGGCGGAGCTGCAAGCCCGTCGCCGTATCCCTATGACAATGCAAGATTGGGAAGAGCGACTAAATAGGTTTTTGGAGGTTGCTTCTGATAAAGGCATCCTGCAAGATTCAGGCAGAGTAACAGCAGAAATAGCTAAAGAGTTTGCCGAAACCGAATTCGAAAAATACCGCATCGTGCAAGACAGATTATTCCAAAGTGATTTTGATAGGTTTGTGGAGCTAGAGGAAGCGGTAACTGAGGAGGAGGGCGAGGATGATGAGTAAGTTTTACGAGCCAGTAGAAAATGAAGGCGATATCAAAAACGATAGCGATTTGCGTGTTGCAATTCATAATAAAACAAGACGAGCATGGGACTTGTTTGCAAAATTAACAAATGAAAATGGCGAACTTTATATGATTGTAACGCTTAGGCGTGGCGAGCAGGCTTTTAATGATTATCCAGACAAAGGCAAGATGAGAGATTTTTATATAACCTTAGACGCTTTCCGCTGTTTAATCACCAATAATCTATGCGTATTATTAGGTCAAAGGAAAAACGACAAACTGTCGATATGGCACAATAAAGAAAAATATAATACTGCTTTGATTGACGATTTTTACACAAAGCATGAAAAAGAACTGCAAAGTTTGTTTACAGCAAGAGATAAAGTTTATGCCCACATTGATACCAATGTAACTGAAAGTGCGTTTTTGCATGAAGACAGTTTTCTGCGCATATGCGTACATTTCCTGATGGATTTACTTTTGATAGAGGGGGCGAAAGATGAATAAAATTGAAAAATTGATAGAAGAACTTTGCCCTAATGGGGTGGAGTTTAAGAAGCTGGGTGATATAGCAAAGGTTTTACGAGGTAAAAGACTTGTTAGAAGCGAGTTATCCGAAGATGAAGAATATCCGGTTTTTCACGGTGGACTAGAGCCATTAGGAAAATATTCTCAGAAGAATAGAAAAGCTAATACAGTAATGATTATAAATGTGGGTGCTTCCGCTGGGACTGTGGGATATAGCTTTGTGGATTTTTGGTCATCCGATGGATGTTATTGCATTGAAGAATCGGATTTGTTTTTAAGTCGATTTATGTACTTTGTTTTTCTTGGGAAAGAAAAACTTTTGCAAGCTAAAGTTAGAAAAGCAGGGATACCTACACTTGACGCTTCTGTAATTGAAAAGATAGAAGTGCCCATTCCACCGCTGGCAATACAGCGTGAAATTGTCAAGATACTTGACAATTTCACGGAGCTAGAAGCGGAGCTAGAAGCGCGTAAAAAACAGTACGAATATTACCGAAATAAACTATTAACCTTTAAGGAAAGAACAGCATGACAAAAACAACCAAAATAAGCAATGCAGACATAACAAATGAAATTATATTTGAGATAGGAAAATTTGCCATCTTATGGAATGTGTTTGAAGATAAATGTCGAGACGAACATATTTTTAAAGTATGGGATAAGGAAGAATATAAGGATATTATTCCAAACGATATACCCGAAAATGAACTTATTTTTAATATAAATATGAATGCAATTTGCAATAGAAAGAAATATTTTGCAATGAAAGCATCGCAACCGTTTAAAGAGTTTGCAATAGAATTAAAGTCGCGGGCTGACTTTTTGGGACTTAATGTAGAGGATTATGTTAAAAAAAATTTATATCCTGAAAAATATGCTATTGTTACAGAACACGAAAAAAGTACCATTTTGCCTCAAGTTATCGAATTTATAAATAATGGAGGTACAGTTGCGGCAAAACACTATGTTGCTATATTGGCAATTTTTCGTATACGCAACAATATGTTTCATGGACTCAAATGGATACATCGTTTAAACAATCAAGTAAGGCTATTTGAAACTATGAACGCAGTTTTAGAGGAGATTGCATGACCAAACAAAACGACATAATAGCAGAAAACAATTTCTCTACAGTGGTTGCGGAGTACATACCGCTTCCTAAAAACGACCAAGGCTATCAAAGCGAAAAAGAGCTAGAGGCAGATTTTTTGATGCGCCTTGAGAAATTGGGATATGAGAGGATTTACAACCTTAACGAAGCGGTGCTTAAAAACAATTTGCGCCTACAACTTGAAAAATTAAACAAAGCCGCACTAGGCGGTGGTGGTTTTAGTGATAAGGAGTGGACGGAGTTTTTTGGGTCGGTGCTGGCAAATGGTGGCGATGGGGTAAGAGAGCGTACAAGAAAGCTTCAAGCCGAGAATATTTTTATTCTTAATCGTGATGACGGCAGCCAAATAAATATACGACTTTTAGATAAGAAAAATATATTCAATAACTCGATTCAAGTCTTTAACCAATACGAAGAGGGCGGTACTAAATATAAGGGCATTTATGATGTTACGGTGCTAGTAAACGGATTGCCGCTTGTGCATATAGAATTAAAGCGCCGAGGGGTAGAGATTAAAGAAGCCTTTAACCAAATTGCAAGATACAGCCGAGATAACTTTTTTGGAGGCAGTGGGTTATTTGACTGGGTACAGATTTTTGTAATAAGTAACGGTACAGAGACAAAGTATTATAGTAACACCACAAGAGAGCAAGCGGCTAAGGAAGGCAAAAGCACAAATGCTACAGCAAGACCGCAAAGAAAAACAAGCCACAGCTTTGAATTTACTAGCTATTGGGCAGATGCACAAAACCGCAATATTGTTGATTTAGTGGACTTTGCCGAAACCTTTTTTAACAAGGGTACGCTACTTAATATTATAACTAAGTATTGTGTTTTTACAGCAGATGAGTTGTTGCTTGTTATGCGACCATATCAAATAGTGGCTAGCGAGAAAATTATTGGTCAAATAAAGAGTGCTAAAACCTACAAAAAAATTGGAACTATCGATGCAGGCGGGTATGTTTGGCACACCACAGGTAGCGGAAAGACACTAACCAGCTTCAAGACGGCACAATTAGCCACAAGCCTTGATTACATAGACAAGGTATTGTTTGTGGTGGACCGCAAGGACTTGGACTATCAAACGATTAAGGAATTTGAAAAGTTCGGAGGTAAGGACAGCGTTAGCGGCAATGTTAACACAAAGCTATTAGGCGAGCAATTAGAAAATCCTAATTCAAGAGTAATAGTAACAACAATTCAAAAGCTGAACATATTTGTCGCAAAGCATTCAAAGCATGAAATATATGGCAAAAACTGTGTGATTATTTTTGACGAATGTCATCGCAGTCAGTTTGGCGAGATGCATAAAAGAATAACTAGGGCATTTAGCAATTACTTCTTATTCGGATTTACTGGCACACCGATATTTGTTGAAAATTCTCAAAGTGGGCTAAAGCCTACAAAAAACAAGAAAGGCGAGGTTGTCATAATTAAGACAACAGAGCAGATTTTTGGTAAGTGTTTACACGCCTACACTATTGTTGACGCTATTAGGGACAGCAATGTTTTGCAATTTAGAGTTGACCTTGTCGACACCATAAGGTATAAGGACGGAGCAAAGGATGTTAAGGTTTGGGCGATTGATAGAGAGGAGGCACTACAGTCGCCCGAGAGAATTGCTAAAATTGTTGAGTACATTATTGATAATTACAACGCAAAGACCTATAGGATAGACGGCGGCTTTTATGAGCATAGTCAAATAACCAATACCGTTGCGCTTGCTAAGGCAAAATTAAATAATATTGTCGAGGTAAAGGCAAAGCGAAAGGTAAAAGGCTTTAATTCTATTTTTGCGGTAGATAGCATTGCTAGTGCCAAGTTATATTATGACGAATTTGCTAGAAGGCAAGCAGAGAGGGGAAGCGATTTAAGGATTGCGACTATATTTTGTTATTCTCCAAACGAAGATGTAGCAGCTGACTTTTTAGAAGAAGAGTTTGAAACCGAGCATTTAGATGCCTCAAGCCGTGATTTTTTGGCAAGGGCGATAGATGACTATAATAAAATGTTCGACACCAATTGGGATACAAGTAGCGACAGCTTTGGCAGTTACTATAAAGATGTGTCCATGCGTGTCAAAAACAAAGAGATAGACATTTTGATTGTAGTCAATATGTTTTTGACGGGCTTTGACGCTACAACGCTAAACACGCTTTGGGTGGATAAAAACCTAAGATATCATGGGTTGATTCAGGCGTTTAGCCGCACCAATAGAATTCTTAATGCGCAAAAGAAGTTCGGCAATATTGTTACTTTTAGAAAACTAGAAAAGCAGCTTAATGACGCACTAAAAATCTTTGGCGACAAAAACGCAAAAGGTGTTGTTGTGATACGACCGTTTAAGGATTATTACGAAGGTTACGAGGATAAACCGGGGTATAAGCAAATTGTAGAAGAGTTAAGGGGCTATTGCATTACGGATATTCTTTCTGGTGTTGTGGTATTGGGCGAGGCTAAAGAAAAGGAATTTATCAAGCTATTTGGTGCGTTTTTGAAAGTAGAAAACATACTAAGCCCGTTTGACGAATTTAAGGATAAGAGAATTTTGACGCCGAGGGAGCGGCAAGACTATCAATCGTATTACCTTAACCTTAATGCTAAGTATAGGGGCAAAGGCAGCGAGGAAGAAGTTAGTATAATTGATGACCTTGTTTTCGAGATAGAGCTAATTAAGCAGCTTACAGTAAATATTGACTATATTTTGATGATGGTCGAAAAATATCAAAAGGCAAAAGATGGCAAAGATAAAGAGTTAGCACTAGCCGATATCAAAAGCACAATCGATTCTAGGCCAGAGCTACGAAGCAAAAAAGAACTTATCTTAGGTTTTATTGCAAAGGTAAACAATAAGACTAATGTTGTTGAAGAGTGGATCGCCCATGTAAAAGCTGAGACCGAAAAAGAAGTATCGGCACTTATCGAAGACGAAAGTCTAAATGAAGAGCTTACACGCAAATTCCTAACATATTGTCTAGCCGAGGGCGAAGTCAAAGAGACAGGCACGGACATTGACAACTTACTTCCACCAATGAGTATGTTTGACGAAACCGACAACCGTGCGAATAAGAAAAAAACCGTTCTAGCAAAACTAAAGTCTTTCCTAGAAAGATTTCTGTTTTAGGGAGATGAAATATATGGGAGTATACAAGCAAAAGATAATAATAGATGGGCAAGAACATCCAGAAATAATATTCTTGCGTGTTAGTCCTGATAACTTGCAAGACGCCATTTTGCTTGTATTGAAAGAGCTGGCAGATTTTTCATGGCTTAAAAAGTTGGACGATGCCACGCTTCAGGAGTCGTTAAGTTTAGCCGCTTCTAATACGGTTGCTGACATAGAATCAAAAATTTGCGATGAAAATGGAGATTATGAGGCAAGAAAAGTAGGGCAATTTTTGGTTTCTCATCTTGCCAAAAAAGCAATTGTTGCCGAATTGCAACATGAAGATATACCTCTTTTAGAGTTGTTGGACAGGCGTATTTCTGGAAGTTCTGGTTTTGATTTTTATACTGAAAAGCTGAGTGAGAATTTAATTGTTTGTGGTGAAGCTAAATTTGTGCATAATGACAATCCATATAACGATAGCTTGAAGCAGATAAAAGAGTTTATTGAAAAGAGAAAACACATACTTGATATCCAATTGATTGTGCATTTTACTTCATTAACGGGCAGAGAAAAAATGAGTAGAGATGAGCATGGTGTCTGTGCTGCGTTTTCGACAACACAAATTTCGACTGAGCAGTTAATTGCAGGAATTAAACGCAACGAAGCATTGTCCAAATTGTTTGATAGAAAATTAATAATATTAGTGGGGGTAGATATAATATGCCCTTAAACAATATATTTAAAATAATTGAGACAGAGGCAGGTGCAGAAGCACTTATAATCGAATGTGTACAAGAATTATTCAAAGAGGGAGGTGTCAAATTTTCTACTTTGGAGGCACTTGCTCATATAAAAGAAATGCACACTGGTTTATTCGAAAAATATGAGCAGCAGATACTAGTGAGATTGGGGCTGTTTTTCAAAAATCCAACAATAACAACATTTGAAGATAATGTTTTCAAGATTTACAAAGAATACATTGAAGGAGAATACGAAAAAGCCTTTACTCCAATTCAAGCAGATGTGATTGGTAAAATAAAATCCAATAAATTTTTTAGTTTTTCATCTCCAACTAGCACTGGCAAGTCGCATATTTTCCGATACTTAATTTCAACTATTGAAAAAGATATGGTTATAATAGTCCCATCGCGTGCTTTGATAAATGAATATTGTAAATTAGTTACAGAGGCGATTGATGATAAAACAATCAATGTTTTGACCTTCGTTTATAAAATCAATACAAAGAGAACCACAAGAAACATTTTCATTATTACACCAGAGCGGACAAAAGATTTATTTAATTTGAGAGATAAATTTGATATAGAAATGATGCTTTTTGATGAAGCCCAGTTAAGTGACGATAAACATATACGCGGGA
The DNA here is from genome assembly GCA_009780135.1 of Bacillota bacterium. Classification (GTDB taxonomy): domain Bacteria; phylum Bacillota; class Clostridia; order Christensenellales; family Pumilibacteraceae; genus WRAP01. Next base: position 17,954 of record WRAP01000007.1, read on the forward strand.
TGTACTACGATAGCGTTATCAGGCGTGCAATCAAGTATTTTCAAAACACGAAATTTATTTTTGCTTATCCCTTTATTAAAAATCCGGATGGTCAATTTATTAGAAATAGAATTCATACAGAAAGCAGAGTAGCACAAAAATATGACAACCGAAATGTGGGTCAAATTTTCTATCTATGCGAAAATGACCCAAGAGATGTTAGTAAAAACAAGTTTTATAGATTTGGCATTTCACAAGAGCAATTTGGGAATAAAATGTCAGCAGACGACCCGTTAGCTAAAGTGTTATCGCAAAATGGAACAGCAATGATTTTTTGCTCTAAAGAAAGCATTAAAAATGGAAGCATTTTTGGAAATTTTTATAATTACATTAGTATGTGTCCTAAGGTCGAGAGTTTAGAGGCTCTCGGCATTATAGAAAAGGTGAGAATACACATAGGTGCTACGGGTAAAAAGATAACGGATGATTATTGGTCAACCATGGTAGACAATATGCGGCGAGGCATTGTCATCCACCATGGCTCCTTGCCGTTGACAGTTAGAATACTAATTGAAAGTTTTGTTCAAAAAGGATTTTGTAAAATTTGTTTTGCGACAGCAACTTTGGAGCAAGGGATAAATATGCCATTTGATTTAGTTTGGATAGACAGATGGTCACAGTTTTCTACGATGCTTGATAAAAAGAATTTAATAGGAAGAGCGGGAAGATCAACTACCAACCCCAAATTTGATTATGGCAAAGTTGTTACAACCAATATGACAACGATGCGGTCGATAGTTAATGAAGAAATACTGCTCGACATTGAGTCTCAATTAGATAAACCGACTGACGAGGATGACGATTATAAAGTTTATAAAATAGCAATAAAGGAAGGAACTTTCTCAGAGGAATATAATCTTGCCAATATAGAAATTGATAGACTTAGGAGTAGCAACGGTTCAAAGCTTGTCGGGTTAGCGTTGGAAAAATTATTCAATGAAAGTGGGGATGTGCATTTTGATAATTTACGAGGAGAAGAGAATGCACATGGATCAGTTGAACAAATTTTTATTAGAATTTATGAACTATTTTTGAATCGTCCCCTTGGTTCTAGGGAGCAAGACATATTGACCACCACAGTTAAAATTTTATTCTGGAAGGTGCAAAATAAGAGATTTAATGAAATTGTTCAAAAAAGATATTCTTATGCGGCAAGGACAAGAATCCGAAAAGAAGAACCTGAGTTTGCTGACTTTCTTCGAGCGGGATATTTGGTGCGTTATGAAATGATTCCATTGAAGAAAAATTTGCGGAATGCAAATGTTCCAAGTCTAACAGTTGATTGGTTAGCAAAAGATGTAGACTATGACATAATTGTAATTGACACATACGATTTTATTGATAAGCTAATTGGCTTTAGAGTTGGAGATGTATTTTTTGCAGCATTTGATTGTTACGCTAAGAATCCAGAAGTGCATCCTGATTTGCGAATGGCGGCTGAAGTCATGACAAATTTGATAAGGTACGGTACTAATGATGAAAAAGAAATATGGTTACTTCGCTATGGTTTTGAATTTGAGGATTTTGAATGGCTTGTCCCAGTAGTGGAATCTGTTTCCGAAGAAGAAATCGTGTTTATAAATATTTCGAGTTTAACCCCCGAACAAAAAGAGAGAATAGATAAATTTATATGCTAAAAGAATTTACACTTAAAACAGACCAAGAGGGTTTGTATAATATAACTGCTCGTGTAGGTGAGACGGTTAGAGAAAGCGGAGTCAAGGATGGCATCGCTGTTGTTTGGTGTCCGCACACGACTGGTGGTATTACTGTTAACGAGAATGCTGATGACTCAGTGAGGGGAGACCTATTGTTAGGGCTAGATAGAGCATTTCCAGACCGCCCAGAATTTAGACACGCCGAAGGCAATAGCGCGGCACACCTAAAGTCAAGTTGTGTAGGAGTAAACCAGACTATTATAATAGAAAAGGGTAAGCTGCTGCTTGGCACATGGCAGGGGATATATTTTTGCGAATTTGACGGGCCTCGTCAGCGGAAGTTTTTTGTAAAAGTTATGGGAGGATTGAAGCATGAATCATGAAAATATAGTTGTCGTAAATACAGCAGCCACAGCAAGACATTTTGCGGAAGGCGTGTATATGTGTCCTAATACAAAAAGTTATACCTTCGCTAAACAATTCAAGTTCATGGCGGGACATTATAATAAAGAGATTTTGTATTTGGCAGAGATACGTGCGCGCGGCACAATTATTAGGGAAAAAGGTGAAATTAGGGTTACGGACTGTCGCTTTGGTAAAGATGATGCAGATACGATAAAAGAACAATTACTAGAGGCTTTTCATAATGCTAAAAACTTGGGTTATGGAAGTGTTGAGGGAGATATAGATGACGGTGGTGTGCAAATTTTCTTTTTTAAAGAAGGGATAAGAGCAATACGTGCGCCGTATGTTCAGGGAATAGGGGTTTGGAGCAAGGTTTATTTAACTGTACTTTCTAGTGAAAAGATTGATTTTATGGTAATTTGTGATAAGTTGTCTAACCAGGATATCAACGCGCTGGATAAAGACAATATAAACTTAGATAAGTTGAGTCAAATAGAAATTCCGCAGGCATTTTTATCCAATGTCAATGTATCCCAAGATTTCACGACAAGTGATTCGGCGTTAGATTTTAGCAGAAAAGTTTTATTTTGCAATATCGCTTGGATGGATGAGTATAAAGGCGAAATAACTGGCAAGATGAGAAGCGGCGGTGAATATGTAAGAAAACATGGGATAGGTGGAGAGTTGTATAATTTCTTTACAGAGGCTGATGGATATTGTTACGGATATGTTCGTTCGGCAGGTGGTGCACGAATAAGCGACATTTTTGAGTCCGTAATCGATCTAGGCAGGTTAGACCCAGCGCATAGAGGAAAGGATAAAATTGACGATGTTTTAGTGATTTGGATTGCTAATAACCCAGATGATAAATTAGGAACTAGAATAGTTGGTTTTTATGAAAACGCGACAGTTTTTTCGAATTTACAGAAAACTCCAGGAGGAAGCAAGCGCGAGTATGACTATATCATAAGAACCGAATCCATGAAAAGTCATCTAATTTCAACTCATTATAGAAAATACTTTATTCCGCGAAGAAAAAAAGGATTTTTGGGGCAGAGCAACGTGTGGTACTGTGATTCTGCAGAGTCGCAGGAATTCAAAAAGAAGGTGCTAGAATATTTTGAAAGAATTAAGCAACATAGTGTGCAAAGCGTACAAATCCCCACCTCTGTAAGTGATCCGATAAAAACATTTGTGATTCCGTATAATCCAACTCAATATGACCTCGATGCTGCATTTAATAAATTCGGAGAGATTGAGTGGACTCAGAATTTGTCGGGCGTCTCGATTGATGATATTGTATATATTTATGCTGGACAGCCTTTTCAAAAGATAGCTTATAAATGCGTTGTTACAGCGGTTGATTTTACAAAGCCGACCATTGATGACAGTGAATTTATTTTGACAAAGGAGTCATTTGCGCCAGATAGAAAATTATTTAGATTAAAGCTACTTAAAAAAACGTCATCATCAAAACTGTCCTTAGATAATCTAAAAAGCAATGGGCTTAATGGCAATATACAAAGCGCTAGAGGATTAAGCGATTCATTGCTCGATTATGTTGATAGAGAATTTGATAACGCAGAATCTCAAGAAATCATTAGTAAAGACGAGAGAGAAGCGTTACAGTTATTAACTGAAGAAGAAACGGAAGCCTATTTTAATGCGGCTGATGATTCAGCGGGTTACAGGCAACAGCAAAGACTTGTAAAAATTAGAGAAGTAAATCTAGCAATTTTGCGGAGTCTTAAAGAACATAATAGGAATTGTCAATTATGTGGAGAAAGAGGAGAACAGTATGGAGTGAATATTTTAGAAGGACATCATATTGAATATTTTTGTCAAACACAAAACAATGACTCCACAAACATAATTATTTTGTGTCCCAATTGCCATACGCTAATTCATAAATTAAATGCCCAATTTAATCGTGAAAGATTAAGCTATTTATTCAGCGGACAAGAAAAATATTTGAAACATCCAATGCATCTTAGGGCTTAAGGTGTGACTAAACAATGGAGGATAAATCATGACAAAATATACAAAAGAAAGAATGCAGTCAATGAGGCGCGGCGACATCATTTCATGGCATGAAATGGGCATGATGGGCGAGGCGTTTCAGCAAGGGATGACATTTAGTCCCAGTGGAAGAGATTACGCTGTTGTAAATATGAGCGTAAGTCCAGGTGCGCCTTATGCTGACAAGTGGGAAGATGATGGCAGGACAATAATATATGAGGGGCATGATGCAAAAAGAGATAAGTATACCCCAGAGCCTAAATTGATAAGTCAGCCAACAGGTATTATGTGCGAGAATGGAAAATTCATCAAAGCAGTAGAGCGATATAAATCAGGTAGCGCTCCCAGAGTGGTCAAAGTTTATGAAAAGATTAAGCCTGGCATATGGGTCTATAACGGCTTTTTCAATCTGACGGATTATTGGCAAGAAAATGACATTGGCAACCCTGCTCGCAAGGTGTGCAAGTTTAAGCTAGAGGCCATCGATGAGAAAATTGAAAATATCCAATCAGAAAATGTAATAATTGAGCACGCAAGGCTTATCCCATCTGCAATCAAATTTGAGGTTTATACAAGAGATAAGGGTTGTTGTAGAGAGTGCGGCGCAGCAGAGAATTTGCACTATGACCATATTCTGCCGTATTCAAAAGGCGGAACTTCAGTGGACGCAAAGAATATTCAGATACTTTGCGCTACATGCAATTTGAAAAAGGGTGCTAAGATCATTTAGCTCGTAAGGCACTCCACAAGTGTTTAAGGTAATAACGACCCATAAGGACTTGCGTTATTGTAAATATTTTGATATAATTCAAGTATTGTGACCGAAGAATTATGGAAGCAAAAAATATACCCAAGGCTCAATTTGCTTTATAGACAACTGAAGCTTTGTAATGATGAACTCATGGATGCGGATAATGACATGGGTAAGTTTTTGACTATGTCAACGGCAGAGAAGAGAGCCATTGCAAGAAAGGCTTTCTATTTTCACATTTCTTCATTTGGAATTAGCTATGTAAAAAACCTATATGTTAGAAATGTGAACTCGCCTGGGATGAGTAACCTTGATTTTTTAGAGCAAGTTTTTGAAAGAGAGTTAGAGGTTCGTAAACAGAATGCAATAAAGCGCAATCGCAGGAATGCAAACCTGCCGCAAGCAACGCTCAGTAAAGCTAGCTTGCACGAAGGGATACAGTACCAACTAAATCAGCTTGAGGATTGTGCTTGGGTTGAGACTAGCCAAAACTTGCTTATCACTGGCAAGTCAAGTAGTGGCAAAACTCAAATAGCTACGCATATTGCTAGCACCGCAATAAACCTAGGCTACAAGGTAATGTATTTGTCCGTTGATGAGCTGCTGATGATTGTCAAAAGTAAGGACACATTCCAAAAAGCCAAGCTAACTCACGCAAGAGTGGTCGCTGCCGATATGCTAATCATAGATGATTTTCTATACCTTGATCTCAAGCGGGATGATCTTGAACTGCTATACAAAACCCTTATGGGCCTAAAAAGCACTACAAGCATAGTCTTTGTTGCCAACAGAGAGCCGCAGGACTGGCTGATAAGCGCAGAAGATAAATATGCCACGAACTTGCTAATCAACCGCACAGTATTCTCAGCGATAAAAATGTTGCTATGACTTTTCGCATGGAAACAGCTCAATGGGTTGTTTTCGTGCAACTTTTTAGACTTTTCGATGAGAGGGGGTTAAGCAAGGAGGGCTTCAATCTCTACGCAAATACCCTCCGAGAACGAACCAGCCCTAGCACGCAAGATTTTGATTAAATCAAAAAATCATTTGGCAAAACAGTTCTAGCCACGCACCTAGCCAACGCAGCCTTAGAAAAAGGGAATCGAGTTTTCTACATCAAGTTAGAGGAGATGCTAATTGTTCTAGCAAAAAAGGACTGGACAGCTTTGTAGATTTTGACAAGGCCTTTGACTATATCATAGAAGAGGCAGCTGGTGCTAAGCTTGTTGTGTTTATAGACGAATATCCATATTTAGCATTGTCTAACCCGAGCATATCGTGGATGAAATGCTGTATTTGGATATTCCTAAAGCCGACTTGGAGTAGAGCAATTTACTATATACAGTATAAAAATACAATATAAGGCAATAATCAGGGCGATGAGAAAAAAAATCAAATCGTCGTTTTTACGATTTATAAATTCTCGGTTTAATCCATGCCAATTGCTTACGCAAAAAAGCCGAACCTGTAGCGAGGGAAGTGTGAAAAGCACACCTTTTTTATTTTTTATAACAGTAATCTTGTTTTTTACAAGCGTTATATTTTTAGGCTGTACTACAAATACTAGTAGTATCAATAATCCTGTAGACAATATCGTGCGTTTGCATATAAGAGCAAATTCAAATTCTCGTAGTGATCAAGCTGTAAAGTACGAGGTGCGAGATGCAGTTTTATTACATGTAGAAGCGATTTTAGTAGATAGTGTCTCTAAACCGAGCGCATTAGTAGTTTTGAGGCGTGAAAGTAGTGCGTTAGAAAGAATAGCTAATCAAGTTTTAGCTTCTAACGGTCACATATATTCGGCAGTTGCCAGTGTGGGTGTTACTCATTTTCCAACGGTTCGATACCCTAATTTTACTTTAGGTAGTGGTTACTACTCGGCACTCGTTATTAAGTTAGGAAATGCAAACGGACGCAACTGGTGGTGTGTGCTTTATCCGCCATTATGTTATACTCCTAGAGGTGACAGCGAAAGTGGTAGGTTTGAGTATCGTTCGTTTCTATGGGATAATATTATAAATCGCTAAATAGTGAGTGATGTTCACAAAAGCTCGAACTTTAGAGAAAAGATAAAGGAGAAACTAATGAAAAATCAATATGATAATCAATATAATCATCAAAAATCAATAACTACACAAACACATAGCCAAAATCCAAATGTGCCAAAACCTACAGCAAAAGTCTTAGAACGCAAAACTGCCGAACGCTTTGTGCTTCCGTTTTTAGTGTTAGTGCTTTTTATAACAGGACTTATTATTAGTCTTATCAATATGACAAATGCCAATAATGCAGTTCAGCAGCGCTATATAGAACATTCTAATATTCATATCAACCAAACCGCTTATCCCGATGCAGGTTGTAGATATTGTCATAAAACTAATGAATTTATTTTAGAGACCTAAAAATATTTGACAAATTGACATATGTGCATTAAACTAAATTTATTCTCTATGCACATTCCTAACAAAAAAAAAGTTAAAATTGCTATTCCTAAATCACTACAAATATTAGCTAATTTAGCTCATTGTTCTATATTTATAACAGGGGGCTTTGTTCGCAACCATTTGGTTGGGTTAGGTAGTACCGATATTGATATAGCAGGAAGTGCTTTGCCAGAAGCTTTTTTGGGTTCTAAAAAAATAAATAAAAATTTTAGCGTTACAGAGGTTAATAAACGATTAGGTACACTATGGATTAAATGTAGAGAGACTGGCGAGCTTTTTGAATATACTCCTTTTAGAACCGAAAGTTATGGAGAGGGTGGAGTACATACTCCCGAGGAAGTTGCTTTTACAACAGATATGCTACTTGATGCTAAAAGGCGGGATTTTTGTTGTAATGCGTTATATTATGATATTAAAAACAGTGAAGTGATTGATTTTTTTGGCGGAATTGAGGATTGTGAGAAAAAGATGTTAAGATGCTGGGACGCTAAATATGTTTTTGCTGATGATGGATTGCGATTACTTAGGTTGGCAAGGATTTCTGCCGAAACAGGATTTTTAATTGATAATATAACAAAAGAAATAGCTATTAGTTTTAGACATCATCTTAATGATATAACCGCCGAACGCAAAAGGATAGAGCTAGAACGCATTTTAGTAGCCGATACAAAATACAGTATTAAAGATGCTCATTATAGGGGGCTAAAACTATTATACGAATTACAGTTGTTTAAATATCTTATTCCTGAATTGTTAGAAGGGGATCGTTTAGAACAAAATAAAGAACATCATATATACGATGTTTTAGAGCATACTTTTCAAGTTGTAAGGTTTAGTCCGCCAGAGGTAAGATTATCAGCACTTCTACATGATGTAGGCAAGCCTTATGCGTTAAAAGAATTCGGTAAAATGGCAGGTCATGCGGATTTAAGCGAAAAGCTAGTACGCAAAATTTTAGGAAGTAGCGGTCTAAAATTTTCTAATGAAAAAATTGACGAAACGGCTAGACTTTGCAAGCATCATATGGTAGATAAAGACGGCAATATGAGCGAGCAAAAGCTAATCCGTTTTGCTGTTAAAAATTGGGATATTTTAGATAAGCTAATTGCCCTAATAGATGCCGACCGCTTAGGTGCTAACCCCAATAAACAGCACGAAACTCATCGTCTTGTTGCTATAAAACAAAAAATAATCGACACAAATGTACCGCTGACTCTAAAAGACCTAAAAATAAACGGTTCAGATTTACTAGCAGTTGGCATCACAGGGCAAAACATCGGCAAAATTCTAACCGAAATTCACGATCATTGTATTCTAAATTCAAAACTCAATACAAGAGATTGGCAGTTAGAATTTGCAAGCAGGTTTAATATTTGACAAGCTTATAGTAAAAATGATAATATAGAACTCAAGGGATAAACTTATGGCATTATTTAGTGGATTATCAGAAAAATTTAATCATATTTTTAAAAAAATGACGGCAAGAGGCAAGCTAACAGAGCTTGAAATCAAAGCTGCTATGCGTGAAATTCGTGTGGCACTGCTTGAAGCGGATGTCAATTTTTCGGTTGTAAAAGATTTTATTGCTAGAGTCAGTGAAAAGGCAGTTGGAGAAGAAATTATACAAAGCCTAACCCCTACGCAGCAAGTTATAAAAATCGTTAATGATGAACTGACGATGCTTATGGGTGGTACTGCTAGTAAGTTAGAGGTGTCATCAAAGCCTCCTACTGTTATTATGATGTGTGGGCTTCAGGGTGCCGGTAAAACCACAATGTGCGGTAAGCTTGCTAAAATGCTAGTTGCTCAAGGCAAAAAACCGATGTTAGCAGCTTGCGACATTTACCGCCCTGCTGCTATAAAGCAGCTACAAGTTGTGGGAGCTAATGCTAAAGTAGAGGTGTTTGAGCGTGGTACTCAAAGCCCTGTAAAAACTTCTAGAGAGGCTGTTGAGTATGCTATTAGTAAAGGTTATGATACCGTGATTATTGATACAGCGGGTCGCTTGCATATCAATGATGAGCTTATGAAGGAGCTGGAGGGGGTTAAAGCTGGGGTTGCTCCTACCGAAATTTTACTGACAGTTGATGCTATGACGGGTCAGGATGCGGTAACTGTTGCTACCGAATTTAATAATCGACTAAACCTAACGGGTGTTATTTTAACTAAACTAGACGGCGATACCCGTGGTGGTGCGGCACTGTCTATTAGAGCGGCAGTTGGTAAGCCTATCAAATTTTGCGGTACAGGTGAAAAGGTTGGTGATATAGAGCAATTTCATCCGAACCGTATGGCTAGTAGAATTTTAGGTATGGGTGATGTGCTGACCCTTATCGAAAAAGCACAAGCCGGTGTTAGCGAAGAAGAAATGGAAAAGATGGAAAAGCGTCTGCGTGAAGCTAAGTTTACATTAGATGACTTTTTAGTTCAGTTTGACCAATTATCTAAAATGGGGGATTTGTCGTCAGTGATGGGTATGATTCCGGGATTAGGTGGTGCTAATCTTAAAAATGCTAACTTAGATGAAAGACGTATAGAAAAATATAAAGCAATAATTCGAAGCATGACTAAATACGAGCGGGAAAACCCTGATATTATAAAAGCTAGTCGCCGTAAAAGAATAGCAGGCGGTAGCGGTACAACTATTCAAGATCTAAATCAGCTATTAAAGCAATACGACCAAACAAAAACAATGTTAAAATCAATGAAAAAAGGTGGTTTTAAGATTGGCGGCAGAAAAATTAAATTTTAAGATAAATGCGAGCAATATCATAATTGTTCGCATTTTTAATGTTGACTTAAATTTATTTTTGATATAAAATTAAATGTATGAGTAATCAAAAAACTTATCAGAATACACTGTTACTTATTGATGGTAATAGTCTTGTTAATAGGGCTTTTTATGCTATGCCTCCGCTTAATAACGCACAAGGTGTTCCTACTCAAGCGGTTTATGGTTTTGCGACTATGCTTTTTAGAGCGATAAATGATTATAAACCACGGTTTGTGGCGGTAGCTTTTGATTTGCCTAAGCCTACCTTTAGACATATTAAATACTCTCAATATAAAGCGACCCGCAAAAAAATGCCTGATGAGTTAGTTGTTCAGATGCCAATATTAAAAGAAATGTTAAAGAATATGGGTATTTGTATTTTAGAAAAGGAAGGCTATGAGGCAGATGATATTTTGGGTACAGTGGCTAAAAGTGCAAGCGAGGAAGGAGTTAAGACATATATTATAACCGGTGATAGAGATGCGTATCAGCTTATTACGAATAATGTTAGTGTGCTTATTACAAAGCGAGGGCTTAGTGATATTATTGAGTTTACTCCTGATGTTTTAAAGCAAGAAGTAGGTTTATTGGCGGAGCAAATTATAGATTATAAGGCGCTTTGTGGAGATAGTAGCGATAATATACCAGGTGTTGCAGGCGTTGGTGAAAAGACGGCACTAGGATTACTTAACGAATATATAACGCTAGAAGGCGTTTATAGTAATATAGAAAAGATTACAGGCAAGCTAAAAGAGCGATTAGTTAACGATAAGGATAACGCTTTTTTAAGTAGGGAATTAGCGACTATTGATGTTACTGTTCCGCTAGAATATTCGGTCTGTGATAGCAGTTTTAATTTGCCGTTTAGTAGTGATGTTAAACAATTTTTTATTGAGAACGGTTTTAAGAGTTTGTTAAAGCGAGATGAGTTGTTTGAAAGTGGTGGGCAACAGATTGTTGCTTTGGCGGTTAAAAAAGAAATAGCAAAACACAAAATCAGTAGCGTAGAGGATTTGAAAGCGAAATTAAATGAGGTAAATGGTGGTGCGTTAGCTGTACATTTTGGCGACAACATTTCATTATCATTTGAGAGTGGTGTGGAGTATGAGATTGAGCTTGCTAAAACGCTACTTGATATAGGATTGGATTTTACTAGCGTTATAGGTGTGATTAAGGACCTTTTAGAGGATGAAGCGACAGAAAAAATTGTATTTGATGCTAAAAAAACACTTAATTTATTGACAACATTTGGAATAGAATTTAATAATTTTTTTGATGTAAAATTAGCTCAATATTTAGTGGATATGTCGCTTCCGCTAGAAAAGATAGGCGACTTACTTCTAGCATACGATTTTGATAATACGGCTGTAGCAACGGGACTTTTTGATTTGGCGACAGAATTAAAAAAACAATTGGCAAATCAAGAAATGACCTCGCTTTATTACGATATAGAATTGCCGCTTGTTAGAGTTTTGTTTAATATAGAAAAAGAGGGCTTTAAGGTAGATAAGCAAAAGTTAGTTAAAATGGGCGAGGAGTTTAGCGTAAAAATCGCCGAATTGTCCAAAGAAATTCAGGAAATTGCGGATAAGGAGTTTAATGTAAATAGCCCTAAGCAACTTGGTGAAGTATTATTTGAGCATCTAAAAATTCCATATCCTAAAAAAGATAAAAAATTCTCGACTGCTGTAGAGATTTTGGAATTACTAGAAAACGATTATCCGATTTGTAGTAAGGTGCTGGCGTATCGTAAATTGGCTAAATTAAATAGCACTTATGTAGAGGGGCTACTTAGAGCTTCGAGTGCTAGCGGTGTTGTGCATACAGAATTTAAGCAAGCGTTAACTACGACAGGCAGGTTAAGTAGTGTAGAGCCTAATTTACAAAATATTCCTACCAGAGATGAAATGGGGCGAGAGATTAGAAAAGCGTTTGTGCCAAAGTCTAGCGATAGAGTACTTATTTGTGCCGATTATTCTCAGATAGAACTTAGGCTTATGGCTCACTTTAGCGGCGACCCGATTATGATTGAGGCATATAAAAATAACGAAGATATTCACGCAGAAACGGCAGCCAAGGTTTTTGGAGTGTCTATTGATAATGTGGATAGCGATATGCGTAGGAGTGCTAAGGCTGTTAATTTTGGTATTATTTATGGGATTAGTGGTTTTGGTTTGGCTAACCAATTAAAGGTAGGTAATTTTACGGCAAAGCGGTATATAGATAATTATTTTGAAAAGTTTAGTGGGGTTAAAGCATATTTAGATGGAGCGGTAGCAAATGCTAAAAAGCTGGGCTATGCTAAAACGCTTTTTGGTCGAAGACGCAGAATTCCTGAATTACTTTCGTCTAACGCAGGGCTTAGAAACTTTGGCGAAAGAGCGGCTATGAATTTACCGCTTCAAGGTACAGCGGCGGATATAATCAAGATTGCTATGATTAAGGTTAGCGAAGTTTTGCGTGGAACAAGTGGTAAAATTATTTTGCAGGTTCACGACGAAATTATTGTTGAGGTAGATAAATTTGAGGCAGAAGCAGTTAGCAAAAAAGTAAAGGAAGTAATGGAAAAATCAACAGAATTGAATGTTCCGCTTGTGGTGGATATAAATATCGGGGGTAGCTGGTATGAAGCAAAGTAGAAAGGTAGTTATTGGAATTACCGGCGGTATCTCAACAGGTAAAAGTTTTGTTATGAAGATTTTTAAGGAGTTGGGTTGTGCGGTTTTTAATTGCGATGTAGTGGCTAAAGAAATATTAGATGATAAAAATGTTTTAGAAAAAGTAAAAGGGGAGTTTAGCGAGTGTTTTAACGATAAGCTTTTAGATAGAAAAAAACTCCGTAGCATAATATTCAGCGACGAAGCATCAAGGAGAAAATTAGATGCAATTACGCACCCTGCAATTTATAATAGAGTACAAGAGTTGGTGAGGGAGATTGAGAGTGATATTGTTGCGGTAGAAATTCCATTATTATTTGAGGCAAGTTTTGAAAAATTAGTAGGTTATATTGTTTGTGTAGTTTGTAGTACAAGCGAACAAATAAAAAGGCTAATAGCAAGAGATAACATAAATAAAGCCGAAGCAACAAAAGCAATAAATTCACAAATGCCGTTAGCGGAAAAAGTGAAAAGAAGTAATACGGTAGTTGATACCGCTTTAGGAGAAGAAAGCGTTAAAAAACAAGTAAAAGAGATTTTGAAGAGGCTAGACAATAAATAATCAATAAGATAATTAAAAAAATAAAATAGTAGGGTCGACATTCTGTCGCCAGAGCATAATAAAAGAGCGCAAATAAATAGTTAGACTTTTCTAAAGTTCGGGCGACAGAGTGTCGACCCTACGATTGTACGATATTGTAATTACTAATTAGCTATTATTTTTATACCCTTCCCGATAAAATTGTTTGTCTGGCGATTTTTTGTGCCAGTTCTTTATTAAGGTGCGTGCTATCATGGTGATAGCTCCAGTTGTGATTACCGACTGTTCCTGGGGTGTTTACTCGGGCGGTAGAATCTAAATTCAAATAGTCCGATAGGGGAATAATGGCGGTGTTAGCGGGGGATTTAAGTATAGAAACAGCGCCTAAAAACCCGATGTTTTCGCCGTTTTTTGTGCCGAAGTAATCATTCATATCAGCTTTAGTTTTAGCAGATGACTTATTATATAATCCGCAAATTGTGTCGGTATCGTGAGTTTGGCTATATGCTACTGTGTGATTAGCAAAATTATGCGGTAGGTGTTCGGATTTGCCTAAAGGAGCATTAAAGCCGAAATTCAGAACACGCATAGTCGGGTAATTACTAACCTTTAATAGATGTCTAACACCGTCTGTGATGTGACCTAAATCCTCGGCGATAAGTGGCGGATTATTAAACCAGCTGTTTATTGTTTTTATAAAATGCTCGCCACCACCTAAGTGCCAAGAGCCATCAAGAGCAGTTTTCTCTTTTGGAATAGCGAAGAATTGCTCTAAACCTCTAAAGTGGTCTAGCCGTACGGCATCGTAAATCAATAGATTATGGGCAAGCCGCTCTATCCACCATTTATAGCCTGACTGTCTATGAGCCTCCCAGTTGTAGAGTGGATTGCCCCATTTTTGACCGTCTTTAGAAAAATCATCGGGCGGACAGCCTGCTACTAGTGTGGGGGAGTTATTTTTATCTAGTAAGAAAAGATGTGGATTAGAAATCTCGTCTACGCTTTTTTCGGCAACATATAGCGGAATATCTCCAATTATTGAAATGCCTTTTGAGTTTGCATATGCTTTTAACGCTTGCCATTGAGTATAGAAAATGTATTGTAAAAAGGCAAAGTAGTCAACTGATTCGCCTGTTAGATTTGATTGATATACAATATAAGCATTTAGCCAATGAGAGTTTTTTTGGATAAAGTTATTATAGTTATCGTTTTTAGTAAAGCGAAAAAATGCTTTTTTGTATAAGGGATAGTGAGTATTCTGGATTTTTTTGTAGTCAATGTAGGGGTTGTGGGTTAGGGACAGATGATTTATGGATAATGTAGGGGAGGTACACCGGGTGTCCTGAAAATCAAGATGAAGTTCTGATTTTTTTAACAATCCTTGCTTTATTAGTAATTCTAAATCAATAAATAATGAATTTCCCGCAAAAGCCGATGGGCTAGCATAGGGGCTATTATATGTATCGGTTGGATTAAGAGGCAAAACTTGCCAGTATTTTTGTTTAGCTAAGGCTAAAAAATCGATAAAATTATATGCGGGTTTACCAAAAGAACCTATCCCAAACGGGCTAGGCAACGAAAATATCGGCATAAGTATACCGGCAGTACGGTGCTGAAAATGGAGGTTATGATTCATAAATAAAGTTTGGACAACAATCTGCCGCCCTACTATTAGTGATTTTTTAATTGCTTATAATCAGTATATACTAAGTATTACCTATACCTGCGGGGTTTCGTTGTAAAGTTGGCGTCTAGATTTTTTGGCGATGATTTTTTTGGCTTTTTTGCCTGTAAAGTTTGGATTTTGCCTTTCATCTCTATTCTCAAAATTATCTAGCGGAACATGTAATTTTATCCAATCGGCTTGCCAAGCTAGAGCATCTTCTAAGCTATAATCACCCTCTTGCAAAACATCATCGCCAAGCGAAACAACATTTTCTATTATAGCTTTACCTAATCGGAATAACTCATCGGTATAATCCTTTTCTATATGCTTAAATAAAAAATCCTCGCACTCGGAATATTTTTCCTCTGCAATAAGCCCTAGCGCTATCGTAAAAATCTCGGTGGGTTCAAGCTCTTCAAATTCTGCGATAAGTTCGTTTTTAATTTCCTTACCTGTAAAAATTTTAGCCAAAACAGCGCCTCCTTTTTGTAATATTTTTTGTATATCGTCCATTTTTCAGTTTTCAATGTTCAATGTGCAATTCACAATTTTTGATTTATTGTTTATATATTAAGATCTTTATTGTGCGTTGAGCGTTAAATATTGTGCGTTGTTAAAAAACCTCATCCTCGTCCGAGCTTAATGGCACAGCCAAAAGCTCTTCGGTAGATTTTTGATTTGGTGTTACAAAGCTATCTTGGTAATTATTGTCATTTAATTCAAAATTATTATCAGTAGCTATGAAATCTTCGCTAACGGTAAAGTTGCCACCGCCAGAATCTTGAGGTGGAACATAGCTAGAAGTAAACTCCACATCTTCAAAAGTAACAGTTTCACCCTTCCATTTTACATCTACTAAGCCACGCTCACCATTTCGGTGCTTGGCTATAACTAATTGTACCCGATTTCTCTCTTCTTCAGACACAGATAAATCGGTACTAGCATACTTGCGGTGTATAAATAATATTATATCGGCATCTTGCTCAATAGCTCCACTTTCTCGAAGGTCGCTCATTTGGGGCATTTTATCGGCACCCTTTCGCTTTTCTATATCCCTACTCATTTGGCTAAGTAGAATTATAGGTACTCCTAATTCCTTAGCGGCGATTTTAAGAGTTCTGGTAATATCGCTAACTTCTTGCTGACGGTTTTCTACACGCTTACCGCTACTCATAAGCTGTAGATAGTCAATCATTATAAAATCTAAGCCTTTTTCCCGTTTTAATCTGCGACATTTACTAAGGATTTCGATAGGAGTAGTAAGCGAGCTATCGTCTATGTATAGATGAGCCTTATCTACAAGTGTTTTTGTGGCAAATAATTTTTTCCACTCTTTAGCATTTAAGTCTGCGGCATTTACACGCTCCATATTAACCTTAGCGTGTGAGCAAACAAGCCTTTTTAAGAGTTGGCTGGACGGCATTTCAAGCGAAAAAACGGCACATTTGTATGGGTCTGGTTTGCCGGCAGAGGTACGGCGATTACCGTCGAACATAGCTTTAGTTATAAAGTTCATACCTAAACTAGTTTTACCCTCACTTGGACGGGCAGCAATAATAACTAAATCGCCTTTTTGCCAACCGTTTAGCATCTTATCTAAGCGCTTAAAGCCTGTCGGAATACCTCTACCGCTATCGGGATTTTTACATTTAAATTCTATTTCGGCAATCGTTTCACTTAGCGGTTCGCTGGCGTGGACGAGTTTTGAGCGGTCAAATTTTTCAGCTAAAGAAAAAATTTCACCCTCGGCAAAATTGATAGCAGTATCGTCAGGATCGCCTGTGAATGCTTTATCGGCGATTCTTCCGCTAGCTTCAATAAGACGGCGTAGGGTAGAAGTCTTTTTAACAATTGTAGTGTAGTGTCTAAAGTTAGCGCTACTCGGCACAAGATTAGATAAATTATTTAAGTATGTAAGCCCGCCTGCTTCATCAAGAGAGCCAAGTGCCTCTAATTCTGTAACAAGTGTAACAATATCAATAGGTTTATCTTTTAATGCGATGCTTGCCATAGCACTAAAAATAGTGCGGTGGCTTGGCATATAAAAATCAGTAGCGCTAAGTTCACCCAAAATATAGATAGGAGCGTTTTCGTCTATTAAAATACAGCCCAAAACCGAGCTCTCTGCCTCTACTGAGTGTGGCAAAACTCTAGCCGACAAATTTGGGTGTGGCTTATTGTTTTGAGGATTATTTTTGAAGTTTTTATTGGGTAGGTTTGTCATTAGTTAGATTTTTTAGTATAAAATAAAAGAGATGGATTGTCAATTTGTTTTTATTAAGGAATATGGGTGGTTAAAATATTTGTCTTTTCATTTTCTAATTCTTCACAGAGTTCTAATTCTGTAGGTTCTATGGTTTTTTCTATTAGTTCTTCTATTATATCATCAGTACCCTTATTATCTATAACATTTATCACATTGTTCAATGTATTTTCGTCTATATTGCCGACTGATTCGTTGTTGATGTTTTTGCGTCTTAAAACTGTCCAAATAGTCATAAAGAAGATTTTAATGTCAAGGAAAATGGAAATATTATTAGCGTACCAGCAGTCGTGTTTGATTTTTTCTTTTGTAGTTATACTGTTGCGGTACTTAGCTTGCGAATAACCGCTAACACCAGGGCGAACCTTTAACAAATCTCGTTCCTCGTTTTCTAACTTTTCTACCTCGTCCGGTACATCAGGGCGTGGACCGAGAAAACTCATATTGCCAATAAATATATCAATTATTTGTGGAGTTTCGTCTAAAGAGGTTTTTCTTAAAAATTTTCCTAGTTTAGTTACTCGCACATCTTTTTCTCCGCTATAAGTTGAACCGTCCTCTAGGCGAATATCGGGTGAATTTTCTTTCATAGAGCGGAATTTTTTCATTTTGAAAATTTTGCCGTTTTTGCCAACTCGTTCTCCGCAGTAAAAAATTTTACCTTTATCCGAGATTTTTATAGCAATAGAAATGGGGATAAAAAGCAAAAAGAAAAAAGGCATACCGATAATAGAAAAAATTATATCGTATATACGCTTAAATAAACGGCGGTACAAAAAGATAGAGCCTAATATCCATAGTAACCCTAGAAATCCACATAGTAAAAATATCCAGTTGTTTTGTAAAAATTCTATTATACTTCTTTTACCGCCTTAATATAATTTTCGATAATATATGTAATATCGTCTGCGGATAGTTTAGTATGCAATGGAAGTGAAATTTGATTTTGATATTGGTTAAAAGCATTTGGAAAATCCTTAATATCAAAGCCTAAATTTTTGTAGGCTGTAAAAAGTGGGAGTGGTTTGTAATGGACATTTGTGGCGATACCGTCTTCTGCCATTTTTTGAATGAATTTATTGCGTTTTTCTTCTTTGATATTTGTTATTCTTGTTAAATAAAGATGTCCGCTAGAGCGGTAATTTTCGCCTACATGAGCTAAAAACTCTATATTTGTGCCAGCAAAAGCGTTGTTATATTGTTTTATTATTGTATGTCTTTCCGCTAAAAAATACGGATAGCGACTTAGTTGAGCGATACCAATACCTGCGGCAATATCGGTCATATTATATTTGTAGCCTAAGCATTTTATATCGTATTCCCAAGCGCCGGCTTGTGATTTTGTTAAAGCGTCTTTGTCTTGCCCGTGAAGTGCTAAAAGCATAAATTCTTTATAAAGTGCTTCTGTATCAAAGGGAAGTGCTTTGTTCCAAGTGATAGCTCCGCCCTCGGCGGTAGTTAGATTTTTTACAGCATGAAAGCTAAAAACGCTAAAATCAGCTATGCTACCTGAGATTTTATCATCTTGAGTAGCGCCAAATGAGTGTGCCGCATCTGCTATAACACAAATTCTACCGATAGCTTCTTGATAAGGATTGTTTGCTACAAAACAGGATTTTTTATAGTTTACTATATTAAAAAGTTTATTATAATCGCAAATTACTCCGGCGATGTCTACGGCAATGATAGCTTTAGTTTTAGGAGTTATCAAAGAGGAAAGTTTGTCGTAATCCATCTCGTAGCTATTATTTTTGGTATCGGCTAAAACAATTTTTGCACCTGTATGTGCTATAATACTGGCACTAGCCGTATATGTGTAAGCACTTGTTATAACTTCGTCGCCGTCGCTAATTCCTAAAACACGCAAAATAAGCTCTAATCCAGCAGTTGCCGAATTTAAGCATACAGTGTTTTGTGTGCCACAATACTTAGCAAGTCTACTTTCAAACCTCTTTACCGTAGGACCTGTGGTTATCCAACCACTATTTAGCACCTCGGATATACGGTTTTTTTCATTTGTAGTAATATCCGGTGGCGAAAAAGAAATATTTTTCATACTTTAATGATTGTTTGGCGATTTTATAAAAACCAAAATGGGAATACTAGTACTTGCCCAAATGCTATGCCTTGCACCAGAGAGACGGTTATTAGGGCAATGGCAACGGAAGTGTTTATAATTAGTCCGATAATTGTTGAAATGTAGTGGTTACGAAATAGTTGACCAACGGTGCAAAAAAGTCCTACGATTACAAGCACAACGCTAGGGTAGTATATAAAATACCAAACAACTTCGGCAAAGTCGATGCCGACAGGCGGGCGGGGGATAGCTAAATATAAAATTAAACAAATTAACACAAGTAGCCCTGCTAATGTGCCTGTTAAAATCCCGACGGTGCTTAAAATAGTGTCCGACGGAGTTTTTTTTGTATCAAGCTCTATTGACTGTTGCAAATGCTCAATTATATTTTTACGCTTTTTTGCCACCTGATTTAAGTGTATGACACAAGTAGCAAAAAGTCAATAGGAAAATTTTGCTAAAGTAAAAAGTATTGACTTATTAGTTTATCAGAAATTACTAATTGTAGAGGCTGACAGAATATCTGTATTTATAGTTATATAAATAAGTTATTCACTAAGTACTGTGAATTAAGCATTATGCATTAAAAACTACCAACTCATTACAATATATCTAAAGGCTTGCTCGTATTGTCGTTTTATGTCTTTAGAGGTATTAAATAGTGCTAAGCGTTTACCTTTTTTAGCTAGGGCTTTGGAGTATTTGGCTAGCTTTTCGGCTACCGTAGCATCTATGCTTGTAGCATTAGAAAAATCTAACACAACCTCATCGGCACCGTTTGCTATAGCTTCTTTTATTTTATCCGTTATTTTATAGGTATTTGCAAAAAAGACTGTTCCGCTAATGGTAAACGCTTTAATAATAGGCAATTCTTCTTCGCATTCAAAATGCTCGCAGAAGTTTTCGATATTCGGGATTTTTTCAAACTCAATATCCTCAACTGTCATTTTATCTTTAATGCTTTTACTGTTTACTATAAATGAAATTGCGATTCCGGCTATTACTCCAAAATGCACTCCAAATATTATCGTAACTAAACTTGTAACAACAAGCTGAATTGTATCTCGGTTAGTAAACTTAAATAAGCATTTAACAATAGGGAAGAAGCTGGTGGCGATAGCAACTTTAATAAGCGGAGCAGCGAGTGCGGCAAGCGGGATAATGCCCATAAACTGCATAAGCACTACATAGAAAAGTAGTAGGAAAAGTGATTGGAAAATGGCTGCAAGATTAGATTTAGCTCTATTAGCATAATTTAGATTAGTGCGTGCCATAGCAGCGGTAATTGGCAATCCACCAAGCAGTCCGCTGCCTACATTAGCAACACCGTGCCCGATAATTTCCATATCGGCACTGTATTTTAGTCCGGAAATGTTTTCTACTGCTTGAGAGCTCATCATTCCCTCTAATGCAGCAACTATTGCGATAGCAAAAGCAAAGAAGTATAGCATAGGGTTAGCAAAGTTCACTAAATTCCATCTAAGCAAATGTTCTCCCCAAGCAGGTTCTGGGTTTCCAAAAACACTGTATATAGTTCTAGGCTGTATCCAGCTGATATTTGTAGCGTTGTAAATGGCAGTAAAAACAATAGATAACACAGTACCAAGTGCTATAGCGGTAATCATAGCCGGTATTTTTTTACCTACCTTAGGAATTCTAGGTATAAAATAAACCAGTAGAATTACAAATGCACCGATTATAAAACTAGATATACTAAAGTTATTAAAATTGGTAACTGTACGGACAAGCCTAGCTGTAAAAGGAGTTATATTGTCTAGTGTTCGGGTTAAATCCGTATGAGGAGCAAGCATAAAGCCAACATCGGAAAGTAGATTAAAAAACAGCATTATGCCTATCCCTAAACAAATACCTATCATAACAGGGAATGATACATATTTTAATAGTCTACCGGCTCGCAGAAAGCCTGCAATAATTAAAAATACGCCTCCTAATACAACGGCAAAAAACAAGCCATGTAAGCCATAACCTGAATTTGTACCTAATAATATAACTGTTATTGTTATAAACGGGGCAGTAGGACCACCTATGGAAAATCTAGTACCGCCAAAAAGTGCTAATAAAATTCCGCCTATAATCGCTGCCCATAATCCGATTTGTATAGCATATGGAGAGCCTTCGGCTTGCCTAACACCCATTGCCATATTAAGTGGCAGTGCTACAAGTGCCACCATTAAGCCAGCGAATATATCGTTTAATATAAACTTAGGCTTGTAACCTTTCATCGCATTAAGTAATTCAGGTCTAAACTGAAGCGGTTTTTGTTTTTTAACTTTTTCTTTGGTTGCCACTAATAAACTAGTGTAGCAGATATAAGGGCAATAAGTCAAGAGGGGAAATTAAAAAAATCGTTTGCAAACAAAAGTCGTAAGTGATATAATCGTGGAGTACAAATGGGTACAAAAATTTGTACGAATAATTGTGCAGATTTTTGTGCAAAAAAATAGGAGAAAAAGAGTGTAGTCGTAATAGCTTTTATAAAAAGTTGGCAAAAACACTCAAACAGTAAAAATGTCAAAAAAATTCGTTTATATGTTCAAAGAAGGGCACGGCAAGGGCAAAGAGCTTCTTGGCGGAAAGGGTGCTAACCTAGCCGAAATGGTATCGCTTGGATTACCAATTCCTGATGGTTTTACGGTAACAACAGAAGCGTGTACGCAATACTACGCAGACGGCAAAAAAATCAATAGCGAAATAGAAAAAGAAATTTTTGCTAATGTTGCCAAATTAGAAAAAGAAATGGGTAAAAAGTTCGGTGACCCTGTTGACCCGCTACTAGTTTCAGTTCGTTCTGGTTCTCGTGCGTCTATGCCTGGTATGATGGATACTATCCTAAACCTAGGCTTAAATGATGTTTCGGTAGAAGGTTTAGCGGCTAAATCAGGTAACCCTAGATTTGCTTACGATAGCTATCGTCGTTTTATTCAAATGTACAGCGATGTTGTTATGGAAGTTGGCAAAGCATACTTTGAAGAGCTTATCGACGAAATGAAGCATAAAAAAGGCATCAAAGAAGACTTAGAACTTACTACTGAAGACCTTAAAGCATTGTGTTTGCAATTTAAAGCAGAGTATAAAAAGAAAATAGGTAAAGAATTTCCGCAAGACCCTAAAGAGCAATTATTGGGTGCTACTGCGGCTGTTTTTAGAAGCTGGATGAATGAGAGAGCAGAAATCTATAGAAGAATGCACTCTATTCCATATAGCTGGGGTACAGCGGTTAATATTCAAGCAATGGTATTCGGTAACAAAGGTGATACATCAGGAACCGGCGTTGCTTTCTCTCGTAACCCAGCAACAGGCGAAAAAATGCTTTATGGTGAGTATCTTATGAATGCTCAAGGCGAGGATGTAGTTGCAGGTATCAGAACTCCACTGCCAATTAGCAAACTGCAAGAGCAAAATCCAAAAATCTATAAAGAGTTTACAGACATTGTTGCTAGACTTGAGGCACATTATAAGGATATGCAAGATATGGAGTTTACAATAGAAGAAGGTAAACTTTATATGCTACAAACCCGTAACGGTAAGCGTACAGCGGCGGCAGCTTTAAAAATTGCAATCGACTTAGTTTCAGAAAAACTAAGAACAGAACAAGAAGCAATTCTTATGATAGAGCCTAAATTGTTAGATGGACTTCTTCATCCGCAATTTGATGCTAAGGCACTTAAAGCAGCTAAGCCTATTGCTAAAGGTCTTGCGGCTAGCCCGGGTGCAGCAGCTGGTAAAGTAGTATTTACAGCTGATAGAGCAGTTGAGCTACATGCTAAAGGCGAAAAGGATTTAATTTTAGTTAGATTAGAAACCTCTCCCGAGGACATCGCCGGTATGGATGTTGCTTTAGGTATTTTAACAGCTAGAGGCGGTATGACAAGCCACGCTGCAGTTGTAGCTAGAGGTATGGGTACTTGCTGTGTAGCAGGTTGTGGCGAGCTAGTTCTTAACGAAAAGGCAGGCACAGCTACAATAGCAGGCAAAACTTATAAAGAAGGCGATTTAATTTCTCTTAACGGTTCTACAGGCGAAATTTACGACGGTTTAATTCCTAGAGTAGAAGCGGCTTTAACCGGCGACTTCGGTACGGTTATGGCTTGGGCAGACAAATACCGTGCATTAAAAATCAGAACAAACGCAGACAGTTATAAAGATACTAAAAAAGCTATTGAGTTTGGCGCAGAAGGTATTGGCTTATGTAGAACTGAACATATGTTCTTTGATTTCGAGGGCGAAAAGCGTACAATCGTTATTAGAGAAATGATTGTTGCTAAAAATAAAGAAGATAGAGAAAAGGCGTTAGCTAAATTACTTCCGATGCAAAGAAAAGACTTTGTAGAAATTTACAAAGCATTAGACGGTATGCCTGCTACAATTAGGTTTTTAGACCCACCGCTACACGAGTTTGTTCCTCACGATGAGGCAGGCAGACAAGAATTAGCTAAACACTGCGGTATATCTGTAGAAGAAGTTAAGCAAGTTATTGATAGCTTACACGAATTTAACCCAATGATGGGTCATAGAGGTTGTCGCTTAGCTATAACTTACCCCGAAATTTGCGAAATGCAAACCAGAGCGGTAATAGAGGCGGCTATTGAAGTTAATAAAACTGCTAAAAAACCTGTTGTGCCGGAAATTATGATTCCGCTTGTGGGTGAGGTTAAGGAGTATTTATTCCTTAAAGATGTTGTTGTTAAAACAGCTGATGCTATCATTAAAGAATCCGGTGCTAAATTAAAATATCTAGTTGGTACAATGATTGAAATCCCTCGTGCGTGCTTAACTGCAGATACCATTGCTCAGCACGCTGAGTTCTTCAGCTTTGGTACAAATGACTTAACTCAGATGACATTCGGTTTTAGCCGTGATGATGCCGCTAAATTTTTAGAGCATTATTACGATACAAAAATCTACGAGAACGATCCGTTTGGAACTATCGATTTTACAGGTGTTGGCGAGCTTATGAAAATGGCGGCTATAAAAGGTAAAGCTAGTAGAAAAGACCTTAAATTAGGTATCTGTGGCGAACATGGTGGTGACCCTGCTTCTGTTGAGTTTTGCCATGATATTGGTTTAGAGTATGTTTCTTGCTCTCCATTCCGTGTGCCGATTGCACGCTTAGCAGCAGCACAAGCAAACATCAAAAATCCAAGAAAATAATTTATTTAAATTATAAAAAAGAGTAAATGATTAAAAAATAGCGAAGCAACTAAGTTTCGCTATTTTTTTATAATGCAAAAAGTATTACAAAATCTAACAAAAAGATTTTGCTTAAAAAGGGGACAAGTAACATAGAATACTTGTATGTATCAATGCAGTTTAAGTGTGGATAGTAAAAAAAGAAATTGGATTACGGCTGTAGAAAAGGTTTTAGTACTGCAATTTAAGGGAATAGACGGAGTTGTGGCCACTAGCGAAAATATTGGTCGTATTGTTTTGTCTATAGCTTGCGAGCGGGACAAAAAGCCTGAGGCTAAAAAAATCATCTCGTCCGTGCTAAAAGAGATGTATCTCACTAGAGTTAAATACGAATACCTTAAATATAGGCTTAAAATTACGCAATTAAGTGAAATGAGTAGTAATTTATTGCTTCATTCACTTGTAGCATTTGACAGAGAATCAGAAGGAGAAATTATAGAACGAGAACTTAAATTTGGTGATTGCATCTCGCTAGAGGGATTTTTTAATTTTAGATTAGGAGAGCTAAAGGAGCGTTGGAACGAGATTGCAAGCCTTGCTACTAATAATGCAATACATCTTCATCAAGACGAAACGCTTAATGAATTGTTGAAGTTTTTAATGAGTGCCGTTACTCCTAAAATTCAGAAGCTATCTATAGAGGCTGTTGATAATCGCTTTAGTGTTAAGGGGTTATATAAAAAAAATCACTTTGAGTTTAGCTTTTTTAGCTCTGATCAACTTATGATTTATTTAATAAATGTAGCACCGTTAGAGTTAACACTAGAAGGTGAGTTTAGTGATAAAAAATTATACAATAGAATAGTTAGCATTTTCGATGGTAAAAGCGGATAAAATGTTTGTATAGTATAATGTTGTCTAATTTTTTATTTTAAAAGGCTTGACATAGTTCTTTTAAGAGCATATATTATAATTAGAAATTTCGCAAAGGTGCGTTCGTTTTTTTCGAGCGTACTTTTTTTGTAAGTTTTATAGGAGGATATATGAATGATTGACAATAAATTTAACACAACAAAAAAATCAAAAAAGACTTTGGTAGTTAAAATAATGATAATATTTATGACTTTTATTATGATTTTTAGTATCGCTTTTTTAACGGCTTGTTCTAATAGTACTAATAGTGGTGATGATTTAGTCACAAGTATACCGTCCGATGAGAACAGAGATACTAGTAGAGATAAAAACGGCAACGGCGATATCAGTAGTGATGTAGAGGCACTTACACCTATTGCACTTGCAATAGTTATACAAAAATCTGGCGGTATGGGTGCAAGCAATATTCCAGGATTTACTGGAAACAGATTGGATTTTGCTATAGCTATGGCAAGAGCTAGCCTGGACGCTTTAATGCCTGATGACTATGTGGCGGTTATATCATTTGATAGTACTGCGGCACTTCAAACTAGTAGAGGGGAACCTACCCCTCTTAATGGAATGCTAAATATGAGTAGTGTAAATCGTCCTCAAATTATACAAGCTATAAATGGCATTCGGCTTGCTGATGGCACTCATTTTGTGCCGGCACTAGAATTAGCAAAAGAACAACTGCTTTTAGTAGAAAATCTGGCAAGTAGGCATATTTTATTTTTTACTAACGGCACTCCAATGCATAATCCTACTATCTCTAATCAGTTTATTTACGAAATGAATAAGAGTTATGGTATAACGCTAAGTGCAGTTTGTATAACAGGAACTTTTTTCGTAACAGAAAATATGGCAAGTTACGGTCAAGGTAATGTGTTTAGAGTATTTTACGAAGAAGATGTAAGAAATTTACCAAATCAGTTATTTGTCGAATTAACTAGACCTGAGTTAAGAAATAAAGATTAATAGAATATAGCTGATACATAGTTTTTTTTCCATCTACACACACTATAACTGTATGCAGATGAGAAAAACGAGAATAAAATATTTAGGAGTGGCGGTTATAATATTGTTACTAGTGCTACTTCTTTTTGTTTTTACCTTATCAAGCGATGTAAGAGTGGCAAGTGCACACATCACAACTAACCGAGCCACTATTGAATTTACATATAACGGTAAGTCGTATAAATATATAGATAACATAATTACTGCTCCTGATTATTTGGTGGCAGAAGAAATTCAAATCCGCAAAATAAATGCTCCTCTTAACGAAAAGCTTTCACAGGTAGAAAGGATTTTACAAAAGGGTGGAGACTATCAAAAAGCAATGAGTTATTGCTTTCCGCTTCTTTATAAAACGCTAGACAGAATTTTAGGCGATATAAATAAACCTCCGAAAAACTCGACTATTATATTTAGTCCAAACTCTAAGCCAATGTTTAATATAACCAAAGAAGAGGTAGGTTTTGAGTTAGAATCGGAAACTCTTTGGCGGGATACATTTTTGCATCTTAGAAAAAATCAGAAAACTCCGCTTGTTATAAAACCTAAAAGTATTCAACCTGAGATTTCGGCATATGATAATTTAAAACTAACACACAAACGAGTTGGTTTTTCTACGAGTTATGCTAATTCTAAGGCCGATAGAGCACACAATATTACTTTAGCATTAAAAAGTATAGACGGTACACGGTTAGAGCCTGGCGAGGAATTTTCGTTTAATAAAGTTGTCGGTAACCGTACAGTGGCAAACGGTTATCGTGAAGCTAAAATCATTATGGACGGCAAATATGTAGATGGTGTTGGTGGTGGGGTTTGTCAGGCTAGTACGACACTTTATAATAGTGCAATTAGAGCCGATATGCGTATAACGGCTGTTAAAAATCACTCACTAAAGTCTAGTTATGTTCCGCCTAGTTTTGATGCTATGGTAAATAGTGGTACAAGTGATTTACGGTTTGTAAATGACGGCAAATCACCTGTTTTTATAAGGGCATACGGCGAAGACGGCAATGCAGTAGTGGAATTTTATGGAGAGAAATTGCCGTATACGATAGAAACTAAAAGTATTATTATAGCACAAGCCGAGCCTCCGCTCGATAAAGAAGAAGTGGATATTGACTATAAATTTTTTGATAGAGATGTTGCTATAGGAGGAGAGAAAAAACGAATAGCAAAGGGATACGGTGCTCTTAAAAGTGAGGGATATTTAATTTATAGAGGTGCTAGCGGTGAAATTTTAGATAGAAAATTGATAAGAAAGGATAGTTACAAGGGTTTAGAGGGTAAGGTTATGATAGCACCAAAAGCTATAGTGAACTCTGAACGCAGAATTCACTCTAAATGTAATATTGATAATAAAAATATATCTCAAAAATTGATAAATAATAGAGTAGAATATTGTGTCGTCCCAATAATGTAAAAAGCGTAGTTTTTTATTATAAACTACGCTTTTATTTATGTTTTTATTGTGCTGTTTTTGTCACTATTTCTGCAATAAGAGTTTTTTCTTGTTTCTCTAATTCTTTTTGAGTTTTTAATGTCAATTTTTCTTTATAAGCAATTAGTGCTTTCGCCAGCTGGTCAGGGCAAGATGTATTTTGTTTGCATTTAATGCCGGATAATTTCTCAATTAGATCATCAATATTTTGTCCTAGGCATAACTTTGTAATGCCCTGAGCATTACCCGAGCAACCGTTAATAAATTTGCAACTTGTTAGTGTGTTATCTTGTACATCAAAAATGATTTGTCTAGCACAAGTGTGAGTTGTTCTAAATGTTTCCATATATTTATCAGTTTTTCCTTTATGTGAGAGGGGTGTTCCTTTCTAGGATACCAACATACCATATTTAGAACCATTTGTCAATACCTTTTGTAAAAAATATTTGTCGAAAATAAGAAAAAATAAGAGTTTTATGTCTTGTGCTAGTTTTTGTTTAATAAATATAAGGTGCATGTTGTTCCCAAAAATCTCTATCGGCTCCTCGCAGATTATAGGTATGTGGTCGCCAAGTTAATGTTGCATTGCCAAAGTTTTCAAATCGGATATGGTCAAATCCCGGTGCACCTTGACCATAAAATCCAAAATTGTTTGCTAGCACGGCAACCCTTAAAATATTTTTACCTTGCCTAATAGGATGATAGCCTAAATGAAAGTCTTGGAAAGTGGCTATATTAAATTGTCCGCTGCGAATACCGACTACGGTAAACGGCTCAAAATCTAAAACTTTACCGTTTAGGTATAAATGATAGTTTTCGGGAGTCATTAGCATATCCATAGTTTCACTGCTTAACCTAACTATAAGCGGGGCATATTCTATGGCGGCAGTAGAGTTAAATACAAATGAGAAAGGGGGATTTGTTGTTGCATTAGGGTCTATGCTGTTCCTATAGTGCCAGCCTACATAAAACCAGTTTCGGGCCCCGTATGCTACTTGTTGAATCATGCCCACATAAGAGGCTCCACCACCTCCGCTACCACTCCGTCTTCTCATATCCACAAATTCTGCTTCAAAAATTCCTTTTGTGTTTACTATTCTCTCTTGAATATAGATTGTTATTTCACTGCTACGACTATTATAACCTTCGGCACTTGCTAAAACTCTAAAAGAATAGCGTCCATAAGCCCGTTCAGGAGTTCCTACAATATAACCATCTTCTAATCTTAATCCTCTTGGTAACACGTTACCTGTTACATTATGGAAAGAGTGACTAATTAAAACATTTTCTATTCCGCCTACAGCTTCACCGTTATCAGGAGTAGAAGCACCTGTTATAGGAATGCGGACAAATTCGCCACGAGTCATGGTATATCCAATGCGTTGTGGTGGAAAGTTCAAAAAGGCATAATCTACTGTTATTGTAAAGTCGGCGAATTGTGGCGGTTGTCCGTAAACTTCTGCTTTTACATGGAAATTATGCTCAATAATAGGTATAAGATTTGGCACAATGCCAAGCGGGTTAGATGCTGTGCGTGGTGTAAATAGTAGACCAGACGGCAATAATTCTAGCCACCTTGGTAACGGTTCGCTATCTTCTGCTAGCGAGAATCGTACTGTACGGTTTGGTGCAAATGCTTGAATATTTGTAGCAAAACTATGAGTTCTGATAGCATTATTTAATGAAGTGGTGTTAAATGAGAAACTGCCTGTTTGAGCGTGTGGAGAAAAAATTTCAAGCTGAACCGTTCTAACTCCTCTATCAAAGCCGTCTACATAAAAAGCAATATCAAATTGTAAATCAGCAAATGGTCGACCAAATATAGTAAGACTACGCATTGTAACACCTAAAGTATTAGTATCAATTTGATTTAAATTATAACTTACAAGTAATCCGCAATTATGTAGTTCTAACCCTACAGCCTCTAATATGGCGGCATCTCTATCAGTTGCAGGAGCAAATGATGTAAAAACACATTGTCGCCCCATGCCCCACTTACCACGTATACCAATTTGGGCTGACGGTATAATAAAAGCATAAGGAGCATTTACTCTAAGTGCGCTAAATAAAAAGGCTGGTAATCTTGGGCAAGCACACCCGTCTCCCCATATTTCATAACCGCATCTATCACATATTTGAGGACATATACATCTCCAATTTTCCTCTCCACAATTCTCACATATTATCAAATATTCACATATACACCATTGACTACTACATTCTTCACATATTGTCGGCGATTGTGTATAAGGCGGTTGCGAGCAAATGCAAGGATAATGTCCACAAGATCCTAGTGCTGGTTCATTTCTAACATTAAAACAGCCTGTAAAGCTCACAAATATAAGCAAAATACTCAATAGTATTGTTAGTATTACAAGTTTATTTTTCATATGAATGTTAACTCCTTATCAATTATTAAATAATATGTAAAAAATACATTATCATTATATACAATGCTATCATTTTTGTCAATATGTTTTTTGAAAAATTTGATATAAAAAATTAAGTTAAAATAATAATTGACAGAAATATAAAAGATTGATACAGTAATATCATACTTTTGTAAAGTATTAGCTGAATGTAAATTTAACATAAAAAAAATCAGTTAGTGTTTTGCGATTTTAATCTAAATAAATTATTAAGGAGTAAACTTAAATGAAGAGAAAAATATCCATCTTGGTTGCAATTTTTATGCTTAGCCTAGTAACTTTTGCATTTATGGGTTGTAGCGTATCGGCAACTTCACTTTCGCTAGAAGAGCCCAATTCTACTATTATGAATTTGGGTATGCCTGTTGGTGTGTATGATAGCCCAAGCTATATGCAACTAACGGCTACTGTAGAACCGGCTGGTGCCAAATTGCATTGGGAATCTAATAACATTGCTGTTGCAATAGTTGGTCAAAACGGTGTAGTTAAAGCCATTGGGGCAGGTACTGCTCGGATTTATGTAAGAAGCGGTAGCTTAGAAGCATATGTCGATATTGTTGTGCGTGCACCACAGCCAACGGGCTTTATAATAACCCCCGGCTCATCTGCTACCGAACAAATTCCCATAGCAGAAGGCTTTAATCGAGAGCTTCAAGCTATCGTATCGCCACACACTAGCCCTATGGCACCTTATATTCCTAGAGGAGCATTGTGGGAGATAGTAGAAGGTGCTAGCTATATATCGCTATCACAGGCAGGCATTGTAGGCGGTATTGCCAGAGGCACGGCTATCGTACGGGCTACTTCAGAGGCGTTAGACGCAAATGGAAATCCTTTTGTAGCATACGCTTTTATCGAGGTTTTTCCGGTTGCCACAAGTTTAACAGTTAGCACAGACGAACTAACTCTTTGGGCAGGCGATGAGTATCGTGTACACGCAAGACCCAATAGAGGCCATTTATTGCCGACTGATGCCAGATGGACTTCTAGCAATTCTAATGTCGTGTCGGTTACTGAAGATGGAGTTATCAGTATAGCACACGGGGTAACAGGCTCGGCTATAGTTACAGCTACTGTAAGTATAGGTGGTGTAAATATGTCTGAAAGCATTAGTGTTTCTGTAGCTACAGGAGCAAAGCCTCAAGGGGCTATTTCTACTCCTAGCGATTGGAGAGCATTAGGCGGTACTTCTGCTACAAGTGAAATGCTTGGGCAAGATTGGCATTTAGTAAACGATATAGATTTTGGCGATAGGCCGATATTACCTATTGGTGCTAGCAGTAGTGGAGCACTTACCTCAGGTTATGCCTTTAGAGGAACAATGGACGGCAGAGGCAGAGTGATTAAACATTTCTCTCTTGCCGCTGGTGCCACAGTTTCAGGCGGCACTTGGGGTAGTAGCTTTAGTCACTGGGGAGCGTCGGGTGTATTTGCTGGCACTAGTTCAACTGCAGTTATTCGTAACTTAGTAATCATTGAGGGTGCTAACGGACCACACAATGTTGTACACGGCGGACTTCTTGTGCAAAATAATAGAGGT
This sequence comes from Bacillota bacterium, assembly GCA_009780135.1. Taxonomy (GTDB): domain Bacteria; phylum Bacillota; class Clostridia; order Christensenellales; family Pumilibacteraceae; genus WRAP01. Next base: position 49,731 of record WRAP01000007.1, read on the forward strand.
CTTATAGAAAATGTATTTATACAAGGTACTTTACTAAACAACCCTTATCCGACTGCAAACCCTACTCCTGCTGCTTGGAATGCTAGCGGTCCATTTTTTGCGGCAAACAGCGGCAGAATAGAAAACAGCGTTGTTATGGTACGAGCTGCTCCAGGTGCCGTAAATATGAATCGTATAGGCGGCACTTCTACAGGCGGTGGTGCCAGTAATGTGTTTATTGTGTTAGATTACTCTAATGCAAACACAGCTAATTCCGGCGGAACATTCTCGGTTACAAATGTAATAGCATTTAATATGGCAAATATTACCACAGTAAACTTTACTTTACTTCCAAATGAATTTTGGCAAGGCAATCAACTAGGCACAAGCGAATTACCTCGCCTGCTTAGATTATAATAAAAGAGGATTTTTATATTATGATAAACAATAAAACGAAAAGAATTAAAAAAATAACCACTCTTTTTGTGGCGATAATAATGAGTGCTTTTACTCTTGCTTTACTTACAGGCTGTCCTGATGAAGATCTAAATAATATTCATATGCCATCTAATAGACATCTAACGCAGGCACAAAGGGATTTATTCCTGTTTAATCCCTATCGTAATGTGGATATTGCGTCCACTCCTCGTTTTAAGGCAGATTTACATCAACATACTACTAATAGCGATGGATTAGCATCTCCGAATGAGATGGCAAGACGCAACGCAACTTTAGGTATGGATTTTGTAGCTTTTGCCGATCATGACCACACTTGGTACGGGCAGTGGGCACAACATCCTGCGGGTCATATAGTTATAACAGCACCCGGTGCTACGGGGCTTAATAGAGTGGCTCAAGCACAAACTTGGCCATGGAGTGCTTTTGGTGTACAGGCAGACAACCACGGACTTATTCCTATTCAAGCAACCGAACTTAGCAGAATGCATCATATCGGCAGTTTCTTTACTGACTTTACCGACCACACTAACAATCAATCTGCTAGAACCGACAGAGAGCTATTAGAGCAAGCTACAGCACACGGACAAGGTGTAGAAAGATTCGAAATCTTTCATCCACAACGCTATTTAGCAGAGGTTACAGGTACTACAGAGTTTGATGCTCATTTAGAGTGGCTAAACCGTCCCGATCAAATCGAACGCCTAACAGCAGGCTGGTATCAAAACTTAATCCGTGATTTTCCTAACATTATAAGTATGGAAATGTTTAATCAAGATAACCGTCATCCCAGCATTCATATTTACGATAGAATTATGCGTGGAATGTTTCCAAGTAGACCTATTTGGATGAGTGCTAATAGCGACGATCACACAGGGCATGGTGGCTTTAGCGTTAATGTAATGCTATTACCCGAACGCACTATCGAGGCATTTCAGCATGGATGGGAAACGGGAGCATATTTTGCTAAATCTTTTGGTGATTTTGACCCTAATCTTTTAGAAATACCAGAGCAATATTGGGAAACAGAGTTAGAAATGTTACCTCATTTGCGTACAAGGCAAAATTGGGGAGCAAGATGGAGTTTCTTGCCACGGGTTAATGATATTATTATTTGTGATGCTTTAGGTTATATTAGAGTAGATGCTAGCAACTTTACACATTTCGAGTGGATTACAGAGGATGGCGTTGTGGTAGCGGACGGTAATATTGTAAACTTTAGAACAAACACTGCTATCAGTAACTATGTGCGTGGTCAACTAACTCGCCGAGACGAAACAGGCAGAGTGTTAGCCACAACTTTAATGCAACCGTTTGGTGTAGGTACATACGATCCAACATCAGGTTTCTTTAGATTTGCTCCGTAAGAGAATTATCGCTATAGTAAAAAAAGTCGAATAATCAATAAAAATTTTGCATATAATCATATATGCAAAAAAGAATAGGGGATAAATTAAAAGTTAAAGTGATTGTGAGTTTTTTGCTTGCAATCACTTTGTTAATAGGGGTGGTTGTGTTTTTAGGGTGTAGTCCTTCACATGAAAGGTTAGCAAATTTAATAAGCGAATTAAGAGATAACATTTTCGAAGGAGAGAGTGAGAGTTTTAGGGTTTCAATTATAACAGGTGTTCGGGAAGAGCCATTTTTATTAGATGGCACGAGAGGGCAAACTCAAGATTTTACTCTTATAACTTTAATGCCAAAAGTCGAAATTAGTGGTAGTGTTTCAGTGCGTGCCAGGATAAACGATACTCTGTATAGCGGTGAGTTTACTAAGCATCCGTTTAGCAATACGCTTAGTGTGGAGTTTCCTGTAAGAGCACCAATATCAAATCCGGAAATAGTTTTGCATCTAACTTACGGAGGCAAAGAAGAAAATATTGCGGCAAAATCGGTGTTGACTTATCAAATGATAGATTATCAAAAGGCATTGGAGATTGCCGAAAATAAGTTAAGAAATTCTATTGAAGTATTTAAAGTAGGCGGTGAGTTGCAGTGTGAGATTTTTATTAGACTTATTCCGAACGGTATTGATAACGCTGGTGGCTTTCATTGGTATGTGGCATTTATAGGTAGCGATCAAACAATTTTTGCTGTACTAATAGAACCAATTACAATGCAAGTTGTAGCGATAAGAAATTAGAATACAATTTTAAGGCAGCGTAAATAATTAAAATCGCTGCCTTTTTTAGTTGCACTTTATTAAAGCAGTTTGATATAATGAGATAAGAATTGCCAAAATTTATGTGCTAATCTTAAGGAACAAATGAAATTATGCCAACAATAAAAAAAGTAACAAACGAAAACAGTAACAAAAAACTTAAAATTCTTAAAGACGGATTAACATTCGATGATGTTTTGCTAATACCAGGAGCATCTACTACACTACCTAGCTTAGTTAGTCTAAAAACTAAACTTAGCGAGAATATTGTGTTAAATATTCCGTTACTTAGCTCTGCTATGGATACAGTTACAGAAAGCCGTATGGCAATTGCTATGGCAAGAGAGGGCGGAATGGGTATTATCCATAAGAATATGAGCATTGACGAGCAAGCGGAACGAGTTGATAAAGTTAAGCGAAGCGAGCACGGTGTTATAACAGACCCAATTTTTCTCTCGCCTGAGCATCAGGTTTATGAAGCACTAGCTCTTATGAAAAAGTACCGCATTTCGGGTGTTCCTATAACGGATAAAGACTTAAAATTAGTTGGTATTTTAACTAATCGAGATTTGAGATTTGAAACGAATTATAATCAAGCTATCAAAAACATAATGACTAAAGATGGGCTTGTTACTGCTCCTGTTGGCACAACTATGGCGACAGCTCAAAAGATTTTGGGCGAACACCGTATAGAAAAACTGCCTCTTGTGGATAAAGAGTTTAGACTAAAGGGTTTAATTACTATTAAAGATATAGAAAAAGCGATTCAGTATCCTAATTCTGCTAAAGATAAAAACGGTCGTTTGCTAGTTGGGGCGGCGATTGGTGCTAACAGCGAGGCAATGGATAGAGCAAAGGCATTAGCTGAGCATAAAGTAGATATGATTTGTTTAGATAGTGCACACGGTCATCACATAGATGTCATTAAGACTGTAGCAAAAATCAAATCAGCTTTTCCTTCTGTTACAATTATGGCAGGCAATATTGCTACGGCAAGTGGGGCAGAAGCATTATTTAAGGCGGGTGCTGATGTTGTAAAGGTTGGGATTGGTCCCGGTTCTATTTGTACAACAAGAATTATAGCGGGTATTGGTGTTCCGCAAGTTACGGCCATTATGGATGCTAGCGAAGCTGCCGATAAGCATAAAAAGACTATTATAGCGGACGGCGGAATAAAATATAGTGGCGACATAACTAAAGCAATCGCATCGGGTGCTCATGCCGTTATGGTGGGTAGCTTGCTAGCAGGCACAGAAGAAAGCCCGGGTGAGTTAGAAACTTATCAGGGTAGAAACTACAAAACTTATAGAGGTATGGGTAGCTTAGGTGCTATGAATAAGGGTTCAAGTGACAGATACTTTCAAGGCACGGGAGTTGCTGCAAATAAGCTAGTGCCAGAAGGTGTAGAGGGTAGAGTTCCGTTTAGCGGTTCGCTTAGTGAGGTTGTGTATCAGCTTATGGGCGGACTAAGAAGCGGTATGGGTTACTGTGGTCAAGATAGCATAGAAAATCTGCGTGCTAATGGTCAATTTGTAAAAATTACAAGTGCTTCACTAGTAGAGAGTCATCCGCACGACATTTATATCACAAAAGAAAGCCCGAATTATAGTAAGAGATAAAGGTATTATATAAACTGTGAAAGAAATTATTGAAGAACATTTGCAAAAACTTGAGCAAAAAGAAAACATTAAAATTCTTTTTGCGATAGAATCAGGAAGTAGAGCGTGGGGTTTTGCTTCTCCAGATAGTGATTACGATGTTCGCTTTATCTATATTCGCCCTCAAACAGAATATCTAAAACTTGAGAAAAGACGGGATGTTATAGAATATATACTAACGGACGAATTAGATATAAATGGTTGGGATTTAGATAAGGCATTAAAATTATTACACTCATCTAATCCAACTTTGTTTGAGTGGTGTAATTCTCCAATAGTTTATAAGCAAACGGATTTTTTAGCAAAATTAAACGCTATAAAAAATAAATACTTTCTTTCAAAAGCAGGATTATATCACTATCTAAATATGGCTTCGGGTAATTATCAAGAATACTTAAAAATAGATGATGTTAAATTAAAAAAATATTTTTATGTTTTGCGACCATTACTTGCCTGTGAATTTATATTAGATAAAGGTATATCGCCACCAATGTTATTTCAGGATTTATTATACTATTTGCCAAAGTATCTTAGAGTTGCTGTCAATAATTTACTTGATTTAAAAATAAATACTCCCGAAATAACTAAAATCAATAGAATAGATGAACTTAACCAGTGGATAGAAACAGAGATTAAAAGTTTAGAAACTAGAATATCTAGGATGCCTAAAGTAGAAAAATTAGATATTGAAGAGTTAAACAACATGTTTTTATCAGAAGTTAATGTATTCGCATAAATAAGGAAAACTTAAAATATGAAAAAAACTAAAAAATTAAATTCAAAAATTATTATAGCATTGGCAACGATTTTACTTGCTGTATTTGCAATTATGCCACTGATTGGGTGTGATTTTATTTGGGGATTATTTGAAACAACTTCAATATATAATATACCGCCCGTTGTTTCTCCTCCAGATGACGCATTTGACGGTGGTCTTAGAGTAACATTTTTAGATGTAGGTCAAGCTGATGCGGCAGTTGTACAATTTCCCGAAGGACAAAAAATGCTTATTGATGCAGGAAGATGGAATTTAACTCATAACCGTTTTAGGCAAGATGTCAGAGCATTTTTTCCGATAGGTCAAAGAATGCAGTTTGATTGGTTTATTGCAACTCATAGCCATGCCGATCATATCGGCAGTGCTGCTTACATAGTACAAAACAGTTATATTCAAAATGTTATCAGAACAAAAACATTTACAAATGATGAGATTGCAAGTGGAGCATATAGAGAATTTGGCATTCCGGAAGGTGAGGCAAGACTGCACGAAACTGCAACACATCGTAATTTGGTAACAGCATTACAAACTTCAACTTGGCATGACGGAACAGATACTAATATTTATATTCCAAGAGCCGGCAAGTATTTTTATGTAGGTAACACTCCCGAAACCCGTGCCAGAGTAACTTTTTATAGTCCTACAACGCATCGCTATAGTGGAGCTGTTGCACAAATAAACCGTTATAGTACAATTTTCTGCATCTACTTTAACGGCAGGCGTATTATGTTTACGGGTGATAGTTATGTGTATAACGAAAATAATATTATGAACAGCCTTCCCACAAATATTGATGTATTAGATGTTAGTCATCACGGTTCTAACACAAGTACAGGCGAAGCGTTTGTTAATAGACTAAATCCAACTTACGCTATTATTCAAGTTGGCACAACTGCTACAGGCAATAGCTACCACCACCCGCATCATGTAGTTCTAAATCGCTTAACTGCAGTAAATGCCACAGTCTACCGTACTGATATGCACGGAGCAATCGTTGTAGATATTAGTGTATGCGGAACACATTTACAAGTTTCTCCGAGTAGAATTTAAAATAGTTCATATTTATAAAAAAAGCTCATAGAAATATGAGCTTTTTTTATTCTTTGTGATTAGGTGTATTTTTATAAAGATTATTTTCTAAAAATTTCCTGCACTATATCCGGCTTGTTGCATTTGTGGTATTAGTTGGCGGAGCATTTTTGGTGTGCCTGCGTTTGTTATGTGTAGTAAGATAATTGCTCCGTCGTGTAGACGGCTTGTTATTTTATCTGCTGATTTTTTAGCATCGATTTCTTCCTTGCCCCAATCTACTATAGCAATGCTCCACATCATACATTTTAGATTTTGCTCCTTTGTAGCCTCTAAAGTTCGTTTGCAAAATCTACCTTTAGGAGGTCTAAAAAATCTTAAATCACTGCTTCCACTAAATGCTTCTTTATATTTAATATCAAAATCAGCGATGTCTTTTGTTATTGCTTCGTTGCTAAGCATTGGTAAATCTTTGTGTTTGTCGGTGTGGTTGCCGATTTCGTGACCCTCAACTAGCATGCGTTTAATTAAAGCTTCTTCTTTAATATAATTTCCGCATAAAAAGAACACACCTTTAATATTGTGTTCTTTTAATATATCTAAAACTTCTGCTGTGTAGCCCGCTTCATAGCCTAAATCAAATGTAAAGTACACCTTTTTCATGTCTTCAGCTTGTTCATTTTCTCTTGGCATAACAAACATTCCGCCAAAGTCTTCTAGCATTTTAGCACCATTTTTAGGAGGTTCCGGAGTGCGTCCTTCTTTATTAGGAGTTACTCCCCAGCTAATGGCTTCACCGCTACTCTCTATAGCATAAGACCAATGAGTATGAATACTTATAGCAACAAGTAAGCCAACTAAAGCTATTGCTACAATCGCAAAAATCGCAACAACCTTGCGACTCTGTCTTTTTACATAAGAATTATTTTTCATAAAAGTAGTGTGTTAAAAGCTGTCAAAAATTATACTAAAAATTCTTTACAAAACACATACACTATGCTAACATATATACTGGGAGGCGGTATACTAGTTGATAGAATCCGTTTTGATTGTTGCCCAAAGCGACAACGCTGTAGAGTTTTTAAAGGAAATTTTGCAAGCAGCCTCGATTAGAAACATTACCGCTAAACATAATTGTGCCGATGCAAGACAAGCTCTTATTGATAGAGATTTTGATTTAGTGATAATAAATGCACCGCTCACTGATGAGACAGGCGAAAGGCTGGCTAAACAAATTGCCGCAAGAGGTGCAAGTCAGGTTATACTTGTCGTAAAGTTAGAACACTTCGATGCGGTAGCTGCCGCAAGCGAGAACGATGGCGTTTTATGTGTTCCTAAGCCCATTAACCGAACGAATTTTTGGGCAGTTTTGTCGCTTGCAAAGTCTAGCCACAGTCGGCTACTTCAAATGGAGAATGAGAATGCCAAGCTAAAACGCAAGATAGAAGACATTCGTATTATAGATAGAGCCAAATGTGCAATGATAGAGCATAAGGGGATAACAGAGCAAGAGGCCCATCGTTACATTGAAAAGCAATCTATGGATAAAAGGATTTCTAAAAGAGATGTGGCAATTGAGGTATTGGAGGAGTTAGGGCTTGATGCTAACGCATAATTAAAAATGAAAAATAAGGTAAGTGAGAAATTTAGAACTTATAAAAACCTTAAATGAAAAGCAGTATTATAAAAAGATAAAAAACAATCAGTTCTCATTTGCCTCATTTTTCATTGAAATACTATGACAAAGAAAAAACGCTTAATAATAATATTCTCGGCTTTATTGGCTCTAACTGCACTAATTATAATAAACAGTGCAGTATTTTCGGTGCGGAGTGTAAATGCTAATGCTTTAAATGAATCATCTAATAATGAAAGCGTGCTAAGAATTAACGACCTTATAGCTAATAATCACGGAATTAGAATGGGTAGCAGTATTTTTATGCTTAATGAAGAGCGTACGATAGAGGCTGTTACACGAAATATTTTGGAGCAAGACGGTGCAGTTGCTAATTTTGAAATTAGAAGTTTAGAGAGAATTTTTCCTAACAGAATAGTTGTTCATTATGTGTTGCTACTCCCATACTTTTATATAGAAACAGTAGTAGGAGCAGATGTAAAAGTGTTTTCTAATAACGGCACTCTTATTGATATTTTGCCTATTTTAGAGGCACAAAGACAGGGAGCGATTAGATTAGATATTAGAGGACAGCTTTTGAGTTTAGAGCGGGGTAGCCGATTTGAAACAGACTACCCAAGAGATACAACCCGCTTTTTTGCTGTAATAGATGCGTTTGAAAGAATGTACCATCATTTTTATATGCGACATGAAGATATAAGTATGGATTTTAGATATGTAGATATTTCTGATCCCCGTGCAATATTTCTTCGTATGTTGCCTGGTGTAAAAATGGAAATTAGAAATGAAACAAATTTTATAGAGTATTTTAGACATGGTTTTAGTGTTTATAGACATTTAAGGAGATATGATTCAGATAGGACTTTAAGTGGCAGAATTAGACCTTATAGAACAGCAACAGGAGAATTTAGGATAGTATATTCAGAAGAATAACATAGCTATTAAAGAATAGATGATATTATATCATTTGTGCTTTATAAATTTTTGCACATAATATATATATGAGCCGTGTTCTTCGTGGTGCTACAATACTTGCCATTACTGCCCTTGTTGCTAAAATAATAGGGGTGCTTTATCGTATTCCGCTAACTAATATTGTAGGTAGCGGTGGTATTGGATTGTATCAGATGATTTTTCCGCTATATGTGTTACTATTAACAATTTCTAGTGGGGGATTGCCTGTTGCAATTTCTAAAGTTGTGGCAAGTAGAATTGCGGTTGGCGATGAAATTGGTGCTAAACGAGTTCTAAAATTAAGTATAATATCACTTACTAGTATTGGGTTTGTATTAGCATTAACGCTCTTTTTTTTGCGTGATGTTATTGCTAGATTGCAAGGTAACGACATGGCATCGCTTGGATATATGGCAATAGCTCCGGCTATTGTATTTGTATGTATAATAGCTAGTTTTAGAGGATACTTTCAAGGGCGACAAAATATGTTGCCAAGTAGTATAAGTCAACTAACAGAGCAAATTATAAAAGCAGGAGTTGGGATTGGTTTAGCATATTGGTTATTGCCTAGGGGTATAGAATTTGCAGTTTTCGGTGCACTATTAGGTGTTTCAATCAGTGAAGTAGTTACAGCGTTTATATTGTGGATGCAGTATTTGTATGATAATAAAAAAAATATGCATTTGAAAAACAGCTCTAATATAGGGGCAATCATTAGTAGTTCGCAAAAATCTCGCACTATTATAAAAGAAATCTATTTAATCGCAATCCCAGTAACGCTTGGCTCCCTTGTAATGCCACTTATGGGGCTTATAGATAGCATAATAGTTATCAATTTACTAACTAACGCAGGCACTACAACAGCGACTGCTACAAGCTACTACGGAATACTAACAGGTCCTGTTGGCACACTTCTAAATATGCCAACCGTTATAACATTATCATTTGCAATCGCATTATTGCCAAAAATTTCGGAAAGCATAACAAAAAAGCAAAATCCCGAAAAATATATCTCGCAATGTTTAAAGTGGTGTATAATACTAAGCTTTGTCGCAACAGCATTTTTAGCCGTGTTTGCTAGTCCTATATTAAGTTTATTATATAGAGGCGGACTAACAGCAGACGAACTAACACTAGCCACAAACCTACTAATATTAGGAAGCGTTTCGGTTATTTTTGTAAGTATTTTGCAAGTAGCAACGGCTGTATTGCAAGGAGCGGGCAAGCCCCATCGTCCCGCTATCAATTTAGCAGTTGGAGCAATTTTTAAAGTCGTGCTAACAATAATATTACTTCCGCATATAGGAGTTTTTGGAGCGATTATAGCAACGGTAGTATGTTATGCCATAACTTGCTTATTAGATGTGTTAGCGATGCGAAAAATCGTTCCATTAAATCTCAATATAAAAAAAACACTTCTAGTGCCACTTCTTGCCACAGCAACATTTATAGCAATTGCCATCATATTAAAACTACTTCTCGCTCCACATGTCAATCAAATTTTAGCTCTAATAATATCGATAATCATTGCAACAACTGTGTTTTTTGCCATTCTAATAGTCTTAAAAGCTCTGACAAAAGAAGAATTATCGTTGCTATCAGCATTCAAAAAAACAAAACCTTATTCTTGAAGATTTTTATGTGCTGTATTCATCATTAGTTTTATGCGGTTAATTTGGTTTACTTCGCTGGCACCTGGGTCGTAGTCTATGGCTACAATGTTGGCTAGAGGGTAGTGTGTTTTTAATACCTTCATAACACCTTTGCCAGTTACATGGTTTGGTAAACATGCAAAAGGCTGCACACAAGCGATGTTAGGAGTGCCACTATGAATAAGTTCTAGCATTTCAGCAGTTAAAAACCAGCCCTCGCCGGCAAGGTTGCCTAGCGATACAATCTTACTGGCTTCTTTTGCCATTTTAGTTATATGTGTGGGTACTCCGAACTTTGTGCCTTTAAGAGCTTTATACATAGGTTTTTTAAGATGCTCTACTATAGTAATATATATGTTGCTTTTTAATTTTTTAAGCCAAGTGCCGTCTAATAGCTTGTATTTTATAGTATCGTTATAAAAGCAATACAAGAAGAAATCTAATAAATCTGGCATAACGGCTTCGCCACCCTCAGCTTCTATTAAATCTACAATATGATTATTGGCACCAGGATGAAATTTAACTAAAATCTCACCGACAACACCAACTTTTGGTTTAATGATTTTTTTAGTTGGCAATTCATCAAATTCCTTTACTATAGCAAAAATGTTTTTAGCAAAATCCTTTTTACCATTTTTTTTACTGACTGCCTTTTTGCAAATATAACTCCATTTTTTATATAGTGCATTTGTACTGCCTGCTATTGCTTCGTAAGGGCGTACTTTATATAATAACCGCATAAGTAGGTCGCCATAAATTACGCTGCGGATAAGACCTATCATAAATGGAATTGTCATTTTAAAACCTGGATTTTTTTCTAATCCAGCAAAATTTAAGCTGATAATTGGGATATGTTCTAAGCCGCTTTCGGCAAAGGCTTTTCTTAATAACGGAATATAATTAGTTGCTCTACAGCCACCGCCTGTTTGAGTAAGCATAACGGCGGTTTTTTCTAGATTATATTTGCCGCTTAAGAGGGCATCCATAACTTGCCCAAGGGATAGAATGGTAGGGTAGCAAGCATCATGATTTACATATTTTAGCCCGACATCTAGTGCTGTTTTAGTTTCGGGTAATACTTCTAGTTTATAGCCGCTACCTTTAATACCACCCTCTAAAATATTTAAATGGATAGGGGAAATTTGCGGTGCAATAATAGTGTATTTATCACGCATCTTTGTCGTAAATAAAATGCGTTTTTTAGATTGAGGAACAGTGGATACAATAATATTTTTTTGTTTCCGTTCGTTTATAAGTGCTAAAAGACTTCTAATTCGGATTTTAGCGGCACCAAGCGAATTAACCTCATCTATTTTTATGGTAGTATATGGCTTGCCTGTTGCGGAAAGTAGTTCTGCAACTTGGTCTGTTGTAACGGCATCTAATCCGCAACCAAAGCTGTTTAATTGTACTAAATCTAGGTTGTTACTTTTTCGCACAAAGTCGGCAGCAGCGTACAGTCTAGAGTGATACATCCATTGGTCCATAACCCTAAGAGGGCGAGGGACTGTGGTATTGTGGCTAATAGCATCTTCGGTTAGTATGGCTAGTCCAAAGGAATTTATCATCTCAGGGATGCCGTGATTAACTTCGTGATCTAGATGATAAGGTCTACCTGCTAGCACAATACCGTGAGCATTATTTTTTTCTATCCACTCTAAAACTCGTCTGCCTTCTTTAGCAATATCTTCTTTAAAATTTTTATCCTCTAAAGTGGCTAACTTAATTGCTTTAGCAATTTCGCTTTTTGGAATATCTTTTAACTCCTCAGCTAGTCTTTTAACTAGTCGTTTAGGATTATTATACGGGATAAACGGTGCTATAAACTTTATTTTTTTATTTCCTAGCGTTTCGTCCATATTGTTGCGGATAACTTCGGGGTATGTGCCGACAACAGGGCAGTTATAATGATTATCTGCTTTTGGTTGTTCTTTTTGCTCATATGGAATACAAGGATAAAATATAGTTGTGTGCCTCTCTTTTACAAGAGATTCTATATGACCATGCACTAATTTAGCTGGATAGCAAACGGATTCGCTAGGCATACTTTCTATGCCCATATCATAAATTTCTCTAGTAGAATGCGGGCTTAATTCAACTCGGTAACCTAATTTAGTAAAAAATGTGTGCCAAAATGGATAGTTTTCAAATAGATTTAGCACTCTTGGTATACCTATTCTGCCTCGTTTTGCGTTTGATAATTCTAACGGCTTATAATACTCAAAGCATCTATCATATTTATATCTAAACATATTGGGCGGTAGGTTTTCGACTAACTTTGTGCTGTCGCCTTTAGTGCCGAGTGCTTTTTCGCAACGGTTATTAGTTATGTATTTTTCGTTGTTGCCAAAATCACTAATTGTAAGTAAACATTTATTTTCGCATTTACCACATCGCACAGTAGTTTTTTTAACCGATAGATTAAGAAGGGTTTGTTTGTCAATAATAGTAGATTTTTTTGATACGCTTGTGTGTGTGTTTCTGATGATATAATTATTCCTAGATAAAATCGCACTACCGTATGCGCCCATAAGTCCCGCTAAGTCGGGGCGAACAACTTCTCTACCACTCACTAACTCTAAAGCACGCAAAACACTTTCATTTAAGAATGTTCCACCTTGTACCATAACCTTTTCGCCCATTTGGCTAGGCTCACGCAATTTTATAACCTTAAATAAAGCATTTTTAACAACGCTATAAGCTAGTCCCGCACTAATATCGCTAACACTCGCACCTTCTTTTTGAGCTTGCTTAACTCGGCTATTCATAAACACAGTGCATCTAGTACCCAAATCCACAGGAGCAGTAGCCTCAACACCTTTTATCGCAAACTCACTAGCTGATAACGACAAACTCTCGGCAAAGGTTTCTATAAAGCTACCGCAACCGCTAGAGCAAGCCTCATTTAATAAAATCTCCGTAATTGTGCCGCTTTCTAACTTTAGACACTTCATATCTTGTCCGCCAATATCAAGTATAAACGATACACCAGGTAGTAGGGCATTACTTGCCGTTTGATGCGCCATCGTTTCAATTTCGCCGGCATCTAGCTTTAAGGCAGCCTTTAATAAATGTTCGCCATAACCTGTAACAGTGCTGTGTGCTATAAAAGCCTCACTCGGCATTTTTTCATAAATATCTAATAAAATCTTTTTTATAGTTTCAAGCGGGTCGCCTTTATTAGCACCATACCAGCTATAAAGTAAACGGCTTTTATTATCAATCAGTGCAACCTTGGTAGTGGTACTGCCTGCATCAACCCCTAAAAAACACGCTCCCGTATGAGTAGCAAAATCTGCTCGTGGTATCACATTTTTAGCGTGTCTTAACCTAAATGCTTCTAACTCGTCTTTAGAATTAAATAATGCAGGTAGGCGTTCTACCTCGTTTGAACTTTGTTCGCTAAGTCCAGCCAATTTTTTAGCTAAAGTATCCGCTTTTATTGGCACATCACCACTGCTAAGCCCAGCGCCGATAGCATTATAGACTTGGGCCATTTCTGGAAAATACGCATTATCAGGCTTAATAGTGTCTACAAAAGCCTTTCTAAGCTCGCTCAAAAAGTAGAGTGGTCCACCTAAAAACGCAACATTACCTCTAATCGGTTTTCCGCAAGCTAAGCCAGAAATCGTCTGCACAACTACGCTTTGAAAAATACTTGCCGAAATATCTGCTTTACTAGCTCCGTCATTTAATAGTGGCTGAATGTCGCTTTTAGCAAAAACTCCGCATCTGCTAGCAATAGGGTATACTGTTTTAGCATCTTTGGCCATTTCATTAAGGCCCAACGCATCGGTATTAAGTAGGCTCGCCATTTGGTCTATAAACGCACCCGTACCACCTGCACAAGTACCGTTCATTCTCTGTTCTAATCCACCCTTTAGATATGTAATCTTAGCATCTTCGCCACCTAATTCAATCGCAACACTGCAATCGGGCAAAAAAGTTTCAATCGCCTTAACACCCGCTACAACCTCTTGAATAAAAGGAATATCAAGCCAAGTAGATACATTCATACCGCCCGAGCCTGTAACCATAATAGAAAAATCATCAAATTGTGCTAGCACTTTATTTAATACATTTGCTAGTGTTTGTTTAATATCAGAAAGGTGTCTTTCATAGCTATGATAAACTAAGTTGCCCTCATTATCTAGCACCGCTGTTTTAATTGTAGTAGAGCCAACATCAAGCCCTATCGAGAATTTTTTACCGTATATATTCATTGTAAAATCATTGCTTTTGTTAAATTTATGTTTGTGTTCAAACATTCCTTGCAACATGAAGCATCATATCACATATTGTACGTAATGTCAAGAGTAACCACTTCCAAATTTTTCCAAAATTTGGAAGTGGTTTTCTTTAAGAATTACTTGACGAATTGCGAAAAGTGTTATATAATATAGATTAATTTGTGCAAAGGTGCGTTCGAATTCTGTTTGGAGTTCGTCGTGCCTTTTTTTGTAATGTTTTTGGCATTAAATCTACTTATTTGTTAAAAGTTTTACAAAAAGATAATGAACCTAGGAAAGATACTAGGACAGATATAATAAAAGGAGATTAAAGGCTTATTTTTTAATTTGATGTGATAGAAATCAGGATTTTTATAATGAAGGATTTATGTTTAAATCGACATTAAATTTCAAGGAGTCTTTTAAGAAAGAATGAGAAAGTTAAAAACAAATAGTATAAAAAGTATATTGCTTATATTTCTACTAGTGTTAGTAGTAGCAATGGCAGGAGTAGCA
>WRAP01000008.1 GCA_009780135.1 Bacillota bacterium
AATTGGATAAATCCCGGCGGGCAAGCACATAATCATATGTGGCTGGAAGATTATACAAGGCATTATGTTGTTGCCCATTTTACCGGTGGTAGAGGCGGAGCTTTATTAAATCTTGAACCTTAGGAAGTAAAGGAAGAAAAATCCTAAAAAGTGTAGATAGTAAAAACAGCTATCTACACTTTTTTTAATACTTTACAAAAATCCGCTAGAAAAAATGTTTGACTTTTTGTTTTTGTTAGTGTATAAATTTATAGTACCTTAATAATTACTTTGATAGTAGTTATTATTTTTTAATTCTTTGGGCATAGTTTGTGTCTGATTTTAGGAGGAATACATAGTTTTGGAAAAAGCACAAGAATTTTCGGATAGTGTTAAAATAACTCACTCACCGGTAGCGGAGCCGATTGATTGTTGGCACGCAATGGCTGCAAGAGATGTTTTAACAAAAAAGCGGGTGGATTTGGCGATGGGGCTAAATGATGCTGAGGTTTTGGCTAGACAAAGTACACATGGGCTTAATAAGTTTAGAGAAGAAAAGAAAAAACCACTGTTTTTTCAGATACTGCATCATCTTAAAGACTTAGCAATTATTATTCTTATTATTGCGGCAATTTTGGCTCTTGTTATGGATATAGCCGCCGCAGTCGGCTGGCGTGAAAGTAGCGGTGGGCTTCCTTGGATAAAAGCTCCCGTTATAATGAGTATAGTTATTTTTAATACCTTTTTAGCAGTTTGGCAGGAGCGGGGTGCTCAAAAGGCGATGGATGCACTTCAAAAGCTTAATTCTCCAACCTGCTTTGTTATTAGAGACGGCATAAAGCAGGAAATAGATACAACGCTGTTAGTACCTGGTGATATTATTATCTTAAAATCGGGCGATTTAATACCGGCAGATGCCAGAATTATAGAAGCTGTTAGCTTTAGTGTAGACGAGGCTAGTTTAACGGGTGAGAGTGAACCTAGTAAAAAAATAACCGAACGCTTAGAGGGTAATAATAAAATTCCTTTAGGCGATAGAAAAAACATGGTGTTTAGCGGTTGCTTGGTTGCTAATGGCAATGCTACTGCGGTTGTAACCGAAACGGGCATGAATACCCAAATGGGTGTAATCGCTGACTTTTTAACAACAACTAAAAAACGATTAACTCCTCTGCAGATGCGTGTTATTAGTTTAGGTAGGATTATTTGTCTTATAGCTGTAATCAGTGCCGCCGTTATATTTGGTGTTAGCTTAATAACCGACCTTTATGTTATCCCCGGTGGCGAAGCGTTATCGTTTTGGCAAAGACATGATTGGTGGATGCTGGCATTTATTGCTGTAACACTGGCAGTTGCCGCCGTTCCTGAGGCTATGATGGTTATTGTTACGCTGACTTTAACTAAAGGTATGCAGAAAATGGTGGAGAAAAATGTTATTATCCGCCAGCTTAATGCCGTAGAAACCTTAGGCAGTACAAGCGTAATTTGTAGTGATAAAACAGGAACTCTTACTCAAAATCTTATGAGTATTACCCGTATGTGGCGGTACGAAGAAAGAGCAAATGACCCTGTTATATTGTCTCAAATAGGCACAGAGAAGCATTTATGGTTTTTATCTAAGTTATTGCTTGCAAGTAATGTAACGCTAGAAAAGGATACTGAAGGTAACTTCAAAATAATCGGCGACCCCACAGAGAGTGCTATAATGCGTCTTTGTATGGATAAAGGAATAACCAGAAACGAGCTGTTTGAAAAGTATCCCAGAGTTGCCGAAATTCCGTTCTCGTCAGCAAGAAAAATGATGACAACGGTAGTAAGAAAGCCTGACGGCAAATTTTTGGTACTAACAAAGGGTGCTTTTGACAGATTGCCGTTTGATAGAAAAGACGCTAATTATCAAAAGGAATTAGGCGATGTTCATGATAAGTTTGCTGATGATGCCTTAAGACTAATTGCTCTGGCGTATAAAGAAATTGATATGCTGCCCGCTAAGGATAGGTGGGAAGAAGAGTTAGAAAAGGATTTAATATTCGAGGGTTTTATCGGCATTATCGACCCGCCAAGACCCGAAGCAAAGGCTAGCATTGCTAAAGCCAAAAAAGCAGGTATCCGCACAATAATGATAACGGGCGACCACGCAAAAACAGCAACGGCAATCGCAAGAGAATTAGGTATAATCTCTCATCACGAGGGTGTTATAACAGGAGCAGAGTTAGCCGAATTTACCGATGACGAATTATATGAGAGTGTTCAGCTATACAGCGTTTACGCTAGAGTGAGTCCCGAGGATAAAATAAGAATTGTTCAAGCGTGGAAAAAGCACGGTCAGGTTGTAGCTATGACGGGCGATGGTGTTAATGACGGTCCTGCCTTAAAGGGTGCCGATGTCGGTGTTGCTATGGGAATCGCAGGTACAGAGGTTGCTAAAAGTGCGTCTGATATAATACTAACGGACGATAACTTTACAAGTATCGTTAGTGCCGTTGTAGAGGGACGAAATGTATTTGCTAATATACGAAAGCTCGTCTATTTCCTTATTGTATGTAACTTTGCCGAAATTACCGTTATGCTTTTTGGTGTTATAGCAGGCTGGGGACTTCCTGTTACTCCGATAATGCTGTTATTTATAAATGTACTGGCAGATGGCGTGCCTGGTCTTGCTCTCGCTAAGGAGGAGGCCGACCCAAGAGTTATGGATAGAAAGCCGTTTAGGCGGGGCGAGAGCTTCTTTAGCGGCGGATTACTAGAGGTTATAATTAGGCAAACGCTTGTTACGGCAGTTGTAACGCTGGCTAGCTTCTATATAGGTAAATATGTATTGGCACCTAGATTAGCACCTGAAACATATAGTTATTTATACGATGGTATGTCTTTATATAATCTTCATAACCTGCGTGGAACTGATGCCTATAATTATGCCTTAGCGTTTGGGCAAACAATGGCATTCTTAACGCTAGGTTGGGCAAGTATAATTCATATCTTTACAGCAAGAAGTCGCAAATCCGCATTTGCAACAAGTTTCTTAAAAAATAAACAAATGACATTCAGTGCCTTAGGCTTATTTGCAGCGCTTGCCATTATGGCACTAATTCCGTGGGTAAACGCTAATATATTAGGTACAGGTTTTAATTACTTCTTGCCTTGGCAAGGCTGGATAATTGCATTTGCTCTTTGTTTTGGTCCGATTGTTATAGCCGAGTACAACAAAGCATGGGATAACCACAAGCTAAAAATGATAGATAAAAACCGTGTCGGCGGCGGCACAAAAGGCTTTTATCACATCGACGGCGAAAATGTAGACTGTAGTTAACATTAACTATAAAAGCACTGCCTAACAAGCAGTGCTTTTTATAAATGGACTTATTTCCTAATCTAATATGATATAAGGCATAAACGATTAAATTCGATATTCGCACTCTCTTTTACAAGCAAATGCATGACGCATATAACTATAATAGATATAATAACTAACAATAATTGGTAAAAAGCTATAAGTGCATCACTATAACTTACGGCTATAATGTTTAAAAATCCTGCTACAGCTAATAACCAAAACAAAAAAAATCCGCCCATAAAGAAAGATTTATGAGTGCGGAATTTTTTTATCGTGATTAAAGCTAAAAATAAAATAATTGTTAGTAAACTATGAGTAGTGTAAACAATCGCTAGTGGAAAATGAATATTATTTACTCCAGACTCTAAAGTTATCGCCTGAGCTATAGTCAACGGTAAGTTTAGTATTATAAGAATATCTAGCGGTAAACTTTTTTTAAACGATAACTCTAGTTTTATACTAATCGCCTTTAGATTTGTAACAAATGCTAACGCTACTATAAGGCTCCAAATCAAAAACTGCTCTTGTCGATACGAGCCAATCAAACTAAGAGTATCTATAAAAACATCATCAGCATAATAAAATGAATACGATACTATTATTCCAACAAATGCTAGTCCTATAGATAAATATAAAAATATTCTATTATACCAAGTTTCAAATTGTGTTGTTTTAGTTATTCGCAACATTGTAATTTATACATTATATATAAAAATTGTGTTTTTGTCAAGAAATTTTAGTGTTTTGTGTCGTTGACAATGTTATTTTTGCCGTGATATACTATAGTGGCATATATATTTGGTGCGGCGATTATGCTAGAAAATGAATTGCAAAAAATACTATCAGCCGAAAGTAAAGCGGAAGCTATAATAAAAAAAGGGCAAGAAAAGGTTAAAGAAATTAAATTACAAACCGAAACCGATTTAGAGCAGTTGCGGAAAGATTTTGCTTTGAGTGAAAAAAAAGAAAGCGAGAAAATTTTAGCAAAGGCCGAAAAAGAAGCCTACGAAATTTATAATAAAGCAATAGAACTGGCAAAAACGCAAGCAAACGAAATAACTAGAATAGCTAAGAAAAATGAAAAGAATGCAGTTGAGCTAGTTTTAGAGAAGCTAAACTAATTATTCAATGCGAAATTAAGGACTTATTATAAAAAAATAATTAAATTAAGATAATAATATTTTTAGTTATAAATAAATAATTTCTCACTTGCCTCATTTGTCATTTAAATAAAAACACTATGTCCCTAGCAAAAATGAGTAAACTTAAAATTGTCGGAGCTAAAGACGACCAAAAAGCAATATTGTCGCTACTAAGTAGAAGCGGTTGTTTTGAGGTATCTAAAGCACAAAAGGCGTCCGATGATACTAAAGAAAATAGCACTCTGATAGAAACTCTTAAAAATAAACAAGCTAAGCTGAGTGTTGCGATAGATTATCTTGCTAAATTAAAAGAGGAAGGCTTAAATGCTAATAATTTAATTAAAAAAGGCAAATTAGAAGAAGAAGTTTTTGAACTAGAAAAAGATGTTAAAACATTCGCAAGATTAGAGGTTAGTTATAATGAGTTAGAAGAAGTTAAAAAATCCGAAGTGGAGCTCATTAAAATTTGCGATAGCTTACAAGAAATTAGCTTTAGTAGAAACGAATTAAATTCTAGCATTAAAGAGCTTAAAGACTTAAAAGCCGAGTTAGCCCCTTTTGCTAGTGTTACTATGCCACTTTCTAGCGTGGGCGATACTCAAACTGCTAGTGTTTTGTTAGCGTCTAACCCCAACCTGTCCGATAAAGAAATCATAGAAAAAATGGGTGCTTTAGTAGAGGAATATCCTGTTGATAACGGTGCTTTATGGGGGATTTTATGTAAAAAAGATGACCGACCTTTTGTTGTTAGAAAATTGCTTGCGATAGGCTTTGAAATTTGCACCTTAAAACACGAGAAAAAGCCTCAGAAAATTATAGACGAAAGCGAAGCAGAAATTGCGAATTTAGAAAAACAAAATTATGCTAAGCTGCGTGAGGGATTAGGCTACATAAACCGCTTAACTCATCTTAAAGCGTTATTTGATATTTCCGAGTTAGACTTAGAGCATATTTTAGCCGAAGCTAATTTTAGCTTTTGCGAAAATACCGTTACTATAGAGGGCTGGACTCCGTTTAATTCGGCAGAGGCTATAAAGGATAAGCTGGTTAGCGAGATTAAAACCGTTAGCGTAGAGATTGGCAAAGTAGAAAAAGGTGACGAACCGCCGAGTTTGTTTGTAAATTCCAAGCTAACAGAGCCGTTTGTAGCAGTACCAAAGGGTTATGCTCCACCGACCTACGGCGAATTAGACCCAACGGCTGTAATGAGTATATTTTTCTTTATATTCTTTGGGATAATGCTGGCAGATGCAGGCTACGGGTTAGTTATGGCGATTGTTGGGCTTGCGGTTGGATTATTTGTTAAAAAGTTTGAAGTCCCCATGAAGCGAATGATTTTGATGTTTGGTATATGCGGACTTAGCGGAGTTATTTTTGGATTGCTATTTGGCGGAATTTTTGGCATTGAGTTTATATCACAAAACCATTACCTTTGGTTCAACCCGCTAGA
The DNA here is from genome assembly GCA_009780135.1 of Bacillota bacterium. GTDB lineage: Bacteria > Bacillota > Clostridia > Christensenellales > Pumilibacteraceae > WRAP01. Next base: position 5,906 of record WRAP01000008.1, read on the forward strand.
AGAACCCATAATGATGTTAGCCTTGTCTATCGGATTAGGTATTGCTCACCTTCTTACAGCCTACACGCTTAAAACTATCGTTACAATAAGAGAGGGCTTAAAGGGTGAAAATAAAAAGAATAAAATCCTTGTTATATTTCACGGATTGTTTGACTCGCTTTTTATGTACACACTGTTTGCGGGTGTTGGTATGTTTGCGTTATCTATGATAATAGAGGATAGTAATTTCCCGTTTGTAACGCTGTTTATTGTATTACTCGGCATAACGGTTTTAGGAATTATATTAACCGGCGGTCGCCGTGCTAAAGGTATCGGTGGCAAAATAGCAGGAGGCTTAGGCGGAGTTTACCGTCTAATAAATGTGTTTTCCGATGTGCTTAGCTACGCAAGATTATTTGGACTAGCAATCGCAAGCGGAGCAATTGCAATGGCATTTAATCAAATTGGCTCGCTATTGTTTGCCTTTAATATTCCAATTGGTGACGGATGGCTTATTCCCCTTGGCTATATAATAGGTGCTATTATACTTATTGTATTGCATGCATTTAACTTCCTGCTTAGTGCACTCGCAGCTTATGTACACAATATCCGTCTTCAGTATGTAGAGTTTTTTGGAAAATTCTACGACGGTAACGGCAGACATTTCGAACCTCTCGGCGAAAAAACAAAGTATGTGAGGTTTGTAGAAAGATAAATTTCGGACGACTAGCAGTCGCCCCTACAATATAGGAGAAAATAAAAAATGGAAACTATTTCACTCGGTGTCGCATTGGCACTAACAGGAGCCGCACTGGCTATGATACTTGCAGGTATCGGTTCGGTACACGGTGTTTGTAAAATTGGTTCAGCTTCAAGTGCATTGCTAGCAAAAGAGCCTAAACACTTTTCTAAACTGCTTATACTTATGCTATTGCCTAGCTCTCAGAGTATTTATGCTTTAACGGTATCGTTTATGGTGTTTGTACGCTTAGGACTACTACCAGGTGCTGATTTTATGCCTATAAACACAGACGCTGGCTTAGCAATATTATTCTTGTGTTTGCCGGTAGGAGTTATCGGCGGTATAAGTGCAAGCCTTCAGGGTAGTGTTGGTGTAAATTGCGTTAGTATGTACGCTAAACAAAACAAGCTGTTTGGTAACTCAATACTGGTTATATCTGCCAGTGAGGTTTTTGCTCTATTCGGCTTTTTAATTAGTATGTTAGGGGTTTTATTCTTAAACCTAGACTACTCACTTGTAGTGCCTTATGTTGAATCCGCACCTGCTGTAGAAGGAGCGGTTGCTTGTATATCGTCCTATATAACGGCGGTGTGTTAATATGCTAGATACTAATTTATTTGCTATGGAGATTGTTGATAATGCTACGCTGGAAGCAGAAAACATTATCGGCATTGCTAAAAAAGAAAGTGAAGCAGTTTTAAGTGCGTTAGAAAGAGACTTAAAAGTGGCGTCCGAAAAATCGTGTTTGGCTACAGAAAAAAAAGTTGACACGGTTTTGTCGCAAAGTAAAGCCCTAGCTAAAATTGAAGTGCCTAAAATTATATTGGAAGCTAAAAATAAAGCTGTTGATAATGTTTACGAAATAGCACTAAAAGAACTATTGGCAAAACCTGATAAGGAGTATTTTACTTTACTGGAAAAATGGATACAGGAACACGCAAACGACGGCGATAAGGTCATTTTTGCAAAAAACGATATTAAAAAAGTGCCCAAAGGGTTTGTGGAAGCAATTGCGACTAAGAAAAAAATCAAGCTAGCAATATCAGATAAAACTCACGAAAGTAGTGGCGGAATTATTTTAGAAGGTAAAATTTACGACCAAAATTTAACCTTTGAAGCAGTCCTAAGTTTAGTTAGAACAAAAACTGAAAAACAAGTGGCTGAAGCGTTATTTGAATATTAAAGTGCGGGCGACATTCTGTCGCCCCTACAATATATACACTAATCTATATCTGCTTAATTGTAGAGGCGGGTATTAACCGCCCAAACTTTATAAAAAAATGCCTATTATTTAATAACTATTTCTTTCTAAGGCTCGGGCGACTAATAGTACGCCCCTACAATTCGGCGGTTCTCAAAATAAGAGAATTATTTTTATTTTATTGTAGGGGCGACAGAATGTCGCCCGCACTTTATAAATAAACAGGATTTCTCATTCCTCATTTCTAATTTTTCATTCAAAAATGAAACTCATCACCAGCCAAAACATTTATAGCAATACGCTAGCAGAGTATCAATCCTCTAAACTACTCTCTAGCCAAAAACTTCGCCGTATTGCCGACACAAAATATAGCGACATCTACAAATTGCTATTAGATTTTGGCTATAACGGCGATTATCTTAATATAAACTCGTATGATGTAGACTTATTTTTAAGTAAACAAATTAAACAATTAGCAAAATTTATTAAGGAAACCGCAACGCTAAATGCCTTAGCTAAAATATTACTTAATCCGTTTTATTACTCCGACGCTAAAGCTATTTACAAAAAACAATTCAGCGATACTGAAGTAACTCTTTACTTAGATTTAGACAATCCCTTAGGAGTGGATACAAACGCAATAATCGAAGATTTAGGCGAAAATCCTACCGCTAAAGAAATCGACTTAGCATTCACAAAAGCGATGCACAACGAAAATTTATTGCTAGCAAAACAAATCTCACCCACTTTTATAGAGTACACTAAAACTCAAATTGATATAGATAATATTTTATCACTTTACCGCTCTAGCCGTATGGGTTATAACAAAGAAAATGCTAGAGAGGAGTTAATCGAAGGCGGAAATATTTCTTTAGAAGAATTTACCTCCTTAGACAATCTACTAGACAATCCGATTTTTGAGGAAAGTTTAACGGCTTTAATCACTAATGACATTACTAATTTTCGCTCACTTACAAATGAAATTTTATTAGATATCTTAAAAAAAAATACCACCAACTTCTTATCCTTTGGACCGTTTATAAAATATATTTTAGCTCAAATCGCCGAATACGATAGCGTAAGACAAATTCTAATTGCTAAAAAAAATAATTTGTCGCTAAATATAAATTCTTTTGGAGGTTATGACGATTTATAAAGTGCAGGCGTTCAGTGAACGCCCCTACAGTTTAGTAAAAAATAATTAGCGAGTAATTTATAACTGCCGAATAGTAGGGACGATTACTAATCGCCCGCACTTATTAAAAAATATTCATGATTAAAAAGCAAGGAAAAATAGCCTCACTTGGCGATAAGGATAGTATTTTAGCGTTTAGAGCAATAGGCGTTGATAGCTTTATTACTACTAAAGAAACAGTTTCAGACGAATTAAAGCGACTAATTTTAGAACACTACAGCGTAATTTTTATTACAGAAGAGTTAGCCGTTAGTATCTCGGCTACACTCGAAAAATTAAAAATTCGCACATATCCTGCCATCATTCCAATCCCCACAGCATCAGGAGTAGCAAAAGGTTATAGCGAACTAAGTCTAAAACAAGAAATTCAAAAAGCGTTGGGGGTAAAGTAATAAATTACAATGTACAAATTACAAATGCTGATAATCGTGATAAAAACTTCTCTTGTTAACAAGCAATTTTTTTCACGATTATAGTTATAGTTATTTAGTGTTTGTAAAAAATATAATAAGTCCAAATTTGTAATTTTGGTACGAAACAAAAAAATCAATAGGATAACAAAGAAATATGAACGGCAAAATAATAAAAGTATCAGGACCATTAGTTGTGGCTAAGGGGCTAGAAAATGTAAAAATGTTCGATGTGGCGGAAGTGTCGGCTAGTAAACTAATCGGCGAAATTATCGAGATTAGAGGCGATAAGGTATCTATTCAGGTATATGAAGATACTTCGCTTCTAGGACCCGGCGAAGAGGTTAATACAACTAATAAACCGCTTTCGGCAGAGTTAGGACCAGGATTACTTGGCGGAATTTTTGATGGAATCGGCAGACCTCTTGATGTTTTATACTCGGAATATGGTAATCGCATAGAGCGGGGTAAACAGATAAAACCTCTTAACCGTACTAAAAAATGGGAGTTTATTCCTAGCAAAAAAGTTGGCGATATTATTAGTGAGGGCGATATTTTAGGTATTGTGCAAGAAACTGCCCTAATTGAACACCGTATTATGTGCCCTATCGGAGTTTCGGGTAAGATTGCCAAAATCAATAAAGGTGAATTTACTGTTGAAGATACTGTTGCTGTAATTGAAGGCGAAAACGGAATTGAAAATAGTGTTAGTATGCTACAATACTGGCCCGTTAGAAAGGGACGCCCATATGCCGAAAAGCTGGCTCCTGATAAATTGTTAGTTACAGGTCAACGCATTATTGATACGCTTTTCCCTATCGCTAAAGGCGGTGTTGCGGCAGTACCCGGTCCGTTCGGCTCCGGTAAAACTGTTGTTCAGCACCAAATTGCTAAGTGGGCAGAAACTGATATTGTTGTTTATATCGGCTGTGGCGAGCGTGGCAACGAGATTACAGATGTTCTTAATGAGTTCTCTAATCTTATCGACCCTAAAACCGGACAGCCTTTAATGCAACGCACAGTGCTTATTGCTAATACTTCGGATATGCCTGTTGCCGCTAGAGAAGCAAGTATTTATACAGGCATTACAATTGCTGAATATTTTAGAGATATGGGTTACAGCGTTGCAGTTATGGCGGATAGCACAAGTAGATGGGCAGAGGCTCTTAGAGAAATGAGCGGACGACTTCAAGAAATGCCGGGCGACGAGGGCTATCCAGCGTATTTGGCAAGCAGATTAGCTGAGTTTTATGAGCGTGCAGGCAAGGTTAAGTTATTAGGTAGCAACAATGATAAACAAGGTGCAGTTACAGCAATAGGAGCTGTTTCTCCTCCCGGAGGCGATATGTTTGAGCCGGTATCTCAATCTACGCTCCGCATAGTAAAGGTTTTTTGGGGGTTAAGCGCCAATTTAGCTTACAAAAGGCATTTCCCCGCTATTGATTGGCTACAAAGCTATTCGTTATATGATGATAGACTAAAAAACTGGTACACCGAAAATGTATCAGAGAAATTTAATCAATTGCGTATAGAGGCTATGGGAATTTTGCACCAAGAAGCAAAGCTGCAAGAAATTGTGCGTCTTATTGGTATGGATGCACTTTCGCCAGCCGACCGCTTAACCATGGAAACTGCAAAATCACTTAGAGAGGACTTTCTGCATCAAAACGCATTCGATAAAATCGACAGCTACACTTCTCCGCTAAAGCAATATAAAATGTTAAATCTCATTTTAGAGTGCCATCACTACAGCGAGCAAGCTCTAAAGCGAGAAGCCGATATAGAAGAAATAATAAAAATAAAAGCAAAAGAAAGAATCGCCCGAGCAAAAATCTTAGATGAAAACTCTATAGAATTCGATGAAATACTAGCCGAAATCAAAGTACAGTTAGCAAGTTTAGACGCTAAAGTGTTTTAGCAAATTATGCACACTGCTACTGCAACTCCACCGTCGTGAGAAATCGAAATGTGTAAATGGGGGAGAGTGCCGAATTTTTCTGTTATTACTTCTTTTGCATTATTATATAAAACTACATATGGCATACCGCTGACTTCATGGCAAATTTCTATATATGTAGGTCTAAAAACTAACCCCACCTTTAAGGCTTTTACTACAGCTTCTTTAGCGGCAAAAATTCCAGCAAGCGTTTCTGCCTTTTCACCTTTTTGCTTGTAATAATTTATTTCGCTAGTCGTAAAAACACCGTTTATAAAAGACGGTGTTTTTATTTTTTCTGCTATGCGTTCTATTGATACAACATCAATACCAATCATAATTTTACCGCCTGTGTAATTGATTGACTAACTGCCTCGACTGCCATAACGCTAAGAACAGTAAAATCCATCTGTTTATCTCCGCTAGATAGAGTAAATATTGTATCGCCATCATAGTCGGTGTGTACAGGCTTTATGCTTTGAGCATAACCATTATGAGCAATACTCGCTAGCTTATTACATTGTAATTTATCTAGATTAACATTTGTAATAATAATACTTAGTGTTGTGTTTCCGCCTTTTGTTGCCATCATTGCTTGCATTGCTCCCGATAAAATCAAGTTGTTTATATCTAAAAAATTACCATCCTGCCCACACACTCCTGCGATAATTTTATTAGTTTTATGACACCACACATCTCCTACGGCATTTACAACCGTTATAGATGTAATAAAAATATCACCCAAGCTAACAGTACTAGCACCGATACCACCCTTAGAAGACGCCATAGGTCCTAGTATTTTGCCCACACTAGCACCACATCCAACACCAACCGAACCCCATTTATCAGGGTTTTCGGTTGCATTTTTGCACGCTTCTAAACCCAGTTTAGCGTTTATTCTGCCCATATCATTAGGAGTAGCAATATCAAAAATAACAGCACTGACAACTAGCGGTATTTTCACTGTACCAACTTGAAATCCTCGATTTTCGTTGACTAGATATTGCATAACACCATCCACTGACGCTAATCCAAAAGCAGAGTTACCCGCTAATACAACAGCATCAACTTGACTAATTGCTTTTTCAGAAGATAACAGATCCGTTTCTCTCGTGCCAGGTGCTCCGCCACGCACGCACACACCGCCTACTGTGTCCTCAGCACAAAGCATAGCTGTAACGCCTGTACGCCCCTCAAAATCCGCATGACCTATACGAAACCCTTTTGGTAGTTTTATATTGTTTTTCATAATTGATTTTTACTAAAACATAAATAAAGATGTTTTTATAATCCTCTCTTTTAATCACTCTAAATTCATTTACTCTATTCTATTAAAACATCTTTATTAGTTTTATTTCCATTCATATTTCTTATTTTTTGATAAATAATGACAATATATATCGTTCGGCGCAATAACAACTTCGCATATTCTAAATTATGGACATACTGGCTATTGTATTATCGTTTGCTATCGGACTTACCCTAATGTTATTACTTGGGTGGGTATTTAGCTTAAAAACAAAGGGGCTTATTAGACTAGCATTCAATTCTATAGCAGGGCTTATTTTGATATTGAGCTTTAATTTATTGCGGATTGTGCATTTGCCACTAAATCCGTTAAATGTATTAATTGTCGGATTTTTAGGAGCACCGGGAGTTGTGGTGGTTGGATTGTTGACATTGTTTTTGTAAAGAAATGATTTTTTATAGAATGAGAAATTGTTGACTTATTTATTCGTTTTCAAATTTATTTTTAAGATATTTGTTACTTACTAAATCCTTAATTTCTCATTTGCCTCATAACCTAGAAAAAATCCTTTGCTTGCAAGGTGGATTTTTTTTGACGGTTATATTTCCATATTTCTAACTCGAGTTGAAGATTACTCAATCCCCACACTCGCTAAAAATTTCCAAAGCCCTTCTCTGCCTTCTTCTGTTGGTTTAAATACTGCACAATCTATAAGGATTTGCTCTACTATGCGGTTTACTTCGTATTTTATATTAAGGGTTGCTTCAAATGGAGTTTGACGGTTAGGTGCATCTTTTAATAATTTTTCGATAATCGGAATAAATATTTCCATCTCTGTACCCATTAACTTTTCTACATTATAGCGACTTTCCTTTGTTAAATATTTCTCGATTTTCTTTAATTGCTCAACTAATCTAGGTGGCAAAATAAAATGTCCTAAACTCTCAATAATACCAACACTTTCGGCTTTAATAGCACGGTTTTCACCTTTTGCAGAGAAAATACCATTAGGATATTTGCTATTTGAGCGGTTATTTCTTAAAAATAAATCTAAAGCATATTGACCGTCATTTATTTTCCTGCTTGCAGCCGCTACTGCGTTATGCTGAATTGCACCCGTTTTAGCAACTAAATCAATATCGCTATCCGAATAATCTTCCCATGCTTTTTGTAGCGTACTTGCAAAGTTAGCTAAATGAGCTTTATTAGTATAAATTAGTCTAATCGTAGGCAAATACCAATCCAGTACCTCAATTTTCATATAAGGATGCTCGGCACTTCTAAGCTGTTTAAGTACAGGTGCTCTAAAAAGTGCTAAATTACCTTTACCACCTTGAAAATGGTCGTGAGATAAAATAGAACCGCCAACTCCTTCTAAAGCCGCATTAACACCAATAAAGTAATTTGGCGCATAATCGTTAAAATCCAATAAACGCTTAAATGTAGTATTGTCTACCTTTAGCGGAGTATGCTCGGCTTTAACAAGCGTACCGTGCTGATGAAAATATGAATGCGGAGAATATTGCCAAAACCACTCTTCGCCAGATAAATCCACAGGGATTGTGCGAAGAGTTTTTCTGTATAAATAACCCTCACTCTCTTTACAAATGTCGCAAAGCGGATAGCTACCGCCTTTAACAGCCTTTTTATCCTCTTGTCCTAATTTTTCTTGTCTTGCTAGATTGATTGTAACTTCTAGTTTGCCGACTGTACTTTTAGCTTCCCAATGCGGATTTTGGGCGATATTACTGTAATTGATATAATTACTTTTTATAGCATACTCGTAAATCCACTCAAATGCTTTAACATGGTTTTTGTTTCTAAATTTTTCGTAAGTATCAAAAATTTCGCTAGGCTTTAAGCAAAGTGTACCCATAACTAAGTCACCGAATAACTTTTCGCTACCGTCTTTTATTATTTTAAATTCTTTAGCTAGGCTAACCGCCGCTTCAAGCAGCACATCAGGCACAGAATGCTCGTCTATAATTTCGTAATCCGATTCGTGAGGAGTAAATTCTGATAAATTAAAAATCGCAATTAAACGGTTTCTGATATAACCTAAATCCCGTTCGTCAAGAAGCAAATGTGCTCTAGCGTAAGCCAGTAAATCCTCTAACTCGGGAACTGAATGCTCTTCGATTTTAGGTGCTTTAGATGCTTTTATTTTTGCTGATTCTAGTTCCGGCAAACATACCAAAAGCGGTTCATAGATAAAATAATTACACTTTTTTAAGTAATCTTTTAGCCACTCTAATGCTTTAGCAGGGTTTAATTTGCTTTGTTCCTCGAAAACTGTAGCAACCTGACTTGGCTTAGCTACAAGATGATACATAAGTGCATTTTGCAATTTTGGCTTATCTTTAACCTTAGTAGTACCGTTTGCTACCGCCCAATCTATAACGGGAGTTAGCAAGCTGTCGATATTGTCTAAAGCTTCGATTTTACTTTCATCCACTTCATATTGGTCGTAATCCGTTAGACCAATCTCGGTTAGGATATTGTTTCTAGCATAGATGCCGTCTAGGTCGTCTAGCATTAAGTGTTGACTGGCATATACCAGTAGTTTTTCGATGTGTTGATGAATTGCTGTGTTCATTGTGGGTATTTCCTTATATTTTGATTGTGGTTTTTGATTTACACATAGTATGTTAATGAGAAATGAGAAATTAGACAAATGAGAAATTGTTGACTAATTTATTTACTCGTAGGGGCGACAGAGTGTCGCCCGAATCTTAGAAAAAAGCGTTATTATTTTAATAAGTTCGGGCGGTTAATACCCGCCCCTACAATTCGGTAGTTCTTAATTTGTCTACACTATTATTAAATAAAAACAATAATTCTCTAGCTCTCCATTCTCAATTATATAAATCAACAATTTCTCATTCCTAATCTCTCATTGTTAAGGTATGATAGATATTTAAGTGGGCTTTGATATAGCTATATATTTCTCCACCGCAAATAACTTCCAATATTCTTCTGTTTCGGGCGGAGTAGCTCTAAAGCTAAGAATTTCACCGGTTACAGGGTGAGTAAATTTTAGGTGATACGCCCATAAAGCAAGTGGTTTACCATAGCCAATTATAGCAGTCTTATTGTGAAAACCTGGCGTAGAATTAGCTTTATCGTCCATTTTTCTGTTCGTTTGAGTAGCTTTTTGCGGATTTTGATACTTATGGTCGGCATAAAGGGGATAACCTATCGCTGACATTTGAGCACGGATTTGATGACTTCTGCCTGTAATTAGGTGGATATCAATTATAGTTAAACTAATGCTTTTTAACTCTACTCCCAAAGCAAAACGGTCGCTTTTATCAAAATGGTCGGCTTCCTCTATACCTTGTTCGGTTTTAACCTCTAGTACCTTATATTCCAATATCGCTTTTTTGGAGTTTTCAACCATCGCCGTATGAGCTTTTACGATGTTATTTTTCGTATCTTTTACTAGATGATGTTCTAACCTAGCGTATTGTTGTTTAATATTGCCAACTACTATTGCGATATATTTTTTTTCGATTTTATTATTTTGTAGCTGTTCTGATAATCGAGATGCCGATTTAGAGGTTTTAGCAAACACCATAACTCCGCCTGTGGGTCTATCTAGCCTATGTACAAGAGCCAAATAAACATTGCCAGGCTTGTTTGCCGAAATCTTAATATACTCCTTTACTAAGGATAGCATATCAACATCGCCCGTATTGTCCGCTTGGCTGGGCACATTTCGCTGTTTTAGCACAACGATTATATGATTATCCTCGTAGAGGACTTGTAATGGGGTGATTGGGTTTGTCATAATTTATTTTATTTTCAATGAAAAATGAAAAATTAGGAATGAGAAATTGTTGTTTTATATATCTAAAATGAAGAGTAAGGAATTAATATTTTTATTTAATAATAATTAGTGTAGACAAATTAAGAACTGCCGAATAGTAGGGGCGGTGTTTATAATGCTTTTAGTTGAATTAAATAAATCCTTAATTTCTCATTTGCCTCATTTGTCATTTCTCATTCAACTCTCCACATCGCACTATTGCCACAAGGCAATACGATATTTTCTTCTGTTGGCAAACAAAGCTCGTAGCTTTCAAAATTGCCATTATGTTCTTTTAGTTTATCGCCTAAGCCTAATTTGAGTATGTTTTCCATTACACTTGCCCCCAAGCCTGTTGTGTAGGAATTAAGCAAAAAGAATAATGGTTTATCGGATAATATGCTACTAGCTAGCTGTACTAATTCAAATAAGCTATCTTCTAGCTTAAATACACTGCCGTCGGGTGCTCTGCCGTAGCTGGGAGGGTCCATAATGATAGCATCGTAGGTTTGTCCTCTTTTTTGCTCTCTTATCATAAATTTTTTGCAATCATCTACAATCCATCTAACGCTATCACTTGCAATATTGCTAAGCTGGCAATTTATTTTTGCTCTATCTACCATTCCCTTAGCGGCATCTACATGAGTAACCTTTGCCCCCTCTTTAGCTAGTGCCACCGTAGCACCGCCTGTATAGGCAAAAAGATTTAATATTTTTATCGGGCGGTTATAATTTTCTTTAGCTTTAACCACAATATCTCTCATAACATCCCAATTATAAGCTTGTTCAGGGAATAATCCTGTATGCTTAAAATTCATTGCTTTTAAGCTGAAAGTTAAATCTCTATAGCTGATTTGCCACTCGTCGGGTAATTTGCCAATTTTTTGCCACCTGCCACCGCCTGTACTTTCTCGCAAATATCTAGCGTTTAGATTTTTGGTTTTAAAAAGGTCCGCTTTACTCGGCCAAATAATTTGAGGATCTGGGCGGAGTAGAATTACTCCGTTCCAATTTTCCAGCTTTTCACCATTCCCGGTAGCCAGGATTTTATAAGTTGTCCAGTTAGAAGCTATACGCATAATGTTTTAAAATAATTTATAAGAAAATAGAAATTGTTTTATAGTAGGGGCGTCTCATTGAGTGCCCTAGCTTAAAAAAATAAGAACTTTTTTTATTAGGTGCGGGCGCTCAATGAGACGCCCCTACTATAAAACAAATTTAATTAACCTTACTAACACATAAAAATCCTGTAGAATCACCTATGTCAAATGTTGCACCATTCGGGATTTCTGGATGTCCTTTCATCCAATCAATATCTTTTTTTACAATCTCATTTGCCAGTACTGCCGTTTTAAGCTGTTCGGTATACTTAGTTATAAGTCTTTCAATATCAACACTTCCATAATTACAAAACTCAACCACAATCCTATCAGTAACCTCAAAACCGCTTGCTTTACGCATATTTTGTAGCTTTGAAATTACTTCTCGCAATATACCTTCTTCGATAAGTTCTTGTGTTAGAGTTGTATCTAATATAACTGCTAATCCAAAACCCGTTTCCGATGTAAAGCCCGCCTTTGGCACGGCACTAGATAATAAATCTTCCTTAGATAATTCTACCACCTGTCCGTCTAATACAGTTTTATAAATCCCGCCGTTTTTTGTAGCCTCGATTACTGCGTTAGCGTTCTCGGCTAAATGCTTACTTATCACACCCAACAGCTTGCCGTATTTTGGTCCTAGCGTTTTTAATTGCGGTTTTAAGCTATAATCTATAAATTCGCCCGCTTCCTTTATTAAAATAACCTCTTTTACATTTAATTCATCCGCTAATACCGCCATCAAATCGCTCTCTAATTCGCATCCTGCTAAATACATTTTGTTAAGCGGTTGACGGATTTTAATGTTAGCGGCGCTTCTAGCAGACCTCGCTAGATTCGCAGAGTTTAGTACAACACGCATTTTTTGACTTAGTTCAGGATTTATTCTATTTTTATCAGCTTTAGGGAATTTTTCTAAATGTACACTCATTGCCGACTTACTAAAATACGGTCTTACAAAGTGCTGATGTAATCTTTCTGCTATAAACGGAGTGAAAGGTGCAATTAGTTTAGATAACTTTTCTATTATTTCATGCAAGGTAGCAAAAGCCGAAATTTTATCACTTTCCATTCCGCTTGCCCAATATCTTGCCCTACATCTGCGAATATACCAATTAGATAGGTCGTCTAAAAATGTTTCTATCGCCCTAGCAGATTCTGTAATTTTATATAAATTTAGATTTTTATCCACTGTATCAATCAACACATTCAACTCACTCAAAATCCACTCGTCCATTTGAGATAATTGGCATTTTTTTAGCGGATACTTACTTGGGTCAAAATTATCTATTGCTCTATACAATTCGTAAAAACTACAAGTATTCCACACAGTAGATAAGAATTTTCTACCGCCTTCAGCAACGCTGTCAGCACTAAAGCGGCTAGGCAACCACGGAGCAGACGAGGTATAAAAATACCATCTTACCGCATCGGCACTATGAGCCTCAATCACCCCCATAGGCTCTACGACATTGCCGATATGCTTACTCATTTTAATACCCTTACCGTCTAACACATGGCCAAGAACAATACAGTTCTTAAACGGTGCTTTATTAAATAGAAGGGTAGAAATAGCAATTAAAGTATAAAACCAGCCTCTTGTTTGGTCTACCGCCTCGCAAATAAAGTCGGCAGGGAAGGTATCGTTAAAACTCTCGCTACCGCTATGAGGATAGTTATGCTGAGCAAACGGCATACTTCCGCTATCGTACCAGCAGTCTATAACCTCGCTTGTTCTACGCATAGTTCCTTTACAACCGCTACAACTACAAGGGAATGTAACATTATCTACATACGGTTTATGAAGCTCTATATCGCCCTTTATATTACCTTTTTCTACAAGTTCCGCCTTAGAGCCTATTGCTTCTTGCTCTCCACAACTATCACAAATCCAAATAGGCAACGGTGTACCCCAATATCTTTCTCGACTAATTCCCCAATCTATAACATTTTCTAAAAAGTCACCCATACGCCCCTCTTTAATGGTTTCAGGCATCCAATTTATTGTACGGTTATTTTTGATAAGCTGTTTTTTTAACTTACTCATAGCAATAAACCAGGTGCTACGGGCAAAATAAATTAGCGGAGTATTACATCTCCAGCAAAACGGATAACTATGCTTGTATTGTGCTTTAGAAAAAAGCAAATTTTTGCCAGCTAAAATTTTGATAATAGGAACATCAGCATCTTTGCAAAAGGTGCCTGCTAATTCGGGAATAGAATTGTCGAATTTTCCATCAGTGCCGACTAATTGAAGAAAACCACAATCATTAACTTTAGCCACTTGATAGTCATCCTCACCGTAAGCAGGAGCAATATGAACAATACCAGTACCGTCTGTTAAAGTAACAAAGTCGCCAGAGATTATTTTGTAAGCGACATGTTGATTTTGACTATCAAACAATGGCTCATATTTTGTGCCAACCAAATCTTTACCTAGTTTTTTATCTACAATCGCGTAGTTCGAGTGGTCAATGTCCGCTGTTAGTTTACCAAAATGCTTTTCCACTAACTCACTAGCCAAAATAAACACTTCTCCGTCTTTTTCTACAAAACTATACTCTGCCTTGGGATTAACACACAATGCAACATTACTAGGTAATGTCCAAGGAGTTGTTGTCCAAGCTAAAAAGTAAATCGGCTTATCAGTACCGCAATTAGTCAATAATTGTGCACTGTTTAATTTAAACTTAACCACCGCCGTTAAATCACTAACATCTTTATAACCCTGCGATACCTCGTGACTACTAAGTGCAGTGCCACACCTAGGGCAATACGGCACAACCTTATGGCCCTTATAAATTAAATCCTTATTAAAAACTTTTTCAAGACTCCACCAAACAGACTCAATATATTTATCATCGTAGGTAATATATGGGTTTTTCATATCTACCCAAAAGCCTATGCGAGAACTCATTTTCTCCCATTCTTGCTGATACTTAAAAACACTGTCCTTACACGCTTTTATAAAAGGCTCTACACCGTATTTTTCGATGTCGCCCTTACCGCCTAAACCAAGCGACTTTTCTACTTCTAACTCAACAGGCAAGCCGTGAGTATCCCAACCTGCTTTTCTAAGTACCTTTTTGCCTTTCATAGAATGAAATCTAGGTATAATATCCTTATAAACCCTAGTTAGCACATGCCCGATATGAGGCTTGCCGTTAGCAGTAGGCGGGCCGTCATAAAAAGTAAAAGGTTTAGAATTCTCGGCTTTTTCGATGCTTTTTTCGAAAATCTTTTCTTTTTGCCAAAAGTCGATCACCAAATTTTCTTTTTCGGCAAAATCTAGCGAGTTATTAAATTTATCAAAATTACTACTCATAATGTACCTAAATTTATCAAAACGCCACCGAGTATTCTTTTGTTAAGAATATCCGGTGGCCAAAGGTGGAGGCCTTTCATGAAAAAAATATAAGAGGGATTGCAACCCCTTACAAGAATTAGTCTATCATATAATAAAAGACATGTCAATAACTTTTTTATAAAAAATAGATATTTTAATTAAGATTTGGGCGACCGAAGATATTCGCTACTAACATCTAAAGCGATTTTTAAGTGCCTATTGATTGTTTTATTATAGGGGTGGACTCATGGGTACCCACGCAATAAAAAAATGTCTGTATCTTTTTGTGATACAGACATTTTTTTATTAAAGTTTGATTAATTAAATAAGTAATTATTTTCTAAAATAAATCAATAATAATTATAATCATCACTTAAAATTATCGGGCAAATCGTTTTCGAATAATATAACTTTTTTGTCGGCTTCAATTTTTGAAATTGCTTCCATAGCATCCGCTAAATCATCTGCAAAAATGATTTTATCCTCGCTCATACCTTTACTGATTGCACCTTTAGCAATAATTTTTGCCCTACTGGAGTTTAATACCGCATAATCAGCAAATTCTGCTATAAATTCACCCACTTTATAATTACTTTCGTTTTCTTCTTCGCCTAATTCTACTAATCCCGGAGTTACCACAATTTTAGTACCCTCAAACATACTAAGCACTTCAAGTGCATTCCTGGCACCATCTACATTAGAATTATACGCATCATCTATAACGATTGTATCTCCTCTGTCGATAAGTTCTAATCTATGCGGAACAGGTTTTAACTCTGCCGATGCTTCCTTAATTTGCTCTAAGCTAACACCTAAATGAAGTGCAACACTAGCACAAAGCGTTAAAGTGCCAGCCATATGTTTACCAAGTAGCGGAGTTACTATATCTACACTATCCTCGCCGTTATGAAGCGTAAAACTAACGCCTTTAGCTGTCATAGTTTGATTAGTATAATAAACACCCTCTTTACTAACCTCGCCGCTACAAGCCATAGTTTTTGGAGCGTGTTTACACCAGCCATACATCATGCGTGCCCCTTCGCTATCGGCATTAAAAAACGCATGACCATTTTGGGGTACTGCTTCGATTAAAGCGTATTTAGTTTTATGTAAATTTTCGATACTGCCAAAGGTGTCTAAGTGTTGATTACCAATTCCCGTTAAAACTCCGTATGTCGGACGAACAATAGCACAAAGCTCAGCTATATCGCCCGTATATCTAGCGCCCATTTCAGCAACAAAAACCTCTACATCCCCTAACCCTGTGCCAACCGCTTTACAAATTCCCATCGGCGTATTAAAGCTAGCGGGGGTTGTTTGAGCTTTATATTTTTTTAGTAAAAACGCAGTAAGAATATTTTTTACAGTCGTTTTTCCAAAGCTACCTGTGATGCCGATTTTAATTAAGCCTTCGTGATTATCTAAAATCCGCATTGTGCGACGGATATATTTTTTGCGTAGTCCATTTTCTAGAGGAAGATTTATAAAATGTGCTAGTGTTACCGTACCTGGTATTAGTAAAAGTGTAAATGCCACAAACGGATAAAAATCAATAGGTAATAATGCACCTATTTGTAAAAAACCATAAATTAAGCCTAAATTTAACACAAAAGTTGTGCCGATTAACCTTCGGATTCGCCAAGTAAATTTTAATGGTGTTTTTTTATTTGTTTTTTTAATTAAATAAGTAAATAAAACTCCAAAACCAAAAAATGCTAACGCACCAAAATAATATAGACGGGGAAAGCTAAAAAAGCTAGCTACAAAAATAGCCATTACGACAAAACTTAAAAACCAAAGTGCAAAATATCGCTTTAGATACTCGTACTTTGTTGCTTTGTACCATTTTGCAACCTCTGTAGCTCTGTAGCTACTTAATTGCAAGATTTGATACGATTTATAACTACAAGCGGCAAGCATAACCGCCCCCAGTACACTAAATATAATTTGAAATAATAATTGATCTAGCTGCATATGTAAAATACCTTTTATGATGTATATGCTACTGCATAATAAGTTATGCTAGCCATCTATTAGGTGTATATCTATAAATATTAACTCCTGCCTCTTGCCAAAAAGCGTTATTTACAAAACGCAAATTATATGTATGCGGTCGCCACGATAGGCGATTTGTGGCGGATAGCCCTGCAAACCTTATATGATCTAACCCCGGTGCACCTTGCAAGCCATTTGGACCATAGTTATTTGCTAAAACTCTAACACGTAAGGTATTTAACCCAGCTATTATATTGGCATCTAAAGTTATAATCCAATCCTCAAAAAGTCTAGTACCGTGTTCCCAGTTTGCAATATGGCTTGTAGTTGTCATTTCTTCTCCGTTTAATTCTACAGAAAAGTTAGCGTTATTCCAAGTTGATGTCTCATTAAGTCTTGCCGATGCTAATCTAACTATAATCGTTAGTCTGCGTTGAGTTTCCAAAGCAAAAAAGTCAAAAATAAACGGCGGATTGACTGATGCGTTTATATTCTCGGCATTAGTGTAATGACCTCCAAAATAAAAACCGTTCCACGCTCCATCGCTTCCGCCCCTTACCATATCTATTCCTCTAGCACCATCCGCACTTATATCTCGTCGCCTAGAAATATCACTGAATTCAAACTCGAAAATCCCACCGGTATCAACCATTTGTTCTTGTATATTTATAGTTACCACCGCATTCCTAGGATAATAACCGACTCTACTCGCCGTTATAACAAAACTAAAAATTCCGTAAGCTCTATAAGGAGCACCTACTAATTTACCGTTTACTATGTCAACATCACTTGGCAAATAATTTCCGGCTAAATTAGCCAAAGTGTATGTTGTTAAGTTTTCGTATGGATCTACATCATTAACCATATCCTCTAGCGGAATAGTTGACTTTCTTAGCGAAATTCCGTATTCTTCAATATTACCAAAACCATCTCTTATCGCTATTTGTTGCCCTCTTTCTATATGATAACTAACACTTATATCAAAAAATCTTAAATGAGCCTCTCTTATCGGAAGAATAAAATCTGCTGTTTCGTCATTTCTGCCTACTATACTTGCCCTTATTGTTAGGTTAAGGTCTCGTACAGTTTCAGTTTTTGATAAAATACCGTTATTATGATCTCGCATAAAATGAAGTAAGCCGTTTTGAAATAACCTAAAGCCATCAGGCAACACATCAGGCGAGTTATCTGCTATAAAATATCTAATAACTCTATGATTTGTATGATTTTGTCCGACACCTGTGATTCTAGCGATGTTTTGACTATGAGCGGTATAAGGCGCTAACCTATGAGCAGTAGGTAGATTTCTATTACCGCCTTGAAACTGTGCCAACTGTATATCGGCTATATTGGTTCTAGTAGGCAAAACCCTAAATTCTTTACTAAATCCTATAGGTAAGTATCCTTCTGCCTCTGCTACAAAGTTTAACCAAAAAGTATAGAGAATATCTGTTCCTGAATTGTTTTGATTTAATATAACTCCTTCTAAGTTGCTAATGCTAGAAGCATCTAAATAATCGGTATAAATTATTCCCTCATCTAAAAAAGTGAAACCTAAAGCATTTATAATCATTTGGGTTTGAGCATCTGCAATTCTATAATAAGTAACACTGGAAGGTTCGTTTAGAGATAATCTTGTATCAAAACTTGATACAGGCACATTCACTAAAGCCCTAGGCAATACAAACGCATACGGCTCCTTATGCCTTATATCGGCTACCCTTAGCTCCGATTCTAAAATACCAAGCCTAGGATAAGTAACAGTAAATATAAAATCTCGAGTAACTGCTAGCATTTGAGAATGATCTGCTCTAAGTCTTATTGTAGCAATTTGACCAAACTCAGTAGCCACTCCAATAATATACCCCGTAGCATCTAACTCTAACCCATCGGGGAGTCTACCGTTTACAATCTCAAAATTTAGTGGCAGTCCACCGTGCCCTAGTACAAAATCACTTAAATTAAGTTGGGTTTGCATACCAAAAGGAATATCTAATTGATTGTTAGGGCTAAATTGCAACGAACCACGAGCTACCGACATCGAAAAACTTTGTGCCACAACACCAAATGACATCGTAGCATTAGGACTAGGAAATGCCTCTATTATAAATGTAAAATCACCCTCTAAGCTTGGCACTCCGCTAATTTCTCCGTTAGAGGTGTTTAATCTTAGACCTCCAGGTAAAAACGAACCGCTTTGCACTCTAAAATTGATATTACTACGGTGCACTCTGGCACCAATGATTGAACCAACTGTGCCAGAATATTCGATACCAACAACTCCATCAGGAATATCATAAGCCATAGGCGGGAGTGGTACTACAGGCCAACAACCAACAAAAAAAGATAGCACCAATAAAGCACCAGCAAACAATGCAATAATCTTTATTCGTTTTTTATTTTGTTTTTTCATTATATTTATTGTAGAATCTTACCTCACAATAATAATATAATAACATATTTTTAATCGTTTTGTCAAGATGTTTTTGAAATATTCGCAGGATTTACATGTACTGTTACATGCTTTATACCTAATTCGTCCAATGCCTCTAATGTATCGTGCACTTCTTCGGCAATGTCATGAGCCTCTACCACCGTCAAGCTATTCTCTACAGCAATCTCTACATCTACATACACCGCCGAGCCAAACATCCTTGTTTTTAATTCATCAATTCTAACTACCGTATGCACGCCTTCTATATGTTTTTTAATTTCTTGCACTGTTTCATCATCTACCGCTTTATCGGTAAGCTCGGATAAACTCTTAATCAAAATTTTAACCGCTATATAGGCAATCAGTGCTGCCACAATAATAACTGCTATGCTTTCTACGATATTATTACCAATAAAAAACCCTGTAATAATGCCTATTAGCACGGCAATACTCGATAGACTGTCGGTACGAGAATGCCAAGCGTTAGCTTTGAGGAGGTCGGATTTATATTTTTTAGCGTAATAAATTTGATACCAAAACATCGCTTCTTTAGATACCATACTTAGGCTAACAATTCCGATAAGTAGCCAAAATTCTAAAACCAATTCGCCACTAACTTCTACAGGACTTATTAAGCCGGTTATGCCCTCGTAAAGCAACCAAACCGATAACCCCATCAGCAAAAGCGAGAAAAAAATTACTATAATCGGTTGACGCTTTTCATGACCGTAATTATGATTTTTATCAGCTTTAGGGCTAGAAACAAGCACCGCAATAATAATAAGTAGGCTAGCACCAATGTCGGCTAGAGTATGCAGAGCATCGGATATAACACCCATATTATTAAAAACAATACCAAGCGTTAGTCCAATAACAACCAATACAAAGCTAACCCACATATTTACTATGCTGGTGCGTTTAACTATCCGCCGTTGCTCGCTATTTAATTGTGAATAATTGTTACTCAAAATAATTTATTAGTTATTTGCTAACCAATAATTACAATATATTATAAATTAGATAACAATGTCAAAAAATATATCACTACTATTTGTTGTTATTTTTTTTATCTTTTTCTTCGTCTAATTTAGCAAATCGTTTGTAAAATATTTGATACAAAAAGCCCATACCTAAAAACATTATGCCAAAGGCAACAAAACTGATTATTTGGAAAATCATATCTATATCTAATGCCCAAATATCTATGATAAATAGTTTTAGTATAGCTAGCATTGCCACAACTAATGCAAAACGGCGAGTATAAGCACTACGCATGTAAAGCCCTAAGCCGATACATACAAATGCAACTACTATATACGCTACAGTTATTGATATACTGCTAAACGCTACTCCATACTGATGCATAAGTAAAAAAGTGTACCAAAATAAAAAGTAGCAAGATGAGGCTATAATAACTAATTTTTTACCGGTGCCATCGCTTAATTCACTAAGCCTTATAAATAAATCATAAAATATATATAGACTCACTAATGCCGTACCCGCAGTTGCAAATCCCATACCAACTCTTGCTCCAACTTCGCCACCATCAAAAACAGATAGTCTAAAGCTAAATATTACAAGCATAAACACAAGCGATACAATTGAAATTCCAATCCCTACATTATAAACGCTTTTTGCCTTAAACAGCTTTGGTGCAACTACTCCCATAAAGAAAAGCATCGAGAGCATAAACATAAACATTATAAACCGCATCGAACTATTATAGCTGATTTGCTCTAATGCAGTTGCATGAAAAATTTGAAACACGCTATAAACTAAAAATCCGGTTGCGTTAATAAATGCTAATCCAGTATAAATTTGAGGATAATTAGCACCTGCTCCTTGTATATAATGCCGTCTGTCTTGACCAAAATATCCAAGTATCAATTTGCGTTTATATATAAGCACACCCACCACAGCAAGACTCGCTAGCGTTATAAACAGATATTTATAAACGAAGATATTTATTCCGCTCTCTAAAACATTTGTTTGTAGTACATTGCCTATAATTACATCCATCACAATAAAACCGACTATAGCTATAATAGAAATCCCTAATCCTGTTTTTAGCACTATATCTTTTCCTTTTAGCAATCCGTAAATCACAAGCACAACTCCTTGCAGTACCCAACCAAAGCTAATCCAACTAACGCTAAACTGCATCGGCATAAATAATATTAGAAAAACTAGTGCCGTCATCCAAAACAGCGTACGGATAGAGTTTTCTAGTATAAAGAATTTTCTTACAAGGAGATATAATCCAATATAGAATGCTGCAAAGAAAAGACTTAAATATCCTGTATAATTGCTTAAGCCATAAAACGCAAACATAATATAAAAGAGTATTAAATTTATTGCGGTTACAAGCATTATAAGTATGAAATCTGTACTTGTAAATCTTGAACGCAATTTGATATTTGTAAAAACAGGCAATATAGTATGAAGCCCAAACGAAATAAACATAAATGCAAGCGTTATTCCTTTTAGCAAGGTAAATTCTTCATATGTGCTTATCACTACAACAGCACTTGCAACAAAAATCGTAGCTACAATATTTAATCCAAAACCAAGATAGTTAAGCACCTGCCATTTATAACGGCTACTAAGTAGAAAGCCTAACACGCTAAGTATTATAAAATACACCATAGCACCGTATAAAATGCCAAGATCAGGTGTATCTGCAAAGAAAGCCTCCACTAGCGTTATAATAGGTAAATATCCGCCGATTTGAGCAAAAACTGCCACAATTTCTGACTTTAGCTTTACTGCTATACCATAAGAAATCGCAGTTATAGCTACACAAATACCAAGTGCCACCCACATATTGATAGCACCAAATGCAAAATAACTAACTGCTAAAGCGGTGTATTGGAGTCCCACCCCGATAGATAAAATTGTATGAGTAAATATTGTGCGTTTCTCTTTAACTCGGTTTATAAAAATACCTAATGCCAAAAACATAATCGCCGCACTAAATAAAATAAGAGTGTTTGCCCAATCGGGAATTTGTTCGTGCAAAAATACGCTTGTAAAAATAACAGCAAGCACAATAAAAATCGCACCTATACTGGCTAAAATCCTAAGTCCTAGCACCATTTCTATTTTATTTTCTGGCGGTTTTAATACCTGCTCTATAGCGTTCTCCGGAAGCTCCGTATTCGCCAAAACTTGCAAGTGCTGACTATACTCTCGCTGAACTCCCTTTTCGTAATCCCGATATTCTTTCTTTAATGCATCAATTTCAAACGCAATTTCATTTTCTAAGGCACTAATTCTAGGATAAAATTTTTCTTTAATGCTATGTATATGGCTATCTAATTCGACACTGCAAGTGGCAATTCTTTTTTTGTAATTGTGTTCTAATTGTTCTAACTTATGACAACCTTTTTTTTCGCTTTCGCCAAAAAAGAGGTTCATTTTAGTTTCGTTGCTAGTTACCGCCCAACGCTTTTCTTTCGATAAATGCTCATGTAGGCTATGTTTTAAGGAAGCGTTTTTCTCGTGCAAACTGCTACAAACCGACGCCATCTTTTCGCATTGTTCCTTTAGTTGACTACATTCCGCTCGCAAATGCTCTAACTCCACCATAGTAGAATCAGACTTAAGTTTTTCCGTCTCAAGACTAATCTCTTTAGCTAAAGCCTCTTGCTTAGCCAGTAATTCCTCTAACTTTTTAGCATCCAGCATAAAATCCACCTACTGTTTTCACAAAAATAAAACACAGCACTCCTTAGATATAAAACATTTTATCAAAAAAATCCAAGCTTTGTCAAGTAAATAAAAAATGCAATAGAATATACTTAACCATTGCATTTTTTATTAGGTAGAACGACAAAATATTGCCTTTAATAGTTATTATATTATTTAATATCCATCCTTGTAAATCTCAATAGCCCAAAACCAGTGAATATGGCGGTATAACCCACACCTACAATCGAGGCTCTTAGGTATGGAACAGAAGGACCATATATTATAAGATCCATAACTCCGTCAATACCACCAAATAAAAGAGATTCAAAAATTGGGAAAGCAAAAATCTCAGAAATCATATTATATGGATTTAGTGTTATAATCCACTCAAAAATTTCGTAACTTCTGTAATTTCCACTACCTATATCTACACCAAGCATCACAAAAACAGACACAACCATTACGATAATTGGCACAACATAAACAAGTGCTACATTTAACAAAATCCCGATAGCTCTACTTTTTATGCTCATTGCTATAAAAGTAGCTATAGATACAATAGATATATACACTGGTATCGCCATAGTAAGTCTAGCTAATCTATTTAGTGTACCATGAAAGCTAAATATAAGTCCAGTAAATGGCAAAAGAATTACTATATATGCTAAATATGCCACTAAAAAAAGAGTGATGTTAAATAACCATGTAGATATATAAATTTTTATTCTGGAGTTGCCAGCAATAACTTTATTACGAATCGTATTAAAAGTATACTCGCTACCCGTGTTAATTGCTATAAAAATAACAAAGCACAATGTAAACATAGTGGGTAGCATCGTCATTAATGCAAACTCGGTAAAAACACTCCAAACATAGCGCAATTCGTAGTAACCTGCTCCTAATTCATAACCTAATAAAAATCTAAAAAGTACCATCCCCATAACAAACAAAAATGTCAGCACTGAAAAGATAATCATTATAACAAGCAATGCTTTAGACTTAAACAGCCTATATAAATCTGCCTCGAATAAATTTGTAGCACGCTTTTTAGTAGGTAGCGGTTTAGGCATTTTTTGTGTTATTGGCGGTGGATTAAAAAAAGGATTGTGTTGTAGTGGTGACGGAAAATGTCCATTTTGCCCGATATTCATATTGTTTTCCATTATCTTATACCTCCATTATAGTTATGTACCGCATAATACGGCTGACTTGCCATAGCGGTATCGTATTTATAAATAAGTTCCATAAAGTACCGCTCTAGCTCTATCCCTTCGCTTTTACTCTCTAATTCTTCAGCTTCGACTTCTTGAATAAGTTTACCCTTATGAATAAACCCATACCGAGTAGCAATTTTAGAAAGTTCGGTTAAAATATGGCTACAAATAAACATTGTAATGCCAAGTTCTCTATTGAGGCGAACTAAAAGCTCTCTTATTTGGATAATGCCCGCAGGATCTAATCCGTTTGTAGGCTCGTCCAGTAACATCAACTCAGGACTGCCAACCAACGCCATAGCAATTCCAAGACGCTGACGCATACCTAAACTGAATGCTCCCGCTTTTTTACCACCGACATCAGCCAGCCCTACCATTTCAAGCAGATTACGACTTGTCTTTTGCATTTCAGCTTTTTCTACACCCGCTATTCGACACTGCGTAAGCAAGTTATCTTTAGCCGATAAATTTTCGTAAATAGCGGGCTTTTCTATCATAGAACTAATACGGGTTAAATTTGCCATACTACTACCAACTCCGTCAAATAAGCTGAAACTACCGCTAGTTGGAGTTATAAGACTGGTGATAAGTCTTATCAGCGTTGTCTTGCCCGAACCGTTAAGCCCTACAAGTCCGTAAATGTCGCCCTTATTTACCTGTAGCGACACCCCCTCGACAGCAAGTTTACCTTTGTAATCTTTACTAATTTGATGAGTTTTTAATACTATTTGATTTTGGTTTTGGTGCATGTTTTTTTAGTACTCCTTTTTAGTGCTTAGTGCACAATACATAGTTGTTGATTTTGTTAGTAGTTAAATTATAAAGGATATCGTTTTACCACTTCTCATTCCATTCTGCCATATTATTATTGCTATTACTAAATTGATTTTTGTCTAAAACTGTAAGATTCCCTTTATCTAAATATACAAAATGTGCTTTATCCTGCTTAAATAAAAATATATAAAACGGAATATTTGCTAACCAATTACCGACAAGAAAAAGTAAAACTAAAAATGACCAATCCGCCCAAAAAAATACGGCTATTAAAGCTAAAACAGTTAAATTTATAATATTGCTTAGCATGCTGGCTAAAATATAAAACCTAATCTTCATAGGCTTTTCGGTTAGTATCGCACCTACTGCTCCAAGATGAGCTTTAAGTTTACCGTAGCCACCTGCCTTAAAAAAGATAATTTGAATAAGTAGCGAAAAAAAAGAACCTCCTATAAGCAATGCTAAAAATAATCCTAAACTAATTAAAAAATTTACAAGGTAAGAAAACTCCGAAAAATTGTACTCAAAAATAAATATCGTTGCTACAATCCCTATAATCATAATAATACCTAAAAATACATTAGCAAAAACAGCAAACTTGCCCTTAAGGCTAAAAGAGGCTTTTATATTAAATCCCTCAGGAGGTTGTGGGGTATTTGGATTATAAGGAGGATACGGATAATTATATTGATTAGGATTGTTTTGATTGTTAAAATTAGGATGATTAAGATTTAACTCTTGAAAATTATGTTGCTGTAAAGTTGGTTCGCTAAAATTGGATTCTTGAAAATCTATCTTATCAAAATCCGCCTCGTCAAATTTTGGCTCATTAAAGTTTGATTGTTTCATTTAAGCGTACCTCACTATTATAAAATACTACTATATGTCAACCTTGTCAAGGAGATTTTATTATGTTTGAGCTGTTGATACTCATGAATATAATAAAAATGTCGGATAAGCACTCATACTAATCCGACATTTTTAAGTTATTATTTATAAATTACGCTTTCATAAATGTAGCACAAACTGCTTCCTGGCTAAGGTCGCCTAGCACCGTTATGCCGTTAGCTTTACAAATGTTGTCTTTATTAAAAATACAATCCGCTTTGCAGTAAACGGCAGTATCTATATCAAAACTGCGTTTAGCAAAATCCTCGCCCGCTTCAAAAAGATGATGATTGCTTTTTCTGTCATCCTCTTTATAAGTTTTGCAACCTGCACAATCAGTTACCTCTATCTCTTTAGCACAACATTCGTATGCTTTATTATAACAGCATTCTGTTTTCCCACATTTTAAGTCTTTCATTATAATGATTTCTCCTTTACATATAGTGTGTTGAAATAAGGATTTTTTATACAAAAACATTTGATAAAAAATTATAAAAAAGCTAAAATTACTAGTGGAGACAAAATAAAATGATAAAAAACACAAGAAAAATACGAATAATTATAGCATTACTTATGGCAGTAGTTATGATTTTTGCTCTTGCACTAATAGCTTGCGAACAAGGAGCACAGGGTGAAAGAGGTCCGCAAGGCGAAATAGGAATAACCGGTCCGCAAGGTCCAACAGGTCCACAGGGCGAGCAAGGTACTCAAGGACCTCCCGGACAACAAGGCGAACAAGGCGAACAAGGTCAACAGGGTCCGCAAGGCGATACCGGAGCGACGGGTCCAACAGGTCAAACAGGTCCGCAAGGAGAACAAGGACAAGACGGCAAATCTGCCTTTGAAATCTGGCAAGCTCAATCGGGTAACGAAAACAAAACTGAAGCAGACTTTTTAGAGTGGCTAAGAAACACTCCAGAAGCCCCTCAAACCTTTACTGTTACATTTGCTAACACTACCTTTAATCCGATTACTCTACCACAAGGCACTGTAATGTGGCAACCAACTACACCAACTCAGCAGCATCATGATTTTGCAGGCTGGTATACGGACGCAGACTTTACAACTCCTGCATTTTTCCCGTTTGTACTAACAGAAAACACCACTCTATATGCTAGACTAATAAACTCAGTTGCCGGGTTAGAATTTGTTGCTATAGAAGGAGGCTACAAAATACAAGGCTTAACTACGCTAACTAATTTAGTTGTACCTTCTACTCATAACGGCTTACCCGTTTTAGAAGTAGGAGAAATTAGAAGCAATAATCTTAATTTAGTAACCATTTCTAATAGTGTAACAGCTATTAACAACTTTGCATTTGTTAATGGTCGATCGCTACATACCGTAAACTTTGAACCGGGTAGCAGACTTACTACTATTGGTGAAGGTGCATTTACGAATAGCGGATTAAATAGTATAACAATCCCTAATAGTGTAACTACTATTGGTTATTGGGCATTTTCTCATACATTTTCATTGCATACTGTAAACTTTGAATCGGGTAGCAGACTTACTACTATTGATGAAGGGGTTTTTGTAGGCACGGGACTTACTAGCATAACAATCCCTGCCAGCGTTACATCTATCGGCAATAGGGTGTTTGAGATGTCTATGTTTTTGCACACAGTAAATTTCGAAGCAAACAGCCAGCTAGAAATTATTGGTAGTAATGTGTTTAACCTAGCTACGGCACTTACTAATGTAACAATTCCGGCCAACGTTACAACTATTGAAGATGAAGCGTTTAGAAATCTTTCTACATTGCATACTGTAAATTTTGAGCCAAATAGCAGACTTACAACTATCGGTAATAGTGCGTTTTTGGGCACTAGACTTGCCAGTATAACAATTCCTAACA
The DNA here is from genome assembly GCA_009780135.1 of Bacillota bacterium. Classification (GTDB taxonomy): domain Bacteria; phylum Bacillota; class Clostridia; order Christensenellales; family Pumilibacteraceae; genus WRAP01. The sequence continues at coordinate 33,725 of WRAP01000008.1, forward strand.
GCGTAATAACTATAGGACCTGGAGCATTTTCTACGGTTCGTTCTTTGCATACGGTAGACTTTGAACCGGGTAGCAGGCTTGAAGTTATTGGTAGCGGTGCATTTAACCAAGCTACGGCACTTACAAATATAACAATCCCAGCTAGCGTTACAACTATTGACGGTAGTGCATTTTCGTCAACTACCGCTTTGCATACGATAAATTTTGAGCAAAATAGCAAACTTACTTATATTGGGAATTCGGCTTTTTGGTATTCAGCGCTTACCGATATAACAATCCCCGCTAGTGTTACAAGCATTGGTGCCACAGCATTTTCGGTAGCTTTTTCACTACAAACGGTAATTTTTGAGCATGGTAGTCAGCTACGAAGCATTGGTCATGCTGTATTTGCAGGTGCTACGGCTCTTACTAGCATAACCATACCGTATGGCGTTACAAGTATTGGCGATGTCGTGTTTTCTCATACTACAGCACTTATCAATATAACAATTCCTAGTAGCGTTACAGATATGGGGGCTAATGTGTTTCAAAACTGGACTAATGCTCAAACTATAAGAATCCCGAGGCTTACTGCTCAACCTAGCGGATGGAACGCAAATTGGAATGGTAACAGCGATGCCCAAGTAGAATGGAGAATCGAAAATCCTATATATGATGGTTTAGTGTTTGTGCAAATATTTGACCATGCACACGGAATAGTAAGAGGATACAGAATTCAAGGCACTACATCTTTAACAAAGGTTATTCTTCCTAATCTGCATAACGGTTTACCGGTTATAGAGGTTGGGCAAATTAGAGGCTCTAATTTAACAAGCATAACCATTTCTGCCAGCGTTAGAACTATTGGTTGGGATGCGTTTAGGAATAGTACAACCTTAGCTACAGTAACATTTCAAGCCGGTAGTCAGCTTACCACTATAGAAGGCGAGGCTTTTCGCGGTACTACAGCACTTACCAGTATAACAATCCCCGCTAGTGTTACAAGAATTGCTATGAGTGCATTTAATACAACAGCATTGCAAGAAGTTATTTTTGCCGAAGGCAGTCAACTTGCAGATATTAACGGCGGTGCATTTGCTAATTCTACATCAATCTCAAGCATAACAATTCCAGCTAGTGTTACAAATATTGCATGGAATGTTTTTCAAGGCTGGAATCCTACGCAAAGAATATATGTACCATATCACACAAGCAGACCTCCCGGTTGGGAAACAAACTGGAACGGCGGTGGTGCCCAAGTAATATGGGGAGTTGCTTAAATAATAGATAAGTCCAATAAAAAATAAATTAAAGATTCTCAACAGCAGTTAAGTTATTGCTCTTGGGAATTTTTTAGTTTTTAGCTTTTACTTTTTGGTTTGGGTGTATTATAATTAAAGCTAGTAGAAAAACTTTAATTATGAAAATTGCTTTTTCAGAAGTTTTTGTATCAAGAATTTTAGGATGGTAAAAAATTATGAAAGTAATCCTTTTAAAAGATGTGCCTAAGCAAGGCAAAAAGGGCGATATTATTGAGGTTGCCGACGGATACGGTCGTAACTTTTTAATTAAAGGCGGATATGCTAAAGAAGCCACTGCAAGTGCGGTTAATGCCATAAATATGCAAAAGCAAGCGGCTGTTCATCACGAAAAGGTGGCTAGAGATACTGCCGTTGAATTAGCTAAAAAACTAGATAGTACCGAAGTTGTTATCAAAGTAAAGGTTGGCAGTAGCGGCAAGCTATTTGGAGCATTAAATACTCAAAATATAGCCGACGCTCTTAAAAAACAAGCGGGTGTGGAGCTTGATAAACGAATGTTTGTTTTAGGCGAGCCAATTAAGCTATGCGGAATTTATAAAGTAACCGTAAAGCCGTATGCTAATGTTAGCGGTGTGCTTACGGTTAAGGTTGAGGGAGAGTAAATAGTAAATTTATGAATTTATACGGAAAAATAATTACCTTAACTCCGGCTACTTTAGAACAAAGGCAAATGATATATGAGTGGTGCTTCCACTGCGAAACCAGTAAGTTTCATTCCGGAGCAGATTTTCCGAATACTGAGATACCATCTTATGAGGATTTTTGCGAGGATTATGTGGATTACTTTTTTACAGATACCGAGCCTAATAAAGGTAGAGGGTTTATAATTTTGCACGGTAATAATCCTGTCGGTTTTATTAGTTATTCGTCTTATCATTTAAAACCGCATAAGTCAGAGCTTGATATTTGGATGAATAGCTTAAATAATTGCGGAAAGGGCTTTGGTACTGATGCGATTATTACACTAGGTAACTATCTAAATAAAGAATTAGGTATTGAGGAATTGATTATGAGACCCTCAATAAAAAACATAAACGCAATAAAATCATATAAAAAATCGGGCTTTGAGGAGATTAATATTCCGCCAACTGTTTACTTATTAGACGAATATGTATCTCTTTACGGGGACGGAGATTACGGAGTAGACGAAACGGTTTTACTTATAAAGCGATTTTAGAAAAACACTAGATTACTATGAAAAACGAAATACTAAAAGACTTAAACGAATTATTATCTATAAAAAGCCTGCCTAGCAAAGCAGAAAAAAATGCTCCGTTTGGAAAACAAATGAGGCAAACTCTTGATTGGTTTTTAAATAAAGCTAAAGAATACGGCTTAAAAACTCATGACGGCGACGGCTATTACGGCTGGGCGGAGCTTGGCAATAACGACAAAAATGCACCTATGTTTGCTATTTTAGCTCATCTTGATGTTGTCGGTGTAAATGAAAGCGAGTGGAGTGTACCGCCTTTTGTATTAACTCAAAAAGACAATTATCTATACGGTCGTGGTGTTGTGGATAACAAAGGTCCCGCCGTTGTGGCTTTGCATATCCTAAAAAAGTTAAAAGAAGACAGCATTCAATTAAAACACCGTATTCGCCTTATATGCGGTTGCAACGAAGAATCAGGAAGTGCTTGTTTAAAGCAATATGCTAAAGTAGACGAAATTCCGTCTTTTAGTATGGTGCCTGATGCTGATTTTCCGTGTATCAACAGCGAAAAAGGAATAATGCACTTTACTGTTAGTTGTGATTTGGATGAGGATTTTAAGCAAAGTATTGTATATTTATCTTTTGGCGATAAGTCAGCACTTAATGTTATTCCCGACACAGCAAGGATTGTTGTAAATGGCGAGGATATAATTTTTAAGGGAGTAGCAGGCCACGCAATGAAGCCTGATAAAGGTGATAATGCATCATGGAAAGCATTTGAATATTTGGCTCAGTTTTCACCATTAGCCGAAAAAGTTTTTGAATTATTTTGCAATAAAGATGCTAAAAAACTGCTTGATATTGATTATTCTGACGAACAAAGCGGCATACTAACTATGAGTCTAAATCACGGCGAAGTTATAAATGATAAGTTATACTTATCATTTGATATGCGTTTGCCGATTAGTGCTGATAAAGATGAAGTATTAAAACGGATAGAAAAAGCATTTTCTTGCACTACAAAAATTATTAACTACAAGCACAATCTTTTTATAGATAAAAATTCTCCCCTAGTACAAACCTTTTTAAGAGTATACGAGAATGTAACAGGAGAAAAATTACCTCCCGTCCAAACAGGCGGTGGCACATACGCAAGAGAGCTTCCTAACGCTGTAGCTTTTGGTCCTACATTTCCCAATATAGAAACTCATATCCACGATAAAGACGAACGAATATCCAAAGAAAATTTCGATAAATGGTTTGATATATATTACAAAGCAATTTTGGAGTTAGATAAAATATCAATGAGAAATGAAAAATGAGATAAATGAGAAATTATTGATTTATTTTTTACTTTAAATTTTATAACTGTCGAAGCGAATACCTCGGTTATCAAACCTTAAAAAAATATTATGACAATACTTACAAACGAAAATTTTAATAAAGAAGTTCTACAAGAAAAAACTATGCCTGTACTGATTGATTTTTATGCCAATTGGTGCGGACCATGTCGAATGCAACTACCAATTCTAGATGAATTTGATGAGCAATTTGGCAATCAAGTAAAAGTAGCTAAATGCAATGTTGACAATTGCGAAGATTTAGCCATTAAATACGGCGTAGAAACTATCCCTGCTTTTGTTGTTTTAAATAACGGCGAAGTGGTTAATACTGCCAGTGGCTTACAGAATGTAGATCAACTAAAAAAACTAGCAAATATCTAATTGATAAACTTAGTAAAAAATTCAAAAAAAACTGTAGTGATGGGGCTTAGTGGCGGAGTGGATAGCTCTGTTGCAGCTAAACTCCTTTTAGAGCAAGATTATAATGTAATCGGGCTTTTTATGCATAACTGGGAAGAAGATGACGGTAGTGGTAATTGTACTGCAACAACTGATTGGCAGGATGCTCAGGCAGTTGCAAGTAAACTAGGAATTCCGTGTTATTCGCTCAATTTTTCTAAAGAGTATACAGAGCGAGTTTTTAGTTATTTTTTAGAGGAATATAAAAGAGGACGCACTCCAAACCCTGATGTACTTTGTAATCGAGAAATCAAATTTGGACCCTTTAGCGAGTATGCTAAAAAGCTAGGTGCAGATTTTGTGGCAACAGGTCATTATTGCGGAATAAAACATAAGTTTACTATACAGGCGACCAGTGGTCGTTCTAATGATACTTATTTAATGCGTGCTGTTGATACTTCAAAAGACCAAACATACTTTTTGAATCAAGTACGCACAGAACAGCTTAGCAATGTTATTTTTCCGTTGGCTAATCTTCCAAAATCGGAAGTGCGTGCTATCGCCGAAAAGGAAAGACTTATTACTGCTCGCAAAAAGGATTCAACGGGTATTTGCTTTATTGGCGAGAGAAAGTTTAGAGAATTTCTAAAAACTTATCTTCCCGCTATTAAAGGCGACATTGTAGATAAATTAGGCAGAATACTAGGCACTCATGACGGCTTAATGTACTACACGCTAGGGCAACGCAAGGGTTTTGGCTTAGGCGGTGTTAAGGGCGAGAACGCAAATCGTTGGTATGTAGTAGAAAAGAATTTAGAAAAAAATTGGTTGGTTGTTTCTAATGGCGAAGGAGAAGAGCTTTTTAGTCGAGAGCTAACTGCCAGCAATATAAATTACATAGGAGAATTTGATTATAGCAAAGAATATAGAGCAACCGCAAAATGCCGCTATTCGCAAGTTGACGAACCATGTACAGTTACGCATATCAAAGATAATTTAGGTAATATAACAGCAAATGCAAATATAGTTTTTGATAATCCGCAACGAGCAATTACAGCGGGTCAATTTGTTGTGTTATATAACGACAATCGTTGTTTAGGCGGCGGAGTGATTGAATAGAGAATACATATTTGGTATCTAATACAAAAAACTGCACTAGAAATTCTAGTGCAGTTTTTTATTTTACCATGATAAAAATATAACCATTATTCAAACAATTTATAATTAAAATATTATCTATCCCGTCCTACAAGATAATCTATTGATACATTTAAGTAGTCTGCTAATTCAATTAAAATTGGCAAATGTGGCAAACAACCTCTACGCCAATCACGCATATTTGATTCGGATAATTTAGTATCTATAGTAACTTTGTACCAACTAACTTTTCGTTCTTTAAGAATTTGTACCAGCCGTTCAGGAAAAGGTAAAAGAGGTTGAGGGGTAAATTTTATATCGTCATCAATTCGTTCTGATAAAAAATCTAACGAACAACCAAAATAATTCGCAAGACAAACTGCGTTTGAAAGGGTAGGGCTTCGTTTACCCGTTTTCCATTGACTAATTGTTGAAATACCAAAACCAAGTTTTTGTGCTAATTTATAACTCGCAATATTATCATTATAAAACATTAACTCAGAAAGGCGTTCGCTAAATTTAGATATTTCCTGCATTGCAAACCTCAATAAAAGTATATGCGAAAGTGAGAATATTTCTTTGCCATATTCTCATTTTCCCTGTATACTGTAATTATTGTCCCTGTGTGCAAAATCTAAAAGGAGGATTTTTACAAATGAAAGATATTGAAGAACTTATTGGTCGTATAGGTGAGTTAGTTTATATGGAAATAACAGAATATAGAAAATTTTGATTGTATAAAAGATAACGACCAAATTACTACTTTTACATTATCTATGAAAAATGGTAAAAAATACTTACTAGCAATAAGTGAGATTGCTTAATGATATCCTAAAAGCCATTCGCAAGCGAATGGCTTTTTAAGGATTCAAGACACCTAGAAGTAGACCCCTACAATAAACAATAAAATAATCAATAATATTTTCCATTCCTATTTTCTCATTTTTTATTTATCCTGCATACAATGGCAATATGACGCAATCTAATTATAATCGAAAGGCGGCAATGGAGTATGCGATAGAATATGCTTATAAAAAGAATCCTAAATACTATGATTTTTCTTTTCTTGGCGGGAATTGTACTAATTTTGTTAGTCAATGTCTTATAGCGGGCGGTGCTAAGCAAAATTACTCCTATCCGCTTGGATGGTACTATAAAAGCCTACAAAACCGTTCGCCGTCTTTTACCGGAGTTGAATTTTTGTATAATTTTTTAACTAGGAAGGAAAATTCGGTTGGTCCAAAAGCCATAGAGGTAGCAGTAGAAAATCTCCAAGTAGGTGATATAATTCAGTTATCGTTTGACGGCGAAAAATACGCACATAGCTTATTTGTTACTAAGTTAAATCCAAATAATCCTTACAATCCGTTTGTTACTACAAACAGCTACGACGCCTTAAATAAACCGCTTAGTTGGTATAGTTTTAAGAAAGCCAGATTTTTACATATCGTAGATTAAAAAGTAACATAAATTGAAGATATGTAAGGAATGTTTTTAATGAAGAATGAGAATTGAAAAATGAGAAATTATTGAGCTTATAACTTAATAATAATTAACAAGCAATTAAGAGCTTCTTAATTGTAGGAGTGTACCACTGGTCGTCCGCACTTTATAAAAAATAAATATGTTTTTTCTAAGGTTCGGGCAGGCAATGTGCTAGCAATGCATATCCCTATAGTTGAACGCTTCTAAATTATCCATAAATTATTACTATAAATAAATCAACAATTTCTCATTTCTCAATTCTCGTTTCTCATTGAAACTCCAAAGGAGTTTACTATGAACCATCCACACCACCCATCACATCATTCACCGTGTCATAATCATCACGGTTACCATCGTCCACCGCATCATCGTCCTAGATGTGATTTTAGATTTGAGTGGAGCAATCATCATCCGCCACACCATCCGCCATGCCGATGGGATTTTAGAATGTCAAATCATCATCACCATCGCCCACACCCACCTCATCCGCCACATCCACCGCCACGACCACCATGTAGAGGATTTGTTATTGATAATAGGCGTTGGTGGTGCTAGTTACAAATTACAATATGCAAATTACAAATATTGATTTATTTAAGAATTTCATAAAAACAAATTTATGAGTCTGAATTTGTATATTGTAATTTGTAATTTAATAAGTTGCAGTTATTTTATTGTCATGCTATAATAAAGCGTATACATAAGTATACACAGCAAGTAAGGGTAGGTAAAATTTTATGGCAAATACTTTAGGAACTGTTTCTATGGGCATTCGGGCACCGATAATTAGGCAAGGTGACGATGTAATAAAAGTTGTTGTAGACAGCGTTTTAGCAGCAAAAAAAGAAAATAATCTAACTTTTAACGATAGAGATATTGTATGTTTAACAGAAGCTGTCTTGGCTCGTTCGCAAGGTAACTATGCAACGCTAGAACAAATTGCAACCGATGTTAAGCAAAAATTCGACAAAAATGAAACTGTGGGATTGATTTTTCCTATTTTATCTCGTAACAGATTTTCGCTTATTCTAAAAGGTATTGCTATGGGGGTTAAGAAATTGATTGTTCAACTTAGTTACCCTGGCGATGAGGTAGGTAATCGCCTAGTTGATATAGAACAGTTGGACGAAATGGGCATCAATCCCGCTACCTGCCACTTTACCAGTAACGAATTCAACAAGCTTTTCCCTGATGCTAAGCATGTGTTTACGGGGATAGATTATATTGATTATTATAAAAATCTCGGCAATAATATCGAGGTCATTTTATCGAATGACTTAAAACACATTCTTAATTACACAAAGTCTGTTATTACAGCTGATATTCATACGAGAGAACGCACTAAAAGAATGCTACTAAAAGCCGGTGCTAAAAAGGTGTTTAGTGTAGCAGATGTTCTAAAAAAACCGATAGGGGATAGCGGCTATCATCCCGAGTATGGCTTATTGGGAAGTAATTTATCCACAGAGAGTACTGTTAAGCTATTCCCGAGAGATGCTAGTGAGTTTTGCGAAAAACTGCAAACGGAATTTAAAAAAGCAACCGGTAAAAATTTAGAATGTATGGTTTACGGCGATGGAGCATTCAAGGACCCTATCGGCGGAATTTGGGAGCTTGCCGACCCGGTTGTTAGCCCTGGCTTTACCAAAGGATTAATTGGGCAGCCTAACGAGTTAAAACTAAAATTTATTGCCGATAATGATATAGCGGGACTAGCAGGGGACGAAGCAATAGTCGAGATGAAAAAAATAATCAAAGCTAAAAAGCAATTATCGCAAACAGATAATCAAAGCTTAGGTACAACTCCCCGCCGACTTGTGGATTTAATCGGTAGCTTATGCGACTTAACTTCCGGTTCTGGCGATAAAGGTACCCCTATTGTATTAGTACAAAATTACTTTAAAAATTTTGCAGAGTAAAAGATTCAAGTAGCCGAACAACAAAAAAACGCTTATTCCTTTTTGAGGAATAAGCGTTTTTATCTATACTAATCATTTTGCCTAAAACAAAATCATATATACTCCGCTCGCTATAGCATAAGCTACTTTTTCTTGATAATCGGGCGAAATTAGCAATTTTTCTTCTTCGGGGTTAGATAAAAATCCGCTTTCTACTAGGAGTGCCGGATGAGGTGTGCTAGATAGAATAAAAAAGTCGCCCCGCTTAGACAACCTGTCGCTTTCTAATGTTGTGTTTAGAGCATTTTGCATTATAACTGCACGAGACTCGCAATCCTTTTTACTATAACTAAAAAACACTTGCGGACCTCTTACGCTAGGAGATGGAAAAGAATTTTGATGAATGCTAATAATAAGATGCGGATTTGCTCTATTTATAATATTTCGTCTGGCTTCCATATCCCGTAATTTTCGGTTACGGGTAGCTAATCCATAAAGTCCGTCTGCACTGTTCCTTGTCATAACAACTCTAAATCCCTTTTCTTCTAGGTTGCGTTGCGTTAGTCTAGCAATAGCCAAATTTATATCGGCTTCTCTAACACCTGTATTTCTACCAACAACACCACCGTCTACTCCGCCATGCCCAGCATCTATAACAACAACTTTGCCGTTAAAACCGCTGGTTTGATGCGCCCTCACCGCCACAGTAGTAACCACTATAGTTGCTATAACCGCCACTAAAATAACAGCGATAATTATTATTGTTTTTCTTTTAATTGAATAAATCATAGTTTTTCAGTTATAGTGCTTAGTGCATAGGACATAATGAAGGATTTATAACTACTAACTAAATAATAAAGACATTATTTAAAGTAAGATAAATAAATCAATAACTATGCCCTATGCACTAAGCACTATTTTAATTACTCCCAAATACCTGAATGCTTCCGTCTATCCAAGAGTTAAAGAATGATGCCAGCTGCATATTAACAGCGTTTTCAAATGCCGCTATAACTAACTCAGCGTTTATGATGCCAAACTTGTTGTCCTGATAAAGATTTCTTAACGCTCTAAAGAATGCCTCATCGCCAATTTTAGCACGCACTGTATCAAACATAATCTTACTTTTATAATATGCTATAACAACATATTCTAGACTACTGGAAAAGCTAGATAACGGACGGTTCATAGCTGTAGTAAAGTTAGGAGTTTGCCTAAACATTTGGGCATACATACTTAAAGTGCTAAGAGCATTTGCCATACGACTCTCATAAGTAATACCATATTGCGGATTAAGCTGAAAAAATAAACTTGTTGATAACTCTGCTAAACCCTCATCTATCCACGATTCAGTAACTTGGCAATTACCAACAACCGCATACCACCACTGATGTGCTGCTTCATGAATTATAACCTCTCTAAAATAATCGCCTTCTAATTGGTCACTAATCATAGTAAGTGCCGGATACTCCATACCGCCGTGTAAAAACGCTGTTTGAACAGTTGAGAATGTCGCATACGGATAAGCCCCGAATAAATCACTAAAGGTTACAATGCTATCTACCGCCGCTTGAAGAGATCGTTCGCTTTCTGGGTCGTTATGAAAATAATAACGCACATCAACATCGCCAACTTGCTTATTTATAACAGTAAAGTTACCTAATACAATCGCAAAATCTCTAGCTTTATTTATACTTGCTTGTGTTCTTGCTCTGCCGCCCGACAACAACTCTCTTGTTGTAGCACCACTCATCGCCGCAGTAAGAGTAGCAGGCTTAGTAATGCAAACCTCAAAGTTAGCTACGCTACTAAAAAATGGATCGCCCATATACGAGTAAGTGCTTGTGGCAAACTCACCATTTCGCCATACCGCAGCAATAGGGAAGAAATTGCCTAAGTTTACTAGGTCATTATGCCAACCTAAGCGATGACGCACATTAGGGATAGTAACCCTAAATTCTATTTCTATCGTAATGCGGTTTGTAGGCATAAGCGGGCGTTCAAACGGAACAATTAGCTCGTTTTGATCCTCGCCTGCTATATTTATAGTAGCCGCATTGCCGTTAACCGCAAGCGAATTTATAGTCATTCCGCCATATGATATGCCACTAGGAAAAGCATAGGTGCGTTCATGATCGGCAACAGGACTAAATTTAGCACCTTCTCTAAAAGCGTTTGCGTGTAATTGAAGCACTAAGTTAGGCAGCTCCACATCGTAATTGTTACGATAATCTAATGTCATCGTAACATCTATCGCTCTATCGGTTTCACAAAACACAATCGCCATACGATAATGACTAAGTGTATCCACTAAATTTTCTTGACGATTACAGCCCGCAAGTACAGGAATAACCGCTATTGCTAAGGCTAAAGCAACTACTGCAGTAATTATTTTTACGCCCCATTTTCTTTTTTTACTGTGAAAACTTGTCGTAAGACTATCGTTTCCGTCCATTTTTACGCTCGTTTGTTGAGCATATCTTTTTTTCATTTTTAATAATCTCCAATTATAGGCAAACGCCCATTGTTAAAATTTGTACTCTAAATTTATGTGTACAACCTAAAGATTATGACAAAATTTGTATTTTTTTGACATAATTAAACTCTCAAAAAAACTCGGACAGCAAAACACTGTCCGAGCCTTAAAGGAAAAATCAAACTTTAGAGTTGTTCAATAACCACAGTAGGTTATTGAACAACTCTTTTATATAAAAACTTATTACATATCAAATCTTACCGCTTCTGCTACATAAGCTATAAACTGCAAATTGGTTAAAGAATAATTTTGACCAACTACCATAGAACCAAAAAAGTCATTTAGTACCAATTGTGGTTTATCTGTATACTGTGCTAATTGTATACAATACCTTATGCCTCGTTCTATGCTGTCTCTAGTTTGATTATAAATTTTAGATAACGCATTGTATAAACTTTCTGCTGTAAACCTGTCGGGTTGAGTTACGCTCAAATATATAGCACCGCTTAAATATTTGTAACCTTTGTAGCTAGGCTGAATACCTAACCGAATTACTAACATAGCAATTTTTTTATACAATAGAGACTCCTCCAACTCTACCGCTGTTAATAATTCACTTGTCTTTTGTTTTTCTGTCATAGTTTTAGTTCCTTTTTAATTTTTATTTAAACAATTCCCCTAATAATAGGATTAGTGTTTGCGTAGTTAGTTGGGTTACATCTTCAAAACCTGTAACCGTTAAAAAATAGTCTTTGCTGTTATAGCTAAAGCAAACTAATGCTCCGCCGTTAAAAATATTATAGTAGATATTCACATTATTTATTGTAAAGTTTTGAGTAAGATTTTGGAAATCTTTATATCTAAAAAATTCATAATATCTATAGACTCTTACAAAAAAATTTATAATAAATTGATTGCCACTATTGGTTAGATAATGTAACTCTTTTGCCGAATAAGCTAAAACGAAATACGGCTTATGCGTTACTATATGCCTAGAAATGTCTTGATAATTGTATATTTGTTCCTCATTAAATAATAATAAACCCTTTATTGAATATAATTTTTCTAATGATATTCTTTCTGCAGTAGAGTCTCTATAGGTATACCTTATTAGTGGCGGTGTTGTGTCAGGAGTGTAGCTTGGTAGTGCTAGCCATATAACACCTCCTATTATCAGTACAAAAGCTGCAGCAATGCTTGCCACTTGCATAACAAACCTTCTTTTGTTGCGTATGCGTCTAGTAGGCATAGGCTTTTTAGGTGTAAGGTCTATGCCACATTTAGTTGCCCATTCCTCGAGGGGCTGTTGATTAAATGCTTTTTTGATATATTTTTCTAAGTAATCCATTTTGTTTTTTCCTTTACCCCCTTTGATTTTTTTGGTTGTTCCTTTTTTATTGTTTTTACATTAGCTAGCTTGCTGGATTGCTTCGCCTCTTATATTAGCTTTATCCTATGTTTACCAAGGCTCGCAAAGACGAAATAATTCGATTTTGTTCTTATCACAACAAGTCTTCATAAAATCAAACCTATAACGAATTATCAATAATTGCAAAATACGAAACTTTACCGTCTTAATGGTGTTTAGTTGAGCCTAAAATATAATTGCTTTTTGCACATTTCTCTTATTGTAGGGGCGTTCAGTGAACGCCCGAGCCTTAGAAAAAAATGCACTTTTTTTATTAAGTTCGGGCGGTTATTAACCGCCCCTACGATTCGACGGCTTTTGAGTTGCCGTTAAATTCTTTTTGAGGGTTTCGCCCATGCCTTAGAATAAATTTTTATATTACACGCGTAGTAAACGCATCGGCAACATACATAAATCTAGTAATAGGTGTAAGAGCAAGTCTTGGTGTACTTAAGCCTGTATTTACATATAAATAAATATCTCTCCTTATAAGCTGATTAGACGCATTATAATATCTTATATAACGATATCCGTATGCCATCATAACATGATTTTCTGTACCAATGTTATGCGATATTAAATCATGATTTGCATTTGTTACTATACCACCAGTTATTCCCACTATCGAAAAGCCTACTGCAAATAACGATACTAACATTCCGCTTCTAAACGCATTTTTAAGTGCTGTTTCGTTTAGCCGATTACTACCTGTTCTTAAACTTTGCATTTGGATACTTCTGCCTCTTAATGCAACATACATCATCATACCGGTTACATATTGTACTATAGTTACACCCGCAGGATTACCGCCCATTAACATAAATAATTGACCAAACATAGCATCTACTAATTGATTTTGAGGATTCCAAAGCCATATATTTCCCATATAAAAACCTGCCGTATGTCCCGGTATAAGTTGCGGGAACTGTCTATTATAATATGCTATTGCAACACCGCCGGCTGTAATTCCGCAAGTATATCCGTGAGCTAAATAGGAAGGAACTGCGGGGTTCATAACAAATCCTCTTTGTACTCTGGTATGAAAATTAACTCTTTCGGTATAAAACTCAATAGGGGAGCTACCTCGTGATGATATAGCATATTCTTCGTGCCCTTGTTCTCCCGGAAAAATAATTTCTGAATTAAAATCCGAATAAATTCTTTCTTCTACATTTAAGGCTTGTCCAATATATGTTTGTTGCGGTGTTGCTCCAAGTCCTATTACGCTAAACCCAAGAACCATCATAAAAACAAGTATGTATGTTATAAGTCTTCTTGTGTTTTTATTTATTTGTTTTATCATTATGTACTAAGGCTCCTTTTTACCCCTTTACTAATAGAGAGTGCTAAAAGAGCCAAAAGGTTGCAAAAAAATAAAATATTTTTTTAATATTTTTTCAGAGTAAAAAACATAGTATAAAAAAACCGCCATATAGTGGTGACTGTCGTTTTGGTTATTTAAGCTATTTTATTAAAGTTTGGTACGATAAAAAAATAAATTAGAATTTTTATTTTTAGTTACACATATTCTTCTAGATGCTTTAATTTTTCTCTTATTCTAAATACATCGCTTTTTATTGTGCCTACAGCACGGGATAATTGTTTAGATATTTCTTTATATTTAAATCCGCATAAAAAATGCAAGTCAAAAACTTCTTTTTCTACATCTGATAAAAGCTCTAGGCTATCGTTTAATAAAACTATTAAATCGATATCTTCTGCATGCATAATATAATACTCTTTAGAAAACTCTGCTAGATAAGCCTTTTTTTTCTCTTCTTTTTTAGCCATCTCTCCTGCTTTATTACGCATAGTTGTAGCTAACCATGCTTTAGGATGTTTTATATATCCCATCGTGTATGCATTTTTTAAGATGTATTTAAAAACATCAGATACAATATCTTCTGCATCTGAAGTGTTTTTTACTATCTTAACGGCTGTAGCAAGCATTGATTTGTAGTAAACTTCGTAAAGTTCACTAAGCCCTAAAGGATCTCCCTGTTTAATCCTTTCCAAGCAAGCATTAAAATGGACAACTTCCACAATTAAACACTTTAGCAAAATGTAACTTTTTTGTAAAGTATTTTGTAAAAATTTGTCGAATTTATTTTTATGCAAAAAACGCATATTTTTGTACTATTTGTTGCTTTTTGTTGCAAAATTTTATTTATATACTACATATAGTATTTATAAATAGAAAACTTACTACATATGGTAGTCATTAAAAACTTTGTCTTATATTGTAGAGGGACTTATTTTATGTGTAATTTTAACATATAATGTGATTATTCTTTTTAAGAAAAAACTATATTTAAATTTATATTTATGAAAACAAGACTAACAAAAAGACAGATAAATATTTTATTGGCTCTCAGTGTACTCACTGTAGCACTTGCTATTGGGATTTTCTTCCTGCCTCATGTTTGGGGAAATGATGACCCCTATATTCCTGTTGTGGTACCTCCGCACGACAGATTTAGAGAACCTAGAGAAGCTAAAAGCGAATACTTAGATTGGGAAATCACTCTGGGCGGAAGCGGCGAAGAGGAGGTTGTAGCTAGCTTTAAATTGCAAAACGAAATTATAATTTTTGGCAATACTACAAGCGTAGATTATGATTTTTACGGCACTAACGCAAGTAGAGACGGTAGCTTTTTTGTAATGCTACTTAGCAATAGCGGACAACCTATCGCTTATAGGGCACATCAAGGCAGGTTGGAGCAAGTAGTTATGGTTAGCGAAATTAGAGAGGGGTTTTTATTGCTTATAAATACTGATACCGAAAGCTTTATTATAGAGACTAATTTGTTTGCAACCGATTTATTAGAAAATGATTTACGAAGAAGTGAAAATCTAAGAAATGTGGCTCATGAGAGAATTATTTATCTTTATGTAGACGATTGGGCATTAGAAGGCGATAGAACTCCGTCTCATTTAGCACCTGAGGTTTTTCATGCTGTTATGGAATATAGAGACCCGCTAGACGGCTTTAGGCGGCTTAGAGTCGCGGTGCTATGTAGAGATTTAGAATTACGCTACGAGCGGTTTTTTACAAGTAATCAAAGCGTAGAATTTGTAGCAGCATTCGCTCAAATGGGCGAGTTTGTTTTATTTGGCACATTAAGAGGTGGATTTAATTCTTCTAGACTAATTGGCTTTAGGTGGACAAGAGAAGCCAGCGTGCGTAACTTTACACCGACTCTTATGCAGGGAGTTCAAAATTTTACTTTAGAGGCAATAATTCCGGCAGGCCATAATGAGTTTGCTTCTATTATACGGCACAATGACGGCACTCACAGACTTGTGTGGTTTTATAACTTCTTTTCGGCAACTCCTAGGATAATCGAAAGAGATTTAAGCGGTTCTAGCAGTCAAAGCGTTAGACTTTTCGGCGGTGGTCAAAATAGATTTTATGTGTTTGAGGTAGATATTACGGGTAACGGAATTTTGTATAGGTTTAATATAGATAATATGCGGACTATGGACGAAGTTCCGCTTACGGTATTTAATGATTTGACTGCGGTAGACAGCGTAATGAGTACTAATATGGGGCATGGCACAACATTTATCGGTAGAAAAAACGGATTTGTTACTGTTATTGGCACGGGTAGCGCTGGTGTTACTTCGAGTAGATTTATAGAAGCAAACGATAAACGGGTGGATTTTATTATTAGAGAAGATCAGCATTTAGGCGGGATTATTTTAGTTGGCGAAATTAGTTATAGAGGGCCTAACGCTACACATCATATGGGCGGAACTAATGTTTGGCTAGCTAGGATGGGATTGTAATTACTTAAAACTTAAAATTTAAGATTTTAAAATGTCGGATTTATCTAGTAATAAAAATAATCATTCTTAAGTTTTTCACTTTCTAAGTTTTAAGTAATTATATAAGTAATAAATAATTATTTTATCCGTTGACACTCTCATAAATTTATGCTATCATTATACAGTTGTCCCAAAAATTATATTCCTTTTGGCAACAAACCTCTATCGCGGAGTAGAGCAATCGGTAGCTTGTTGGGCTCATAACCCAAAGGTTGTAGGTTCGAGTCCTGCCTCCGCAACCACATAGACACACGCTCAAGAAGCACTCAAACCTCTTGAGCGTGTTTGAATAAGGAGATAAAATGTTCGGGTTTTTTAAGAAAAAAAAGAAAAAGCAAGAAGTGGAGGAAAAATATTTCTTTGTAAATGTGGAAATACCAACCGTACTCTCACCAATTGATGATAGAGCTGATGCAGAAGACATTATTGAGGGTTTTCTTAGCGAAAGTGGTTTAGGCATGGTAGATGGTGGCGGAACTTTTATGTCAGACGATGGACAGCCTGTTTCGTGTCAAATAACCATTCTTTTAAACGAGCTAAACATCAAGCATTTTGCTCAGCTTGCAGAATTTATCAAAGATAATGTTGCACTGCCAAAAGGAAGCAAATTGGTAGCAGAGCGTGATAATTATTATTCGGATGAAGAACTAAAAGATTTTGAAGATATAGAGTTAAATTAAAACGTCTCTTTTTGATGTGTCTATTCAATCTAAAAAGCCCCCTTGAAAAGTTTTACTTTTCAAGGGGGCTTTTTAGATTTATAATAGCATATTTATTTTATTCTAAACGGATTTTCCTTGCCTTCTACTTCGTTTATAATACCTTTAATGCCTGCTCCTACCATACCTTCTATTGCCAAATCACTAAAGAAAGCATAGTGGGGGGTGTGCAAAGCGTTTTTATGCTTTTGCAAGCGTTTATACATATTGGGCAATTCTCCGCTGTTTTTCTTCCAAATAACCTCACCTTCGCCCTCTATTACATCTGTATATAATCCAGATAATTCACCTTTATCTAACGCATCCAAACAAGCTAAAGTATCTACAACTTCACCTCTAGCGATATTTACAAGTAACGGTTTTTTAAGCATTTTTTTAATTGATTGCTTATTTATCATTTGATAATTTTCTTTAGTTGCCGCCACATGCAGAGTAATAATATCGCTCTCAGCATAAAGCGTATCCAAATCAACATAATTTAAAGACTTATCATTTTTATAAATATCATTTACTAAAATTCTACAGCCAAAGCCTTTTAAGAGATTGATAACCTCTAAACCGATATTTCCAGCACCGATAACACCGACTGTTTTAGTTTTTAATTCGGTACTACGCAGCTCGTCTAAAGAATAATCGCCTTCTAAATGATTTAGAATATACGATTTCATTTTTTTAAGGTGCATTAAGATAAGCAAAATCGTAAATTCCGCTAAATTAGTAGCAGGGTATTTGGCATGGCTAGCCGAAATACCAGCTTTTTCTAGAGCAGATAAATCCACATGATCGTAACCTACCGTACGGGTAGCATAGTGCTTTACTCCCATTTTTTGTAATTCGGTAACAATTTCAGGAGTTATACGGCTAGAAACCATAGTACAAACACCGATAGCACCTTCTGCTAAGTGGATAGTATCTTTAGAGAGGGGCTTTTCACAAAGCGTAAGCAAAAGATTAGGTAGCTTAGCATATGCCTCTAGTTCCTCTAACTCATACTTTTTTACATCAAATGCTGTTATTTTTATCATGATTTTATTAAATTACAAATTACAATGTACAAATTACAAATATTGACTTATTTAACTATTATAATAATACTAAGTCCGAATTTGTAATTTGTACATTGTAATTTGAATTATTTACGCTTCCATATTTCCGTCTAGCTCTTGTGATTCTCTTTTATGGAATAGTCTATATACTAATACCGATAATGCCGCACCTGCTAGTGGAGCTAAAATAAATATCCAAATTTGCTCTAAAGCAACTGTACTATTTGCTGGGTCAAACAGCCAACGCATTAAGGCTGGTCCAAAGCTTCTAGCAGGGTTTACGCTAGTGCCTGTAAAGTTGATGCCGATAAGATGTACTAGAGTTAGTGTTAAACCAATAATAATTCCTGCCATTTTAGGATTAACTTTTTTATCGCCTTTTTTATCTGTAACGGTAAGAATTACATATACAAATACAAAAGTCAATACCATTTCTAGTATAAAGCTGGCAATAAGCGTACCCACTGTTGTAACTTGTCTTAATGTTTCACCATATCCCTCCCATAGCTGAGGGGCTTCATTTGTACCCCAAATAAAACCAGTATTCGCATAATCTAAAGCCATACGAGCTAATCCAAATAGTAGTGCCGCACCAGCTATTGCTCCTAAAAACTGAAAACCTATATAGACAAAAAATTCTTTAACCGACATTCTTTTATCTAAAAGCGCTCCAAAGCTAACTGCTGGATTTATATGACAACCGCTAATTCTGCCAACTGTATAAGCAAAAGCAACTATTACTAAACCAAAAGCTAAGGCTGTTGCTACTACATTAGCACCTGTCATTACTGCCGTACCAACTGCCAGAAATACCAGCATAAATGTGCCAAAGCATTCTGCTAGGCCTTTTTTAAGTAAACATTTTTCCATTTTTTTGTTTTTTTCTCCTTTTATCCCCCAAACAGTATAATAGTTTAATAAATTGTTAAAAACTTGTCAACTGTTTTTCAAATTACAGTGTACAAATTACAAATTATGATTTATTAGTCGTTTATATATGAGAGCTAAATAAATCAATATTTGTAATTTATCTATATTCTTTAACCGCTCTATCTGCTTCTCGCTTTAAGTCTTTTTCTTTTATAGATTGCCGTTTATCATGTAGCTTTTTACCTTTGGCTAATACAATCTCTACTTTAACCCGATTTTTATTAAAATAAATCATAGTAGGCACCAGCGTAAGACCTTTAGTTTTAATTTTGCCCACCAGCTTATCTAATTCTCTTTTATTAAGAAGTAGCTTTCGACTGCGTTTAGCATCCTCGTTAAAATAGCTACCCTTTTCGTACGGAGTTATATGACAATTTTTAAGCCACAGCTCGCCTTTTTCAAAAAAACAAAAACTGTCGGCTATTCTTACATTACCTAACCGAATACTTTTAACCTCGCTACCGACAAGCACAATGCCTGCCTCGAATTTTTCGTCTATTTCGTATTCAAAAAAGACTTTTTTGTTTTTATCAATAATTTTCATTTCTTTTACTGTCGTTAAGCATAACAAAATATTATCGTTACAGTCTTAGCTTTTTACCTAACGCAATACTAAAAGTATAGCAGAATTATGCTATGTTGTGCTAGCAAAAGTTTTACTTTCTAGTTTTGTAAATGAAGGAGAATATAATTAAAAAGGCAACAAGTTATACTTGCTACCTTTTTAATTATAGTATTATATAGGATTTTTATACTACACCTTGCAATATTCTTAATTTATCGAAGTTTAATGATACTAAATGCGGATAAGGATGACGATTTTTTAATAGAGGAGTATCGCCACTATTATCTTCGCTATACTTATACTCGTAATAATATTCTTCGTTTTCTTCTTGTTCTAACTCATACTCTTCAAATTCTCTAACAATTTGAGCCAATCTTAAATTCTCTTGCTCTAATTCGTATATGGTTGCTTCTTTTTGCTGATGAGAATTTAATACAAATTTAATTAAAGTTTCTCTTTCGGATTCGGTTAGAGCGGCATTATTTATTCCACTTGCGTTTACCATCAATGAAACATTATAAAGATTAGAAACATTAACTTCTATAGCTATAGTTGTTTGAGTTAAAGCGTCGAATTTATAAATACCTAAAACCATTAACTCTCCTAAATCATCATATCTCCTAGAGGTTAGTGTAATTGATAAATCGTTATAGTCTGTAAAAAAATACTCTACCATATATGTGATATGATGTCTACGAGTAAGAGAGCCTCCCTCGTGTCCTGTGGCTACCATATATACTTTGCCTGTTTCTGTATCAACTCCCGGAAAGCTGGCTCTATAAGGTATAAATTGTGGCCATCTTGATGGAGCCCTAAATACAGACATAAATTCGTCGTTTTGGTCAAAATACACATCAAATATTTTTTCTAAAGCATCATTACCAAATGTGTCTAAAAGAGATAGCTTAACTTGACTGAACATAAAAAGATCGATAACATATGTGTTAATCATAGTTTGAAATAAAGTAGGTATAGGTCTATCACGACTATAAAATACTTCAGCAATAAAATGTCTTATATTAAATTCGGTATTTTTGTCATTATCCTCTTCGCTGATGCTTGTAGGCATTATAAACGAGTCAGCACCAACAATAAAACCACCGTTTAATTCGCTGGCGTTATAAATATTTTCTTGCATTCTAATAGCCTCGTCTACTTGAAGCTCTAGGTGCGCTAACGCCGCCGCCGCTACTTCGGCATTAGGGCGTGTCGGTGGGCGGAAAGTAGGTCCATTACTTGGATAATCACTCGGGCGATAAATCGGGTTAAGCAACGGCGGCAAGACAAGTGTAAAAAACAAAACTAGTCCTGTTGCAATAGGCACTCCTATGCCAAGCCATGCCCACGCTTTTTTATGTTTAAGTTTGGGCTTATATTGATTTTCTTTATTTTCTATCGACAAAGTTTGCAAATTTTTTCGCAGGTCCGCCTTTTTTACATTATCCCATACATCTGGGATTTCAGCTAAATTAGCTTCTTCTGTTAAGATTTTTTTTATTGTTTCTTTTTTCATTATTTTTTTAGCTTCCGAATTTACTTCACATAAAAACTTTTGAAAATAAATATTTTTCATGTTTTTTGGTGAAAGTTTATTGGGGTTATTTCCTCCATATATTTTTTTAATTTTTTGATTGCTTTGTTGTAGAGCCATTGAATTGTTCCCATAGGTCTTTCTACTATGCAAGCGATTTCTCGATGCTTGTAATTTTGCATGGCAAACAGCGTTACAATTTCCCGCTCTAGCGGTTCAAGCCTAAGCATTGCATTTTGCAGTGAAATATTTTGCACCCAAATATCCTCATGATTTTTATTATCAGAAATATTTTCTTCAAACACTTCCAAACTAATGCTTCTTTTGCTTTTATTATATTCGGTATAACTTAAATTTCGAGCTATCCGACAAATCCAAACAGTTGCATTTTTTGATTTATAACCATTTATATTTTGTGCTACCTTTATAAAGGTTTCCTGCATAATATCTTTGGCTTTTTCTGTGCTACATAAAATTGAGTTCGATAAAAGATAGACATTTTTTTTCATTATTGTATAAATGCCTTCTAGTGCTTTCATGTCGCCCTCTTTTAAGTTTTGCATCAGAGTTTCGATTAACATAGCTATGAATCTCGGGTAGAGTAAAAAAGAACCTCTACATTATTATAACTCGCAGACGTTCTTTTTTGTTGGTAAATATTTATAAAATTTATTTGATTACTATTTGCCTACACAAAAAGAAGCAAATATTTCGGCTACCACTTCGTCTAAGGCAACTGCACCTGTTATAGTGTTTAGGTGGTGGAGTGCAAAATTAAGGTCGGAAATAGTGCAGTCTAGATTTATAATTTGCTTTTCGCTTATAATGCGTTGTAAAGTGTCGTAAGCATTAACAACAGCTGTTAATTGGCGGTTATTGTTTATAGCTACACCACTCGTATCAATTTTACCTACCGACTGATCATATAACAATTCTTTTAATTTATCTATGTTTTTACCCGTTTTAGCACTAATTGAAATTGAGTTTTGAGGGACACCCGGTGTGCGTCCCCTACGAGAACATAATGTTTTTTGTGTAGCCAAACAACTATTGCTACATTGTAGGGGATGCCCAAGTGGGCATCCCGAATGTTTAGGCAACACTTTGTCGTTCGCATTTTCTAATAAATCCATTTTATTAAAAACTATTATCGTTTTTTTATAAGGCTCTGACGGTTGATACTTGTTCCTACAATTATTTGTTGTATTATTATCACAGTCATCGTTATTTAATAATTCAATTTCAAACAGCTCACTAACAGTACCTACACATAATAAAATATCTGCTAAATCAATACATTTTTTACTGCGTTCTATGCCTAATTTTTCTACTTCATTATCTGCTTCTCTTAATCCTGCGGTATCTATAATATTAAACAGCACACCTTTATACTCAAAACTTTCTTCTATCGTGTCCCGTGTTGTACCGGCAAGACTTGTAACAATACTTCTATCGTAACCTAATAGTGCATTTAATAACATACTTTTACCAACATTCGGTTTTCCTACAATTGCAACTTTTACACCTTCTCTAATAATTCTGCCTGTGTTAAAACTGTTTTTTAATGCTTCTAATTCCTCTATAATCGGCAAAATTTCACTTTTAATTTTTTGAGTTTCACTTTCTTCTAAATCTTCTTCAGGGTAGTCAATCGCTACCGATGCACTTGCTATAATAGTAACAAGTTTTTTTTGTAGTAATTCTATTTTTTCTTTTAATCCGCCACATAATTGATTGTGAGCTTGATTTATACTGCTGATACTTTTTGCATTTATTAAATCTATTAGCCCCTCGGCACCACTTAAATCTAGTTTTCCGTTTAAGAAAGCTCTTTTTGTAAATTCGCCCGGTTCCGCCATACTCGCACCACACTTTATAAGCTCCTCAACAACTTTCTGAAGTAACAAATAATTTCCGTGAAGATGTAATTCAACTACATCTTCACCGGTAAATGAATTTGGTGCCTTAAAATATACCGCCATAGCGTTATCATTAACACTATCAGTTTTTATTTTTATATTAGTTAAAAAGCGTGGTAAAAGTTCTACTTTTTTAGAAAATATTCTTTGAGCTAACTCCAGTGAATTTTCTCCACTTAATCTAATTATTCCAACTCCACCAATACCAACAGGAGTTGCTATTGCTGTTATCGTTTTATTGTTTTGCTGTTCTTTTTTAATTGACATAATTTTTTCAGTGCTTAGTGTATAGTTGTTGATTTATACACAATATAAATAATAAGATTTACTTTTATACATCTAAATAAGTCAACAACTATGCACTAAGCACTATAAAGGTTTTAATCTTGGCTTATTACTACCTCTAGGATATTTATTTGGAGTTTCTGTTATTTTTTTTACTATTATTAAAACTCTTTCTATTATTTCTTCGCCTAATTTTAAATTATAATGTTTTATATCTATTATTTCTCCGCCTAATTCAACAAGAGCTTTTTTAGAATTTTCTAATTCTTCTATGTAATTATTACCTTTATAAACAATTAAATGACCATCTAATTTTGTAAACGGTAAGCAGTATTCTAAAAGTGTCGGTAAGCTTGCTACAGCTCGAGAAACACAAACATCATATTTTTTATCTTTATTTAAATCCTCAACTCTACTTTTTATTATTTCTATATTTTCTAATCTCAATTTTTCTTTAATATCTAACAAAAAATTAACTTTTTTACCTACTGTTTCAATAAGAGTAAAATTTATATTAGGTAACATTATAGCAAGTGGAATTGACGGAAAACCAGCACCTGTGCCTATATCTATAATTTCAGTGCTTAATGCATAGTGCATAGTGCATAGTTGTTGATTTATTTTTTTAATTACTTCTATTGCTGATAAACTATCATTAAAATGCTTAATTTCAACCTCGTTTCTATCGGTAATAGAAGTAAGATTTATAAATTTATTTACTCTAATAAGTTCAGAATAAAAAATTTCAAATTTATTTTTTTGAATATAAGTCATATAAATTAAAAATAAAAAAATAATTATACATTAAGCACAATAAGCTAACTACTATATTATTATATATAGTTATTTAGTATTATTTGTAGTAGGTAGTGTGAAATTGTGGACAAGTAGTGGTGTGATGCTATATATAGTGTTTTTTTATTTTTTAGTACTGTTTTATACTATATATAGAATTAGATATACACATAAAATGTGGACAAGTTATAGTTTGTATACACAAATTGGCATTTAGTTTATAGTGCTTAGTTCATAGTGCATAGTTAATTGACTTATTTATATAAAAATAATGCTTTTATTATATAAATATTTCACTATACACTAAGCACTATGAACTAAGCACTATATATATACTAATAAATCACTCTAAAAAGCCACTCCCAAAATCCACCTTGACGTAATGGTGTTATCATTCTTCCCGTAACACTATCTAAATGAAAACTACCATATCTTTTAGAGTCTACGGATGTGTTTCGGTTATCTCCAAGTATATAAATGTGATATAATGGTACTTCATAAATAAAAAAGAAAGTGTTATCTTTTGTGATATGTGTGTGATAACGATTTATATCACTATAAAATCTATCTGTATTACCCATAGGTTCGTAAATTATATGACTTTCTTCCTGAAGAATAAACTCATCAGAGCCATACGACTTTACATAAATGATAACTTCGTTAATGGGTTGTAATTCGCTGTTTATATTTACAGTATTATCTATTACTCTAAACTTTATTGTATCTCCGCCTGTTGCAATAACTCGTTTTATAAAAAAGTTAATAGGCGGATTTCTATTTGGATATCTATAATGCTCTGGAGTTCTAACAGTAACTACATCACCTCGCCTAACCCTATTAGGACTGTTTAATAAAAGTGCAAATTGATTATCGTTAAGTGTCGGCATCATAGAGCCTTGATTTATTTGTACTAAGCCTACAACAGAAGTAAAGATAATAACAAACATTAAAAAAGCTATACAGGTGCAAATAACAACTGTAAACCATATTCCGCTAGACTTCTTATTTATGTCTACAAATTCAGGTTGTTGATTTTTATTAAACATTTTTTATAAGTTACATTAAAATGTACAAATTTGAACTTATTATTTTATAGATTTATTTAATTTTATAAATCATTATTTTTATATTGTAATCTGTAATTTGTTATGCTTTTGGCATAACGCTAAACCCATAATACAGAGTTAAGTAACAGCCCCTTTTCTGAGTTTATTGTAAAAGTTAATACACTATTCCAATCTTTTAATGGAGTATTCTCAAATTTTAGTTCTTCGTGCGACAATGTTATTTTTTCCCAAGAATTATTCCCGTCTAACTCTTTTATCGTGATAAATTTATTATGAGTTTTAGAGCATAATATACTAAACTCAACTTTTTGTGCTTCACTAGAATACAGCATAAACTGTAGCGATAAATTATCCTTTGGCTTAAATTCATCATCTGCTAAAAGATAAGTGCTACCACTATTTATAGTAGATGTTAAGCCCTGTAATCCAAGAGGTCCTTCTTTTATAAAAAGTTGATATTCGCTTTTAGTCCAATTAGATATAGTAAAGTTAGAAATACCCATATCAATATCATATAGCAGTCTCTTAAATTTTCTGGCAGGTGCTTTTATGCCAAGTGTATGCGGTATAATACTACTGATACTACTAGAAAGGTAAAGTCCGCTTTTATATTCAGCGGTAGCAAAAACAAATAAAGGTTTTTCAGGACTAGCGGTGTCTAATTTTGCTAAATATTCGCTTTCACTTACCATTTGAAGCTGTATATTTCTCCAAAATCTAGTGCTAGGGCTGTTATCACCGTAGCATACAAATAATTCTACTTTTTCTAGGTTTTTATAATCAGGCACAACCACATCGCAATATAATTTTTGCTCAGATGAGTGAATCAGTACACTAGGCGGACATTCAACAATCTTTTCGCTACATCTTTTTGCCAAACTTTTCTCTAAATATAATAAAAACCAAATTAAAGGATTGTCCACTCTTTTATAATCTATACATCTCATACTTTTCTCAAGTATAGAAAATCTGCTTTCATTATTGCTAATCGACGCTTCATAAAGCTCATTAAATTCGTCTAAAGAATCATTTAATTCGTTAGAAGTTACCTGAATAAAAATCGGAGATTTGGCACTTAAAGCATAGCTACTAGAATCTAATGCCGTTTTATATGCTAGATTATCGCTATCTATTAAACCGCCACTAAAAACAGTAGCACCGCAGATCATCGCATTTTCAAAATGACTGATTTTCCACACATTTTCGCCACCGTGTCCAAAGCCTAAACTAAAACGATTTTTATATCCTAAACTCTCTAGATAAGCGTTAGCTCTAATAGCAATTATTCCCCAAATATACCAACAACTAAAATGCGGATCATCACAAACAGTTATAGTATCTGGATTTTTATGATAATAAGCAAAATTAAAACTCGGCGGATAAATAGTAGTGTAGCGTTTATTATCGTTTCTCTCGCCTGCGTAATCTACAACCAACACAGCAAATCCTTTTGCTAGATAAGAAGTTGGGTCAAAGCTATCAACCGAGTTAAAAATATCGTCAAAAACAGTAACAGCAGTAGAGTTTTGCAGATTTTTAGGAGTATATAATTTAGCACATGCTCTAACAACACCGTCAGTTGTTTTAACGGCATTAAAGTATAAATATTGCTCTAAGTGAGTATCAAATTCTCTTTCTCGAACAATAGTAACAGCAAAATCCAATTCCTTAGGGTCAAAATCCTGCCAAAGTTGCTTAGGAGTTATTAGCACGCCTTAATAGTACCATAACAATAAAAAATTGTCAAAGGATTGACAATAAAATAAAAATATGATAATATAAATATATTCTAACCTTAAGGGAGATATAAAATGAAAAAACGAATTACAACAATTCTAACAACAATACTAGCCATAATGATGTTTAGCTTTGTTGCTTGTATGCCAGGTGCTGTTTTACCAAGTAATCCGTATGGAGCGGGAGATGGCGATATAACCGTAATGGGTGCTAGAAAAGTAGGTGTGTATTTTTGGCGAGCCGATAACCTAAATGATATAGATGGCTTAAAAATATGGCATCAATGGCATTATGCTTCTTTTGGAAGTTGGATAGATTTTACGATTATATGGGTAAGTGATTTTAATGCATTCGAGGAATTTCTATATAGAAGAAGCTACGAAGAACAGCGAGAGTGGTATAAAGCACACGGAAGTGGTACAAGCGATAGTTTATTAGATATTTATAATGCAGATTTTTTTGAAAATAATAATCTTGTTTTAATAACTATGGTAGAGGGTGTGCTTACTACTGGTATGAGAGTGGATAGAGTAAACGAAAACGGCATTATAGATATAACAAGAACACGCTTTAATGATTATGAGTGGCTAGACGAAGGCATAGGTTTATCAATAAGCATAATAGTATCTAACGATTTTACACCAACCACAATAAGCATCAATATGCGTACAAATAGAGTTAGGCGGTAATTTTCATTTTAGGATTGGGTGTTAAAAAATTACATGAATTTTGGTAGCACATCTGGATTGCTTCGTCGATTACCCAAGAAACATAATCACATGAAACTTCCTCCTTCGGAGTAGGAAGCGCAACGACGGCAAAATATATTCGTATTGGTTAATATTTTGCCGTCGTTGCGAGGAGTTCGTAGGATTTTAATAGTATGGGATGTCGACGAAGCAATCCAGTAGCCTATGCTTGTAGTGTATTTTATTTAACTATTTTATTAAAGAGTTTGACAGTAATTTTAGTGTATACTAAAATAAATGTATGGAAACAAATCAAAATAAAAATCAAAAAATTGTAGTTATAACAGGGGCTTCTAGCGGAATTGGCAAGGAAGTGTTTGATATGTTTGTGGCGGATGGTGCTATAGCCGTTAGCTTGTCGCTTGATAATCAATTTAATCAGGAGAACTTTATACAGTGCGATGTGGCCAATTTAGAAAGTGTTGAGTCGGCGGGTAGAGAATTAAAGGAACGATTTGGTAGGGTTGATATTTTAATCAATAACGCAGGTATCGGCATATCGGGTGCTACTGAGATGCTACCCGACGCTATGATAGAAAGGGTTATGGATATAGATTATCTTGGTGCCTTGCGTGTTAGTCGTGTGTGTTTACCGCTTATGGATAAAAATGCTAAGATTGTAAACATTTCCAGTGCGTGTGCGTTGTTTCCTCTGCCGTATAGGGGAGTATATTGCAGTGCAAAGTCGGCAATGAGTATGCTTAGTTACTCTATGCGTATGGAACTTAGTCGCTTTGGCATAAAGGTTATTACGATTTGCCCAGGTGAGATTAAAACAGACTTTACAAAAAATCGTCTTAAATTTAGCGAAACTAATGAGAAATACGGCGACAGCCCACGCCTTAGTGCCGAAAGCATAGACAGTAAAAACGACCACCGTATGCCTGCTATCGTGGCATCAAAAAAGATTTTCAAAATCGCAAGCAAAAAAACAGGCACACTCTACATAATCGGCGGTAAATACAAAATGTTCTATTACGCTCAAAAAATGCTACCTACCTGTATGTTTAATGCGATTATAAATAAAATATTTAATAAAAAATGAGAAATATAGGATTTAGTAATTTAAACATTATAAAATTGTAAGAGTGGTTTACTAGATTGCTTTATTTTCATGTTTACCTAATAATTCAGATAATATATAAAGCCTAGCTTACTGGATTGCTTCGCTTCCTAAAAATAGTAAAATAAAAATCAAAGAAAACGCTCGCAAAGACGAAAATTTAACCAATCTACTCCGTTAAGCTGGGTTAAACTATTGCTTAAACTGTAGTGCGTGCACCGCTAGCACATTCTGCCGTCCGCTATAAATATTAAAAACAAGTTTTATTAGAGATTATAAAATAAAAACGCAAGCCAAAAAACATATATAAAAATAGTTGCAAAAGTGACAGAAATCTAGTATACTATAGTTGTTATGAAAAATTCACATAACCATATGATATACTTAAAAGAGAGTCTAGTCAAGCAAGCAAGCAAGCAAGCAAGCAAG
>WRAP01000009.1 GCA_009780135.1 Bacillota bacterium
AGAAATCTAGTATACTATAGTTGTTATGAAAAATTCACATAACCATATGATATACTTAAAAGAGAGTCTAGTCAAGCAAGCAAGCAAGCAAGCAAGCAAGCAAGCAAGCAAGCAAGCAAGCAAATTTTAGCTTATAGTTTTTCTAATAATTTATCATATTTAGTGGCTGTTTTTGCTATATAGCAAAGATGGCTTTTTTGTTGCGTTTTTACGCAAAAAGGAGTTAAAAAATAATGAAAAAGAAATTATTAACAATTATTTTGGTGTTAGCCTTATCAATGACAGTTGTCGTTGCTTTTACTGCTTGTGATTTATTTGGCAGGGGTGGCAATGGTACAGGCGGTAATGGCGGTGATGTGCCTAGAGCAAATTATGACTACTTCTATATTGAGGACAACAATATAATAGGTCTTACGCAATTAGGACGCAGACAAACTACATTTGTTATTCCAGCTAGCGTTAAGGAAATTAATTCTCACTATGGTCGTATTTATGCATGGCAACGTGCTCGCAGTCCATTTGAGCAAGTTGAATCAGATAATCAGATTACAATACAATTTGAGCCTAATAGCAATCTTGAATATATAGGGCCGGCTGCATTTATGAATTTATCATCGCTTAAAAGTATAACAATTCCCGCAAATGTAAGAAGAATCGGAAGAAGTGCTTTTTTGCGTGCTAGCGGTTTGGCATCAGTAGAATTTGAAGAGGGCAGTAGACTTGAACATATTGGAGACTCTGCATTTAGCCAGACAAGTTTGACTTCAATTATTATACCAGAATCGGTTACGATTATTGGGGAAGCTGCGTTCAGGGCAACAAGTTTAATGTCAATAAATATTCCAAATACGGTTACAGCTATTGGAGCGTTTGCATTTAGCAATACAACAAGTTTATTGTCAATAAATATCCCTCCGCTGATAACACGCATTTCAGCAGGCACTTTTCTTAGAGCGAGCAGTTTGACTTCAATTATTATACCAGAATCAGTTACGGTTATTGGGGCAGACGCATTTAACGGGGCAACAAGTTTAGCTTCAATAACTATTCCTGCAACTATAGTAAACATATTGCATCATGCATTTGCTTACTGGACGAATGAACAGACTATTTATGTTGAAGGGCGTTCTGAAGAACCTAGTAATGGCAATTGGCATAGTTGGTTAATGTCATCAAATGCTAATGTTGTTTGGCTAGGATAAGAAGATTAAGTTTAACAAAAAATAAATGTTAGTCGAAAAACACATTATATGGAGTAGATTTTGTCTATATATCAAATATCATAGTTCTAATAATGGGACAAACTTAATATTATAAATCTATGTGGGATAGTCTAAAAAAGATTTTGCCGTGTAGTATCTTGGAGCCTATCGGAAAGTTTTTAGACTTTGATAGGTTTTTTGAATTGAGGTTACGGAGCGGTAAGGCTATTTGTATAAACTACGGCGGTAAAATTTTTTATTTAGGAAGTAAGGGGTTGTGCGAGAATAAGGATGATGCGTTTATTAGCAGTAGCGGGTTAGTTAATGAAGTGGTGGTTAGGGCAACGGATTATTCGCTTTATGCTGTAAACGACCAATTAAAGACGGGGTTTCTTAGCTTAAAAGGTGGAGTTAGAATTGGTATTTGCGGTGAGGTTGTGGTTGAGGGCGGAGCGGTTAAGACGATAAAAAACTTTAGCGGTATAAATATCAGGATTCCGCACGAAGTAGTGGGATGCGGTGAGAAAGTTTATAAGGAGTGCTTTAAGAACGGGCTTAATAATGTGTTAGTGATTTCTCCTCCGGGGGCGGGTAAAACTACGATACTGCGGGATTTGGCTAGGTTACTGGGGTTGCGTGTGCCTAAGGTTAATGTACTTATAGTGGACGAGCGGTGCGAGATTGCGGCTAGTTTTGGTGGTAGGAGTAGTATGAATGTTGGTGAGCATAGCGATGTGTTTGTGCTTAGTCCAAAGTCGTTTGCGTTTGGTGCGGGGATTAGAACACTTGCTCCAGATGTTATCATTACGGACGAGCTAGCAAGTGTAGATGATGCGACGGCGGTTAGCTATGCGGTAAGCGCAGGCGTTTGCGTTATAGCAAGTGTTCATGGCAAAAGTGTGGAAGATATTAAGCGGAAGGCGGGTTTTAGTGAGCTGGTGGAAGGCGGAGTTTTTGATAGGTTTGTTGTTTTGTCTAACAGAGATGGACCTGGAACTATAGAGAAAATAGTGCATAATTCATAGTGCTTAGTGTATAGCTGTTGACTTAGTTATTTTGTTATAAGCAACGCTTATACTATTTATTTAATAAATCCGACACTATGCACTAAGCACTATGAACTACGCACTGCAAAATTTATGAGCATAATCACACGATTCTTAATAGTCGCCAGTCTTAGTGCGGCAGGAGCAATGGGAGGGCTTTATTTTTCTAAAAGGCTAAAAACTAGGGCTAGTTATTATGAAGCACTTGTAGATTTTATAAACCATACACTTACTCAAGTTAAGTTTAGGAAAGACCCGATTAAGAAGATAATGCAGAGTTTTATAGATTTAGGAGAAACACCGCTCAATAAAAATTTGCTGGAATACATAGCCGTTGATACTCCCAATTCGCTTTCGCTTTCTAGAGGAGTGTTAAAAACTGGCGAAATCGAAGAAATTAAGCAGTTTTTAGTATCTATCGGTACTTTAGATAGTCAAACTCAAATATTTGAATTAGAGGCTTATAAAGAAAAATTTAATCATATATTAGTCGTAGCTAACGAAAAAAAGCGTATATTTGGCGGAATGTATGTAAAATTGGGTTTTTTTGCAGGATTGGCACTGGGGATTATTGTGATATAAAAATGAGAAATGAGAAATGAGAAATGAGAAATTGTTGTGTTTAATAAGTTTTTAGAAAAATTAAAAAAAATTATATTAAAATTTAATCTTGACCGCAATTTTTCATTTCTCATTTCTCATTTCTCATTTGATATGTCATAAACATTATGAGGAATAAGAATAACACATATGGACATATCAATAATATTTAGAATAGCTGCTATCGGCATAATTACGGCTATAATAGGGCAGTTACTTAAAAAAGCCGACAAGGATGAAATTGCAACGCTGGTTACTCTAACGGGGTTGATTATTGTACTGCTTATGGTAGTGGATTTAATAAATAATTTATTCGGAATTTTGAACACGCTATTTGGACTTTACTAAGTTATTTATAGGAGACAAGGTATCGCTAAATAGGTTTTTGTAGTAAGTTTCGAGAAAACTTTTGAGGAAGAACTTGCAATTTGAGAAGAACGAGCGTAGCAACGCTACGCCGATGAATTTGAAAAATGCAGATTCTAACCAAAAAGATGCCGAAAGCTACGCAAAGCTAGAGGCGAAAACCTATTTAGCGATACCATAGAATGAACATACTTCAAATTGGAGCAATCGGAATAATCACGGCGGTGTGCGTTATGGTGCTAAGAGAGCACAAGCAAGAAACGGCATTGCTTGTGGGGATTTGCGGTGGAATACTGATATTACTTAGCGTTATAGAGTATTTTAGCAATATTTTTAGTGTGCTTAGTGGCTTTATGGATGCTTCGGGGATACCTAGCCAGGTATACGCTACGATTTTTAGAATTATAGGCATAGGTTACATAGCGGATTTTTCGGCAGGGATTGTAGAGGATGCTGGGCAGAGGGCATTAGCTAGTAAGATATTATTGGCCGGTAAATTGATAATAATGGTGCTGTCGTTACCGATTTTAGTATTGCTGTTTGATACTATAGTTAATATGTTGGGGTAGGTTTTAATGAGAAATGAGAAATCAGGAATGAGAAATATAGATTTAGTAATTAAGAACTGCTTTTTGTAGGGGCGACAGAGTGTCGCCTAAGCCTTAGAAAAACATGAACTTTCTTTTATTGGGTGAGAACATTCAAAGGCGTACACTAGCCTTCCTACAGTAATTGTATTTATAATTGCAGATGTAAAGAAATTTGAAAAAAAATATACAAAAACTAAATAATCAAAACTCTTTTTGGACAAGGCGTCGTCGCAAAATTATTGTGCGATTACTTATTATTGCTACGATGTTTGTGATAGTATTTCCATCTGCTTTTGTGGTTACTGCGATTGACGGACGAGACCACAGTGTATTAGAACAAGACTTAACAAGAAATATCGATGGCATTTTAAGCGAGTTAGATTTATCTGCACTTGAGCAATTTATTATCGGATTATCGCCTCAGCAACAAGCAATATTTGGTTCGGCTAGTGTTTTTGAACGGATACAAATGATATTAAGTGGCAATATTGCACTAGATTACGGCAATTTTTTTACATATATTATGCAGGTTGCAGGCATTAACTTACTTGGTTTTCTGCCGTTTATGCTAAGTATTTTGGCAATTGCTATCTCCATAAATATCATCACTTCGTTAAAAGGTAAATTCGCTAGCGATAGTGTAGGTAATATTGTAACATTTAGCGGGGTTGCCTTAGTTGCTACAATTTTAGCTGTACAGCTTATGATTGTAGTTTCGTCTGCTAGGGGGCTGATAGTTTCGCTTCAAACACAAATGAATGTCGTTTTTCCGATACTCCTCACTCTTATGGCTGCCGCCGGAGGAGTGAATTCTGCTGCCGTCTATCAGCCTGCGGTGGCGGTGCTTGGTAGCGGCATTATGAGTATAGTAGCGGCAATAATAATTCCGATGTTTATAGTGGCAAATGTATTTACTGTGGTGGGGAATTTATCGGATGCCATTCGCTTAAAAAAGATGTCTAATTTTTTTAATACAAGTTGTAAGTGGTTACTTGGTACGGCTTTCTTTTTATTTATTGCGTTTTTAAGTGTTCAAGGCATTACGGCAAGTATTTATGACGGAGTTTCGGTGCGAACAGCTCGTTTTGCTATAAGTCGATATGTCCCGATAATCGGTGGTTATCTTAGCGAAGGCTTTAATTTAATTATGGCGGGCAGTGTATTGGTAAAAAATGCTGTAGGCTTTACGGCGGTAATCATTTTATTTTTAACGGCACTTCCTGTTATTGCCAGCACGGTGCTATTTAGTTTAAGCCTGCATCTTACGGCGGCGGTAGCAGAACCGCTTGGCGAGAAGAGAATAAGCAATATTTTAAGCGGAGTAGCCAAAAATATGAATATCCTTATTGCCGTTTTAGTCGGAGCCGTCTTTTTGTATTTTGTTTTTTTGATTTTGGTTATTGCGACGGGAAACCCTAGTTTATAGTGCATAGTTCATAGTGCATAGTGCATAGTTAAGGATTTATTAAATAAAGACAATAACTAAGCACTAAGCACTAAGCACTAAGCACTAAAGAAAATCATGCATCCTATAATCGGTTGGGTAATTGGAATATTGGCGATAGTCATTTTGGGCGTAGTGGTGGATTTGCTACTGGCTGAAAATAAGATGGGCAAATTTGTAAAAAGCGTATTTGCGGCCGCTGTGATTTTGGTTATCATTTTGCCACTTCCTAGCTTACTTAACAATGGCTGTAATTTTGACGAGAATTTTATAATTCAAAATCAATTCGAGCTAGACAGAAATTTTTTAGAATTTGCCGATAGAATGCGAATGAACTCGCTAGCAAGAGGGGTAGAGGCACAGCTTAGAGAGGACGGAGTTAGCGGAGCAAGAGTTAGTATAGAGGGTAGGGTAGAAAATAATGATATTATTGTGGATTTGGTTAGGGTAGATATTAGTAGTGCTAATTTCGAAACAATAGCAGGGCAATTTAATCCGCACGACTTAGTTGGCAGATTAGTCAGCGGATATTTACATATAGACAGGTTTAGAGTGGTTGTGGTATGATAAGTGTGCATTTGCACACACTTATAACATATGAAAAACTTATACGATTTAATAATTGTCGGGGCGGGTCCGGCGGGATTAGCGTCGGCGATTTATGCCACAAGAGCAAAGCTAAAAACTCTCGTTATCGAAAAAAAAGAGGCTGGTGGCCAAATAAAAATCACTAATGAGGTAGTAAATTATCCAGGGATTTTAGAGACTAGCGGAGCAAAACTTAGTAGCGATATGAAACAGCAAGCTACTAAGTTTGGTGCGGAATTTATTTTTGGCGATGTTGTAGAGGTTGATTTAGAAGGCGATATTAAAGTCTTAACTTTAGCTAGCGGCGAAAAGGTTAGCTCATTTGGTGTTATTATAGCTACAGGTGCAATGCCCCGTAAGCTAGGCTTTACAGGCGAGAGCGAATTTAGCGGAAAGGGCATAAGTTATTGCGCTACTTGCGACGGTCATTTTTATATAGATAAAGAAGTTTTTGTAGTAGGTGCCGGCTATGCAGCTGCCGAAGAAGCGATTTATTTAACCCGTTACGCTAAAAAGGTTACAGTAATCGCTAGGGAAGCGGAATTTACTTGCAGTAAAACTATCGCCGATAAGGTGTTAGCTAATCCGCAAATTGAGGTAAAATTTAATACCGAAATCGTATATGTAAAAGGCGATAAGAGGGTTAACGAAGCAAAATTCAAGGATAATATCAGTGGCAAAAGCTGGGAGTATAAGGCGAGCACAGAGGATAAGTTTTTTGGTGTATTTATTTTTGTG
This sequence comes from Bacillota bacterium, assembly GCA_009780135.1. Lineage (GTDB taxonomy): Bacteria > Bacillota > Clostridia > Christensenellales > Pumilibacteraceae > WRAP01. Next base: position 6,575 of record WRAP01000009.1, read on the forward strand.
GGTTATCAGCCAGCGATTGGAGCATTTAAAAGTGCAGTAAGTTTGGATGAATTTGGCTATATTATAACAGATGAAGATATGTTCATTGGTACAAACGGCGTATGGGCAGTAGGGGATGTTAGAAGTAAAAAGCTTCGTCAGCTTGTAACGGCAGTAGCAGATGGCGCAATAGGGGCAATGGAAGCGGAAAAATATGTAGAATTGCAACGCACAACGCTCAATGTTCAACGCACAATAGACGACAATATTCGAAAGCAAAATGAAACTCAAAACTCTTTAGATAATTTAATTCAAAAAATCCAAAACCTAAAACATATAAAATCATTATTAGTCGGTACTTTGCCAACTTGTCCAAACTGCATGCCCGTAAAGGAAGCAGTAGAATTTATAGCAAAATACAATAAAAATATCAGCGTTTCAGTTTTAGATTTAACCGACGAGGACGATATTATAGATAAATTCGATATATCAAGTGTGCCTGTTCTTATAATAAACGACGAAAAAGTTGTTGTCGGCAGAATGGGAGTAGAGGAATTGGTGGAAGTTTTAATGAGGAATGATAAATAAGACGAATGAAAAATTATTGATTTTATTTTTTATAAAGTGCAGGCGGCAGAGTGTCGTTACTAAAAAAACAATAGTTTTTAACTGCGTGTAATTTTATTTATTAAAGCGTAATTTCTTATTTTCTCATTTTTAAGCGATATAAGTATTCATTATTCAAGAAAAAGTAGCATATATATAATCTGTGTCTAATATTATTGGTGTTTCGGCATATGAGAATAAGTCTAAGGCTGAGGTTGTTTCAGTTGCGACTGTTTCGACAAATAAAAATTCTAACGCAGAATTAAAAGTAGTTGAGGTCAAAGAAAGTAAAGGCGTCAAAGGGCTTTTTGGTAGAGTTAGAAAGGTTAAGCATATAGAACTAATTTTAGCGGGTATTGCCATTGCTGTGATGCTTGCTATTTATTTTAGTGCAAATGTGTCGATTGGCGGTGGTACAAGAAACACAAACGCTAATAGCAATCCTACTCCTGAAAATTTTTTAGAAAGGATAGAACGCCAACTTAACGAGGCTTTTAGTCTCATAGACGGAGCAGGCGAGACAAGAGTTATAATAAATTGGGAAAGCGGTATAGAGCAAGTGATAGCTTATATAGTAAGCGAGAATCAAAACGGAAGCTCGAGTGCCCCGCAAATAATTACGGGTGGAGGTCAGCAAGGACCTATTGTGTTAAAAGAAATTTATCCTAGAGCTATCGGTGTTATTATAGTTACACAAGGTGGCGATAATGTAATGCTACGGCTTGCTATGATAAATGCTGTAAGTACGCTACTTGACATTACTCCTGATAGGATACAGGTAATGACAATGCGTACATAAGTGGTACGCATAATTAGAAATGAGAAATAAAGGATTTGTTTTAGTGTAAATTAGATGGAAGTAAAATAAATCACATTTCTCATTATTGTTTGACAAATTTAATTCTAAAAAAGCAGTCATAAAATTGTAACTTATCTAATATCATATAAAGAAAACTAAAAAAACTCACAAACTTCAAGGAGAATAACTTTAACCTATGTTAACCAAAAAGAAAAAAATCATCGTGCTATGTGGTATGGTAGCACTACTAGTTGTAACTGGTGTACTTAACATCGTGCTTAACAATAATGTTGGCAGAGACGACGAAGTCGGTGCATATGTGCATCAAACGCTTTTTCAGCGTCAGCGTCAGGAACGCATAGCAAATAGAAATCAGCAAATGCTTTTCTACGATGCTATAATTAACAATGAAGCGTCTAGCCAAGCAGCTATCGAAGCGGCCGAAGAGGGCAGGATGCAGTTACTTGCCACTATGGAAAAAGAGCGGATTTTAGAAGGTCTTATCCAAGCAGTAGGCTTTAATGACTCGTTTGTTACGCTTAATGCTCAAAACCAAAATATAAATGTTGTGGTGCGGTCGGAAAGTTTAACCGAAGATGAGGCTAACCGCATTTTAGCTATCATTGTAGATGAGACTGGTAGAAGTGCCCAACATGTAATTATTATACCGGTTGGGTAAAATTTCTTTGCAAAATAATTCAAACAAAAAAACCGTTAAAGTTATTGAAAACTTTAGCGGTTTTTTTGTTGACTACAGAAAGAAAAGCAACTAAAATATTAAAAGTTACCAAAGGAGTAAATAAATATTTATGAAACATATTAAAATTGTAGCGAAAAATCGCATTAAAAGAGATAAACTAACTGGCTGTGGCGAATGTGCAGCGGCATGCCAATCGGCTTGTAAAACAAGTTGTACTGTAGGTAATGTAGAGTGCGAAAGAATAACGCATAGCTTAGAGCGTAAAACGAAAGAGGGATAAAATACAATATTTAGTTCATAGAGCATAGTGTTTAATGAAATACTTATTTGGATGAGACATAAAATTATCTAAATAAAAACAATAACTAAGCACTGTGTCCTTCGAACTAAGATTAAAGAAAAATGATTCACACTTTCACTTGTCTTAATCGCCACTTCTGTGTAGATACTTTTACGGGTTCGGTTTTTGAGCTTAATGAATTAAGTAAGCTGATGATAGAAGCATATAAAAATTCCTCTTTTATTGATATAAATAGAGAGGAATTTTTTAGCTATAGTAAAAAAGAATTAGATGAAGCGTTAATAGAGGTAGAAAGTCTTATTAGAGAAGGGATTTTATTTAGCAAGGAGCCTTTTATTAAAACTCCTGAGTTTAACGGCGATATAAAATCTATGTGCTTGCATATCAGCCATGCTTGCAACCTCTCTTGTGGATATTGTTTTGCTGAAGGTGGAGATTACGGTACAGCTAAAAAATCAGAAAATACCTCATTACTTCATATGAGCATATCTACAGCTAAAAAAGCGATTGATTTTTTAGTGAAGTTTAGCGGTAAAATTAAAAATCTTGAGGTTGATTTCTTTGGTGGAGAACCGCTTCTAAATTTAGATGTGGTTAAAGAAGCTGTATCATACGCTAGGGGTTTAGAAAAAACTAACAATAAAAACTTTAGATTTACTTTTACAACAAACGCTTTAGCATTAGATGAAAAAGCAATCGAGTTTTTGAATGCCGAGATGGAGCATGTTATTTTAAGTATAGATGGTAGAAAAGATGTACATAATTCTATACGCAAAACAAAAGCAGGTAGTGATAGCTATGATTTGGTTTTGAAAAATTCTAAGAAGTTTGCTTTGGCTCGAGGACAAAAAAGCTATTTTGTACGAGGCACTTTTACAGTAGATAATCTAGATTTTACTAACGATGTGCTAGCACTTAAAACAGAGGGCTTTGATAGAATATCTTTAGAGCCCGTCGTTTTAGATGAAGCACATTCGCTAGCTATCAAAAAAGAGCATCTTCCGCAAATTTTTGATGAGTATGAAAGGTTAGCGGGTGAGTATTTGGCACATAGGGCAAAGGGAGATTGGTTTACATTTTTCCACTTTAATTTAAATTTATATGATGGACCGTGCGAGCAAAGGTTACTTAGGGCATGTGGTGCGGGATGTAGCTATGTAGCTATTGCACCAAATGGCGATATGTATCCGTGTCATCAGTTTGTGGGGCTAGATGGCTTTAAGATTGGAAATGTGGATATAGGTAGCTATAGTAGGACAATTCCGATAAGATTTGGCGATAAAAATCATATTTTAGAAAAGCCGTTATGTAAAAGTTGTTGGGCAAGGTACTATTGCGGTGGCGGTTGTGTGGCTGCTAGTATTAAATACAATAACAAGATTGCTGTTCCGCACGAATTATCGTGCGAAATGCAAAAAAAACGAATAGAATGTGCATTGGCGATTTGGGCAATAGAAAATCAATGAGAAATTATAAATTAGGACTAATTTATATTTATTAAAAAGTATTTTAATACAAATTAAATACATCAATAACTTCTTAGTTGTCTTATTTATCATTTCTAAATTGAAATAAAAATTTATTTTAAAAAACCGTTGACTTTGCTTTTGCCATTGTTATATAATATTCGTTGTGTGTGGCAAAATGGGCTTCACTTTATAGCCGATAGCTACTGTTAGATACTTTTAGGAAAAAGATATAGAAAAAAATGAGAAAAAAACCGTCGATAATTAAATTTTCGCTTGTAGGAGTCTTTCTAGTATTGGGTCTTATTTTATCGTTTGTGCCAATTAGGTTTGGTACTACTGATTTTGTTGGATTTGCTAATAATATAAGTTTAGGACTAGATCTATCAGGCGGAGTATACGCTGTGTATGAAGCAGTAATACCAGAAGAAGATGATGAGTTTGAATTGAGTGCAGCAATAGCTGCTACTCGTACAAGACTTGCTCAGATGCTGATGGCTCAAGGCTTTAGTGATGCAACAGTTGTATTGGAAGGTGTAAATCGCATCAGGGTAGAAGTGCCAGATGTAGACCAACCTGGTGAATTATTTAGAATAATAGGTATGCCCGCAGAGCTACAGTTTAGAAGTCCTACAGGCAATGTTATACTAACAGGTAGAGAAGTTACCAGTGCTAGAGCCGGTTTTGATACAGGTTCGCAAGGTTATGCGGTGTTTTTATCGCTAAATAGCGTAGGTTCGGCTGCTTTTTCTGCTGCTACAGGGCAATATATAAATCAAACTATTACCATAGTTACTATTGTAGATGGCAACGAGCAAATTGTTTCTGCTCCTACAGTTCAAAGCCAAATCACAGGCGGAAGTGCTGTAATTACAGGTATGGGCAGTATGCAAAATGCTCAACAACTTGCCGACCAGATTATAGCCGGTCAGTTTGAAGTGCGACTTAGAATGCTAGAAAGTGCTTCGGTTTCTGCAACACTGGGTGAAAACGCATTGCGTTTTGGTCTTTTTGCAGGCATTATAGGAATATTTCTTATAATGGCATTTATGATATTCTTCTATCGTTGGTTAGGTGTATTATCAGCTGGTAGCTTAATTGGGTATACTGTATTGATGTTATTCTTTTTAGCTGCACTTCCTTGGGTTCAGCTAACGCTACCAGGTATTGCGGGAATTCTCCTCTCTATTGGTATGAGTATCGACGGTAATATCGTTATGTTTGAGCGTATGAAAGACGAATATCGAAATGGTAAGAGTATTAAAAGTAGTTGCCACGCAGGTCTTAAAAAAGGTTTCTGGCCAGTATTTGATATGGAGATTACAACTGTTATGGCGGCAGTAGTATTATTGATTTTTGGTACAGGTCCAATCCAATCGTTTGCTATTACACTTTTAGTGGGTGTAGCACTTGCGATGTTCTTTAATTTAGTAGTAATGAGATTCTTTGTAAAATGGTTTTTGCCGTTAAATCACACTAATCCAAGATTATTTAACTTTAAGCGTGGAGCTAGATATATGGACTTAGAAGCAAGCGAAACTGACATTGCGGTTGCAGCTAAAGATGCTGAGTTAGAAAAAATTAGAGCAGAAGAGCGTGAAGCTAAAAAGCAGGCTAGAGAAAATAAAAAAGCAAAGGGGGCAGTGTAGAGAATGAAAAACTTTAAAAATGCAATTGTAAACAGAGAAGTAGATGTAGTTAAAAGACGCAAATTATGGTATATAATACCAGGTATTATAATAGCCATTGCTCTTATTATGTTACCTATTCATAATGTATGGCAAGGCTCTCCGCTTAATATCGCTCTTGACTTTGTGGGTGGCTATGCTATGACGGTTAGATTAGGCGATAGGCTTACAGAAGATACAGTAGAATACTATCAAGACAGAATTATTGCTATAGGTCAAGATTTAAGACCAGAAGCAACAGAAGCAAATCCTAATCCAGAGCCTTTTGGAATAACTATATTACGCAGAGAAATGATGCTTCAAGGCGAGCGGGAGGATGCTTCAATCTATTTTAGATTTAGAGCCCTTAGAAGCCCGGACTATAGAAGCAATGAGGATTTTATGGAGTATGTTGTAGCACGCTTTGTAGACGAGTTAGCTGTATTATTTGCCTTTACTCCTAGTGTTACCGCTAGCGGAAATAGGTTTACAGCTACTTATCATAACGAAAATATAAACCATCTTCTAAATGATGCTAACACAGCTTTTGGTACTGAGGTATTAAACGAAATTGTAGCAAGGGGAACAAGCCGTAATGTGACTATAAGTATTGTTTCGATAAGTGTAAATGATGCCAATTTGGCTACAGTTACTATAGATGCTACAGGTACTGGTGTTAATATTGAAAATGTTATGTACGCTCTTACTCTCTCTGACCCTTATAGCGGGTCAGCAGATCATGCCGGTATGACAAGTCCTACGATTGGTGGGGAGTTGCTTTTAGCTGGTATATTAGCGATTATTTTAGCGTTTGTGCTAAAGTTAATGTATATTGCTCTAAGATTCGACTTATCAAGCGGAACAGCAGCAGTTACGGGATTACTACATGACCTTATAATGATGTTTAGCTTTATGCTTATATTCCATATTGAAATTGGTGTAACTTTTATAGCGGCACTTATTACAATTATGGGCTATTCGCTAAACAACTCGTTTATCTTGTTTGATAGAGTTAAAGAAAAAACTAAGCCGTACGGCAACAAAGAATTTGATACCAAGATGATAGCTAATCAAGCGGCAGGCGACACTATATTCCGCTCGTTTGCTACAACATTAACCGGATTATTCCCGATAGTTGCTATAGCGATAATAGGTTTCTTAGGTGTTCCAAGCATTCAAATTTTTGCTTTCCCAATAATTATTGGTTTAATCAGCGGAACATATTCAACACTTACAATACTGCCAACAACTTGGGTATCTATGAAAAACAGTTGGTTTAAACGTCAAAAAGCAAAAGGTTATATGCCAAAAACCGATCAATTACTAGAAGCAGAAGCAACTGTTTCGTAAAATAAAGTTTACTTTATAACAAATAAGCCCTTTTCGCGTGTAAATGTGTTGAGGGCTTTTGTTAAAAATAGAGATAATGATTTATAATTTTCACAAAAGAAATACTAAAGCGATAGATAATACTGTTGTTAAAAATATAGCTAATGAGCTAGCCTTAGAGGAAAAGTTTATTGAGCTTCTATTTTGTAGAGGGTTGGAGAGTAAAAAAGAGATAGAGAGTTTTTTATCGCCTAACGAAAGTCAACTATTTGACCCATTTTTATTAAAGGGTATGAGTGGTGCGGTAGATAGGATAAAAGAGGCAATAGAAAATAATGAGAAGATTTTGGTTTTTGGAGATTACGATGCCGATGGTGTTTGCAGTAGTGCAATATTATATAAATATTTTACGGGTAAGGATGTGGATTGTGTTGTACATATTCCTAACCGCCATAATGAGGGATATGGGTTAAAGGAAAAAGTGTTAGAAAGACTTATTGAGGAGCATAACCCTGACCTTATTATTAGTTGCGATTGCGGCATTACGGCAGTAAAAGAAGTGGAGTTTGTGTTAGATCTTGGGCTTGATATTATTATTACCGATCATCATGAATGTAGCGAAAATTTGCCCGAGTGTATTTGCATAAATCCTAAGCAAAGTGATTGTAATTACCCTATAGATTATTTATGCGGAGCGGGTGTTGTTTTTAAGCTAGTAGAAGCATTAGAGGGTAGAGAAGTGGCACTTGAGTACGCTTTTATAACCGCAGTAGCCACAATAGCGGATATGGTTCCGCTAATAAGCGAAAATCGGGCAATAGTAGCTTTAGGGCTAAAAGCTAAAAGAGCAAATTCTTTAGGATTGGCATCTTTAGTTAAAAATCTAGAAATATCGGCACTAACTGCCAATGAAATTGCTTTTAAGGTAGCTCCTAGGATAAATGCTTGTGGTAGAATGGGTGATGCTAGACGGGCATTTGAGCTTATTGTTAGTGATGATAAAGAGCGAATAGCTGTTTTAATAGAGGAAATAAATAAAGATAACGAGGCCAGAAAGATCGTTAGCGAGAAAATTATAATTGAGGCTTTAGAGGACTTAAAAGAGGAGAACTTGGCTGAGAGTAGAGCAATAGTGCTAAGCCATCCTACTTGGGATAAGGGTATTACAGGGATAGTTTCAGCACAGCTTAGCAATCAATTTAATCGTCCGTGCTTTATTATGGCAGGAGTAGATGATGACAGCATATATAAAGGCACTTGTAGAGGAATTGAGGGCGTTAGTGTATATGAAGTGCTAACAAAATGTAGCGATTTATTAGTGGAATTTGGGGGGCATGCTCAAGCATCGGGTTTTAGTATTAAAAAAGAGAATATTGGTGAATTTAAGCGTAGAGTACAAGATGTTTTAAGTGAAGTTGATATTAAATTGTTTTTACCAAGCATTGGCTATGATTTAGAATTGCTTGAGAGCGATTGCACACTTAGTTTAGCTAAAAATTTACTTCTTTTAGAACCAACAGGGGTAAGTAATATAAGACCTAATTTTTTAGTATTAGCTAGTGTTGCTAATGTAAACTGTTTAGGCAGTAATTATAGACATATTCAAATCAAAACTGCTAACGGGCTTTCAATTATGGCATTTAATGGCTTGGGGCAACTGCAGTTTTTAACAACTGAGGAGCCCAAAAATCTAATTTGTGAATTGTCGGTAAATGTTTATCACTCTAGAGAATCAGTTCGTCTTATATTAAAGGCTTCGCAAAGAAATAATCTTTATATAAGTGATGAATTAGCTAAAGCGAATTTTATAAAAAATATTTCCATAAAAAATAGCGAATTTAAACCTGAATTTGAATTCTTTGACAGTATCGACTTAGCAGATTTAGTTGGCGATAACATATACGGCACTCTTATTGTAGTAGGCACTAAGATAAGCTATGAGAATGCCAAGAAAATATTATATGGCAAAAATTTACTTATTGAGAATATGACCGCATCCATAAAAAATAATTATAGTAGAATTATGCTTTCACCCCACTTTGATAAATCACTAGAACTAGCTTACTTTAATAAAATCGTTTTTGTAGATACTCCGCCTAATCATTTAGCACTTATCTCGCAGTTAAATAAACGCACAAAGGCTACAATATTCATTCCCAAGGTTGATAATTCTAAAGATTTTTTTGTTGATTTAGATATATCTAGAGAGAATTTATTGCGATGCTACAGTATACTGAATAAAAGTGAGGGCTTAGTTGCACCAACAGCAATAATGCTGTATCAGACACTAAAATCTGTTAACCCCACACTAGATCCAAGAGTTTTTATGCTGGCATTATCAGTCTTTTACGAATTAGGTCTTATAAAAATTGTGACCGAGCCGTTTAGTTTTAGCTTAGTAAAAGGTGTAAAACGAGAATTAGATGATAGCGAAGTATATAAAAAGTTGAAGGAGATAATATAAATTTATTATTTAGTTATAATGTGTGTAGAATGAACATTTGTTCATAAATAGAAAAACAATGACCCAACTAACAGCCTTAGAATTTAATATAGAGATAGAAAAGATCTACTCTAAGAGCGAGTTAACAGTGCTAAAAAAAGCACTAGATTTTGCTACGCTAAAGCACGAGGGGCAAAAACGAAAAAGCGGAGAGCCATACATTTCTCACCCGATAAATGTTGCGGGTATTTTGGCTAAGCTAAATATTCATTACACTGCTGTTGCTGCGGCACTACTTCACGATGTATTAGAAGATTGTGCTGTTACTGAAAAGGAATTATCAGACGAATTTGGCGAACATATTGTAGAATTAGTTAAAGGCGTCACAAAATTAGGTGACTTTAAGTTTGGTTCAGAAAAAGAAGAGCAAGCCGAAAACTTTAGAATGATGTTTTTTGCTATGAGTAAAAATCATCATGTGCTTGTTATAAAATTGGCCGACCGCCTTCATAATATGCGTACAATCGAGTTTTTAAAGCCTGAAAAGCAAAAAGCTATGGCATTAGAAACCAGAGAAATTTATGCTCCGCTGGCAAGCCGTTTAGGTCTTAGTTATATTAAATGCGAGCTAGAGGATAGATGTTTTGAGGTTTTAGAGTCCGAAGACTATAAAGAATTGCTTATTCATGTAGATGAAAGACGCAAAAAAATTGATGCTGTATTAAAAAAAATTCAAAGCAAACTTAAAGAAATCTTAATTTCTCATAAGGTAGAAGGCAAGGTTACAGGTCGTCCAAAGCATCTATATAGTATTTATCGCAAGATGTTTAAAAAGGATGACCCAAAGACTATCGAACAAATCTTTGACCTTACTGCCGTTAGAGTTATTGTTAAATCCGTTGCTGATTGCTATACAGTTCTTGGTGCTCTACACGATGTGTGGCTGCCGATGAAGGACAGAATTAAAGACTATATTGCCGTTAAAAAAAGCAATAATTATCAATCGCTTCATACAACCGTTATGACTGAGTTTGGTATGCCTTGCGAAATCCAAATTCGCACATCCGATATGCACAAGATAGCCGAGTTTGGTATTGCAGCACACTGGATGTATAAAGAAAAACGGACCGAGGCAACCGAATTAGATAAAAGTTTAGCATGGCTTAGATATGTTACAGATGTAGAAAATACTGACAGTACCTCTAGCGTAGAGTTTTTAGAGGCTCTAAAATTTGATTTTTCGCACAAGGAAATTTTTGTTTTTACTCCGCAAAGTAAAATTATAGCTCTTCCCGAGGGTGCTACCCCTGTCGATTTTGCTTATCGAGTGCATAGTGCGGTAGGCGATAGTTGTGTGGGAGCTATGGTAAACGAGAAAATAGCAACGCTGGATACGGTATTAAAAAGTGGTGATTATGTAAAAATTATAACGGCCAAAAATTCTAAAGGACCTAGCCGAGACTGGTTAAGGTTTGTAAAAACTACTCAAGCGATAACAAAAATTAAAGCTCACTTCAAAAAAATGGCTAAAACGGAAACCATAGAAATGGGTAGAAGTATGCTAGAAGAAGAAGCTAAAAGGCGAGGTTATCAGATTTCTACTCTATGGCAACAAAAATGGCTAGATGATATTATGCGTAGATATATGCTTCATAGTGTAGAAGATTTGTATGCTGCTATTGGTTATGGCGGAGTAACTGTTGGGCAGATTATTCCAAAGCTAATAGATCTATATAAAAAACATGAGAAAAAACAGCAAAGCATTCAAAATTTTTCCGGTAAAGCGATTGAAACTTGTCGAAGCATTATTGTTAGCGGTATGGAGGATTTACTTGTGCGTTTAGCACAATGTTGTACACCTGTGCCGGGTGACGATATTATTGGTTTTGTGTCTATGGGGAGGGGGATTGCTGTGCATAGGACAACTTGCTCTAATCTAAAAAGTATTCCAAAAGAAAGGCTTATAAAAACCGAATGGGCTTCTGCTAACGATGACCCGTTTGTAGTGCAACTAAGAATAGAAAGTCGAAATACTGAAGGGTTATTGCTAAAAATTACAACACTAATTTCTACTATGAATTTATATATCCATAGTCTAAATGCCCGTTCCGATAAACCTGGTCACGGTATAATCGACATAGGCATAAAAGTAAAAGAAACCTCTCAAGTTGAAATGCTTATAAGAAAAATTCAAGGCATACCTGAAGTGGAGAAAGTATTTAGAAGTTAGGGTTTTAAATTACAAATTACAATATGCGAATTGCAAAATATGAAGTCTTATTCGATAAAATTAAAACAATGAACATACCTATATGGGTATAGTACTAAGAGATATAGCAATATGAAAATAACTACATTATTAACAGGTCCAATAGATACAAACACATATGTTTTTGAGACCAAAAATTCAATCGTTGTAATAGATCCTAGCGGTGACGAAGAAAAAATAGTGCAAATGGCTTTAAATGTTGGTAAACCTATAAAGCATATTATGTTAACTCATGCTCATTACGATCATGTTGGTGCAGTAGGGATGCTTCAAAAGGTTGGTGCTAAGGTTTATATGCACGAGCTTGAACTTGAGAATGTAAAAACAGGAGAGTATGTTTTTGGTAGAGTTGCTCCTGATGTTTTAATTAAAGGCGATGAAATGTTAAAAATTGACGATATAGAAGTAAAGGTTTTGCATACACCAGGTCATAGCGGAGGTAGTGTTTGTTATATCGTAGACGAAAATTTATTTAGTGGTGATACTTTATTTTTAGAAGAAATCGGCAGGTGCGATTTGCCAAGTGGAGATTTTGAAGTTATGAAAAAAACTCTAAAGCGATTGTTTGATATGTGTCGTATAGACGGTAAAGATTATAAGGTTTTACCGGGACACGGAGGAGCGACAACTTTATCACACGAAGCAAAATATAATCCGTATGCTAACTCTTAACATCGATATACCCGAAATTCAAGCTGAATTATTTGAGCTTGTTAGAATGTTTGATAGCGATAGTTTTTTAGAAAATATCGCTATTGATTTTTTCTATAATAAAAGTCCCAATGCTGTAACAATTATAATAAGTGGTAAAGTTTATACTTTAGAAAAGCCGACTTTTTTAGAAACAGAGCATAGTTTTCCACGCAAATATTTGGTGCGTATTTGCAAGTTGCTTTTATATATTACCCTAAGTACGCATTTAAAAAAGGATTTGCCGTGGGGAGCATTAACGGGTATAAGACCGACTAAAAAGGTATATGAAATGCTGGAATCTGGATTTTCGTTTAAAGAGGTAGCGGAAAAATTAGAGGATGAATATTTTCTTTCAAGTAAAAAGGCACAGTTAGCAGTGGAAGTTGTAGAAAATCAGAGCGATATTTTGCCTAAAAAATCTGATAGAGAACAATTATTTAATCTGTATGTGCATATTCCGTTTTGTCCAAGTAGATGTAATTATTGTTCGTTTGTATCAGTACCAATGAGTAAACAAAAAAAGTTGGTAGGGAATTATGTAGAACAATTAGTTAGAGAAATTGGGTTTTGTAAAAAGTTGATTGCTGAAAATAAACAAGATATTTTTTCTATTTATATTGGTGGTGGTACTCCGACAAGTTTAAGCGATGGCGAATTTGAGATAATTTTAAGTGCAATAGGGGAGAATTTTGCAAAAGTAGAATATACCGTAGAAGCAGGCAGACCCGATACAATCACTAAAGAAAAATGCAATATAATGAAAAAGTTTGGTGTTACTCGGATTAGTGTAAATCCTCAGAGCTTGCATAACAAAACTTTAGAGAGTATCGGCAGAGATCACACAGCAGAGGATTTTTTTAATGCTTACGACTTAGTTAAAAAATATGGTTTTGATATAAATGTGGATTTGATTGTGGGGTTAGAAAATGAAACACAAGACGATTTTTTACATACACTAAATGATGTTGTTAAATTAAATCCCGAAAATATAACAATCCACACTTTATGCAAAAAAAGAGGTTCAAAAATAAACAGTAGTAAGAGTTTTTCATCACTTACTCGTACGGGCGACATTTTATCGCCTGTGACTAACGCTTTCATTAGTGAAATGTTAAACACTGCAATTGAAAAACTTTCCCAATCCGATTACTCTCCATACTATCTATACCGCCAAAAAAATGCGTTGGAGAATCTAGAAAATATAGGTTTTTCTAAATCCAATAAACAATGCATAAACAATATAACAGTTATGGAAGAAATCCTAAGTGTTATTGCCGCAGGTGCAGGTGCAATCTCGAAACGCATTTTTCGCCAGGATAATCGTATCGAACGCTTAGCTAACCCCAAAGATGTACATTGCTACTTAAATAGAGAAACAGAAATAATTACAAACAAAGAAAAGTTTTTTCTTTAATTGTGAGTGGTTTGTTTTTTTGCTTGACATGTTGTTATTTAAGATGGTATCATTTAAAAAATGTTGGAAAAGTTGAATAAAAAAGGTCAGAATTTTGAAGAGTTTATGATCGAGTATAGACAAATGGGTTATCCCGTTGAAGCTGTTACTGTAGATGGTGTCATTTTTGCTGTTGGCGACAATAACTTTTCGGTACTGCTTATTAAAAGAGATAATTTTCCTTTTATAGATGATTGGGCTTTGCCTGGCGGCTTTGTAGATGGCGAAGAAAAATATGAAGATGCCGCTATTAGAGAATTAGAAGAAGAGACAGGCTTAAAAGGAGTGCAGTTAGAGGAGCTTTGCACTGTGTGTGGTGAAGGACGAGATCCAAGAGCAAAAACTGAATCAAAATGCTATTTTGGAGTTTGTTCAAGTTGTTGTGAGCTTAAACCCTCAGACGATGCTAGCGACGCTAAGTGGTTTAGTGTAGATTACGCTGCTAAAAACGATTTTTACGAATTAGTGCTAAAAAGTGGTAAAATAACTCTTAATGCCGTTATGAAAATAGTTAGAAATGCCGACGGGAAAATAGACATAGATGCTAGTAAAATTATCTCGCAAAAGGGTTTAGCTTTTGATCATGCTAAAATCATTTTGTATGCGGTGGAGAATCTTTAATGATTAGTAAATATTCATTATCCAATTTTAGATAACAAATTATGGAAGCAAGCGAAATAGGATTATTATTGGGGATTATAGGGCTGTTAATTTTAAGCACTATGTTTTCGTTGTGCGAAATTAGCTACTCGGCAGCTAATAGAATTAGATTAAAAACTTTAGAAACGGCAGGCAATCAAAAAGCTGGCAAAGTATTAAAAGTTTTAGAAAATTATGATAAGGCACTAACGGCAATACTTATCGGCAATACAATAGTTACTGTAGCAGCAGCATCGCTTGCTACTCTTTTAGCGATAAGTTTTGTTAGGTACGATACTCAAGCCGGACTAGCCGCATCAATTGCCAGTGTAGCACTTACGCTTGTATTGCTAGTATTTTGTGAAATTTCTCCTAAAATGATAGCGAAAGAAAAAGCTGAAAGCGTGGCTATGGGGATTTATCCTTTTATGATGCTACTATATTTTATACTATGGCCTCTTACTGAGATTTTTACTTTTTGGAAAAAGCTAATCAAAAAGGTTTTTAGATTAAAACAAAACGCCGCTATTACCGACGAGGAGTTGCTTACATATGTCGAAGAAGCCGAAAGCGAGGGTGGCATTGAAAAACATGAGGGTAATCTTATTAGAAGTGCGATTGAATTCGAGGATGTGGATGTAGTGGATATTATGATG
This sequence comes from Bacillota bacterium, assembly GCA_009780135.1. Lineage (GTDB taxonomy): Bacteria > Bacillota > Clostridia > Christensenellales > Pumilibacteraceae > WRAP01. The sequence continues at coordinate 21,575 of WRAP01000009.1, forward strand.
CCAAGGGTAGAGGTTATAGCAGTAAATATAGAAGATGCACTAAAGGAAATTGATGATAAGTTCTCTAAATATGAGTTTTCTAGAATGCCTGTTTATAGTGGTAGCATAGATAATATAATTGGAGTTGTGCACGAAAGGGATTTTCAGCACTGCATAGACGGGAAAAAGAGCTTAAAATCGGTGCTTTCTAAAAACATAAATGTGCCCGAAAGTATGAAAATTAGTACAGTTTTAAGGCTAATGCAAAAACAAAAAATTCATATGGCGGTTGTTGTAGATGAGCACGGGGGTACTAGCGGTATTGTTACTCTAGAGGATATTTTAGAAGAATTAGTCGGAGAAATTTGGGATGAACACGACGAGGAAGAGGTACTGATGAAGCGTGTTGGCGATGATAGCTTTGTTGTAGATGGTTCCGAAAATTTAGACGATATGTTTGAAGCGTTGGGAATTAAAACAGATAGGGAATTTGACAGCCAAACAGTGGGTGGTTTTGTTACCGAAATTATGGAAAAAATTCCGCTAAAAGGCGAAAAATGCGAGTTTGAGAATTTAGCAATAACCGTTTTGAAAGCGGATGATAAAAGAGTAAAAGAGATTAAGGTTAAGATTATGGTTCCGAAAGAAGGAGAATAATATTAAAAAATGTACAGTATTAAGAAAGTAAACAAAAGAACAGCTATTATTTAGGAAGGTTAAAAATATGAAAAGAAATGAAATTATTGCAAAAAAAAATAATTTTATGCTATGGCTTAGTATAACTTTTTTTGTAATCTTTTTAACAATTGTATTATTTATTATAATACCAATAATACCATATATTAATAGTCCTTGGACAGGACTTTACATAGTAGCTTTAATGACTTCAAGTTTTATTTTTCTAATAGTTTTTTTAATTATTACTTCTATAGTGTCACTTATAATTTGGCTATGTATACCAAAGACATTAATAACTTTATATGACGGAAAGTTAATTTTATATCCAGAAAAACAAGAGATAAAAATAGAAAATATTTTAAAAGTTTCTGTTATTGGATGGTCAAAATTAAATATTTATTTGGCTAATACAAAGATTAAAGTTCGGTTTATTAAAAACTCAAGAGAAGTTGCTACACATATAGAAGAACTTATTTTACAGATAAGTAAATTTAATTAACAAAAATATGTTGTGAGGAAACAAAATAATAATGCAAAAATACGATTATTTAATAGTAGGCTCTGGGCTTTTTGGGGCTACATTTGCCCGAAAAATGGTTGATAGCAAAAAGCGAGTTCTTGTTATTGATAAGAGGGAGCAAATTGGTGGGAATTGTGCCAGTAAAAATGTTGAGGGAATTGATGTACATCTTTATGGTGCTCATATTTTTCATACAGATTTTGAAGATGTATGGCAGTTTATAAACCGCTTTACAAAATTTAATAACTTTATAAATACGCCTATAGCTAATTATAACGGACAGCTTTTTTGCTTGCCGTTTAATATGCATACCTTTTATGCTTTGTGGGGAGTTAAAACTCCGCAAGAGGCTGAAGAAAGGTTAGCTAAAGAGCGGGCAAAATTCTTACATATTACCGAGCCTAAAAATTTAGAAGAAAAAGCACTCACTCTTGTGGGAGAGGAAATTTATGAAATACTCATAAAAGGTTATACCGAAAAACAATGGGGAATAAAAGCAACAGAATTACCTGCATTCATTATCAGTCGCTTGCCGTTTAGATTATCTTTTGATAACAACTACTTTTTGGATAGGTATCAGGGTATTCCAAGTGATGGCTATAATAAAATGTTCAAGAATTTGTTAGATGGAATTGAAGTTAAACTAGGAGTTGATTTTTTTAATAACAGGGCGGAACTTACAAGTTTAGCTAAAAAAGTAGTTTTCACAGGCAGAATAGATGAATACTTTGATTACAGCTTAGGCGAATTAGCATATCGTTCTCTAAAATTTGAAACCGAAATTTTAGAGAAGAAAAATCATCAGGGTGTTGCGGTTATAAACTATACCGATAGCATTACGCCTTACACACGCATTATAGAGCATAAGCATTTTAGAGCAAGCGACAGTAGCTTTAATATAGATAAAACTGTTGTAACAAAAGAATATCCTGCGCCTTTCACAAAAGGCAGTGAGCCGTATTATGTGGTAAATGATGAACGCAACAATAATTTAGCAAATCAATATAGAGAATTAGCTAAATCCGAAAAAAATGTAATCTTTGGCGGTCGTCTTGCCGAATACAAATATTACGATATGGATGATATTATAAAAAGTGGCTTAGATGCGGTAGAGAAGGAACTATCAATGGATTAGTCACAAGCTTTTATTGTATATTAAATTAAAAAAATCCCGCCTTGAAATTATTATCGAAGCGGAATTTTTTATTAGTTAAGAAAATATTTTTTTAATTTTCTTATGTTGGTTCTTCTTGTTGATCGCTATTGCGGTTCATGCGTTGATTGCGTCGTTCTTGTTTTTTAGCAATACGACAATCTTTGCAGTCTTTAGGCTCGTTTTCAAAACCTTTCATTTGGTAGAACTCTTGTTCGCCAGCAGTAAAAACAAATTCTTGGCTACAAGCTCTACATACTAGTGTTTTATCTTCCATAGTATTAGGGGCATCCTCCGTATAGATTTGGACATAAGGGGTTTAGAGGTTTTGTGCCTAATACAAAAGCGGAAAAGCTAAAGGGAATAGGGGAAACGACTGTAGTCCTTGGGGAATCCATAGTGTAAATATAACACAGTTTTTGCTACCCTGTCAAATGCTTTTTTAATTCAAATATTTGATAAAAATAGATTATATTAAATTATTTATTATTATATATTCAATATTAAATATACTTAGGCATATAATGCGATTATGGAGGTCGATAAGAATGGAGGTTTTATCACAAATCGCTTTAGTGCCGATTATTGTTGTAATTGTTTATTGTGTATTAGTCGGTTACAAAATAATAATAGGCGATAGAGAAAAATTTATAAAATTTATTCCGATTATAGCGGGTGTGCTTGGTGCTTTGCTGGGTATAATAGCATTTTTTGCTGTACCTAGTTTAATGCTAAGCGACAATATTTTAGTTGCTATAATAAAAGGTATAGCATCTGGTTTAGCAACGACTGGTGTTAATCAAGCGGTTAAGCAACTGTTACCAAAAAAGGAAGAGAAGAAAGAGGAAGAGAAAAAAGAATAATTATTACTAGCAAGCTACAAATTAAGGAGTAATAAGCTCATAATTTGTAGCTTGCAGTTATTTTTTAATCTAATTTTAAGAAAAAAAATCTTGACTTTAATTTTTGTTTTTGAGTATAATATTATAGTAACCTCAATCAGGTTGTGAGGGGGTTACAAAATACATATTTTAGGAGGATTTTAATTATGGAAACAGTTTATATCGTTATGATTGTTGTATGGGGGTTAGCGATAGCGGCAGCTATTGTGGTGGAGTATTTTACTTGCCAAATTATTAGCATTTCGCTTGTGCCGGGTGGTATTGCTGCTGTAGTATTATCGGCAGTGCAAGTTGATGTGTGGATACAAATTGTAGTATTCTTTGCTTTAGGTTTGCTTTGCTTTGCTGCTTTTAGACCGCTGTATAGGAAATATTTACAAAAAGGTGGCGAAGATACTTCTTTTACTGTAAAAAACCAAAATATCGGTAAGCGGTTTAGATTAGTTAGCGAAGTAGTCGACGGTAAGGCTAGCATTGTAATTAGTGATGTTAGATGGACTTGTATTATAAAAAATGAAGAAGATGCTAAAAAATTAAGAAAAGATGACTATATAGAAATAGTAGACTTTGACGGCAATAAACCAATTGTAAAAGCGGTTTAGCTTTTAATGAGAAATTAGAAATGAGGCGAATGAGAAATTTAGGACTCAATTATATAAATCAACAATTCCTCATTGAAAAAACGGTATCAATCCCCATGTGGGTTTTTATACAAAAACAAAAATCTAAAATAAAAGAGGGACAAACTTAGCCCTCAAATAAGGAGACAAAAATTATGGAAGCAGGAGCAATTGTAGGTATAATTGTAGGTTCCATTGTTCTATTAGTGGTAATAATTATCGCTCTTAGAGCAGCAGTAACGGTAAGGCAAGAAACTGCCGTGATTATTGAGCGTTTCGGTAAGTACCGTAAAACATTCCCAACGGGTTTAAATTGGAGAAATCCTCTTTTTGACCGCAGAAGAATGCCAGTATCGCTTAAAGAGCAAGTAGCAGATTTTAAGCCGAGTGATGTTATCACAAAGGATAATGTTAGAATCAAAATCGACGATGTTGTATTTTGGCAGGTTGTAGACCCTAAATTATTTACTTATGCTATAGAGCAACCGCTTTTAGCTCTAGAAAACATCACGGCTACAACGCTTCGTAACATTATTGGTGAGATGGAACTAGATGATATTCTAACTAGCCGTGAGTATATCAATGACAAAATGCACAAAAGCATTGATGCCGCTACGGATACTTGGGGTATAAAAATTCACCGTGTAGAAGTGCGTAATATCATTCCTCCGCCTGTTATTCAAGACAGTATGGAAAAGCAAATGAGGGCGGAGCGTGAGCGTCGTCAAGCGATACTACAAGCAGAAGGCGAAAAGCGTGCTAACATACTTGTGGCAGAGGGTGAAAAGCAATCGGCAATTCTAAGAGCAGAAGCTACAAAAATTGCGCTTTTAACAGAAGCAGAGGGTCAAGCGGAAGCTATTAGACGCATTATAGATGCTAAACCTGACGCTGCATATTTAACACTACAAGGCTTTGATGCTATGAAAGCATTAGCAGAAGGTAGAGCAACTACAATTATTGTGCCGAGCGAATTACAAAATGTAGCAACGCTGTTTACAACAATGCAACACACAATAAACGCTAATGTGGCTCAGCCTGTTAGGCCGACTACACCATCGACACCTAAAAAATAATTTTTTAGAAAAGATAAAAAAGTCAGATAAGTGTATTTCTTATCTGACTTTTTTGATGTTATAGGAATTATCGTATTAGAATATGCTAATTGCCTGAATGAAAAAGCCGAACCGTAGTGAGGGAAGTGGCGAAGCTATTTTTTATCTACATTTTTTAGTTTTTTAAGCCTTCAAAATTCGACATAAAAAAGGGTTGTGAAAAAGAAATAAGCGTGATATACTTTTAGGGTGTGCAAAAGTTATTTAATTTAGCCACAAATATTTAGGAGAATATAGGAAGTGTTGGTATAACCATAAACTTTCTTAAATAAAAATATGTATTATAACTTTTTATCAGAAACAACCGGCAATGGTGGCGGGTGCGGAATGCTAGACACACCGCTTGGTATTGGTTTGCTTGTGGCACTAGGACTAGCATTTGCACTTATGATAATTTTGCCACGCTTTACTCGTCGTAGACAAAAAGCTCAAATGGAGTCAATAGAAAATGTTTTGGTGGGCGATAAAATCATGACGGTTTGCGGAATTATCGGTATAGTAATTGAGGTTAAAAAAACCACAACAGGTAAAGAAGTTCTTTTAGAAACCGGTAGCGATACTTGCAAAAGTACAATTTGGATAGATGTTAGAGCAGTTGGTCAAAATTTAACTAGACCCCCTGTTCCTGTAGATTTTTTTGGCAGGCCAAAAGCAGGTGTTGGTACGACTAGTACTTCAACTACAGAAAGTAGCCCATTTAATGACGAAATTTCTCACGACTTGGAAGAACCAAAACCAATAGAAATTAAAACTGAAACGATAGTAGAGGAGTGCCCTTGGGAAGCAGAAGAAAAAGTAGTTGCTACAGAAACATCTGTTTCTACAAGACCTAAAACAACTTCTAATACTAATAAACGCACAAAAACGACGACTTCTCGCACTGCTTCAAGGATAGAAGAAACTAAACCATTTGAAGACGATGGGGGATGGTAAATTGTGCTTTGGTAATGAGAGATTAAAAATGAAAATAAAATAGTAGAGATAACTATCTGTTGTCCGTACTTATTAAAAACTTGTTCTAAAAGGATTGTCCTTCGCATAGACTAAACTATCTATCGGAGGACATTTTTAATACTATGGGACGAAGAAATAGGGAAGCGGTTATAAACCCAACCAGTAAACATTACACACTCGAAATTGTTAAAGCCGTTGTTGTAGCGGTTATATTGTCGCTAGCTAGCATACTAATTTTAGCATTTTTAATTCCGGCTATAAATATCTCTAACGAAGCATTGCCAATTATCAACCAGGTTATAAAGGGCGTAGTTATTTTAGTTGCATGTTTAGTCGCACTAAGACTGCCAAAAAACGGCTGGCTTAGAGGGATAATTGTTGGTTTAGTATATGTGTTAATAGCGTTTATACTTTTCTCGCTACTGGCGGGAGCAAGCTTCGATTTTGGATTAACATTATTAAATGATATAGCTTTAGGTGCAGTTACAGGATTGCTTAGCGGAATTATTGCAAGCTTAATCAGAAAAAGAAAAGCGTAATTTTTTTAAGTGAGAAATTAAGAATGATGATTTATTGTATTATTGTTTAAAAAGGTTGCTGTAGGGGCGATTAGTAATCGCCCGAGCCTTATAAAAAATCCGTGTTAATAAAAGCTAGCATGGATTTTTTGATTAAAGACTTTTTTAAAAAAAAGTTGAAAAAGTTTGATTTTTTAGTTGACGAGGTATGAATAGAGTGATATACTATTGATAATGATTGCCAATAAATAATTGCTATCATTAAGAAATTATTAAAATAAGGAAAAAAACTATGAAAAAATTTAATTGTACTGTATGCGGTTATGTACACGAGGGAAATGCCGCTCCCGAGCAATGCCCAACTTGTAAAGTGGGGGCTGACAAATTTGTAGAAATGAGTACCACAGGGCTAGCGTTTGCAGACGAACATAGAATCGGTGTTGCTAAAGGTGTAGACCCTTGGATATTAGAGGGCTTGCGTGCCCACTTTGTGGGTGAGTGTACCGAAGTTGGTATGTATCTTGCTATGAGTCGTCAAGCAGACAGAGAAGGCTTTCCGGAAATTGCTGAGGCTTATAAAAGAATAGCTTTCGAAGAAGCCGAGCATGCTGCTAAATTTGCAGAGTTGCTTGGCGAGGTTGTAGATGTTTCTACTAAGAAAAATTTAGAAATGCGTGTTATGGCAGAGCATGGAGCTACTCAAGGTAAGCTAGACATCGCTAAAAAAGCGAAAGAACTTAATTTAGACGCTATTCATGACACTGTTCACGAAATGGCAAAAGACGAAGCCAGGCATGGTATGGCTTTTAACGGCTTGCTACAAAGACATTTTGGCAAAAATTAATAATGGCAATTAGACGAAACACTATCCAAAAGCAGTTGATATTTGATGCTGTAGTAGGGCTAAATATTCATGCTACCGCAGAGCAGGTTTATGAATATATTGCTAAAGAAAATCCTTCTATAAGTAAAGCTACAGTATACCGCAATCTTGCCCAAATGGCGGAGGCGGGTGAGCTACTTAATATAGGAGTTTTTTATGGAGCAACTCATTACGACCACAATTTACATAGGCATTATCATTTTGTGTGCAGTAAATGCGGTTCTGTTTTTGATATAGATGGCGATTTTGCTTGCACTATAAACAAAATTAAAGAAGATAGCCAACATCAAATTACAGATTATAATATATCCTTTAGTGGAGTATGCTATAAATGTAAGGGGCTTAAAAGCTAATCTTGAAAAGTCGCCGAAATAAGCATGGAGTTTGATTATTTTTAGAAATTGCTAAGCGAAGAAACTTCGGATGGTAAAAATTATGAGTGAAAAAGCAATTCAACACGAAACACTAAAAAACATCGGCTATGGCTTATATGTTTTATCAGCTAGAGATAACAATAAAGATAATGCTTGCATTGTTAATTCTTTTATGCAAGTAACAGATAGCGAAAAACCATTGTGTGTGCTTGCCGTTAATAAACGAAGTCTTACACATGATATGATTTTGTCTACAGGGGAGTTTAATATATCGGTAATCACGGTTAATGCTACTAGCGAAATGTTTAAGCATTTTGGTTTTCAATCTGGTAGAAGTGTTGATAAGTTTTTGGAGTATAAAGAAATCGATCGTTCTTCAAATGGTACAATATACATAACTAAAAATACAAACGCTTTTTTATCTCTGAAAGTTAAGAGTCAAAAAGATTTAGATTCGCACACATTGTTTACAGCGGAACTAACCGAAAGTGCTGTTTTAGATAGTGCTGAGAGTGTAACTTATAGTTATTATCATCAAAAAATTAAATCAAAGGGGGTAAAAAATATGGGTTATCGTTGTACAATCTGCGATTTTGTACTAGAGGAAGAAACGCTACCTGAGGACTACATTTGTCCCGTTTGCGGTTACGAAGCTTCAGCTTTTATAAAAGTTTAATTAACTACAAGGTCTAATTTATTTATTATTGTTAATAAAGACTTATTATAGTCATTTTATTAAAATTATTTCTCACAATAAACACCCATAGTTCTTCGGAACTATGGGTGTTTTAATATATTCGTGCGTTTGGTCCGCCCAAATATAAATATAAAAATTTGTAGTTCACTATAAAAATACTTCCTGTAGGGGAGGCACTCTGCTGTCCGAGCCTTATAATAAATGTTATTTATTCGATTTGTGCTTCAATTTGTATTTCAATATTACTCTCATTTCCAATATCTTTCGATAATTCATTTCTTTCCTTTCGCTTGCTCACCATAAACCTTATATAAAACACAATTATAGAACAAATGCAGAAAATTTCTATAATAACGGCAGTGTAGTTTTGGAAAATTATATGATAAATGAGGGCAGAAATTGCCAAAAAGAAACGACTGATTTTTATAAAATGCACTCCCTTTTTCCAAGCGCCGAATATAAAAAACATAGAAAATAGTTGCAAAATAATTGCATTAACTAAATGTAGCGTAGGCCAGCTCCAATCAATAGTTAAATAAGATAAAATTATCGAAATACTTAAAATATAAAATAGTGTAACTAAAGCAGCACCACGATTATTAGGATAATATTTTTCTCTCCAAATAAAAAGTATGTCTCTAATTATAGCTAACGCCGAAATACCTACAATAAGCCACTGACTAAGAAGTGCAGTAGATACTATCATTAAAGCATTAAAAACCATAAGAAAAATCATGGTTCTTATTTTTGTTTTAGCCTGCATAGACAACACTATCATCACTAAAGCAAAAACCGCAAATATTTGACTTATAATCCAAGTTGGCAAGCCGACATTTTCAAAGTTAAACATAACTACCTAATTAGTATACTACAATAAAGGAGATATTGCAAATAAAAAAATGATTTACCTAATACTGTATCGTTTGTTGCATTATCAATATTCTGTCCTGCCAACTAAATAATCAATAGGTACAGCAAAAAAATCCGCTAAAAGCCAAAGGCTGGTTATACTAGGTTCTTTTTTTCCTAAAAGCCACGCACTTATAGTGTTTTGCTTTAGACCGATACTTAAAGCTAACTTACTTTGATTAGTACCATATTCATTCATCAATTCTTTTAAGCGTTCAATAATTAAGATTTCTATTATTTTTTCCATTTTTATACCTTTTTTCTATTGACATTTTAGCACCAAGGGGATAAAATAATAGAAACTAGCCCCTTGGGGCTAAATAAAAAGGAGGTTTCTTAAAATTATGAGTGGAGTAAGTGGTTATACGCACACACAAGAACAGTTGGATGATTATGCAAATCAAAATAATCCTAATAACGATGCGTATTGGGCTAATTTAGATAATCATGCAAATCAATGTAATCCAAACAATGATGAGTATCAAGGTGACGATGAATAAGTTATGACTCTTTATGCTTAACAAAAAAAATCCTATCAAATAAACCTGATGGGATTTTTGCTATAAAAAAGTATTTGCAAGCGATATAGTAACTATGATAGAATGTATCAGTTAGGGAAAAGTCCTAACAAATTCGCATTCGGAATGATAATCTTTTCTGTGGACATTTTCGGACGGCAGAGTGCCGCCTCTACTTAGGGGAAATAATTCAAAATTGTTCTATAAAGATAAAACTGTAGGGGCGGCACTCTGCCGTCCGAAAGTAATCAAATCACCCGAAGAGGAAAAACGGAGAAACAAAAATATGGCAAACATTGTATCAATGAAACAGCTACTTGAAGCTGGCGTTCATTTTGGGCATCAAACAAGAAGATGGAATCCTAAAATGAAAAAGTACATCTATACGGCTAGAAATGATATTTATATCATCAATCTAGAAAAAACCGTTGGACTAATCGACGAAGCGTACAACTTTATTAGAGATGTTGCGCTTACGGGCAAGCCTGTGCTGTTTGTAGGCACAAAAAAACAGGCTCAAGAAGCTATGAAAAGCGAAGCGGAAAAGTGCGGAATGTACTTTGTAAACTCTCGCTGGCTTGGCGGAACACTTACTAACTTTAGCACAATTCGCTCTAGAATCGAGAGAATGAATAAGCTTAATCAAATGGAAAAAATGAACGAATTTGATTTGCTTCCTAAAAAAGAGGTGCTAAAGCTTAAAGCCGAAAGAGATAAGTTAGAAGAGAATCTTGGCGGTATTAAGGATATGCGTGGCATACCTGGCGTTATGTTTATAGTAGACCCTAATAAGGAAAAGCTAGCAGTAGCCGAGGCTCGCAAATTAAATATTCCGATTGTCGGCATTGTAGATACAAACTGTAATCCCGATATGGTGGACTTTGTTATCCCAGGTAACGATGACGCTATAAGAAGCATTAAGCTAATCGCCGGTGCTATGGCGGATGCAGTTATCGAAGCTAAAGAGGGCGAAGAAGGGCTAGAGAGAAGGCGTGCAATTGAGGCTAGCTTAGAAGCAGAAAAAGCAGAAGCCAGCGGATTAAAAATCGCAGACGATATAAATATGGATGAGGCAATGGCCTTAGTTACTCCGGAGACTATCAAAAAAGTCGATATGGGAGAATAATGGTATACAAATAACAGCAATAAATTATTGCTGTTATTTGTATATATAACCGTATTTTTTAGGACATAATTGCTATTTTATCATACATAGTATTTATAAAGAATAAAATCTTCGTAAATAAGAATTTTTTAGAAATTTGCAACCTTTTATTGCTATCAAATACCTAATATAAGTAGAAAGGTATAATATGGTTATATACAGGAGAACAAAAAATGAAAACGAAAAGAAATAACAGAGTAAAAACAACAACTTGGAAGATAAAAAGCATAATTTTTTTGATATGTATAATTATGTCTTTTACCCTGTTTACAATGATAGGATGTGATAACTCTGACACAACCCGACCTCCAAATTTACAGGGAGAAATTGTAGGGCTAGACGGTGGCGAGTTTAGGGCTTTAATGGGTAAAGGCTTAATGTTTTTAAGTGAAAACGAGTTTGGAGATTTTGAAAATCAAGCAGTAAAATTAGTTAGTAGTAAAAACGAGTTAATCGAATGGAGTAACAGCGTGATGCTAGAGCTTTATCTTTACGATAGAATCACTTTAGAGTATTTAGAAGAATTTAACCCCTATTATCTTTTTGCTGAGTACTGCGATAGCTTTTTTGAAACTAATCAGTTAGTTTTTATTAGTTTTATTGGTGGTGTATTAGAATATGAAGTAAGAGAAGTGTCTTATATAAATAATATATTAACAATAGATTTTAATGCTATTCCGCCACCTAGAGGATATTTGATTCCTCCAGCTTGGCAAACTCGTACAGCTATACTTGAGATAACAAGAATAGCTGATGATTTAGAAATAGATTTTTCATCACGTCGTAGATAGCGAAAAAAATAAAATTACACAAAAAACATAAAACAAAAGAGAAAATAATATGAAAACAAAAAAGAAAAAACTATCAACCTTTATGTTGGTATTGGCACTAATTTGTAATATGGTATTAGGCACAGGAATGCTATATTCGCCTACTGCAAATTATGCTTATGCAAATCAATTAGAAAGCATAGAAGAACTTTCGCAAGAGCAACTTGACGCTTCTGCCAGAAGTTTAGAAATTTCTGGAGAATTTTTCCAAAAAATTAGAGCAGAAATTACTACTGAAACAGGCGAAAAACAAATGCTTTATGACGATAATTTTGCAGGTATTTTTATAGATAAAAACGGGATTTTGAATATTGCTACCATTGCCGACGGAACTAGAGTAATGCAATCTAGTATTAGCCAATTTGGCGAGCAAGTTATACATAAGCAGTTTACATATTCGTATAATCATTTATTGCATATCAAAGATACCATTTTTCCGTTTCTATATACGCAAGGTGTATTTACTTTAGCGATAGACGAGGTAAATAATAGAGTTTCTGTATATGTAACGGACTATAGTTATAAGTTGTATGTAATCGAATATTTACAAGCTAAAAATCTTTATACAGCTACTTCTATATGTTTTATTATTGAACCCATAGGCGGTAATTTGTTTACTTCACGAGCAATTCATAGTGGGGATGATATACGGCGACAAATAGGTGCAAATACATGGACAGGCGGTACTATAGGAGCACAAGCAGTATGTAATATTACAGGACAATTAGGAGTGCTTACAAACGAGCATGTTATATCACGAAAGCGTATGGATAGAGCATTTCACACAAATGCTACAACTTTTCCTATAGGACAACCTTTAAGAGGGATAATAGGTGGTACTATCGACGCTTCTTTTATACCATTTGAAAATCAAAATGCTTGGGTGCGTTCTGCTTACGCACGGCAGGGTTTAGAAACCTTTAGAAATATAAGATTAGGCAGAGAAAATCAAATACTTGTTGGTGCACTTGTTAGAAGATTAGGACGAGAGACAGGTAACACTATTGGAACAATACAAAATAGAAATATTTCGACCAATATGACTACTGCAGATGGAGAAAGTCACAGACTTAGTAATGTTTTTAGGCTTACTAATTATGCAGAGATTGGTGATAGTGGAGGTCCCGTATACATAAGAAATGGCAATAATTTATATTTAATAGGTTTGACTTTTGCTACAACGCCACCAGGTGTACCGGTTCGTTTTGCCTATGCTTGTCGTATAACAAATGTTATGAGAGAGCTAGATGTTACTATTATAACCAACGACCCATTGCCTTTAGTGTTTGATGTTGTTGGCGGAAGTCATATAACAGGTTGGGAGGTAAGAATGAGAAACCGTAATAATTTTGCCGTAGATGTTACATATAATAATCGAATGGCATTTGAAAGTGCAGCTAGAAATTTTAGCGGGTTAAATTCTACTCATAGAGTGGTTCGTAGAATTGGTGCAAATAGTTCGATTACTGTACAAATAAACAGCAACGAACTAGCTGGCTTTATAACGGCAGGCATACATTTTAGGGCTAATGGCAGAGAGTATAAAGTAGTTTCGTATGCCAATGAAATAAGAACTGGTAACAGACCCAGTATGAGTGTAAATACAATAGTTACACCGTATGCCCAACCGCCGCCTGTAAACGGTGCTACAACGCCACGGCATCTTTGGTTTGAGGTAGTATACCGTAGAGGATTCCTTTTTTATGATTGGTGGGTTAGGATAAATAATCCTAATAATTATTGGGTGGAGATTACATATAATCATCGTATGGTATTTCAGTTGGATGCCAGCAATTTTAGAAATCTTAGTCATAGGCGGGTTCTTTGGATTGCCCCTAACGGGCATACTTATGTTTGGTTTGAAAGTCATGCCGGAGCTACTACTGTTGTAGCGGCTATATATTTTCAAATTAGTGGTCGCAATTATCGACAAATAACATATGCAAATGGTTTAAGGCTGCATAGTTTGTTAGAGGCTCAAAGTAGAGTAAGGGTATAGTAAAAATTTTACTAATAAAGATTTGACAGGAATATTTTTTAAGCGTAATATATATACCATAGGGGCAAGTTTTTATAAAAAACAATTTATAATCAAGGGAAAATAAATAAGAAATATGAGTTTTACAGCAAAAGATGTTGCGGCTTTAAGAGAGCAAACAGGTGCGGGCATGATGGACTGCAAAAAAGCACTTGTAGAAACTAACGGCGATATGGAAAAGGCTGCCGAGTACCTTAGAAAGCAAGGCATAAATATTGCCGCTAAAAAAGCGGGAAGAATAGCTAGTGAGGGTATGGTTGCCTCTAGCGTAAGTAAAGATGGCAAAGCGGGAGCGTTAGTAGAAATTAACTGCGAAAGCGATTTCGTTGCTAAAAGTGAGCCTTTTGTGGCCCTTTGCGAAGAGGTTGCAGGTGTTGTGCTAGAGCAAAATCCAACTAATGTTGAAGCGCTTTTAGCATTAAAAGCAGGCAGCGAAACAGTAGAGGAACTTATCAACAATGCTACTGCTAAAATCGGCGAAAAGTTATCGCTTAGAAGATTTGTGCGTCAAGAAGTTAAAGAAGGCAGAAACGAAAGCTATATCCATATGCTTGGCAAAATAGGCGTTCTTGTTGAGTTTGAAACCGGTAAAGACCTAAATAAAGATAAAGCATTCGTAGAAGTTGCTCACGATGTTGCTATGCACATTGCGGCAATGAATCCTTCTGCAGTTAGCGAAAAGGATATTCCGGCGGAAGTTTACGAAAAGGAAAAAGAAATTCAATTAGAGTTAATGAAAAAAGACCCTAAAAATGAAGGTAAGCCCGAGCAAATTCTTATCAAAATGATAGAAGGTAAAATGAAGAAGTTTGCTAAAGAAATTTGCTTATTAGAGCAAGAATTCTTTAAAGACCCAAGTATGAGCGTTGGAGCATATGTACAAAGCTATGCTAAAAAAGTAGGAGCAGAGATTCAAGTTATGCGTTTCACCCGTTTTGAAAAAGGTGAAGGCTTAGAGAAAAAAACAGACAATTTAGCAGAAGAAGTTGCTAAAATGAGTAAATAAATATTAGAATAATTTTCGCAAAAGTTATGATAATTGACTATATCAAATCTTTTTGTGCGAAGAATATTCGGATAAAAAATAGGAGTAAAACAAACAATGGTTAAGATAAGACTTACAAGATTAGGGGACAAAAAATCACCGTTTTATAGAGTGATTGTAGCAGATGCTCGCACCACAAGGGATGGCAAAGCGATTGATATTTTGGGTACATACGACCCTAAAATCGACCCGCCGGAGATTAAAATTGACACTGCAAAAGCTAAAGATTGGCTAGCTAAGGGTGCTCAGCCTACAGATACTGTAAAAAGTATTTTAGTTAAAGCCGGTGTTATCGAGCAAAAAGAGCGTCCGCCAGCTAAAACTGGTGCTGTTAAAAAAGAAAAATCAGAATAATAGGAGTACGATAGAAAATGTTAGAAATTGTACGATATTTAGTAAATGCGCTGGTTAAAGATAAAGAAAACTCTAGCGTGGAACTACACGAAAATTTAATTCTTATTACTGTATCTAAAGATGATATGGGTAGTGTTATTGGTAGAAATGGCAGGGTAGCTAAGGCTATTCGTACTATCGCTAGAGGCATTTTGCCTAGTGGTGGTGTTAGATATACCATAGATATTCTTAATCAAGAAGAGAGAGAAGAATTAGAGAAAAACGGCGGTCTATCTAGCTATAAAGGCGGAAGCAAGAGCTTTCAAGAAGACGCCGACGATAGCGAAGAATGAAAATTATAGGGGTGTTTACTGAATATCCGAGCCTTAAAATGTATTTTTTTAATAGGTACGGGCGCTCACTAAACGCCCCCTATAATTTAACGGAGTTTAATATCCGCATATGAAAGATATTAAATCAGAAAATCAACTAATCCCTATTGGTGAGATATTACGACCTAGGGGCTTAAAAGGCGAGGTTAAGGTGCGAGCGTTAAACGGCGACCCTACTCGCTTTTTTAATGTAAAAACGGTTTTTATATACGAAAAAGTAGTAAAAATCAACAAATGTACATCTGTTGGTAATAACATATTTTTGTTTTTAGAAGGAGTTACCAGTATAGAGCTTGCCGAAAAACTAAGAGGCAAGTTTTTAAGTATACCAAGAGAGGAGTTAGGCGAGGCTGAGGATGGCGAATATTTTGTATCTGATTTAATTGGGGCAAGCGTAGAGAGCGAAATAGGCGAAAAGTTAGGCACAATAATTAGTGTAGATAATTACGGAGCAGGCGATATTATAGAATGTGTAGCTGATAATATCATATGTAGGGGCGACATTCTGTCGTCCGAAATCAATTTGCATAACGCAAATCAAACACCGAAAAGCCGTAGGGGCGTACGCCCTCGGACGCCCGAAAAGAGTAGCACACAGTCCTTCGATAACAAACCACAAACTTTTCGTTTTGTACTTTTAGATAACATCGTTAAAGAGGTAGACATAAAAAATAAAAAGTTTATAGTTTACAAACAAAAATGGCAAGAGGTAGTTGTTTTTGATTAGAAATTCTAAAAAATTTATTATATTATCGCTTTTTCCTGAGATGTTTAGTGTGCTAGATTCTAGTATTTTGGGGCGGGCTATTAAAGCTGGTCATATCAGCATAGACGCAGTTGATATTAGACCGTTTAGTCCTGATACTAAGCATTTCACTTGCGACGATACTCCGTTTGGCGGTGGTGCCGGTATGGTTATGACGGCTCCACCTATTTATAATGCGATAGAAAGCGTAGACCCTAAAAGGGAGTTTCGTAGGGTGTATCTTTCGCCTAAAGGTAGTGTTTTAAGTAGTAAAAAGGCAAAAGAGCTTGCAGTAATGGATAAAGATATTTTGTTATTGTGCGGTAGATACGAAGGGATAGACCAACGGGCGATTGATTTATGTATAGATGAAGAAATATCTATCGGCGATTTTGTGCTAACGGGGGGAGAATTAGCGAGTATGGTTGTTGTAGACGCTGTTAGCAGATTTATTCCAGGGGTTTTAGGTAGTGAGTTATCAACAGAAGAAGAAAGCTTTAGTAGCGGGTTATTGGAATATCCGCATTATACCCGCCCTCAAGAATTTATGGGATTAAAGGTGCCTGAAATTTTGCTTAGCGGTAATCATGGTGAGATAGCAAAGTGGCGGGAAGAGCGGGCAAAAGAAATAACGAAAGAAAGAAGACCTGATTTGTTGGAATAAGTTTTGCTTAACAAATTTATAAAGCGAAATCAAAAATGATACCGTCTTTGCGAGCCGTTGTTATGTTTTTATTTGCATTAGTTTATAGGCGAAGCAATCCAGATTAGCTCGGTTTATCTGGATTGCTTTGTCCATTAGCTTGTTCTTTTTGCCCACCCTACCACTCCTCGCAAAGGCGGAATATTTACTTTTCACTTTTACAGTAATAGCTATTTAACATCTCTAACAATTATAAAAATTTGACAAAATAAAAATATTGCGATAAAATAACCTTAAATGTCAGCTATAAATGTAGTTAATTTATCGTTTGGGTACGAAAACTCATACGATAATATATTTGAAAATGTGTCGGTGGTGCTGGATACTGATTGGAAATTAGGTTTTTGCGGTCGAAACGGTAGAGGTAAGACCACCTTTTTGAAACTGCTTTTGGGAGAGTTGGAATATAGCGGTAGCATTAGTGCAAGTGTAGATTTTGATTATTTTCCACGAAAGGTTAAAAATCCCGATTATAGCGGACAAGAAGTTTTAGAAGAAATTGCCCCAAATATAAAGCTCTGGCAAATTAAAAAAGAGTTTAGTTTGCTTAATTTAGACGAGGGAGTGTTATATCGCCCGTTTAACACGCTTAGTAACGGTGATCAAACAAAGGTTTTACTAGCAGGACTTTTTCTAAACGATAACAAATTTTTACTTATAGACGAGCCGACTAATCATTTAGATAGCGATTCTCGTCAGATTGTGGCAAAATATCTTAAATCTAAAAAAGGTTTTGTTTTGGTGTCTCACGACAGGTATTTTTTGGACGAATGCGTAGACCACATTTTATCAATCAACAAAAACAATATCGAGGTAATTAGTGGCAACTTTAGCACTTGGTATAATCAAAAACAAAAACAAGATAGTTTTGAAAAGTCAGAAAATGAAAAACTGGAAAAGGAAATTGATAGATTAGAGGGAAGTGTTAAGCAAGCGACTCAGTGGGCAAATAAATCCGAAAGTCGAAAAATCGGCATAGACCCAAATAAAGTGGATAACAAGATGGGTTATAGGGTGGCTCAAGGTGCTAAGAGCAAAAAGAAAATGGCTCAAGCGGGAGCGATTCAAAAAAGGCTGCAAGCGGATATAGAATCAAAATCGGGGTTATTAAAAAATGTTGAAAGCACTTTTAGTCTAAAATTACAACCGTTAAAGCATCATAGCAATAGATTAGTTGAATTGCGAAATGTTGGAATTAAGTATGACGGGCATAAAGTGTTAGAGGATTTTAATTTATCGGTTAATTATGGCGATAGAATTGCTTTAAGCGGCAGTAACGGTAGCGGCAAAAGCAGTATATTAAAGCTGATTGTGGGATTAGATATTCCGCATACAGGGCAAGTCAAGTTAGCAAATAGTTTAATTATTTCGTATGTTCCGCAAGATGCTTTTTTTTTAGCTGGTAATTTATCTGATTTTGCATCAAATAACGGGATAGACGAAACGCTTTTTAAGGCGATACTTCATAAATTAGATTTCTCAAAAGCTCAATTTGATAAAGATATTAGTAATTTTAGTATGGGTCAAAAGAAAAAGGTGCTGATAGCTAAGAGTTTATCGACACTTGCACATTTGTACATATGGGACGAGCCGTTAAATTATATTGATATAATTTCCAGAATGCAGATTGAAGATTTAATTTTAAGTAGTAAACCAACTATGGTTTTTGTAGAACACGATAAAGCATTTATGGAAAAGATAGCAAGTAATGTAGTGGAGTTATAAAACTCAAAAAATATTTTTTTATTTTTGCAACGAAATAGCATTCTAAAGTGTTTTAATAGTAGGGAGGGTATTTGCACGAGAAATTTTTTAATGACACAATAGCAAAGTACGGAGATACGGTATTGCGTGTAGCCACATCTATAACTGGCAATTTGACCGAAGCAGAGGATATTTTTTCCGATGTATTTTTTGTGCTGTGGCAAAGTAAAAAAGATTTTGAAAGCGAAGAATATTTAAAGGCATGGCTTATTAGAGTTGCTATAAACAAAGCCAAAAATCAAAAAAGGTTAGCTAGTAATCGCTATAATGTAGAATTAAATGAGGCGATTGCTGCAAGTAAAGATAAAGAGGTGATTAGCGATATTGACGAGGCAATGAGTAGATTAGAAGATGTCGAAAAGGCAATACTTTACCTACATTACTTTGAAGGGTATAGCTTTGTTGAGATTGCTAAGATGATGGATCTGCCCGATGCTACGGTGCGTAGCAAAGCAAAAAGAGCAAGGGAGGCTATGAAAGAGTTTTTGAGTGAGGAGTGATTTTTACTAAGGCTCAGGCGACATAATGTCGCCTGTACCTAATAAAAAATTCTCTTTTTTTTAAACTGTATACTATATTTGTGCATTGAAGTAAAAAACAATTATGAATAAATTCAATCAATATTTTAATGAAATAAAAGTTTCGGACGAGTTAAAAGAAAAAACGATGAACCGTCTAAAGGAGGCTGGCTTAGCTGAAAACCAAGAAGAAGGGAGCACAACTATAAAAGAGGTTATGCAGGATTTTCCTAATCCCGTATTTTCGCCATATCATAATTATCAGCAAAATCAATATTATCCACACTATCAACCATCTTTGCCACATTATCAACATCAACAACCACAAATACAACAAAATAAAAAACGCAAACGCAAACCGCTTAAAAGTATGGCAATAGCGGCGGGCATTGTAGCAAGCGTATTTTTTATTTTTATAATACTGCCGGCGATTATATTTTCTAACTTATCAACAGATGGCTTAGAGCGTCCAGTTAGAAGCGAAAATCCTATAATAAATGCATCTGATGTACTGCCCGAACTTCCCGATTATATGCAAAGAACGCATCAAGTAGAGAGCGAAAGTAGCCTTAGAGAGCTTATAAGATATACCCCTGAGGGCTGGATAAATACTCCGAGTGGTAGCGGAAGTAGCGGAGGTAGATTTTTTGGTTGCGGAGGATTTTTATTCGGTTGTGCGGCAATGGATTGGTCGACAAATGAGAGTAACGCATCAGCTCCAAGTTCTTCGGCAAATCTTCCTCCTCCTCAAGAAAGCGACGGCAGTAACAATCTAGGAATACCTCCGACAAGTAGCACAAATGTTCAAATTGAAGGTGTAGACGAGGGTGATATTGTTAAAAACGACGGCAACTTTATTTTTCACCTTTCGCCACTTGGCTTAACTATTGTAGAAACAAACCATGGCTACATTACTCCAATAGCAAACATTCATTACACAAATTTTTCGCCGATAGAGATGTATGTGCGGAATAGCCATATGATTATAATCGGCGGAGGTTATCGCAACATCCCAAATATGGGGCAATTCTATGACGATCCGTGGAGCTTTAGATATTATCATACAAGCACAATTATCCGTATTTATAATATTGTCGACCGCAGTGAGCCTATGCTAGAACGCTATTACGAAATAGAAGGGCAATATAATACAAGCCGTGTTCATATGGACACAGAAACACTTTTCTTTGTAGTAAACTATATGCCACATATCAGCAACAGCGATACAGGACAAAGGCAAGTTCGCCGTCCGTTTTACCGCACAAACCCTAATGCTGATTTTTCTCCGTTTTCGCACGAAGATATGTATTATTTTAAGAATAATCCAACACAGAATTTCATGATATTAGGTAGAATTGAGTTAGATAATATAAAAAGCGAACCGTTTGTAACAGCACATCTATCCAGTGCGAATATCATTTCAGTAGGGCAATATAATTTATATACATCGTCTAGTAGATGGTATATGGGTGAAACTCATAGAAGTGGAAACAATACCTTTTATCAGTTAAGTTATATTAGTAGGTTTTGTTTAGAAACGCTAGAGCATACAGGCTCGGTGGTAGTAAATGGTGTTCCACAAAGTAGGTACGCAATAGACGAATACAATGGTTATTTGCGGGTAGCTACAACTTATGGAGACTGGAATTGGAATTGGCGAAATACCCCAGATTTAGCTAGTGCGATGTTTGTGTTTAATAGCGAATTAGAACTAGTATCAAGTATTACAAATATTGCTCCGTACGAGCGGATAGATTCAGTCGCTTTTAGCGGTGCTTTTGGTTTCATATCAACCTTGTCGCTTGATTCAATATTTACAATAGATTTAACGGATCCGCATAATCCGATTATTAGTGAGTCATATGAGAAAAATGGCACAAACGATTATTTAAGACCTATTCATGGCACTCCGTTTGTTATTGCTGTCGGAAGAGATGTATTAGCAACTAATAATTCGTTGCAAACAGGTATTAGGATTTCAATTTTAGATATGAGGTTAGGCACAGGTGAACCAGCAGAAACTAGATATAGTTACAGCATTTTTGGCTCGAACACTAGAGCAGAAGTGTTACACAATCCTAGAGCATTACTATTTATGATTGATGAAGGCACTAAGCAAGGTTATGTTGGATTCTCAGCAGAGGTTAAGTGCCAGCGGGTTCAAGGTGCTAGTAGCGGAGCATTTTATCAAGGCTTTTTCCTCTTTAGAGTAGACGCTATAATAGGTGCGATAGAATTTATCGGCGATAGTAGCCGTATGATTATGTGTCCACAAAGGCATATAAAGGTACCGCTTCTTAAGCCTACCTTTAGCAACTTTGACACTAATTATGATATTCCTAATCCGTTTAGTAATCACGGTAGTAATTGGGATGTTACTTGGCAAAATCAACTAAATCAATTTAATAAATATATTCATCGAGCCATTATAAATCAAAGCTATATTTACACCATTTCCGATAAAATTATTGCTGGATATAATATGCAAAATTTTGGTAGGGTAGACAGTTTTACAAAATAAATAAACGGAGATTTTGCTTCTTTCTTCGTTTAGCCTAAAGTCCGCAGGTTTTATCCTTTGACCTGCGGGCGCTTTTTTTGTTTTGACAACTTGCTTTAAAACAGCTATTCTTAATTGGAATGAAAAAAATCGCTCTAATTTTTAATAGATATTATTTAGGCGAAGGGCAAGCGTATGTAAAAAATCGTTTAACGGAATGTCTTTCTAAAAAAAATATTCAAATTATAGAGGATAATTTTTTTGCTAGTAGCGGGGAAGAAGATTTTTTAGAACAGATTGAGGCAGTTATTTTTTGGAATAAGGATGTAGTTTTAGCAAGACATTTTGAAAACAATGGCATCAAAGTTTTTAACTGTAGTAAGGCGATTGAGTTATGCGATTGTAAAATAAAAACTTATCAGCATATTACTAGTTTTAACATTCCGCTTATTTCAACAATTTTTGCTCCGCTGTCTTTTACTAAACAATCAAAGCCCGATAAGGATTTTTTAGATTTTGTAGAAAGTAAATTAGGTTTTCCGCTTATAGCAAAATTATCTGTTAGCAGTTTAGGTAAAGGAGTATTTTTATTAGAGGATAGACAACAGTTAGATGATTTTTTTGTTGAGCATAGTTTATATGCACATATGTACCAAAAATGTATAAAACCCGTTGGGACAGATTATAGAGTGTATACTATAGGGGCAAAGGCAGTTGTGGCAGTCGAGCGAAAAAATGAGAAGTCATTTATATCAAATATAGAATTAGGCGGTGTCGCAAGGATAGTAGATTTAGACGAAGAATTAATTGAGTTGTCGCAAAAAATTGCAACTGCTCTAAAATTAGATTACGGTGCAATAGATTTTCTAAAAGATAGTAGCGGTAAGTATTATTTTTTAGAAGCAAATTCAAACGCTTACTTTAGAGCAGTAGAGGGCTTAGGTGTAAATATTGCCGAACCGCTTGTGGAATATATATGCAAAAAAATAATGATATAATTAAAAACGCTCAAGGAATTAAAAATAATATCCAAGAGCTTTGTGCTAAAATTGGCAGAAATCCTAATGATATAATAATTCTTGCTGCGACAAAAACAGTATCAGCGGATAAGATTAACGAATTGTCTAGCGTAGACATTTATAACGCAGGAGAAAACCGTGTACAGGAGCTACTTGCAAAATATGACGCTGTTTCAAGCATTATTTGGCACTTTGTAGGCACACTTCAGACAAATAAAGTAAAATATATCATCGATAAAGTAGCGTTAATTCATAGTGTAGATAGAGAAAATTTGGCCATAGAATTAAATCGTCAATGTCAAAAAATTAACAAAATTATGCCTATATTACTGCAAATCAATGCAGGAGAAGAGGAAAGTAAAAGCGGTATTCGTGTAAGGGAGTTAGAAGCATTGTATAATTTTATAAAATTAAATTGTCCGTTTTTAGAAATTCAAGGCTTTATGCCGGTATTACCTTACAAAGCCGACGAAAATCTTTATAAGCAAATGCAACAAATTTTTAATCGTTATATAAGTAAAGATAAAAATATAAAATTTCTATCAATGGGAATGAGTGATGATTACTTAATTGCCATAAAATACGGTGCCACAATAGTACGATTGGGTAGTTGTTTATTTGGTGAAAGAAGTTATTAAACAATAAAAATATAATTGACCGTAAATTATAAATCAGTTATAATATAGACATACTAACGACAATTGTTCGAAAAGTTTTACAAAGGAGATATCCGCAATGGGCGAATGGAGTAAATGGTTAAATAGCGAAGGCAATAAAGACGGTTTTAGACAAAATAGCCGTGAGCCTGATTTTTACGAGGATACTCATAGAAACGGTGTTTATTTTGGGACAACTTCTAAAACTAATTTTAATATATCTAAGGTTTTACCCACAAGCAGTCAGCCAACTGCTACTAAACAATATCAAAACTGTGTTATTTTTCCGCCAAAGAACCCAGATGATGTTCAGATGCTAATAGATTATCTAAAGCGAAAGGAACCTGCGGTAATAAATCTTAATGATACCAGCGAGCAAGTGGCACAACGCATTTTAGATTTTGTATCTGGTGCTATGTATGCTCTTAATGGTAGTATTACACGTATAGACACAAACATTTTTCTTCTTTCTCCTGAAGGGATAGAAGTTACGATGCCATATGAGGAGTAACAATGAGAAATGAGGAATGAGGCAAATGAGAAATTGTTGACATATTTAATTGAGAATTGAGAATTGAGAATTGAGAATTTCAGTTTTTAGTATATAAATTATAATTACCGCTTTTTTATTACTTAATAAATCCTTAATTTCTCATTCCTCATTTCTAAATTTTCATTTAAAAAACTATGGACACACTAAAAACATTTTTTACCGAAAAATTGCCTGCAATAATAAAAGTGCTTCCACAAAAAACTTGGGAGTACATTAAAATCGCTAGAGTAGAATTAGTTGTGCTATTGGCGGTTTTAGCGTTTGACCAAATTACAAAGGGTATTGTGCAGGCTACTATGGATTATAATGCCGGTGGTAGTTGGTCTAGCGGTGCGACTTGGATTATTCCTAACTTTTTTGGCTTTTGGTTTACTTCTAATCCGGCGGCAGGTTTTGGATTTAACTTTTGGATAGAAAGTGATGCTTCTCGTAGAATTGTATTTTTAATTTTCACAGTAATTGCTGTTATTGCTTTCTTTGTGGCGATGTATCGCTTTAGAGGTAAACATTGGATAAGTAGAGTTACTTTTGCTTTAATTATAGCGGGGGCATTAGGTAACTTTATAGATAGAGCATTTTATGTAAATCCGGCAGGCAGACACGGAGTGCGAGATTTTATTTTATTTGCTTTTGGCGATTGGGCTTTCCCAATATTTAATATAGCAGATATGGCACTTGTTGGCGGTGTTGCTGTGTTTGCAATATATTTTATATTTATGTATAGACCCGACCCTCCGCTATTAGTTGGACCTGTTTGGCAAGAAGCCATAGTGGACGAAAGTAATCACATCGAAATTTAAAATGACTAAACAAATAATAATCGAAAATGAATTAGATAACAAAAAGCGTATTGATATGTTTTTGGCTACTGAACTTAATACAACTCGTTCGCAGGTTCAGCAGTTAGTTAAGTATAATAAAGTTTTAGTAAACGACAAGTTAATTAAAGCGGGATACGAATTAAAGATAGGTGATATAGTAAGCGTAGAAGTTCAATCGGATAATCAAACTCAAAAAATAATTCCTCAAAATATTCCGCTCAATATTTTATTTGAGGATAAGTATATTTTAGTTATTGACAAACCGCAAGGACTAGCCGTTCATCCGGGTGGTGGAGCAACCGAAAACACATTAGCTAATGCTTTAGCATATCACACACCCAATTTATCCAGTATTTCGGGCGAGGAGCGTCCCGGTATTGTACATAGGCTAGATAAAGACACTAGCGGAGTTATAGTTGTAGCTAAAACTAACGAGGCTCATTTGTGCCTTAGTAATCAGTTTAGCGAAAGAGTTGTTACAAAGACATATTTAGCGATTGTAGAAGGGGTTGTTAAAAACGATAACGGAGAGATTAAAACATTTTTAGACAGAGATTTAAAAGATAGAAAAAAAATGCGGGTTGCTAAAACTCCAAATAGTAGAGAAGCAATTAGTAGATATAGAGTTTTAGAGCGGTTTAGTAGCAACACATATTTAGAGTTTGATATTTTAACGGGCAGAACTCATCAAATTAGAGTTCATTGTAAACACATAGGTCATCCTGTTGTAGGCGATAAAGCATATGGCTATAAAAAACAAAAATTTAATTTACAAGGGCAGTTACTACATGCAAGCAAATTAGTGTTTTTTCACCCTATAAAAAACGAAAAAATGGAATTTAATTCCGTTCCTCCCCAAGAGTTTTTAAGGATTTTAACCTTATTACAAGAACAATTCTCATAAACCAACAATTGTGCATTGGGCATTGAGCGATGTGCATTGATAAAACTATGACATACAAAAGCACATTACTAGATGAAAAATCTTTCAAAAAAGCATTGGTTACACTAGCACACAAGCTAGCGGAGTATAACTCTAATAACGAGTTATATCTACTTAGTTACAATGTTAGAGGCGATAGTATAGCAAATTCTATTGCCGATACTGTGCGTACAATTCATGCTAAGCCTGTTGTCACAATAAATAGCATCATGCTTAATTTGTTTAAAAATAATCCTCCGCCGATTAACCTGCCCACTACTACCAGTGTTATTATTGTTACCGATGTTGTACATACTGCTAAAAGTGCAAGTGAGATTGCTTTAGGGTTAGGCCAAGTTATGGCTAAACCGCCTCAATTATTAACGCTTGTTTTAAACGCTAAACACAAATTGCCAAATTTTAGTGCTACCTTTGGTGCTATTAAAATATCCTTAGAGTCTAGCGATATAGCAACTGTTAATGTAAAATCAGTAGACGGCAGGGATGTTATTGAGTTGTATTCTTTATAATTAGGTATTGTTAAAAATTATGAAAAAAGATTTATTAGGATTAAAAGATATTTCCGCTAGCGAAATTGAGTTGATACTTGATACAGCAGCCGAGATGAAAAAGCTATTTAGCAAAAAAGGTAAGAAATCTAATTTGCTAGAGGGACAGACTGTATCTACGCTGTTTTTTGAAAATAGCACTAGAACCCGCCTTAGCTTTGAAACGGCTAGTAACTTTTTAGGTGCTCATTTTATGGCAATCTCTGCTAGCACCTCTAGCGTGTCTAAAGGCGAAACTTTTATAGACACAGGCAAAAATTTAGATGCAATTTTAATTGATGCTATTGTAATTCGTCATCCTATGGGGGGAGCTCCGCACCTCTTGGCTAAAAATGTAAAAGCAAGCGTTATAAACGGAGGCGATGGCACCAGCGAGCATCCTACGCAAGCGTTACTGGATTTTCTTACTATGAGAGAAAAGTTTAGTAAAATTAAAGGATTAAAGGTTGTTTTGTGTGGCGACATTAAATTTAGTCGGGTAGCAAGAAGCAATATCTGGGGCTTATTAAAATTAGGAGCAGAGGTTACTGTTTGTGCTCCATATACGCTACTACCTAAAGGAATGGAGGATTTTGGAGTAAAGGTAGAGTTAAATCCAGCTAAAGCAATTGCTAACGCTGATGTAATTATGGGGCTAAGAATTCAAAGTGAAAGACAAAATATGGGAGTTTTCCCCTCAGTTGGCGAATACGCTAAATTCTTTTCTATTACAGAAGAAGTTATAAAGAAAGCTAAAGCAGAAAAAGCTATTATAATGCATCCGGGTCCTGCTAACAGAGGAGTAGAGATGAGTGGCGAAGTGTTAGATAGTAAAAACAGCGTTGTGTTAGAGCAAGTTACAAACGGTGTTGCAGTTAGAATGGCAGTGTTAAAATTATTGTTAGAAGCAAGAGCAAGGGGGGTAAAATCTTGAAAGAACTCCAGTACAAAATTACGATGATTGATTGTTTCAGTAATTTTTTGTGCTAAGTAAATTCGGATGATAAAAAAATGAGCAAAGAATTATATAT
Source organism: Bacillota bacterium (assembly GCA_009780135.1). GTDB lineage: Bacteria > Bacillota > Clostridia > Christensenellales > Pumilibacteraceae > WRAP01. The sequence continues at coordinate 48,978 of WRAP01000009.1, forward strand.
AATAAACGGTGAAGTTGTTTTTCCGGATAAGATAAAAAGACTAGATATTCGTATAAAAGACGATATTAATGTTGATTTCGAAGAAAGTTTTCAAATTCCTAAAAATGCTAAAGTTATTGATGCTAAGGGTTTACATGTATTTCATGGTTTTGTCGATATGCACACTCATCTAAGAGAGCCGGGGCAAACTAGTAAAGAAACGATTGCAACCGGTTGCAAGTCGGCTGTAGCAGGTGGTTTTACAACTATATGCTGTATGCCTAATACTAAGCCTGTTTTAGATAATGTTCCGCTAATAGAGTTTGTAAAGCAAAGAGCTAAAGAAACAAATTTAGCAGGAGTGTTTCCGATAGGCTGTATTACAAAAGGGCAAGAAGGTAAAGAGCTTGCGCCGATTGGCAGTATGCTAAAAGCTGGTGCAATCGCATTTAGCGATGATGGTAAGCCTATTGAAAACGGCGGACTTATGAAAAATGCACTCGAGTATGCTAAGAGCTTTGATGCATTACTCATTTCTCATCCCGAAGATAAATCAATCGCAAAAGACGGAGTTGTAAACGAGGGCTATAATGCTTCGGTAGCAGGCTTAAAAGGAATTAGTAGAGTAGCGGAAGAATCGATGATAGCAAGAGATATTTTGCTTGCCGAAACAGTCGGAACAAAAATCCATATTGCTCATGTTAGTACTAAAGGCGGAGTCGAAATTATTAGAAACGCAAAAGCTAGGGGAGTAGCCGTTACTTGCGAAACTTGTCCGCATTATTTTAGTGCAACAGATGTGGAGATTTTAGATTATAATACAAACGCCAAAATGAATCCTCCGCTTAGAGAAGAAAGTGACAGATTGGCAATTATAGAAGGATTAAAAGACGGCACAATAGATTGTATAGCTACTGACCATGCTCCTCACACTGAGGATGACAAAGCGGTAGAATTCGATTTAGCTCCATTTGGGATAACAGGACTAGAAACGGCTTTCAGTTTATGTATAACCTATCTAGTAAAACCGGGATATATTGACTTAATAGCACTAAATAAACTTTTAAGCCTAAATTCTATTAAAATATTAAACTTCATTAAGTTAGCAGATTTTACAATTTGCGATATAAACGCTAAAGTTACAGTAGATACATCAAAGCATTTTTCTAAAAGTAAAAATACCTTCTTTAATGGCAGAAAACTAACAGGTCAAGTTAAATACACAATAGTAGATGGAGAAATCAAATATTCAATGAGAGATTAAAAATATGGAAAATATAACCTAATTTTTGGCTACTGCCTATATCTAATAAAAGAAAGTTCATTCTCTAAGGCTTGGGTGCTTAGTTAAACTCTTCTACAATTAAGTGATTTTCAATTTCTAATTTATTTATAAATTAACAATTTTTCATTTTTAAAAAGTTGTTATCCTATTATTTCTCTCGCATCCGCATTCATTGTGATGTCTATGCCTATGATTATTATCTCCTCTGCAACATGGGTTATTGTTACCAGCACCCAGTAGCATACAGAAAATCAAAATTTCATTTATTCTGCCGTAGTTGTGATCGCACCCATCGCCGTCATTTGCCATAAGTAGCACCATGAGCAATAGTTTAAAAATATCTTCTTGAAACATAAATATTCTCCCCTTAAACGCTTTTCGACAAAGAAAGCGTTTTTTCTATATATATTGCCAACAGAGGGTACATATGTGCATATTATAATATATTTATTCTGTTAGGCAAATTTTTAATAAGTGCGGGCGACAGAGTGTCGCCCCTACAATTCGGCGTTGTTGTAATAAAAGTGTAAATGAATAAACTAATCGTAGGGGTGACACTCTGTCGCCCGCACTTATTAAAAAACTCTAACAAATTTATACATAAAGGAATAAATAAAAAATGCTACTGACCCTAAATCGAAAACTACTTATAGACCCTCAAACAGAAAATCTTGTAAAAGAATTTGTCCCTAAAGATAGTGCTTTAGACGCTATCAAAAACTTTTTTTCCGGTCTAAGTGACCATACACGCATTAAGATAGTTAGTGCACTATCAATCTCATCGATGTGTGTTACTGACATCTCTAGCGTACTAGAGCTTAATCAAACAACAGTTAGTCATCAATTACGCAATCTAAAAAATATAGGTGTAGTAAAAGTAAAACGACAAGGCAAGGTTGCTTTTTATAGTCTTACTAATACCCATATTTTAGATGTAATGCTAACAGCAGTAAATTTTATATAGTTAAAAAATGTTTGACACGCTTTGTTGTATATGCTAAAATGCTATCAATATTATGTGCGTGGCACATAAAAGGAGGTAAAAACTATGCAAAAACAAAAAATGGCGAGTATTATAGTGATAGCTATAGCACTTCTTTTTCATTTAATTGGAGTTATATTACTAGGCTTAGCAGATAATTTCGCTACATTCAATGTAATTCCTATGGCTAATTCGTTTAGAGACATTGGTTTATTTACAGCTATCTTAGCGGGTGCTGTACTAGTGGCAATTATTATAATTGGCATTGTAAAAGGTAGCTTTAATAAAGAAGAGAAGTAATTCATTATAGTGTATAGTTCATAATGCTTAGTGCATAGTAGTTGATAATAAATCAATAATTATGCACTAAGCACTATCTATAAGGAACAAAATCATATGAAAAAAATTATAAAAATACTAATCACAACACTAGTGGTAGTAATGCTTTTTGTGTTTAGCTTTTCGTTTGTGGCTTGTGGTTTTCCGCTAGAGATAGAGGATGGTAGATTTAATATGACTAGGTCAAGACTTATTATTAACGATCAAGAGCTAACTCAGCATAACAGTACTCGGGTAATGAATGATATGTTAAATTGGATGGATAATACTTTTGAAACATTGCGACTTCAAGTGCCGGAAACCTTGTTGCCTATATTTAATATGGCAATAAATTATATGTCAATAGAGTTGAATTATGAATTAACTGAATATCTTTCACATTTACGAGAAGAATCCCGTATGCGAAACGAGGGTAGGTTTTTAGTGATTAGAAACGGACAATTTATATCAAGTTCCCGTATCGGAGGGTATTGGGTAGAAAATAATCTTGGCAATTTTACATTAGAAGATGGAAGATTTATAGGTATTCATATAATGTATGATAGAACAAATAAGTCCAACAGTTATTATAGAGCTTTTACTCAAAATAGAATTGTTAGAACGGATGCTTTTAATATTAAATATGAAGTTATTGGACAGGTAAGTTGGATGATGTCGTGGGGTTTTGGTGCTAATTTTAGTTTTGACAGTAGTAAGGTAAGAGACTTTTGGATAACAGAACAATTAACATTTTTCCGTGGCGAAGCAACAAATAATCAAGCAAGACCTAATCCAAATGATACTCCTCCGCCTTGGTGGTGGGAGACTACTCCTTGGTGGTAAAATATTCTAATTTGTCATAAAAAACTGTTTGCAAAATGTTTTTTATTGTGATAAAATTGTAAAGTTGTGCCAAAGAAATTTTTGGCATAGCTATTTTACAAGGAAAAAATTAACAAATTTAATCATGAAAAAAGACATTCATCCAGATTATCACGAAGTTGCGGTAGTATGTGCTTGTGGCTCTAGCTTTAAGACAGGCTCAACTAAAAAAGGCGATGCTTATAGAGTAGAAGTATGCAATGCTTGTCATCCGTTTTACACAGGCAAACAAAAAGAAGTATCGGCTGGTGGTAGAATAGACCGCTTTAACAAACGCTTACAATCTAAGTAGCAAAATCAAATTAGGGATTATAATTGAGAATTTTTAGATAAAAACACTCATTGTATTTACCTAACTTTTAGCATAAAAACCACGCAGTAATTTTTACAGGGCGTGGTTTTTTGTATTTTTCGCCTGTATTTGTTGAAAAAAATATCGTGAAAGAAAAGCAATCAAAAACTCAAAAAAGCTCTAAAGCTAGCAAAAAATCTCTTATTGGCGGTCAAGCTCTGATTGAGGGTGTTATGATGCGTTCGGCTACTTCTATGGCGATGGCGGTTAGAGACGGTAGCGGTAATATACTCCTTAATACAACTCGGCTAAAGGGTGCTAAAAAGTGGTATAAAAAAATACCTGTTGTGCGTGGCGTAACTGCTTTTATAGACAGTTTAGTATTAAGTCTTAAAACTACTATGAAATCTGTCGATGCTTTGATGTTAGAGGACGAGGTAGAGGAATGCGGGACGCCCAAGAGTGCGTCTCCTACAGATGAGCAAGCTGCAGATGCTAGAATACCTATGAATAGGAGGGGATGCACTCTTGGGCATTCCGAAAATGTATCGGAAACTTCAAACAAAAAAGCCTCAAAGCCGAAAAATCAAAAGAAAGAAAAAGATAAGCAATCAGAAGAAGGTGGCTTAGGTATTTGGCTTATAATATCAATGCTATTTGGACTTATATTAGGTGTTGGCTTATTTTTTATTATTCCTCTACTTATAAATATGGCTATTGAGGATTATATATCTGACAATCTATTATTGCAGTCATTAGTAGAGGGAGCGATAAGAATGGCAATATTTATAGCCTATCTATTTTTAACTTCTATAATGAAAACCTTTAGAAGAATGTACGGTTATCACGGTGCCGAACATCGAGTTATAGCATGTTTTGAAAGAGGGCTAGAGTTAAATGTAGATAATGCTCAAACTTGCTCAACAAGACATAACCGTTGCGGAACAACATTTTTGTTTTTTGTAGTAACCCTTTCGATTTTTGTATTCTTTTTTGCGACTTGGGTTTTAGATTTAATGGGTTTAAATCAAACAACAGTTGGCGGTAATTCGTTTGTATGGGCACTTACTAGAATTGGTGTAAGATTGGCACTACTGCCGTTTGTAGCGGGGTTGTCTTTTGAATTGCTTAGATTACTTGCTAAATTTCCCGATAGCTTTATTACTTGGCCGTTAAGAGCACCGGGGTTAGCACTTCAACGCTTAACAACTTATCCGCCAAGTAGCGATATGGTAGAGGTAGCACTTATAGCTTATAACGAGGTTACGGCAATGGACGAAAATCCCGATTTGAAGATGCTTGAGTTTGGGCAATTTAGATATAGTTATTTGCGACCGCTTGTAGAAGAAAAATTGTCGGCAATCGGAGCGGAAAGCGTGGAGGTAGATTGGATTTTTTGTTCCGTTAGCGGTTATAAACGCAACGAACTTCATAAACTCAATATAATAACCTATAATCAATACGGCAAAATAAAAAGGATAGTGCAAAAACGCACAGGCAAACTGCTTGTAGAAAATCCGTTAGCGATAGATTTTGTTGGTCCTAGGCAAAAATTTGAACCAGAGCCGTTATGGTACGCTTTGGGCGAGATGGAATTTTACGGCGAAACTATAAAGGTTGATAAACGGGTTTTAATACCAAGACCCGAAACCGAAATGCTGGCTGAGCAAGCAATTTTAGAAATTGAGAGCCGTATGGCAAAAAGCAAGGACGGCATTATAGATGTTTTAGATATGTGTACGGGTAGCGGAGCGATTGCGAAGGTTTTAGCCAAAAACACAAATGCAAATATAACGGTTGTAGATGTATCGTATGATGCTTTAGAAGTCGCAAAAAGTAACTTGCAAGATACTAAAGTGGTTGTTATTCAATCCGATTTATTCGAGAATTTACAAGATAGAAAATTCGATATAATAGTTTGCAATCCTCCGTATATTAAGAGTGGAGATATTGATACTCTGCAATCAGAAGTGAAAAACTGCGAGCCTCATTTAGCGCTCGACGGGGGAATGGACGGACTTGATTTTTATAAACGACTAGCACAAGATGCTCCGAAATTCTTAAAGCCAAAAGGCTCAATAATGCTGGAAGTAGGCATAAATCAAGCAACCGATGTTTGGCAACTACTAACCGACAATTTTACAAACATACAAATCATAAAGGATTTAGAAAATATAGACAGATTTGTAATTGCAATAATAAAATAGATTAAATTAAAAAAGGCTAGCTTTCACTAGCCTTTTTTGTTTAAGTATTATTTTTACCAACTCTATTGATAAATGTAATTTCATTATCAATACAAATGTTTTTTAATCCTATCTCTTTTCTACATAAAAGTCTATATTCTTGCATTTGACGAGAATTGAATACTCTCGAAAACATAATTCGATTAAAAGCACTTATCAAATCTGCGTTATCGCAAGCAAGAATTAGCTCATTGTAGCATTCTCTAGCTTCTATTGTTAAATATTCAACCGAAAGCTCTTTTTTTTGTATTGGTTTTTCATCTTTACCTATCCAATCGGAATTTGACATATAATCATCTAATAGTCTTAAGCTTCGTTGAATAGCATTCTTTTTTATTTCATATATCATTGGTTTTTTATTAAAATGATATATGGTTAGAATGGATATTATTACTGTGCTTAATAAACCCACCGTACCGAAAATAACGCTTATAATTTCAGTTGTACTCATTTTATAATGCCTCCATTTTACTATATTACTCTAACTTTAACAACATTCTCTAACTTTTCAACCTTCTTTAACATATCTGTACTTAATTCGCTATCTAAATCTAGAATAGCATAAGCAAATGTTCCGCCGCCGGATTGAGATACAAAGCCACTAATATTTATACCGCTACCGCCCACTAAATCGGTAATTGCACTAAGTACACCTTTAACATTTTTATGTATTATGGTTAGTCGTTGCTTGCCTGTTCTATCAAGACGGCACGCAGGAAAATTTACAGAATTTGTAATATTGCCATTTTCTATAAAGTCCACGATTTGATTGGCAACCATATGTCCACAATTATCCTCAGCTTCGGCAGTTGACGCTCCAAGATGAGGTATCGGTACAACATTATCAACTCCCAAAATACTAGCAGTGGGGAAGTCGGTTACATAACGGTTGATGTGTCCGTTTTTTAGTCCCGCTTTAAGAGCCTCGTTATCAACTAATTCGCTACGGCTGGCATTAATAATGCTAACACCTTTTTTCATACCCATAATAGACTTTTCACAAATCATACCTCTTGTGCCGTCATTTAGCGGAGTATGCAGACTAATATAATCAGCACAGCTTAAAATACCGGCTAAATCGTGCTTTATTACAACTTTTGGATTGAGCTTTCTAGCAGATTCAACATTTATATACGGGTCGTAGCCGATTACCATCATACCTAAGTCGACGGCAGTATTAGCCACCAAAATTCCGATAGCACCAAGACCCACAACGGCAAGAGTTTTACCTAGAATCTCTCCGCCGCTAAAGTTAGATTTGCCACCCTCAACGAGTTTTTCAACCTCGCTACCGCTACCTAGTAGAGTTTGGCTCCAGCAAATGCCATCAAAAACCTTTCTGGCTGATAGCAGCATAGATAAAATAACTAATTCCTTAACGGCATTAGCGTTAGCACCTGGAGTATTAAATACCACAACTCCTTCGCTGGCGTATCTATCCAGCGGAATATTATTAACGCCCGCACCTGCACGGCCCACGCACAGTACGCTAGATGGCAGAGTATAGTCGTGCATCTTAAAGCTACGCAAGACTACAGCCACAGGTTCTTTACTTTCTTTAACTAATTTGTACTTATTGCCAAATACCACATCGGCTGTTTTGGCAATTGAGTTTAATGCTAAAATTTCGTTTGTCATATTATTTTTTATTTTCCTTTGATTGAATGATTTGAATAATTGAGTTTTGTTTAATTATAATACTTGTCATCTAGCCACTTATCGGGGTTTGTATCGATATAATCCCAAATGTTTTTGTGGTCTTTTTCGTCTCTAACAATATGGTCATAAAATGATTTTTGCCAAATTGGTTGTTCTGCTTGTTTTGATGTATAGCTCTTAAATTGACAAATAATATTATTTACTGTAGGAGCGGGTATTAACCGCCCGAACTTATTACAAATACCTTGATTATTTATGGTTAATAATAAATGAATATGGTTTGGCATTATAACATATTTTTCTATGCTTATACCCTCATATCGTTTAGGGATTTCTTGTATACCTTTTTCTATTATGTCGCCTATGCTTGATTTTATAAGGCTCGGGCGGTTGATACCCGCCCCTACAGTTAGCGGTGTTTGAATTGCTTCACTATAATTTTTTATTTCTTTAATTTGATTAACTTCCTTAACCTCGCCAAAAATGTGGGCTTTATCTTTACTACAAATCGTAATATAATATACTCCGTTTTGCGAATAATCGTAACTTACTAAACGATTTATCTTTCGGGTTTGCAATTTGCTTTCGTTAGTTGTCATTTTCAAACTTTTTCATAAATTCGATAAGTGATTTTACTCCATCAACGGGCATAGCGTTATAAATGCTGGCACGCATACCGCCGACTAAGCGATGACCTTTTAGAGTTAATAATCCATTTTTGCCAGCCTCTTTAACAAAAGTATCGTCTAAATCTGCACTAGGGCTAACGAATGGAACATTCATAAGCGACCTAAACTCTTTCTCGACACCGTTATTATAAAACTTAGAATTATCTATAAAGTCGTAAAGCATATTAGCTTTTTCTTCGTTGATTTTTTGGATTGCTTTAACTCCGCCTAACTCTTTTAACCATTGCATAACCTCCATGGCAACATAAGTCGAGAATGCAGGAGGAGTATTATATAACGAATTTTGCTCTATTTGAGTTTTCCATTTTAGCATAGTAGGGCATTGTGGCGACGGGTTTTCGGCAAGCTCTCGCTTAACAATCACAATCGTAACACCCGCTGGAGCAAGGTTTTTTTGAGCACCTGCGTAAATAACACCAAATTTACTAACATCAACCTCCTCACTTAAAATCATACTGCTCATATCGGCAACAAGCGGAATGTCGCCCGTATCAACAGGGCTTCTAAAGCGAGTGCCGACAATTGTGTTATTGTAACATATGTGCATATAATCGGCATCAGGTGTGATAACAGATTTCTCGATTTTTGGTATGTAGGAAAAGTTTTTATCTTTACTACTGGCTATTACTTTAGCGGAAGTAAATTTTTGTACTTCTTTATAGGCTTTTTCGCTAAAGATACCCGTAACAACATAATCAGCTTTTTTACTTTTGGAAATATTTAAGGGAATTGCCTCAAACTGAGTGCTGGCACCGCCTTGCACAAAAATCACAGCATATTGGCTTGAGATTCCCATAAGCTCTCTAAGTAGATCCTCAGCTTTTGCATTGATTGCCTCGTATGGTTTAGAGCGGTGGCTCATCTCCATAACGCTCATTCCTGTGTTGTCGTAATTTAGTAGTGCTTTTTGCACTTTTTCTAATACCGGTAGCGGTAGCATACTAGGCCCCGCCGAAAAATTGTAAACTCTCATAAAATTAACTCCTCGAAGTTGAAATATTGATAACATTATACACTGCTAGATTACATAAGTCTAGCATTTTTAGAAGTGTTTGACTTTTTTTTTGAGAGTGGCTATAGTAATAATTGATGCTAAATGAACAAAAAATCTTTAATTTCAAACCAATTGAGGTTTGTTACACATATGACGGCAGTTTTTATGGGATGCTTAGCTGTGTTTTCGAGGCATTTGAAAAAAAGGAAATGCCGATTGAGATAACGCATAAGGATTTTTCGATGTTTAGTGTAAGATATATCGAAACAGATGAAGCAAAAGCCGAAAGAATATTAAAAGCAATTCCAATAAAAATTAGTCGTGCAGCACTAGAGTATGTAAAGCTGATTTTTTTAGCGAGTATAGAGCATAAAGAAATTGCCTTAATTCATTTTTTAATAGACGGCTTTAAGCACGGCAAAAAATTTATACAAACCATAGCCACAGGATTTACTCCTCCTCAAAAAATATTAGTGGAGGGTTTAAAAAATAATCATATTGCTAGACTTTCTAAAGGTGTGGATTTATTAACGCGTGAGGTTTGTCGTTTTATACAGTTTGTTAGATTTAGTGATGTTAACGGTGCACTTGTGAGTATAATTGAACCGGAGAACAATGTCTTACCACTTATAGCGGAGCATTTTGTAGAACGCTTTCCTAATGAAAAAATTTTGATTTACGACAAAACTCACAAAATGGGATTGATTTATATGGATAGGGAAGTAAGGATAGAAAATATAGAAGAATATGAAATGCCCGATTTAAGTCAAGAAGAAAAAGATTATCAAAAGCTATGGAAATTATTCTACAATACAATCGCAATAAAAGAACGCAAAAACGACCGTTGCCGTATGAACTTTATGCCAAAAAAATACTGGAAAAATATGACGGAGATGATGGAATAATAGTCTATTTATTAAAGCATAGCTAAATGACAAATTTTACTTGATAAACCTAGTATTATACTATATAATTTAATTATAAATTCCGAAACTTTCTCAATTTAAGAGTAAAAATATTATGATGTTTTCAAAAATACTTATCGCCAATAGGGGCGAGATAGCGGTACGGATTATCCGTGCTTGTAAAGAGATGGGAATCTCTACGGTGGCTGTTTTTTCTGAGGCCGATAGAGATGCTTTTCATGTGGTGCTAGCGGACGAAAGCTATTGCATAGGTCCTCATGCCAGTACCGATAGCTACCTAAATATGTCGGCTATTATTACGGCGGCGGTTACTAGCGGTGCGCAAGCGATTCATCCGGGATATGGATTTCTTAGCGAAAATACTAAGTTCGCTAGACTTTGCGAGAAGTGCAATATCAAATTTATCGGTCCTAAAGCGGATGTTATCGACATTATGGGCGATAAGGATAGCGCTCGTCGCACGATGAAAAAGGCGGGTGTTCCTGTAATTCCGGGTACCGATATTTTGCAAAATGTAGTCGAGGCTAAAAAAGCGGCTAATGCGATGGGTTATCCTGTTCTCTTAAAAGCCCGTAGTGGTGGCGGTGGCAAGGGGATTAGGCTTGTTGAGAATGAGTCGCAGATAGAAAATGCTTACAATATGGCAAGCGCTGAAGCATTTGCCAGCTTTTCTGATGGTGCGTTGTATATGGAAAAGTTTTTATTTCCTGTTAAGCATATCGAGGCACAAATTTTGTGCGATAAATTTGGTAATGCTGTGTGCTTAGGCGAAAGAGAATGTAGCGTACAAAGGCGAAATCAAAAACTGATAGAAGAAAGCCCGTCACCAGCTGTTACTGAAAAGCAACGCAAAGAAATCATTGCCATAAGCAGAAAGGCCGCTTTAGCGTGCGGATATGTAAATGCAGGTACCATAGAGTTTTTAATGGATAAAGATGGTAAGTTTTACTTTATGGAAATGAATACTCGTTTACAGGTAGAGCACGGTGTAACAGAAATGGTTACGGGTATAGATATTGTTAAGTGGCAAATTAGAATTGCGGCAGGTACTAAACTTAGTTTTACTCAAGCCGATGTTATGTTAGAGGGTAGTAGTATAGAGTGCCGTATCAATGCTGAAAATCCAAAAGCAAACTTTAGACCAAGTGCGGGCAGGGTAGAGTTACTACATTTTCCCGCAGGTCCTAGTGTGCGAATTGACAGTGCACTTTATCAAAAATATTCTGTACCTCCGTTTTACGATAGTATGATAGCTAAAATTTTAGTTCACGCACGCACTAGAGAAGAAGCAATCCGCAAAATGCGAGCGGCCCTTTGTGAGTTGGTAATAGAAGGAATAGACCACAACGCCGAATTCTTACTGGAAATTCTATCTATGAAAGATTTTGAAAAAGGTTCTTATACGGTGGATTTGCTTAATAAAAAATAATTTAAAACAGTATTAATAAAAATATTATTAAATTTACCAAAATTTGGAAGTGTTTTTTATTAAAAACCGCTTGACAAGTTGCAAAAAGTGTTATACAATATAGGTCAATGTTGTGCAAAGGTGCGTTCGAATTCTATTTGGAGTTCGTCGTGCCTTTTTGCAATATTTTAGACATTAAGTAAATGTGATGTTTTATTTAATGCTATAAACCTAATCAAATAATAAATCGACATTAAATTTCAAGGAGTCTTTTAAGAAAGAATGAGAAAGTTAAAAACAAATAGTATAAAAAGTATATTGCTTATATTTCTACTAGTGTTAGTAGTAGCAATGGCAGGAGTAGCA
>WRAP01000010.1 GCA_009780135.1 Bacillota bacterium
TAAGTATCCCGCCTGGGGAGTACGGCCGCAAGGTTGAAACTCAAAGAAATTGACGGGGACCCGCACAAGCAGCGGAGCATGTGGTTTAATTCGAAGCAACGCGAAGAACCTTACCAAGACTTGACATCGAGTGCAAGATATAGAAATATATCCCTCTTCGGACACGAAGACAGGTGGTGCATGGTTGTCGTCAGCTCGTGTCGTGAGATGTTCGGTTAAGTCCGGCAACGAGCGCAACCCCTATGATCAGTTGCCAATATTAAGTTAGGAACTCTGGTCAGACTGCCGCGGATAACGCGGAGGAAGGTGGGGATGATGTCAAATCATCATGCCCCTTACGTCTTGGGCCACACACGTGCTACAATGGGCGCTACAAAGAGCAGCAAACCGGTAACGGCAAGCGAATCTCAAAAAAGCGTTCTCAGTTCGGATTGAGGGCTGCAACCCGCCCTCATGAAGCAGGAGTTGCTAGTAATCCCGAATCAGAATGTCGGGGTGAATGCGTTCCCGGGTCTTGTACACACCGCCCGTCACGCCATGGGAGTCGGGGGGACCCGAAGTCAGTGAGCTAACCGTAAGGAGGCAGCTGCCTAAGGTAAAACCGATGACTGGGGTGAAGTCGTAACAAGGTAGCCGTATCGGAAGGTGCGGCTGGATCACCTCCTTTAAGAGTGTCTCTAAGATGAGACAAATCTTCAATGTTGATAGCAATATCAGCACCAAGTTTGGCAGATACTTGGAAAAATCAACTGCCCTGTGAATTTCTCTTTTATACCTTAGAGAATTTCATAAGACTTCCTATTCAAACTTTCATGTAAATATTGTGTCGCCAGCGAAAGCTCCCGACACCGCATAAAAAAACAGCTAGGTACCCTCTTAGCTGTTTTTTTTTATTAGACTTGTTTCTAAATTAGGTTAGTAATAAGTCTAATAAAAAAAATAAATTTACGGAACAAAAAACGATGTATATAAAGTATAGCAAAAAATAATTTGACAAAATACGACATTTATAATATAATAATATAAGCAAGCTAGTAAACGCTTGCAAATAATGTCTAAAAATAGATAAAGAGGAATAAAATAAATGAAAATAAAAAAGAAAATACTTATCACTTTAATGCTTGTGCTTGTTTTAGTATTATCAAGCGTTAGTCTTGTGGCATGTAATCTGTTTGGTGGAAACAGTCTAGCAGAAGGAACTTATGAACTAGATAGAGTTTACCTAAACGGGCAAAGGGTTAGCACTAATCATGAATTGCATATATTTTTTAGTTTGATTACTATCGAAATAGATGGTAATCGCTTTAGAGTATTGGCTGTTGATCAAATTGCAAGCGATGTTGAATTTCGTGTTAGAAGTGGCTATATAGAGCAACGCACTCCGGTTATTCATAATAACGCTTGGATAAGGGCAAACGGTTCTAGGGAAGCAGAGTTTATGTCTTTAAGAACCGAAGACGGCTACATTGTAGAAAGGCATCTATCAGGTGGTATTTTTGCTAATTCAGCTGGTGGTAGTGTTTATCTTTTCTTTAGTCAAACACCAAGCGAAGCTCCACCACCGACAACTGAGGGTAACAATGGTGGTGAAACAGGATACATAAATGAAAATCTTCTTGGTAGATGGTATTTAACAAGGCAAGTTATGACAGGTACCGAGAGCGGTACTTTTACTCCGGGTGATCCGCTATGGTTTGGTGGGTACTTTATGGAATTTAGAGCTGACGGAACTTGGTCTGAAATTAGCTTTTGGAATAATGAAAATACTGTGTCCGGTAGATGGTCTTATAATGGTAATAATCTTATTTTAACTCATACAGCCGGTGGTCTTGGTTTATTTGCATTTGTTGGCAATCGTACATTTGAACTTAGCGAAGACGGCGAAACTCTAACAGTTAGATATACAAGAACGCTAATGCAAGCTACTTGGAATTATGTAAATACATTTAACCGTACTCCACCAACTGGTGGCATTGGTATGTAATAGGTTAAGTAAATTTATAATAAGTTAAGTAAATTTATAATTTGATAATAGAATTCATTGATAAGCCTATTAAATAAAAAACACTGCTCGTGTCAAAATTACTCAGCAGTGTTTTTGTATTTATTTACTTGACATTCTTTGTAATTTATGATAAATTCAATATTAGTTATTGCTTGCTAGGCAAGGTGCCTAGGTTTTTGTGCAATACTTATATGTTATACTCCATAAATTGAGGTAAAATGAAAAAAAATAAAATGAAGAAAAAAATATATTTACTAGTGACTATTTTAGCAATAGTAGCTATATTTGTGGCATCGGTTGTTATATTTGGCTGTTCGTCCGATACTTGTTGCCACGATCACGAGGTAAGTCCTCCGCCATCAATATCACCGCCAAACCGTCCGCCTAATCAGCCAGATGATTTAGACTATTTTATCCCAATAACTTCTGCTAGTGAGCTTAACGCAATCGCAAGTAATCTTAGTGGTGATTTTAAGTTGATGGCTAACATCACGCTTACTAATCATACGCCTATCGGCAACAGTGAAAATCCTTTTACAGGTAGATTTTTTGTGCCGTCTGGCGATAATGATACTCCGCTCTACAGGATAACAAGTCTGTCTATTACTAATACAATGCGTAGCGGGGGCTCGTATATTGCAGGTTTATTTGGCACTAACTATGGTATAATCAGTAATCTCTGGATCGACAATTTTACAGTTAATATTGATAATCCCAATCCTGATCAAAACAGAGTTTTAGTAGGTGCTATCACTGCCGATAATAGAGGAATTATCGAATTTGTTAATGTGGCTAGCAGTACGGTTAATGTTACGGCTCATAATGGAGGCATCAGAGCAGGAGTTATCGCCGGTAGAAATAGGGGAGAGGGAGGTATAATTAGATATACTGTAGCTAATGGTACGGTAACGATACAAAGTGCCGTTAACCGTACAAGCAGAGCTGGTGGACTGGTAGGTCATTTAGAGGATGGCGGTACAATTTATAGAAGCGGTGCGGCCGTTAGTGTTAGTGCTACATCAACAAATAATGTAAATATAGCAGCGGCTGGGTTAGTAGGATATATTCAACGGGGTGCTACTATAAGAGAGAGTTTTGCTACAGGTAATGCTTTTAGTACAAGCAACAACGGAGGCACAATCTATTCGGGTGGTTTAACCGGTAATATTAGCTTAGTTGATAATGCCGAAGCTGAAGATAGAGATGAGGGCTATAGATGGAATGTACTTATACAACAAAGCTTTGCTACTGGTAATGCTACGGCGGTAGCCACAGGCGGTGCTTATGCATCAGGACTGATTGCAAGGATAGATGATAACGCAGGAACTCCTAGCGATGTTTTAGTTACAGAGACCTTTTCTACAGGCAATGCTACTATAACTCCACAAGGTGCTATGGGCAACCCTAATCATTTTGTAGGTGGTCTTGTAGGTAGAATTCAAACGCTTGAAGATAGTGTTATCAGGCTAGAAAATAGCTTTACTAAAGGCAATATAACTGGTAGCGGTGTTGGTAATTCTAACTTTGCTGGCGCTCTTGTAGCTAGGTTTCAAAATAACGGATTTAGACAAGTTTATAATCTTTTTTACTCTAGTGATATTACAGTAATGGGTAATGTTAGACCGGATGACGGCATCCCTAGTCTAACAAATTCAGTTGATTTTCCTAGTACAGAAGTAACTCCTGCTAACATTTTAAATAGCACTTGGCAACAAACAAATCTAAATTTTAATAACACAGTTTGGGCATTCACAAACGGACAGCTACCAAACTTAAGCTGGAGAGTATAATCATAGGGGCAAATTTACTTACGAGGGCAAATTTGCGACATCTTTAAAGATGCAAACCTCTTTTATTTATGAAAACGCAATTCCATAAAGATACTCTAGCTAGCGAGTTAGTAGATTACAAAAGTGATAATCCGTCAGGTTTAGAATTTTCTAAAAAAAATCTACATCACTTTTGCTCACCACTTTTTCTAAAAGCAATGTATGTGTTATTTGATAAAAACATTCAAACAATATCCTGCGGTTCGGGCAAAGAGCGGGGGATACTTCCCGGTATTACTTGCAATTTTGATACACTAACCGAAGAAAATAAAAGTATAGCAAAGGATTTAATAATATCAGAAAGTCAATTCAGAATAGGTTCGCCTATAGACAGTAATACAACACTCGAGCAATTTGAAAAAGCTCTTATGGAAATAGTGGATAAATTTAAGTCGCAGTAATTTTTTGCTTGACCACATTTTGTTTAAATAATATACTAAAAGTGTACAATTTGTGCAAAAAATTCGATTTTTTAGGAAGATAGTAATAAAAAATGAAAAGAGTAGTAATTACAGGTATGGGGGTAGTATCACCCATTGGATTAGATATGCCCACTTTTTGGAAAAATGCAGTAGCGGGTAAGTGTGGTATTGATTTTATAACAAAATTCGATACTACTAATTTTAAGGTAAAAATTGCGGCAGAAGTTAAAGATTTTGACCCTACGCTTTATATGGATAAAGGCGAGGTAAGACGCACCGACCCCTTTACTCATTATGCTATAGCAGTAGCTAATCAGGCGGTTAAAGATAGTGGTATTAGCGGAAAAGACGGTACGGTAGATCCTGAGCGTTTTGGTGTTTATTTTGGCACAGGAATTGGTGGAATTTCTAGCTTTTACGACAATAGCATAGCACTACATGCAGGCGGTATATCTAAGGTTTCACCGTATTTTATTGCTCAGATGATCGGTAATATTGGGGCGGGACATATAGCGATAAATCATAATGCACAAGGACCGGCTCTCACTACTGTTACGGCTTGTGCTTCGTCTACAAATGCAATTGGCGAAGCTTTTAGAGCTATTAAATACGGATTGGCGGATGCTATTTTAACTGCCGGAAGTGAGGCAGGGATTTTGCCGCTTGTTAATGCAGGATTTACAAACTGTATGGCGCTTAGTCAAAAGAATGTGCCTGATGATACCAGTGTACCGTTTGATAAGCGTCGCAATGGTTTTGTGGCTGGCGAGGGCGGTGGTGCTATTATGCTAGAAGAGTACGAGCATGCAGTTAAGCGAGGTGCTAAAATTTATGCCGAAATTGTGGGTTATGGTCATACTTGTGATGCGTACCATGTAACTGCACCGTCGATTGGTGGCATTGGGGCATCTAGAGCTATAAAAATGGCTATGGAAGAAGGTGCTTTAACAGGCGATGATATTTACATAAATGCTCATGGCACAAGTACTCCTCTAAATGATAAATCAGAAACTGGTGCGATTAAATTAGCATTAGGCGAAGAAAAAGCAAGAAAAGCACTAATTAGTAGTACTAAATCTATGATTGGTCATTGTCTTGGTGCAGCCGGTGTTTTAGAAGCGATTTGTGCTATTATGGCAATCAAAGACGGAGTTGCTCCGCCTACTATAGGTTATAAAGAACCCGATCCTGAGTGCGATTTAGATTATGTGCCAAATAAAGCAAGAAAAGCACCAAATCTTAAGTATAGTCTTTCAACCAATATGGGTTTTGGTGGACACAATGCGTGCTTAGCATTTAGGAAAATATAATCAATGTACAATTCACAATGCTCAATACACAGTTTATGACTTTAAAATTTATAATATCTTGATTATGCATTGTGCATTGAAAAAGGAATAATAATGGATATAAAAAAAATAAAAGAGCTAGCTAAATTGCTAGATGAAGAACAACTTACAGCTATTGAGGTAAGCGATGGCGATAGCACAATAAGGCTAGAGAAAAATCCTATCAATAATACGGTTATTGGTGGTGGCTTTAGTGGTAATCCCAATTTTGACGCAGCATTTAATATGCCGCCTGTAGCGACTGCTGCAACTGTAAAAGAAGAGCCAGTGGATTTTAATAATGCTATAGAGTTTAAAGCACCGATTATTGGTGTTTATTATTCAGCACCAAGTCCCGATGCTAAACCCTTTATAGAGGTTGGTCAAAAAATCAAAAAAGGTGATGTTGTGTGTATTATAGAGGCAATGAAAGTTCTAAATGAAATCACAGCCGACAAAGACGGTACTGTTATAGATATTTGTATCCAAAACGGTGCAGTGGTAGAATATGGGCAAGTATTGTTTAAAATGCAGTAACTAAAGGAGATTTTTACTTATGAAAAACCTAAATTGCAATGCTTGTGGCGGTTCTATTTCTCCCAAACCTAACGAGCAAACCACTCAGTGCGAATATTGCGGTGCGACTATAGTTAATTCGTTATTTATTAAACAAACTTCGGCTACACAGCCACCACCTCAAGATAGTGCGATACCTCCTAACAATAATCGTTTTTATAAAACCCCGCCTCCTCGAAACATGAATATGATGCCTCCTCCTCATAACCCATTTTATAATTCTCCGCCTCCATCTACTCCTAGACCGCAAATAAGCGGTTGTATTATTGTGTTATTAGCAGTTGTCTTTTGGCCAGCAGCCATTATTTATGCTGTTGTTATCTCAAGTCAGCAAAAAGATTGGGATAGAAAATATAGAGGGAGATAGCTCTAAAAAACTTTGGCAAAAGTCTAAAAAAATTGATTGTTTTAGAGATTTTAGTTAAAAGTATTTGAATAATGAAAAATATGAAAAAATTAAATTTAGAAGAAATTAAAAAGATTATGCCGCATAGACCACCAATGCTTCTATTAGATGAAGCGTGGGAGGGTGGCGGTAGCTATACAGTAAAGGGCGATGAGTTTTTTTTAGACGGACACTTTCCAAATAATCCAGTTGTACCTGGTGTAATCTTATGTGAAATTATGGCGCAAAGTGTTTGTGCTTCGCTTGCGGGTTCGTTAGAGGGTAAAACTCCGTACTTTACAGGAATTGACGGAGTGCGTATTCGCAATAAGGTTCTCCCTGGCGATACCTTTACAACAGAAGTAAAAGTAAAAAGTCAAAAGGGACCTTTCTACTTTATCGACGCAAAAGGTTTTGTGGATGGCAAACTGTGCATTAGCGGTGTGCTTAGCTTTGCTATTGGATAAATTTTAATAATTAACCTCGCTCTAGCGAGTAAAATTATACATAAAAAATCAAGGAGAAAACAATAATGAGAGTAAAAATCATTTACGAAAATCCACAAAATCCTACGATACACCCTATGTATCAGCAACCTCCTGTGCATCTAAAGGTCAAATTAAATAAAGGGCCAATTCAGGACTTGCGTTTTAATCATCATGGAGTGGCGTACTTAGAAAACGCAGAAATCAACAAAACTAAAAGAAATACAATTCAGTTTAGACATGTAGCACCGGACGAAGAGGAGCAAAAAAGAGGTGCAATAATGTCTAACATTTTCCGTGGTATAATTTTTGTTTTGTTGATAATAATTTTGCCATTTGCTTTTATGAGCTTTAAAAGCGTAAGAGTTCCGTTTAACAAAGCAAGATTTAACTATGTCGAGGGGCACGATTTTGTACTATGGGCTACTTTCGATAGCTTTGCCTACCGTATAGAGCCAGCACAAGATGAATATTTTGCCACCACTCAAAACACCTACAATTCCGACCCATTTGCCACAGCCCAAGAGGTTGCATCGACAGTAGAAGAAGAGTTTAGCGAAGAAGTTTGGTAAAGAATAGATTATGCTAAAGAAAGACCCCCCAAAAGCTATAAAAATTCACAATATAGACACTATCTGTATTAAAAGATTTAATTAGTGGGGTGTTGTTATGAATAAAAATGGAATTAGAAGAAGAAAGAGAAATAATTGCAGAAAAAATGTCATTTTGGGAAAGAACTAGTGATAGACTTATGGATTTTACAGCTCCAATTTTTAATGGATTTTTTATGCCTAAACATCTTGCATTTATTCAAAGTGCATCCTAAAATCCTTTATACTGGAGAATATGGTAATAAGATGAAAATGACAAATGATTTAGTTTTTTTGAAACTCTTTTACGAGAAACAGGTGAACTATCTTATCCCACATTATTATTATATAAAAAAGCTTCCAATAATTAGGGA
Organism: Bacillota bacterium; assembly: GCA_009780135.1. Lineage (GTDB taxonomy): Bacteria > Bacillota > Clostridia > Christensenellales > Pumilibacteraceae > WRAP01. The sequence continues at coordinate 7,995 of WRAP01000010.1, forward strand.
GGATATAATATGGCTGCTTTGATACTTTCTTTTATACTATTCCTAATGTATATAGGTGTATTTTTTGCGACTCGTGAAATTGATTTTTATGAAAAAATGAATAATAAAAAAACCTATAGGTTAAATATTATAGGCAGGTTTCTTATTTTGCGACAAGATAATGAAATGTATATAAATGAAAAGTTTGATCCTAAAATAGATATTAGATTTAGGGATGAATTTAAGTATAAAAAGAATCCAAAGTACAGTAGAATAGTTGGAAAAATAGCTTTTTGGCTTCAAATAGTTAATCATTTTTACTTTGGTATAACGGTAGCACTTTTGTTCTTAAATGATTACACTATGTTTATTGATGTAATGCCTTTAGTTTTTTTTCTGCCTTATTTTATATATTCTTTAATAACTGTGTTTATAATAGGTGTCAAGCAAAAGAGAGTAATAAAAAAAATATCAACAAAATTAGAAGAAGAATCATTATTAGTTAAATCGCAAAACAAATCTTTTTTTAATTTTGATGATACTCTACTCGAAAAAGTAGAAAATGAAAGTAAAGAGATTGAAGAATTTGACGATAAATTTATTGATTGAGATGTATTTTATCTAATAATTTTCACTTTAGAAAAAATATTATAAAAGACTTAATTAGTGAGGTGTTGTTATGAATAAAATAGAAATAGAAGAAAGAAAAATAATTGCAGAAAAAATGTCATTTTTGGAAAGAACTGGTGATGGACTTATGGATTTTACAGCGCCAATTTTCAATGGATTTTTTATGCCTAAGCATCTAGCATTTATTCAAGGTACATCTTTGATATTTGGTGTAAAAAAGCGAAAAATACAGTTGCAAGATATAGAAATAATTCATTTGCGTTTTTCTGATCATGGTGCCTATAAATCTCATGGTCGTATCATAATTCATACAAAAGCAGGTAAAAAATTTAAGCAGAGATACATAAGAAATATTTATAATGTATTGATAAGAATTTTAAGACAATTCGTAAAATTTAATATAGAGCATCCTAAAATCCTTTATACTGGAGAATATGGTAATAAAATGGAAATGACAAATGATTTAGCTTTTTTTGAAACTCTTTTACGAGAAACAGGTGAATTATTCTATCCAACATTATTGCTATATAAAAAAACTTCTAATAATGTGGATGAGATGCATCAGTAAATAAAAGCAGATTTAACTATAAAAGTATACAAAATCTTTTTTCTAGAGAATTATGAGAGTTATTAGGAGGTGTATTATGATTGATAAAGAAATAGTTATTGCATATAAGATGAATCAAGAGGATATATATCCTCTCAATCGGACAAATGTTTTTTTATTTCATTCTTTAATACCAAAACATTTAATATATTTACAAGAAGACAAAATTATATTTGGAAAAAAGAAAAAATATATAGTTAATCTAAAAGAAATTAAACAAATAGAATTAAAATTTTTTAATTTATCGCCATGTGGGAAAATTAAAATTTTTACTAAAACAGGTAAAAAATATACTGTAAAGCGTATTAGGGAACTATTTTTTGTACTTAAAAGACTATTTTTAAGGTTTGATGAGTTAGTATTAGAATATCCAAAAATTCTATATCGCGGAGTAGTGATAAAGTATTTAGCTACTCTTGGAGCTACTTTAAGAATGACAAGCGAATACCCTAAATAAAATTACTATTATGAATAAAATTGTGTTTGTAGATAATTGAAAATTCACCTTGGATTAAAGAATTGCAAAAAATAAACTCTGTTCATGATTGTTATGACCTAGAGCATTGGAAAGATTATAAGCATTATTTTTTTATTTTTCACGATAGTACATTTCAATGTATAGCAGAAAAAATTATAATTACTGCTCATCAAATGTCATATAATGAAGCTATACAATATGCTATTTCAAAGATAAAGAGATAACTATTTTATTTGACCAATAAGCAACTAACACTACTTGCAATTCCTTTACCTTCGCCAATTATTCCTAATCCTTCGTGGGTGGTGGCGGAGATAGAGATTTGAGTGGTAGAGATGCTTAATACACTAGCGAGTGAGTTTATAATTGCTGAGATATGCGGTGCTAGCTTTGGCTTTTCTGCCATAATCACAGCCGATATATTATGTATCTTAAAATCAAGTGCGGAGATTTTCTCTAGCACTTTTTTTAATAGTTCTATACTATTTGCGTTTTTATAATTAGGGTCGGTATCGGGAAAGTGAGTGCCAATGTCGGACAGATTAGAGGCAGACAGTATGGCGTCCATAATAGCATGGGTTAGCACATCGGCATCGGAGTGCCCGAGTAAACCTTTACTAAACGGAATAGTAACTCCGCCAAGTATAAGCGGACGGTTTTCTACTAATTGATGCACATCAAATCCAACACCGATAAATGAGTTTATAGAAGCTGGCTTTAGAAAGTCATTCGGAGTGGTTAATTTAATATTGTTATAATCGCCCAAAACAATTTTTGGAGTATAGCCTGCGAGTTGATAAACTTCGGAGTCATCGGTAAAGTTCGGACGACCGAGGGCGTTCGCCCATACAGAAACACATTTATTATAAGCTGAAAAAATTTCATCAAATCTAAACGATTGAGGAGTTTGAATATGGTAAAGCATTTCTCTATCTAATGTGCCGATAATATTATCGCTATCAACTTGTTTTATTGTATCAATCGCAGGCACAGCAAGAATTCCGCTACCGTATTTTTTTGCGGATTCGATGGTGTCGTTTATTAGTTGTGGTTGTACATATGGTCTGGCACCATCGTGAATTGCAACAATGGAGCAATCAGGATATATTTTTGCGGTATGATTTAATCCATTTATTACAGAATCTGTTCGAGCTTTACCACCCGTTGTAATAGATAATGGTTTTTTAATTTGAAGTGTTGATAATAGGGAAGTGATAGCAGTTTGGTCTTGGATAGAAGTTACAACAACAAATCCATCTATATTAGATTGGTCAAATGCAGATAGTGTATGTTCTAGCACAGTGATATGACCCACCATATGCAGAATTTTATTATGTAAAAGACCTGTGCGATTGCCACTGCCTGCACACAGGATTATTGCAATATTTTTTAGATTTTTATGGGCTGATATGTGCATATGTACAATTTTTTATTGATTAGATATTTCTTTCTGAGAAAAAGCTAAAATAAACAAAAAGGGTTTATTCAATAACTTCATAAAGTGTATCTGCTTGAGCCTTACTGGCTTTTTCATTTAGAGATAACACCTTTACTTTTATAGTATTGTCGCCAAGAGTAATCGACAAAACATCGCCAACTTTTAATCTGTTGCCGGGTTTACTTTGCTTGCCGTTTACAAAAACGAGCCCTTCGCTACAAGCATTTGATGCCACAGTACGGCGTTTTAGAAGTCTGGAGACTTTTAGAAATTTATCAATTCGCATAATATAATTAAATTATAAATTATAGTGTACAAAATACAAAGAGTGGTTTATTTAGCAAATGTAATTTTTATAAAATAAGTCAGAATTTATAATTTGTGTATTGTAATTTGTGATTTTAAGAAACAGTTCCATTTTTTACAGTCAATAACGAAATTTCACTTCCTAATAATTCTGCTACACTGGGTTCTAAATGAGTACAAGTAATTAGCGTTTGGAAGTTACTAACTCTAGTTAATAATTTTTCTTGCCTAGATTTGTCTAACTCCGATAAAACATCGTCTAGCAACAATATAGGGCTTTCGCCTCGGGTTACGGTGGCTAAATCTAGTTCCGATAATTTCAAACTTAACGCTGATGTGCGTTGCTGACCTTGCGAGCCAAAGGTTCTAATATCCAAACCGTTTATGACAATCCTTAAATCTTCCCTTTGAGGACCACTGTGAGTATGTCCGTTTTTTATATCTCGTTGCCTATCTTTAGCTAGCTGCACTAAAAAATTATCATAAATTTCGTTTTGAGTTTTGCCTTCTATACCCTCATAAAATAATTCCAGATTTTCTACATCACTTGTCAAATAATTATGATTTTTATTAGCGATAGGGGATAATTGCTTAATAAATCCCTTTCGTGTTTTTATTACCTTTGCTCCTTCGCTAGCTAACTGATTATCCCAAATATCAAGCGTATCATCGGTGGCTTTACCGCTTTTAAGTAGACGGTTGCGTTGACTTAGTATTTTTTGATACCTTGTGAGCAAATAAAAATAAGTTTTCGACAGTTGGCAAATTGCAATATCAATAAAACTTCGTCTTTCACTAGGACCTCCTTGCACAATTCGTAATTCAGTAGGAGAAAAAAACACAGTCGCTACCGCTCCCATAAGTTCGCCTAATTTACTAATCGGCATTCCGTTTATATTAACTCGTTTATTATCTAACCTAGATAGCACAATATCAACTTTTTCTTTGCCAATACTCTTAGCACATTCAACCGATATTTTAGCCTGTTCTTCATTGTGCAAAATAAGCTCGCCGTCTCTAGGAGTACGGGGTGATTTTCCGATAGAACAAAAGTACACCGCCTCTAATAAGTTGGTTTTGCCTTGCCCGTTACTACCCGATAATACGGTTATTCCGTTTTTTAACGGAAGCACAAGAGAGGTATAATTGCGAAAATTTTTAAGAGTTATATTACTAACAAACACTACCTATATTTTTTTATCCTATCTTTAAATTACGGTATTTCTAGATTGCTTTTTAGCTCTACTATAGCCAACGATATTAATTACTAGTAGTAGAACCGCACCGATAAACGATACTAGCGTCATAGACATAAATGAAAGAGAAAGACCTGCTGGCAGTACATTAGCTATACCTAAAATTAGTATGGTAACTGCCGGAATAATTACAAGCACTGTAAAGGCAACCCAGCCAAAACTTTGAGCCAATTTTGTACCAACTCGTTTGTTTTTGGTAAATATCCTAATAACCGCAAATATAAACAGTAACACCCATACTAAAATTGTAATTAGTAGCAGTATTGCCATAGCGATAAATATAATATTAAGAATGGTTATAATAGAACTGTCTGCTTCGGCTTGTAGGGATTCTATTAAAGCCGCTACTAGAATTTCTCTTGTAAGATTGCCGTCATATTCTAATTCAAGTAAATATGCTAAAAATAAAAAAGCAAAATATTCTTCATCAATATAGCTGTATTCATTGCTAAATTGGTAAAAAAACTCTCCAATACTATCCCTATATTCTTCTATTATCCTTTCTCTATCTTCGGAGTCGATTTCTAAGTCTAGCATTGCTTGATACATAATTTCATCAACCTTTTCTAAAAAAGTTTCTTCATTTATTTCACCACTCAAAACTTGTCTTAAAATATCAGATATTTCATTCATATCCAGTACTGCTAAAATATCAGGAGGCATATCATCTTCTCCTAAAATTTCATCTAGTGCCTCTATAATCGCTATAGCGATTATAGTAGTCATAAAGATAGTTGCTAACTCGGGTATTTGTTCGGCTAATTCTACTATAATATCATATAGTACTGCTTTGCTAGGATTGCCGCCAAGTCCAATTAGCAATGAGCGATTTGTAATAGAAGTCGATAATCTTATTTCATTATCTAAAAAGCTTAAGTCTATGTCATTTGTATCTTCAATTTTTAAAAATCCTGTTGAAATTTCTTCTAAAAAATCTCTTGTAGTTATTTTAAGAGTTACAGAAAAAAAGTTGCCAAAAAATAATAGCGTTGCTACCGTTAACGCTATAGCTGCTATAATAGCGTTATAAATCATAAGTCGGAATTGAAGTCCTCTATGCTCTCTTCTTGACATTGTTTGATTTCTCATAGTTTCTCCTAAGATTGAACTAGGTTCAAAGCTCAAATATAATTATATTAAATTTATTTTAAAAAAACAACATGAATAATAGGATATTATGGTTTTTAATGAGATTTTAATATGTAGTTTTCAGAATTAAAAATTGCGGCTTTTAATTAGATATGCTATGCTTTACTAGAATGCGTACGAGTGAACTACAAAACCGCTTTAATAATGGCGAGATTATAGAGTTTAGTAAGCCTACAATTGTATTAGCGTCGGCATCTCCAAGAAGAGCTAGATTACTTGAGAATACAAGGCTAGAATTTGAGATAATTGTTAGCACGGTTGACGATACTGCATTAAATAATAAATTTCCACATGAAGGGATAGATAGTGGGTGGGCTATGGAGTATGCTAAAAAAATGGCACTTGCTAAGCTAAAACCGTTTGTTGGTAAAATTAAAAATGGAGCTGTTATAACAGCCGATACTATAATTTGGTGTGACGGCAGGATTTTAGAAAAGCCACTTACGATAGATAAATGCAGAGAGCAACATGAGTTTTTAAGCGGTAAAATAAATATAAATTACACTGCTTATGCTATCTATTATAATGGAAAAGTACTTAGTAGTGTAATGCCGACAACTGTAAAAGTAGAAAATATACCACTTGAGATTATAGAGGTAATATGCTTAGAGCCAGAAATTTTAGATTGTGCCGGATATAGAAATCAAGGGCAAATCAATGCTTATTTAAACTTTAATAGAGAAGAAGCGGATAATTTAACAGGATTATATATACCTAAAGTTATAGAAATGTTAAAAAAAGTGAGGTTTATACAATAAAAATATGAAAACAGTCGAAATTTATACAGACGGAGCGTGTAGTGGCAATCCGGGTCCGGGTGGATGGGCAACGATACTGATACATGGCGAAAAAATAAAAGAAATTAGTGGTTTTGAGCGTGAGACGACTAATAATCGTATGGAATTACTTGCCGTTATAAAAGGGCTACAGGCATTAAAGCAACCGTGCAAAGTTAATTTACATAGCGATTCCAGTTATGTGGTTAATGCTTTTAATGATAACTGGATTGCTGGTTGGAAAAAAAAAGCTAAAACAGATTTGGATGGAAAAATGATTTGGTATAATAGTCAAAATAAACCTGTATTAAATCAAGACCTTTGGGAGGAATTGTTAAAAGCAATGGATGCTCATATGATTACATATATAAAAGTAAAGGGTCATAGCGATAATTTTTATAATAATCGTTGTGATGCGTTGGCAGTGGCGGAGATTTCTAGATGTAGAGAATATGATGTGATGTAGTTTTTTAATAAGATCGAGTTGCAAATTATTACCTTGATATTTGGAACACTTTTTAATAATATTTTTTTCTAATCTAATTCTAATAAAAAAAATGAATTTTTTTATTGACAAGGTAATACTATGTAATGTATAGTATTATGTGTAGCGTAGCACCGCTCGTTACAAAAACAAGCTTTTCGGGAGAAACTATGGATGAACAATTAAAAAAAGGATTATTAGAAGGTTGTGTGCTAAGGTGCATACGGGGTCAGCCGTCTTATGGGTATAAAATTATTGATGATTTGTTGCCACTACTTGAGGTTAGCGAATCTACTCTTTATCCCGTTCTAAAACGGTTAGAGACGCAAGGGTTAGTAAATACTTATACTCAGGAGTACAACGGCAGACTTAGAAAATACTATGCTATAACATCTTTAGGGATTATGGCATTAGATAGCTTTAGAGAAAAAGCACAAAAAGTTATTAAAATAACAGACTTTATTATTGGAGGAAATCAATAAAAAAATAATTATGACAAAATATACTTGGGAAAAAGCATTGCGAAGTAGCCTAAAAGGTGTACCGCAAGAAGAAGCAGACAGCATACTTGATTATTATAGTGAGTTGTTTGCTGACAAGGCCGAGAGTGGTCAAACTGAAAAAGAGATTATCAAATCTTTTGGTAATCCGTACGATGTGGCATACCGTGTTGTGTACGGAGTGGAAGTTCCTTATAATAGTAGTGGTATTAGACAGCCACAAGCAGAGAAATATTTAAATTCTTCATCACAAAAAAGTAGTGGCGGAATTGGAGGTAAAATTCTTATACGGCTACTTCTATTTTGGCCGTTCTTTATAGTGGCGGTAACACTATGGAGCTTAGTAATAGGGCTAGGTGCGGGTGGTATCGGCGGTGCGATTGGCGGTATCGGTATGGTAATAGTTGGCTTTATGCAAATGGGCGGTAATTCTGTAGGTGGTTTATCTGTAGTGGGATTAGCAATTGCTAGCATCGGAGTAGGTATTATAATAACTTTAGTAGCGTTTTTTATATTCAAAATCGTACTAAGGCTTACTCAAAAATACTTTTTTATAGTAAAACACAAAACAAGCAATAACAATAACAGGAGAAATAATAACAATGAATAACAATCAAATAACATCAAGAAGGCCTTTTGGAAGGTTTATAATATTCGCGTGCGTAATAAGTTTGGCACTAATTTTAATCGGCGGAACTATCTTTACAATTGCTTTGGCTAGGGTAGATTTTAATTTTAGAAGTTTAGATAACGAAGAATTAACGGCTTCGCATATGTACACTTACGAAACTGTGGACAGAATAGAACTCAACGGCAGTAGCTGGCGATACCGTATAGAAATGGGTGAGTATTTTAGCATTAACTACTTTACTTCTTCTATTGTTACAATAACAGCTACAAAAGTGAGCAATGCTAGAGGTAATTACACTTTTAGGCTAGAGGAAAATCGAGACGGCAACTGGTTTGTAAATAATGTAGGCTTTGGTATAAACGGTATTCGTAGATCTGACGAGGACTATCTTATAGTTATAACTATAGCTAATCCTGTAGCAGTAGAAATAAATGGCTCTGCTACACGGGTTACAACGGAAGGATTGGACTTTAACGGCTTTGAAATAAATGGTTCTAGTGTTCGTATAAATTTAACCGATGTAAATATTTGGGGTAATTTAGATGTTAGTGGTTCTAACATGAATATGAATTTAACAAGAGTTACTGCCCATAGAATTACAACTAACGGTTCGGCTAGTAATCTAATTTTTAATGATGTCGAAGTTAGCGGTAATGTTAGTACAACAGGATCCAGCACTCGAATAAATTGGACTAGTGGTAATAGCGATAGGTTTATTGCTAGCGGTAGTAGTGTTAGAATGGACTTAGATCAAGTTGTGGTTAGAAGTGTGTCTATGACTGGTGCTAATAATCACATAACAACTAAGCGAAGCGATATGAGCAGTTTAGCAATTATCGGCAGTAGTGCTAGAGCAACTTTGGAGTTAGTAGGCAGTATTGAGATGATACGGCAAGTAAATATAACGGGTTCAGCTGGTAGAATATACTTTAGCGGAGTAAGACACAGTGCTCAAAATTGGGCAAATATAACCGATAGAGAAAACAGCTTTAAGACATTTAGTATAACAGGCTCTAGCGGTCGAATTCGTTTGAATATGTTAGGTGGAGAGAGTACGTTTAATCAATGAGAAATTAGAACTGATAAATGGGAACTTTTTGATTAAAACTACAAACTACAACTGGTAAACTACAAATTAAGGATAATTTATAAAATTAGGACACTGCCTTAGCCGTCGTTGCGAGCTGTTTTTGGTGATGACTTATTCTCTGTTAGTCGGCGAAGCAATCTAGTAAAGCCGAGCTAATCTGGATTGCTTCGCCGACTAACTTATAACTTTCAACACATAAAAACGGCTTGCAACGATAAGAAAAATAATTGCATTAAGACGAATATTATCATAAATTCAGCTTTACCATATTAGTGCAAATCAAGGAATTAACAATTATGCTATTAAAAACAAAGAAATTATGTAAAACATTCTCGACTAATGGAGTAGAGCAGAATGTTTTAAAAAATATCGACCTAGAGATTTATAAAGGCGATTTTACGGTTATTATGGGAGCAAGCGGTGGCGGAAAATCTACTCTACTTTATGCCCTATCGGGGATGGATACACCCAGCAATGGCGAGGTATTTTTCGGTGAAAAAAATATTGCTAAACTATCTCAAGATGAATTAGCTATTTTTAGGCGAGAAAATTGCGGTTTTGTATTTCAGCAAATTTATCTAGTAGAAAGTATGAGTTTATTGGATAATGTGCTTATAGCTGGTTTGCTTCTAAAAATTCCAAAAAAAGAATTAGTGAAACAAGCAAAAGAGCTATTAAATATTGTCGGTATAGATGAAAGTAATTGGAAAAAATTACCAAATCACCTATCAGGTGGCGAAGCACAAAGAGTTGGAGTTGCCAGAGCCCTTATCAACAATCCTAAAATATTGTTTGCAGATGAGCCAACGGGAGCACTAAATTCTGTTATGGCAACTACCGTTTTAGAGACGCTAACACAAAGTAATGATAATGGGCAAAGCGTAGTAATGGTTACTCATGATATAAATTCGGCACTTAGAGCTAATCGAATTATTTATCTAAAAGACGGCAAAATCGAGGGCGAACTGCAATTAGAAAAATATACCGGTGAGGATGTTGCGAGAAGAAAATTGGTAAAGGAGTTTTTATCAAGCCGTGGCTGGTAAAAAATACAATTATGAAATCATTAAAAATTGCTTTATCCAATATTCGCAAACGCAAATCAAGTGCAATAACACTAACTATTATGGCATTAATTGCCACGATTATGCTAACAATTAGTTTGTCGCTTTTAACGGGTGTTGGCTCGCTTTTTGATACAAGAGCATACGAGCTTAACACCGCACATATAGCATTTTCAATAGATGCTAGAGGTTGGAGTGACGAAGTTTATCAGCAAATCACTTCCGCTGAAAACTTAACAGAATATAAAATTCAAGAGGCATTTATAGGTGAAGTGCGGTATATTCTAAACGATAGGTCAGTTAGAGCACCGTTTATATTTACACTTGAACCACAAAACCCAAACTTAAACACTGTTGAGGTGCTAGACAGGCTATCAACAACACCGCAAAATCCTATTATTTTACCTTTAATGTTTAGATTTAACGGCTTTAATGCCGGCGATAATTTTACACTTACTAGTGTGGGCACTACTCATGGCTTTACAATTTACGGCTTTTACGAGAGTATATTTTTTGGCTCTCCTACAGTCGGATTATTTATGGGGTTTGTGAGTGAAGAAACTTTTAGTGCATTAAATGAGGATAATAATTTATTTCCTACATACACAGTATCGCTGAAATTTGAAACAATGATAGATGCCGAAAATTATTTTTGGAACGAACTAATACCAAATTTTTTAGACGGAGGACTTTTGTTATCTAGCACAACCTTATTAAATATACGGCTAAATTCAACCTCATTTTCGTTGATTATGGCTATTATTATGAGTTTAGTAGCTATTATAACTGTGATTATAGCCCTAATTGTAGCAAGGTTTAATATCATAAACAGTATAGAGCAAGATATTCAAACATTGGGTGCATTAAAAAGCATAGGCTTTACAGGTGGTCAGATTATAAAAGCAATTTTATTACAATTTCTCCTAATTATAACCGTAGGCATAATTTTAGGTATAATTATTACTATTCCGCTTATGGGCATTGTTGGCACTATGGTATCCTCTACATCGGGACTGCTTTGGGCTAATATGGGTATGATATTGCCTAGTATTATAGCAGTTGTAGCAGTTTTAGGTACTATTATGCTTGTTAGTTTTCTTATAGTAAGAAAAGCAAAGAAAATAACTCCAATAAATGCGCTTAGGAACGGGCTAGAAAATCAAATATATAAAAAAAGCATAACTAATTTAGAATCTAGTGTTATGCCACTTAATATTAGTATGGCAGGCAAACAGTTTAAGACTAATTTTAAGCGGAATATTACCGCATTTCTAACTCTTACGCTGTTTGGATTTATGACGGTTTTGGGGTTTACTATGCATCATAACTTTGTTACAGATACCTCTGCGTATCGTGACATGGTAGGCTTTGAGCCTGCTCATATTAGGATTGTGGCTTTCAATAATGAATTTGCTATAGAAAATTTTGAAACGATTTCATCTAAAGAAAATGTTAGAGCTACGCTAGCTTTTGAAATGTTTTCGTTGAGTATGTCGACAGGTGAGCAATTCGGAATTAATGTTTGGGAGGATATAAGATTAAGAGAGGTAAATACAATTATACGGGGTCGTCATCCTGTGGCTTATAATGAGATTTCTATTATGGCACAAACGAGTGATTGGTTGGGTATTAGCATTGGCGATACGATAACGCTAGAACATTCTAACGGCAAGACTGCTGACTTTAGGGTAACAGGAATTTTTCAGGGTTGGGGTGCTATGGGCAATATTACGCTAGATGGTTTAAGTAGGCTGCAAGACGAAGTTGTACTTAGAAACATGTATATTTATTTGTACGATTATAGTGACCAAGCGATAGCAAATTTTATGAATAGTTTGGTAACTGAATTTGGTAGAGAGCTAATAATTATAAATTATATCGAGAGCTTTAATGAATTTTTGGCACAACTGCAAGGACCGATTGAGATTGGAATGACTTTTATTATTATAATTACAATCGCTGTAATCGTTTTAGTGCTGTTTTTAATGGTAAACACAATAATCAATCGTGGCAAAAAAGAAGCAGGGATATTAAAAGCAATTGGTTTTACAAGCGGGCATTTGATATTGCAACTACTATTAAGTTTTTTACCAATAATTTTAGGCGGAGTAATGCTTGGCACTTTATTAGGAATATTCACCACAAATCCATTATTAGGTTTAATGTTTAGCGGATTAGGCATAGCTAGAGCCACATTTATAATAGTTCCGTGGCTTGTAGCAATAGGTGCAGTGTTGCTGATATGTACAAGTATAATAACTTTATTATTAGTAAGTATAAAATATAGAAAGATTACAGCTAGAAGTTTGATAGCTTCTTAATAAAAAGATAGGGTAGTAGTTTTGTGTTTAGAAAGTTAAGTGCGAGTGGCCTTTATAGTCATTCGCATTTTACTTTTTGATTTATTTTGTTTATAATAATTGTGTGCCTATAAATTTTGCAATTTCTAATAAATTAAAAGATTTGCCCGATAAAAGTGGTGTTTATATTATGAAGGACGCTACCGGACAGATTATTTATATTGGGAAGGCGATTCTATTAAAAAATAGAGTGCGCTCGTACTTTAATAATTCGGCTAAAGATATTAAAGTTAGAGCGATGGTTAGTACTGTTGAGAATTTTGAATATATTATAACTCTTACAGAAAAAGATGCACTTAGTTTAGAGGCGAATTTAATTAAAAAACATAAGCCGAAATATAATATCTTATTAAAAGACGATAAGCATGCACCTTATATACGAATAGATTTGAGAGAGGATTTCCCTAATATAGAGATTACTCGTCGGGTAGTTCAAGACGGTGCTAAATATTTTGGTCCTTATTTTTTTGGTATAAGGGTTAGCGAAATTATTGCTGTTATAAAAACTGCTTATAGAGTACGGGCTTGCGGAAATAATTTTTATTCGGCAAAAAGAGCGTGCTTAAATCACGACATAGAACTATGTTTAGCACCCTGTCAAAAAAAAGTGAATAAGATAGAATATCGAGAGGCCGTAGATAAAGTTGTTTTATTTTTATCTGGCAAAGAAAAAGAGGCTCAAAGAATTATTCAAGAAAAAATGGAATTAGCTGTTGAAAATGAAAATTTTGAGCGAGCAATAATTCTTAGAGACCAGCTTGCGATGCTAGCTAAATTAGAGGAGCGAATTGTATCCGACCTTAAAGATGCCAGTCGCAATTTAGATGCTGTGTCTATCGTGCATGAGGGGCTTTATACTAGTGCAAGCGTTGTAATTGTGCGAAACGGTAAGATGATGGGTGTTATAAATTATCCATTAAAAGCTATTTTAGAAGGCGAAAATGTGTATGCACAGTTTTTAACTCAGTATTATAGCGATAAACAAGGTGATATTCCTAACGAAATTGTAGTTGAAAGCATTTTTGATGCGATAGCTTTAGAAGACTATTTATCGGCAATAAAAGGCAAAAAGGTGCGGGTGGAGTTTGTGCAAAAGGGTACCAAAAAACGACTTGTGGATATGGCAACAGAGAACGCAAAAGAAACGCTGGTAAAAAGTATTGAGCGAAGTGATAGAGATTATCAAATGCATGATGGAGCAAATGAGAGATTGGGTGAATTATTAGGAATAACAAATTTACGCAGAATTGAATGTTATGATATTTCCCATTTTAGCGGACAAGATACTGTGGCTAGCGGTGTGTGTTTTATAAATGGACGACCTTCCAAGAAAGAATACCGTCGTTATAAAATAAAATCTCATGATAAAAATGATGATTTTGCTAGTTTAGCAGAAGTAATTAAACGCAGAATGGAGCGAGCAAAGTTAGGTGATGAAAAGTTTACAGACTTACCAGATTTAATAGTAATAGATGGTGGCAAAGGACAATTAAGTTCAGCTTATGAAAGTTTGTTATTATCCATAGGAGAGGGAAGTGTGCTTCCGCACATAATTTCTCTAGCTAAAAAAGAAGAAGAGATCTACACCCTTTCTTTATTAGCTCCTATAATTCTACCTAAAAATAGTTTTATTTTACAGTTGCTTCAACGCATTCGAGATGAAGCACATCGTTTTGCCATAACATATCAACGCACGCTTAGAAGCAAACGCAACGAATCTTTGTTAGAAAAAATTCCAAATATAGGCAAAGCGCGTCGTCGCATTTTGCTAACACATTTTTTATCTATAGAAAAAATAAAAGCGGCTAGCTTAGAAGAACTAACCGCTATAGATGGAATCGACCAAAAAACCGCCAAGGCGATAATCGAATATTTTAGTAACATAACTATTTAGAAAGCTCAAACTCTATTTTATTTCTTGCTACTCCCGACACAACAATTTCTAATAAGTCGCCGATTCTAAAGCTGTTTGCTTTGTTTTTTATGAGTAATTGCCTTTCAATAAATTCATAATTATCGCCTGGCAGATTTTCTAATTTAATCATACCCTCAACGGTGTTTTCTAATTCTACAAAAATACCTCGCTCGGTTACTCCGCTAATAATGCCCTCAAAACTTTGTCCTATTTTATCGCTCATAAATTCGGCTTTTTTAAGGTCATTCACTTCTCGTTCTGCTTTTTCTGCTAATCTTTCTCTCTCGCTAGAATTACTACTTGCTTTAACGCAAAACTCCATAAACCTTACCCTTAACGCTTCGCTTCCGTAATTTAAAAATTCTTTAACTACTCTATGAACCACTAAATCGGGATAACGCCTAATTGGCGAAGTAAAATGACAATAATTATCGCTAGCTAATCCAAAATGACCCTTATCTTCCGCTTGATAATCCGCTTTTGCCATTGCACGAAGTGCTGTTTTTGTAACCGCTAGCTCCCTTTGATTGCCTTTAACTATTTCTAATAACTCTTGAAATTCTTTAGATTTTGGTTTATCACTTAATTCAAACTCCACAGCTAGTGCTTTTAGAAAATCCTTAAAAGCATCATACTTATCTGCTGGAGGAGCATCGTGTACTCTAAAAACACCTGGAGCTTCAATCTTGCCTAAAAACTTGGCCACCGTTTCGTTAGCCGCTAGCATAAATTCCTCGATTATTTTGTGTGCTACGAGTCTAGGTTTTTTTTGTATATCTATCGCCCTACCGTTATCGTCTAAAATAATATTACACTCAGGAACATCAAAATCAATATTGCCCCTAGCCATTCTTTTTTTATTCAAAATTTCTGCCAAGTGTTGCATTATTTTAAGAGTTGGCAACAATCGTTCGTATTTATCCTTAATTTCTAATTTCTCATTTCTAATTTCTAATTCGTTATCCAAAATCTTACTAACTAAAGAATAGGTAGTTCTTGCACTGCTTCTAATAACACCCTCTACTATCTCATACCCTACAACACCACCATTATTATCAATCTCCATAATACACGACAATACTAATCTATCCACACCTTCATTTAGAGAGCAAATATTGTTACTTAAAACTTCGGGTAGCATGGGCAGTACCCTATCTACAAAATAAACGCTGGTACCACGCTTAAATGCTTCTTTATCTAACTTACTAAGTGCCCTTACATAATGAGAAACATCCGCTATATGAACGCTTAACTTATAATTGCCATTATCCAAAATTTCCACTGCAACCGCATCGTCAAAATCCTTACTGTCATCGCCGTCTATTGTAAAAATTAAATCGTTTCTAAAATCGCTACGCTTTTTAATATCATCCACACTTGGTTCTACCGCTACTGTGTTTGCTTCTGTTAAAACCGCTTTTGGAAATTCCTCGTATAAATTATGTGCCCTTATAATTGATAAAATATCAACACCTCTATCATCATATGCTCCTAGCACTTCTATAATTTTACCTTTTAGCACTTTTCTGTCTCGACCTGTTTTTGCTTTATATTTGTCGCTATCAGCAAAATCAATTGCTACTACAACCTTATCTAAATTCATTACTTCGTTAGGCAATTCTTTAATATCTATAAAAATCTCTCTTGGGAATCTGATGTCATCAGGCTCCACAAAACCGCCATAATCATTATAAAAATAAATGCCGACAACTTTACTAACACCTCGCTCAATTATTTTAGTAACTGACACCTCGCCGGCACCTTTATTATTACTAATTAAAGCCGCTTCTACCAAATCGCCGTGCATTGCTCCGTTAAAATCCCGCTTTGCTATATAAGGCCTTTCATTCTCCGCATCTTTAACCACTAAAAAAGCATAGTCGCCTCGTTTAGCACTAACTTCTACTCTACCCACAATAACAGGCATTTCTTTGTTTCTTTTTTTGAGGCTCAAAGCATTTTTAGAAGTCCTTACTTTTTCTTTTATCTTAGATGTATTTCTTTTTCGTTCAAATTTTTTCATATATACTTTATTATTATATCCAAAATAAAAGGTGGTTAGTTAAAAATAATTTAAACTAACCACCTTACTTTATTATTTTACTTTATTATCCTAAAATTATGTTGGAGCGTAAATTCTAATTGTTATAAAAAATAAAATCGCAATAACTGCAATAGCAATACCTAGAATCACCGTAAGACGCTTCATAAAACCTTCAAAGTTTTTTTCTTTATTTTTAGAAAAGTAAGTATCGCTAGCTTGTCCGCTAAGTGCTCCCATTCCATCTGCTGCTGCTGGTTGCAAAAAAATGCTAATAACCATAGCAATAGAGCACAGTCCTAATAGTACAATAAATATAATTCTTATAATGGGAAAGCTATTAGCAATCCAATCTGCTACTATCATAAAAAATTTGTAATTCCTTTAAGTTAAAATTTAAGACCTTTTTGAGGTACGAAAATTAGTATATCACATCCATATCTAACTATGCAAACATTTTTTTTGCATAATTTTAACTTTCTATACACACAACTAAATTAAAGTGCCATAGCATAAAAACCGTAAAAAGGGACACAATCAAATATGAAACTTATAAAAATTGAGGTAACAGACGAATTGTATAACAAAATAAGTCAAAACGCAAAAAAGCAACATTTAACAGATGAAAAATTTATCGAACAAGTTTTAGCCCGTTTTGTGTTAGAACCGCATATCATGGAAGGAGAGGCAGTAGAGAATGGTTATATTGAGTGCGGAGCGATAAATATTGAAATAGCAAATCTTTAAATATATTTCGATACACAATGCTTAGTACAACAATTATTGATTTATTTTTTTATACAATAATTGAGCATTGCTGCATTGAACACTGAACATTGAATTTATGAACATCCAAAGAGGCGATATATATTATGCAGATTTAAGTCCCGTAGTCGGCTCCGAGCAAGGAGGAATACGGCCAGTTTTGATTATCCAAAATAACACAGGTAACAAATACTCACCCACGATTATTGCTGCTGCTATTACAAGCCAGCTAAGTAAAGCTAGACTCCCAACCCATGTAGAATTACCAAAAGCAAATTTTGGACTTCCAAAAGATTCCGTTATTCTGCTAGAACAACTTCGTACTCTTGATAAAAAACGCCTTCAAGAAAAACTAGGCATACTAGACAATGTACTTATGACTAAAGTGGATAGAGCATTGCTTATATCGCTAGGTTTTTATAATTAAAAATATTAGATTTCTAATTTCTATATAACTACATATAATAAATATTTTTCTTGCTTATTTCTTGTTTAAAAAATCAAAAATATAAATTAAAAGTTGGTGCTTTGCTGTTGATGATATTGATTTTGTTGCATTATATAAGCAGAGTAGCGGATTTTTTCTAATGTGTGTTTTACTAGGGTGCCATCTTTTACATAATGGATTTTTATTAGTTCGTTTTTTGCCTGTATAGTAATAGTGCCTGCACTAGATACCATTCCGTATCTCCAATAGGATTTATTTTCTCCGATGTAGTTAATTTCTAATGGGTTTATGATTATTTCTTTACCTTTTTTGGGAGTGATAATTAAATTATTACCGTTAAAAGTAATAAAAACTTTAGGAGTTCTAATAAAAATAATCGTCATATAAATAGTAATAGGTAGAGATAGAAAAGCAAGAATAATCCAAAAAACAAAAACAAAAGTACCTAAATAACTGTATGAAAAAATTGAGAAGAATTCTTGAAAAAATATTAAGATTAGAAATAAAATAGGTATTATGATAATATCGCTAATCCAATATATTAAACATTGCACTAACAATATTCTAGCTCGAGTTCCGATTTTTTGCGAATGCATGTCAGTATTTTCAGATTGTGTGCCAAAATTATAAGTCATATTTTTTATTCTGCAGTTCTTTTTCTAAAATAGATTTTTGGTGATTCCAAAAGTTTAATTCTGATATAGTTTTAGGATTGTTTTTATCAGAATTATATAATTCAATTAGTTTGTCTATACATTCTGTGTCGCCGTTTAGGGCATGAAATGATAAGATTTCTATGGCAAGTTCACGGTCAGTTTCTAATAAAATATCACAGATTTTTTTTAAGGCAGAATACTCGCCTCTGTGGTAGGCTTTTGCATATAGTTCATAAGCATCGTCTAATTTATCTTCTGATTCTAATATTTTAGCCAGTTCTATATCGGCTAGTGGGCTACCTAAAACAGAAGCAAGAGTATAAAAATCTTTTGCTTTATTTAATTCGCCTGCTGTTTGTAAACGATGGGCTTTTTCTACTAAAGCCATAACATCGTTTGTAGTTACAAGTTCATCAAGTTCGGTTTCTAATAGGCTTTGTAGGGGAGTGTTCATAAATTTGTATTTTATAGTTCGTAAGTTGTAGTTATAAAAATTTACGCTAATTTATCTACAGTAAGTTTATATGAAGGCAGAGTTTTTAAGTAGTCTAATAGGGGATTATTCTTATCTTCTATAGCGTGTTCAAAAATTGACTTTCCTTTATAGGTATCGTTTAGTGCGTAGCCGTGTTTAAGTAAAAATTGTAATCTATCTAGCCCTTTATCGTAGGCGGCACGGCAAGCTTTTTCTAAAAATAGTGCTTTGCGTTCAAAGTTATAGCCTTTTTCAATAAGGCGTTCCAGTACTTCAAAGTAGCCGTCAAACACAGCTTTTGCTATAGCTGAGTCGCTTGGAGTATAATATTGTCCTAATGATAGCATATAATCCAACACTACAAGCTCTCCGCTATCGACAGCGCTGTCAAAAGACTTTTGGTCTATCCAAACTTTATGCTTTTCTATAAAGGCAAGCATTTCGCTAAAATTATTTATTACAACCTCAAAAACAACGCGCAGTTCTATAACGCTAACAATTTCCGTCTCGGTTAAATGATAGCGGGTTTGAAGTTCTTTAATTTTATCTAATCTGCCATGTACAGCAATATTGTTTATGTATGGAGTAAAAAGCGTCATAAAATCGCCGACACGGGAGTGAGCTAAATCCAAAATTTCAAAAAACGCAGGCTCTACCTCGTCGCTAAATTTATAATCGCAAATTTTACTTATGTGCCTACGGGCATTATCGCAAGATTCTAACGCTCCAAAAGATATTAAAGATTTAATTAGTACAAAATTATGTTTGCGAACAGCCCAATAAAGAGCGATAGAATTCTTATAATGAATATCTGCTCCATCAGCTAAAATATCTTTTATGCTATCTAAGTTAGCATCGCTTTTTTTACATTCTGCTACTAAAAGGTCATTAAGTGCACGCACTCTTTGCTTTTCTAGTTTGGCTGTTTGTGTAGTTTTTTCTGTTATCATAGTAAAAAATCCCCTCCGAATAACATAATTATATCACGAAAATTAGGCACTTGTAAACAAATATTAGTTGTGTGTTTTTGTTGGTTATGGTAGAATTTTGTTGAAGGGGTCTAAGTACTCCAAAAGGAAATAATATGATACACAGGTTATTTATAGAGAAAAAACCCGAATACGCCGTATCGGCTTTAGGGATAAAGCAAGACATAGAAAAATCTCTTGGCATAGTTGTAGAAGAAGTGCGGGAATTTTTACGCTATGATATAGAAGGATTAAGCATTGAGCAACTGGAGAAATGTAAAAGCATTATTTTTAGTGAGCCTAAAGTAGATATACTTTATAGCGAAAATATGCCGAGTTTAGGTAGTGAATACATTGTTTTTGGTTTAGAGTTTTTACCCGGTCAGTACGACCAGCGGGCAGATTGTTGTGTGCAGTGTATACAACTGTTGCTAAATTGCAAGAGACCTATAATTAAGTGTGCTAGAGTTTTAGCTTTTAAAGGTAAGTTAAAGACTGAAGAAATAGAAAAAATTAAAAAACTACTTATAAATCCTGTAGAGTGTAGAGAGGCTAATTTAAATAAGCCAAAAACCTTGGCTTTTGAAGTTGGCGAGATTGCTAAAGCGTATCAAATAGAAGGCTTTAAGGATTTTAGCGATAAAGCGATAGCGGATTTTCATGCTAGCTTTGGTTTTGCTATGAACATAGATGACCTTTGCTTTGTTAGAGATTATTTTAAGCGAGAAGGGAGAGACCCGTTTGAAACAGAATTAAAAATCCTAGATACTTATTGGAGCGATCATTGTAGACATACTACATTTTTAACCGAGCTAACAAGCGTAGATTTTAAGGGTGATAAAAACCATCCTGTAGTAAAAGCGTATAAAAAATATCAAGATGTTAGAAACGAACTATATAAAGATCGTTCTGATAAGCCTGAGTGCTTTATGGATATGGCTACTATTGCCGCTAAAAAGCTAAAAAAAGACGGTATATTAAAGCATCTTGACGAAAGTGAAGAAATAAATGCTTGTAGCGTTAATGTAGCAATAGAAGTAGACGGTAAAAAAGAAGATTATCTATTGATGTTTAAAAATGAAACTCATAATCATCCTACCGAAATTGAGCCATTTGGCGGTGCCGCAACTTGTTTGGGTGGTGCTATTAGAGACCCTATGAGTGGGCGAAGCTATGTGTATCAGGGTATGCGTATAACAGGTGCTCCTAACCCTCTTAAAGACCCAAAACTAACCCTAGAAGGCAAACTAAAAAGAGCTGTTATTACTAAAACGGCAGCAAAAGGTTTTGCAAGTTACGGAAATCAAATTGGTGTAGCAACAGGACTAGTTAATGAAATTTATCACGAAGGCTACGAGGCTAAAAGAATGGAAGCCGGTTTTGTTATTAGTTCTACCCCTAAGAAGAATGTTGTAAGAGAAAAGCCTGTTAAAGGCGATAAAGTAATTTTATTAGGCGGCGAAACCGGTAGAGATGGTTGTGGTGGTGCAGTAGGGAGTTCTAAAGCACAAGACCAAGACAGTATAAATACTTGCGGAGCAGAAGTTCAGAAAGGTGACGCTTTATGTGAGAGAAAAATTCAAAGGCTGTTTAGAAACGGAAATTGTACCCGTCTTATAAAACGCTGTAACGACTTTGGCGCGGGCGGAGTTTGTGTAGCAGTAGGCGAGATTGCTGATAGCATAGATATAAATCTTAATGCCGTTCCTAAAAAATATGAGGGGCTTAGTGCAACTGATTTAGCTATAAGCGAATCTCAAGAGAGGATGGCGGTTGTTGTGGCGGATAAAGATGTAGATAAATTTATTGCTTTTGCCGATGAGGAAAATTTAGACGCAACCGTTATAGCAACGGTAACCGACAGTGGTAGTATGCGTATGTATTACGATAGCAATATTGTAGCAGACCTAAAGCGTGATATGCTAAATAGTGCCGGCATTAGAGCCAAGCAATCGGCAATTGTAGAGGAGAAAAAGACGGAATTTTTAGATAAGGTAGAAGCTGTAGCGAAAGAAGCGATTAAAAATAAAGAATTTGATAAAGCATTAGAAGCAGTTTTATCTAGCCTACAGGTGTGCTCTCAAAAAGGACTTATAGAGCATTTTGACAGTACTGTAGGTGCAGGAAGTATTACTGTACCATTGGGTGGTAAAAACCAACTAACTCCTTCGTCTGTTATGGCGGCACTTATCCCTACAGAAGGGCAAAGCAGCTTAGCAAGCGTTTGTAGTTTTGGATACGACCCCGATTTATCTAGCGAAAGTCCGTTTTTAGGGGCGATGTATGCGGTGGTAACCAGCGTTATAAAGCTTGCGATTACGGGTGTAGCGTTAGATAATATATATTTAACTTTCCAAGAATATTTTAAAAGGTTGGGTAAAGACAGCGAAAGATGGGGAACTCCTTTAGCTAGCTTATTGGGTGCATTTGAAGCACAACTTGGGTTAGGCTTAGCGGCAATCGGCGGTAAGGATAGTATGAGTGGAACCTTTGAACAGTTAGATGTTCCGCCAACGCTAATAAGCTTTGCAGTTGGTACTATGGAAGCCAGCGATGTTATTAGTAATGTGTTTACAGAAGCTAACCAGCAAGTTTTTAGACTTAGATTACAACGCGATGAGTATGGAGTGCCGAATTTTCAGTATCTAAAAGAGTTATTAAATGCGTTAAATAAAGAAATTTTAACTAAAAACATTACGGTAGCCAATATAGTAGAGCGGGGCGGAGTAGCAGCAGCAGTAACAAAATCCTCTTTAGGCGATGATTACGGTGTTGCCGGTGTAGAAGCTAAAATTGAAGATTTATTTGCTCCTAGTCTTGGTGATATTATTATTTGTGCTAACAATATAAAGGCATTAGATAAATTTAAGCCCGAATTGGTTGGTACAACATATGGTAAAGAGGACGAAAAATGGTGCGAAGCGAGTGAAAATAACTTAAAATCAGCTTATACAAAAACACTAGAGCCGATTTTTCCATCTAAACCATCTTACGAAGTACCATATAAAGAGGTTTCGTATAACAAAACTAAATCGTCCGAAATTCTCAATTCTCAATTCTCAATTCTCAATTCAAACTCAAAACCAACAGTTCTTATCCCAGTATTTCCCGGTACTAATTGCGAATACGATACGGCTAAAGCGTTTGAACAAGCCGGTGCTAAGGTTGAGTTTTTTATAATTAAAAATCGTAGTGAAAAAGATATAACCGAAGCGGTTATAGGTTTAGAACAAGCAATAAAACGCTGTCATATTCTAGCATTTCCTGGTGGCTTTAGTGGTGGCGACGAGCCGGACGGCAGTGCTAAATTTATTTGTAGTGTATTCCGTAATCCGAGCATTGCTAAAGCGGTAAAAGAGCATATCGAGGTTAAAAAAGGTTTGGTAATAGGTATTTGTAACGGTTTTCAAGCACTTACTAAGCTAGGACTTCTTCCATACGGTTGCATTAAAGAAAAAGGTACAGATGATGCTACACTAACTTATAATACAATCGGCAGACATATTGCTAAAATTGCTAAAATCAGAGTTGCTAGCAATATGAGCCCTTGGTTAAAGCATTGCAAAGTTGGGCAAGAATATTTAGTGCCAATCTCTCACGGCGAAGGCAGGTTTGTTTGTAGCGAAAAAGATTTAGATTTAATGATTAAAAACGGTCAAATCGCAACGCAGTATACTCCCGAAAATCCAAACGGTAGCCTTATCGGTGTAGAAGGCATTACCGATGCTACAGGCAGAATTTTCGGTAAGATGGGTCATAGCGAACGAGTAGGCAAACATTTATACAAAAATGTAATTGGCGAATATGATATGCAAATATTTAAAGCCGGTGTTGAATACTTTAAGTAATATGTACGGTCGATATCCTGTCGATCGTACAATATAGCAACATAGCAACAAAATTAAAATTCAGTTAAACTGTATGAGCGACAATCTGTTGCCCAAGCTTTATGAAAATAAAAATCGACACATCTTTAATATTGCCTATTGTAAAAAAGTACGCTAATCAAAAAGGTAGTCTTATATCTATCTTGCAATCTGTACAAGAACTTTTTGGATATATCTCAACTGATGCGATAGAATTTATTGCTAAAAAAACAGGCATAGCTATAGCTAAAATAGAAGGTGTTGCCAGCTTTTATAGTCAGTTTAGAACAGAGCCCATTGGCAAATATCATATTTTATTTTGCCTTGGAACTGCTTGTCATGTAAACAGTGGCAAGGAGATTTTTGATAGGTTGAAAGATTTTTTAGATGTAAAGGACAATGGTACAACAGAGGATGGATTATTTACTCTTAGTGGTGTTGCGTGTATCGGATGCTGTAGCTTAGCGCCTGCGTTTATGATAAGCGGTAAGGTTTACGGCGGATTAACAAGCGAAAAGGCGATAGAAATTATTAGGGGGTTAAGAGATAATGGTTAGATTATTAGTAGGTTTAGGGAGTTGCGGAATTGCGGCGGGAGCGGAGCGAATTAAAGAATTACTAGCAGAAAAGTTAGGAAAAGATAATAATGTATCAATAGAACCTAGCGGTTGTTTAGGTTGCTGTTATCTAGAGCCTGTTGTTACTATGGTGGATAATGATGGTAACACGCAATATTTTGTAAAGGTAGACGAGAAATTTATTATTGAACTAGAAAAACAATTAAAGACAGGACAAAGCGATGTTTTT
Organism: Bacillota bacterium; assembly: GCA_009780135.1. Classification (GTDB taxonomy): domain Bacteria; phylum Bacillota; class Clostridia; order Christensenellales; family Pumilibacteraceae; genus WRAP01. Next base: position 32,684 of record WRAP01000010.1, read on the forward strand.
AAGTATCTAATAAGCGACAGCGACTTTTCACTTTTAATAAAATATCCACGAATTGCACTTCGCAACTGTGGTAAAATCAACCCTGAAAATATTGACGATTATATAGCGACGGGTGGATATTTACAACGCTCAACGCTTAACGCTCAATGTTCAATTATTAGTGAGATAGAGAAATCGAGACTCCGTGGCAGAGGCGGTGCGGGGTTTCCTGTAGCGAGAAAATGGCAAGCGTTAAAAAACCAATCACTTAAAAACGGCGAGAAGAAGTATATTATTTGCAATGCTGACGAGGGTGACCCCGGGGCATTTATGGATAGAAGTATCCTAGAAGGCGACCCTCATAGCGTGTTAGAGGGGATGATTATAGCAGGATTAGCAACGGATGCTATGGAAGGTATTATATATGTTAGAGCCGAATATCCGCTTGCAATTAAGAGATTAGAAATCGCTATTGAACAAGCGAGAGAGAAAGGATTTTTATGTAAGGGTGGCACTTTGCCGTCTGAAAAAGGATTTAATATTCGCTTAAAAGCAGGTGCAGGTGCATTTGTTTGTGGAGAGGAAACAGCACTTATCGCCAGCTTAGAGGGCGAGCGGGGAGAGCCCAGGTTAAAGCCTCCGTTTCCGTTTGAAAAAGGATATTTTAGTAATCCCAGTATTATAAATAATGTAGAAACATTAAGTATGGTGTCGTGGATTATAAAAAACGGCGGCGATGCGTTTAGAAATATCGGAGTAGAGGGGGCAAGTGGTACTAAGGTTTTTGCTTTAACAGGCAAAGTAAAAAAAGGCGGTTTAGTAGAGGTTCCGCTAGGCAGTAGCGTGCGTGAGGTTATCGAAGATTTTGGCGGTGGTAGTAAAAGCGGTAAGAATTTGCTGGCGGTTCAATTAGGCGGACCAAGTGGCGGATGCATTCCTAGCGATTTATTTGATACTCCTATTACATATGAAGATTTGGCTAAAACGGGTGCGATTATGGGTAGTGGCGGTATGGTGGTTATGGATGAAGATGCCTGTATGGTAGATATGGCTAGATTTTTTCTGGATTTTACGGTAAAGGAAAGCTGTGGCAAGTGTGTTAGTTGCAGAGTTGGCACAAAGCGAATGTTGGAGATTTTGGAGCGGATTGTTGAGGGTAAGGGCGAGGTTAGTGATGACGAGAGGTTATTAGAACTAGCTGAAGATATTAAGGCAGGTGCATTATGTGGTTTGGGTCAGACAGCGCCTAATCCGGTTTTAACGGCACTGAAATATTTCAAAGACGAATTTACTTCTCATATCGAGGGCAAAAAATGTAAAAGCGGAGTTTGTAAAAATTTGGTTCGATACGAAATCAATGCAGAGAAATGTATCGGTTGTACACTTTGTGCTAAAAAATGCCCTACAAAAGCAATAACGGGCGAAGTAAAATTACCTCATACGATAATGCAAGATAGGTGTATCAAATGTGAAATTTGTGCTAAAGTATGCAAGTTTGATGCGGTTATAAAGATTTAGAAGTAGCTTATTATTTCTTTTAAACTAGCACATCGCTAATCTGAAAAAAACAATATAGTTTAATATTGTTAAATTGTATGGGCGACTATTGTTGCTTGAGCCTTAGAAAAAAACAATGAAATCAGTAGAAATACTAATAAATAATAAAAAAATAATCGCCAGTACAAACGAAACGATTTTAACGGTTGCAAGTAGAGAAGGTGTATTTATACCTACTCTTTGTTTTAACAAAGAGTTTTGTGCTAGCGGTGCTTGCGGAATTTGTGCGGTTGAAATTGAGGGTACTCCAAAATTATTTAGAGCGTGTAATACGCAAGTAGCTAACGGGCAAGTAATTTTAACCGATACATCAAAAACAAAACGAGCGGTTAGAAGCGTTTTGGAGTTATTGTTATCTGATCACACGGGCGATTGTAAAGCTCCGTGTAGTTTAGCTTGTCCAGCTGAAACCGATTGTATGGGCTATGTAAATCAGATTGCAAACGACGATATAGGCAAAGCAATAGAAACTCTTTATAAAAAATTACCTTTTCCAAATACTTTAGGCAGAGTTTGTCCTCATCCGTGTGAAACTGCTTGCAGAAGAAAGCTAGTAGAAGAACCGATTGCAATAGCAAGCCTAAAATGGTTTGTAGCGGATAAAGCTATATCAAACTTTACTCCGCCAAAGCCCAATAAAAACACAAATAAAAAAGTTGCCATAATAGGTGGAGGGCCGGCAGGGCTAACAATAGCTTACTATTTACGACAAAAAGGTCATTCGGTAACAGTTTTCGAGAAAAACAGCACTCTTGGCGGTATGCTACACTATGGAGTTCCTCAGTACCGACTTCCTAAAGATATTTTATCAAAAGAAATAAAAATCATTTTAAGTACAGGTATAGATGTTAAAACCGGTGTTACTATAGGTAAAGATATTTCTTTAGAAAAACTGCAAAGCGATTTTGATGCGGTTATTGTGGCGGTTGGTGCAAGCAAAGGTCAAGATTTAGATTACAAAGGTATCGAAAAAGACGGTGTTATAAACGGTATTGAGTTTTTAAGTGATGTTTCGGGGCGTGGCGAGAATGCTAAAAAGACTAAGTTTTTATCGTATATCAAAAATAAAATTGTTGCGGTTGTCGGTGGCGGTGATACTGCAATGGATACGGCTAGAACAGCGATAAGGCTTGGAGCTAAAGATGTTAAAATATTTTATCGCCGAAGCCGTGAGCAAATGCCTGCTAACCTACACGAGATAGAAGAAGCAATAGAAGAGGGTGTTATTTTGCATACTCTAGTTAATCCTGTGGAGATTTTTGGAAATAATAAGGTAGAGGGAGTTGTTTTGCAAAAACAAGAGTTGATTGTGCCAAGTGATGGTTCTCGCCCATATCCAAAGCCAACTGATGAAACCGAATATATGAAAATAGACACAATTATCGGTATGATTGGTCAAAAGGTTGAGATTAGTGGATTAGAGGAGTTGGCGGTAACTAAGTGGGGGACGATTGTAGCAGATGAAAAAACATTTGCGACTAATTTAGAAAAAGTTTTTGCGATAGGGGATTGTACAAATAAAGGTGCAAGTATAGCAGTTGAAGCAATCGGCGAAGCTAACCGATGTGCTGAAGTTGTTGACAGGTTTTTGATAAGTGGCGAAATAGTTGGAGTAGAGCGAATAGTAATTGTAGAAAATGAGAAAAAAGAAAGCGATTTTCAAGATGTAAAAAAAATAGAAAGGGCAAAAGTTAAGCAATTAGCATCCCCAATACGAAAGATCAACTTCAAAGAAGTTAATAAAGTAATATCAGAAAATGTAGCCAAAAAAGAGGCAAAAAGATGTTTAGAGTGTGGTTGCGGTGGCTTAGAAAAATGTAAGCTGTTTGAGTATGCTAATCAATATAAAGCAAGCGTTTCAAAATTTACAGGCGAAAAACACAACATTAAAAAAGACAATTCTAGTAGCCGAATTGCCCGAGATATGAATAAATGTATTTTGTGTGGATTATGTGTGCTGGCCTGTGAAAAATCGGGAGCAAATATTTTAGGCAGAAATTATCGTGGGTTTATTACGCAAATAAAAACCGAATTAAATAAACCGTTAGCTAAAACAGGTTGCATTTCTTGTGCCAGTTGCGTAAAAGTCTGTCCAACAGGTGCAATAGTTGAAAAAAATGAAATAGAATAGTGAAAAAGAATAATTATGAATAAAGCATTACAAACAGAAGAAATAAAAAACTGGATTGATGATAAAGTTAAACAAAAATTAGAAAAAAGCATAGATAACTTTATGGATACACTATTGCCTAATTATGAGAGAGAAATAGAAAAAATTCTTGAGTAAAATTTAGATAAGTGAGAGGAGAATAGTTTGTTTTAAGAGTACCAATTGTATTCGTATTGTCAGTATTTTTTGCATTTTGAAAGATTTTTATGTGGTCATTAAATTTGTAAAATATTCAAAAAATCTTAAAAAAACATAAAAAAGTTGTTGCAATAGGTTTTAGAAATGTGATATACTTGCTTAGCTGTCGTGGCGGCGTAGCTCAGTTGGCTAGAGTACTCGGTTCATACCCGATTGGTCGCTGGTTCGAATCCTGCCGCCGCTACCACTAGTTTTCATTAACCTTTTGACAGCAAAAGTAAATTTTTACTACTTATCTAAAATCAATAATTGTGCATTGTGAATTATGCATTAGATATTGAATTTGTGGAAGCATAGCTCAGTTGGGAGAGCGTCTGCCTTACAAGCAGAGGGTCGGGGGTTCGAGCCCCTCTGCTTCCACCAAACTAGCACGAAGTGCTAGCAATTAAAACGGTAAAAATGAAACGATAAACATTATAATCTGGTTGTCATAAATAAAAACCTAAATGTTTATTGTTTCATTTTTATTGTTTAAATTTAAATCCACGGCCCCTTGGTCAAGTGGTTAAGACACCGCCCTTTCACGGCGGTATCAGGGGTTCGAACCCCCTAGGGGTCACCAAAATCTGCACACGAAAGTGTCAGTAACACAAAAAGGTCTTTCATTGCGAAAGACCTTTTTAGTATTGGGAAAAGTTAGTTTATTGTGTTTTGCTATGACTAAGCAATTTATACATATGTTAAATGTATTTGATATAGAATTTCTAACTGATAAATAATTAAGATAAATAAATGTTCATATGGACATTTATTTATTCGATAAGCATTTTTTATTATTTGTGCGATTTATAATTATTTTAAAGAGGGTTATTTTTGTTCGTCTTAAAATAAAATCTTGGAGTTTGGCTAATATCGGCTTACATCGAGCATTTAGTGCGAGATTTGCGTTTTAGTTTTTCTTGCTAATTAGCAATTTTTGCCTGTCTTTTATCCTGTGCTTATCTGCCCGTTATCCTTTGCCATAATCTTTTTAAGGTGAGACATCGTGTAGCCCTTGTAGTTTTTTGGCATTGAAAAAGACACCTACTAAAAGTAAGTGCCTGTTTGTGGTTTGCTTATTTGATTTTTAATACCTATAAAATATTGAAATGCAAATCGCATCACTCTTTTCAATTCGCACTATTGTTATGTCTCGCACATTTGCTTGGCTGACCTCTAGGGCGACTGTCCAATTACTTAGCGCTCGTGCATGACCTGCCTTGAAATAAGCATTGACTATAAGTTCGTTTCCTATCTGACTTAGCCTAAAAACTTGAAAATAACTACCTGTTACAATGTCCGTCCAAAGATAAACCACCAACGCATTTTGCTCAAAAAACTCTTGTGTATATAAGTTTGCGAGTTGACGACCAAAGGTAGAATCAATTTCTTTTAATTCTTCCATGCTTCTAACTATAGTAGATAAATCGCCTTGCTCTCTCACTTTGCATTCAATAAAACCTACATTAAAATCAATGTCTCGCCTATCTGCCACTCTTACCCAAACGCAATCAACATAGCCTCCGCCCAATATCTCGGGCATTTGACTTCTTACAACTTTTCTTGTTGCTGTTATGTCTATTACTTGTGCTGTGCTACTTTTATCTGGATGGTCTTCGGATGCTTCTCTGTTGAAAACTGTGAAAAAATCGTCATTTATGCTCCATTCTACAATAGCCATCAATCCACCTCTAAATAGTGTACCCAGATACCTAAAATCTTCAACATATATTCTAAGCGTACCATCAGCATCAAAAACATGAGTTTCCTCTCTATTGTTTTCATGTTGCCAACTGCCTATCAAACTTGCCCAAACAGGATTTCCCCCAACAGACTGATATTCGTTTGTACTACAACCGAATACAAATAAACTTGATATGGCTACCACCGCTACTAAGGCAAAAATTATAAACTTTTTCATAATTATAAGTTTTGCCTTTTGTAAACCTAATAAACCTAATCAACAACCTTTTCCGCCTCTTTGGATTTGTCTGCCATATTGCTTGTGCTGTCTAAAAAATCCGACAACTACTTTGCTTATGCTGTTATTTCAGGTTATCCTTTTAATGCAAAAAAGCCTCAAAACGGCTGGCATTTTGAGGCTTAGAATAATTTTTACTTGAGTTGACATGAAAAACCATTCTGCAAAACCACATCTTGATTGAAGTGCTTATTTACGGAATATTCATTTTAAACTATCTATAATCGTGGTCGTGGTTGCCTAGTGCTTTTGATTGACTAAAAACCTCTACTATATAATCCGTTGGGTTTTGATGGTTGACATAGATTGTTGCACCAAAATCAGCATCCATTCGTGCTAAAATCATTTTACTTTTTACTAAGCAAGATTTACCCTCGTTGTTGATGTATGAACATTCCACTTTTGCCGAACGATAATGTCCTGCCATAAATCCCGCTACCCATTTAACATCAATGGTCTGTGCTTCAAATTTTTGTCCCTCTTGCTTTAGGCGAGCAGTTCGTCTTTTGTCCTTAGCAACAATTGAACGAAACACTATACCGAGTATCGTTTCAACTAATCCCGAAAATGCTAATGCTCCGCTTGTTATTTTTAGTGCTAGTGTTGCATCGGCATTATCAAAAGCAAATGATAAACCAAGTAAAATTGCGGCAACACCTAATAAAGATATCCCTATTATTAAATGCACAATGCTTACTATTCTAAAGGGTGTACGCACAAGTTTCATGTTAGAAGTTCGCAGCGGTTTTTTTACTCCATTCTCGACTATTACTTTGGCATTATTGCCATGTATCAACTCGTCGATGGATATTCCATATAATGCCGCCAACCCAATAAGATTCTCGGTGTCAGGCAGTGATTCGCCACGCTCCCACTTAGAAATTGCTTGTCGGCTAATATTTAGCTGCTCCGCTAACTCTTCTTGAGAATAGCCACTTTTTTTTCTTAATTTGATAAGTCTATCTGCTGTTTTATAATCCATGTAATTTTGCCTCTTTTTTAAGTTTTTCCTCGTAGGAGGACATTCTCATTATACGCTAAATGGAACAATTCCCTCAATTAACTTCGCTTTTCAATTACGCAACTATCAGTTGCCTTTTGGGTATAGAGCATTTTAGGATGACAGTTCACTAATCTAATCGTGTTGTTCATTTTTATTGTTTTTTAAGTTTCTTAAAGCGTGCTTTATAAAAAGTTTAGCGACTAGTTTGTGTGTATGATGTTTCATTTGAGTTTTTTTGTAGCGGTAGGGGAGTTCCGTTTGCATAATAAGCGATAAATAGCCTACCATTATATAATATCGGGTCTTTATTTCGGGTGTTATTATAAATGGATTTTGAGTGTATTTATTATATTCGTCTATTAAATATTGTTTTTTATCTAGCGGTTTAAGTGGATCTATAGCTATAAAGTCGGCTATAGGGTCGCCGATAAAACTTCTTTCGGGGTCTATAAGTCCTAGAGTGAAGCTGTTATCGTTATTATTTTTTTGATAAATGACATTGTTGTCCCACAAGTCAAAGTTTATGAGTGTTTTGGTAACGATTTCAAGAACTTCTTTGTATTTTTCTACATAATATAATAGTTTACTAATACCTTTTAGTTTGACTTTTTTAATTTTAGCGTCTACTATCAACTGCTTTATAAGAGCTTTTGTAGCAGTATAACAATTTGTTGCTTCTAAAACTCTAGGATAACCTGCTGTTAAATTATTTGTATCAGTAGAATGTAATTCTGCTAAAAATTTAGCTTGAAGTTTTCTAATTTCTAATTTTGCGGTATTATCTAATTTTGTATCTTGTAAAGAAGTGTCTGGCAGATATTCATAAATAAAATAGTCGGCATTTATAATTTCTTTAGAGAAATCCTTAAAATAAATTTTAGGAATTTTAAAGGCAGTTATATCCTTCATCCAATCATAAACATTAACCTCATGTCGGAGCATATTTTTTTCAAAACTTAAAACAGGAGTTTCGGGAGATGGTGCGATTTTTAGAACGAATTTTTTAATGTTAGAATTTTCGCTTAAAACTTCAACTAAAAATACAGAATTAAATTCGCCTTTAGTTAAAGGTTTGTAGGCTACAATTTCGCCTAATTCGCTTGCTTCCAAAATTTTATCAATATCATTTTTAGAAATTTGATATTTCGTAAGACTTTTCATATGTGCATTTTATCACATTTTTTCACGATTGACAAGTCGGCTTTTTGATGTTAAACTATTTACATCTAACTTTTGAGCTAGGTAACAATTACATTTTATGAATAATATAACTATAAACGAACCAACAGAAGTGTTAATCGGCGACCCTAGAAAAATACCAAAAAAATTATTAAAAAAATTAGTAGAGTTTTTTGAGTTAGAGCCTTTGGTTAAAAAAGCATATCTAAAATGGATGGCAATGAATGGTCAATGTGGTTATTTAATTTTATTAAATGCAGACGAAACATATAGAGATATACTCTTTCCAAAAATAGGTGCTATTATAGATAAATACTTAAAAAGAGGTTATTATGCGGATTTGATGTTATTAGATGAAAGCCTATATGACACAATAAAAGATAGTAAGCCTTTTTTTAAGAGATAAAAAATAGGTAAAAAAATTATGTCGAAACAACAAAACGAAAAAGAAACAAAATCAGTATTAACTATGGATAAACTTGTGGCACTATGTAAGGGTCGTGGGTTTGTGTTTGCGGGTAGCGAAATTTATGGCGGACTTGCTAACACCTGGGATTATGGTCCATTAGGTGTGCTGCTTAAAAACAACATCAAGAATGCTTGGTGGAAGAGCTTTGTAACCGAAAGCGAGTATAATGTGGGGCTAGATAGTGCCATACTTATGAATCCTAAAACATGGGAAGCTAGTGGTCATTTAGCGGGTTTTAGCGACCCTCTTATGGATTGTAAAAGCTGTAAAACTAGGCATCGTGCCGACCAGCTTATAGAGGATTTTGTTACCCGCAAAAAAAAGGATTATAACTGTGCGGGCAAAAGGAATGCCGAATTAGAGCAGTATATTAAAGACGAGAAAATCCTTTGTCCTCATTGTGGCAAAAGCGATTTTACGCAGATTCGCACCTTTAATCTAATGTTTAAAACCTTTCAAGGTGTAGACGAGGATACTGCCAGCGTAATTTTTATGCGTCCTGAAACAGCACAGGGGATTTTTGTAAACTTCAAAAACATTGCCCGTTCTTGCCGTAGCCGTGTTCCGTTTGGTGTAGCTCAAATAGGTAAAAGCTTTAGAAACGAAATTACACCCGGTAAATTTATCTTTAGAGTTAGAGAATTCGAGCAAATGGAATTAGAGTTTTTCTGTAAACCCGGTACAGATTTAGAGTGGTTTGATTATTGGAAAAAATTCTGTTACGATTGGTTATTATCGCTTGGTATAAAAGAGGAAAATTTACAACTTAGAGATCATCCACAAGAGGAATTATCGCACTACTCTAAAGCTACAACAGATTTTGAATTTAAGTTTCCATTTGGTTAGGGCGAATTGTGGGGTATAGCTGATAGAACGGATTACGATCTTAAATGTCACCAAACGGTGTCGGGCGAAAATATGGAATATACCGACCCTGTTACTAACGAAAAGTATATCCCATATGTTATCGAGCCGTCACTTGGGGTAGAGAGGTTATTTTTAGCAATGCTTACTAACGCTTATGACGAGGAAGAAGTAGGGGAGGGTGATACTAGGGTTGTGCTTAGATTTAAGCCTAGTTTAGCACCGTATAAGGTTGCAATTATGCCACTACTTAAAAAAGATATTCTAACCGAAAAAGCAGATGCGTTATATGCTGATATGCGCAAGCGTTATTCAACAACTTATGATGTAACGGGTTCGATAGGAAAGCGTTATCGCCGTCAAGATGAAATCGGTACTCCGTTTTGTATCACTATAGATTTTGATACATTAGAGGACGAGGCAGTTACAGTTAGAGAAAGAGACAGTATGAAACAAGAAAGAATTAAGATTGCAGAATTAAGAAAATATTTAGATGAGAAATTAGAAATGTAATGAATTGTAGGGGCGACACTTTGTCGCCTGCGCCTAATAAAAATAAATTATGCAAGAACCGCCACAAATTGATGGGATTGTTGAACCTTCTGAAATCTCAATAAAAAAATCTGAACCGCAGGACTTTAAGCCTAAAATAAAGGTAACAAAGTGGGATATTGTTTTATTATGTATTCCGATTGTCGGATTGTTTTTTGTGCTTGTTAGAATGTTATTTAAGATTAACAGTCATTTTGTTGGTAAAAAGTTGAGTATCTACGGACCTCGTTTTTGGCGATTTTGGTTGTGGGGCGTGTTTATAATGTTAGTAAGTATGATTATATCTTTTGTGCCAGTTGGAATTCTTTTGGCATTTGAATATAGATTTGATATTGTAGCTTTGGAAATAATATTTATTTATATTGTTACATCAATTTTTGGATTTACAGCATATTTTTTAACAAATTTAATATTAAATAAAACAAGACCAACAGCGTTAGATAAATAATAACTAGATAAATAAAAAAAGCTCATATAAACATTTGTTCATATGAGCTTTTTTGTTAGATTCGGGACGCCCAGTGTGCGTCCCCTACTATTCGGCGGTATTTTAGTTTCATAATTGTTTTATACAAAGCAAAGCGGAAGTTTATTTAGCGATAGAATATAAAAAACCGCTTGCGAGGGGGGCGCTAAGCGGTTTAGTGGAATGTGGCAATTACCTACTCTCCCAGCTCGTGACCAAGCTAGTACCATCGGCGCAATAGGGCTTAACTTCTGTGTTCGGAATGAGAACAGGTGGATCCCCTACGCTATCGTCACCACAATGGCACTCTAGGTTACATACAACAAAAGTAAATAAAATTTGCTACAAGTGCCCTAAAGCTTTATAAGAATATCACAAACAAAAATTGCCGTCAACTACTTTTTTAATATTTTTTGAAAATTTTTCTTTGAAAAATTTTAATGAGAAATTGTTATGTTTTATTAAGCAATATTTAACTACTCATTTTTATTTGATATATGTTTATGAGTCCTTAATTTCTCATTTGTCATTTCTAAGTTCTCATTTATAAGAATGTATAAATTCCCATATATCCTCACACACTATAATTTGTATGGAGGATTGTATGAATGTACGATAAAAATATGAAATTAGCACAAAGCTATGTGCCGATACAAAAATTTGAAAAAATTTATTCGGCAATAGATAGCTTAAAAGAGGGGACAGCGTTTGAGGGTTTAGCTAAAGCAGCTAAAGAAAATTATACTCCGAGTTCTGTTATGGGGGTTAAAATTCCCGATAGAGCTAGCACTATAGACTCCGAATTAAAAGCACTTTGTGAATACGGTTTTAAGGCACTCGATTTACAGTTATTTATAGATGTAAATCCCGACTGCGTTGAGGCAATAGAAAAATATAACGAAACGGTAGAGCTTTATAAAAAAGCAAAAGAAGTTTATGAAAGAAAAGCAGGAGCATTACGCTCATTTGTATGTGGCTCTAGCGATAATAATTTTGATTACATTAAATCCCCGTGGCCGTGGGATTAGAATAAATTACAAATTACAATGTGCAAATTACAAATAATTTAGAAAGAAATAACAAAAGGAAACAACACAATGTGGATATACGAAAAAAGATTACAGTACCCTGTAAATATAAAGAAAAAATGCCCTAAAACAGCACAACTAATAATTACGCAATACGGCGGTCCCGATGGAGAGCTGGGTGCAAGTATGAGGTATCTTAGCCAACGCTATGTTATGCCGATTGATGAAGGTAAGGCATTATTAACTGATGTCGGTACAGAGGAGCTAGGACACTTTGAAATGATTGGTGCTATGGTGCGTCAATTAACAAGAGGGCTAACTAAAGAGGAAATCGTTACTGCTGGTTTTGAGCCGTTTTATGTAGAGCACGGTTTAGGAGTTTTTCCGCAAAATGCAGGCGGAGCGGGTTTTAATGCAGCGGCATTTCAATCTAAAGGTGACCCGATTACAGATTTATACGAGGATATGGCGGCGGAGCAAAAGGCAAGAAGCACCTACGAGTATCTATTAAAAATGATAGATGACCCCGATGTTTTAGAGCCGTTAAGGTTTTTACGAGCCAGAGAAATAGTACATTTTCAAAGATTTGGCGAAGTGCTAGAAAAAGTGCGAGATAGATTTGCCAGCACAAATGTATTTACATTTTAATGCAGAATACAAAGTAGATATATTTTCTCTTTAGAGAAAATTAAAAAATAACCGTAAAGATAAACTATCTTTACGGTTATTTTTTAATTGGTTTTTAAGCAAGTAATTTGATGTCTCTATATAAAACAAGACAAATAACATCTATCCACCAAAAAAGCCAGCCTAATATAAACGGCAATGCTAAAATTGCTCCTAATAGGTTACCACGAAGAAGTCTTTCAAGAACTCCGCCAATCCAACCAAAGATTATTGCAATAATGATAGATATAATCCATCCTAATCCTAAGTATCCTTTTCTGCTTCTAGCCATATGTTTGTTACCTCCTTTTAATATTTGGGAAATTTGTACAATACATATATGTATATGTGCTACAATTGTAAATATACTGTAAATTTTATATATTGTCAAATAAAAAATCCTAAAAATTTAATCCTTAATTCCTAATTTATCATTTCTAATTTCTCATTCTATATCATATTTATATAGAATGGACTGGCATAGGTTAGGGACAAGCGAGGTTATAAACAAGCTAAATTCTAGCGAGAAATTTGGACTAGATGAAAGCGGAATTTTAGCTTCGATAAAAAAATACGGAAAGAATGAGCTAAGTAAGCCTAAACGCAAAAGCATTTTTAGTAAGATTGGCAATAGTTTACTAGAGCCGATGATGATGATTTTGCTTTTTGCTTTTGGTATTACTTTAACTGTAAATATTATTAGAGTTTTTAGAGGCGATAGCTTTGACTGGGCTGAAAGTATCGGCATTTTTTTTGCTATAGTCCTTAGTATCGGTATTTCGATTTTTATGGAGCGAAAAAGCGAAAAGGCTTTTGAGGCTCTAAAGCGAGTTGGCGAAAATTCTGTTATTAAGGTTGTGCGAAGCGGAAAAGTGGTTCAATTAAATCAAAGCGAATTAGTTGTCGGAGATATTTTATATTTTGGTGTGGGTGATAAAATTCCTGTGGATTGTAGGCTTATTAAAAGTGATGGTTTAGAAACTGATGAGAGTGCACTGACGGGTGAGAGTATGGCGGTTAAAAAGAATGCGGAAAAGGTTTTTGGAACAAATGAAAACCCTCCTTTAGCTGAACGAACTAATATGATATACGGCGGAACTTTTGTTGTTGCTGGTAGTAGCACAGCGATTGCAGTGGCGGTTGGCGATAGCACGGAATTAGGTGTAATTGCTAAGGAGTTAAAAAAGGTAGTTGAGCATGATACTCCGCTTCAGCAAAAGTTAAACGGGCTTGGTAAAATCATTGCAATTTTTGGTGCATTTTCGGCTTTATTTGTTTTTGTGGTTCAGCTAACTCAGTTAATAGCTATGGGTACAGCAAACTTTGAGAATATTCAAAATGTATTTATAAATAGCATAGTGCTGATTGTAGCGGCAGTACCCGAGGGCTTGCCCACAATTGTAGCTGTAAGTTTAGCACTTAATGTTATTTTAATGGCGAGATACAAGGCACTTGTTAAAAGGCCGTCTGCAGTAGAAACAATCGGCAGTGTTAGTATAATTTGCAGTGATAAAACAGGAACACTTACAGAAAATCGAATGACTGTGAGTGAATTTAATGTTCAATGTTCAACGCACAACGCACAATTTAGGTCGTATATTGATTTGAACATATGTGCAAACAGTAGTGCAGATTTGGATAGAGGTGCAGACGGGAATTATAAATTTATTGGTAATCCAACTGAATGTGCTATGTTGGTTGCGTTTGAACGGGACGCTTTAGTAGTGCAGTCCCCTACGAGTAGCGAACTTTGTAGGGGACGCACACTGGGCGTCCCGCCATTAAAATATCAACAACTTCGCCAAAGCGTTACTACACTTAAAACCTATGCTTTTTCTAGCGAGTATAAGCGAATGACCACTGTTATAAACACAAATAGCCAACGGATTGTGTTAGTTAAAGGTGCACCTGAGGTGGTGTTGGGGCTTTGTAGCGTGGACAAAGCTATTAAGGATAAAGCGTTACATGAGATAGGAATTCGTCAAAAACAAGCTAAAAGAGTTATTGCTTTCGGCTTTAAAATTTTGGATAGCGGGATAGATATTAACGATAGAACGGCAATAGAAAAAGGACTTATTTTTGGTGGTTTTGTGGCTATAAGCGACCCTATAAGAAAGGAAGTTTTTGGGGCAGTCGAGGCATCAAAAAGAGCCGGAGTTGCGGTTAAAATGCTAACAGGTGATCATTTGGCGACGGCGAGAGCGATTGCAATTGAATTAGGTATTAGTAAAGGCGAGGGAATTTTCGAAGCTAGCGAAATTGAGAAAATGACTGATAAGGAACTCGAGTGTAAAGTAAGTGAGATTAAGGTTGTGGCTAGAAGCACTCCGAGTTTGAAATTGCGTATTGTAGAAGCGTTAAAAAGGCAAGACGAGGTTGTTGCGGTTACCGGCGATGGTATAAACGATGCTCCTGCGATTAAGAGTGCCGATGTAGGTATTGCTATGGGAATTGCGGGGACTGAAGTTACAAAAGAAGCGTCGGATATTGTTTTGTTAGATGATAGCTTTAGTACGCTTGTTACAAGTATAAAATTCGGACGGGGGATATATGAGAATTTTCAGCGGTTTATGCTGTTTCAGCTAACTGTTAATTTTGCGGCGGTTTTTGTTACAGTTGCGTGTATATTGCTTGGCGTTGGCGCTCCGTTTAATACTTTGCAGTTATTATGGATAAACATTATAATGGATGGTCCACCTGCTTTAACGCTAGGATTAGAGCCAATTTATGATGGCTTAATGGAGAGAAAGCCTGTAAGACGAGGTGAGAGCATTATTACAAAATCAATGATGAGTCGTATTGCTATCAACGGAATTTTTATAGCAACAATAGTAGTACTTCAAGCAACAACAAACTTTATTGGGATAGATACTACAAGAGAGCGGACATTTTTATTTACGCTGTTTATAATATTCCAGTTATTTAATACCTTTAATGCAAGAGAGCTGGGTAATAAAAGTATATTTAAGAATTTTACACGCAATAAAATTATGCTGGTTGTTATAGCGGTAGCGATTATATTGCAAATAATAATAACTCAATTCGGTGGTAGAATGTTCGGCACAGTAGGTTTGGGCTTTACAGATTGGTTAAAAGTGTTTGGATTAGGGATGCTGATTATTGTGTTTAATGAGGGATATAAGTGCCTTTTAAGAAAAAGCACTAAAATTACAAATTAGGACTTATTGCTTTTTGTTATCTTTTATAAATCAAGATTTGTAATTTGTATTTTGTGCATTGTAATTTATTATAATGAAAAGTAGTTGATAAAATTAAATGATAAGGTTATAATACCTACAAATGACTAACCCCTTTCAAGATTTTGGACAAAATTTAGCTGATACATTTTCTAGTAATCCAATTATTGCTATACTGGATATACTTATTTTTGCTACGATTTTGTTTTGTGTGTTTAGTTTTCTCAAAAAAAATAATGCTACAAGGCTTATAGTTTTTTTTGCTCCGCTACTGGCGCTGATTGTATTTTTATCTCATGAGACTCTAGGCTTTACTATACTTTCTAGAGTGCTACTTTATTTTGTGTTTTTTATATTTTTTGGTGCAATATTACTTTTTCCTCAGCAATTCAAAAGACTTATTTGGAGAATTTCGGCATCAAAAGAAGCTAGAGAAAGCTTTAGTGTTAAGTTTGCTGTTAGCGATATGGCACTAAATGAAGCAATAGAAAATATTGTAAAATCCAGCATCAATATGGCTAAAAAGAATATTGGGGCACTTATTGTTATTGCTCCTGAGGGGTTACCTAGCCACATTTTAGAGAGCGGAACAACAATTTCAGGTAAGGTTAGTAGCTCGTTACTAGAGACAATTTTTACTAATAAGACTCCATTGCACGACGGTGCTGTTATAATTCAAGGTAATCAAATTTTGTCGGCTAGCTGTTTTTTACCGCTTTCGCATGATAATGCTATAGATAAAGAACTTGGTAGTAGGCATAGAGCAGGTATGGGAATTACAGAAAATCATAAAGCATTTTCTATTATTGTTAGTGAGGAATCGGGTGTTATATCGGTGGCTCAAAATGGCGAGTTGACTAGATATTTAGACAGTGATATGCTTAAAGACATTTTGCAACAACTTTATGGATTAAAAATCGTATCTGGTAAGTTGAAAAATATAAAAGGTAGAAGGCGAGTAAAGGGGAGGGGAAGATAATCTTGAAGAAACTTTGGCAAAAATTATGAAACAGGATTATGTTTAGTAATTTGTATATAAAGTTATTTCGGATAGTAAAAAATTATGGATAACGAACAATTTATAGTAAAAGAGCCTTCATTAGAACAAGAGTATCTTATAACAGAAGAAGAATTTGTAGAGGCTGGTGATACGCAAGAGGAAGTTGTTAAGATAGCTGATTCTTACGAGGATTTTAGCGACGGAAGTGTGGATGCCGATAGTAAGTTTATAAAAATACTAAAGTTTATTTTTGTAAAGGATATAGAAATAAAAGCGGTGGCATTGGGATTAGCGGGGCTTTTGTGGATTTTGATTGCAGGACTTGGATAGGATAGTGTATAGTGCTTAGTTCATAATGCTTAGTGTTTAGTCATAGTGAAGGATTTATTATTGTATGTGGCGGATAAAAACCAGCCTAAGCCATATAAAAACATATGAAAAATACGATTAAAAAACCTAAATTTTTACTCCCCCAAGAGGGAATTTCTTTAGAAAAATGGGCTTGTATTGCTTGCGATCAGCATACGAGTGATTTAGGCTATTGGCAGGAGTTAGCAAAGTTTGTTGGTGAAGAAGTTAGCACTCTTAATTTGATGTTGCCCGAGGTTTATTTACATAGTGATAATAAGGCAAGGCGATTAGAGGCGATAAAAAAACATTGTAGAACATATGCTAGTACGAGCATATTTAATGAATATAATGGTTTTGTAGCTATAGAGCGGTGGGTTAGTAATGATGCAATTAGAAAGGGATTGTTAGTGGCAATAGATCTACAAGATTATAGCTTTGAAGTTGGAACAAAGGCACTTATTAGAGCAAGCGAAGGTACCGTTTTAGAGAGAATTCCGCCGAGAGTTGAGGGCAAAGAAGTGTGTGATTTTGATTTATCGCATACAATGCTACTTTATAATGATAAGGATTTTATTGTGCAAAAGGCAATTAACAGTAGCGACAAAAAACGGCTCTATGATTTTGAACTTAATATGGGTGGTGGCAGAATTAGAGGCGAACTAATCGAGAGTGGCGATAAGATTTTAGAAGCGTTTAGTAAGGTGGTTATTGGCGGGCAAATGTTGTTTGCGGTGGGCGACGGTAATCATTCGTTAGCTAGTGCTAAGGCGATATATGAGAAAACTAAGGATATAAACAAAAGATTTGTTTTAGCTGAAGCTGTTAATCTTTATGATGAGGCTTTACTGTTTGAGCCGATACATAGATTGGTTTTTACGGATAAGGTAAGTGAATTTATAAGTGAACTGCAAGCACAAATGCCCATATGTCCAATAGAATCAGTTAGGTTTGTAGATGATTTTATTAAAGCAAAAAATCTAGAAGTAGATTATATTCATGGCATAGAGCATTTGCAAAAATTAGCAAAACAAAATAATGCTGTAGCAGTAGAGTTAAAACCAATGAACAAATCAGACTTTTTTAGCTATATTATTAAAAATGGTGCGCTTCCGAAAAAAACCTTCTCAATGGGTGAAGCGGAGGATAAGAGATATTATCTTGAAATAATGAGAAATTAGAAATGAGGCGAATGAGAAATTAAGGACTTATATTACAATGAGAAATGAGAAATAAGACGAATGAGAAATTGTTGACTTATTAAACCGTTAAATAATAGTACAAAAGAATTTAATATAAGCTATATAGTCCTTAATTTCTCATTTGCCTCATTTCTAATTTCTAATTGAAAAACTTATGCAAAATACAAAACTAAAAGTTCTAAAATTCGGTGGCACCTCTATGGCTAATGCTTCCGCTATAAAAAAAGTTTGCGATATTGTAAAAAGTGATGTGGCAAATAAATTTATAGTTGTTTCTGCCCCTGGTAAAAGAGAAAAGGCCGATATAAAGGTAACGGATTTATTATATGAAGCGTTTGAGCAAGAGAAAAAAACGGGCGAGTGTTCTAAAGCACTCGACAAAGTTCAAAAGCGTTTTGAGGACATTATTAAAGAGCTAAATTTGAATTTAGATTTAAGTAGCGATTTTGAAGCGATAAAATTAGAGATTAAAAATCAACCTAGTAATTGCTATATTGCTAGCCGTGGAGAATATTTATCGGCTAAGGTTTTTGCCTCGGCGATTGGCTATGAATTTGTGGACGCTAGCGAGATAATTAGATTTAGCACTTGTGGTAGATTTTTGGATTTAACAACAAAAGAGCTGGCAAGAAGACGATTAAAAGATACTAAGGGTGCAGTTATTGGTGGTTTTTACGGTGCTAACGAACTAGGTACTATTTGGACCTTTAGCCGTGGCGGTAGCGATGTAACGGGGTCGATTATAGCGGGTGCTATGGGTGTTTGTGTATATGAAAATTGGACAGATGTAGACGGCTTTATGGCAGCAGACCCTCGTATTGTAGATAAACCCGATATTATTGAAATGATGACCTACAAAGAGCTTCGGGAGCTGTCTTATATGGGAGCGTCGGTACTGCATTCAGACTCAATTTTTCCTCTAAGAAAAAAAGATATTCCTATCCATATAAGAAATACCTTTAATCCTAAAGCGGTTGGTACGCTGATTGTGCCAACTAAAAAGTTTGTAGCCGGCGATTTTAAGCGAAAAGCACGCACAGTTACGGGGATAGCCGGCAAGAAGTTTTTTATAGCGATTTTTATAGAAAAATCTATGATGAATGATGAAATCGGTTTTGCTAGAAGGGTTTTAAGCTGTTTAGAAAAGCATGAAATTTCTCTAGAGCAAATGCCTGCGGGGATAGATACTCTTACGATTTTGTTTGATGGTACTTTTGTTAGTGATGAAAAGTTGAAACTTTTACTAGAAGACATAAATTTAGAATGCTCTCCTGATAACTTAATTGTAGAAAAAGATTTAGCACTTATAGCAGTAGTAGGACACGGTATGAGCCGTAATAAAGGAACCGCCGCTAGAGTATGCAGTAGCCTATGTAAAGCCGATGTAAATATAAGACTATTAGATCAAGGCTCCAGCGAGCTAAACATTATAGTAGGTATAGAATTAGCGGATTTTGAAAAGGCAATAAAAGCACTTCATAAAGAGTTTCATAAAAATTAAAAAATATGCCATTTTTTTCTATTATTACGGTTAGTTTTAATGCCGAAAAAACGATAGCAGAGACTATTGGGAGTGTACTTAATCAAAGCGAGAGTGATTTTGAGTACATAATTATAGACGGAGCGAGTAGCGATAGTACGCTTGAAATAGTAGAGAGCTATAGGAGTGCCTTTAAGGATAAGGGAATTAGCTTGAGGGTAGTTAGCGAAAAAGACAACGGCATTTTTGATGCTATGAATAAGGGGATTAAATTAGCTGAAGGTAAAATAGTTGGGATTATCAATAGCGATGATTATTATAGCGAAGAGACATTTGAGAAAGTTAAAGCAGAATTTGAGAGGGAAGAATTTGATATTCTTTATGGGCATTTGCGGGTTTTCGGCGAAAAGAGGGATTTTATAAAGCGGGCAAAAGAACAATCGAAGAAATTTTCTACGCTTTATTGGAATCATCCGACTATGTTTGTAGCAAAAACGGTTTATAATGAATATATGTATGCGGTTGAAAGTATGTATGACGATCTGGATTTTATTTTGCGTAGTAGAGAAAGAAATAAAAAGATAGTTGTTTTAGACGAGATTTTAGCAAATTTTAGATTAGGTGGTGTTAGTAATGGTAAAAGTTGGAAAGGGCGAGGCGATAGTATAAAACTGCGAAATCACATTTATAGTAAGTATAATCAAAAAGGATATAGGTTCAATAATTGGTTTATGGAAACCGTTAAATATTTTTTAAGTAAATAAAAAACGAAGAATTAAGAGAAATTATTTTTTTATGGACAAACTACTAAATATAACGCTTGGAACTTTGCTAGAGGAAACGGTGGCGAAATTCCCAATGCAACAGGCTGTAAAGTATACAGAGGTTAAGTATGATAAGACTTACTACGAATTTAATTCTGAAGTCGATAGAGTGGCTAAGGGATTATTGGGTATGGGTTTAAAGACTGGCGACCATGTGGCCGTGTGGGCTACTAATTATCCGCAGTGGTTAGTGCTACTTTTTGCTACCGCTAAAATTGGTATTGTATTGGTTACTGTAAATACTAACTATAAAGAAAGTGAATTAGAGTTTTTATTAAAGCAATCCGACAGTAAAGCTGTGTTTATTTGCGACGGATTAAAAGATATAGATAGTGCAAAGATAATGTACTCGATATGTCCTGAGTTAAAAAAATGCAAAAAAGGCGAATTAAAATCTAAACGCCTGCCACTACTTAAAATGGTGGTTAGTTTTGATAACTTTTATGATGGTATGTACTGTTGGGATGAAATTGAAAAATTTGGTGTGCTTGTTAGCGAGTGCGAGTATAAAGCGGTTAAAGCATCGCTAAAACCTAGTGATGTAATCAATATGCAGTATACTAGCGGCACTACGGGCTTTCCTAAGGGTGTAATGCTTACTCATTATAATATTGTAAATAACGGTTATCAAATTGGTGAGTGTATGAAGTTTAGTACACAGGATAGATTATGTATCCCTGTGCCGTTTTTCCACTGCTTTGGTCTTGTTCTTGCGGTATTGGCTTGTGTTTCTCACGGTGCTACTATGGTGCCTCTTTTATTCTATACTCCGCTAAAAGTTATGCACGCTGTCGAGTACGAGAAGTGCACAGCTTTACATGGAGTGCCTACTATGTTTATCGGTGTTTTGGAGCATAGAGATTTTAATAAATACGATTATTCTAGCTTGCGTACAGGCATTATGGCGGGTAGTCCGTGTCCGATTAAAGTGATGCAAGATGTTATTGAAAAGATGCATATGACTGATATTACTATAGCTTTTGGGCAGACAGAATGCTCGCCTGTGTGTACGCAGACGACTGTTGATGACAGTATAGAAAAGCGGGTTAATACAGTAGGAAAAACCTTGCAGTTTTTAGAAACTAAAATTGTTTGTCCGAATAGCGGTAAAGAATTAGGAGTGGGCGAGGACGGCGAGTTTTGTGTTAGGGGCTATAGTGTTATGAAGGGTTATTACAAATTAGATGAAGCGACTGCGACTGCGATTGATAAGGACGGCTGGTTACATACGGGCGATTTAGCAAGGCAAGATAAAGACGGCTATTATAAAATAACGGGAAGAATTAAAGATGTTATTATAAGAGGCGGAGAGAATTTGTTTCCAAAGGAGATAGAGGACTTTATTTATACTCATAAAGCTGTTAAAGATGTTGCTGTTGTGGCGGTACCGAGTTTAAGATATGGCGAAGAAGCTTGTGCTTTTATTATTCTAAAGCAAGGACAAAAGGTAGAAGCAAAGGATATTTTAAAATTTGTAGGCGATAGCTTAGCAAAACATAAAGTTCCTAAGTATATGCTTTTCGTTGATAGTTTTCCTCTAACTGCAAGTGGAAAGGTGCAGAAATATTTATTACGAGAACAAGCAGTTAAGAGTTTAGGATTAGAGGCGGAAATGGTTATTACGGCATAAAGAAATAAAAATTTACAAATTAGAATTTATTTTATTTTTCAAAAAACAGCTAAAAAATAATTTGACACGCTAATTAGTGTTTGTTAGTATGAATTAGTTGCTTTTTTCGGCAACATTTATAATTTATATATTCTAATTTGTCTTGGGGCTATAGCGCAGTTGGTAGCGCGTTTGAATGGCATTCAAAAGGTCAGGGGTTCGACTCCCCTTAGCTCCACCATTCGGTTATAAAACGAACCATTATGACAAGTCTTAAAGTCCGTTATATTATAGCGGACTTTTGCTTTTGTGTTGCTAAGAAAAATACTATTTATAAAGGTTTCCAATAGATTTAGGCAGTTTTTTGTTATGGTGTATTTAAGTATTTGAAACGGCGGACGACAACCGATTATAATTAAAGAGCAATATAACATACCATTAGATTTATCATTTATATTTTTTGTTTAATTTAGCAATACGAACATTTAAGATAGAGGTCTTAAAAGCTTTTGATTTTTTAAAATAGCCTAAACTAACTTAATACATAATTTGCAAAAATAAAAAAAATTCATAAAAAGTTCACAAAAATACTTTACAAGAATATATTAATATGGTATTATCAATATATGTGCAGTTTTTGCATATATTATGTTTTGCACATAATTTTTACATAATGACAAAAAATATACATAGTATAGTTGTATATTTTAAGTAAGGGAAAATAGAATGAAAAGAAAATTTATAACAATCCTTTCGGTAGCTGTATTTTCGATATGTATTGTTGGAATGGCAATATTTGGGATATCTATAGCTAATTCAATAGCTTCTAATGCTAGAAATTTTACCGATCTTAATGAGCGACAAGTAGTGCCGTATGCAACTAACTGGACAGATCCGGGTATTAGGGCTACAAATTGGGTTACAGGTAGAGGTACTTACGATGATCCTTTTATTATATTAACTCCGGCACATATGGGGTTAATGGGCTATACGGTTGATAGTAATCTTCAATTTGGTTGGGGAGTTTTTGCACGCAATGCGTATTATGTAATAGCGGCTGATATTGATTTGTCAGGTCGCAACTGGCCTCTTCCTGCGGGTGAATTTCGAGGAAATATTACTGCGATCAACGGTTCTGCTATAAATAACTTACATCAAGTTACTGATGGCGACGGAGGTTTGTTTGCTGCAACCGGTGCCGGTGTTGAATTTAGAGATTTAACCTTTAATAATGCAACGATAATAGCTACAAGAAATGATCAAGTTGATGCAGGTTTATTGGCGGCTAGCCACAATGCAGGCACTCTAACTATAGATAACATTGTAATAACTAATAGTGAAATTTATAGGCATATCCCACCTCCTCCTGATAGTCGATCTTCAAATATAGGAGGGCTGATAGGGCAGATAGCTTCTACAAGTGCGGCAGTCGAAATTACAAATGTTACTGTTGATATGACTCTTGATGTTAGAGCGATGTTTAATTCTAATGTTACTGGCGGACTTATCGGCCGTGTTGCTAATCACAATAACAGTTTTTTGATTTATAATGCAACTGTAGATGTAGATATTTATATTGGTGGTAATGTAGGAGGTGGCTTAATTGGTAGTCTTGTGTCAACTGGCACTAGTTCGTCTAACACTATTCAAGATTCTTATTTTAATGGTACTATTACCGTATTTAATATAAACAACAGTGCAAATATGGCTCGTATGGGTGGTTTTGTAGGTTTATTTGACGGTAATGGTAATAATGCTTACTTACACATCGATAATTCTGAAATGGCAGGTTATGTTAATGCAGGTGTCGGAGGAGCACTTGAAGTAGGTGGTTTTGTAGGCAGTATGGATGGTCCTGGTCAAAACAGAAAGCTTGTAGTAACAAATTCAAACATTATAGGTATAGTTAGAGGCGGAGCCGGTGCATCCGGTGTCGGAGGTGTATTGGGGCATGTAAGAGCCGGCGGTAACATAGGCATAAATATTGAAATAGAAAATGTTGATATGACGGGTTCGGTTATTAGGGCAGCCGGAGCGATTCCTGCAACCGGTACCGGTGGTTTAATAGGAACGATTATACGCAACAATACTAATCTTACAATAAGAAATATTTTAATAGACGGTGTTGTATCGGCAGGAGCCGGATCGACAGGTGGTCTTGTCGGACTTTTAAGTCCTGCTCAAAATAATGCTATAAGCGGTAATATTATTATAGAAGATATTGAGATTAGTAGTGATACTGAAATTTTAGTAAATAGTATTCATGGTTTAACCGATGGTGCTGCTGGATATCCTGTAGGCGGCTTTATAGGGCTTGTTAGAGGTGATAACATTGATATGGTGGTTAACCGTATCGATATGCAAGCGACTATATCTGGTCGTAATGCTCAAAACAATTTATTCGGTGCGATTAGAGGTGGCGGATTGTTTGGTGCGATTAGAGCAAGTAATAGTGATTTTTAAATTTATGATAATATAGTTGTAGGTGGTTCTCTTACTGTTAGACATGAAGTAGCGGGTGGTGTTATAGGTGATTTTGGCACAGCGGCTGCACTTGGCTCCAATATTTATATAGAAGATATTACTGTAAATATTAATATTGTTTCTCGTGTTACGCACTCTGCCCCTAGAACTTTTGGCGGTATTATTGGTATTGTAAACTCGCCGACTGGTGGTGTAGTGGCTAATAACAGCGTAATTTATATGCGTAATGTTACCGTAAACTCTGATATGTTTTTTGCTCCTATGGGTGCAGCACAGACTCCAATTACTAATGGGCGTCTTATAGGTGCAGTTAGCGGCGACCGAATGCATATTATCATAGACGGTGTATATACCGCAGATATGCAAACTCACATTACCAATGTTGCCGGTGTTACTACAGGTCCACTTAATCCGCAATTTACTACTTCGGTAGCGACTTCTCCTCAAGGTTTAGTGCATACTTTTGTAGGGGGCAGAACAGGCGAGAATCTTGTAGAGATTCGTATGCAGGCTGCAGTAATTCACTTTAATTCTCGTGGCGGTTCGGCTGTGGCTCCGATATCTAGATACTATCCGATGCCACCAGTTGTGACTACAACATATCTTACGCTAACACCGACAGCACATAGACCTATAAGAGCACATTTCAACTTTTTAGGCTGGACGAGAAATCCTCTTGGCACAACAGAGGCAGATGTTGATTATAATCCCACAGATATTTCTTCTAATATAGATGTAACTATTTTATGGGGAGAATCAATTACTCTTTATGCTGTATGGGAAGCAAGAGAATATAATATAACATATGTTAATGTTGCCGCTAGCGAGCATGATAATCCTGCTATATTTACAATAGAAACGCCTACATTTGGCCTTAATAATCCGTCTAACCGTGTAGGTTGGACCTTTGACGGCTGGTATTTAGATGCTTTGTTTACTCAACCTATAACACAAGTTGTTGTAGGTACAACGGGCGATTTTAGTATATATGCAAAATGGACAGCTATCACTTATAATTTAATCTTTAATAATGTAGTGGCTAGTGAGCATAGTAATCCGTCAACTTTTACGTTAGAAGATTTTATAGAGTTAGAGGGTGGGGCTTTAGGTTTACCTCTAACCGGTGCTACTAGATCGGGTTGGACTTTCTTGGGTTGGCATGATAATGCTGAGCTTACGGGTAGTCCTGTAACTGCTGTAACAGCCATTGGTCATCAAACCTTTTGGGCAAATTGGGGTAGATATGCTTATAATCTTACCTTTACAAATCACGATAACGGCACAGTTTTTAACGGATTTGCCAATATTGGCGATACTTTCGAATTTCCAACACCAGCAGCAAGAAGCGGTTATAGATTTGCAGGTTGGATTTATGATAACGATATAGAAAATCCATTTTTACCTGATGATAGTATTACGATTATAGCAGGTTTTGGTGATAGAAATTTTGTAGGGCGTTGGGTAAGAGTTCATAATATTACCTTTACTAATCACGATGATGGTACTACTTTAGATATTTTAGTTGATCATGGTGGTTCGGTAACACTACCTAATCCGACTAGAGACGGTAGACCACTTCAAGGTTTTAGAGGTTGGCGATTTGCTGGTACTGGAAGTGCAACATTACAACCTGGTGAAATACGAACCAATATTACAAGTAATAGAAACTATGTCGGGCTTTGGACTCCTACTGTTGATTATTTTGTACCGGATTCTACTGCTCCGTTTACAGGAACATCTGTTGTTGGTCCGCGAATAAATGTACAATGGTTTTTCGGAGTAGGAGACATTGTTACTATAGGTTCTCATAATTTAATTAACCCAGCAAACTTCACTGCTTTTAATGAAGCTTTGCAAATGTTTAACTTTCATGGCTGGTATGTAGATGGGGTTTTGAGACAACCAGGTTTTACAATTTCTGGCTTTGTTACTGGTGAGCCTGGTATTGAGATACATGGCAGTTGGACATTTCGCAATTTTAATATTACCTATAACAATATTGAAGTGGAGGATACTAATCCAAATCCGCTAACTTTTAGTTGGGATGATTTTGTAACTCTTAATGAATCAAGTGTTTTAGGTTTACCTCTTCTTGATGCAAGTCGTTCGGGTCATACATTTAGAGGTTGGTATACTACTTCTAATTTTGCTAGTGGCACTCGTATATTTAATATAACAGCTTTAGAAAATCAAACA
>WRAP01000011.1 GCA_009780135.1 Bacillota bacterium
AAGCCAAGCCAAGCCAAGCCAAGCCAAGCCAAGCCAAGCCAAGCCAAGCGATAGCAATAGCTAAAGCTAGCTACTTTTTAACTTACCAAAATTACATATTGCAAATTTAGCTGTATCCGCATAACTACGGATTCAGCTTTTTTTGTGCAAAAAAGGAGAAATAATTACATAATGACACGAAAAA
This sequence comes from Bacillota bacterium, assembly GCA_009780135.1. Lineage (GTDB taxonomy): Bacteria > Bacillota > Clostridia > Christensenellales > Pumilibacteraceae > WRAP01. Next base: position 185 of record WRAP01000011.1, read on the forward strand.
ACTGGATAATTCTAGCAATTATAGGACTATCAATACTACTACCATTTATCTTTTGGTTGCGACTTCATAGATTTGATTGGATTGATTATAGTATCTCTGAGGGAAGTCTTATAGCTTGGGGCATTCTTGCCGGTATAGCTTTATTAACAAGAACTATACTGTACATCATAGTAACCACCGTTACACTTGTAAAAGAGGGCAAAAGTGCTTTTCGAGATAAGCTAAAAATAACCCTATGGATACTTTTAATGTTTTTTACAATTTTCACTCCACCCTACCCCATTTTTCTTCTTATGGAGGATGGTTTGCGAACCCTTTATATAGTAAATGCTGTTTTAACTTTTGCAATTTACGGTACTTTAGTAATTTATCTAATAGTAAAATCTAGCGTAAATTACGGTCAAAATAAAGACATAGAGCACTACAAAGCAAATGTATTAGAAAACGCAAAAGTTAAACAAAAAAATAATAGGATTTTAACTGCTGAAGAAAGCGAAGCACTTCAAAAAGAGAGGGCGTTTAGACCTACTACTATTACAGCTCAAGAACAAAAAAGAAGAAAGAAAATGTCTCCTCAAGAATTAGCCTATTTAGAGGCTCAAGAAAGAGAATGGGAAATTAAAAGGCTAGAGCAAGAGCAACATATGCTACTAAGAGAATTAGACCTACAAAGAAAAAGAGAAGAAATTGAAAGACTAAAAAATATTGCAAGCGGTAATATAGACCCCTCTATAAAAGAAGCAAAGAAACTAGAAGAAGAGCAACGCAAAGTACAAATGGAACTAGAGGTTGCTAAGAGAAAAAAAGAATTAGAAATAACAAAATCAGAAGTTAGTAATCTAAAGATTTATAAGTGTACTCAATGTGGGTCAACCGGCTTCCCTGGTGCTAAGTTTTGCGATTGCTGTGGCGGTAAATTAGGTTAATATCTTAAGTAATATATTAGCATAGATGTTTTCTATGCTGATAAGGAGAAAAGAAAATGAAAAGAAAAATTACAATCATTATGCTAGCGCTTACTTTAACGCTGACAATAACATTATTAACTGCCTTCTTGCCGTCTTGTTATGACAATGGAATGCAAACTGAAGTGCCCGCACCACAAAGTGTAACCGTTACACTTGAGTTAAACGGCGGAAGCGGAGTTACTCAATTAACACTTATAGGCGAGGCAGGCTCTCCTATGGTGCTACCCACACCTGTGCGTGAGGGCTATACTTTTGATAGATGGTATAGTGGCTGGCATACTATTTCACAAACCGAATTTCCTATTAGAGATACTGTGCTTACCGCTCGCTACTTTGCTAATGAGGATTCTAGCATAACAATCTCTAGCATACCAACAGCACTTAACGAAAATTTTTCAAGCGATACAACTATTATTTGGGATAATAGACATTTTAGTAGGGAGAACTGGCAACGAATAGAATGGCTAAGAAGAAACCATACAACTGAAATTGCTTTATCTATAGAGTTTGAGGCACGCTCTATAGGTATGTCGCTTAGTCGTAGCATAACATTTACAGGTGCAAATGCACCGGATGTAATCGGAACAATAACAAATATCCCTGGAGGTTCTTTTGAGGAAATGTCTATAAATGGAAATGCTCAAGGAAGAATTCTTGTAGCAAATAACGATACTGCATTACGGTTAGTGCTTCGTGATACATCTGCTGTGAGTCAAGTTGTTGTACGCAATATAAAAATAACTATTACATATATTCAGCAAGCAGGACTTTTAGTATAAAAAAATAACCTATAACTCATTAAGTTTAATAAAAATACCTATATCTTTAGTGATATAGGTATTTTTATTATGTACTTACATACTAACTTTAACTGAACGCTTTGTTATCCTTCCTTCTCTTTAATTTTCAAAAATAGTTTTGCTGTGGCTACGGCATCGTCGACGGCACGGTGTTTGCTTTCGTGGATTATATTAAAATGCTTTGTTAAAAACGGAAGATTATAATGCGATAATCTGGGGAAAGTTTTTCTGGCTAGTGCCAAAGTGTCTAACTGGTCGTGCTCGAAATAAATACCCATAGGCTTACCTATTGCCGAAATAAAACCAAAATCAAAGCTAATATTATGAGCCACTATCGTACTACCATGTACAAACTTATAGAAGTCGGGTAGCACTTCTTCTATAGTGGGCTTACCCATTACATCACTATCCTTTATGCCGTGTACTGCTGTAGCTTCGAGCGGTATCGGCTTACCCGGATTTACTAAACTAGCAAAGGTTTGAGTTATTACTCCGTTTACAATTTTAACTGCCCCTATCTCTACAATTTTTTCTTGATTTGGATTAAGTCCTGTTGTTTCTAAATCGAATACAACAAATGTTTTTCCTAGCATACTCTTTGGCACAGCATTCGCTAAATCAAAAAAAGAAGTTTGTGCTACTTCAATATAATCCACAGGAAAAACTGTTCGATATTCGGTATCGACATCTCTAACAATGCGATTAACCACAAAGTTATCAATATCTATACTGCAATAACTAATATCCCGCACCATAAACACTAGACTCCCCTCTCTGCGTTTATCCTTTTCTAATTTACCTCTAACTACAATTTGCTTACCCGTTTTAAGTAAACCAAACTTACCCTCTGTGTGTTTATTAGGAAAAAACAGCACTTCCATCTTGCCTGTTGGGTCTTGCATTAAAATCTTATAAAATTTTTTATCCTCGCCCGTCGTTTTATTTTTATATTCAATAACCGCAATATCATTAACCTCTCCGCAAATAACAGCCTCTGGATTTTCCGATACAGCATCCTCTATATACATCGCCTTATTGTAAATCGGTTTGCCAATAAGATTATCCACATTTTTAGGAATAATCAACCTGTCGCCACCATGCTCTAAATGAGTTTCGGGAACTTCGCTTTCGTTAAGCACATCTTCTAGCATATCCTCTTCCTTTTGTCTAAACGCAAATGTAATCATATCACAGTAATTTTGATTTATAAATTTGTCCACTTTTTTTACAATATCCCGCTCTAAACAAAATCTAAAAATCGTAGGCTCTACAAGCACAGTAATCGCCTTTTTATCCTCGTCAATAATAATATCGTCATTTTCTATAATAGAATGCACCGACGGAAATTCAGTTAAAAAATCCAAAAACTCCTTTTTAAATAATCCTCCGTCAAAATGACTTTTAATGAATTTAATTTTCACAGGAAGTGTTGTATCAAGAACTTTAGTGCACGCTTTTTGGATTTCAACCTTATCATCTTCATCAATTTCGCTAATATATTCGGGAAAAATAAGCACAAGCTCGATATACTTGTCTTTTAGATTTACAATGTTATCCTTGAGTTTTAGATATGTAAATTTATCCTTTAATGTCTTATTTATTTTTTCGATGAAACTCTTAGGCATTTATCTCTTATTTCCTAACAACTCTACTATATCACGATTGATTATCTTTTGCAAACGCTCAAAAAGTTTCTTGAATTTTTCGCCGTTGACACAATAGTGTAAAAAGTGATACAATAATTGTTGCGACACATAGCTTTCTTAGCACTTTTACGAATTTCTTTGGCAAAGTATTATTAGCAAGTCTTTTGCCTCTAGTCACACTTGTACTGTTCCAAATCTAGCTTTTTTGGGGGGAGGAATAGGAGTATTAGGTCATACTTTTGCAGATTTTGATAGCAACTTTGATTAGATAAATAAAACAGACCTCGTATAATTAAATATAAAAAAACTGCTAAGTAATTTCTTTTAGCAGTTTTTTTATATTGTGCTCAGGCGACAGAATGTCGCCCCTACATTTAGCGATGTTTTGATAGGTTGATTTGATTGTTTCGGGACGCCGAGAACTGCGTCCCATATGGATTTATAGCTTTTGCTTAATTACAACGGCAAGCATTACTCGCCCCTATAGTAAAGCAAAAAACGATTATCCTGCTTTAAGAATCGTCAAAATTGTAGGGGCGACACTCTGTCGCCCGCACTTAACTTTATTATCAACTTTTTCAATTCCGCTAATGCTTCTTCTACTAACATAGTTTTTATTTTTATGCCTTTTTCGTACAAAACGCATCTGCCGTCGCTTCCTCCACAGAGGGCAATGTCGGCATCCTTAGCTTCGCCTGGACCATTTACGACACAACCCATAAGTGCGATTTTTAGAGGGGTATCAATCTCACCCACAAACTCAGCTATCTCACTTGCTAAAAAACTTAAATCTATATTACATCTGGCACAAGTGGGACAACTAACAATCTCTACCCCGCTTTTACATCGACCACTTGCCCGTAAAATCATTTTTGCAACTGCAATTTCGTCAATAGGATTGCCTGTTAACGACACTCTAATTGTATCACCAATGCCGTCTGCTAATAATCCCCCAATCCCAACAGCACTTTTAATTGCACCATATTGACCAAAACCGCTCTCGGTTATACCTATATGAAGCGGATAATCGCTTTTATTATGTAAAATTCGGTTTGCTTCTATTGTAGTTTTAGCATCACTCGCTTTAACACTAAGCACAATATCGTAAAAACTATGTCTTTCTAAAATCGACGCGTGATTTAAGCAGCTAGTCGCCAACGCTTCTGCTGTTCTGCCGTACTGTTTTTCAATATCTTTTTCTAAACTGCCTAAATTTACACCCACTCTTATCGGGATTTTATTTGCTTTTGCACTTGCTACAACTTCAGCTATAGCTCTTTCGCTACCAATATTTCCCGGATTAAATCTAATGCCGCTAAATCCAATATCGCCCGCTATCACTGCTAATTTATAATCAAATTGAATATCAGCTACAAGCGGAATTTTTGAATTTTTTATTATTGTTTTAAGAGCTTTTATCTCGTCTACATTACAAAAAGCAAGCCTGACAATCTGACAGCCTGCTTTTTGTAACGATTCAATTTGAGCAATCGTTGCCTCCACATCGCAATTTTTAGTGTTAGTCATAGACTGAATTACAACCGAGTCATTTCCACCGAGTTTTATATTGCCGACTAACACAGTCTTTTTTTTCTTTATGTGCATAATTCTTAATAATGCACAATGCACAGTTTACAATGCACAATTGTTGACTTATCTTAGATGGATAATAAATCCGAAATTGTGCATTGTGCATTACAAATTGTGCATTGATTAAAACCTCGTCCACACCGCTGGCGGTCCTCTTACCATAATAAGTCTTACTATATCTATTGAAAAAACAAACAATAGCAGCACCGCAAAACCTACTAAATGAATCATATTCTCTATATTTCGGTTTATTGGCTTGCCTCTTATCCATTCGATTATTGTAAAAACAATCTTAGCTCCGTCTAATGCCGGAAAAGGTAATAGATTAAATATCGCTAAATTAGCGGCAAGGAGTGGCAAAAGGATTAAAATATTTCGCCAGTCGGCTTGAGAAATTTGTGCCATCTGACCAACTGTACCGATAGGCCCCGTCATATCAGTGATGGCTGTTCCACCCGTAAATAAATTGCCGAATGTGCCGATAATCGCCCAACTCATTTGTCCGGTAAAAGGAATTGCACCTGTGATTGCTCTACCAAAACCTCTTTCGAAATGAGTTGATACTCTAAAACCAAAACCTAAAAATGACTCATCTACAATCCTTTTAGGAATTACAAACTCTAATTCTGTAGGACTGGTTTGCCCCTCAAGTGTTCTATGAACAGTAAAGGTTACTGCATCTCCTAAATTGACACCTTGTGTTAAGTTAGCTAACGGAGTATCTCGCCTAACCACATTACCGTTTACAGCTATAATAATATCGCCGACAAGCAGGTCGTTATACGGTCTTCTTTCCTCGCCTATTGCTACCGCTCTTTCGGCAACTCCACCAACTCTCGCTCCGTTTTCGGTTAAAATATAAGTGAAGCCAAAGCCATGGTAGGTAGGTGGCTGAGCTATCCAAGTTTTAGTCATCGGGATATATTGTGCTTCGCCGTTTCTAATAATCCTAAACACAACCTCTTCGCCTAATTCAAAATCACCTGTTAAATTAACCAACCAATTCCGTTGTGTTGTATCTACCTCTCTATCACCGATGTGAGTAATAACATCACCAACTATAAATTGATTATAAGGCACACCGTCAGAATTATTATGAACATAACCAACGCTAATAGCACTTGTTGAGGCACTACCAACAATAAGCAAAAACATAAATGAAAAAATCACTGCACTGATTATATTAAACAGTGCTCCGCTAAGTAAAACTATTATTCGTTTCCACGGTTTTTCTTTGTAGAATGATTTTTCTGTCTCAACACCTTCTTCGTCCTCGCTTTCAAAAGCACAGTAACCCCCTAACGGAATTGCTCTAAGAGAGAATTTTTCGCCTGATTTCGTTTTCTTTTGTAGAAGCTTTGGTCCAAATCCAACAGAAAATTCTACCACCTTAAATTTAAGAATTTTAGCGGCGACATAATGACCAAACTCGTGAATGAGCACCATTAGAAGTAGTATTAAAATTGCAAGTAGTATAAATAGGAATGTCATAGTTTTTATTATTCAATGCTCAATGCTCAATTCACAAAGCACAATTGTTGGGTTTAGAGAATGGAGAGTAACAATATATATCGAGCTTACATTGTTGTTACTTTTGTCGAAGCGACACTCTGTCGCCCCTACAACTTTATTATTTATTATACTCGGCTAACACTTTTTCGTAAACTTCATTATGTGCTTTTACAACATCTTCGGCAGTATTCAAAGTCGGAAAATCTACTTCTTCCAGAATTTTTGCCACAATAATAGATATATGCCCAAACCCTATGGTTTTATTCAAAAATAAATAATCAACAGCTTCTAAACTTGCATTAAACACTAGTGGTGCACCCTCGTGCGTTTTTAGTGCCTGTTTAGCTAACTTGGGCAATGGAAAATTTATTTCGTCTTTTGGTAAAAAATTAAGTGGTTTATTAAAGGCAAAAGGCATTTTATCGTTATCTATTCTATCGGGGTAGCTAAGTGCTAAGCCTATAGGATAAATCATACTGGGGGGACTGGCTTGCATTATGTGGGTGCCATCAGTAAACTCTACAATTGAGTGCACTATACTCTCCGGATGAATAACATAATCTATATTATGCGTATCAAATAGCACCGATGCCTCTAAAATTTCTAAAGCCTTATTGCCCATAGTGGCACTATCTAGCGATATTTTTTTACCCATACTCCAAGTTGGATGAGCAAGTGCTTGTTCTATAGTTGTATTCTTTAACTCTTCGCTACCCTTGCCGTAAAGCGGACCGCCCGATGCGGTAAGAATAATTTTTTGTAAACTTCGGCTATTATTACCTTCTAAGCATTGCCATACTGCACTATGTTCGCTATCTACAGGATAAATTTTAGCCCCTGTTTTTTTAGCGGTTTCTTTAATAATTTTACCGCCGGCAACTAAACTTTCTTTATTAGCAAGTGCTACAGTTTTACCGCATTCTACCGCCTTTAGCGTAGATAAAAAACCCGCCATTCCACTAACCGCCGCTACCATAATATCCGCTTTGTTTAAACCAGCCACTTCTATAAGAGCATCCGCACCGCTTAAAACCGTTAGACCACTAAATCTATGTTTCTCTCTAGCATAAATCTTTTCATCGGATATACCTACAACTTCGGGCTTAAACTCTTTAACTTGAGCCTCCAGTAAATCCACATTACTGTGCCCTGCTAGCGCTACAATCTTAAATTTATCCGAGTGTCTACGAACAACCTCTAAAGTTTGTCTACCTATCGACCCCGTGCTTCCTAATATTGAAATCTGTTTCATAAATAAACTTACTTTGTTATCTTATTCTAAAAAACGCTTATAGTAGGGGCAAACGCCTCGGTCGCCCAAACTTTATAAAAGAACTTTTTTCTATGGTTCGTAAAGCCGAGGCATCTTCCCCTACATTTTTAATTGCATAGTATAGCTTTTATCCAAAAAAGAAAGTCAGTACAAAAAAGTAAATAAACAAAAATACTGCCGTTAGCATCATTCCGTCTATTCTGTCTAAAATACCGCCGTGACCGGGTAAAAATACACCAAAATCCTTAACTCCGCACTGGCGTTTTACATAGCTAGCAATTAGGTCACCAAGTATAGTAAATATTGCTCCAAAGCCACCTAACAATAAGAAATGTATTAAATTTATACCCATAACTTCATTTAGAATACCAACATTAAAAACTCCAAAATGCGAAAAAACAAACACTAATGCACCACCTGCTATACCACAAACTACTCCACCAACAGCTCCTGAAATAGTCTTTTTAGGACTAATATTAGGAGCTAAAAGCGGACCTCTAAACTTACTTCCTATAAAAAATGCTCCGGTATCAGCAAAAGCAGGTACAATAAACACTAATAAAATCGCTGCATTTGCTATACCGTAAGGCTCAAAATAATTAAGAGCCAGCAAATAAACACCCAGCATAGTTGGGTAAACAAGCACAAACATAGTGCTTAAAACATTTTGCATTGTATGATTTTTTAGGAAAACATTTACCGTAATAATTACTAAAAGCATAAATGCAACCGCAAAAAAGAATGCCGTTATACCACTACCTCGTTCTTCGTTTTGATTATACGAAAATAAAAAATGAGTTAAATAAAACGCTGTAAAGCCAACAATAATAGTAGCAATAACCATCGCTTTTATCGGTTTAGAAAAGCGTTTTCCCACAGCACTACACATTTCTAAGCTAGCTACAATAACAACGGATATAACAAAAACATCAAAAAATATTCTAGGAAAATTAGTTATTAGAGTAGTCAAAAGCATTACCGCAATGTACACAACCGCCACAAGAGAACCCACTATAATACGAGTTTTAAGAGGAGATTTTTTGTTTGGTAAAGCTGTGTTGCTACTTTCTACTATAGTAGATGTAACAATCTGTTCAGTTTCTAAGTCTTTTGTATTTTTATTTTGATTTTTATTTTCCATTATATAATTTGATTACTTTATATTGTTTTCAACCTTACCAAACCGCCTACTTCTACCCTTAAACTCAGCTATAATTTCGCTCAACCTTTCCCTATTAAAATCAGGCCAAAGGTCATTTACAAAAAACAATTCGGTATAAGCGGATTGATACAATAAAAAATTCGACAATCGTTTTTCGCCACCAGTCCTAATAATTATATCCACTTCCAGTAAATCCTTTGTATCTAATAATTTACTAAAACTATTCTCATCAACTTTTTCTCTTACATCTATTGCCTTATTAACTGCCCTTATTATTTCATTTCTTGCTCCGTAATTTAGAGCAATCGCAAGAGTCTTTTCCTCAAAATGAGCGGTTTTACTCTCGGCTTCGTTTATAATATTTTGAACATTTTTATCGAAATAATTTCTATCTCCAAGCACCACAATGCGGATACTGTGCTTAATAAACTTAGGTAGCTTTTTAGAAAAAAACTCCTTTATAAGCCTAATTAAACCGTCGATTTCTTCCTTGGGTCTAGCTGTATTCTCGCTTGAAAACGCATAGACAGTAAGGCAACTAATCCCGAGTTCAAAGCAAAAATCGGTAATGTCTTCTAATACTTTAACACCCTCTCTATGACCTGTCGTGCGACTTTTATTTTTAGCCGTAGCCCAACGACCGTTTCCGTCCATTATAATTGCGATGTGATTTATATTCATGATAAAAATAAAGGATTTCCTAAACAACAATCATATTAGCAACAAAATACCAATTAGAACGGGCACTATACCCTCTAACACAATTTTGAGTTGGAACTCTAATTGTTGTAATCCGAGTATTTTCAAAAGCATTCAAACCTAAACTTGTAAATCTAGCATTTAAGCTATTTTCATATTGTCTTTGCACAATAACAGTTTGTAACTGTAAAGCACCTCTAAATGCTCTTACCCCTACATGATTTACTCTATTAGGCAAAGTTATAGTCGTTAAATTTGTCCGAGCAAAAGCATCATTTCCAATATACACTATGTTACTAGATAATGCAACCTCTGTAAGCAAAGTATTATAAAAAGTTCTGCGGGGTATATTAGTGAAGCTTACAGCCGTTTGCATATTAGAAACAGTATGCAAATTTCTAGCATTTTCAAACACTCCTTCACCGAAAGACTGTATATTAGAAGTAAAATTAAATGATGTCAATCCCGAAAAAGCAAAAGCCCTTGTGCCAATGTGTTGTATGGAAGTTAATGAAGTAACTGAAGTTAGATTCAATAGTTCTCTGAAGGCTTCCATTCCTACATATCTAACACCTGATAAGTTTATGCTACTCAGTCCTCTTGCCAAAACAAAAGCATTGTCTGCTATCCCAACCGTACCCGCTCTTATCGTGTAGTTACCCGTTATATTTCCTCTAATCCCGGTTGCCCAATTACCGACATAAACAACACTATTATTAGGAGTATTATTCCATAGTCTAGTTCCGACAAACGCTAATGTTCCAATACTTCTAATAGTATTATTATTTGCAACTGTAACGGATGTTACAGTTGATGCTTGTGCAAAAGCACTGCTTCCTATATAATTAACACTACTTGGCAAAGTTATATTTGTTATTATATTACCAGAACTAAGAGCCCATTCCGCAATTCCAACTGTACCTACTCTTAAAGTATAATTTTGCATCATTACCATTCCTCTAATTCCTACCGCCCAGTTATCTACATAAACAATACTATTATTAGGAAATCTATTCCATATGCCGGTATTTAAAAATGCATTTCGTCCAATGCTAGTAACTGTCGGAGGAATATGCATACTCATTAAGCGTGGATGACGACCCCTAAAAGCATCCTCTGCTATTCGAGTAACCGGCACATCACCTATAGTTTGAGGAATAGACACACTATAAACCAATTCAATATTAGAACCGGTTATTTCTAATGTTCCATTAGGTAAATTCCTTGTAGTAAAAAAACTTTCTACCTCTGCTACTATTGTAACATCTAATTCTTGAGTTATGTTTGTTATTTTGCTAGCGTACCCTACACCGTCGCTAGCAAAATGAGTCCCTACTAGTGTATATCTAATATTTCCACCTGCTTGCTCATCTATTATAAAAACAGGACTTCCGCTATCTCCTGATTCAGTTCGTGCCGTATGTCTAAATTGGTCATAAAAATTCCTATATATTCCATAACTAAAGAAAAACACTCTTACCGAAACTCTTGTAGCATCTAATCTCCCTTCTGTTCTACCTGTTGTATGACCAAATTTAGCTACCGGACTTCCAACTCTTATACAACTTCTGCTTACTACTTGATATGTTCTAGGCACTATTGTAACATTGTTTCGGTTTGGATATCTAAAGTACGAAGCAGAAGAATTAAATTCCCATTCCCAAGGAGCATTAAACGGCACAAAAGTAGCGTCTGCTAAGCCATGCATCATATACTGAGCTCTTCTATCGGCTAATAAATATCCTGACCCTGTAGGTACTCTCCCAAGTCTTATGTTGGTGCATCTAGATGTTATTACATGGGCATTAGTTATTATCCCTCTTCTATGTGTTAAATTACAAATAGCTTTAGCTGATATTGTTCCATGAGGGTTATGCCACTCAGGAATTATACGAGAAGCGTATAATGTGCCACCTGCATGAATCGGTCTATTTTGGGCAACAGCCATTTGTTGCTCTACCACAAATTTGATAGCTTCATTTTTATAAAGCTCTAATCTAGATAAATATAATTCTATATTTGTAATATATCTTTCATATTTTATTTTTACTTCTACCTGATTATATTGCGGAATCATAGCTACACTATGTATTGAATACTTTGGCATTAAATCTACTAAAGCACTATGCACTCTATTTAAAAAGTTATACGAAAAATTACGAGGCACATAAACCACTTCTTCGATTTTGTTTATACGGCTTCTGCTATTTATATCGTTAGTAACACCAATATTTAATATACCGTAATAGCAATACCATACACCCGCAAAGCTATCACAATACACATAGCCATTTATACCAACAGATTCACACTCCGAAACAATACGAAATTCACTCATAGCTTTCGTAAAAGCATCTTCTTGAAACATTTTTTCTTGCACTGCCACATATCCGTTATAACCATATGTTTGCCCTACTGTAAAGCCGGACATAAATAATCCGCTAAAAGCAAATAAGACTACCAACAAAATTTTTGGAATGATTTTATTGAATTTTTTCATATTTATTTCCTTTGTTCTATTTTTATTAAACAACTGTTATTCTAATATTTGACCTAAGTGATATCATTTCGCTTACTATTATCCAACCACGCCTTATAAGAATATTCACACCTACTATTACTTCATGCTCCCCTGTTGTCAGCCTATTACCTAATGTAACTGTTTGAGTTATTATATCACCTAACTCTAAATAACAGGGATGACCAGGAAGATCTGATGTATATACACGATATCTATAACGAAAAGCGATTAACCTCCCATGGCGTACTATCTCTAATCTTTGCCCGCTCATATTAAAAAACTTAGCAGTCACCTCAATACTCTCACCTTGATTAAAGGTTGTTCTATCTGTAAAAACTAATAACGCAAAATCATTAGCTGTGATTTCACGATTTCTTATATCGTATAACTCCCTTTCTAATCGAGTTTTTTCATCTAGTAATTCTTGTTTTTGTTCTTCTAAATCTCTTATTATGTTTTTTAATTCTTCATTCTGTTGCTGCAAATTATTGCAAGCCATAAACCCTACAACCGCAAATAACATCATCATTAAGGCAACAATAAAGAATGTTACCTTTTTAATTATATTTTTCATTTTTCTAAATCTCCAAAACTTCTTTCTCTTTATCCTTAAGTAACTTATCCACGCTTTCAATCATTTTATCCAATTCTTTTTGAACTTCCTTTTCGTAAGTTGCTAACTCATCTTCAGTTAATAAACTATCTTTTTTAAGTTTTTTAAGAACATCTACCATATCACGGCGTTCGTTTCTTAAAACAACTTTACTATCTTCCGCAGTTTTTTTAATGTTTTTAACTAAATCTTTTCGTTTTTCTTCGGTTAGTTGCGGAAAACCCAAACGAATCATTTTACCATCATCGCTAGGGTTTATACCTAAATCCGAATCTTGAATCGCTTTATTTATAGCTTTTATCGCACTAATATCGTAAGGCGTAATAGTTAACATTCTAGCGTCTGCTACCGTAATATTTGCCATATCACGAATTTTTGTGGGTGTACCCCAATAGTCTACAAGGATTTTATCAAGCACTGCAGGGTTTGCTCTGCCTGCTCGGTAAGTGCTAAATTCGGCTTTAAGATGTTCTAAACCTTTACTTAATTTTTCTTGAAATTTACTAAAGTGCGGCTTAACTTGCTCATTATGAATGGACATATAATTTTCCTCCACAACTATTATATGTGAGGCATAAAAAAAAAACAAGCGCTTTTTATTCGCTTGTTTTTTAAAGTTAGAAAAATAATAAACTATAGTTTACTTTTCTTTTTTTTGGGGTTAAGTTTCAAAATGCGGAGGTTTTTGGTTGGTTGGGTAGCAAGAAAGGTAACAAAGGGTGAATTGGGATATTCCCCAACTTCACGCAACATAGTTTCAAAGTAATTCCAATCAGCATACATAAGTATGTCTAATTTAATGCCTTTTTCACCTGTATAAAGAATTTTAGGATATCTAAAACCAAATTCATCAAATTTTGATAAAAGTCTTTTTAATACAAAATAAACCTCTGAGACACTTGTAATTTTATATTTTTTCCCTTGTTGTGTTTTAATTATGATGCGACCACTAGGTGATGAACGAGTATAAAATCTTAATTCTACTTGTACAATATCTTGAATGTTTATTTTACGTTTTCTTAGTCCAAAAACTAAAGTATATTCTCGTAATATAATCAAATCTTGTGGTACTAGAAATTCAGGGAGAAACAATTCTCCACCTGAGCCACCGTGTACTCTTTTTTCTACTGAAGTCATCCTTCGTGCTATTACTTTTATTTCTTTATTCATAATGCTACTCCTAATAATTCCTAACTTCTAATTCCTAATAGAACACAAATACTCCCTAAATCTCTCGCCAAAAACCTCATCTCTTAACGCATAATCCACAATCGCACAAACTGAGCCGAATTTATCGCCCATATCATAACGCTTACCAATAAAGTCATATGCATAAAAATTGCCATTCCTTGCCATAGCGTTTATACTATCGGTTAATTGCAATTCGCCGTTTTTGGCAACAAGTGTTGTTTTTATAGTATCGAATATATCGGGAGTTAATATGTATCTGCCCAGTGCAGCTAGCCTAGAGGGCAATCTATCTAGCGGAGGTTTTTCTACAATACCACGCATTTTAGCACATTTATCCTCATCTAAAGTCACTCCACCTGTATCGGCAACACCGTATTTTATAATATCGTCTGTTAAAACTGATTGAACTCCCAAAATTGAAGCACCTTTTTTTTGATACGCCTTTATAAGCTGACCGCAAACAGGATTATCTTTATTATAAATTAAATCATCGCCTAGTGCTAAAACAAACGGCTCACCACTACAAAATTTTTCGGCGTGTAATACTGCGTCTCCGCTACCGAGTGGCGATTTTTGCACAACAAAATTAAAATTAGCACCCGAAGTAATTTTTTTAAGAGCTTCTAGAGCTTCAAAGTTTTTGCTATCTAGTAACTTTTTTTCTAAAATCGGAGCATCTAAAAAGTATCTCTCGATAGCCTCTTTACCGGGAGATAATACAATTAAAATATCTGTTATACCGCTATCAATTGCCTCAGCTATAATATGCCCAAGCACAGGCGTATCAATAACAGGTAGCATTTCCTTTGGCACTGATTTTGTAATAGGTAAAAACCGAGTGCCTAATCCCCCGCATAAAATAACGGCTTTTGTGATTGGCTTCATACTAAAAGTCTCCTAAGATTAAAATTTACAGTATCTAAAATACTTACTTATTAAGATAAATCATTCTTCTACAATTATCGCAATTACTAAAACCGTTTTCTATAACTTGAGCTTTACTGGCTTGCGAAAGTGCTAAACCGCAAAAACAGTTATAAGTTTTACCGCCATCCATAACTTTAACCTCGACAAGCGACGGTATTTTACCTTCGCCTGCCAGTATTAAATACTTCTCCAATAGCTTAGCATCAACACCTTTTTTAAGCGTCTCTAGCTTTTTCTTAGCCATCACAATTTTTGGCTCGGCATCTTTTTGAAATACATCGTAGCGTTCTTTTTGCTTTGCATATAATTCTCTTAGCTTTTTACCAGCTTCCTGAGCTTCTTTAAACTTTACAATCGCCTTCTGACCTTTTCCTTTTCTATCAGCCATACGGTTTTCAAAGCGGTTTAATTTTTCTTTAACATCCTCTAATTCCTTAGTTAAAGCCCTTCTACTCTCCTCGTCGTTTTCAGGAATTTTGTCTAATTTTTCGGTTAACTCGCCTGCTAATTTAATCAGCGGAGGTACTTCTTTTTTAGCTTCGTCAAAAAATTCCACATACTTAGTGGCTTCCCACTCCGCATCTGCTACCGCTTGCTTAGCCTTTTCAAAATCCGTTTTGGTCTTGGCTAACTTTTCCCTATCGGGATGTTTTTCTAACTCGTTGCTGGCTCTTCTTAGTGCCACATCGACTGTTTGATAATCTAATAATGCTTTTAAGTTTGTACTCATATGATTTTCCTTTTTTCTATTGCTTAGGCGACATTCTGTCGCCCCTACAGTAATATATTTTCTGCCAAATTGTAGAGGCGACACTCTGTCGCCCGCACTTTATAAATACGGACTTTTTTCACTTTTGCTCGAAATTACTTCTATTTCGATTTTTTCTTTTAAGAGTGCTTTACTTAGAATTTTAGCAAAATACTCCATACCAACCTTTTCGGTGCTGTAATGCGTTGGCTCTATGATTGTAAATCCCATTTCGTTAGCATAAGAGGCAATATAGTGCTTAACATCGGCGGTAATAAAGCAATCACAACCTAAGCTTAACGCTTTATCTATGTAGCTAATCTCGCCACCGCTACCACTTATAATTGCAACCTTTTTTACGGTTTTATTTTTGCCATTTACAATTTTTATGTTGTTATCTTGTAATATTTTACTAACTAACTTCGCAAATTTCTCTACTTCCAATTCTTTTTCCAATTCGCCAATATGACCTATAATGCCTATTTGACCAGCATCATTTTTATATTGCTCGAGCGAGTTTATACTTTTAAGAGAGAATAGCTTTACCAAATAATCGTTTATACCACCCTCACAAAAGTCTAAATTAGTATGGGCACTATATATATTTATGCCGTGTTTCAGTGCTTTAATAATCTTTTTACCAAGCAAGTCGCTGTTAGTTATTCGTTTTATCGGAAAAAAAATAAACGGATGGTGACTAATAATTAGATTTGCTCCGCTTGAAACTGCTTCGTCTAAAACTGCTTCGGTTACATCTAAGCATACTAAAGTTTTAGTTACGACTACATTCTCGTTACCAATAATTAACCCAACATTATCGTCAAAGTTTGGTGCAGTTAAATTTTGTGGAGCGATTTGTTCTATTAGATTTGTTATTTGTTTTACTGTTGACATTTTGTCTCAATTAGAAATTAGAAATGAGGTGAATGAGAAATTAAAGATTTAATAAGCTATAAAAATAAAAACAACATTGATAACAAGTAAAATAGTCAATAATTTCTCATTCACCTCATTTCTAATTTCTAATTAACATTATACTATACCTTTTTTTCTTATCTATAATTTCTAAATCTTCTACTATCTCATATCCCATTGCTATCAACTCTGACCTAACTACATCTACATTTTTTTGAGGGCTGAGTACGGCTTGCTTCGGCATTAAGCTATTCATAATTTTTAGAATTTCTTTACCGCCCATACCAGCTATAACAGCGCAATCAATTTTGAGATTGATTTTTGCTGTTATCTCACTACCGCAACAATTGATAAACATTATTTGCGGACGAGCAATGTTCACCCCTACATTATTATTTATTTCGAATTTGCCTAATCTATCAATCGCCTTTTGCAACGATTGCTTAGAAATATCATTTACAATAAGCGTATCGCATAGTTTATTCCTAACAATAAACTCACTAACTAAGCCGTGGTCCGTACCAACATCTGCTATAACGCAAGCCTTCGGAATGAGTGAACAAATAGTCTGTAAGCGTGTTTGTAATTTGTACATTGTAATTTGTAATTTGCCTACCCTTGCCCTGCCTCTATATATTCTCTTAACTTTTTGCTTCTACTTGGATGCCTTAGCTTTCTAAGTGCCTTAGCCTCGATTTGTCTAATACGCTCTCTTGTAACTCCAAACTCTTTGCCCACTTCTTCTAGCGTTCTTGGATGTCCGTCATCTAAACCGTACCTTAATCTAAGTACCATTTCTTCTCTTGGAGTTAATGTATATAAAATAGTAAGCAGTTGCTCTTTTAACATTGTAAAGGCAGTTGCCTCTTGCGGAGCGGCGCTTGTGGTATCCTCTACAAAATCGCCAAGCGTGCTATCCTCTTCTTCGCCAATCGGTGTTTCTAGGCTAACAGGCTCTTGAGCAATTCTCTGAATTTCTCTAACCTTTTCTACAGGAATACCTAACTCATGGGCAACCTCGTCATTAGTGGGGTCTCTGCCTAAATCCTGAACAAGTCTACGGGAAACGCGAATAAGTTTATTTATAGTTTCTACCATATGCACAGGAATTCTTATAGTTCTGGCTTGGTCAGCAATAGCTCTAGTAATAGCTTGCCTTATCCACCAAGTAGCATAGGTAGAAAATCTAAAACCTTTCGTGTAGTCAAATTTTTCTACCGCTTTCATAAGACCCAAATTGCCCTCTTGTATTAAATCCAAAAACATAAGTCCACGACCAACATAGCGTTTAGCAATAGAAACCACAAGACGCAAATTCGCTTCTGATAGTCTAGCTTTAGAAATCTCGTCACCTTCACCCATTTTTTTAGCTAAATCAATCTCTTCCTCTACGCTAAGAAGTGGCACACGCCCTATATCCTTTAGATAAACTTTTACTGGGTCATCAAGAGTTATCTCGCCGTCTAATAGTTGCTCTACATCTTTAACTAGTTCTATTTGGTCATTTTTAATCTCTATATTATGCTCAGCTAAAATCTTATATACAACCTCTAGTTGTTCGGCATTAGCCTCGCACTCTACTGCTAACTTTTCGCCTATTTCATCGTAAGTTAAACTGCCCCTTGTTTTACCGATATTTATAAGACGTTTAACTTCTTTTTCAATTTTTTCTTCCTGAGTAAGAGGTCTAGGAGGTTCTTCTACTAATTTAACAATAGCAATATTAACCTCTGCTAATTTATTTAACACAAGCTCAATTTTATCAGGCGAAGTTATAAGCTCTTCTGGTAACATATCACTAACTTCGTCAAAAGTAAAGGACGGCTTATTAAGAGCAATTAGCTTAACAACCGTTTCATCTACAATAGCAAGGATAGATTTTTCCTTAGTAGCAGACTCTTTTTCTACTTTAGAAGGCTTGTCCTCTTTAACTTTTTTAGAGGTTTCTTTAGCTAGCTTAACTTCCGCTTTAGCTTCTTTTTTAATTGCCCTTTCATTTTTGCTTAGCTCGACCACATCAATAGTAGCCACAACCTCTTTTTCAGCTTTTGACACCTTCATTTCTTTTTTTGTTACTTTTTCTTCTTCTATTTTTTTGTTTTTCATTTTTCTCTATTTTTATCCGTTTATTATTATATCCACTTTTATGTAATATATAGTATCTTTTTAATACAACTTGCCTAAATTTCCACTAATCCCTAATTATAACATAGCCATTTGGATAAATGCAAACTAAAATTTTTGTTAGAAATTGTCGTAAAAAAATATTTCTGCAAAAATTTCTAACAACTTTGTTATTTTAACTCTCGGATTTCTTCTTGAATTTCTCGCATTTCTTTTAACACTGATATATCTTTAGTTCGTTGATATTCAAATTCTAATTGTTTACTTCTTTTTTGCAACACATTTTCTTTTAAGCTTTTAATACAGTCATTATATTTTGTAGCATCGTCACCATCTACAAATTGATACTTATTTAATAGATAATCTAATTCTACTTTTTGCTCATCGTCTACCCGAGCATATAAGATTCCATCTACGCTTTCTTTTTTGTCTTTATTATTTGCTATAAAAAATCTTGCAACAGTTTTAGAAAACTCGTCGTCCAAAATAAAATCATAATCCTCAGTATAATCTACAAAGGATTTTTTTGCTATTAAACTAGCTAAAATAAATGCTTTCGCTTTATATACTTTATCAATTCTAGATTTATTTTGCTCTTTTATATTGTTTGCTTGCCTTTCCTCAACTACAAGCGGAGCCAGCACCGTCTTATCAGCTTGCCTTCTTAAAACATCAATTCCATACCCTGTTAAGCTACTTATACGCCTAAAATATTCTTCTTGCTCTATCTCGTTCTCAATGCGTTTTATAACTGCAATTGCTTCAGCTGTAAATTTTGCCTTACCCTCAAGGTCCTCTAAATTAAATTTTTCTAACAGCTTTTTTATCTTAAATTCTGGCAGAGTTATCGCTTTATCTAACAGCTTTTGATAGCCATCCGCACCATATTTTTTTACAACATCATCTGGGTCTAATCCCACAGGCATTTGCACAACACGCACAGTAAGTCCAGCTCCAGCCAAAACATCTAATCCTGCTAACGCATTTTTTTGCCCTGCCGTATCGCCGTCAAAACTAATATAAACCTTATTAGTAAAATTCCTAATCTGCTTTGCTTGATTAAGCGATAATGCCGTACCCATACTCGCTGTTGCCGTATTAAACCCTGCACTATGAAGTGCAATAACATCCATATATCCCTCACACAAAATTACAAAATCTATCGCTACTTTATCCTTTTTGAGTTTTTGCAACAAATTCGCCCCAAATACAGTCTTATTTTTTACAAAAATTGGAGTGTTGGTCGAATTGCGATATTTTGCAAAATCGGGGTCTTTCTCTAGCGTTCTACCGCCAAATGCGCACACCTCGCCAAACTGATTTATAATCGGAATCATAAGCCTATCATAAAAAGGGTCGTATGCACCTTTTTCGCTAACCTGAGCCTGATTTGCCTCTTTTAACTCCTCTAGCGTAAAGTCTTGCTTTATTAAAAAATCAATCGCTGAGTTGCCGTCTAAACTTGCTCCAATTCCAAATCGCTTAATTATGCTATCACTAATTCCCCTATCGCTTAAATACTTTTTAAATTTTTGACCTCTTGCCGAATATAAATTTTCGTGATAAAATTTTGCTACAAGTCGCATAAGCGTATAAAGTCTTTCTTTTTTCTCTTCGCTCATCCCGCTTGATTTATTGAAATTAGTGTTTTGCGGAACTTCCATACCAGCTTTTTTAGCTAAAATCCTTATCGCATCGCCACTTTCGACATTTTCTATTTTTTTGATGAATGTGATTGCGTTACCGCCCTCCTGACAACTCCCAAAGCAATACCACAACTGCTTGCCACTATCTATACTAAACGACGAAGTTTTTTCGTTATGAAACGGACAGCATGCCCAAAATCTGCCCCCCTTTTGTGTTAGCGGAACATACTCTCTAATTAGCTCCACAACATCCGTGCGAGCCAATAATTCATCTATAAAATCCGTACTCATTTTATAACGCTCAGGCGATTAGTAAATAAAATTTACAATTCTATAAGTCAATAATTTCTCATTCCTTATTTCTAATTTCTCATTAGAATTACAGCTTCGCCCAGCCTTTTGGAATACTAAGTTCTTCAAATTTAGCAACAGCAAACCTATCAGTCATCATAGAGATATAATCGCACACTTTTTGTTCGTCTGCTACTTCTAAATCTAAAATATACTTGGGTAATAATTGTAAATTTTTATAAAAATACGCATATAAAAAAGCAACTACACTCACCGCTTTATGCTCCTCTAATTTTGCTTCGTTAGAAGAAATGTACACCTTATCAAACATAAATTGCCGTAATTCTGCTATCAACTTTAGAAATTTTGAGCTTGGGCTAACCTTATCTTTACCGCTACTAAATTCTATTACATCCAAAATCATACTGTTAATCCGTTTAGAATGTCTATCGCCAAACTCACTCAAAAACCGTTTTGGAATATCGTTTATTTTTAGCACGCCAGCACGCAAAGCATCGTCTATATCGTGATTTATATACGCAATTCTATCTGCCCAGCTTACAATCTGACCCTCTAGCGTACTTGGATTTCCTTTACTTGTATGATTAAGAATTCCGTCCCGTACCTGCACTGTAAGGTTTATCCCCACACCATCGCCCTCTAAAAAATCAACTACCCGAAGACCTTGCTCGGCATGGCTAAACGGTGTAAATTGATTTAATGCTCTCTCACCTGCGTGTCCGTACGGAGTATGCCCTAAGTCGTGAGCGAGCGCTATCGCTTCGGTCAAGTCCTCGTTAAGTCTAAGCGCCCTAGCAATAGTTCTGGCTATTGCACTAACCTCTAGCGTATGAGTTAACCTTGTGCGATAATGATCGCCGTCCGGACTGATAAAAACCTGCGTTTTGTGCTTTAAACGTCTAAATGCTTTACTATGCAAAATTCTATCTCTATCCCTAGAAAACTCTAGTCTAAGATTATCGCTTTTTTGAGACTTAACCCGCACTGCCATACTACTAAGCGTAGCAAACTGCGACAGCGTATCTTTTTCTCGTGTGTGAAGTTCGTTTATGAAGGACATATATACAATAATATACAAAAACTACAAAAAGTCAAGGAGAAAATAATTTACTATTATGCTATAAAACTTCTCTAACTAATAGCAAGGTTATCGTATTTTATTGAAATCGCTGATAGATATTTTTGTTTATCCCAAATAGTTAGTTCATTAAAAGTTGTTTTATAACTTAGTAATAACAATTTTTGAATATCAACTTGAGTTGTAATTTTATGCAAATCAGCAATCGTAAAACATAGCCATCTATTAGAAACATAAATTTCGGAGCTCCTAAAAAGGTTGCTAAATCGTAAGATTAACTCATAGCATTTATACGATGGCAGTTTTATATGCAAAATTTGATCACCGTTTTTTGATTCTGAAAATACAACAAATGGTTTTGTATTTAAACAATATCGTTTTAATCCTAAACGCTCGATTTGTATCACCTCTACATCTTTATAGGATTTTAAAATTTCTTCTAATGACTTTTTAAAATCAACTTTTAACATAATAATAAACTCCCCCGCCGTATCTGATTGTTAAAACACTACCGTTAAAGCCTATATACTGAGCTTCCTTTTTTATTATTCTTAAATTTTTATCATATAGCGAATATCTACCGTCTAAATTTTTGCCAATAAAATGATTCTCAAAAGCCCAAATTTCTATATATTCGTTAGGAATAAAACCATTGTCTATTAAATAAAATCTTCTTGAAATATGCGGAGCATTATAAATAACAATTCCACCATGCCAAATTTTATGTCTATAAATGCTACTAAATCTACTACTAGTAATCTCGTTAAAATTGCTATCAAAAATACCAAACAAGTTGCTTCTTATTGTGTCTAATGCCGTAATAAATTCACCGTCGTAGCGTACAGGCAGTTTATCGTTTTGTTCTGTCACAACTACTCTACCCTGTGTATCTATAATTACATATTGACCATCTGTTAGATTCACTGACGAAAATCCAAATTCATTAAATCCACTTGCTCTTTGCCATTGCGGAGACAAAACTACATTTGTATATAGATTAGCAAATCCAAACAACTCGCCGTTCGTAATTATTCTAAAGTCCAACTTATCTAATCCGCTAACAACTGTGTATTGGTTATTATCTCCTACCGTTAATGAATTAAGTTGCAAATCATAAAGTCTACCACCCATTAACAGCGTGCTTCTATCAAACAGTTGAACAGTGCTTAAATTACTATGGATTAGATTTCCTCTGTAAAAAATATCGCTTTTACCTTCTTTATTTGTTGCCAAAATCGAATTTCCTAAAATATGAATTTCAGTGTAATTAGCAGGCACGATTAAACGATTAAAAACACATCTAACGCCTTTTAAGGCATCTTGTTCAAATATAAACTTGTCGTATGTAATTTGAAACCCTGCTAGATTGCCAGAGTGATAAAGAGTTCCATATTCACTAACTATTACATTAAATCCGCCGATATATGCAAATGTATATTGTCCCTCTGTAAACGGCATTCCAAAATCGAATCTAGCGTTTATAAGCGGAGTAAAGCCTTCTATCTGTGACACTACGCTTTGACTTTGAGTAAATTCGCCACGAGATAATCGTGCTAAAAACGCATCAAAATCGTCTATTTCGCTAGTAATCCAAAACAAATTACAAGCAAAAAGTGGTAGCATAAATAAAAATACTACCACCCCCAATATTGTTTTTTGTAATTTATTTTTCATTTTTATAAGGCTCGGGCGACAGGCTGTTGCCCTTACATTTAACTTAATAACAAACTAACAACTATACACTACTAAATAAGCACTGCTTTAATTCGTCTAACTCCGGCAGAAGACGATTCTTCTTTTTTAATTTTGAAAACTCCCAGTGCTCCCGTTCTAGTAGCATGAGGACCACCACAAATCTCTAAACTAAAATCACCCATTTTATAAACCTTTACTTTTTGATCGTATTTATCGCCAAATAATCCGATTGCACCTTTTTTAATTGCTTCATCGGCTGTCATTTCGCTACATTCTATAGCTACATCCGCTTTTATTGCATTATTTACTTCTTCTTCTATCAACGCTAATTCGTCTTTGGTAACAGGTCTACCAAACGAGAAATCAAAACGCAGTCTTTCTGCTGTAATGTTACTCCCTTTTTGATTAACATTATCGTCCTTTAGCACCTTTTTTAGAGCAGAGTGCATTAAATGAGTTGCTGTGTGAAGATTTGTTGTCATCTCGGAATTATCCGCTAATCCACCTGCGAACTTCTTTTCTGCCCCTAGCTGACTTTTTTGCTGATGCTCTTGCATTCTTAGAGCAAAATCTTCTTCGTTTACTTTTAACCCCCTCTCGCTAGCTAGCTCCACCGTCATTTCCAGAGGAAAACCAAATGTATCATATAGTCTAAATGATGCTTTACCGCTTATCGTATCGCCTTGCAAATAACTGCATAATTTATCAAATTCTTTTAGCCCTGCCGACAATGCTTTTTCAAATTTCTGCTCCTCGTCGCCGATTGTTTTTATAATTTGATTTTCATTTTGTTTAAGTTCGGGGTATGCTTTTTCGTATACAGAAATAACGGCTTTAACGATTTCTAAAATCGGACTATGCGGAATGCCCAAGAGTGCCTCCCCTACAAGTTGTTTTATAAACCTAATCGCACGGCGAAGTAATCTACGCAAAACATAGCCTTGATCTACATTGCTCGGCACTATGCCCCTAGGATCGCCTATCATAAATACGCTTGTACGGATATGGTCGGCAATAATTCTAAAGCTACGGATTTCGCTCTCAACTTCGCCGTATTTTTTGTTTGTTACTTTTTCAACTGCACTAATAATCGGCACAAATAAATCAGTCTCGTAAACGCTTTTAACTCCTTGCAAAATGCAAAGCGTTCGTTCTAAGCCCATACCTGTATCAACATTTTGTTGCTTTAACGGTTCAAAATTACCTTCGGCAGTTTTGTTATACTGCATAAAAACATCGTTCCAAATTTCCAAATAATTTCCACAATCACATGCGGGGCTACAATTTTTACTACAGCTTCTACCAAAATCAATAAACATTTCGGTATCGGGTCCGCATGGTCCCGTAAGTCCTGCTGGTCCCCACCAATTATGCTTTTTGCCTAAGTAAAAAATTCTATCCTTAGGAATGCCTAACTTTTCCCAAATTTCGGCACTCTCGGTGTCCTTCGGAGCATCCTTATCACCCTCAAATACACTAACGGCGATACGATTTATATCAATACCTAAATACTTTTCGCTAGTTAAAAACTCAAAGCTCCAAGGAATCATTTCTTTCTTAAAATAATCTCCCAAACTCCAGTTACCAAGCATTTCAAAAAAAGTGCAGTGGCTACTATCGCCCACCTCGTCTATATCGCCAGTTCTAACGCATTTCTGCACATTAGCTAATCGATTGCCACTTGGGTGCGGTTGTCCCAAAAGATACGGCACAAGCGGATGCATACCTGCGGTTGTAAAAAGCACCGTTGGGTCGTTTTCGGGAATTAAACTTGCCGACGGAATTATTGCGTGCTGTTTGCTGGCAAAAAAATCTAGCCATAATTTTCGTAATTCTGATGATGTTAATTTTCTCATAAATGTTTACAATGTACAAATTACAATGTACAAATTACAAATTTGGACTTAATAATTGTGTTTAATAACAAGATAAATAAATCATCATTTGTAATTTGCACATTGTAATTTGTGATTTTTAATTATCTCCCAATATTGAAACAACTTCCAATATATCACTCGGTTTTTCAACCACAAAGGTTGGTTTATACTTTTCGAATTCACCGTCTTCGGCACTGCCCCATAGTACGCCTATGGTGTCTATACCTGCGTTTTTGCCTGCTACAATGTCTATAAATCTATCACCTACCATAATGGCAGGTTGAGCAACCTCGACTGCTTTTTTTACAAGCGGAGTTTTGTCGCTACTGAATTGACCTAACTCCTGACCAAAAATGCCGTCAAAAAGTTCAAACACTCCTTTTTCTTGCATAATTTTTTCTATATAAGGCTGTGCTTTGTTAGTTGCTATCGTGAGAGTGTGTCCTCGCTTTTTAAGTTCGAAGAGCAGTTCCTTAATTCCCGGAAATAATTCGCAAATTCCGTAGCCTTCTTTAGCATAAAATTCTCGGTATGTTGCTACAATTTTAGTCGCCATTTCTTCGTCGAATTTTAGAGTGTTCGTAACCGTATCCATAAGGGACGGACCTAAAAACGGTTTAACCTGCTCGGGTGTGAATAGTGGCAAATCCAGTTTTTCCATAGCATAATTTATGGATTTATGAACACCGACAAGCGTATCAAGTAGCGTACCGTCGGCATCGAATATTAAGTTCTGATATCGTTTTTTCATATAATTTTTGATTTATCGTAGTTGTTATCTAGCTTAGCTAGATTGTTTCGCCCAAAATCCTGATTTGTAATTTAGCTTGCTGTGGCTCGCAAAGACGGAGTAGTTATGGAATAAAACGATAATATCCCGTCTTTGCGAGCATTTTCTTGGGTTTTATATCAGCACGCATAAAAAGCGAAGCAATCCAGTAAGCTCGGTATTTTTTATTTTATTTCTTTACCTTTACTTTGTCGTTATCTTTTAGACCTACGGTTTTATTGAAAACTAGAACGCTTTCTACGCTATCTCTAACAAAATAACCTAAACGCAAAAATTGGAAATGAGTTCCTTTTTCGGCTTTAGATAAAAATGGCTCAGCTTTTCCATTAGCAATAGCTAACGAATTAGGATTTAGCTTTTCCATAAAGTCTTGCTTTTGTTCTTGGTTTTCTAGCGATTGTTCATCCTCATCTACTAATAAATAATCGTATAACATCGCTTTAATATCTATGCAGTTTTTAGCATCTACCCAATGTATTACTCCTTTACATTTCGGAGCATCGGGAGCAATATGTCCGCTCTTTGTGCCTTCGATAAGTTTAGCAAAAACTTTAACTACCTTACCGTTTTTATCCGTTTCAAACCTTGTGCCTTCTATTATATAGCCTGCTTTTAGTCTTACTAAACCGCCTATGGTTAATCTAAAAAATCCGTCTTGCTTTTCGGGTAAGAAATCCTCTCGCTCGATATAAATACGGTTACTCAGCGTAATTTCACGCACTCGTTTAACTTGCTCGCCATTCTCTAAAATCTCATATTCAAACGGCAGTTTTTCGCTAAAGCTGTCCGCCACATTCTCTAAAATCACTTCTAAGGGGTCTAATACTGCCATTGCACGCTCGGAAGAGGCATTTAATTCCTCTCTAATACATGCTTCTAGTTGATTTGGGTGCACCTCGCTATTTGCCTTTGCTACACCGCTACGCAAACAAAATTCTCTAATACTGCTTGCCGTATAGCCTCTACGCCTTAAACCCTTTAGAGTTGGCATTCTAGGGTCATCCCAACCGCTAACAACACCCTCATCAACCAACTTTTTTAGATAACGCTTACTCATTATAGTGCGTTTTAAGTTAAGCCTGGCAAACTCGTATTGGTGCGGAGGAGAGTCAAACTCGCCGTTTACCACTACCCAATCATAAAGCGGGCGATGGTCTTCAAACTCTAGTGTACAACAGCTATGCGAAATTTCTTCTACTGCATCGCCGATTGGATGAGCAAAATCATACATAGGATAAATACACCACTTATCGCCCTGCTTATGATGATGCGTTTTTAATACCCTATAAATAACAGGGTCTCGCATATTCATATTTGGGCTAGACATATCGATTTTTGCCCGTAAAACCAACGCACCGTCTGCCACTTTTCCGTTTTTCATATCCTTGAAAAGCTGTAAACTCTCCGCTATCGGACGGTTGCGGTTCTTGCTTTCTATTCCCTTTTGAGTGAGAGTGCCACGCATTTTCCGCATTTCATCAGGTGTAATATCGTCCACATAAGCTAAACCCTTTTTAATGAGTTTAATCGCCGTATTATACATTACATCAAAATAATCACTGGCAAAAAGTATCTTATCTACATTGCCTAGCCACTTAACATCCTCGATTATCGCATCGACATACTCGACATCCTCTTTAACAGGATTAGTATCGTCAAACCGTAAATTGATAGTGCCGTTATATTTTTTTGCCAAGCCCAAATTTATACAAATCGCCTTAGCATGACCGATATGTAAATATCCGTTAGGCTCGGGCGGAAACCGCACCTTAACCTTTTTAACCTTACCGCTAGCAAGGTCTTTATCTATAATTTCTTCTATAAAATGTCCCATGATATTTTTTCTTTTCTATTTAATCCCAGCCATCACGCCAAATATCCTTATCGCTGGCGTCTATTAGATTTTTTTCATTTAATATATTCTCGCTTTTTTGTGCATCCCCTAACGAAATAGAGTTTTTTTGAGATTTTTTAAAGATTACTATATGGATAATAAAAGCAATAGTTAAAATACCGATTAAAGGATAGCTAATCCATCTGGCAATAACAGTAAATTGATTATTTCTATTATAGGCATTAAAGGCAGAATCAAAATCTAAAAAATAAGTCCCGTTAAAATAAACACTAAACACCATTCCGCCTCTATCGTTAGGGCAATCAAGACTTCTTATTATAAGTCTTATCGTATCGCCTCTACTTACTGCCCGCTCAAATTTCTCGGCTAAAAAATAATTTTCGGCGATAGAAGCTATAGATGTGATTCTAAAATTAGTATCATCATCTATAGCATAAATTCTATAAGAAATAGCGTCTGAGTAATTGCCTCTACTTACATGCCTAGTTAGTCTATCAAACTGTACCTCAATAGCAGTAACACCGTCTAGTGTGATAGGAGGTTGAACTATTGCAAAATAAGTCATCAACCCCGAAAAACCAACGGCAATAACTAAGAAAGTAATCCACCCGCCAATAATATTATTAAATTTCTTTTTTGTGTCTTTTTGCAATTGTGCTTCCATATATTTGTTTCCTACATCTCTACAGCTCTAGGCACTTTACCAAAGCCGGGCATTAGCATAGTTTGCCCGCACACTACTACAAAGAATTTAGCACCGTTACGGATTTGAATATCATTTACCGTTAAAGTAAAGCCTTCAGGAGCACCAAGCAAACTAGGGTCGTCGCTAAAGCTATACGGAGTTTTAGCAATGCACACATGATAATCTTGATACTCTACACTATCAAACTCACTTAAAGCATCTAACGCTTTTTCGGTATATTCTATTTTTTTGGCCTTATAAATCTTTGATGCTATATTCAATATTTTTTCGGTTAAAATACCTTCTAATTTGTAAGTGTGAGTTAAATCAAAATTTTGCTCGTTATACTCGTCCTTTTTTTGCTCTTGCTCCCAAGCATCCATAGCTGACATTGTCGCTTCGGCTACAGCAACTGCACCTTCGCCACCGTTTAAAAAAGCCGACGATCTAGCACACTTTACATTCCACAACTTACACGCTTTTTCTATAATAACCATCTCAGCTTTTTTATCGCTCTTAAACTCGTTTATAGCAACAATAACAGGGCGGTTATAAATTTCTTTAATATTATTTATATGTCTTTGTAAATTACATAATCCTGCCGTTAGTGCTTCTTCGTTAGTTGCAATAAGATTATTTGCTTCTGCTCCGCCTAATAATTTTAACGCTCTAACGGTTGCCACGACAACAACGCAATCGGGGGAAATTTCACCCACTCTACATTTGATATCTAGGAATTTTTGAGCGCCTAAATCCGCTCCAAAGCCTGCTTCTGTAATAGCATAATCGCCGTATTGCATTGCCATTTTTGTAGCGATAAGCGTGTTACAACCATGAGCAATATTAGCAAACGGACCGCCGTGAACAATTGCAGGCGTACCCTCTAGTGTTTGCACTAAGTTGGGTTTTATAGCCTGCTTTAGCAATTTCATCATAGCGTTTACAGCTAACAAATCTCTAGCGTAAACAGGGTCGTCCTTTTTAGTATAGCCCACAATAATATTGCCAAGTCTATATTTCAAATCTTCTTCATCATTTGCTAAACAAAAAATTGCCATAAGCTCGCTTGCGGCCGTAATATAGAAATGATCCTCTCGCTCATTATAGCCACCACCCACTTTTACATTACGAAGTGCTCTATCATTTACATCTTGCACACGGTTAAACACAACTCCATGAATACCCAACTCATTACCCCAATAGATATGGTTATCAATAAGAGCACATAACAAATTATTTGCTGAAGTTAAAGCGTGAAAATCGCCTGTGAAATGAAGATCAATTTCTTCTCTAGGCACAACCAAGCTTCTGCCACCACCTGCTGCACCGCCTTTAAGCCCAAAGACAGGACCAAGCGACGGCTCTCTAAGAGCTAACACAGCTTTTTTATTAAGAAAAGTAAAAGCATCCGCCAGCCCGATTGCCACAGTTGTTTTACCTTCGCCAGCAGTTGTAGGATTTATAGCCGTAACCAAAATTAGCTTGCCTCGATTTTTCTTTGTTGATACAGGCACAGCTTCTATTTTTGCCATATAATCGCCATATAAAAATAGCTCACTTTTTTTGATGCCAATTTTAGAAGCAATAGTTGTTATCGGTTGCATTTGTAGCTCTACCTGTGTTACTTTTTCGGTTACTATTATAGGTTTAGCTTTATTAGAGGGGACTTTAGCCTTAGGTTTAGTTTTATGTGTAGTTTTTTTCATAAGTTTTTTATTATACTTGAAGCAATATTATGTCGCATATTAGAAAAAATGCCGAGTGTTTAGCTATAATATATCATTTTTTACATTTGCTTGTAAAGCAAATATCTTTAGTTGCAACACGATAATCCATAAAACCAAATTGAGAAAAATATTCTATGCTTGCACCGCTTTCATTAAATAATTCCGACTCTAAAAAGCAAACCATATTTGGAATATCTCTAACCACATTAAGTAAACCTCTAAATAAAAAATCATATACTCCACCTTCTCCATCCCATAAGCAATTTAACTGCATACAAATTTCATTATAACTCAAATGCAAAGCACCTTTTGCTACAACTGCCCCATTTTCTACAATCTCGAAATCTCTAAAATATGGATTGTAATTTTTTTTATCTTTAATTTCTCTAAATTGTATCATTTTTTTCTAATTGTTTCACAACAAAAAGACTATCGACAACCTAGCCAAAAGTCCTCTTAAACTAATCAATAACAACCCTTTATTTTAACGGCAGACATATATCTCAGTATCATAACATGAAAATAGCGAAGTCGTCAAGTATAAAGAATTCAAACTTAAAAATGTCGAGTTTATTAATTAAATAAACTCGACATTTTTAAGTTTTCAATTTTAAATTTTCGTTATTTTTGCTATGCAAAAACTCTCTGCATTAAATCTAAAAATCTCTCAGCTTCACTTTCGTCTAGATTTGTCACAAAATCCACTAACTTTTTGTGGTTATCAACCTCACATTCAGTGCTAAGTTTTTTAGTATAAGGATTATAAAAAATTTCATCTTTAGCTCGCATGCCTTCCATAAGTTTAATAACTTTTTGTTTATGATTGCCAACCATAGAACGATATTTGTTTTGTAGTCTTAGTGCCAATTTGCCATCACCCTTTGATAGCTTATTTATCGTAGCTCTAACGCTTTTACCTTTAGCTTTTTCTTTTAGGACTGTCTTTACTAAATCCTCTATATCTTCGCTAGAAAATAATTCAAAATCACTACGATTAGAATTTACTATTTTAATTCCTAAATCATCAGCTAGTTTAGGCACGATTTCAAACATTTTTATTTGAGCATAATAATAGTTTCTAACACTATTTACACTTCTGTCGGTATCCTTAGCCGTCATTTCAAACGCCCAATTAAGACCTTTATTTTTACTGCTAGCAACATATGCTAACCCAAACAATTTTTTAGTTTGCTCTATTGTCCAATTACTTTTCATAGAGATAATTATAGACAATTATATAATGGTTTATACATAAAAATTATCATAAACAATGCTCGTTTACCATATATTATAATGCTATGATTAAGATAACTCAAGAAACGACTAAGATACATATCAACACCGACTTCCCCAGTGTTTTTTTGCTAAACGGAACTTTTAGCGAAAAAGCTGACGGCTTTAGCTATCCTGCTAATGAGCCACTTTATATTACCGTTTTACCACTTGAAGCACATCTATTGCCTTATACTGTAAAAATGCTAGGTGCAAAATCGCTTTATAACAGCAATTTGGTAGCTAGCTTTAGCTTTGAGGATGGTGTTTTTGCTAAGCTATTGCCACGCTATAATTATATGTACGAACATAAAGAGCCTAAAAATAAAACTAAAGTAAATGCTACTATCCCCGAAAAATTATTTTGGGCAGTTAAGCAAAATGATTTTGAATTAGCTAAAAAATATTGTACAGATGGCTTACTTGAAACAATAAACGAGGATGGTTTAGCAGGTTTTTTTGATGGCTTTACCGCCATTATGCCAGATGAGTTTAGTAGTTTAAAAAATAATATAAATAATTTTACAAATCAACATTATATATTAGGCGATCCATATTATCTGATAAATACTAATTCTGTTGGAGCATTGTTTTATTTTGAGTTAGCAGAAGGATTAGTTGATAATATTGTAGAGGGTAATGTATAGCTATATTATTAAAGCAATAAATAACTTTTAAGCATAAATAACTCTTGACAAATAAGTTCCAAAAGTAGTAAAATCTATATATTATTACTTCGCCCTAAAAATCTGGGACGAACAGGAGAAAAATATGGAAAATAATAATCAGGGTTGGGGCGTACCACCACCTAACCCGCATATGCCACAACATCCACACGAAAATCTTTTAAACCCAAAGACACAAACTTTAATGACGGTTGGTAAATAGTAAATCAACAATTCCTACTGTTTAATGTATACTCCCTTAGCAAAAGAAAAATTTGATAGCTTAACTAAAAAAGCAAATGAGGGTGGCCCGATTACCATTTTAGCCATTGAAACCTCTTGTGATGAAACTGCCGTTTCTGTCGTAAAAGACGGACGGCAGATTTTGTCTAATGTGATAGCCAGTCAAATTGATATTCATCAAAAGTTTGGCGGAGTTGTACCCGAGGTTGCAAGTAGAAATCATACCTTAGCCATAAACAGTTGTATTGAAAAAGCGATTTTAGATGCAAGAGTTGATATTACCGAAATTGATGCTATTGCCGTTACTTACGGAGCGGGGCTACTTGGAGCTTTGCTTGTGGGAATTTCGAGTGCAAAAGCATTAGCTTACACATTAAAAATTCCGCTTATAAAGGTTAATCATATCGAGGCTCATATTTGTGCTAATTTTATTGAGTATAAGGATTTAACTCCTCCGTTTTTGGCGGTTGTGGCAAGCGGAGGTCATACTAATCTATATGAGGTAGAGGATTATAATAAATATGTGCCGATTGGCGGAACAACGGACGACGCTCTCGGCGAGGCTTTTGATAAAGTGGCAAGGCTTTTGGGACTTCCCTACCCAGGCGGTCCTGAGATAGAAAAACTGGCTAAAACGGGACAAGCTACAATAAAGTTTTTTAAAAATCCCAAAGCTAGTTTTAATAAGGATTTATCGCTTAGTTACTCGGGATTAAAAACAGCGGTAGTAAATTATATAAATAACGCAAGGCAACGGGGCGAGAAGTTAGCGGTTAATGATATTTGTGCCAGCTTTACAAAGCAAGCTGTTGATATGCTGGTTGATACAGCGATTTATGCAGTTAAAAATAGAGGGATAAAAAATATTGCGTTGGCAGGAGGTGTTGCATCTAATAGCTATCTTAGAGAAAAGTTGATACACGAAGCTGAAAAAATTGGAGCAAAAGTTTTTATTCCTCCCTCTATTCTCTGTACCGATAATGCCTCTATGATAGCAAGCCGAGCCTACTTTAGCATTCTATCAGGCGAAAATATAGCCGATTTAACCCTTAACGCTAAAGCGAATTTGTGTTATAATGCCTAATCATGTTCATATAATTATCGTCATAAATAACGATAATGGATGCCCAATTGGCACCCCTATAAATAAAACCAAACATATTATTCTTTAGTTGATTAATCATTACTAAGTCCTACATTCTCAATTCTTATATTGAATAAAATCGACAATTCCTCATTTCTAATTTCTCGTTTCTCATTGAATAAAAACCATGCCGACAATAATAAAAACAAATGATAATTTTGTGCATCTACACAATCATACCGAATTTAGTTTGCTAGACGGTGCTAACCGCATTAGCGATATTTTCCCTTATGTTGCTTCACTTAAACAACAAGCAGTAGCTATTACCGACCACGGAAATATGTACGGGGCGTTGCAATTTGTAAAAGAAGCTGTTAAGTTTACCGACCCTAGCATAGACTTCTTTGAGTTTATGGCAAAAAAAATGCCGTTTAAGGTTAAGCCAATTATCGGGTGCGAAGTGTATATGTGCAACGATAGGCATATAAAAGAAACCGTTAACGGTAAAGCTCCGAAATTAGAGCATTTAGTACTACTTTGTAAAAATGAAATCGGCTATAAAAATCTTATAAAAATGGTAAGTGTTTCTAACACTGAGGGTTTTTATTATAAGCCTAGGGTGGATATGGAGTTATTAAAGCAACACCATGAGGGGCTTATTTGTTTATCGGCATGTTTGGGCGGTAGCGTACCGCAAGCGTTATTAGATAATAATTTCGAAAAAGCAACAGCAATCGCAAAAGAGTATAAAGCACTTTTCGGCGATGATTATTACATAGAAATTCAGGACCATAATTTAGTGGAGCAACGGCAAGTTTTACCGCATCTTATTAGAATCGCTAGAGAACTTAATATTAAACTTGTTGCTACAAACGATACACATTATCTAAAAAAAGAAGATTGGGCAATGCAAAAGGTTTTGCAGTGTATTAGTATGCGAAAAAACTTATCCCCTGATGAGATTTCTGAACACGCTACAAACTCTCCTGCCTCGCTTAATCACGATGCCACCGCCTCTGTTTCGGGCGATGACTACTTTACGACACACGAATATTATTTTAAGTCTAGGGCGGAAATGGAGGAACTTTTTACTAATTGCTTAGACGCTCTTGATAATACTGTTGAGATTGCTTCTAAATGCGAGCCGTACTTTTTTGAAAGGAAACCGCTTCTACCCGAATTTACTCCGCCAAACGGATTAACACCCGCTGAATATCTACGCAAGCTAACCTATGACGGTCTAGCCAAAAAATATCCTGTTATAACAAATCAAATAACAACTCGTGCCGACTATGAATTGGGACTTATAGAAAGACTAGGCTTTGTAGATTACTTTTTAATAGTGTGGGATTTTATCGCATTTGCTAATAGCAAGCACATCGCTGTAGGTCCGGGTCGTGGTAGCGGAGCTGGCAGTATCGTAGCATTTGCACTCGATATTACAAAACCTGACCCATTAAAATATCAACTGATTTTTGAGAGATTTCTTAATCCTGACCGTATATCAAACCCAGACTTTGATATAGACTTTTGTGTAGACCGCCGAGAGGAAGTTATAAATTATGTCGTAGAAAAGTACGGAGCCGAAAATGTATGCCAAATTATTACTTTTGGTTCTCTTAAATCTAAGCAAGCATTTAAGGATGTGGGACGGGTTTTAGGTAAAGTTTATGCTGAAATGGATAGATACACTAAGCTATTCCCGGGTATAAATTCTGCCCCTCTAGCACAGCTTTTGGGACTAAAAAAAGATAAGCAAGGTAAAGATGTTTCTATTTCCGATTTAGTAGAAGTTTACCAAACCGACCCATCTGTTAAACAAATTTTTGATATGGCTATAAAAGTGGAGGGCTTCCCACGCCAAACAGGCATTCACCCAGCGGGTGTTATAATTTGTAGAGACCCAATCTATAAGCATGTTCCGCTTAGTATTGCTGTGCCAAAGCTAGCCGTTGTTGACAAAGATAAAGATACTAAAAAGTCCGAAAACTCTGTTACTACAACGCAATTTGATATGAATGAGTGCGAACAGTTAGGGCTTCTTAAAATGGACTTTTTAGGACTTCGCACTTTAACCGATATTAAAAACGCTATTGATATGGTGGAAAAATCATCCGGCAAAAAAGTTGATTTTTATGGTATGGAATATAATGATAAAGCCGTTTTTGATATGATTGGCGAAGGCGATACAGTAGGAGTGTTTCAGCTGGAAAGTGGGGGTATGACTAGGTTTATGACCGAATTAAAGCCGTCTAGCTTAGAGGACATTATAGCAGGTGTAGCACTTTACCGCCCAGGTCCTATGGATTATATCCCTACTTATGTAGCCAATAAACGAAACCCTAAAAATGTTAAATATGACCACCCGATGTTAGAAAATATCCTAGATGTTACATACGGAGTTATGGTTTATCAAGAGCAAGTTATTCAAGTTGCTCAACAACTAGCAGGATATTCGGTTGCTCGTGGCGATGTTCTACGTGCTATTATCGGCAAAAAGAAAATGGATTTATTAGATAAGGAACGCTCGTTTTTTATCTATGGCGACAAAGAACAAGGTATCATTGGTGCTATAAATAACGATGTAAACGGAAGCATTGCTAATAAAATATTTGACGATATTGTAAAGTTTGGTAATTACGCCTTTAATAAGTCGCATGCAACCGCCTATGCGTATGTAGCATATCAAACGGCATATCTTAAAAAATATCATCCTGTAGAATACATAGCATCTGTTTTAAATAATCGAATAGGCGATATTACAACTACTGCTCACTATCTACAATATGCTAAGCAAAAAGGCATAACTGTACTACCGCCAGATATAAATTATTCTGTAGCTGAGTTTAGTGTAGAAAACGGAAGTATTAGGATAGGGCTTAATGCTATTAAAAATGTTGGAATTGGAATAATCGAACATATTGTAGCTGAGAGAGAAAAAGGCGGAGTTTTTACAGATTTTGACGAGTTTATTACTCGTATGAGCTTTATTACAATAAATAAAAGGGTGCTTGAGGGCTTTATTTTAACTGGTGTGTTTGATAGCTTTAATATTGCTAGAAGTGTTTTGAAACAAGCATACACTATCATTGTAGATAGGGCAAATAAGGATAGATTAGCCAGTGCTAGCGGACAAATTTCTATGTTTGATAATCCTGCTTTAGCAATAAAGACGAAAACCGATTACCCTAAAATAGAAGAATACTCACTATGGGACAAGTTAAGATTTGAAAAAGAAACGGCAGGCATTTATCTAACTGGGCATCCGCTAGAAAATTATGCAGACTTTTTAAGTGATTTTGATTATAACTCCACACATTTTACTTCCTATAACGAAAGTGTAGGCGGCGAGATGGGTTTAGACGAAGCTAATAGTGAAAGCGAAGATAACAGCAATAATTCAATTATAAACGACCAACGCATAACTGTCGGCGGAATGCTTGTTGAAGCCAGTAAAAAATTTACGAAAATGGGTAAGGAGATTGGCATAGGTAAATTAGAAGACCTACACGGCACAATAGAGGTGTTTTTATCGGGACACGGACTTAATAAATATAAAAACGATTTTATAAAAGACCAACTTGTAACACTTAGCGGAACCGTACGCCTAAGAGATGACGGAGCTACCCTTTGGATAAACGAAATATCTCCACTAAATCCAAAAGGCAAAGAGGTTAATAAAAAGAAAATTTGCTTTTACTGCAACAAAGAAGACGCAAAACTTTGGGACGAACTTCAAGAAATTCTCTTTGCTTACCCTGGGCACGATGATACTTATATCAAATCTACTCACGATAACAAGATCTATCCTCTAAATATATCTGTGCAGATATCTAAAGCACTTCTTATGGAAATAGAAGGTTTGTTAGGAGACGAAGGATATAAGATTGCTTAAATCTAGTGCAAAAAATAAAACTCAATAAAAGGAGAAATAGCCCATGCAACAAAATAAAAACAACAATACTCCAAAAACTCAAAACTCTATCCGTACTGTTTTAGTAACAGGTGGAGCAGGCTACATCGGTAGCCATACCGTATTAGAACTTCTTAACGCTAATTACAACGTTATTGTTGTTGATAACCTTTCTAACTCTAGTAAAGAAAGCATAAACCGTGTAGAGCAAATCACAGACAAAAAAATTACATTTTATAATGAGAATGTAGCAAACCAAAATGCTCTTGATAATATTTTTGCTAGCCACCCACAAATAGATAACGTTATTCATTTCGCTGGTTATAAAGCGGTCGGCGAAAGTGTAGCTAAGCCATTTATGTACTACCAAAACAATATCGGCACAACTTTATCACTTATCGCCTCAATGAAAAAACACAATGTAAAAAACATCGTGTTTTCTTCTAGTGCTACAGTCTACGGATTACCTACTGCTTGCCCGCTAACTGAGGATATGTCTACGAGTGCCTTAAATCCTTACGGTAATACTAAAAAAATAATCGAAGAAATCTTTATAGACGAAGCAACAGCAGATAGCACATTTAATGTAGCACTTCTTAGATACTTTAACCCAGTTGGAGCACATCATAGCGGACTTATCGGCGAAGATCCTAGAGGAATCCCTAATAACCTTATGCCTTTTGTAACTAAAGTTGCGGTAGGCAAATTAGAGCGACTTAATGTTTTCGGCAACGATTACGATACTCCCGACGGCACAGCTATAAGAGATTATATTCATGTTGTAGATTTAGCTTTAGGACATTTGTCGGCACTAGAGAAGTTGTATAGCGGTAATTGCGGAGTAGTTACATACAATATAGGCACAGGCAAGGGCAGTAGCGTAATGGATGTTATAAATGCTTTTATAAAAGCAACAGGTGTTGATGTACCGTATATATTTGCCCCAAGACGAGCAGGTGATGCTCCTGTTTGCTATGCCAGTGTACAAAAAGCCAAAAAAGAACTTAACTACACAGCAGCCCGCACCTTGCAACAAATGTGCCTTGATCATTATATCTGGCAAAAAAACAACCCAAATGGATATGAAGAATAAAAAAATAAAAATGTCGTATTTATTAGTTAAATAAGTTCGACATTTTTTATACCCTAGGAAAAATTGTTGCCTTATTAAAGCTATTTCCTGGACTAAAAAAGCTGAGCCTGTTGAGTCTGTAGCGAAGGAACCGCCGAAGGCGGCTTTTTTATGATATAGTGATTATCATCTTAGAATAAGCAGCTTATTTGCACAAAAAAGCCGAGCCTGTAGCGATGGGAGTGACGAAGCCACCTTTTTATATTATCTATTCATTATTTTATCCAGCCTATGTCTAAGACCTGATTTACTGATGCCTATAATCTCTGCTAGTTCGTCTAAGCTTGCTTCTGGATTTTCTAATCGTGCGCTAGCGACCTCTTTTAGTTTATCATTAAGACTTTCGTATTTCCCGCTTGCTTTCAAGTCCTCTATCACGCTAATTTGCTTGCCAGCTAGTGCAATAGTTTTATCTATATTTGCCATATCGCAATTCATACGGCGGTTGATTAGGCGGGTTGCCTCTCGCTCTACTAACACATCCATCAGCTTTAATACTGCCTCAGTAGCTCCTAGTACGCTTAAAAAATCTCCTATTGGCTCGGCTCCCTTTAGATAAACAACCTCTTTTTCTGCCCTTGTAATTTGTTTAGCCACAATACCCAACCCCCCTAATAGCTCCATACAATCACTTGCTAAAAAACCGTTACTAAAAGCAAATTCTAAATGATAGCCCTTTACCAAACTAACAAATCCGCACCCAATAAAAAACGCTTTAAGAACATTAAGCACCGTTGCTTCGCTAGCAAAAAACTCATCCGCTAGTTGCAACAAGTACTCTTTTTCGCCGTAAGTATTCTCTGTAAAGATTTTTAATTTTTCTAACAGTTCATCAGCAAAATCTCCCCTAAACACTAAACTTTTTTCTAATACTTCATAATTTAATTCTCTACCAAAAAGCCCTTCAATCAAATCACACAAAACTACTTTTATATACTCTTTATCTGCCTTTAGCAAAAATTGCTTTTGAGAATTTTCGAACCCAAAAGCTCCCGCTACTCTAGCGTACGCACTTAAAAATGCCAGTTGCTCCAACCTCTCACTCATCGATTGTTGGAGCATTTCTTTTTTTGCTCTAGATGAAAATTGACGCATAATATTTTAAATGAGAAATTAGAAATGAGGCGAATGAGAAATTGTTGACTTTATATAATTGAGAATTGTTGATTTAATTTTATATTTTTTAAAATAGAACTTTATTATTTTTGCTTTATAAGTCCTTAATTCTCCACTCTCCATTCTCAATTTTCAATTTAAACTTATCAGTCCTTAATTTCTCATTCGCCCCATAACCTAGAAAAAATCCTTTGCTTGCAAGGTGGATTTTTTTGACGGTTATATTTCCATATTTCTAATTTCTCATTATATCTCCAAATGTCCCAACGCTCTTGCCACTTTTTTACTTCTCCACACAGGACGCCTGTCCCAGTTAGCAATTTGACTATACGGCAAACCAATTCTATCCGCCGTCTCGGTAACTAACTTTAAATCCCCTATCTGCTCTATTCTATGAGCATCACTATTCGCCACGAACTCCACGCCCGTCTCAACAACCTTACCCAATAATTCATCATCCATAGAAATTCTTCTTCCGTTAAGCTCAAAATAACTGCCGTAATGCTTGCATGCTTTAGCAACCTCTACAACATCTATCTTAATACCAAAGTTCGGATGCGAAATAATATCAATCTCGTACTTTTCTACCGCCTTTATATACATATCGGTATTACGGCTGTACATCCTTGTACCCTTAGTCTTAAACACCTGCTGAATAAAATTAGGAATCCAAAACTTATGAATATCCTTAAATCTATCGGGCTTAACCATAAAATGATAACCGCACACAACAACATCGAGAGCCGAAATTTCACTCGGCAGTAAATCAATAAACCCTCTATGAGAATTAAAATTAGTTTCTATCCCTAATAAAATATTGATATTAGGATACTTTTTACGAAGATTCGCCACATCCCGCTCCATATAAGGCCAGTCCATCCTGCGAAC
Source organism: Bacillota bacterium (assembly GCA_009780135.1). Classification (GTDB taxonomy): domain Bacteria; phylum Bacillota; class Clostridia; order Christensenellales; family Pumilibacteraceae; genus WRAP01. The sequence continues at coordinate 40,852 of WRAP01000011.1, forward strand.
ATGATAAACCATATGCTTAAAACCATGGTCGGTTATAGCAATTTCCTTAAAGCCTAGCTCTATCGCTCTTTTAACATTATCCTCTATGCTCCCCTTGCCGTGAGAATAAGTTGTATGTGTATGATAATCTCCGTAAAACATTCGTAGTCCTCGTTAAATAGGTTTTCGCCTGTCGGCTTTGCGTAACTTTCGGCATCTTTTTGGTTAAAATCTGCATTTCTCGAATTCATCGGAGTAGCTTTGCTACACTCGTTCTTCTCAAACTGCAAATTTTTCCTCAAAAATCCGCTCGAAACTTCCTGCAAAAACCTATTTAGCGACGCCTTATATATGCTGAACACAAAAGATAAATAATAACTATCTGGCAGTTATAATTTTGTTATATCAATGATATGATCGTAAGATAGCCGATAACTACATTCTAAGTCATCATTTACAATTTGAATAGTGATAGTTACATCTGTTAATTCTTTAATTACTCCTTCAATATTTTTATAATATATATTTCGCATTTTTACTTTATCACCCACAATAATTTTTGTCAATTCTCTCTTTTTGTGCCCTTTATGTTTCATATACTCATAATACCTAGAATAATCATAATAATCATAAGGATTATTAAAAGCATTTAGAATTATCATCAAATTACTATTACTATTAGACTCATAAAAATATTTTTCAAGTTTATTATGATTTTGCTTATCTTTTTCATCTAATTTATCGTATCGTGCAAAACCATAATCTACATATGGTGTATTTTTGTTTAGTTCTTTAACAAGTTCTTCAACTTCTCTATATCTTTCTTTTATTAGTATACATACTAATGGATAACTTATTTCGCTATAATAATTTTCTGCTTCTTGTTCAAAATCTTGCTTAAATTTAGCACGATAATTATCTATTTCACTATCTTTTATAAAATTAGGCATAACTTGATATGTGTATGGCAATACAAATAAACTCGAAACCAAATCTACTTGCATACGATCGTTTTTTTGTGGTTGCCCAAAACTTCGACTTGGATAATATTGCCAATAAATCAAAAGTAAAAATAAAGCTCCTAAAGAAACAAAAATATTTTTTAAAGTACCGTGTTCTTTAATACTTGCATGAAAATCATGTTTTAGTGATTGATAACTTTTAAGCCAACTACAACTCTCGTACTTACATCTATATTTTTTTTCTAATTCTTCTATTGTTAGTATTTTGAAATCAATGCTTTGTATATGAAACTGCTCCCATTTACCACCTGAAATTATATCAGAAAAAGGGATTATCACCTCTCCAAAATTAATAAAGTTAAATCTATCCTTGAGTTCTATTTTCTTTTTGTCAAAAGCAAATTTATTATTGAGTTCCATAAGGCAATTATGGTCAAATTTCCAATCTTTTCGCTTCCATTTTTCAAATGTAAACTTTTTACCATTATATGTGAGTGGCTTTTCTTCATTATCTATTAAAAAAGGTAAAATATGCTTCTCGTATAAATCCTTAGAAACTGACTCAATTTTTGTGCAAATTGAAACAAATAAATCTGCTATTTCTGCCGAATAAACATTTAGTTGCTCATCATCAAAGCAAATTGAGTGCGATAACTCAATAATGCGTTTTTCAAAAGATTTATAACTTGTCCAATATAAATCGTTTTTCAAGTACTTTTACCTCCTATTTTTAGCTTTAGTTTAATCATACTCCTAATTCAATCTCTTAACCTCTTCCACTAACTCCACGCCGAACTTTTCAAAAACTCGTTTTTGGCATATAGTGATTAGATTTTCTATATCGGTTGCTGTTGCATTCCCTTTATTTATAATAAAGTTTGCGTGTTTTTCGCTTATAACAGCATCACCGATAGTAAAGCCTTTTAGCCCGACTGCCTCTATTAGTTGCCCAGCACTTTTGTAAGGTATAGCCTCTAGTATATCGCTACTATTATCAATAAACGGATTTTTGAAAACACTGCCTGCCGAGTATCCGCTGGGTTGAGTTGCCTTGCGTCTTTGAGTAAACTCTAACCTTTTAGCTACAATTTGCTCTTTTTTACATTCGCTTTTCTTAAAGCCTATCCTAATTATAATGTCGCTATGTAAAAATCCGCTTTTTCTATAACTAAATCCACACTTATCAGAACTCAACCGCACTAACTTACCGTCTCTAATAATCTCTACCCATTCAATAAAACTTGCTATATCTCCGCCGAATGCCCCGGCATTACCTTTAACCGCTCCTCCAACACTTCCTGGGATTCCGCTAGCCCAAGCCATATCGCAAAACTCACTATTCTCCACAGTCCTAGTAAGTTTAATCAAACTATATCCGCTATCCACAACAAGCAATCTCCCCTGCCGCCAAATATCCTTTAGCTCCACTTTAATAACTAAACCCTTAACTCCGCTGTCGCTAACCAAAACATTACTGCCTCCGCCCAAAATAATAACAGACAAGCCCTCTCTTTTAGCAAACTCCAAGGCATTAAAAAGTGCCTCCAAGCTACTAACTCTAATAAAAAATTCCGCTTCTCCGCCTACTCTCCACGATGTAAAGCCCTTTAGCGGAACCGATTTTTGAATTTCTTCCATATTATTATACCCCATAATAATATATATGCGCTAGTAAAATATATGGCTAACAAAAAACTCTTTACTAAATGCTTATATAGGGCATATAATAAGATAGATGTGGGGCGGGATTTTCACAGACCAAACAGCTGAAGTTGGTATTTCGGCATCGGAGCAATTTAGAGTAACTACTTACGGCTACTTTAGCTTTTGGCATGTGGTTATGATTTTTGTTGCGCTTGTTATTATCGGACTTTCGGCTCTTTTATTTTTTAGAAAAAAACATCTTGAAAAGGCTGTGCTAATCAGTATGACTGCTACTGTTTTAGTATGCATGTTGGGCACGCTGATTTGGGCAATAGTTACGGGCGAGTATAATATAGAATGGTTTATACCGCTACACTTGTGTAATGTTTTTGGAATAATTTTACCTATTTGTTGCTTTAATCAAAAATTCAAAAAGCTATGTTTGGATTATATAGTTTGGATTGGTTTAGGCGGTTTTGTAGCAATAATTTTTCCTATAACCTCTATGGTGCATATTGGAGTTTTTCATCCCGTTAGTATAATGGTTTGGGTACATCATATTGCAATTGCTGTGCTTGGCGGTTATTATGTTGTAAGCGGATTGTATCGAAAAGTAAATACTCTTCCTATAATTGGTATTATTGTTATTTTAACAGGCCTTGGTGCTGTGATAAATCATTTTACCGGCTCTAACTTTTTGTTTACTAATCCAGATAGAATGGTACAGCCTATGTACGGAATAGTTAGTGTGTTTGGAAGGTTAGGTGTTATTGCAGTTATATCTATGGTTATTTTAGCACTACTTGCTATTCATATAGTTTATAAGTGGTTTGAAAGACGCAAGCATTTGACTCTTAAGCAATTTGTTACAGAAAGCTGGTTTGTGCGTAGAGTTAATAAATCGAATTTTTTAATGAAGATTATTACATCAACTTCTAATAAACTTAAAACTACAGCTACTACTATCAACGAAAAAGCTAAAAATAAAACCATACGGCGAGCAATAAAGCTAACCGAGCGATTTATAAAATGCGTAAAGGATTCTGAGATTTTAACTTCACTTTGGAAAAGTGAATTATCACAGCTAACCGATGCTGATTATCTATTAGACACCTTTACAAAAAGCGGATTACTTGAGATGCTAGCCCTTGAGTTTTCGTTAAAAGAACTAAATGAATTAAAAGCTATGCCACAAGATGAAATTATTTTTGTTTAAATCAGCTTTGTAAAATATAGTATTTTATTGTTTTTTTATACAAACTAGTTAAAGTTGACAGTGTTTTTGTTTTTTTATATAATGACTATGAACTCAAGGAAAAACTATAATGATTACAAACGATAAACTTAAACTTATAACTTCTGAATCTGTTACAGAGGGTCATCCCGATAAGGTATGCGATAGAATTTCGGATGCTTTTTTAGACGAAATTTTGGCTCAAGACCCAAATGCCAGAGTTGCTTGCGAGACCTGCGTTACAACAGGACTTGTGTTTGTTTTTGGAGAGGTTACAACTAGTGGTTATGCCGATATTAGTTCTGTTGCCCGCCGTGCTATCCGTGAAATCGGCTACACAGAAGCTAACCTAGGCTTTGACGCTGATAGCTGTGCTATAATGAATGCTTTACACGGTCAAAGTCCCGATATAGACGGGGCAGTTAGCAGTTCGCTAGAGACGAGAAATCAAATAAAAGCGGATAAATACGAAAAAACTGGTGCTGGCGATCAGGGTATGATGTACGGCTACGCTTGCCGTGAAACAGATGAATATATGCCTATGCCGATTTATTTGGCTCATCGACTAACCAGAGGGTTATCAAAAGCAAGAAAAACCGGTTTACTCCCCTATTTAAAGCCCGACGGCAAAAGCCAAGTTACAGTAAGTTATGAAAACGGAATCCCAAAAAGAATAGATACTATTGTGGTATCTACTCAGCATGCCGAGGAAGCTAGTTTAGAACAAATTCAATACGACATCAAAAAGCACATCGTTATCCCAAATATCGATGCAAATTTTTTAGATGAAAATACAAAGTATTTTATAAACCCTAGCGGACGGTTCGTTAAGGGTGGTCCCGCCGGCGATAGCGGACTTACCGGCAGAAAAATAATTGCCGATACTTATGGCGGAATTTGTCCTCATGGTGGCGGTGCTTTTAGCGGAAAAGACCCAACAAAAGTAGACCGCAGTGCTGCTTATATGGCAAGGTATGTCGCCAAAAATATTGTTGCGGCAGGACTCGCCGACAAAATTGAAATTCAAGTAAGCTATGCTATAGGTGTTGCCCGCCCCGTTAGTATGTATGTAAATACTTTTGGCACAAGTAAATTATCAGATGAAAAATTGATTACTCTTATCAATAAGCACTTCGATTTTCGCCCCGCCGCAATTATTGAGACTTTAGGCTTAAATTGTCCGATTTACTCTAAAACCTCAGCTTATGGCCACTTTGGCAATCCCGAATTTAGTTGGGAAAAACTTGATAAAATTAAGGACTTGCAAAAGTAATTTTTAAACTACAAACTATTATTTTATTAAAATCTATTTATCCTAAATTTATAGTTAGTACTTTGTCGTATGTAATTAAAAAACGCTTGACTGATTTATGTTTACATAGTAGAATTTATACATATAATACATATATAAATCAATTTTTTAACAAAAACACATCTTTAGGAGGAAACAAAATAAAAAATGAAAACACATAAAAAACACTTGGCTATTATTTTAGCCATAATAATGGTCGTTGCACTTGTGCTTGTGGCTTGTCCGACACCTACAGTAGACATACCAACTCCATTAGCTAGACCTGTTGCCATATTAGATGCCGAAACGGAATTTACTATGGATAGTGCACCTAGTTTAACCGCGGCTGAGCGTCAACGCACCCTGCTTGTGCTAGATTATATCGATCTAAACGGAGTAGAGCGAGAAAACATATCGTTTTCGGCAGCTTTAACCGAGGGTACTGGTGTAGTATCGCTTGTAGTTACGCAAATCAATGCCGTCGGCGAGGGTAATTTAGGGGCTAGATTTTTAGTAAATGCTCAATCGGGTCAAACAGGCACAGCAATTATAACTCTAACCGCCACTATGGAAGAAGAAGTTGTACTTACTATCCCTATTACAGTAACTGTAATAGATAGCACTATTACCGCTACTTCTACTCTAACTCAAGAAGGCTTTACTTTAGCTACTCTACCGTCTCCGGTTAGAAATCAAGCCTTTAACTTCTCGATTACATTATTGCCTACTCATATTGTAGAAGCTACTACCCCTCCCGTTGTTACATTCACAGTAGTCGGCACAGAAGCTCCTCAAACAGTAACTGGGGTAAGAGCCAATGAAACGGATGTATTTAACTTTACAATTCCTGCTACTCAAGTTACAGGCAATATTACATTAACAAATATATCTGGTATTATAGATAATCCTGCTCCCCTACTAAATGTAGAGGGCTTAAATCTAGAGGGTGACTTTACTATTATTGGCAATACAGTTGCTTTTACTAATCAAAACTATACCTTTACAGTACAAGCACCAGATTATTACACCGCTATAAGCGTGTCTTACCGTATTGGAGCTACTGGTACAGTACACACACTACAAGGCACAATCACTCCTGCCGGTCCAAATATCAATGCTGAATTTACAGTTCCTATGGATCAACTGGCTACAGCTAATGTAGATACCGACAGTCTAGTTATTACAGCAGTTAATTTAATGCTAGGAGATAACGACTTTGGAGATAACTTTTTTAACCCTACTTATTGGACTTGGACTGGCGACGGGAATCCTGCCGGTACAGGGGACGGTTTTGCCGCTAATCAAACTGCTCCTACCTATCAAAACGGCATACTAACTTTTACCGATACTACCATTCGCAATCATCAAGCAGGAGTTAGCGGTCCGCATATAAGTGTAGCTACAGCTAGCAATGCGTGGAGTCAAATTTCTTTTGAAGTAAATACAGCCGGCACTTTTGATATGGCACTATTTGCTACTGCTGGTGCTGGCGTTAATGCCACTAATACCAATTGGCATACTGGCAACTGGTTAAGATTGTTTAGCACAGACGATGGCAGGGTAAATCTTGGCATTGGGCAAAACGAGTATGGATTAGGTGCCCAAACTGTTGAAGGAGTGTTTACTACAAACAATTGGAACCGTATAGACTTAGTTTATCGTAGAGTAGACGGAGAGCCAGGCACATCAGGACAAGTAGATATAAGACTCTTCGTAAACGGAGTATTGCAAGAACTTATTGCTCCAGACGAGCATGCTACTCACGATTGGGGAACTGTTCATAACGGTGCGTTTAGAATAACAATTGTTATGCCAAACTATGGTCATCGTGTTATGGTACGCACAGGCGAGGAGAATACCGTTGCGTTTAGACGAATCGAAACACCACTACTCGACGAACCAAATTAAAATTTAAGCTTAAAAACAATAGCTTAAAATGCTCAGATTTATATTTTTTATAAATCTGAGCATTTTTTAATATAGTAATTTTTTAACTACAAATTATAACTTATAAACTCCCTCTTGACACCTCTTCCCTTCTATGCTAGACTAAAAGCAATGGATAAAACTAATAAAAATCCGCAGGATGATGCTGATACTAAAGCTAAAACTAGCAATAAAACTACTACCAGCATCATATCTACAAAAAAAGCTCCTTTGCGTCCGCTTTCTAATAATGAAGAACAACTGTCAACCGACAATAAAGAAACAAAGGTTGATGGTTTTTTAGAAGACTCTGATAGTGACGATTGTTATTTTTCTAGCGAATCTAGCTCTTCTAAAACTATTGATGCAGGACTTATCCATAAAGAACGCTTTAGTAAAAAACTTCGAATAAAACTACCTAAACCTAAACATAAATCTAGCTCAAAATCCATAATGATACTCGATGAAGCTGAAAGATTCGAGCCAGATGTATTAACTGGGCTATCATTAGAGCAGGTTGAAAATCGCAACCAAAAGGGACTTATAAACTACAGCAAAAAAAAGTCCACTAGACCTATTTGGCAGATCTTCTTTTATAATCTTGTAACTCCTATAAACGCAATAGCGGCATTTGTAGCAATAATGCTACTGATTTTTAATGCTCATTGGCTTCAGCTAGTGTTTATGTTTATTATTTTAGCAAACAATGGTATAGGGATTTTTCAGGAAATCAGGGCTAAGATCACAATTGAAAAGCTCAGTATTATGACTGCTCCTACCGCTACGGTAATACGAGCGGGTGAGAGGTCTGTTATTCCTGTTGAAGAGGTTGTTTTAGACGATATTATATATATAGAAGCAGGTAAGCAAATTTGTGCCGACAGTATAGTTGTATCGGGCGAAGCCGAAGCTAACGAGGCAATGCTAACAGGCGAGAGTCAACCTGAGAGAAAAATTATAGGTAGCACTCTTTATAGCGGTAGCTATATTTCTAGCGGAAACTGTTATGCTAGAGTAAATAAAGTAGGCTCAGCTAATTATGTAGAAACTCTGACAAGCCACGCTAAACGCTATAAAAAACCAAAATCAGAGTTGTTTAATTCTATAAACACTATAATGAGAGTGGTTATACCGCTAGCGATTTTTTTAACTGCTATAACCGTAGTTACCTATTGGCTTAGAGAAATACAAGGTAACGAGCTTATTTATAGTCGAGATGCATGGGACGAAAACATTCAGCAAGCCGCCGGTGTTATGATGGGTATGTTACCCGTGGGAATGTTTTTACTTACTTCTATTGCTTTATTTGTATCTGTTAGAAAATTGGGGAAAAAACGGGCACTTGTTAAAGACTTTAACTGTATTGAAAGTTTAGCAAGAGTTGATATGCTATGCCTAGATAAAACCGGCACAATTACAGATGGCACAATGAGTGTTAAGGATGTAATTGAAATTAAGGGTGCGTCGGAGATTCCATTTGAAATTGCCGATATTATAGGAAGTATTTTAACAGCAACCGGCGATAATAATCAGACAGCTAGAGCTTTGGCCGAGCATTTTGGCTACTCTAAAATGCTAACTCCTACTACTATTTTGCCGTTTAGTTCTAGCCGAAAACTAGCTGGCATAAGCACTGAAGAAGCCGGTACATTCTTGTACGGTGCTCCTGAATTTGTACTTAAAGATGTTGGAGTTAGGGTAGATAAAATTATAAACGAATATGCTAGAGAAGGTTACAGAGTTTTGTGTTTAGCACACTCTCCAGCCGGTATTGTTGGTGATAGATTGCCAAGTGCTAGAAGAGCGTTATGTATTATCGCTATAGAAGACAGCATCAGAGAGGATGCAATTGAAACTGTAGCATGGTTTAAGAAAAATAATGTAGCTGTAAAGGTAATTTCGGGTGATAATCCTATTACTGTTAGTGAGGTAGCAAGGCGAGTTGGTGTAGAAAAAGCAGAACTTTATGTAAGTTTAGAAGGGCTTAGCGAAAGAGAGGTTTTAGAGGCTGCTACAAAATATACTGTTTTTGGCAGAGTTACCCCTGAGCAAAAAAAACTGCTTATCCAAACGCTAAAACAAAAGGGTCATACTGTAGCTATGACGGGCGACGGTGTTAATGATATTTTAGCTATGAGAGAAAGCGATTGTGCTATAGCTATAGCAAGCGGTAGTGAAGCCGCTAGAAATGTCGCCCACTTGGTACTACAAGATAGTAACTTTAATTCTATGCCTAGCGTTGTGCTAGAAGGTCGCAAAGTTATAAATAATATCCAAAAAACCTCATCGTTGTTTTTAATGAAGACCATTATGACAGTAATACTTGCTGTTGTGTTTTTATTCTTAGAGGGCGGATATCCGTATTTAACACATTATCTATTACTTATGGAAATGTTTGTTATAGCGGTAGCTAGCTTTGCTCTTGCTCTACAACCTAATAACAAACAAATCAAGGGACAATTTCTTAGCAATGTATTGGGTCGCTCTGCCCCAGGTGGAATAACGCTTGCCGTTAGTATGTTAGCTATTTATTTCTTTAATCAAAATCTTATGTACTACGGCAATTACATGGATTATTATATGGATATAAGTAGAATAGATGATGCTTATAATACAATGCTGATATTGGGTGTAACCTTTACCAGCTTTATAGTTCTTGTAAAAATTTGCGAGCCGCCTGATAGTTACCGTGCCATAATGCTTGTAGGTGTTGGTGCTTTGTTGTTTATAGGTGCTTTCGCATTCCCTAGAATTCCTATTCCCGGTTTTTCATTGGATATTTATAACTATCTTCTACAAACTTCCGATATATTATTCCTAATAGCCACCGTCCTGGGCTCCTACTTCTTTATGAGTATCCTTATCCGTATTATGAAAGGCTTAAAAGTACTGAATTATTAAACTCATTTACAAAAATATAATAAAAAGATCCGCTAGTAAAATTGCTAGCGGATCTTTTTATTATAAATTATGAATTTTATGTACTAAGAATTTTGAACCGTTATGGTTGCGGCTACTTCGTCTAATTCGGTAGTTTCATCTAGGACTATTTTGTTTACTGATAACTCATAAGCTATGCGGGTTTCGCTATGCTCTTCGGATAATTTTTTTATGTATTCTCTACTCTGAATTCTGCCGGTTATTGCTAGCTTTGCCCCGACATCAATTCCACGAATAAATCTAGCGTTTCTACCCCACGCTATACAAGGGATATAATCAGACTTATTATATGCCCTATTTACAGCCAACAATAAATCACAAATTTCACGATTAAATGGTGTTGTGCGATAAATCGGAGGTTTGCAAATATAACCTTTTAATTCGCAAACATTTGGATTTTCGCTAGGATTATCCGCAAAATCCCGTACAAAAACACTAAGCATTAGCTTACTTTTATCGTCGATAATCTTATTATAGCTTCTAAATTGCCCTTTTATAGCAATTTTTTCGCCGGGACGAATTGTCCGTTCACCTAGCAATCTCTCGCTAATAGTTAGCGGAATTATATCATGCTGATTAGATAGCCTTGGCACTTTTAGATTAAACTCATAAAAGCTCTCGCCGAATAATTCGTGGCTGTAACTAAGCTTTGTTACCGCCGAACCTGTTAAAAAAACAGTATTGTTTATAAACGGCGAAGACGAGTTGCCCTCGGATAGCGTGGTTATTCCGCTAAAATTTCGTAATTCTGTGTTCATATGTTTTTTACCTCTCTTATTGATTTGTATTTCCTTGATTTCTTGTTTGTTTACCAGCTTGATCTATTGTGTAATTTTCAGTGTAAATTAAATCGCCAACATTAGTAATAGTAAAGCCCTTATTTTGAATAGCAACAATAATTGCACTAAGAGCATTAACTGTGTTTCTGCCGTCGTTTTGCATCCTTATGATACTGCCTCTAGTAATTTGAGCCATAACTCTAGAGGCGATGTCGTAACTAGATATATCTTGCCAATCTAAGGCATCTACACTCCACTGAATTGTAGTAAGATTTTGGCTACTTGCCACATTTAGTAAGCTATCACTAAACTCACCATATGGGGCACGAAAGAGCGTTGGAGCTTTTCCCGTAGCGTTTTTAATAATTGTGCTACCTGTTGATAGCTCTAACTCCATTTGTCTATTACTCAATCTCGTCATATGCGGATGAGTATTAGACAGAGTGCCGAGTTCTATAAGTTCGCTCTCTACTAGTCTTGTTGCTCTTTCGCTATGACGCTCCATCCACTCACCTGTTACAAAAAATGTTGCAGGTACACTATTTATTTCTAGCACTTCTAAAATTGCTTCTGTTCTGGTTGCTCCCCAAGACGCATCAAAACTAAGTGCTACTTTATTATCGGATGTATCTACCGAATGAATAGGTAAACTACGGTTAGAAACATTACTCCACACCACAGCGGAGTTAGTTATGTAAACGCCAGCAATAAAACCCACGAGTAGCATTGTTAATACTGCGGTGTAAACTAAACTGCGTTTTTCAAGAATTACAAACTTCATTTGCTATGCCTAAAGCTCCCTTTTATATTACTAAAAATATTCGGCAAAAATTTATCGAAAAAAAACTACTTTTGAAACATCCTGTCGCATACACTTTTTCTATACAAATCGCCTGTTCTAATGTATTCAAAATAAAACAAAATTATGAATGTTTATTAGAAAACTTCAAATCAACCAATTTATTTAATGGTCTAATAAAAGGCAATAATACTGCTACCGATATTACATTATAGATTATTTGAAAAATAGAAATTTGTAATGCCGAATTTGGAATTATTGTAACAAAAACAGGCAATATGTATCTGCCAAATGGCCATAAAATTATCGCAAATAAAATAGCACTAAATAAATTAAATATCAAATGCATCGCCGCTGCTTTCTTAGCAACGGTGTTTGCTTTAGTAGAAGCAATTAAAGTTGTGCTACAAGTGCCAATCTCACTACCCAGCACCAAAAAAATCGCACTTGGCAGCGTTAGCACTCCACTTGTTAACATTGTCATATATAACGCTACACTAGCAGCACTAGATTGAATAATTGCAGTAAAAACAGCACCTAGTAATATTAGTATAAGCGGAAAAGTAACTGTAGAAAAAAGATTATAAAAAACATTTTGCAGTATATCACTATTACTAAAACTACTTGATAAAATCTCTAATCCAATAAAAATTGCTCCAAAACCAATAAAAAGATTGCCAATAAAAAGTTTTTTAGAATGTTTTGGATTATTGTCACTTGTTATGACCCTCAAAAATAATCCAATAAAAAACAACGACATAAATAAATATTTAACTTGTAAATGCGACAAAGCTATAAGCAAACTTGTTACCGTTGTGCCAATATTTGCACCCATAATAAGAGCAGTTGCTTGAAAAAGCGTGATAATCCCAACATTAACAAGTCCTACAGTTATAACTGTTGTGGCAGTAGACGATTGCATTATCGCCGTTGCTCCCGCTCCTACCCCAACTGCCGCAAAGCGATTAGAACCAATTTTATTAAAAATCGGTTGTAATTTTTGTTTAAAATTCTGTTGCAAAATCCGCGAAAAGTGAGTAATCGCAAATAAAAATACTGCAATGCCAAAGCTCATCAAAAGCATAGATTGTAGAATATCTAACACAACCATACTTTACTATATGAAGGCAGTTTATATATATATGAAAACACCCGCAAATAATTTTCATAGGACACCTTATATATGCATCCAGGATAGCTAAATCGCTAGATCTATCTTTGTAGTTTCTAAAATAACTTCTACTTTAATTAACAACCATTTCTTTTTGCTTTTTAATTTCTATTCTGCCAAATCCGTCTTGCTCAATCGCATCATTGTCGATTGCTCCTATTACTAACATATAAATTATAAGTGTCGGAGGCATAAATAGAAAAACTTCTAACATTGAGTTGCCTATAACTAAGAGAGCTACAACAAATAAAATCATTCGCTTTTCGTTCGGTTTTTTGAAAAGTGCGATTGTTGTTACTACCAAATGAAATATAAATGCACTAAATCCGATTATTCCGCCCCACGCTAGAAATTGCAAAAAGCTATTGTGAGCCATAAATAAAAAATCACTAAAATTAAGATAAGGAGTATCATATACAAGTCCTGCACCAAAAATCGGATTTCGTATGAATGCTTGCCATGCCTGTCTATATATTGCAAATCTATCGTTGTCGTCTAATCCTGCTTCTATATAAAAGGCTAGTGCAGATAGAATATTCTCCATTTGAACTAAAAACACTACTAAAGCTATAACGACTGTAGCACCTGTGGCAATTATTAAAAATAATCTTGTTTTTTTTCGCTGACGATAAATTGAATATGCTAGCCCTAATATTGCTACAGGAATTATAAGAAATGTCATAGCTCTGCTTAAACACAAAATTACCGCTAAAACTTGCACTGCAAATACTCCAAATGCCCAATAAGGTTTTTCGTGAGTTGCCATAAAATACAAGCTAAACGGCAAGCCCAAAGCGATAATGACTGCGATAGAATTAGAATGCCCCCAACCTACTGCTATTTCGTATTTAGCATAGTTTCCGCCATCGTTGGCACTTGTAGAAAAAATATCTCTATAAATATATACTATTAATAACTGGATTACAGCAACTAAACTCATTAAAATCAGCACTTTAGCTAGATAATCAAAGTCGATTTTTTTAGTGGTTAGCTTGCCAACTAAAAAAAATCCGATAAACATAACAGCAAAAACTAAGCCCATAACAAAAGCCATAATATTATACCCACCACTAAAAAGTCCTCCTAATATAAAGGATAATCCCATAGCGATTACACCAATAAGTCCCCACGAGGTTTTAAGAGTGCGAAGATTTTTTTGTGCTGAAAGAGTTTCTTTTTTTATCTTGCTATCACTCGATACAGGCGGCAGAGTGTCGCCCGTATAATTTTCTTGTTGTGGAAAATGTGCATTAGACATCCAGCTGAATGATGATATTCTATACTTATATCTCCTAATTAAACCTACTGTTATTCCAACTGCCGATAAACTAAGTAAAATAATCAAAAATGGAATATTCTCTATATAAACAATCGGATTGGAAGAGCCTACTCTATAAAAACCTTGTTCTAAGCTAGCCGTAAAAATAAGCATTGCAAAAACGGGAAGTGTTGCTCTAATGTCGGCATCAGATAAAAAAACTACCGTTAAATAAGCGAATATAAAAGTAACACCCAACATATCTCGCCCTAATAAATGAAAAAATAACACTAGTACACCAAATATCGGCAAAAATCGCTCCGAGGCAATAAACTCCTCGAAGCGTTTTTTATATAAATCAAATTTATATTGAGGTTTTGGTGTTAGTAATACTTCCATATTAACTATTTTCCCTAAAATCGCTCGGTACAATCTCGAAAATTCTGTCTGTTGTATCTCTATCTGATTGATTAGCTACAGCAATCCTTAGGTTGTCTAATTGAGATTCAAATTTAGCATCATCAATTTTTTCTAGCTTTGTTACAAATATACCTTCATGAGCAGTTGTATCTACGCTTTCTTTAGAGTAGCTAAGTTCCTCAAACATTTTTTCTCCCGGACGCAATCCTGTAAAAACAATATCTATATCTTTTTCCGGCACTAAACCATTAAGTCTAATAATATCTGCTGCTAAATCATAAATATAAACAGGCTCGCCCATATCAAGAACAAAAACATCGCCGCCTTTTGCTAAGCTACCTGCTTGCAAAACTAATCTAACCGCCTCTGGAATTGTCATAAAATACCGTTTGATATCTCTATGAGTAACAGTAACAGGACCACCTTCTTTTATTTGACGCAAAAATGTAGGTATAACGCTACCATTAGAACCTAAAACATTACCAAATCTAACTGCCGCCAAACGCATATTGCTAGCTATTTTACCTCTAGTCTGCACAATCATCTCTGCGATCCTCTTACTCGCCCCCATAATATTAGCAGGATTTACTGCTTTATCGGTAGATACAAAAACAAATCTGCTAACTCCATTTCTCTCAGCTGATTCTATTACATTAAGAGTACCAAAAACATTGTTTTTTATAGCCTCGGTACTACTATGTTCCATCATAGGCACATGTTTATAAGCAGCCGCATGAAAAACAATATCCGGTTTATATTTATTAAAAATTTCATCTAGTCTTTCTTTATCTCTAACACTACCTACCACAAGAGTGTATTTATTTGTATCGAATTTATGCTTAAACTCCTCATTTATTTCAAAGCAACCGTTTTCAAAATGATCAAAAATAATTAGTCGCTTGCAACCAAATTCCAAACTTTGTCTACATAATTCGCTACCGATAGAGCCCGCACCGCCTGTTACTATAACAACCCTATCCTTAACCGCACTATCTATAAGTTCTCTATTTACTTTAAACTCCTCACGCCCAAGTAACTGTTCAATTTTAATATCCCTAAGTTCTAAAGTCGGTGCTATAGTAGCATCGCTACTATCTTGAATTGCACTCATTTGTTTAATCGGAATATCATGTTTTTTGCACTCGCTATAAATTGCTTTTAGTCGCTTTTTTTCTATATTAACAATAGCAATGACTATCGCTTCAGCCCGATATTTTTTTACGATATCCTCTAATATATCAAGCCCACCAACAATTAACACTCCTCTAATCTTTTTGTGTATTTTCTCTTTATCTTCGTCAATTAAAGCAACTGGGAAATATCCCTCACTAGGATTATTAAATGCTCTATCTATAAATGCATTTCCACTATATCCTGCACCGATTACAATGGTTCTAAGAGGACGAGATGATTTTTCATCTTTAGAATTAATACTAAAAAGATTTCTAAGATGCACTAAATAATTTTTTATACTGTATATATATCTTATAAATAATGAAAATATAGCACTAAAAATTACAAACATTATGATTATAACTGGCGATACAAGAGTACCAAGTCTGCCCCAGATAAATCCACATAAAAATAAAAGTCCCGTAGCCACTGCATATGCTACTAAAATTTTAAGAAATTCCATTCTTCCGGCAAACTTCCATACCGTATTATAGCTATCAAAAATAAGAAGACTTATTATTACAATAACACAAAAAAGTCCACCTACCCATGCTTCATTATCTATAAAATAGCGAATATGTGGTAATGGACCATATTCTGGAATATCAAACCCATTAAAGAAAATAGTTCTAGCAATAAGAAATGCTACCCCTGCGAACAACGCATCCAGTAGCATAAAAAATAAAGTTTTTCGCCATTTATGCGAAAAGAATTTTCTTATTGAATGAAAAATTTTTTCCATAGTTTTGAACGCTCAATATTCAATGCTTAACACTTAACTATTGATTTATTAGAACAAGTCTTTTTTTGTTTCATTACATTGTATAATTGAACACTGTTAATAAACAACTGCCCCGGCTAAGTCCGCATCTCCGCTAAGGTTATTTACAAACTTGATTATATTTTTTGTTTTTGCCGTATCTTTATCTATAATGCAAATAGCAGTTTCAGCTATACTAGAGGCATATGTGAAATCACCAACTTCGTTACAAGCTACTATAATTACTTTATCAAAATTAGTAGTTAGTTTATTAAAATGCTCTTTATTTCTAGCTAATAACATCCAGTCGCTAGAATTAAAAAACTCTAGTCTGTTTATATTTTTATCTATCTCAACACTTTTCCCGCCAAAAACTTCTCTAAATTTACCACCTGCTTTTATTGTGTCTATAACTAAAATATTATAATCATTGTTTAAATAAATTTCTGATAATTTAGCCACAAAATTATCTAAATTACTGCCTTCTACATCCGACACCAATATTGTTTTGTAGTTAGATAATTTAGCCGTAACGGTAACTAATTGAGAATTTTTAATATCGCTACTCCCTACGCTTAAATCCTCCAACACCTCTAATCCACGATTTTCTAACCATTCTATCGACTTTAATTTAGGATCAAGTATAAACCATAAAAACACCACCACAAACGCCAGCACAATTCCGCCGCCTAAACCTAAAGCAATTCTAAGAATAAAATGCATGGGTATAGTGTGCTCGTTATTTATCACGCCTACTCTTCTTGCCCCTCTTAAATTCACTGCACCAAAGCTTGACAACATAAAACTAGGAACATGTTCGTAAACTGTTTCCATTAAAAAAGCAGCATATGCGTTTAAAAAATCTTTTATGTATGCTGAATTAATATTGCTTCTAGTATCTTTATCAAATACTATATTCACATTAACATAACCCCAAGATATATTTAAGCGATTTATAAATCTTCTTTGATTTCCATTTGTTAATCTAGAAATTAAAAGACTATTATACTCATCTCTTATAAATTCATCTACCAAAGTATAATTTTGCATAGCCTTTATAGCTCTTTCGGTATCCAATCTAAACACCTCTAACCATGTATCATCGGCTAACACAAAATTGAGGTCTACTCTATATCTAGCAACCTCGGGTGGTCTAACTGTAATTGCCGCAAACGCAGCACCTGAAATCAAACCAACAAGCGTTAAAACAACTAATACATACCAACGCTTTAACGCATAAAAAAACAACTCTCTAAAACTAAAATTAGTTTCAATTTCTAATACTTCTTTGTCCATTTGTATACTAGTATAACACTGTATAAATATACTGTCAAATCATCAAACGCTTATTCTCTAGCCGTTCCACACACAAAGAGTTAGATGAAAAGCGGCATTAAAATTAGTAAGACCACCCCGATGTTCTAAATAAATATCAACGGGAGAAGTGTCATCCCAAAAAGATG
>WRAP01000012.1 GCA_009780135.1 Bacillota bacterium
AGTACCGATAGGTGTGTGATTTTCTAGCGTTAGATTAGCTCTAAGCTCATAGTTGCCATCCATAGTCATAGCGTTTAGTTGTGCTACACTCTCTATAGCTGTAAAACCAGTACGAAGGGGAGGGGCTTCTGGCGGAGCAAATGCCACGGTAATACGAACCGTATTACTTGTAAATCCATCGACTGTAGCCGTTATATAGGCATGACCTTCGTTAATAGTAATCGGTAGCATAGCAACATTATTTTCCACTCTTACTACATCAGGGTTAGATGAAGTCCATACTACATTTGATAGCTCAGCGTTGTTTGGTTGAGCAGTAGCTATAAATGTACGCTGTGCTACACTTGGCAGTCCTTCACCATCTTCGTTAACAACCCAGGCTGTAGGAGCACCTGCTGGAAGTGCTATTGTAATACCTGTTAGTTCAGGTGGCGAATCACTCGGTAGTGGGCAAGCAACCATTAAAAATACTGTTGCCACCATTATCGCCGATATTGCTAACGGCAATAATATTTTGAATAATTTATTTTTCATATTTTTTTATATCTCCTTGGGGTGATATCAAATCAATTTTATATAGAATTTCTATCAAGAAATTCTATATAATTGTTGCACACACAATTTAGTATGCAGTATATGTGTTCAGCCTATACTATTATGCAGTTTTTGTAAAGTGATTTTTCGTAAAGTTTTATTGAACATTTTTTTGTGAATTTTCTAAAGCAACGGTTACATCGTCTTCTACTTCTTGTGATTGCTCTTTAGGGTTAGGATTTCGAGTTATGTTATTCATTAAAAACTTCTGTTCTGTGCGTTTTACTAAATTTAACATTTGCGGACTTATCATAATAATTGCGGCGGCAACTATGGCAATAGCGGCATCGGCTACTTGTACGGCATTTATAGATAAACTAAACGCAAGGATTGCTCTAAAGGGTTCATTGCCCATATATGTAACATCTGGATTGTTAGTAAAAGCACTAATCCAAATAACACCGCTTGTTACATGAATAGTGTATCTTACTATTGTTACTAATAATATCCCTATAGGAATGGCTATAGCAGGATGTAGGCGATTATTCCAACTAATGCGTTGCCGTAGTCTTTTTGATAAAAAAACAGGTGCTTTAAGGTATTTAACAAAACCCACTAAACCTATCATCATAAATGAAACGGGATATTCCAGTATAAATTGCACAGGATGAACTATAATTGGATCTACAAAAAGTCGTAATGTCCCCCATACTAAACCTGCCAATAACCCTCTTTTTACACCAAAAATATAAGCGTACACTGCAAGCGGAACAAGTCTAGCGAAGGTAATAGAACCGCCAGTTGGCATTCTCCAAAATCTAGCATAGCTTAAAGCAAAGCTCATAGCAACTGCAACCCCGGCGAAAGCAATTGACAGAGTTTCGTTTCTTTTTAGTTTTTCGCCTTTTTTATGATGAATTATCACTACAGCAATGGCCAATAGTGTCGCTAATGCAAGCGTCACCCACGCTACAACTTGATAGCCTGTTTGTTGAGCAGTTAAACCTCTGTCGTCCCTAGAGATAAAATTACCTATCATAGCCGACAATATAACTGCACTATGTACAAGTAACACTAGTATCGCTACACAAGCAAAAGTCTTAAAATGAGACTTTATAAAGTTAGCCACTAGCACGCCCACAATTATTAGTAATGATGCAACTATTAGCGTAGACCAAATAACTGCGGTATTTAGTCCTGTGGATAAGCCCTGCGTCGAAGTTGTTATACTTTCTATAAAAACCATTAAGATATAGGTTAATATAAATTGTGCTGTGCCTGCTAATGTGCAAGCAGTAACTTTTTTTGCATGTTTATGCTTTTGTATCGTTAGTACAATAATAGTTATTAACATTGTTCCAATAAAGGCAATGCCTGCTATTATTAGTGCTACCCGATAGCTTGGAGCATAATTTGCAAAGTCTGGGTGTACGCCTAATATATGGGCGAATAATTCCCGAAATCTGTTCATTTTTTTCTCCTTTGAATATAAGTGATAAATAAAAAACCGTGTGCCTTGCTAAAAAGCAAAACACACGGCAAATTGAAAATTCAATAAAAATACTGATTAAATCAAAACCCAATATGTATGCTTCCCTTCGCGAGTGCTAACTCACAGGTTCGTAGGGTTTTGGCTTTGCCATCTCAGCCACTTTTTGTGGCACCCCTAGCACTTATTCTTAAATAGAGTATCACTTTACAAAAACCATGTCAAATGTTTTATTAAAAAGTTATGTGAAAGATTTTTACTTTCCTAATCTACTCTTAAAGTCGATGTAATCGGATTTGCGGATTTGTGTGATGGAATTGTTAGATAATTTATAAATATCGGGTAGTGGAATACCGTTAAAGGTGTTGCCTTTTACTATAGTATAGAGTGCCATATCGCCAAATACAACTTTATCGCTGATTTGTAGTTTTTTATCAAATTTATAATCGCCGATAATGTCTCCCGTTAGGCAAGAGTTGCCAGCTAGCCGACAAGTATTAGGGCTGGATAAATCACTTGTTAAGGCAATACTAGCCTTATAAATAGGAGGCATATAATCGTGTTTTGTTTCGAGTATATCGGGATTATGACAAGCGGCGGAAGTATCTAAAATAACGATAGGCATAATTTTATCGTCGATAATATCCAAAACACTCGATACTAAATATCCGCTATTTAATACAACTGCTTCACCTGGTTCTAGGTAAACTTGACAACCGTATTTTTGTTTAATGTATTCTATAAGTCCGATAAGTCTTTCTATATTATAACCGTTATCAGTTTGGTAACCCCGCTTTTTTTCGTGTAGTTTGCCGTTTGTAATGTGATGCCCGCCACCTAAATTGATGTACGGAGTTTTACCGATATTGTTTTTATGCTTGCAAAGTTTACTAAAAAATTCGCCAAAGCTAGACTCAAACACCTTAAAAGTGCTTTCTAAATCGCTGTAGCCTTGTTGGCACAGAGTATGGAAATGTAGTCCGTCCAATTTTTCGTGTAAGCTCTCGTCTTTCCAAATAGTATCGTCTATTTTAACACCAAATCTACTTAGTGGAGCACAAGGGTCGTATAATGAGTGATTACCCGTTTCGCCACCGCCTTGTGTGGAGTGCTGTGGATTAACTCTAAGCGATATAGAAACATTATTTTTTTTACAAATATCGTAATGTTTATTTAGCTGATTAGCACTATTAAATACAATATGAGAACAGATTTTAACGATTTTTTGTATATCGCTATCAGTAAAAGCAGGAGCAAAAACATGGTTTTCGCAACCAGTTGCTTTTGTGTTGTCAGTGTAGTCAGGCAAATTCTTCGCAGTTTCAACCTTTTTATTGTTGGTCGCAAAATACTCGTGTGCTAATTGTGCCTCATATAATCCGCTTGCGGTAGTGCCTGATAAGTATTTAGAAATAATCGGATAAAAATCAAAACAACTAAAAGCCTTTTGGGCAAGCAAAATCTTACAATCGGTTTCTTTAATAACAGACTGCAAAACTTTTAGATTGTTCTCTATTTTATCCTCATCTATAACAAAAAACGGAGTAGGTAAGTGGTTTGTTTTTGTTAGAAGTGAGGGGATATTTGTAAAGGTTTGGTTCATATAATTACAAATTACAAATTACAATGTACATTGTAATTTGTAATTTAATTTACAAGTTCAGGCTCAAAGTCCTCGTGCCAAGGGAGTCCCCATTTATTGAGCATTTCCATAAATGGGTCAGGGTCGAATTGCTCTACATTCCAAACGCCTGGCTTATTCCAAAGTCCCTTTAGAAACATACTGGCACCAATCATAGCGGGCACGCCTGTGGTGTAGCTAATCGCTTGAGAGCCAACCTCTTTATAACACTCCTCGTGGTCGCAAATATTGTATAGATAATATTTTTTAGGCTTGCCGTCTTTGCCTAACCCTTGGAAAACAACACCAATATGCGTTTTACCTTTTGTACGAGGACCAAGTGTAGAAGGGTCGGGTAGCACTTTAGCCAAAAACTGAATCGGCACAATATCCACTCCGTTAAAATTAACAGGCTCTATACTAGTCATACCTACATTTTCTAAACATTTTAGATGAGTTAGATAACTCTGCCCGAAGGTCATAAAAAATCTAATACGCTTTAGGTGCGGAATATGCTTAACAATGCTCTCTAGCTCCTCGTGATAAAGTAGATACATATCCTTTTCGCCAACTTCCTCAAAATGTCTTTGGCGGTGTATTTCCATAGGAGCAGTCTCTATCCATTTACCGTTTTCCCAGTACCTACCCTTTGAGGATACTTCTCTAATGTTGATTTCGGGATTAAAATTAGTTGCAAAAGGGTAGCCGTGATCGCCCCCGTTGCAATCAAGAATATCAATATAATGAATTTCGCTAAAGTGATGCTTTAAGGCATAAGCTGTCCAAACACCTGTAACTCCTGGGTCGAAGCCACTACCTAAAATGCCCGTAATGCCTGCTTTTTTGAACTCGCCGTCTAATGCCCACTGATGCTTATACTCAAATTTTGCGGTGTCAAGTGGTTCGTAGTTGGCAGTATCAAGATACGCAACACCTGTTTTTATACAAGCCTCCATAATAGTAAGGTCTTGGTAGGGAAGTGCTAGGTGCATTACAATAGCAGGCTTGTAACTATTTATAAGTGCTACAAGCTCGTCTACATTGTCGGCATTGACCTTTGCGGTAGTAATAACACTTTTTAGATTATTGCCTAAGCGTTTTTCTATATCCGCTTTTATAGCATCGCATTTAGATTTTGTCCTAGATGCTATCATAAACTCAGGAAAAATCTCCCCGTTTTGCGCACATTTATGTGCCGCTACAGATGCCACTCCGCCGGCACCGATTATTAGTGTTTTTTGATTCATTATTGGTTCTCCTTAAAAATCTAGAGATTATCATTTTTCTCTATTTGTTCATTTGTGAGTTTTTCTTTTTTTCGTCTACGATGCTCAATTATAGAAATTATTAACAGCATAACAGAAGCTATCCCTAAAAAAATACTCCAAATTCCTATATATGTCGGATTCTGAAAGACTAAATATAATATTATAAAAGTAATAGCTATAACATAAAAAGTAGCACATATTATTCTAAATGTTAATTCTTTTTTGTTTATTTGTTTATTTTTCATTTTATTTTATTCCCATTTGTAATAAAATTTCTCGCAAATATTTACACGCTAGGGCGGTGCTGATACCGCTAGGGTCTACCATTGGGTTTAGCTCCACTATATCTGCCATAACAACTTTTGAGTTGGCGAATATTTTTTGAGTGGCGGTAAGCAATTCTAAAAATCTAACTCCACCAGCCTCAGGAGTACCTGTTCCTGGAAACTCACTTGGGTCTAATACATCTAAATCCACTGTTAAATATACCGGTTTATCTTTTATTATCGGTAGAATTTTATCCAGCCCCGAAAAGTCATTTTTGCATAAATAAGTGTTTTTACTTGCAAATTCAAATTCGTACCTTTCTCCGCTTCTTATGCCAAATTGAAAAA
The DNA here is from genome assembly GCA_009780135.1 of Bacillota bacterium. Lineage (GTDB taxonomy): Bacteria > Bacillota > Clostridia > Christensenellales > Pumilibacteraceae > WRAP01. The sequence continues at coordinate 5,527 of WRAP01000012.1, forward strand.
TTCTAATACTTTTAGCTGATTTCTTTTTGTTGTCAGATTCTTTTTGAATTTCGTCGTAACATCTTTTTATAACTGTACTGTGGCTTAGCTTTTCGCCGATATAGCTTTCTCGTAAATCAGTATGGGCATCAAAATGAACAATCATCAAATCAGAATATTTTTTTAAGCAAGCCTTAAAGCTGCCTAAAGTTATAAGATGCTCGCCACCCAGCATAACAGGCAATTTGTTACTTGCTAAAATTTCCGCTGTTTTCGCCTCTACCATATCTAGCACCTTAGTAGTATTGCCAAATGGCAAATCCAAATCTCCAATATCGCAAATATTGCAATCTTCTAAATCCTTATCCAAATACGGCGAGTATGTTTCTATACCAAAACTCTCGCTCCTTATTTTATCGGGAGCAAGCCGAGTGCCTGGTCTATAGCTGGTAGTGCCGTCAAACGGACTGCCAAACAGCACAACTTTCGCCTTATCCAAAGGCTTTTCACAACATATAAATTTATTTAGCATAGTTTTAGCTATTGTAAAAATTTATCTCCACAACATGGATAACTATACATTATATGTGTTATTTAAGCAACTTTTTTTTGGTTATAAAATAACTATAGAAGAATAATAAAAGGAGCTACCTCTTTTTGAGGTAGCTCCTTTTATTTAGATAGAATGATTGATACGCTTCTACAATTATAATGTGTAATGCATCAAAATTTTCTATCCATAAATAATATATCCACAGTTAGCACAATATTCGTAAGCAACTTCGTTATAACCGCCAATCAAGTACACAAATAACATTACTAACCCGAAGTATACAAGTAAACCTGTGATGTCTTTAACAGTAGTTATAAGTGGTCCTGTTGCGGCGGCTTGGTCTAGTTTTAGTTTATAAAAAATATAAGGAATTAAAAAACCCATTAAACTTGCAATTAAGCATACTATTGCCATTGCCGATGCTATTGAAGCTCCCAGTAGTAAAGCACCTTGAGCACTAAGATGTGGATCGCTTGTGATATAGCCTTGCCAAACAAAAGCAACTAATCCGCTGATTACACCAACTATTGCTCCGATAGATACTCCTATGCCAATCTCTCTAAATATGTGCCATTTAATTTTTTTGGTATTTATATGTCCGAGTGTCATACCTCTAATAAAGATTGTGCTGCTTTGTACACCGACAGAGCCACCCATATCCATAACAAGCGGTACAAAAAATACTGCCGGTGCAACATAGATTAGTAGCATATCCTCAAAACCACCCATAATAAAAGCAGCTAAAAGACCTCCGATTATAGTAAAGCCTAAAAACGGTAAACGGACTTTCCAAACTTGCCAAAGACTTCCCTTTATAAGAGCCTCGCTTGTATCGCCTTTAGCTAAGCTACCCATTTTGGCTTTACCAAACATATCCTCGGTTGCTTCTTCTTCTAAAATGTCGATAGCGTCGTCTATAGTAACTATACCAACAAGACGGTTTTCTCTATCGACTACAGGAATAGATAATAAATCTAACCTTTGAAGTTCTCTAGCCACTTCCTCTTGGTCGGTGTTAGTAGATACCGCATCAATGCCTGTTGTCATTATATCGGCTATTTTTGCGGTAGGGTCAGCGATTAGAAGTTCTCTAAGACTAATATGACCTTCGTATTTTCTACTAATATCGGTTACATAAAGAGTGTAAATTGTTTCTTTATCTTCGGCTTGGCGTTTAACTTTTTCTAACGCTTCGCTAGCCGTCATAAATCCTCTAAGAGAAATATAATCAGGGGTCATAATACGACCGGCGGTTTCTGGCTCGTACCCCATAAGTAGATTAGTTTTTGCTCTTTCCTCTTTAGAAAGGGAGTTTAGCATTTGTTTAGCAACACGAGCAGGTAATTCTTCTAATAAACTCGCTCTGTCATCTGGGGCAAGTTCTTCAAAAATTGTTTGTGCTTGCTCGCCGGCGAGTGCATGAATTAACTTTTCTTGCTCGCTTACCTCTAGCTTTTCGAATACAAATAATGCTTCGTCTTTAGGTAGTAGTCTAAAAACAATAGCTTGCTCGTCGGTGTTTAATTCTTCTGCCAGTTCTAAGATGTCGTGTTCTTCGGCATCTAGTAGATATTTTTTAAGCTTAGGTATATCCTTATTTTCGATATATCCTAAAACAGTTTCTTTTATTTTTTCGTCTAAAAGCTTTTTTTCTTCTAGCGTAATGTTTGTTTCGTCAGTTGATTTTTTTATTTCTTCAACTTCTAAATTTTCGTTTTCATTCATTTGGATTTTCTCCTTTAATTTTAATTGGTTTTATTTTGATATGCAATCGGAGTAATCAATTCTGGAGGCAAAAGAAATATCATTTATTTGCTTTAAACTGTTATTATTGATTGCATTAGTGCGTTTCTGTTTTATTAAGTTTTTCGTCTTACTCCCGCCAGGGTCGTCCATTTCTTTAATCCTCCTTTATTATAAAATAATTCCAATAAAAAAATCCCTCGTCAAAACGGCGACAAGGGATAAAGTATACTTTAGTGTTAGTATATCTCCGCAAATCATCACCGTTTCAAGCTTTAGCTCTGAAAGGCAATGAAGTTGCGTTAGGTTAGGCCTTGTTTTCGACCTAGCCTGCTAACCGGCGCATAGTGTCTCCACTATTTTGCGGTAGCAACCCGTATCCTTTCAGTAGCCTCACCTACCGAATGAACTCTTTTATTGTTTTCGCTACTAGTAAAAAGTCTTTTATAAAAAAAGATTTTTTAAGGCAACTTACATATTATATGTTTACGGTAATAAATGTGTCAACTGGAAAATCAAATATTTTTTCTTTTTCCTTATGTAATCCACATCTTAATAATTTAAGTTAAATTTTTGTTTGACATAAGCTAATACCTAATTATATAATATTCTCGTGCGTAGGGGAGTGGCTCAACGGTAGAGTAGTGGTCTCCAAAACCATTGGTTGCGTGTTCGAATCGCGTCTCCCCTGCCAATCATAAGAGCAAGTAAATAAATAATCTTGCGATTTCTAATAAAATGACCTTCTTGTTAAGTATAGCAGGGGGGTCACTTTATTTTTAAAAACATATAAAAAAGATGTTGACAAGCATACTTTTTTTTGGTATGGTGTAAATATATTAAAAAGGTGTTCTAAGTGTATAAAATTTTAGTCAATGGCGATTATGATAAATTTTAATATACTTCGCGCACAAATAGGAGAAAAAATAAATGAAAAAAAACTTTAAAAAAGTTTTGGTAGTGTTACTAACTATAATGATGGCAGTAACATTATCTATAGCATTAACGGGATGTCCCGGCGGATTATCGGATGAAGCACAGGCTTTTATCTATGCTGTCGATGCTCTGCCTTCAGTTAATGCTTTAACGCTAGCAGACGAGCCACGACTTAATGAGGCTCAAGTACTGTGGGATGCGTTATCGACAGATGATAGAGAGGAAGAAAGCGTTATCGCTTCTAGAGCTACTCTTACAGCACTTCAAGCTCAGATTGTAACTCTACATGCTGATGCTTATCAAGCAGGGCTTGTTGCCGACCGTGCAACAGCTGTAACGACACTAAACACAGCGTTTGGTACTAGATTCCAAGAAACTAATTTCCGCTCGGCTCAGTGGACGCAATTACAAGGCTATTTAACTCAAGAAAGAGATGCTATAAATGCACTGACAACAAGAGCGGCAGTTGCGGCTTATACTACGAGTTGGGCAAGATTTGACGCAGTTCAGACTGACGCTGAAATTACGACGGCAGAAGTAGCGGCGGCTAGAACAACTAGAATTGCTAGTATAAATAGTGCTTTTAGTGCAATTACTCCCGCACCAACAGGCAATGCTTTAACAATAATGCAAGCTCTTAGAGATGCTGCTATTGCCGAAGTTAACGCGTTAACAACTGTTGCGGCAATTGAAGCATTCGACCAAGCAGCTAGATTTGTTACCATAAACGCAGTTCCTACAGAGTTAGAAAGCCGTAGAAATACTGTAAACAATGCGGTAACAGCTTTAACTCAAGCTCATTTTAGCACAGCTAACTGGACAAGAATTACTAATTATAGAGATAACGCTATAACAGCTATTAACGGCTTAACTACTCATCAAGCACTTATGGCTTGGCAAGCGGCTCCTGTAGTTACTAATATAAATGCAGTTCTTAATCGTGTACAAGAAATTAACGCTGATATTGCTACATTATTTGCTGTTACTATTAACGCAGAAAATTGGAATACTCATAGAGTTACATATAATGCTATAAGAACAAATATCGGAGGTTTAGTAGAAGGCCAAACAATTCCTCAAGCTAATTTAGACAACTTGGCTACAGTAAACACAAGATTACTAACAGCCGAAACTACTTATAGAAGTAACAGAATAAATGCTCTTTATGCTCAATTAGTTACAGGCGATAGAGAATTAGCGATTGATGTTGTAGTAGCAGATATCAATATGCAACAAGGAGTAAATGTCGGTCCTATTTGGACAGATATTATCTCTTCGTTAAATAGATTTGCCGAATTAGTAAATCAAGATGCCGAAGAAGGTGTTCATGCAACCTTAGTAATGGCAAGAGCCACTCGGTATAACTATGGTTTATTGTTTAATATGGTAGGCGTATTAAACGCTTTAGATGTTTATATTGCTGGCAGAGAGTTTCATTTTGACTTTAATGCTACTAACTGGGCATTAGCTCAAGTTGCTTTAGAGGGTGTCAGGGCTGATATTCGTGCTTTAGCTACAACTGAGGCAATAGCAGAGTTTAATATATCTACAGCAGTAACGACAGCAACAGCTAATATTGCAAGACTGCAAGAATTGTTTGTTGGTGGCGAAGAAAATAGAGTAATCAGAAATACAGGTGCGGGTTATTTAGGTTTTGGTGTTACAGGTGGAGGAGTTGCTGATCCGTTTATGGCTTTCCGTCTAAACGACGAAGAGGAACTTGTAACAACTGCTTTATCTACTGCTGCTCATAGAGAGATTCCAGACAGCGACTTTATTGTAGATTATATATTGTTACATGTTTATAGACAAGAATTCTGCGAAGAAACCTTAACACATGGTGAATCTATACGAGTAGGTAGCCGTAGAATTTATTGGCAATTTCGTCGTAATGAAGCGGGTTTAATTTTAAATACAGTAGGCAGATATGATGGTCTAGGTGCGGATGGTACTGGTACAAACATTACCTTCGCCGGTTGGATTGCTCATAGTGCTCCTGATATGGATTTAGTAATTTGCTATTTAACAGGTGCTATACTAGAAGGTACAGGTACAGTAGCACAAGGCGGAGCGAGCGGCATAACGCATGTTGATGTATGGCCGGGAGCTGCCGCAATTTTAGAAGCAGCTATGGGAGTTCCTCATCCTACGACACCGGCTGCTAATGCTGTTAGATTTGCTAATTATTATGTAAGAACTCAACTTGTTCCTAGAGAAGAAGCTAATGTTAGAAGAAGCCCAATATCTGAACCATTTAGAAACAACAGAGCAGCAGCAGCGGCTCCGGGCATGGATGTATTTACTGCTCCTGCTCCTCCGGTTTGGGGTGGTGCTATACATCCGTATGTAGAGGCTGCTAATGCGTTTATTGTATCTGCCACTAATATCGAAGCTAATTTATCTAATATAATTTATACCAATATTCCAACAGGTACAGCGTCTTTAGCACTTATAACTGCGGCTCAAGGATTGCAACAAGCTATAAATATGGAACATGGTGTAATAGTTGATAGAACCGCAGCAATGCGTGCTCATGTAGCTGCAGCATATGCTAGATTCCAACAACTAGAGCAAGGCTTAATAGCTGAATTTGACAGGCTTGTGAATTTAATTCCATCGGAAATTACAGCAGCAAATGCCGAAACGGCGGTTGCACCGGCTTCAGTTGCGTTAGCCCATTTTGATACGCTAATGGAACGCACGCAATATATGATAGATCGTGCAGTTCTTGATGCTGCACTGGCGGCTATAGACCAACACCTTACTTTAACGGTAGTAGAGCTTGCGTTCTTGGCGGCAGTTGATGCTATAGCTTATGCCGTAAGACCATCTTGTACTTATGTATGCGAATATGTATGTGACGAAGAGGGCGACTGCGAAGAAGAGTGTGCGTATATATGCGACCACTTAGTATGTGATTGCGTGGCAGAAATAGTCGTACACTTCCCAGGATTTAATCCGCATGGTGCAGATTCTTGGGGTTATATCGCTAGAGCTCAAGGACTTATGGCAGATATGCCAAATAGAGAAAGAGAGCAGAGCGATCAAACAAGAATAGATAACGCTATTGCTCAATTAACAGGCTATATAGTTGAATATAATAGGCAACAAAGACTAGGAAGAACACCTCCTCCTTGGACTGGTAATGCATCCGGAGATACCAACGCCTTGTTTAGAACAGGCTTTGCCGCAGGTGGCAGAGGAAATCTTACCGGTATGCGTGGTAACCAATTAGGCACTACTTGGATGGTAGAAAGACAAGAGTTTATAAAAGGTGTACAGGTATTTATATTCTTATGCGAAGGTATAACAGCGGCAGATACTAGAGGTATAGTGCCTGGTAATGTTTCTAACGAAGTACCTGTGGCAGAGCGAGATGCAAATGCAATCAATGCATCAATAGGTTACTTCTGGGTTGTTTATGGGCGTAAGCACTCACTTACAACAGGAACATATCTACAGATTGTAAACAGCGATTTCTTTGATGAAAATGCTCAAAGAATAGATGGCTATCCTGCCGACAGAGTTTGGCAGTGGGGTGGCGGTGCAGGCAATTCATGGGGTGCTCCAGGTATCAACTTCGACCGTGTTGTAACTCGTGCAATAACGGATGCAGACATACATGAGTTTACAAGCGGAACACTAGATGTAAGATGGGCGGCAAGAATTGTAACTTATAGCGATGCATTAAGACCTAATATACCTCAACAATGGCTAACAGGTCCTATAAGCGGAGCGTCAGAAGGCTTTACTCGCATAACATTTACAAACTAACTTATAAAATTCAATAAGAACTAAAACAACAAAAAGTGCCAATACAAATTGTATTGGCACTTTTTGTTAAAAAATTGTTGTTTAATTTGTTTGACCCCCTTAAATCGAAGTGGTATACTACTATCATACTTTCTCGCTAGGGGGTAAAATTTTTGCGAGATTTCACTTTTGGAGGTACCCAATAAAATGGGCAAGAAAATGACAATCGACGGCAACAAGGCCGCATCACACATAGCATACGCTTTTAGTGAAGTAGCTGCGATTTATCCTATCACGCCGTCATCAACAATGGCAGAGTATGCCGATGAATGGGCGGCAACTGGCCGTAAAAATATGTTCGGACAAGTTCTTCGCTTAGCCGAAATGCAATCAGAAGCAGGTGCGGCGGCATCTGTACACGGTAGCTTACAAGCAGGTGCGTTAACTACAACCTATACTGCATCTCAAGGGTTATTACTAATGATACCCACGATGTACAAAATTTCGGGTGAAATGATGCCTACGGTTTTTCATGTTAGTGCTAGAGCATTAGCTGCTCATGCGTTATCAATATTCGGCGATCATCAAGATGTTATGGCTTGTCGTCAAACCGGTTTTGCAATGCTTAGTAGCAACTCGGTTCAAGAAGCTATGGATTTAGCACTTGTGGCTCATTTAGCAACTTTAAAAGCTAGAGTTCCGTTCCTTCATTTTTTTGATGGCTTTAGAACCTCTGCTGAGGTTAGTAAAATTGACGGTATTGACTACGAAGAAATCCTTCCTCTAGTTGATATGAAAGATATTGAGGATTTTAGAAACCGTGCATTAAATCCTGACCATCCGGTAGAAAAAGGTACTGCTCAAAATCCCGACACTTACTTCCAAAACAGAGAAGCGGCTAACAATCATTATAATGCAACTCCGGCTATTGTTAAAGAAATGATGGTAAAGGTAAGTAAATTAACCGGTCGCAAGTACGAATTATTCCAATATGTTGGGCACGCTCAGCCAGAAGAGATTATTATAATGATGGGTTCTGGTGCAGAAACTGCAGAAGAAACAGTTAATTATTTAGTTAAACAAGGTAGAAAAGTTGGTCTTATTAAAGTTAGATTATACCGTCCGTTTAGCGTTAAAGATTTTGTAGATTCTATTCCTAAATCAGTTAAGAGAATTGCGGTGCTTGATCGTACTAAAGAGCCGGGCGCTCATGCAGAGCCTTTATTTAGCGATGTTTGTACAGCTTTATTTGAGGTTGGCAAAACAGATGTTAAAGTTATCGGTGGTCGTTACGGATTAGGTAGTAAAGAGTTTACACCAAGTACTGTAAATGCTGTTTATGAAAATTTAGCGGGTCCTATGAAAAACCACTTTACTGTAGGTATCAATGACGATGTGAGCAATACTAGTATACCGGTTAGCACTCAAATTAACTCCAGTCCTGAGGGCACTACAAGATGTAAATTCTACGGTATTGGCGGAGACGGAACGGTTGGCGCTAACAAAAACGCTATCGAAATTATTGGTGATAATACAAATATGTATGCTCAAGCGTATTTTGAGTACGATTCTAAAAAATCGGGTGGATTTACAGTTTCTCACCTTAGGTTTGGTAATCAACCGATACAATCAACTTATCTATTAGATGTTACAGATTTCTCAGCTTGTCATAATCCAAGCTATGTAACTCGCTACGATATGGTTAGCGCTGTTAGAGAAGGCGGTACATTTGTTTTAAATTGCCCTTGGAATGAAGCCGAGTTAGAAAAACAACTTCCAGCTAAATACAAGCAAGTTATTGCTAAAAACAAACTTAAATTCTATATCATAGATGCTCTAAAAATTGCTAAAGCGGCCGGTCAAAAACAAATCAACGGTGTTATGCAAGCGGTTTTCTTTAAGTTAGCAGACATTATCCCTTATGATGAAGCTGTTAAACATATGAAAGCTATGATAGTGGAAACCTATGGACATAAAGGTCAAGCGGTTATAGATAGCAACTACGCTACTATTGATAACGCTATTCCAGGTTTAAAAGAGGTTAATGTTCCTGCATCTTGGGCAACTGCTAAAGACGGTGCGACAGAAAAAGATAACTCTAAAGACCCATATTATCAAAAATTTATTAAACCTATTATGGCAAAACAAGGCGATATGCTTCCTGTTTCTACATTCGAATTCGACGGTACTGTTCCTACAGGTACAACTCAATTCGAGAAAAGGGGTGTTGCGGCATTTGTTCCTAAATGGATACATGAAAATTGTATTCAATGTAATATTTGTTCGTTTGTTTGTCCCCATGCTACAGTAAGACCTTTCTTACTAGATGCTAAGCAAAAAGCAAAAGCACCTAAAGGCATGGTTACAATCCCGACTAAGCCAGATTTAGGTTACGATTATCGTCTTCAAGTTTCTACACTAGATTGTATGGGCTGTGGAAGCTGTGCTAATGTATGTCCAAGTAAACAAAAAGCACTAGAAATGGTGCCTTTTGCCGAAGGTGCTACAAAGCAAGAAGAGGAAAATTGGAATTATTGCTCTACTATCACTAATCCTGATGTATCAGCGAAAGCTAATCCATTAACTGTTAAAGGCAGTCAATTCTTGCGTCCGTTATTTGAGTTTTCAGCAGCTTGTGCAGGCTGCGGCGAAACTCCTTATGTAAAACTCTTAACTCAATTATACGGCGACCGTATGGTTATTGGTAATGCAACAGGCTGCTCTAGTATTTACGGTGGTAGTTCTCCAAGCTGTCCTTATACTAAAAATGATAAGGGCCAAGGGCCTGCGTGGGCAAACTCATTATTCGAAGATACTGCAGAATTTGTTTATGGTTTTCAATTAGCATATCATCAACGCACAGCAATGCTTAAAGAATATATCCAAAAAGCAGATAAGCTAGGTGTTGCTAATCCGCTTAAAGGTGCATTTATTGATTGGTTAAATAACCATAAGGACGGCGAAGGTAGTAAAAAAGCGGCTACAGCTATTAAAGAAGCACTTCCTAAAGCACTTAAAGATTCTAAAGGTGAACTTAAAGAGGTGTTAGAATATATAAATAAGGCACAAGATGTTTTAGTTAAAAAATCCCTTTGGGCATTCGGCGGCGACGGCTGGGCATACGACATTGGCTTTGGCGGTGTAGACCATGTATTAGCTATGGGCGAAGATGTTAATATGCTTGTTATGGATACAGAGGTGTATTCTAATACTGGCGGACAAGCGTCTAAGGCTACTCCGACAGGCTCTACTGCTAAATTTGCTTATGCCGGTATGCGTACAGTTAAAAAAGATTTAGGTCAAATGATGATGAGCTACGGCAATGTATATGTTGCTCAAGTCTGTACAGGCGATGCTAAAATGAATGCTCATGTAATTCAAGCGTTGGCCGAAGCGGAGGCTTATCCGGGACCTTCTGTTGTAATTGCTTACTCTACTTGTATCAACCATGGTATAGATATGTCTAAAGGTATTGAGCAAGGTAAAAAGGCTGTTGAGGCTGGCTACTGGACTCTTTATAGATATGACCCTCGCAGAATTGCTCAAGGCTTAAATCCGTTCCAGCTAGACTCTAAAGATCCAACAGGCAGCTATAGAGAATTTATAGAATCTGAAAAACGCTATACTGCAGTTAAGCTTACGGCCGGTGAAGAAAAAATGGAAGAGCTATTTACTCAGGCTGAAAAAGAAGCAAAAGCTAAATTTGAAGTTTATAAGCATATGGCTGATAAGAAATAAATTAAAAGCTATAATATGCAAATTACAAATTAAAGACTCAGTTATAGATTATCAACAATTTGTAGTTTGTGTTTTGTTAGCTATACTTATATAATGTAAGGTAATATAAAAAACCGCATGAGGATAACATTTTTGTCCTTGTGCGTTTTTTTAATAGTGTTTTTCTTTTGTAAATTTTACTTTACAAATCAATAAATATGTGCTATATTACAATTTGTATATTATAAAATACAATTATTTTGGATTTCTCACATCATTATGAACTTTATTACAAGAACCGAAACTAAATATTTGGTACATACGGAGGTTTTTGGGGCTGTTTGCCTTGAGTTATTGCCGTACCTAGAAAAAGATAGATATTTTTTTTATAGGGTACACAATATTTATTTTGATAACGATAACGACTTAGTTATAACCCGTTCGCTAGAGCGTCCGCAATATAAAGAAAAATTGCGGGTAAGAATGTACGAGCACGAAGGAAATCATTTTCAGGACGCTTGTATAGAATTAAAGAAAAAGCATCAAGGAGTGGTTTATAAACGCAGAAGAAAGTTATCGCTAGACGAAGCTAGGCAGGTTTTAGATAGTGGGGCGGAGAGTATTGATAATAGGTGCCAAATACTCAACGAGATATTGTATTTTGCAAAAAAAACAGAATGCTATCCAAAAATTTATCTTGGGTATGATAGATATTCTTATTTTGCTAAAGGTAATCCTGATTTGCGATTAACATTTGATACAAATATTGTAAGCCGTAGAGAAAATTTAGCTTTTGTTAGCTCGGCTAGCGACAGCGAGCCATTGCTTAAAGACTTCTTTATAATGGAAATAAAAATATCCAGTAGCTATCCGCTATGGCTTACAAAAATTCTAAACAAATATAAAATATATCCTACATCGTTTTCTAAATACGGAAAAATGTTTGTTAAAGAAAACGAAAAACAAAACGGAAATCAAAAATTAAAGGAGAGTGCTTAAATGCTAGAACCAATTTTCGAAAATGGTGTAATAACAATCGGTAGTTTATTTATAGCTTGGGGTGTAGCCCTAATTTGCGGAATTGCTGTAACGGTAGCATACCGCATAAAAAATAGAAATTATTCTAAAAATCTTATAGTATCGCTGATACTTTTTCCACTTATTACTCAAACGGTTGTAATGCTTGTTAATCGAGCAGGCGAAAATGATATGGCAACTTTTGGCGTAGGTGTAGCTATTGCCGGTGTTTTTGGGCTTGTACGCTTTAGAAGCATTCAAGGTAACAGTAGAGAAATTAGCTGTGTATTTTTAGCAATGGCAATAGGTATTGCTCTCGGGGTAGGTTATGTATGGTTTGCTCTAATTTTTACAGCAGTAGCGGGGACTGTTTTTGTAGGGTTTAAGCTATTGCCGTTTAAGGGCGAAATTAAAGAGAGTGAGCTTAAAATAACAGTTCCAGAGGATGCGGAATTTGAAATTGAATTTGAAAAAATTATAAAAAAACATACGGCAGTAATGCGTTTAACATCTGTTAAAACTGTTAAAATGGGAAGTTTATTTGAAGTTACATATCGCATCACATTAAAAGACGAAAACAAACGGAAACCTTTAATAGACGAACTGCGTGTAATAAACGGAAACCTGCCGATTTTCTATCATAATATAATTTTAGAAGAAAGAGACGGATTATAAAAATCAAAAACTAAGAATGAGGAATTAAGGATTTATTAAATCTTTGATTCCTCATTTTTTTATTGCAAAAATTTTATGTATTGTATATTTTCTATAAGTAGGAATCAACAATTTCTCATTGTATTTTTAGTTTGACATACTATGTCGTTTATTGTATAATACTACACATAGATGTTTAATCTTTCGCAAATACTTGAATTGGATTTCTCGCAAACCTTTAATATTATATTTATAATAATTACTCCGCTTGTATTTTTATATTACTTGGTATTTTTGGTTGAGTTTGCTATAAAAAAGCATAGACCTCCAACAAGGTGGGATTTTGCTTTTACGATTTTTAATTGGATAAATGTATTTTTTGGCACTATATTTGTTATTTTGGTAATCCGTGCTGATATTATTCCATTTTTACATTATATATTTTTTGTCCTTCCCTGGATTGCGTATTTAGTAAATAGTTGGTTTGCAATCACTATACTTTGTTTAGCATATGTTATGATGCTAGCATGTACGATTACTCATTTGGTATTCTTGCGTATAAGAAAGAAAAACGAAAATGATCGTAAAGAAAAGATAGAAAGAAAAAGAGAATTGGCTAATCAAAGAAAAGAGGAGAAGATAAAAGCGTTAGAAGAGGAAAGAGCGGAAAGAGAAAAGCAATTAGAGCTAGAAAAGCAAAGGCAAATCGAATTAGAGCGTGAGATAGAAGAAGAAAGACAAAAGCGGTTAGCATTAGAGCGAGAAGCGAGAGAAAAAGAAAGACAATTAGTGTTAGATGAAGAAAATAGAAGAAAGGAAGAATTGCGTTTAGCATTTGAAAGGGATGTTTTGTTAGAGCAAGAACAGCGGGAAAAGGCAATAAGAGAAGCTCAAAGGCTATCGCAAGAGAGAGATTTTCCACCGCCTCCACCTCCTACTCCACCGCCGATGTCACAACCTTCACAGCCTCAAAAGCCTATTATTCGTCCTTATAAATCATCAAAGTATAAATATACAACTAACTACACTATTGTAGACTATACAATTCCTAATCAAGTTTTTTGCGAGTATTTAGATGAAGTAGAACCGGATAAATGCGAGCAAGTTAAAAAATCCCTAGGTTCTGTAAAGCCTATAGATATAAATAAAACTGTAGGAGAGAGCAAATAAATCTTGAAAAAACTTTGGCAAGAAGAATGAAATTTGAATGTTTTCAGAAATTTTTGTACAGAGAAAATTCGGATGGAAAAAATTATGAGTAGCAAAAATTTTTTACATTATATAGGTATAGATATCGGCGGTACAAGCGTAAAATTAGGACTTGTAACAGCGGGTGGTAAAATTGTAGAGCAAATAAGTTTTAAGACGCACGGTGCTAGAGAGCCAGAAGCGCTTGTTAATCAAATTGCCCAAGCTATAAAAGAGCTTTCGCCTGAAAACGATTTTGTAGCTATTGGTGTTGGTTGTCCTGGGGCAGTAAACTCTAAAGACGGCATTGTTGAGTACTGGTCTAATTTGCAGTGGCATAATGTTCCGCTGGCTAGTATGATAGCTAATGCTACCGGTAAATCAGTTAAAATTGCTAATGATGCTAATGTTGCGGCTCTTGGCGAGCATAAGTTTGGTGCAGGTAAAGACTACACAGATACGGCTATGATAACCTTGGGCACCGGTGTTGGCGGTGGTTTTGTTGTAGACGGCAAGCTGTTTGAAGGCTATCGCAGTATGGGCACAGAAGTTGGTCATATGGTTATTAGAGAAAATGGCATCCAATGTACTTGCGGTAGAAGGGGTTGTTTTGAGGTGTACGCTTCGGCTACGGCACTTATAAGAGAAACCCGTGCCGCTATGCAAAACGATAAGAATAAAGAAAGTATGATGTGGGATTATTTAGGCTTAGATAAAACCGCTCAAACATACGATGTTCATAAAATAGATGGTAGAGCTACTTTTGCGTGTGCTAAGCAAGGGGATATTATTGCAATGCAGGTTGCCGACGCTTACATAAAATCTTTAGCTGAGGGTGTTACAAATGTTGTAAATATTTTTCGTAGTCAAGCCGTAATTTTAGGCGGTGGTGTTTGTAATGAAAAAACTCTGGCTAAAAGAGTACAGGAATATGTAGATAAATTTAGATATGGCGGAGCTAATAGTTTGCCTACGAAGGTGCTTATAGCTAAACTAGGTAATGATGCAGGCATTATCGGTGCGGCAAGTTTAGTTATTGAAAATTAGAAATGTAAGAACTAACAAAAAATCGTTTGCTAAAATTGCGGTTTTTATGGTAAAATTATATATATGAAGGCTTGGCGAATTAAAGCTGAGGGCGAGTTGGTGCTAGAAAAACTAGAGCCAACTGCTCCAAAGAAAAGCTTTGTAAAAGTAAAAATAATGTATTCGGCTCTTTCTGATATGGACGGGCTGCTTTATAGCGGAGAGGTTTTGCCTCCACAATATCCCATAACTATCGGCCGTCAAGCGGTTGGTATGGTTACCGAGGTGGGCGAGGGCGTTACTAATGTTACTAGGGGTGATAGGGTAGTTATAGACCCCTATGTTTTTTGTGATAGTTGTGTTATTTGTAATGAGAAGGAGAAGTACACTGATTGCTTATGTCTTAAAGAATACGGCACAGATGAGGACGGTTTTTTAAGCGATTTTGTTATTGTCAGGTGCGAAGATTTGTTCAAACTTCCTGATAGAGTCAGCGATGAGGATGCTATGTTTGCCAGCCATATAGCCACAGCGATGAATATAGCCAGCAAGCTATCGTTAGAAAAAGGTAAGCGTATAGCCATTATGGGAGGTACGATAATCGGATTAGTGCTAGCACAAATTGTGCTTTATTATCAAGCGGTGCCGATTTTGGTGGATAGTCGTACCGATAGATTAGAAATAGCAGAATCGCTAGGTATTTATTATTGTATAAACAGCACAGTACAAGATGTTCAAAAAAAGATATTTTCACTAACAGGTGGTAGCTTAGCTGATAGCGTCGTTCATTTTACTGCCTCTCAGCTTTCGCTAGAGCAATCTCTTTCTGTAGCTAGCTTTGGTACTAAAGTAATATTAGCAGGTTGGAGTGGTGCAAAAAATGCGTTATATACTAATATGAGTGACATAGTAACTAAGCAACTAAAGCTGGTTGGATTAAATAACGGAGCAAAACTAATACCTTCCGCCATAAATATGATAGCCAATAAAAGTGTTAATGTATCTAGCTTTATAACAAAAATCATACCGTTTAGCGATGTTGAAACTATTATAAAAGAACAAATGGAGTTTCCTCAAAAGGAAATTAAGGTGTTAGTTAAAATGTGATTTACAGTATTCAATTTAATAATATAAACACATAATGTATGATTTGTAATTTGCAATTAAGAGCTGGTAATATAGGGTCAGTAGCAGAGTGCGTAGCACACGAACGCACTCCGTTGCCCGAACCATATAAAAAGCGTAACTTACTTTAAATAAGTTACGCTTTTTATATTTTATTTATTAAGTTTACTTAGCTGCATCCGAATGGATATGTGAGGTGGGTTTAACTCTATTAGATGCCCTAGGGTAGGCTGTTCCGTAAGGTATTCCGCCTACTTGTTTTTTAGGCTGATTACTTGGCGGAGATTTAACATTACTATTTATTGAGGGCGATACGGTAGGCTTAGCTACAGGTATACTTGGATTATGTTCTAAATCTTGTTTTAGATTATCAATTTTTTTAGAAAGTGCTTCGTAGTTTCTGTTTGCCATATTGTGCAATTTTACAAATAATATAAGTAACATAGCACACAGCAAAAAGTTAAATGCCGCTACCATTATAATAACAAATATATAAATATTGTTCTCAAAAACGGTAGATAAATTTGTAAATAATTCGTTCATAAATATTCTCCTAATCTGATATAGATAAGGTAATTAAGCTTTGGTCGAGGTGACAGGATTCGAACCTGCGGCCCCTTGATCCCAAATCAAGTGCGCTACCAAGCTGCGCTACACCTCGACAAAACTTAATCGTTGCCGAAAGACAACCTCACTATTATATGTATATATTATGTGCTTGTCAAACAAAAAATAAAAATAATATTTATATATTTTATGTGCAAACAAAAAATTTACAAAAAATTCAAAATTTTATTTGACAACTCTACATATATTATAATATACTTCTAAATAGTATTTTCCGCACACAATACTATGCGTTTCGGAAAAGGGGAGGTTAATAAGTGTTTGAAGAGACATCTATAGCAAAGGAAAGGTTATCTAATGAGGTTTTGTCTACTAGAGAATTAGAAGTAGCCAATCTTATTATAAAGGGTTTAACCCGAGAACAAATAGCTAAGCAATTGGTTGTATCGCCTTTTACTATAAAAAATCATGTCGCAAACATTCTTAAAAAAACAAATTGCAAAAACCAAAAAGATTTAATAATTAAATATTGTTAAATATTTACATACATATTAGGGGAAGATAAAAGAGTAGTATAGGTATTTACTAATCGTAGAATGCAAAACAAATGATTATTACTTAATACTATGTAACTTAAACATTGCTAAAAGGTGGGGCGAGCATTGCTTGTCCGCGTAACCAAATTGCATTATTCGGCATATAACACAGCTAATAATATGGGACACACACTAGAGTTCTGCATATAATAAAAGCTGTGTACTTTATTCCGACTACTGTAAGGGATTATGCCTTGGCTTCCCAATCTTTTTTCGGTTAGGTATCCTATGCCTAACCCTAGACACCTCTTTCAAAAATAGTCCTAAAGGACTAGTGATTTTAGTTTACAAATTACACAGAATATGTGTATACTAAAACGGTATCTTTATGCGGTCGCACACGACCCTTTCATAAAAATGCCGCCGTGGGCAAGGCATTGCCCGCAAAAATAGGCTTAAATGCTTCCACCCTAAATGTTAAGGGTTGGCACATTTTGTCGCCTAAATACTATTATTTAGCACTTTTAATCTTGCTAAATCAATAAAAACAAAATGCCAAAATGTGGGGTAGGTAACACCCTAAAATTAACACACGGGTTTGTAATCCCCCACAAAATTACATCGCAAATTATTGGCATGTAGTTGCCACAAAACTACAAAAGGAGAAATAATATAAATATTATGACAAAAACAAAAACAAAATTAAATGGACTGATTGTAGCAATGCTTGCAACGCTTTTAGCCCTAACGATTGCGATTACTTTCGTATCGTTTGGTACTAGCACACAAGCTAATGCAGATCAATTCCAAGGCATTCAGCCAGCTTATAATGATGCGGCAAGAGATGCCGAGATAGCTAGAATCCAAGGTCATATAATGAATACTCTAGATTCTGGCGTAATTGAGAGTTATGTATTTGGAGATCATAATGCGTTGGACTCTCGCATTAATAATCTCGGTTTTGATTTACTCGATTATTTCTTGGGTTGGAATAATGATCCATCTAATGCTTCATATCAAATGGCTTGGAGTGACATTCTTATTGGTCCTGCACTGGCATCGATAAACGAAGCTGAAGCTCGTGAATATGATTTACGAGATGCTCACTATGAGGTTCTATTTTTCCAAGATGCTGTTAGAGATTTAGATTTAACAGCAATTAATCCTAGCGACATAACTCTTTTAACAGCTTCTATGGCTACTTTAGAGAATATGTATGCAAACTTGCAAGCTCATCAGTATAATTATTTAGCAGGTAGCTTTGGTTTAGTAAATCACATAGATAATCACTATAGAGATAATTTTTATCAAGCTTTATCGAGATACGAATTCTTAAATGTAGCACAAGCTATTAGAGCTGAATTAAGCAATTTATTTGCTGCTGTACCTACTCCTAGTGATGTTACATGGGCTCATAGAACAGCTATAGAAGATATTCGTGCTGATTTAGAAGCTTTAGCGGCAGGTAGCTATCAAGAACAAAATGCATATGCTTTCTTAACAGGCGAAATGGCTGCGGTTTATTATGCTCCTTTCTTAGCTTTAGAACAAGCTTTAGCTGAAACTCCGGAAGCTTTAAGATATGCGGAAATTGCTAGACTTCAAGAGTTTATTAATACTGAATTAGCGTCTGAAGTAGTAGAAGATTATACATTTAGTATGTATGCAGCATTAAGAACTACTATTGATGCTGTGATAAACTATGTTGACCAAGCTATGACTGATTGGAATAGTGCTAATCCTAGTGTTATTTTTGATGCAACTTATCTTGATTTTAGTTTAGTGTATGTAGCAAATGATCGTTTTGATATTTTAGAAGCAACTCCTATGGTGCTGCAACTATTTATAGATGAGGTTTTAGCTTTTAATCCTAACGCTACTACAGTAGCTGATTTAACAGTTGATGCATCTTGGAATGCTGTACAGACTGCTTTTAATTTCTTTAATAATGTATTAAATGCTACTAGTATAGTAAATCCATATAACAGTTTACCAGGTGTTACTAATTTCTTGGCAACCTATGTAGATCCTGCGATTATGGCACGCTTAGAGGCTGTAAGAGCTAGAGAAAATATGCTTAATGCAGCGGACGCTTTAAGAGTTCAAATGGATGCTTTGGTTACTGCTTTAGAGCCTGGCGATGTTGTATTAACAGATAGACCTGCTATAGATGCTATTCGCTTTGGCTTAAATGCTTTATTAGAAGGTACAGATGCTCAACAAGCTGCACATGCTTTCTTAACAAGCGAAATGTTCGAATATTATTATGAACCTTTCTTAGCTTTAGAAGAAGCTTTAAGAGATCTTGTTAGAGTTGAAGTAGTTCAAGACATCGAAGACGAATTTAATTCAACAGGTTTATTATCTGAGTTATATTATTTAGATGCAGACGAGATTTATGCTAATGCTTTAGCTAATCTTAATGCTGAAATTGCTAGATTAGGTGCTATATTTGATGCTTTAGAAGCTTTATTAGACGGCTTTACTATGGCTCAATTACACGCTACTGATGATTTACCGGCTTATATGTACGAGCAATATACACTTTTAAACAAGTGGATAGAAGCTTTAAACATTGCTCAAGAAATTGTACAAGATTATGTTTTAGTAATTCCTGCACTTTCTACAGTAGCTGGTGTTAATGCAACTAATATCAGAGCAAATCTTGACACTCCTGCATTTATGGACTTTGTTTATTATGTAAGAGCTGCAAGAGTTGTTATTGACGCTTTAGCTGACATTAACCCAACTGCAGAGCAACAACTAAACATTGTAAACGCTAACTCTGATTTCGAAACTATATTAGCAAGATATTTAGAGCTTATGGGCTTCCAATCTGATAGCATTAGTGCTTTAATTCTAGCTTTAGAAATGCCAAGAGCTGGTCATCCGGAGTTTGGTGCTGATAGAGATGCAACAATGGCTAGATGGATTTATGAAACTGAGTATGCTAGAGAAGCAGCAGATGCTATTTTAAATGTATATCCGGAAGCTGCTATCCCTAATCTTGCTCGTCTTATCACTATAGAAGACCGTTTAGAAGCTCTTTCTGTACTTGTAGCTCTTTTAAGAGTTATCCAAGACGAAGTGCATGCTATTGCAGACTTAGATGATATTTTAGTTCTTATCGGCACTAACGCTAATGGCGACAATGGTAGAATAGCTGAACATCACCAAGCATATTTAGCTATGCTAGCTAGTCCGCTTGGTCAAAGAATAGATCAATTAGATACATTACTTCCTTTCATTCCTGAAGTTGTTCAAATGATGGTTAATGCTACTGTTACTACTCTAAGAAACACTAGAGATGTTCAGTTAGCAATCAATGATGTTATCGAAACATTATCTTTACCTTTAGTTCCTGATTTAACACAAGATCCACTTCCTCCATTTGGCCCTTTTGCAGTTCCTGCTATTAGAGAAGCATTAGCTGCTCTTGAATATCTATTAGAAAACCGTCTTGATTCTCAAGGTCAAAGAGACTTCCTTCTTGATATTTTAGTATGGGGCGAAGCTGTTATTGTAACTTATCCTTCTTCATTTGCACCATTACCTCCTAGCTTCCTGTTTGTATACGGTCAACTGGTAGTGTTTAATAACGAAGCAGAATTCCTTGCTGGTGTTGCAGCTCGTCAACAATATTTAATTTATATCCGTAACCATGTAGCAAGAGAAGAAGCTGTAATTGAGTTCACTAATTGGTTCAATGCTAACTTCTACGAAGGCTTTGCTCTTGATGCTCAAGGTAATCTTGTACGTCCTTCAACAGCTCCGGCTAACGCTCGCTTTGGTTATCGCCTAGCAGAGTGGAATGCTTTAACTGCTCTTAGAGATAATATGATAGCGCAAATCCGTAGTCAAGGCACTTTCGAAGGTAACAACGACTATAGATGGTATTTGCCAGAAACAGATTTTACTGTTACTTTCTTCCCAACTCATCCTGCTGACGGAACTGATCCTGCAGGCTCTCATTATTTTGGTACTCTATGGCTTGCTCAACTTAATGCTATAGAAAATCTTCAAGATATTATCAACAGAGTAAACGAAGAAGTTGAAGAAATTAACAACCTTATCGCTCAATTAGAGCAATACAATACGGAAACTCATCAAACTCTTAATATGATTCAAATAAGAGATAGACTAAGAGACCTTATTGCACATCTTGATTATATTATTGAAGAATTCCGTAACGACCACTACTTCATGAACCCAGACTTTGGTCCTGGTCATCCGGATTTTGACAAACATTCTCCTGACTATCGTCCTTATTATTTAAATCCTTTACCGGAAGCTATTTTAGCTGGTCTAAATTTAGAAGATTTAGAAATAGCTAGAGCTAGACTTATCCAATACAATATACTTTTAGAATTATTCGACCTTAGAGCTAGAAGAATTTGGGAATTAGATAGATTCTTCGAAAACAACTTTACTAGAGAAGAATTTTACCGTGAAGGTCAACACCATTACTGGTATGACCTAGAAAACTTCTTCCATACTCTTCGTGGCAGAATCCTTAATATGTCTTTTGCTGAAGCTTGGAGTTTAGATTTAGTGTCAGATCCTGATGATTTAACTTCTGATTTTGACACTTGGATTAGGCAAGCATTACTATATGTATATCCTCATCCATTAGGTTACGAAAGAGATGAGCTTACAGGTTTAAAAATACCTGGAACTATCAATTTCCATTCTGGTACACAAACTAGAGAAGAATGGGCTGGTCTTCGTAATCTAAGAGATATCTTTATTCCTGCTATAGAATTAAACCTAAGAGATGAAATTATCAGAATCAACGAAATGATAGCAGCATTACCTGCTCATTGGTATGGTAGACATCTAAACAGAGCATGGCAAGATACTGCTATTGCTAACTTAACAACTGCTATACAAGAAATTGATGATGCAATTTACGCTTGGAACAGTAACCCTGCTAATGCAGCACATCAATTGCCAATGCGTGCAATATTCTTACCTGATAATGCAGCAGTAAACTATGGTTTCCCTCTAGGCAATCCAGATACATTCTGGGAAGCTAAACATATGTTAGACGACCTTATTGCAGAGCGTTTAGCTTATGCTCAGTTCCATGCTTTCCGTAGATTGATGACTGAGTTCAATAGACGATTTGATCCGGCTGATTACCGTGAAGAAGAGTGGGAATTACTACAAAATGCTTTAGCTGGTTATCGTAACCTTGTTTTAGGTAGTGATTACTTGCCATGGGTAGATGCTTTCCTTACTCCTTTTGTAGGTCAACCTTTCCCTCCAGCTTGGGCACCATTTAATCATACTCCTGGTGCACAAAATCCAACTTGGATGTTTATTCCATCTGCTAACCAATATATGTCTATTACAGTAAATTGGGCTAGCACTTTCGAAACTATTCCAAATCGTACTGAAGCTGCTGTAGAAGCTTTCTTAGCAGAATTCCACAACAGATTTACACAAGACAATCTAGAAAGAAGATGGTATTTCGAAGATGGTGTATACTTTGAAGTTCACCGTGCAGCACAAAGAGCACAGTTATATGTTCTTCGTGACCAAGTTATTAGTTGGTTAAGAGATTCTGCTAGAACAGACGAAGAATTATATGACTTTATCGACGCTTTACCAACTGTATTAGATACAGATTTAGAAATACAAAGATTGGTAAATGTTGGTCCAGATGAGTACGAATACCAAGATTTCCCTCTAGCTTGGTCAGATTTCCACGACATTCTTACAAATATTGATTTAGTAAATCAAGAACATTATGCAGATAGAGAAATAAGAATAGCTCTTATTAACGCTGCAATAGATGCAATGGATTTAGTAAACGATACTTTTGCTGAACTTGCTTCTGCAATCGAAGCAATAGAACTTTTAATTAGTTCTTGGCAATATGCTCCAAGAGTTCCGGGTGCTAACCCTCATCCTCTATACATCGACTGGCCAGACACTTACGATCCTATGTACGATGGTGATGCACTACAAGATGCTAGAGATAGAAGAGACGAGCTTGGCGGCGACATGATAGATGAAAGAAATGACATTAACGATATGATAGCTGATTTAGCTGACATCTGTTATTGTGATTGCTGGTTTAACGATTTTACTACTTGTGCTTCAACTCATGGCTATACTTTAGCAGAAATTATTGATCAATTAGAAGAAGCTATCTTTGATATAATCGAAAGATATAACGAGTGGAACTACGATAACTTCGGTCCTGGCACAGAGCCTTTAATTTGGCTTACAGGTATCAATTGGGGTCATGGTATAAACGGAGCAACTGAAGTATTATCTTTAGTTCAACCTCCAATCAATGCTCAATTTGCTCCAGAGTATCTAAGCTATCATGTATGGAGACTTGCAGTTTATAGAGCAACAGATTATATCAACTATAGAATTGCAGAATTAGATGATTTATTATTAACTTGGGATCTTACAGAAGAAGCTGATTTAGCAGCTTTCAGAAATGCTATCCGCGGCATAAGAGAACTTATTGCAGTTTGGGATAGAGAGTGGCCTGAGTTCTACGAATATGTACTTGAATGGTGCGATTACGAAAATGATGATATTCTTGTTCGTGTAAATCACGACGGTCTACATCCGTTTATGTATAAGCACATCGAGTTAGCTACTTTAGAAGCTCATTACGAAGATCTTGTAGCAGCAGCTCAAGCTGACGCTATCGCTAGATTAACTATAGCTTTCGAAGAGAGATATGCTCATATTATAGATGCTGTAGATGCTATTATTGGTACTCCTACTCCTCTGCAAGCAGCTCTTAGTGCTATGTTAGCAAATTTAAGAGCAGAGTTAGCAGTTGCAGTAATGAATATAGAAGGTTTCGCATCAACTTCTAGTTGGACATTAGCTACTTTAGATGGTTATCATCCAGAAGCTGCTTCTATATTTAGTCCACCGCTAGTAGCTCCTTTCCCTGGAATTCTTATTTGGTGTATGACTCAAGAAGCCTTTATTAGCCGTAGAGTAATGTTGCCAAGATGGAATGAAGTTGATGGTGATAATCATGGCAATAATATGCCAGCTAATTTCATGTTAGGTGGTATATGGAATGCAGATGCTCTTCTTGCTTTAGACTTTAGACTAGCTAGTCCGTTCTGGGCACCGTTTGATTGCATTATCCAATATGAAATAAGATACCTAGAAAACATAATGGATAGAGTTGCTCCTTACGACGCTGAAGAACTAGTAGACTTAGTAGAAATTTTACATGCTCAACTAGCTATAGCTCTAGCTGCAATTGCAGGTTGGAACGGCGAAGAAGATATGCCTTCTTGGTGGCTAACATTTAATACTCCGGCAGAAGACTACAATGCTTATGCTTACCATTACGAATACCGTGATATTCTATTGCGTGCAATGAATACTGTTGAAGTTTGGGAAAGACAAGTAATTGGTCAAGCAATAAATGATGCTATAGAACGCCTAGAGGCAGAATTTGCAAGAAGATTCAGTCAAGAAGACTATCTTGCAACAGAATGGGCTCAATTACAAGGCTATCTATTAGATGAAATTCTACAAATCATTATGATTCGTGATAGAGCGACTGCTTTAGCTTATGATCCAATGACAAACGACGGTAGTGTTTGGTTTATAAATACAAATACAAATGTACGCTATAGTCCTGGTCATCCTAATGTAATGGCAGATACTGTTCTTAATCCAAATTTAGAAGATAGAGTATTCCGTCCAGAAAATACAATAAGCGTAAATTGGGAAAGATTCCACAATGTTTATACTGCAAACCAAATAGGTGCTGATGAACTTGATAGAGCAAGAAATGCTTTATTCCAAGAATTCCTAACAATGTTTAATGCTTATTTCACACAAACAGATTATACTGTGGCAGATTGGGCAGCAATGCACCAAACTCAAGCAATTGTAAATCTTACTCTAATTCAAATCTTAGTATTTAATGACGATCGTCAATTAGCTATTAACAGAAGTGCTCCGGCATTTAATGTTGCTACAGATATACCTTGGGAAATTTTCCACGCTGTATTAACTATAGATGAAAGAGCTGCTATACAAAATGTTATAGACTTATTATTAGCTTTAGATTTAACTGCTAACACAAGAGATGAGTTAGGATACACTGCAGCAAGAACAGCATTCAATGCTTTAGCTACAATGGGTCAAGGCGAAATAGTTGTTTCTCATAGACTAAACGGTGGTAGTTACACAACTCCTACAGATCGTCTACAAAGAAGAAATGCAGCTCGTCAAATGTTAACAGAAAGATTTGCTCATGTTTGTGTGCCTGCTTGTGATGCTACTTGTGAAATAGAATGGAACACAATTCCAGGCTATCTAGCTCATATCCAAATTCAAGGTGGTATTACACTTCAAGATCATATCCCTAGCGAACTTCTAGAAGATTTAGCAGATGCAGCTGATAGACTTGTTCTTATCAATGCTTTAATAGCTGAAGTAGAAGCTCTTAACCTAATGATAGCTGCACTTGCTAGCCAAACAACTATCGCAGGTTTAGAAGCTGCTATCGAAGCAATCGAAGACAGAATCGACGATTGGTCTGGTATACCATTTGGTACAGAAGCTCCTTATGTATGGAATTACGAAGCTCTTGAAGCTCAAATAGACAGACTTCTAGCTATGATGGAAGTTTACGCTATCAATGAAATGATAGCTGACCTTCAAACAGAATTAGCTACAGGTATGGATACCGAAGATTTAAGAGATGCTATCGTAGCAATCGAAGCTCGTATTGCTGCTTGGGATGGCGAAGTAGAATTAGCTGATGTAGCTGCTTACCTTGCTATCAATATGACAGCTCTTAATGCTATGATTGCAAGATTAGAACTTCGTGATGAAGTAGCTGCAATCAACGCTTTAATCAACGCTTTAGCAGCTATCAATGCTGTTGCTACTTTAGAAAGTGCAATCGATGCAATCAATGCTCGTATTGCAGCTTGGGAAGGTAACGCATTTGGCAATGAAGCTCCTTATGCTCTTAACGAAGCAGAATTAGAAGCTCAAGAAGAAAGATTACAAGGCATGTTAAATGCTGCTGCAGCTCAAGTTGTAATCAACCAAATCAATGCTTTACCAGCTCCTAATGCGTTATTACCAACTCACCGCCCAGCGGTAGCAGCTGCTTATACAGCATATAATGCATTAACACCTGCTCAACAGGCTCTTGTAATTAACAGTGCAAACCTTATGGTGTTAGTACAATTACTTGCTGATATTGACGCTTTAGTAATAGCTATTGATGCTTTAGACAGACCAATTACTGTTGAAGATGCTGCTGCTATAGAAGCTGCAAGACAAGAATTCAACAGAATTGCAGCTATATTAGAAGTTCCTGGTCGTATTCAATTATTCGTTCCTAACTATCAAATTCTATTAGCTGCCGAAGTTGTAGTAGCAGATTATCTTGAAGCTACTAGAGTAGCTAGAGAAGCGGCTGTAAATCTTTTCTTAGCAGATTTTGCAGTAAGGTTTGGTAATAACGATATGCCTCCTTTTGTAAATGGTGTTTGGAATACTTTAGTAACTATCAGAGATAACCAAGTTGCTATGATAAACCAAATGACTCAAGCTCAAGCCTTAGAATTTGCAGAGTTATTTGCTCCTGCAAATGGTCGTATGATGGCTTTTGGAATGCGTCTTAACGGAATTCCTACAGCAGATTATCTTGCTCGTCAAATTGCACTTGCTCTTTTAGTTGCAC
Source organism: Bacillota bacterium (assembly GCA_009780135.1). Lineage (GTDB taxonomy): Bacteria > Bacillota > Clostridia > Christensenellales > Pumilibacteraceae > WRAP01. Next base: position 32,024 of record WRAP01000012.1, read on the forward strand.
ATGCTCAAGAAGCTGTAACTGGAATGGGAGCAAAAGGTATTGCGGATCTGCAATATGTGTTAGCTGACTTAGCTGCTATTATTGCTCATCATAATGCTAACAACCCAGGCTATCAAATTACTACAGCAATGCTTGTAGAGTTTGAAGGATATAGAACTCAACTACAAACTGAATTAGATAGACAGATTTATTCTCAAAATGTAACAACTTTAGCTCAACAGGCGATCAATAACTTGTTTACAGAGTTAAGAAGTCCTCTTGTTGGAGTACTAGATGTAGAAGCACATTTACTTGCAGCATTAGCTAGTGCACAAGCAGCGGCTGATACAGCGGGTGTTATTACTGCAAATTTAGATTGGGAATTTAATCCAACAGTTAATACTCGTTTACTAGTAGAAGAATTTGTACTAGAGCGTATATACCAGTTATTAAATATGGCAGACGAGGAGCGTAATGTATACGCTGCTCAACAAGCTATCACTGCTCTTGTAACTGCTGTTGCAGCTACTACAGGCACAACTCAACAACTTTTAGATGCTCTTAACGCGGCATATGCTCCTGATATAGAGGCACTTATGGCTATGCCGGGTGCTGCTACACATACCTTTAATTTTGGTACTCATGCAGACTTAGCAGCTTTAAGAGCTGCAGCTAGAGCAAGAAGATTAGAGTTAGAAGCAACTAGAGCAGTTGAAAATGTAATCAATATGATTAATGCTCTGCCTAACCCTGTTACTCTTGCAGATGAAGATGCTGTTCAAGCAGCTCGTGATGCGTTTGATGCTTTAGATGAAGATATTCAACAACCTTTAGTAACTAACTATAGTATTTTAGAAGCAGCAGAAGCTAGAATAGTAGAGTTGAATGCATTAAGAAGTGCAGTTCAAGATGTAATAAATGCAATTACTGCTTTACCGGCTGCTAATGCTCTTACCTATGCAAATCGTCAAGCAGTTCAAGATGTAGTTGATGCTTTCTATGCTTTAACACCTGCTCAACGCTTAGAAGTAACTAACCGTGCAGAACTACAAACAAGACAAGATAGAATGGCATACCTAGTTGCAGCTCAAGCAGTAATCAATATGATTAACGCATTGCCTAACCCAGTTACACTAGCTGCGGCTAATGATGTTAGTTTAGCTCGTGCGGCATATACACTTTTACCGTCAGATGCTCATCGTGCATTAGTAACTAATATTGCAACTCTTGTAGCAGCAGAAGCAGAAATTGTACGCTTGGACGCAGTTGGAGCGGCAACAGCAGCATTTAATACAGGATTTAACAATAGATTTGTTCAAGCAAACTTCTTTAGCGGTACTCCACATAATGATTGGGCTACTCTTACTGATTTAGCAAGCACAGAGCGTACTAGAATTTTAGCTCTAAGCACTGCTAATGCAGAAGCTTTAATTACGGCTTTAGAAGCTGGCACATATGACTGGACAGCGTTTGATGCAGTTCAAACTATAGCATCTAGAACGGCAGCCGCTAGAGAAGCTGCTGTAGTTAGATTAACTAATCAAATACAAGCTAACGCAAGAATCCAAACAGCTAATAGAAATGCTTTCCGTCAACCACAAAGAGCAGAATTAGAAGCTCTTATTGCTGCAGAAGAAGCTCGTGTTAGAGGCTTAAATTATGCACAAGCTACTGCATATACAGCAGCTCCTACAGATGTTTGGAATGGTTTCTTAGCAGTTCTTACATCTATAGAATGGTATGAATTATTTAATAGAACAGTTGAGCAAGAAAGAGCTAATGCTATTGAAAGATTAGAAGCTCACTTTAATGCAGCATTTACTCAAGCAGATTTCCGTGCAAGCGATTGGACTGAACTTCAAAATCTACTAACAGCTCAACGCACTCCTATCAATGCTAGTACAGATATAGAATGGTTACAAAACTTTGTAGCTAGTAGCATAGATTGGGCACCGTTCCATGCAGTTCTAACAAGTGTAGCTAGATATACACAAGAAAATACTGCTCTAGCTAGAACAGCAATTGCAAATGCTATTGCGGCAGCAAATAATGGTGCAACTGTAGCAGATGTAGAAGCAGCTCGTTCAGCTTTAGAAACTGCTCTAAACAGACAACATGTTGTTTTAGTAGCAGCGGATTGGGCTCCTCATAATGGTCAAGTAGCACTATTTACTGCACTTCAAGATCGTATAGATTATCTAACTCCTTCTACAGATGATGGCATTCCTGTAGCGATTGTAATCGGTATTGTTGTTGGTGTTGTTGTGCTTGCAGCTATCACATTCTTACTTCTTTGGTTCTTAGTATTCAAATCTCGTAAACAAGTTGTTTATGCAGAAGGTCAAAATCCAGAAGGCGATGATTCAGAGGAAGAACAACCAGAAGAAGATACAGCAGAATAATTTAAACTAAAAAAATATATAAGCCACAAAACTTATATATGCATTAAATAAAAACACCTACAAGAAATTTCTTGTAGGTGTTTTTATTTTTTAATAGCTAATAACTTGTAGAGGCTTTTTTCCAGTTTGTAAATTTATTATGACAAACCCAATTACTACCTATAGATATAGTATTATTAGCGTACCTAGTTGTCTAAACTTTACATAAAATATTTGACATACTTTAATAAACTCGCTAAAATCTACTTGTTATGCAGATAAAATCAAATATTATTGTTAGAGATTTTTTACTTTCAGATAAGGAAGCATTTTTAACCTTAGCAATCGAATTTTATAATTCCGATGCGGTATGTCATTCAATCGAAATTAAAAATATAGAACTAACCTTTGAAGCTTGCTTAAATAGAAGTCCTTACGCTAGAGGGTTTATTATTGAATATGATAGCGAACCTGCAGGTTTTGCTTTACTATCATTTATGCATTCACTAGAAGCAGGTGGTCTAGTGGTGCTGTTAGAAGATTTATATGTTAGTCAAAAGTTTAGAGGCAAAGGACTTATGAGTAAATTTTTTAAAGTACTTTTTAACGAGTATGATAATAAGATAGCAAGATATCGCCTAGAAGTAACAAAAAATAATAAAAATGCAATAGATATTTATAAACATTACGGTTTTAGTGAATTAGAATATCTAGCGATGGTAAAGGATTTGTAATATATGAAAATAGTTCTGCAACGGGTTAATAATGCTAAAGTGGAAGTCGATGGCATAGAAGTTGGCAGTATAGCAAAAGGCTATGTTGCTTATCTTGGAATTGCGAGTAACGACTCTAAAGCAATAGTAGAAAAGCTAGTAAATAAAATAGCTCGTCTTAGAATTTTTGCCGATGAAAATGGCAAGACTAATTTATCTGCCAGTGATGTCGGTGGTGAGATGCTTGTTGTATCGCAATTTACGCTTATGGCGGATTTAACCTCTAATCGCCCTAGTTTTTCTAAATCCGCTAAGCCTGAATATGCTAAAGAATTATACGAGCATTTTATAAATGAATGTAGGAGTAAATTTACTAAAGTAGCTACAGGACAATTTGGCTCACATATGCATGTATTTAGTGAAGGCGACGGTCCATTTACTTTGGTATTAGAGGATATAGCTTTATGATAGAAATAAACACAAAGTATGGCACAATTAAAATTTTCGCTAGAACACTGGAGGAAGAAGCCGTTGGACAAATTACTGTGCTAGCCAACAGTGTTTTGGGCAGGAAAGCTAATATTAGGATTATGCCCGATGCTCATATAGGAGCAGGGTGTGTTATCGGTACAACTATGGTTATCACCGATAAGGTTTGCCCTAACCTTGTGGGTGTAGATATTGGTTGCGGTGTTGATTTAGTTAAAACTGACATCAATTTTGCTAACCGATTAAAAGAATTAGACAATACAATCCGCAAATTTGTGCCCTATGGTAAAAGGCATCACGAAAAAGTAAAAACCTTTAGAGATTTTGCTAAGCTAAAATGCTGGGAAAAAATGCGTAATGACACTAAAGACACAGCTACTAAAAGCCTTGGCTCATTAGGCGGAGGTAATCATTTTATTGAAGCATACGACAACGGCTATTTGGCCGTTCATAGCGGAAGTCGAAACATCGGGTGGCGAGTGGCACAATATTATCAAATTCAAGCCGAAAAGCAAGTATCACAAAGAATGAGTGCCATTAAGCTAGAAGCTATGCAAGCAGTCCTCGAAAAAGAGAGGGAAGCTTGGCTTAAAGAAAACAAATCCAAGGTTGCAATCGATAAAGGTCTTGCCTATCTTGTAGATGATTTAATGCAAAACTATTTACACGATATGGATATTATGCAAGAATTTGCTGTAGCTAATCGCAAAGCAATGCTAGAGACAATAGTAGATAAAATGGGTGGACGAATTATTAGTCAAATTACCTCAACTCATAACTATATTGATATGAGGTTTGATTCTATTATTTTGCGTAAAGGTGCGATTTCAGCTAGAGAAGGCGAAGAGCTTGTTATTCCGCTTAATATGCGTGATGGATTGCTGGTTTGTGTGGGTAAGGGTAATCCCGATTGGAACTACTCTGCTCCTCACGGTGCAGGAAGGCTTTATAGTCGCTCTAAAGCAAAGCAAATTTTAAGTCTAGACGATTATAAAGAGTGTATGAAAGGTGTGTTTTCTACCTGTATCAACTACGATACCCTAGACGAAGCTCCGTTTGCATATAAAGATTACAAAGAAATTATGGAGCTTATCGAGCCAACCGTAGATATAAAACAGCGACTTGTGCCTATCTATAACTTTAAGGCAAGTGAGTGATTCCTAGGAGAAAATAATGATTACATGTAGAAATATAAAAAAATGTGCTTGTCTTAAGGTTGAGTGCGTTAATCACAGTAAATGCTGTGCGTGTGTTGTTAAACACAGAGAAACTGACAGCTTACCATATTGTCTGTTTTTAGATAACGGTGGCGATAAATCTGTTGCTAATTATTATGAAGTGCTCAAAAAGCGATTTCAAAATAAAGAGGAGAAAAGTTTAAAATGAAACCAGTAGTAAATCTCAAGAAATGCTTTGCCAGTCGAAGCGTATGTACTGCAATTAAATGTTGCCCAACCAAAGCTGTTAGCTACATAGAAGTAGACGAGCCGATTTTGGATAAAGAGTTAAACTGTAACTGCAACGACCCGCTAAGAGAGGGTAAAGTTACTTGCACGGAAAGCGGTTGCGGGTGTGGAGAGAATGAATGTGGCAACGACCTATATAGCTGTGGTGGTACTCCGTACGGTAGAATTATCATAGATTATGATAAATGTATTTTCTGCGGTCTTTGTGCTGTTGAATGTTGTGGCAGTGCTATAGACATGGTGTAAATAATTAAAAAGTTATTTAGCACTCTAAAATAAAAATTATTTTTATAGCAGGCAATTATCAGTTTTGTCATAAAGCCTAAGCTAACCTTTCTCCCTTTTCTTGTAGAATTTTGTCATAAAAATACTCCTTTTATAATATAGTATATTACTACTTATTACTTATTTTAGGGGAGTTTTTAATGAAACAACATATTACTAGTCGGTGTTTGGTGCTTGCCGAACATATTTTAGAGACCAAAGATACGGTACGGGATACTGCTAAAGTTTTTGGCATTAGCAAAAGCACAGTACATAAAGATGTTACCGAAAGGTTACGGGATTTAGATGTAGCATTATTTGAATCCGTTAGAGAGGTGCTAGAATATAATTTATCAATTCGTCATATTCGCGGTGGCGAGGCAACAAAAGAAAAATATAAAATTTAGAGTAATGGAAAATCACTAATATATAAATAGGCTTTAATTATATAAAGCTTATAAAAAAACTCGCACTTGATTATAAGTGCGAGTTTTTTTATGCTATATGAATTATCGTATTAGAATAAGTTAATTACCTTCACAAAAAAGCCGAACCTGTAGTGAGGGAAGTGGCGAAGCCACCTTTTTTATAATATGCAAGTATTATGTTTTTACAATTAAAGGCGTTGTATTACAGTTGCTAATCTACTTAGCATTACCTCAGTGCCTAAGAGTTTTGCCATTTCATGAGCACCGCCAGGTGTTACTAGCGAGCCCGTTAGAGCAAGTCTAAACACTAATAAAACTTGTCCTTTTTTGTAACCGTTTGCTATAGCAAAGCCCTCTATAATTTCGCTAAGATTACTAAGCTCTTCCATATCCACTTTTGCTGTCAACTCCTTTAAAAGTGGTGGCAACATTGCTTTTGCTACCGTTATATCAGTCTTCCATTTTTCTGATATAAATAAATTTAAGTCAAAGTTATCAAATGCTTTTATAAAATCGCATAGCTCTACTACATCTCTTATAATACTACATCTAGATTGCAAAAGTGTACAAAGATATTTTTTATCTAAATCTTTTATATGCTCTAAGCTATTCAAAAACGGTGTTGCTAATTTATAAAATTCTTCCTCCGATAACTCTTTTATATACTGGGCATTAAGCCATTTTAACTTTTCCAAATCAAAAATAGACGGCGACTTTGATAATCCTTCTACGGTAAACATTTCTTCTGCTTGTTTTAGTGTAAACTTTTCGTCATTACTTTTTGGGCTCCAGCCTAGCAAGATAATATAATTCAAAATAGCATCAGGTAAATAACCGCTTTTTACAAAATCGTCAAAGCTAGCGTCGCCGTCTCGCTTACTTAGTTTGTGTTTGCTATCGCGCATAATCGGTTGCATATGGATATATTGCGGTTTTTCCAAGCCTAACCCGTCATAAATATGATTATATTTAGGCGTGCTAGAAAGATATTCCGTACCACGCATAACATAATTTATGCCCATAAGATAATCGTCGATAACATTAGCAAAATTATAAGTGGGCATACCGTCGGATTTTATTAAAACACCGTCTTCTAGTTCGTCATTGTCGATTGTAATTGTGCCAAAAACTAAATCGGCATATTCGGTTGTGCCTGTTTGTGGAATATTTTGGCGTATTACATGTGGTTCGCCATTGGCTAGCCTTTTAGCCACTTCATCCTTACTTAGCTTTAAGCAATGCTTATCGTATTTTGTAGCACCACCCTCCCGCATTTTTTCTAAACGCTCTACACTACAAAAACACGGATACGCTCCGCCGTTTTTAACCAGTTGTTGTGCGTATTGTCCATAAGATGCTTTACGCTCCGATTGAATATAAGGACCATATTCGCCTCCAACATCAGGGCCTTCGTCGTAATGTAACCCAGCTTGTTTTAATGTATTATAAATAACTTCTTCTGCACCAGCTACCTTGCGTTCTAGGTCGGTATCCTCAATACGTAGAATAAACTTCCCGCCGTGTTTTTTGGCAAAAAGATAAGCATAGCAAGCCGTGCGAAGTCCTCCGATATGTAAATATCCTGTAGGACTTGGTGCAAAACGAGTGCGAACAATAGAATTATTTGTTTTAGTAGTCTTAGAATTTGTACTCATAGATTTAAGTATAGAATAAGAAATGCTATAAGTCAACTTGACTTTTGAGCTTTTGTATGCTACGCTATAGTAGTATGGCAAGTATCAAACGACAACTCCTTATAAAAAATCTAGATGAGCATAAAAGAATTGCTTTGCTAGAAAAAATAAAATTAGGTGTAAGTATAGCTTTAGGAGTATTATTTCAAATATGTGGTATAGCAATTCTTGTTAATGTTGCTAGATCTGATTTTGGCTACGGCTACAGTCATGGTATTCATATTGCGTGGGTTTATGCTGGTTCTATTATTCACATTATTGGATATTCGTTTTTTATATTTTTTAATAATGCCGTTATGAAATATATAAAAAATCAAACTTTAGACGAGGAAAACGAAATAGATATAGTGATTTTATGTATGCAATCTATGGTTGATTTAAAAAAAGAGAGGCGATTTGATATAGTAGGATTGATTTTTTCTGTTTTAGCGTTGCTAATAGCGATAACATTTTCTATAATATCTCGACAATATTTTTACGATGGCATTTTTAGTTTAGTATTTAATGGTGTATTGTTTGTGGTTTTTGGTATAGCTATGGTATGGGCTACTATAAAAACAATAGTGCCTTTTACACCTAAAGAAGATAAAAGCAGCAAGGAAGATAGTGAGGACGAGGAGGATGATAGCGAAAGCGAAGATGAAGACGATGACGAGGGCGAACCCATAATAGACATACTAACTAATCATTTTGCTAGACTTCGAGGAGTGGATGAGAGCTACTTTAGAAATAAGGAGTTAGATAGACTAATAGAGAGTGAAGATGAGAAAATCAGTAAAGCTATGGAAGAAGAAACCATAAAAGAAAACGAAGAATATATAAAAGAGTTAGGCAAAAAAGGCAACAAAAATAAAAAAGCCAAAAGTGTTTTAGAATGGATTTTGATAGTTTTAATGTTTGGTATTATTGGAATTTCTATACTTTTATTTTTTAGTAGTGGCTTCTTTGTGCTTTTTGCTGTGCTAATGGGTGCTTTTAATTATCCAAGAGAGCGGATTTTTATAGCGATGATAGTTTTATCTTTATCGGTAATAGTATTTTCGATAAGCTTATTATTTTCCCACACAATACCAGAAAAAAAATCTGAGATAACATTTTTACAAAGCAATTTAGAAAAATATAGTCTGCATTTAGAATTATATAAAATAAGAAACAAAATTATTTATAAGAGACTCCTAATAATATTGGCTAGTTTTATAGGATTAGTTACAATAACCATGCTATTATTTTTGTGGAATTTAATTGGTTATAGCGTGCCATTTTTAGAGGCTATAGCATATGGTTTGCTTATCGGAACTTTAACTCCGTTTTTTACGGCATTCGGTATTCAAATGTTAAAGGGAGAAGACGGAAGAATTCGTAATCATAAATCAGTTAGAGCAATAGCAGAAAAAATAGAGGAGAATAATAAAACAAGGGAGTAAAGCCATATGAACCAAAACAATATATTTATATATCATTTAGTAATTAAAAATTCATTAGACCGTCAAAAAGTAAAAAAGCTAGAAAAAATAAAGCTAATTATAGAAGCAGCTTTTCTCGTTTTTTTGTTTAGTTTTACTATAGGGCTTATGATTTCAGCGTTGGTTACAAGCGATACATTAAGTGTTGCATGGCTTTACATTGCAGTTATTCTTAGCATTATTTGTTTTCCGTATAACATCTTTTTTTATACTAAGCTAAAAAAAATAGTAAAAAATCAATCGTTAGACGAAACAAACCAAATTGATTTAGCTATAAAAAATTTGAGTAACGCACTCAACATCAAAAAAATAAAGCTGTTTTGTATTGTTGGAATTTCCATGACTATTGTAGGGGTTTCTATGTGGATAGCTTATAGCTTTTTAAGAAATGCTGAAGCTCATCAATCTATTATGGCTGTACTTAATATTGCAACAATAATGAGCATTATATTGCCTATGTCTTTACCGCTTTTAGCATACGCATTTTTACAGCATAAAGTTTCTAAAAAAGAAATCAAAAATGACATTAGTATGCTGATTGCGTTTTTTATGACTGAAAGCGGGGTATCAAAGGATAAAATAAAGGATAAAATATTAGATGATTTACTAGATAAAGAAGACGATAAAATCCGTAATGAAATGAAAAAGGATAAAGCGATAAAACGCAACTGGATTATCGGTGGAATTTTATGCTGTTTGCCGTTTGTTATAGGCTTTGTTCCGATGATGTTTTTTGTATTTGATGGTTGGGTTTTTAGTGATGAAAACACCAGGAATTCACTTTTTATAGCAGGAATTATTTTTGTAAGTATGTTTGTTGTGGCAGGGCTAGCTACATTTGTATTTATATTATTTTATCAAAAATGGAAAGAAAATTTTTTGCAACGGGATTTAGAAAAATATAAGCATCATATAGAGATAAACAAAATAAGAACAAAACATTATAAGATAGTAGCACTGATTTTATCTGTAACATTTGTAGTTGTTTCTATATTAAGTGGCGGATTACTTTTATTAGTTGTTCCATTTTTAGAAGCGTTAACCTACGGTATACTTATAGGCTTTGTTGCAATATATATTGCTTGGGCTGTTATTAACTTTACGCTACTTGGCAAAGATATTAAAGTGGAGTTAAGAGAATTAGCAGAAAAGATAGAAGAAGAAAATAAATGATATTGCTCATTCCTAATAAAATAAAATTTAGATGTATAAACCTCCTCTTTCGTGTCAATAATTTCATAAACGGAGGATAAATTAAATTACATCTAATTATGAAAACACAACAAAAAACAACTAAAAAAAATAAACCTAATGATGCTAAAAAACAGCATAACAGAAAAGTGGCGATATACACAGCGGTGCTTTGTACTGCCCTTATTATGATAACCCTAGCTATTGTACTTCCCCTAACACTTGGTGGTCCTGTAGATGACGGCCCGTATATCCCAGTAGTGGTTACACCAACCCCAGAACCACCACCACCGGAACAAATGTTGCTTCCTATGGCTATGGACGAGTTTGAAGTAGGTAAACTACCAGCACTAAATCGCTTAGTTTTCCATCAAACGCTAAATAACTGGCGTACACACAATGGGCTAAACCTTAATGCCCCTATTGGCACGCAAGTTCGTACTATCGCTAGCGGTACAGTATTAAGCGTAGAGCATACTCAGCTAGAGGCAAGCATTGTAACAATTCAACACGCTAACGGTAAAGTTAGTAGCTACCATGGTCTTGCTACCGATGTAAGAGTAGAAGAAGGCGATAGAATCCCTTCCGGTACTATTTTAGGCACTATTGCCCCTGTGCGTCCTATTGCTAGAAGTGAAGGAAGCCACTTGCATTTAAGAGTTAGACAAAATGGCAACCTAATCGATCCGCTAACGCTTTTCCCAGAACTAGCAGATTATAAATAAAAAATAAATAAAGCATAGCTATGCTAAAAACGCAGAATGAAAAAGTATCATTCTGCGTTTTTAGACATTGTTCGACAAAAAAGAACAAAAACTGCCATTTGACAAATTTAGCATATTTATGTTAATCTATTATTTGTCAATATATCATTGACTTAAAAGTTAGGAGAAAAATATTATTACAAAAAGAAAAAAACTGCTATCAATACTTATTACAATTATGTCGTTATTTTTGCTTATAGCGGCAACACCTCCTCAATCAATATATGAGGGAGATGATTTTGATAAAATAATAAATTATTCTGTTAATAATTCTAAAACCTACATAGAACAAACTATCTACAATACAGCTACATTAGAAGATAATTTTTGTGATAGTACAGTGTTGGTTGTTCTAAGTAGATACGCAAGTAAAGGTCTTAGAGACTTTACAATATGTTATTTTCCCGAATTTAATTTTGCTAGCGTAGAAGATATTAGCCCTGGTTTAGAACTGGCTAGGCAACAGCGTCAGGCAAGTTTATCAAGGCGGACAAGCTATCACTATTACGATGCTAATTGGAGTATCGACTTAAACGAATTTAGACACATTTTAAGCTTTAGACTAGCCAATCCAAGTAGAGAAAATGTATTAAGTGCGGTTGGGGTATTAGAGCAACGAGATGATGTTATTAGTGCTAGCCCAAATATTATAGAATATTTATCACCACCATTAGAATATATTTGTAATAAAGAGATAGAGAGTGCGGTTAATCAAGTTTATCAATCAATAGAGCCGCTTAATGCTCAGACTAATGATCCGTTATTTCATCTTCAATGGGGATTGCATGGTGCATTTGGGATAAATGTGCAACCAGCTTGGAGCATTACAAGAGGGTCTAGAAATATAAGAGTAGGTATTATCGATTCAGGGATTGATGCTATGCATCCTGATTTATCTGCTAATATATGTTGGAACACTCCAGCTTTACATAGGGATTTTAGTACAGGACTTACAAACGGAGTTCCTTTAATTATTCCTACAGATCATGATGGTCATGGTACTCATGTTGCAGGTATTATTGGGGCAACTGGCAATAATAATATAGGAATATCGGGAGTAGCACAAAATGTTAGTTTGGTTTCATTAAGGGTTTTTCAATATAACAGTGTGATTAATCCTTTACATGTCATAAATGCGATTAGATTTGCTACAAATTTACCACCTAATCAACGGATACATATTTTAAATGTAAGTTTGGGAGGCTCTATATTTAATATAGCAGAACAAGATGCGATAAGACAATTTCCAGGATTATTCGTAACAGCAGCAGGAAATGATGGGCTTGGATTTACACCTGGTGGTTGGAATAATGATGTAAATCGTGTTTTCCCTTCTAATCATAGGCTTCCTAATTTAATATCTGTTGGATCAACTTATGATACTGGTAGGCGTAGTGTTTTTTCTAACTGGGGAAGACAGTTTGTATGTCTTTTTGCACCAGGTGGTGCTGATATAGGTAGAGGTCCTTATGGTATAGCAGATAGAGAAATTTTAAGCACTTTCCCAATACATAGATGTAATGCGGGATACAATATACATGGTGTAAGGAAGTGTATGTTGCCATATAATCGTCCCAACGGAACATCTGCTGAACGCACAGGTTGTATTCACCATGAAAATGGTTACCATTTTATGGCAGGTACATCTATGTCTGCACCTTTTGTTGCAGGTGTAGCCGCCCTTATGCTAAGTGTAAATCCAAATATTCCTGCTTGGCAAGTTAGAAATATTATAATGGATACGGTAAGTAGTATGCCGAATTGCCCTACTAGAGGTAGACTTTCTATTTCTGGTGGGCGTCTTAATGCCTCTGCTGCCGTACAAGCAGCAAGAGATACAGTTATATTTGATGCTACAGGGAGGAATCTTGTACAAGTTGGATTTAATGTGAATAATCAAATTCAGCGTAGGATTATCATCGATAATTTACCAAATAATATTCCTGTTTTTCTTTGTTTTCGTGCGCATGTTAATGCAAGATTGCGAGTTCGCTTTTATTCTAGATCTATGGGAATATATCAAGAAACAAGATATATTACTGGTGGAGAAAGTACTGTTATATTTTTGCATAGTTCGCTTTTAGTTGCTTTCTCGGCACTAACAACAGGGTTATCTCAATCGGCTTATATTGCAATTGCAACTGGTAGTTATGAGATACATATAAAAGAGCCTATTTCTCATACACCTCGTGATATTTGGTTGCCTACGCATATGGTTTATGTTATACCTTTTCGACCTTCTTGGACTGCTAGATACAGAATAAGAATGGCTTGTTATGGTTTTGGAGCAGATGTACAATGGCATATTTATTCTATTGACCCAAATCATAGAATGGCGAACTCTAGCGGTGCTCCAAATCGACTGTTTTTAAGTGGCTTTGGTGAACCATTTACACAAGATGTAGAATTAGTCGGCGGTATAAGACATTATATAGTTTTTTATATTGAAGGAAGTCGCTCATCTCCAATTTTAGATATTACAAGTATAGGACCATTGTAGCATTAAGCTAACGCAAAACATATAAATAGAAAGGAGATTTTATATGAATAGAATAACAAATAAAACAAGAATAATAATTTTTATAACAGTTTTTGCGTTAATGTTTTTTAGCGTTATGTTTTTAAGTGCAGGATCTTGTGATATATATATTGAAACAACTGAGGAAGAAGTATGCAGTTGTTCTCAACTGCCTTTGTCAGGTAGATTTATTAGTATTTTAGAAGCATATAACAAAGGTTATCTTGGTAGGGAAGATGTAAAAAATATTGCTTATCATATATCTGGTGTGCCTGGGGTAGTTTATGTAGTACCTGACGGCAGAGATTGCGAGGAAATGTTGGATTGGTCTAATATACTACAAATAGCCTACAATAGATATGTAGTGCGTTTAATGTTTGAACCAAAAACATCAACTCTACCGTCTTTAGATGCTAGTATAACTAAACAAATAAAACATAATTTTCTTTATATGCAGAATACTATGGGTTATTATAGTGAGTTTGATATAGACGATGTAACACTTGAATATTTAGGAACATATAACTCTAAAGTTGCTGTAGTAATGGGTGTAGGTATGTTATATGTGCCCAATAGAACAAGGACGGAAGTAGCAGGTGTTTTATTTTTAGGCGATTTTAGAGCACCATTTTTTCAAATTTGGGTTCCTAATTAGATGAATACAAAGGAGTACACATGAATAAAACAACAACTAAAACAAGAATAGTAATTTTTATAACAGTTTTAGCGTTAATGTTTTTTAGCGTTATGTTTTTAAGTGCAGGAACTTGTAATATATATTTTGAAACAACTTCATGCGGGCAGGAGATTTGTATTTGCGATAGTAGTAGTGAGGTTATATATTGTGATGAATGCAATCAAGAATATTGTATATGTGAGGCTGAAACATCACCTCATGGTAGGTTTTTAAATTTTCTTGATGTAGATTGTTTTGAAAAAAATCTTACTAGAGAGGATGCAAAACATATTGCTTATCATAATATGGGTAAAGTAAATGGTGCTATTCGAACAGAAAGAGGTTTTGATTTCTATGAAATTGATTTTACACCTACATTAGAAGCTCTTCCTCCACTTTGTTCAATTTTAGAAAATAAAATTATAGAAGACTTTAGGTATATGCTTAACTCTCAAAGGCCACAAATGGGGGATAGAGCAGGAGAAATATTGGTTAAATACTTGGGCACTTATAATTCTGTTGTTGTTACAATAATAACGGCAAATCAACCTTATATTAGTGTTCTTGGAATGTGTTTGTTATTTAATGTAGTTCTTCGTATAGGTAACAGTGGTCCTATTGTTCAATTTTGGATGCCTAATTAGATGGAATACAAAGGAGTACACATGAATAAAAATATCAAAACAACTAAAACAAGAATAATAACTCCACCTAACTATTGTTGGGGGGAGTTATTATTGTAAATTATACTATTGTTTAGGCATAGATTTATAATAAAGCAAACAATAACAAGACTATCTGCAATATGTCAGAAAAGGAGTTTTAATGAAAAAGAAACTTAAAAAATTCTTAGGATTAGGAATGGCATTTTTAATGCCATTTGCAGTTGTAGGGTTAGCAAGTTGCATTTCGGGTTGCGATGTATATGTTGATGAATCGCATTATCAGTTACAACGACAAATTGAATTATTGCAACAGCAGATTGCAGATTTACAGGAGCAGTTAAATGCTTGGGATAGGTAGATTGAAGAACTACTGAATGAGATTGCTAGGTTAGAGAGAGAAGTAGAGATATTACAAAATCCTATTACGGAAGATAGCTTTTCGCTAACTGTAACGGTAGAGCGGTATACTTTTCCTTTTGGCGAAAGCACTACAATTACTGCCAGTCTTGAAAATCTAAGCGGAGAGGATTTGTATATTCGTTATTCGAATTTTCCTCATCCTACTAATCTTAATGTAGGTCCACAGGCAATAATGTTGTTTCTTTGGAATACTCCTTATGAGCCTGCTAGAGATATATTTATAATGATTCGTGAAGAAACTAAATTATTTAATTATGATGAAAAGATAGAAAGAATATGGCATTTAGGACAGAGACTTAGTGTAGGACAGCATGAAATGTATCTTCTAATATCGTTCGCTGTTTGGCGAAAGGATTATTTAGGTCAATTTATGGTGATATCTCCGCATATATTTTTCAGGACTATTCCTGCCACATTAACAGTTTATTAGAATTAACATAAAAAACAACTATAAAACAAAAGAGATAAAAACTTATGAATAACTTAAACAAATCAAAAAACACAATAAAATTACTAGTTATAGGCATTTTATTTGGACTATTATTAGCATTAACAGGTGTCAATGTAGCAGTAAACGGCTATACGGATAGCTATAGTAAAGAATATGATTATAACATCTACAACGGATGTTGAGATGGCTATAGCATAGAGGATATTAGGGCTATGGTAGGGCAACAATCATATAATATTTTGCGTGTACATACAGATAACGGTGTTGTAAGATATAAATATCCGCAAGCTACTACAACTCAAGCATTATATTTTGATATACCTACAGCATTTGATTACGATTATAAAAATCCGCTATAGCGGCAGAAATAACAGAGACAGTATTGTTGTGGTGCTTATGGGCGATGGCTTTACAGCAACTCAACAGCTTGATTTTTTAGGTCATGCTCATTCGGTTATAAATACAATGCTAGGTGTTTATCCTTATATGGGAGCTAATAGAGGTATACATCCGTTTAATTTATTTAGAGAATATTTTACGGTTTATGCTATTAAAACTATCTCCGAGGAAAGTGGTATTTCTATACGGAATGTTATTCCCAATGTTATCGTTAATAATCGCTTTGGTAGTTATATTCTAAGTCTTGGGGATATAAGAATGTCTGCTATTGGTCTAATCCTAATGCCTCTTATTATCGTCAAGAAATTTTTAATATGGCGGCATATTATGCGGGTAATATTGCAAATGTGGATATGATACAAGTAATAGCTAACTCGTCGCTAAATATTAGTAGAATTAGTAGTGCTTGGTTGGATGATGTATTAGATTGTTTAAAAGATGTTTGTTTTCATACAGAAAATTATATAGATATATATAAGGAACTACAACAAGCATTTTTATATTATTTACCAATCCTAAATCTAGGTTTAATAGGTAATGTTGTAGCTTGGGTGGATTAGTGTTAACTAAGTTTTTAATAATTACTAGGTTTATAAATAATTAACTAATAAAAATATCTTGTGAAGCTAAATCTTTGCAAGGTGTTTTTTTATAAAGTAGGAGTAATATCTAAATACCTAGTATGCTTTATATTTAGATGTTTACGGTGTTTTGCTTCCTGCAAGATACGGAGATGAGATAGCTTGCTACACAAAGGTTTACATAATTAGCAACTGGAAGCTAGATGAGCAGTATAAAAATATTTAAGCTGATTATCCCAAAATCTATAAAGCGTTTCTACACCGAATACATCACATTTGGGAATATGACAAACAACCTGAACCGCAAATTAAATTCACTAAGGTCAACAGTTGCTAATGAATCTGCAACTACTAGAGAAACGCAGCTTGCCGTTTTAATGAATATGATAATTGATAAAAGGCACACTCTCGTAAATCAAGAATATGCCTTTATCATTTACTATTATCTACTTAAATTCTATTAGCTTAGTTTACATCACTTCAAATTCAAGTGCTTTTAATGTAGCTTCATTCCACATATAAATAGCTGAAGGTCCAAAAGAAAGTCGTTCATCTTCGCTTGTGTTAGAAAATTCTCTATTTTCAATTTGATTTCTTAAAGCAGCAAGTGCATTTAGCCTGTCAGTTGTAGTTTCAAACTCTTGAATTGCAATAGCTGAAATAGCTGTGTTAATAGCTATTATTTCTCTTTTTAAATCAGAGTGGGGGGATAATTCTCCTAATACTCTAAAAACATAATATCTAAAAAAGCCATCAACAGTAAAAGCATTTCTCCAAGCAGGATTTGCTCTATAGGCATTTACCATATCCCTATTAGGTAAGTATATTTGCTGTATATTAGTATTGTAAAATGCCCCTAGTGTCAGCGTAATAGGATTTCCAGTTTCTTGCTCTATAGTAACAGTTTTTAAATTAGTATTATTACCAAATGCATTCGAGTCAATAAACTGTACAGCACCAGGAATAATAACATTTTTAAGTCCTGTGTTAGCAAATCGATTTCGTACTATAACAATAGCATTACCTGTTATTCGTATAGTGGTATTTACACCATCATTAGTAGCAAAAGCATTAGTGCCAATACTACCCCATACAACAGACTCAGGAACTACAATATTTTTAACATTAGTACCCACAAAAAGATTTTGTGCAATGCTATTTGTCCCTTCTTCAATATATACCGTAGTGTAAATATCAAATGAATTAGGGCCAATGGAATTAACTCTTGAAGCAACAGTCGACGGAATTGTAACTCTTCTAGCGTAGGTGCCATAAAAAAAATAGTCTGGTATGCTAGTGCCAAAAACGCGTATCATTGCATCTGTGCCATAAAACGCTTTAGGTGCAAGTGTAATATTGTTTGCAATAGTGAAATAAATGCTTGTTAAATATGGTTGGTTTGCAAATGCACCTGTAGCTATGCGGGTTACTCGTCTTTCAGTTCCATCTACATTCATAGCAGTATGAATAACAAGTCTTTCAAATTGATTTCTAAGTCCTACAATCTCAATCGTACCGTCAGTTAATACATTTGTTATAAACGGAGGTTCTGCAAAATTTGCAACAATAGTTACATCCAGCCCAACATCTCCACAAGTAATATTAGTAATTTTGCTTGCCGAACCTCTACTTGCAAAAGTAGTTGCGACCAAAACATATTTACCATTTTGCATAGCAAAAACAGGTGCACCGCTATCTCCGCCGAGCGTCTCAGCAGTATGCCTGATTTGGTCATAAAATCGTGTTATAGGACCACCACCTGGTGGGGTACTAGATATAAGTTGATAAAGTAAATCAATTCTGCCTTCTGTTCTACCAGTTCTGCTTCCAAATTGTGCTATTCTAAGACCTACAAGAATTTCACATCTGCTGGCAACTTGATATGTAGTAGGAATAATGTTTCTTTGGTGAGCATTTGGATATCTAAAATAAGATGCTGACGATGTAAACTCCCACCTGTCTTGGTTATCAAAAGGTATAAATGCGGAATCTGATAACTCTCCGTTACCAAATCTATATCGTAATGTTGTGCCTATTATAGAAAGATTGTGATGACATCTCATCTGTGTGTTTGCTGGAGCAACATGAGCATTAGTTATTATTCCTTTTTTTATTATTCCTTGCCTATAAGCTATATTACAAAAAGCTTTAGCAGATATAGTGCCATCCCCCCCAAAAAAGTCAGAGGCAACTAATCTTCCTCCGCTATGAATAGGAGTAAGGTCAGCGGTTCCACTACTAAGTATGGGTATTTCTCCTATAGCAAACTTTATTGCATCTTCCATAAACAAGGATAGTCCATTAAGATATTCTATAACATTAGGAATAGATTGCTCATCGTATAAACTTACCTCTATTCTGTTATACTGCGGTGCAACACCAACTCCAAATATCGAATAATTGGGCATCAAATTGGCTATCGCACTATATATTTCTAATAAGAAGTTATGCGAAAATTGCCTTAGATGGTAAACGACATAAGGATTTCCGCTTCGTTTTTCTGACATATCCGTTAATCCTAAATTCAATCTGCCATAATAACAATACCAAGCTCCGGCAAAGCTGTTATTATACACCCTAGTATTAGGATTTGATGTATAGCCTCTTGTATAGCTTATTACTTCGGTGCGATAGTTACTTAAAACACTACTAGCTATAGACATACTGTTTTCTATGTTTACATCGTATTGATTTGCATTAGTAAAGCTTATTGCTAATCTATTTTCTTGACGCCTGTATGTGCCTGCAAAAATAAATGCAACTAGTGCTAGTGTGCTTATAAACAGCACGACTATAAATGAAAGTTTATTTGTTTTTGTTTTCATATGTGTTTTTATCTCCTTTTTACACCGCACTTTAAAGCGGTAGCTTATGATTATTAAAACACAAGAACAAGTGGTTTGTAAAGAGCTTTTTTTTTATAAAAACTAATGAAAATTAAAGAGGATTATAGGTAGCGGTACAAATAGCTATAGCTAGTAAAGAGCTTAATCGTCAATACATAGGCTTTGAATATAATCCAACTAAATAATATATATAATAATTTTATTTTTTCCAACCTTTTAGCTGTTTCAAACGACTAATTATTAAGAGGGTAAAAAAACTGATGGGAAATAATATAATTAAACACTTAAGAATAACAACTTAAATATATTTGCTCTAACACTATTGCTAGTCTTTTAATAGTGAGTTTTGCTGTGCTAGCAATAAGCTAAAAGTACTGATGCAGAATATCAATCTAAAAAAGATGTCAATTATGATATAGGTGTAGGTTTTATTATAATTTTATCCAAATCTAAACTATTGTCTATTGTGGAGGTGAAAAGCGATAGTATGGAGCAAATTGTAAAAGGTTTATATCTATAACTCACATAGGGCTTATGGCAAAAGTTTATCAAAGTGATATTAGTACACAGTAACTCTTGAAAGAAATATTAGGCATGAGGAATTGAGTGCCTAAAAAATAAAATACACCCAAAAAACACAATTCGCCTATGAGCGAGAGGAGAAAAAATTATTATGACAAACAAGAGATTTTTTACAAAAGGAAAGATTCTAGCGATATTGCTAATGCTTCTTTTCGCAATTGCTACGGCTGGAGTGCTTGGCACTCAGTTAGTTGTACAAGCTCATGCAAATGTAGAGTATGAGGCTTTTGACACTCATTATATGCGAGCTACATCAGAGAATATAGCAACTCTCAATGATGTGTCTAATTATGAACTTATGCGTGTTCATCATGAACACATTGGCGTTCAAACATATATTGTGCCTATATATGATAATGGTACGAGTGAGTATGCTGAGTATGATGATGACTTTTTTAATGCGTTTTCAGCAAATGAATCTGCTGATTTTAGAACAGTAGGGCATGGAGGAAGAAATTATAATGTTAGAAGAATTAGATATAGTGGCAGACTTAGGGCCGACAGTATTGTAATTGTACTTATGGGCGATGGATTTACAGCCGCACAAATAGGTGCTTGGCCTAATCCTGCAGCAAATACCTTTTTGTATCATGCAAGAGAGGCGATGAACACTATGATTGCGACTCACCCGTTTAGTTACTTCTCTAGTTTATTTACCGTGTATGCAGTACAGATTGTGTCTAGAGTTGGGGGAGTTGCTCAAATTGCAAGAGTAGCGGGACAAACAGACACTCAACTTATAGATGCTATTCCTTTTGGACCTAATGCACCAGCTACTAGTTATTTTGGTTCGCGTTTTATAGGTGATACAGCTACTGCTGCTACTTCAACTATAAGGATGCCCGTGGCAGCTCGCACACTCGGTAGAAATATAGCAAATGCGGTAGCAGGAGGTGCTGCAAACCTTAACATGATTCAAGTTATAGCAAACCAAGATAGACATGGCGGAGTAGCTTGGGCGCCTACACCAATTCCAACTGAAAATCAAAACTTTGTTGGATTTTCGTTAACCGCTACACAAAGAGTTTCGGCTGGCAATCCTTGGAGTGCACCAACATCAGAGCCAACACTTAGACCTTGGCACGGTACTTTTATTCATGAATTTGGTCATTCATTTGGAGATTTGAGTGACGAATTTGATGGAATAACTAATCTTTTAAATAGGCGTGCAAATATATCAAGCGTTAGTAATGTGGATACTGTTAAGTGGAGTCATTGGATAGGTCATGGACGGCAAAATGCTAACCATGGCAACGTTACTGTTCGTCAATTGAGAGATAGAGATATTGGTGGCAATAATATTAACTGGTTTGTTCCATCAGCTGCTACAAGGAGAGCTGACGGCAGAATAAACGCAGGTGACTGTATTATGATAGCATCGTGGGCGAGTAGGCATTTTGGAGCAGTGTCTTCTGCCGAATTAACTCGTCGTTTAGCACATCTTTCAGGTGAAACTTTTAGGCAAGGAAGAAGCCCGAATACTAACAATGCAAATCCAAATCCCGCCCCTGTTGCAACAATGACAGCGGAATCATCACATAATCGTATATTGCCATATGCTTTTCATGGCAATAGAGTTTTACATACTCTAACTATTCCTGCTAATATTTCTACAATTGGCAGATACGCATTTTTAGGTGCAACAGGATTAAGGATTATTCATAACAATAGTGTTATGCCACAGCAAATTAACAATACAACATTTGCAGGAACTGGAAATCATGCGGTTAATCGAGCAAATATCACAGTTCACATTCCATCTGGAACTTATCAATCATATCGTGTGGCTGGGTGGACAGGCTTTAATTTAGTAGAAGCTGGCACTCGTGGTCTGATTATTGTAAATAATGTTGTTGCAGGCTTTAATGCACAGCCGGGTTTTGATGGTCATGTGCTTATACCCGAAGGAATTACTGCAATTGGTGCATCTGCTTTTGCCGGAAATACTCTTTTGTCTAAAATCACTCTACCAAGCACTATGGTATATATAGGCACTAACGCTTTTAGCAATTCTAGCCTTAGCAGTATGGTTATACTAAACACAACAAGCGTTATAATATTAGGTAATTATGCATTTAGTGATGCAAATATACATAGAATTTACCTTGCTAATGATAATATGTGGGCTAGATATATTGCACCCAATAGCGGATGGAATATGTTTTGTAATTGGGTTTTTTCGTCAGTTACTTCCGAATTAAATTTGCGTCAGCTATTGTTTAGTAATTGGATGCATGTAACGCATATGTGTTCGAATACATTTGAGGCGCCGGGTAATTCTGCGTATCTTTATAATAGATATTTTATGATAATTGTTACTAATAGTAGCTTATTTAGTGGTTATAGTGTTTCTACTTTTAATACCGGCGGAGCGGCAGGTTCTATGATATATAAACAAATAGGTAATAATTCATGGATTTTATTAGCAATATCACACTATCAAGAAGAAGGTACTATAACCATACATTCAGCTATATTGAATGGAACTGCTTATGTACAAATTTGGTTGCTGGAATGTTAGAAACAATATATAAATAACAAATCAACTAGAATAAAAAAACACGCAGTGATTCATTTTTGTGTGTTTTTTTGTGTATCGATTTTTATTTGCTTTTAAAGTAAATTTTTGCTATACTTTACTTTATTATGCGGTTAATAAACTTAAAAAGCGGAAGCGATATAAGGGGTACGGCGATTGCGGGCTGTGGAGAAGAAGTAAATCTTGATGTTTTTGCAGTGCAAAAAATTGGCAGAGCGTTTGTCAAATGGCTAGCAGAAAAAACGGATGTAAAAAGCCTTAGTATTGCAGTTGGACACGATAGCAGACTTACGGGTGTGGAGTTTAAGAATTCGCTTACGCAAGTTTTTGCAGATGCGGGTGCTATAGTTTTTGATTGTGGATTATCGTCTACTCCCAGTATGTATTTCATGACTAAATATACTGATACAAATTGCGATGGTAGTATTATGATAACAGCGAGCCATCATCCGAGTCATAAAAACGGACTTAAATTTTTTACTAAAAGCGGTGGATTAGTCGGTAGCGATATAGTAGAAATTTTGAATATTGCTGAGAGTGAGGAGAGTGCAAGCTTTAAGCTAGAGGGCAAAATTCAAGGGGAGATAATTAAAAACAATTATACGCTAACGCATTATGCTCCGATGCTAGTGAATCTTGTTGAAAGTAAAATTGGTGAAAAAGCTCCTCTCAAAAATCTTAAAATCGTAGTTGACGCAGGTAACGGTGCAGGCGGATTTTTTGCTAATTCTGTTTTGGCTCCGCTTGGAGCAGATGTTGCTGGTTCTCAATTTTTAGAGCCCGACGGCAATTTCCCTAATCATATTCCAAATCCCGAGGACGCTGTGGCGATGAGTTTTATGAAGCGTTGCGTTATAGAAAATAATGCAGATTTAGGAATTATTTTTGATACCGATGTTGATAGGGTTGGTTTTGTTGCAAAGGACGGCACCGAGATAAATAGAGACAGCCTTATTGCACTTGTATCAGCACTTGTTATGTTAGAGCAAAAGGATGGTCATATTGTTACCGACAGCGTTACCAGCGACGGGTTAAGAGATTTTATAACAGAAATTGGTGGAGTGCATTTTAGGTATAAAAGGGGATATCAAAATGTAATAGGAAAAGCAAAAGAGTTAAATGCTGGCGGAAAATATGCACCGGTTGCGGCGGAGACCAGCGGTCATATTGCTTTTTTAGAAAACGGATTTTTAGATGATGGCGCTTACTTAGCTTGCAGAATTTTGGTGGCACTAGCGGAATTAACTAAAACTAAAAAACCGATCACCGATTTGATTAGCAAGCTCAAAAAACCTGTTAGTGAGTTTGAGGTTAGGATAAAATTTAAGAACGCAGAGGGCTTTAGTGAATATGCTAGCGATGTAATTAAAAATTTAACCGAATATACAAAGGCTAATTTAGAGTTAGAGCCAAGTACCTACGAGGGTGTTAGAGCAAATGTAAAATCGGCAGACGGCTGGTTTTTACTCCGTCCAAGCGTGCATGACCCTAATATGATATTAAATATCCAAAGCAATCAAGAATACGGCACAAAACAAATCGCTAAACTTGTGTATGATTATCTAATCAAATTTGATAATTTAATTTTAGATAAATTAGAGGCGTTTGTAAATACGAAGTAAAAATGAAAAGTACTTATTTTATCGACAAAAAAGACTTGAAAGGTACTTGCTATCAGGAATTTCAACAAGAGGAATATGTTGCATTGAAAGGCAAGATTTGGCTAAAAGAATCTTTATATAAAAGAACATAAATATCAATGTAAAAGTAAAGTTATAGATATAGAATAATTCTATTTTGAATAAAGATAAAAATTTCCATAAATTGGAAGCGATTTTTTCAAAAAAAGTATTGACGGGTTTTTAATGGTATGATATGATTGTACAGTTGTCCCCAAAACAGCTAACAATTTGTGGCGGGTGCAACCAGCATTTTTCGACCATGTATCCCTGTGCGTAAAACTTGAGGTTTTACAAAAAACAATCCGATACCGCTGGCATAAAGTATTATAGAGATCTATATCTTTATGCTTTTTTTGTGTCTTAAAGCATTGCAATGCTAAGAAACAAAAGCAAGTGGCGAAAATGTTAGGCAGATGGCTGTTGCCATCTATCCAAATTTGTACTTTGACAACTGCATAGATTTTATTTGACAACATTATTCTAATTCGATTTATTGAGTTATAATTTTGTTAGCAAATAAGATAAATTAAAGATTAAATAAAATACGACAAATAAGGTATAAGGCATTTAACGATGCCTAAACAAAACAAACACGATAATCAGTAATCTAATAACTAAATTTAGAAAAGCTAATTGTCGGGTAAGATGTTATTACTTTATTACAATTTCAATTTTTTCATCATGTTTATTCATTAAAGTGAATTTGCATGAGTATCTAAAGATTATTTTATTTTGTCTTGTAATTAAATTGTACAATTATTATCAACTAGCAATAGTTGATGTAACTAGCAAAAAAATTTACTTGGGCAATATTGAGAAATATTGTCTAGGTAGGTCGACGAAAAGAAAAAAACATATTAGAAAAGTCAAGAATCTTCTTTGTGATTTACAATGGCGATGTGGCACTACAAAAAGCACATCAATTAAAGCCGTTGTGAGTGATTATAACTAAATTTAGTAAAGAATTTTAGAGACGAACCCTTGTGGTTAGTCTTTATTTAGATTTCTAGTTTAGAGATTAAGCTATAAAGAGCATATGGTGGATGCCTTGGCACCAAGCGCCGATGAAAGACGTGATTACCTGCGATAAGCTGCGTGGAGGTGGAAATAACCTTTGATGCGCAGATTTCTGAATGAGGAAACTCACCCGTAAAGGGTATCATAACATGAATACATAGTGTTATGAGGGGAACCCGGGGAACTGAAACATCTAAGTACCCGGAGGAAAAGAAAGTAAAACAACGATTCCGTTAGTAGTGGCGAGCGAACGCGGAAGAGCCCAAACCAGTTGTATTCGTACAACTGGGGTTAGGACGGCAATGTGCAATTGTATTCGATAGTTGAAGCTGCTCTGGGAAACAGCGCCATAGAGGGTAATAGCCCCGTAAGCGAAATCGAATACATAGCTAGCCGTATCCAGAGTACCACGGAACACGAGAAATTTTGTGGGAATGCGGGAGGCCCATCTCCTAAGGCTAAATACGACTTGGTGACCGATAGTGAACTAGTACCGTGAGGGAAAGGTGAAAAGAACCCCGGGAGGGGAGTGAAATAGAACCTGAAACCGTATGTTTACAAGCAGAGAGAGCGTTACGCCCTTCGGGGAATGCGCAATCTCGTACTTTTTGTAGAACGGGCCGGCGAGTTACGATGTGTTGCGAGGTTAAGCATTTAAGATGCGGAGCCGAAGCGAAAGCGAGTCTGAATAGGGCGTTTTAGTAGCATGTCGTAGACCCGAAACCTGGCGACCTAGCCATGAGCAGGTTGAAGCAGAGGTAATACTCTGTGGAGGACCGAACCCACTCCTGTTGAAATAGTAGGGGATGACTTGTGGCTAGCGGAGAAATTCCAATCGAGCCAGGAGATAGCTGGTTCTCCTCGAAATAGCTTTAGGGCTAGCCTCGTATAGGTTTATCGGGGGTAGAGCACTGAATGGGCTAGGGGCCTTCACGGGTTACCGAACCTTATCAAACTGCGAATACCGAATAAATTAATTTACGGGAGTCAGACTGCGTGAGATAAGTTTCGCAGTCAAAAGGGAAACAGCCCAGACCTACCGCTAAGGTCCCCAAGTACAGGTTAAGTGGAAAAGGATGTGTCATTGCACAGACAACCAGGATGTTGGCTTAGAAGCAGCCATTCATTTAAAGAGTGCGTAATAGCTCACTGGTCGAGTGATGATGCGCCGAAGATGTCCGGGGCTAAAACCTGTCACCGAAGCGTAGGAATTGATTAAATTCAATTGGTAGAGGAGCAATGTATACGGGAGGAAGCTGTATCGAAAGGGGCAGTGGACTGTATACAAGAGAGAATGCCGGCATAAGTAGCGAGAGAGAAGTGAGAAACTTTTCCGTCGAAAGCCTAAGGTTTCCTGGGGAAGGTTCGTCCACCCAGGGTAAGCCGGGACCTAAGCCGAGGCCGAAGGG
>WRAP01000013.1 GCA_009780135.1 Bacillota bacterium
ATAATCTACAGTTATCCTTTATTGGTGAGATATGCGGATGCGGTTGCGGGGATGGAGAGTAGTGAGGATTTGACGTTGCTTATATGTTGTAGAGGCGGCATAGATTTGGGTGGTGGAAATAGATGAGTGTCCTAGAAAAGATTTGATGTAGGTAATGTCTACGCCTTCTTCAAGAAGAAGGGTAGCGAATGTGTGCCGGAGCATATGCGGAGTAATATGTTTGCCTAATATAATTTTGCCAAGAGCTTTGATATAGAATCGGATCGATTGTGATGAGATTTTATTTCCTAGGCGGTTGATGAAAAGATAGGGGATGTCAGTTTCAGGACGAACGGATATATATTCTCTAAGAGCGTCAACAGCATAAGAATTGCTTATAAAAGCTAATCGCTCTTTGTTGCCTTTGCCGCGAATTGACACAGACTGTGACTCAATGTTTAAGTCGGATAATTGTATGTCGCACAGTTCTGATATGCGGATGCCGGTTGCAAAGAATAGTTCAAAAATCGCCGTATTACGAATAACAGCGATTTTTTGTGAATTATTATTGTAAATATGAGACAGCAGTTTTTCCATATCAAATAGCGATAGTGCTTTAGGAATTTGTCTTGGTTCTTTGATATTAACACGTATTTTTCTAAACGGTGTAACTGTAATCATATCTTCAAACTCTAAGTAATTAAAGAAAGCTTTGAGTGATGCTATTTTGCGTTTGAGTGACTTTGCTTTGTATTGTCCACTGATGGAATCAATATAGCTGGCAACTACCGCTTTATCAAGTTCGTCAATAGTGTTAGTTTTATTGCTGACAAAGTCCGTGAATTGACTTAAGTCAATAGTGTACGCCTTAAGTGTAAGTGGTTCTAGCTTTTTGATATTGATACATTGAGCTAAATAGGTGTTAATTGCATTTTCGATTGTCATGTTATAATTTCTCCTTAGTTTTTGGTGCTATAAAATTATAACATAATAAATATTTTTGAGGTAATAAGTTATATAGATAAACTAAAAAACAACATTATAGATGCAAATAAATTTATTAATACGCTCAATAAAACACGACTTTTATTCTTAAAAGTTTTTTAAAGAATGAGAGCAAGGTTAAAAAATATTGCTTTTTTTCTGCTCGCTCTAACGATCTATATAGTCTTTTTTATTGACTTATGACTGTAATTATGATACAATTATTACATAAAGTATTGTGCACAATAAAGAAAAAGATTAAATACTCATTAAGACTAGCACACAGAGGTTATATATGCCAAGACTTAGAAAAGATTTGACTTGAAAGCGAATGATGAGCTATAATACTGTTGAGGAAGCAAATGAAAAAAGAACCATCACAAGATACAACTGAACAGATTTGCTTAATTGAATCGCCTGAGCAAGAAGGTTTAGGTGTCAAAATTGATAAGACACTAATTAAGCAATTTGCTCGTCGTATATATGGTACGATAAAAGAGCAAATGATAGACGATCGTGATGAGGCAGAGAAACTACTTAAAATAATTTTCGGCGATGTGCAGGAAGAGGTATTGAGAGCTCTCTCTGAACAAAACAAGTAAGCCCCGATTTTATAAGTGTTAAGTTCGTTTTTAAAACCATCTGCTCCACCAGAATTACACTCGTCCCGATTTGCCTCTTATGCTTCGTATAAGGGGCATTTTGCGTATTTTGGACGCATACTTCATTTTGAGTGGAGTGGTTTAGTGATTTTGGTGGAGAATTTTGGATTGCGACTGTTTCAAACCCACCAGCTTTTCTTGATTATTGACGAGACTTTGATACGATGTTTTGGACGGGTTTATTAAATTTTCGGCAAGTGAGAGATGAACTCTCAACCTCTTGTCTAGAAAGCTACTCATTCGAAGTATTAACGCTCTCCTCGATATAGAGTAATGGTAACTATCCTTTCAAAGCATTTGCTATCATTTTCGACAAAAGGTGGTGCTCGAGTTTTCATGCTAATTTTTATTTTTACTGACAAAAAGATTTAATTGACCAAAAGATTTTTCTTTGTTATTATTTCAAAAATAGGAGTTTGTTTCAAAATAATCTTGCTCACAAAAAACAACTATAAATGAAAACAAATAGTATAAATTTTAGAAATCTAACTGAATCGCAACAAGAATTATTGAAACTTCGAAAAGAGAACGCTTTTACTTGGACAAATAAGTTGAAAAGGTTTTCTATTGAAGACTTAGAGGTTGTTAAAAAAGGATTTAGTCCTTTCCCAAATAATTTTGTCGTGCGTGGTGAATCAAATAGCGATATTCTTGAAGATGTTTTTTTAGAAATAATACATAATTCAACAACTACGGAACGCAATATTTTGAATTGGATAAACAACAATGGAATGTGGCACATTATTTCCAGCATCGCATTTAATGAGTTTCGCACAGGTAACCATGGAATGTTCTTGTTTCCTGAGTTTCAATTTGGTTCTATTTACAAAGCAGATTATTTAATTGTGGGAATAAATTCTATGGGTATGCAATTTATTTTTGTTGAACTTGAGTCGCTAAATGGCAAAATAACAACTAAAAATGGTACAGAATTTGGTGAAGTTATTCGTAAAGGAATTAATCAAGTTGACACATGGAAGCGATATATTGAAAGTAATTTTCATTGTTTACAACCTGAATTTAGGAAATATATGCTCAATACAAACGCTAATTTACCTTATCAAATGACAAATTATGAAGCGTGGGCTTTTCACTATATCGTTGTTGCTGGTAAGCGTAGCGATTTTGAAAAACTGCGTTATAAACAAAGGAATTCTGAAGTAACTCTACTGCATTATGAGAATTTATATGATTTTGCTATAGCAGACAAAGAAAACAGTCGTTTCGTTGCAAATAATCGTGCTAAAGGCATCTATATCGAATGACGTCCTACATAAGTTTTGTACAAGTCCAAAATTAATTTCAAAAACATCTTAAAACACCTTTTCGGACGAGTACACGGTGTGATGGTATTCTCCACCATGAAGGATAGAGTTTGAGTCAATATATATTTATATATTTTTGTTAATGGACTAATAGGCTTTGTTACAATTAGATAATAGAAAAGGTAGTAATTGATTTTAGAGTTATGAGTGTTACAAATACTCATAGAACAAGTCAAAATATGTCGTTTTCTTATGATGCTATGTGTAATCCTTTGGTTTATGGCAGTCTGAATGACGGATGGAATATGACATGTATTAGGGATTGATTTTCAAGTTATATATTTGTGATGTACATAAAAATAAGTAGTTGATTAGTATAATATATGTATGATATAATATAGACATTAATTGTTAGGAGATTAAAAAATGAAAAAAAAATATGTTTTGCTTGTTTTAGCATTGGCTTTAGCTTTTACTCTTCCTTTTTTTGTAGCCTGTGATACTAGTGGCACAGAAACGGGTAACAGTATTCAAATATCATTTAATTATACGACTCTAAATATGCAGGCAGGGCAAACTCAATCTGTTTTTGTTACAACAGTTACCCCGAGCGAATATATGGATTATAGAGACCAATTAAATTGGACTATAAATAATAATGCAGTAGCTTCGCTTGCTAGAAGTGTAGGCAGAAGTGTAACTGTAACGGCTATAGCTGAGGGGATGGCTACTATTACGGTAACGCTACCGGGCACAGACTTTAGTCAAACAATACCGGTTATTGTTGCTGCTGCTCCGTTTATTGCAGTAACAAGTGTAACAATGATTTCGCCTACCAACCCTATACAAGTAGCATTTACCGATGTAGCCGGTGTTCAAACAGTAACAATATCTGCAAATGTTTACCCATCTAATGCAAGTAATCAAAATGTAGTTTGGAGTGCTTATCCACTAGGCATCGTTAGTTTAGGCGGTTCCGGTCGTACTGTAACTGTAACTGGTACAAGAGAAGGTGTTGGTCAAACCGCTACAATTACAGTAACAACCGAATGTGGCAGTTTTAGTATAAGTAGACAAGTAATAGTTGCCGAACTTGAAGATGATGAAGAATAATGGCGATTCGTAATATTTGTTCTAAAATTCAACTACAAACTACAACAGACAAACTATAAAATTCGGACTTATTTGTAGTAAAATAATTACAATGAGAATTATATAAACAAACAAAAAATTCCTATTAAATTATCAATAATTTGTAATTTGTAGCTGATAAAAAAATCCTTCCACTAATTTGTCCTAACCCCTAAAAAAAGGAGAATATATAAATATGACAAAAAACTTAAAAAAAATAATAAAAAGAACACTCTTTGTTCAGCTAACGATTGCCCTTATAATTATTATGGCATTAGGCTGTGCAAATACCCGTGTACAGCAAGCTTCAGCTTTTAGTGGTGATAGAGCCCGCTATAATTTTGAGTCTTATACGCTGGCACAGGAGGCTCCGTTTGAATATTTCAAAACGGAATTCGGCTCTATAGCAGAGCTTAAAGAAGAAGCTCATGCAGTTTCTAGACAAGTGCAATCCGAGGGTGCTGTATTACTTATGAATAATATGGTAGGTGGAAGACCGGCATTGCCACTGAGTCGTCAAACAGGAGGAAGACCAACTCATCTGTCTTTGTTTGATGTTACTTCCGTAGACCCTATTTGGGGCGGAATGGGTAGTGGTATGGCGGCGGTTACTGGTGCTAGACGAGCTAATACAAATTCTATTTTTACGATGCCTACAGGCGGCGGTTGGGCTCAAAAAGTGCTTGGGGGCTACGAAGCTACAGGTAAATATGGTATATTTGATAGCCCAAGTTTTCCAGTAGCAACAAGTCGTCAAAGCTGGAGGACTTCTTTATTAAGAGAAGGCTTTACAATTAACGAGCAACTATGGGATTGGTACGACGGCTTGCCAAGGGCTAGAACTTCTGCTCAGACAGGTTCGGCAATTCAAGGAAATCATCCTGTACTTAGAGGAACAACAACATATCGTCATATGGCTACCTTTAATATAGGTGGTGCTAGCTGGGGTCAAATGCCTACACATAAATATGACCAAGCCGATGTAGGCATATTCTTTTTAGGAAGAATGGGCGGTGAGGATTTCGATCGTCAAATGTTAAGCTGGGACCAAGGTGTTCCATTGCCTGCTCACTTAGGCGGTACACTTAACGACGGTGGTAATACGGAAAGATCTTATCTTAGATTAAGCGATAGAGAAAGAACAGTTCTTCTTGAATTAGCTCAAATGAGAGCAGACGGCAGATTAAGTAAGCTAATTCTAGTAATAAATGCTTCTAATCAGCCTGAATTAGATTGGCTTACTCAAAATAACGAATTTAACTTCGATGCGGCTATGTGGGTAGGCGGATTAGGTCAGGACGGAATTTGCGGTATTGTAGACCTACTTGTAGGCAACGAAAGCCCTAGCGGCAGACTTCCTAAAGTATTTTGGAACGAGCACGCAGATAACCCTGTACATGCTAACTTTGGTTCATTTAGTTACGGTACCGGTGTAATGAATAGAAACACCGCTGGCGGTGCCGATAATGTAGGTGGCGGACAGCCATCTCGTTATGTTGTTTATCAAGAGGGTATGTATTTAGGTTATCGCTACACCGAAACGAGATATGTCGATATGGTAATGGGGCGTGGGAATGCTTTAGCTAACGGCAGATGGGATGGTTCTAACTTTAATTATAGAGAGGTTGTAGCATTCCCATTTGGATTTGGACTTAGCTACACGGAATTTACATATAGCAATATGTCTGTATCAAGAAGAGATATAACCACCACTCCAGTTAGACCAGCTGCGGGTAGAGAAAACGTAAGAATAAACAAAACTTTTTATGATGTAACTGTAACTGTTAGAAATAGCGGACAGGTAGCAGGAAGAGAAACAGTTAAGGTGTATCTACAACGCCCTTATACAGAGTATCATATTGCAAATGGTATAGAAATACCTGCAGTGGAATTAGCAGGCTTTCATAAAACTCCTATATTGCAACCAGGTCAATCTTATACTGTAACAATAGAAGTAGACGAGCAATATTTTGCTGCTTTTGATGCTAATTCTGCTAGAACATGGGTAGCTACCGGCGGAGAATATTTCTTATCTGTTGCTAATAGTCATTATGGCTCACATCAAGCAGTTAACAATATTTTAGCTAATAAAGGCTTTACAGTAGCAAACGGCATGACCTTTAATGGCACTGCTAATATGGCTGTAAGAATTAGTCATGATACTCCGGTTAGACACGATTTTGGTTCTAGTACAACAACATTAAACGAAGTGGGAAGAACTAAATATGCTGTTTCAAGAGTTACAGGTGTAGCTGTTACAGCTTTATTTGATAATGCAGACATAAATCGTTTTGCTGCAGCTCAAACAGATAGTCGCAATAGTGTAACTTATATTTCTAGAAACGATTGGGCAGGCACAACAGTATTTGTAAATCCTCTAGCTAGAGAAGCGGCTCAAACTAACCAAACAGTAATCCATAGAACTCCAGAAATGTTTGCTATGATGGAAAGAGAAAGATCGCAAGTAACAGATGAGGTTTTGGGTGCTTATCCTACAATGGGTGCCGAGTACGGTATTATGTTTGCTGATATGGCGGTGCGTAATCCAGACGGCACACTGCTATATGATTTTAATCATCCTAGATGGCAACGATTTTTAGATCAACTAACTTGGGATGACTATATATGGCTACTTAGTGATGCCCTTAGAAGAACAATGGATATAGCTACTGTAGGTAAACCCCGTTCTCAAGAAGTTAACGGACCAATAGGTTTTTCGCCAAGGTACGGTAACTCTTTCTATGCGAATACATACAGGCATTATTCATTCCCGGCTTCGACTCATCCGGGCGGTGGTTTTTATGTAAACTTTGGTGTTGGCGAAAAAGATCCTCATACTATAGGCTTTGCTAATATCGGTGTGTTTTGGGTTCCTAATTTTTATGGACCAGGAGAAGGTGCGTTTATCCCTCGTAGAAATACAGACTGGCATAGAGATTTATATCGTGATGTATATGGTAGAGAAATGCAACAAATTGTAGACAAAGACCATATTGCTTATACAACTTCTTTCCCGTCTAATCCTGTACTGGCAGCTACATTTAATGAAGATTTAATTAGGCGCTTAGGTAATATGATAGGCGAGGATGCTCTTTGGGCAGGCTATAGCGGTATTTACGGTACCGGTATAAATATTCTAAGATCTGCTCACTTAGGTAGAGTATTTGAGTATTATAGTGAGTGTGGATTTTTAACAGGTATGATGGCTTCTGCTTGGACTAGAGGTGTTCAAGAAAAAGGAACTTATGTATATAACAAACACTTTGTTTTAAACGAGCAAGAGTTAAGCCGTTACGGCATAAGCCAATTTATTAACGAACAAACACTTAGAGAAATTTATCTTAGAGCATTCGAAATTCCAATTGTTAGAGACGACGCTAGAGCAATTATGGCTACTCTTGCTAGAGTTGGTGTAGAATATGGTCCTGCGTCTTATGCTCTTATGACTTCTTGGCTAAGAGGAGAGGTTGGCTTTACGGGCTTTACAGTTACAGATTGGTGGCTAGGACATCATCACTTAGAACCGGGCACAGGCAGCGAGGCATTTTTATTTAATACAGGTTACTACATGAATTTATCTAGAACTCTTTTAGCAGGTAACGATTTGCCGGATGGTGTTATAGGTCATGTACAACTTGACTTCTTTAGACCAGAAGGTCAACCCCGTTCGCCTTTCATTAGCGGTAGTTCATTAGCTATGCATGCTCATTATGATTATGTTAATTCTGTATGGAGTCCTATAACAAACAGAATGACTATTCATCCTGGTGGCGGTGGAGCTACAGTTGCTTATGAACATCCTGATTTTGATGCACCTATTAGATTAGCACCAATGGTATTTAATTGCCCAACTAGAGGTGCTATAACTAGAGTTCATAACGCAGATATTGCTAGAGCAATGAGAGCAAGTGCACATCGTATTATGTATACAACAGCTAACTCTAATCTATCTAATGCATTGTTTAACGACGAGAGGGTTAGAGCTGTTCGTATTCCTGGTACTACAACCGAGCCAGGTGGCACAACCGATACAGGTGATACAGGTTGTCAAGGCTGTGGTTCGGCAATTATTAGCGAAGGCAATGCCGTTATACTAGCTATAATGGCAGGAATTATTGCTTTAACCTTAGGTGGTTTTATGATTTATAATGCAATAGCTAAGAAAAAATCTACCGATGTAACTAAAGAATAAATAAAAGGTAGAATTATAAAAAAGTTTTTATAAAAACAGACTCGCTTTATGTGGGTCTGTTTTTTGATAAATTTATAAAAAGTAGTGTTGAATTCTCTCGCTAACTTGTTTTCTTTTGTTAACACTCAAAAAATAAGTATATTTGATATCCTTTTGTAGGAGGATTTTTTGATGAAAGAAAAAGGGAATATTCGAATTATATAAAGTGTTGAGAGAATGAGTGATAACTAATTAGAATGAAAGACAGATGGTTGAGAGTAAACTCTAGACGAATATATAATTTTCTATTGATGTTTGTTCAAAATTAGCCGATACGTAATGTAAGGCACAGAAGTGGGAATAGGGTATTGTCTTAAAAGATAAAATGCCTAAGTTTTACAAAACAATATAAATATTATGTAATAGGGGTACAATAATGCTTACTTGATATTTAATAAATGGCATTATCAAAAGAGGGGAGGGTATAATTTACTCGTTTTGTTGTGAATAAGTGTGTTAAACAATTGATATGAATTTTGTCAAATATAATATTGATATACACAGCAATCCATATATGAAGGATAATAGGAGGCGGAGGCTTTATAATATCAACACTTATTTTTTTATTGGGACTTGGTTTCATTGGAAGTGCGATTGCATATTTTATCCATACTGATTTTAGTTTAAGATTTAATGAATTTGCTTGGCTAACTTATTTTTTGACAGCGATTGCTGTTGCAATTTCATTTTATGGAATTAAAAGAATGGTTAAAGTTAAAAAGTTTCAAATTATGTTAAAAAACCAAGATAGGTGGGTTGTACAAAAGCAATGGTTTTAAGAAGATAGTGAGGCTCAGGTAATCCAAACAATATATCTACACGCCTTCAGCAAAATCATTATCATGCTATATTTAAATATAACGATGAGAATAGAAAAGTAATGACTTTCAAAATGACAACTATTTGGATAAACGGCGATTTTACTGAAGTTTGTATACCAAGGCACGGAGAGCAGGTTATAATTGCTATCTACAACAAAACAATGTTGTTTTTATATAGGTCATTTTCTGAAAATACAGCTTATGATTTTAGTTCGGTAACTAATGATTATGTCCGTCTAAGAGGATAAGAAAAAAAGTTGATAAAATTGATGAAAGAAGATATTTGAGATAAGATAACAAAAAATTACAACAAAACACTTTAGTGGTTTTCATTTTGAGAATCGCTTTTTTTAATTGAGGACAAAATACTATTTATTTAAATGCTTAGGTGGTCCAGTAATAGGGCATAACGAAATACTAGCTTTGTTTGACAAAGTCAGCTTTAAAGTACGATGGGAAATTGGTAGTACTTTAGATAAAGCGACAATAAACGTTTACACAATAACATTTAAACTTAAGAGCAACTCAGGTATAGCAAAAGCATTTAGCTGTTAAATGCTTGCAAAAATTTTGGCTTTGAACTAAATAATCCTACTAAAACAGAAGTGGTTTATGCTGAAACATATGAAATTTAGAAATTTTTACTATTGCAAAGATGGTATTTTTTAGTTGGGGAATCTACAGATTTGGGATCGCTTAGTTTGTTTGATGATAAAGCTATATTTTAGAGATTGCCTAGGGGTGGACTAGAATGGATTGTTTCTACAATTTAGCAAGATCTTGATTGTTATTCCATTATTGCGAAATGTCTACTACAACAATCCCAAACCTATCAATAACAAAAACAGCCCTTAGTGAAAACTAAGGGCTGTTTTTGTTATTATTTAATTTTCACAATAAATAATGTTTTATTATGCAGTAGGAGCTGCAACTGTAAATGTATTAGCACCTACTGTAATAGAACTGTTTGCTCTGCCTGAAGCTGCTGTAGCAATAAATTGAGAGGCTAAGTGTAGATTTACACCAAATAAATTCTCCATGCTGTTTGCAGCAAAGTGTGCTTGTAATGCACCATGCCAATAAGCGTGTTGTATAACCATATTTTCATTATGCATCCATGTTTCACTTTGAGTTATCACTAAAGGCTCTCCGGCACCTTCTAGCACTTGTGTTAAAGTAGTAGTATTTGGAGCAGATGAATATGTTAGTACAAATGTCATAATAATATTTTCACCATTCATTATATGAACCAACACTCTTTCTATATCCGGATTAGTAATTGCACCTGCTGCATTAAACGGAGTGGAAGCATCACGAGCAAATTCCAATGATGGTGTAGCAGTCGTTGTAACCCTAGCAAGACCTGCACCCGGTGCAGCTATCGGAGTAGTAGGTCTGTTGAAATTAAGTGTTAATGTAGTAGCTGCTGTAATAGCTATAAATGTAGGGATATCATTTGCGTTTGTAAAGGTAGTGCTGCCAACTACAAGGCTACCAAAAACTCCTTCGCCTACTATTGCTAGAATCTCACTTGCTGTAACATGAGTTCTGCCACTCCAAGTACCGGAAGCTTCTGCGTTTCTTGTACCATCTATATATACATTTCTAGAAACATCAAAGTTATCTCCCAAAGTTTCGAAGTCTAATGATACGAATACAATAGCTCCTGTTAGCATTGCAGCAGGGATTCTAAATCTATAATCTCTAGGGGTTCCGCCAAATGGGAATTCTTCTGCCGCATCTACTCTAAACTGATGTGGTGTGCCGCCTATTGTAACATTAAGAACTAAAGATTGTCTAGTTATACCGTCACTAAAATGTCCATTCATAGTGGTAGTTCTAAAGGCAAAAACAAAGTCTACGCCTTCTGCCGCTACCGCTGCAGAAGTTGGATGATCTGCAACAAAGGTATCTCCGCTTACATCTCCGTACCAAAGTCTCCATTCAGCAGCATCTGTTGAGTGTGCAGCCTCTCCACTATTGCCATGGTCAAGCGTAAAGCCTTCAGCTAGAGTAACGGTGTGGCTAGGGCGAGCAACAATACCCTCTGAAAAAATAAATATACCAGTAGCATTAGCTAACTGAGCCGGAGAGATAGTAAAGTTAAATCTTTGATGTCCTGCTCCTGTACCGTTAGGGTTGCCTGCTACAGCAGCTGGTGTTATATCTCTAATAGTACCGTTCTCTAAAATAGCATAAACAGTTGTAGTAGGAATGCCTCTATGAGTATTGCCATTTAGCACAACAGCAAATTCATAAGGAACAGTTAAATCTGATATTAGTAACGAGCCTTCTATACTAAAGCCTTCGCCTCTACCCCTAAATATCGGTGCACCAATCGCTCCTATTTCTTGTAGGCTAGGAAGTGCTGTAGCACCTGATGCTGGGATATTATTCCAAAAGTTAGAGTCTAGCGCCGAGAAGTCAACATTGCCGATGTCTTCCATTGCAAAGTACTGAATATTAGTAAAGAATGGTGGGTTTCCAGCTTGAGCAACAACAGTATGAACAAGTTCTGTTCCGTTGCGTGTAAATCCACCTTGCTCTGGAGCACCTCCTGTGACTACAAAAATATTTTCTAAACCACGAGGTTCAGCTCTACCGCTAACACTCAATTGGCCGCCTAAAAGATGACCGCTTCCTGCAGGAACAGCTATAACATTACGGATTATTCCGCTATTTCTGCCAAAAATAACACCATTGGCATTGTAGCTAGAGCCGCCGCCACCGCTTAAAGTACCTTGTGCAAAAACATTTTCTATAAGACCTCTATTGTGTCCTACAATTAGACCTATTTGATTAGGTGAACTAAAAGTAATATTTTCTATTCTTAGATTGCGGATAACAGAACCGTAGCCCGTGCCGCCAAATAAAGCTGCCAGCCAAGTAGTAGAAGCTTGTGTAGGATGAGGAGAAGCTCCTATTTGAATATTTCTAAGTGTAAAGCCTCTGCCATCTAATATACCGTTAAAGGCATGATCGCCACCTGCTCCGTTATATCCAACAGACATCATAGCGGGAGCACCCGTAAAGTCTATGTCTTGTGTTAAGAAAAATTCTCCTTGTACATTCATTTGACCAGACATAAGCCTTTGCCAATCTTGCCAAGTATCAATTTGACCCTCTGCTCTTACTTCGTTAGCAACCGGCACTTCTATAGTTTCTACAATTGTAACACCTTCCGTTATTGCAAAAGTAGCTGTTAGAGTTACAGTTCCAGGAACAGTAGGACCAACTGTAACTAAACCGTTAGCGTCTACCGTGATACGAGGATTATTAGAAGCCCATGAAACTCGACCCGCCGGAATAAATTGACCGCTTAAAGGAGCGTAGCTTACTGTAAAAGTAGAACCGATAGCGGCTCCGCCTTCGGGAGCATTTGAAGTAAGTGTTGCACCTGTCGGCAAGCCAAATACTTCTATGTAAGCATTAGCACTTAATGCCGGTGTTGGTGGGGTATGAGTAGCTGTTGCAGTAACAGTAGCTGTACCCGCTGTTAAACCTGTTACAAGACCGTCACTATTTACAGACACTACGCCTGTGCCAGCAGATACAGTCCAAACAACATCTTGACTAATCCAAGTGTTTGTTGATGGATTTACAGCTGCATTAAGCTGTTGTGTTACATCTTCTTCTATTAGAGAAATGATGATTCTGTCTGTAGCTGAAGATGTTGGAGTTATAACAACACCTGTTGCTTGTGGACGGTCAAACGCTATAGCTATAGTGTGGCTAGCTTCCGGATTACACTGAGAGGTTACCGTGATGTTTGTTGAGCCTACTGCTACACCTGTAACAACACCACCGTCGTTTACAGTAGCAACGCTAGGGTTGCTAGATAGCCAAGTTACCGCACTATTTGCGGGATTCGCAGGGGTAAACACTACACTACCAGCAAGGGTAATGGTTGTGCCCAAAACACCTGCTCTAGGGTTATCACCGCTTATTGCTACAGACTCAACCAATACCGGACCTGGTGGTGTAGGTGTTGGTGTTGGAGTTCCGCCACCTGCTGTTCCTGTTTCGCATCCTAAAAACACAAATGAAGTAACTATAATTGTTGCCATCATCATAAGTGATATTAGTATGCCGATAATTTTTCTTTTTGTCATAAAAATTTATCTCCTTAATATATAGTTTATTCGCACGCAAATAATGCTGTGCACTATTGTATATAATTATACTATAATAAATATGGATTAGTCAACCGAATTTTCGAGAGTTTTTGGTTATTTAGACAAGATTGTATAAAAATTTACAGTAAGCGAAAATGAGCTGTTCTTAAGCAGACGAAGGCGTTAGTGGCTTTAGGTGTTATAAGTCATATTTTTTATAAAAACTCTATTTTTTTGTTTGACGGAAGACTTTTGACTTGTGTATAATTAAAGGGTAAATAAAATTAAATTGCCCCCAGTTGACCCTGTGTGGCAAAAAGGAGAACCTAGAGTAATTTTAAACTACTCTAACAAAATAATTTATGACCAGTTTATTATTTATCATTGGACTTGTGGGTGCATTGATAGCAATAGGATTTGCTGTGCTAATGATCCGCAAGGTAATGAAAGAGCCGGAAGGCGACGAGAAATCCGTAGAGATTGCCGCCGCCATTCGAGCAGGTGCCAGTGCCTATCTTAAAAGGCAGATGCGCACGGTAATTATTATTATAATCCCGGTATTTTTAACGCTTTTATTGCTTGCGTTTATACCTATGTTTATGAATACTGATTTTTACCTTATAAGTCCGTATGCTCCGTTTGCATTTTTAACGGGTGCTTTCTTTACCGGCTTTTCGGGTTATGTTGGTATGTGGATAGCCACCCGCGCTAATGCTCGTACTGCCACAGCTACTAAAGACAGCCTTAATAAAGGTCTTAGAGTTAGCTTTAGTGCCGGTTCTGTTATGGGCTTTATTACCGTGGGCGTATCGCTACTGGATATATTTATTTGGTTTGCAATTTTGCGTTGGGGCTTTGGTGAAAGCTACGAAGTAATCGGTAATACTATGATTAAATTTGGTCTGGGTGTTGCATTTATGGCATTATTCGCAAGAGTCGGCGGCGGTATATTTACAAAAGCTGCCGATGTAGGTGCCGACCTTGTTGGTAAAGTAGAAAACGATATTCCCGAAGATGACCCCCGTAACCCTGCTGTTATAGCCGATAATGTAGGCGATAATGTAGGCGATGTTGCAGGAATGGGTGCTGACCTTTACGAGGCTTTTGCCCACGCTGTAATTGCAACCTTTGCTCTGGGTATTGGAGCCGGTTTTAGCTTTGCGGGAATGTTGCTACCAATCCTTATTTGTACAGTCGGTGTTATAGCGAGTGTAATCGGAACATTCTTAGTAAGAACTAAGGAAAAAACAAATCAAGACGGGCTATTAAAGTCCTTACATATGGGGACATGGGTCGCAAGCGGATTAACGGCAATCCTTGGTATTCCAATAGTATTTTTAGTACAAAGCTTAGAGGGAACTACTAATCATTTAAGACAAGTAAGCTCTGGCGGAGCTAGTTATGTTGCAGAATATAGTATGATGTATCGTAATGCTGAGGGTGGTATAGGTAATTGGATTTGGGGTATTTATGCTTGTATTTTGATAGGTATTGTTACGGGTATTTTAATCGGTATATTTACCGAATATTATACTTCAGATACAAAAAAACCAACTCAGGAATTAGCAGACAGCACCAAAACAGGTGCAGCTACTGTTATGATTGGTGGTGTAGCACTAGGATTAAAAGGAACGCTTCTTCCTGTTATAACTGTGGCAGCGGCTGCTCTTATCAGCTTTTTTGCAGCAGGCGGAGCACATTTTGATTCCCCTATCGTAGGTCTATACGGTATTGGTATTGCAGCGGTTGGTATGCTTGGAACGCTAGGCATTAACCTAGCAACCGACGCATTTGGACCTGTTGCTGATAATGCAGGCGGTATTGCTCAAATGGCAGGAATGCCACCCGAGGTTAGAAAGCGAACAGACCAATTGGATAGCTTAGGTAACACAACGGCAGCTACGGGAAAAGGGTTTTCTATCGGCTGTACAGCGTTTTCCGCAGTAGCACTACTAGCATCTTATATGGAAATAGTAAGAGGAGATTATGTTTCTGGTGTAGCTGGCAGTGCAGGCGGATGGCTCGATACAGCAGGAAATGTACTAGATATTGCCCTAACAAACCCCGTCGTCTTGGTGGGTGTATTCCTTGGAGCGGTTACAGCATTCTTCTTTGCAGCACTAACAATTAAGGCTGTTCATAAAGCGGCTCAAGCAGTTGTTATAGAGGTAAGACGACAATTTAGAGAGATTTTAGGCTTAAAAGAAGGAAAGCCGGGTGTTAAACCGGATTATGCAAGATGCGTTGATATGTGCACTCAATCAGCTCTTAGAAAAATGGTAGCTCCCGGATTACTTACTATTTTAGCTCCTATAGTTATAGGTATAGTGTTAGGACCTGCGGGCGTTATAGGTTTTATGGGCGGTACG
The DNA here is from genome assembly GCA_009780135.1 of Bacillota bacterium. Lineage (GTDB taxonomy): Bacteria > Bacillota > Clostridia > Christensenellales > Pumilibacteraceae > WRAP01. The sequence continues at coordinate 15,558 of WRAP01000013.1, forward strand.
GTTGTAACAGGCTTTATGTTGGCACTGTTTATGATGATAAGCGGTGGTGCATGGGATAACGCTAAAAAATATGTAGAAGCTAATCAACTCAAAAAAGAAGTTGAAGTGCTAGATGAGAACGGAAATCCTGTTTTAGACAAGGATGGAAAGCCTATTGTAGAGTTAGTAGTATGCGGAAAAGGAAGTGAAGAGCACAAAGCGGCAGTTATCGGTGATACTGTTGGTGACCCATTTAAAGACACAGCAGGTCCGTCATTTAATATTCTAATTACACTATCGGCCTCGGTTGCAGTAGTATTTGCAAATGTAGCCGTACATACAAACTTATTAGGATTTATTGGATAATTAATTTTTAACTGTCGGAGTGGTAAATAATTGCTTCGGCAGTTTTTTAATCCTAATAAAGGAGATTTTTATGAAAACAAAACATTTTAAGCCCGTTACTATATCGGGCATCGGTATGATACTTCTTTGTATACTTCTTGTACTCGCGCTTGCAACAATAGGTGTAGCTGTTTTTATGGAAGAAACAGCAGGTTTTGACGAGAATTTAGATTTTATCTTTATGATAATTGCTTTTAGCTTATTAGGACTTGCAATTATTTCGCCAATTTTATTTGAGTTTATTTGTGTTAAAGTAAATGGCAGGGGAGTTTGGACAAGAACTGTGCCCGTAAGCATTGGACAAAGTCAGCAAGAGCAAATTGTATCACATCTTAAAAGTAAGGGCTATATGTTAACCGTTGAAAATGATGTTCTAGTTGCCACAAGAGAAGTACCCGGTGCTGTGTCATGTATGGCACATATAAAAATAGATGTTAGAGGTAGCTCAACTATTTTAGAGGTTTACAGGCTGACATTTGATGGCAGAAAACGATGCCTTATTTTCGGTGCGTGGGGAATGATGTTTAAGCGTTTTCATAGAAAAAGAGTTGCCGAAATTTTAACAATAATAAACGCTCCTAGAGATATTAAAGTATAAGGGTGTGTTATGAAAAAAACGAAGTACTTAATTGTATTAGGGGACGGAATGGCGGATTATCCTGATAACAGGGAGCTTACCCCGCTTATGGAAGCTAATAAGCCTTTTATTGATGAGTTGGCTAAAGTTAGTGAGATAGGTCTTGTGCAAACTGTGCCGTTAGGTATGGCACCCGGGTCTGATACTGCTAATTTGTCTGTTATGGGATATAATCCTAAAGAATATTATACGGGTCGTTCTCCGTTAGAGGCGAGCAGTATTGGTATTAAATTATCCGATGGCGATGTTTGCTATAGGATGAATTTTGTTACGCTTAGCGAAGATGAGTTGTTTGAGAATAAAATAATGTTAGACTATAGCGGTGGCGAGATTGAAACGGAAAAGGCGAGGAAATTGATAGAAATATTAAAGAATTTTAATAAGTTCGGACAACAGAATGTCGCCCCTACAGTAAATGACAAAAATCAAATGCTACAAAAATGTAGGGGTGACATTCTGTCGCCCGAGCCTAATTTCGATTTATTCGCCGGCACTAGCTATAGAAACGCACTTGTGTGGCGAGGTTTAGGGCAACCGACAAACTTTAACCTTACACCTCCGCACGACTTCTCGGATAAGCAAATAGGGAAGTTTTTGCCTCCTGAACCGTTTTTGTCCTTTATAAAAACTGCAAACAGCATTCTAAATAATCATCCCGAAAATGACTCTAAAGCAAACGCTATTTGGATTTGGGGCGAGGGGACTAAGCCTAATTTTCCAACATTTTATAAAAAGTTTGGAATGGACGGTGCCGTTATTAGCGAGGTGGATTTAGTAAAAGGTATCGGTATTTGTGCCGATATGACCAATATTGCTGTAGAGGGTGCAGATGGTAGCTTAAATACAAATTACGAGGGAATGGCAGAGGCAACGATTGAAGCGTTTGATACTCACGATTTTGTTTACTTGCATATAGAAGCCCCCGATGAGTGTGGTCATAAAGGCGATAGATTAGGCAAAATAAAAGCGATAGAATTTTTAGATGGTAGAGTAGTTAAACCGCTTGTAGAAAATCTAACAAAAAAATATCATTTAAGAATGTTGTTTTTACCCGACCACGCAACTCCGCTAGCTTTAAAAACTCACACTAACGATGCTGTGCCTTATTTGCTTTTTGACAGCGAAATTCCGCATAAAAAAATCGCCGACACTTACGCAGAAGCATCGGCAAAATCAACAGGAATCCTCGAAAACGAAGGGTGTAAGCTGATAGAAAAACTATTATCAATACAATAACTTAATTATTTTATTGCTAAAATATAAAAAGACTTATCTTTTTCGATTTCGACTATTTCAGCATTAAAACCAACATCTTTATATGCTTTTAGTAATTCATTTGGCGTGTATTTTGTAAAACCATATTGTGTGTAGCTTAATTTGTCTAAAAATTCTTTCGTATATAAAACATTCATAAAAGAACCATTATTTTTTAGCTTATTTTTTATAGCCAAAAGTCCGTCAGCTAAATTTTTCCAAAAGTAAACAGTGTTAACAGAATATATAAAGTCAAATTGCTTATCAAACGGAATATTATCAACTGACCCTGTTGTCAGCATAACCTTATTATTTTTTACAGCCTTTTTATTGCGTTTAGTCGCAAGTTTAACCATATCCTTAGAAATATCGACACCGTATATTGTAGCGTTTGTTTTCTTAACTAAATGCTTTATTAAATAACCATTTCCAAAACCGATGTCAAGAATTTCACTATTTTTAGGCACCTGCGAAAATACCGCATTATAGCTTGCCTTATTAAGGCGATTCATAATAAATGTTGATATTTTTCCGCCAAAGCCTGTCGGATTGCTAAATTGACTTGCCCAGTATTGTTTGAAACTCATACAGCAATTCTATCAAAATAAACTGCCAAAATCTATCATTGCATTGCTACTTTTAGTTGTTTAGAAAAAATCATTTACAAACAATAAAAAAAGCTGATACAATAATGGTATCATTCTTAGGAGAAAACTATTATGGCTCTAAAACCTGCGATTTGCACCCAGTGCGGAGGACAAATAGAAGTAGACAGCACTTTAGAAGCTGGAATTTGTAGTATTTGCGAAACAGCTTTTATTACCGAAAAAGCAATAAATAATTATGTAACGCAGTATAACACAACGCATAACACCCAGCATATTGATAACCGTACAGTTATTAAGAATATCGTCGGTAAAGAAATGAATGAAGCCGAAGACTATATAAAAAACGGCGATATTTTTTGTGATTTAGGTGAGTGGGGTAAGGCAAAAGAGCAATATCAAAAAGCTATTGATATTGCTCCCGCTAATCCTTGGGGTTGGTTTGGATTAGTAAAAGTGTATACGGAAAATTTTACTATATATAAGAGAGATGATTTTAATGACTATCTTTTGCGTTATGATCATTTTCATAGAGATGACTTTAATAAAAAAGTTAAAGACGCTCTTAAAGTTGCAAATGAACAAGATAAACAAAAAATTATTGAGTTATGCAGACCGCACGAGAAATGGCTAAAAAATGAAATGCGGAGTGATGGATTTGGTTATTATTTTGAGAAATATTATAAAATAATTGGAAATGAAGAAGGCATAAAGTGGATTAAAGAGCAAGAGGTAGAAATAAAAGCGAAAATAAAAACAAAAGATGAGAGGAAATTTCAAGAAAGCGAAGCAGGACTGTTTGAAAAACGATTATTGAGTATGGAAGAAAGTGCAAAAAATAATCCTGTGCTTTATGATATTTATAAAAAATTAATTGAAAAAAATAGAGATCCTTGGTTTCGACTGCAAAAGAGTGGGATCTATGAACGATGTTATAGAGCGTTTTATGTTAATATTGAAGGCGAGTTATCGTATAAATATAAAGGAGAAGAAAGTGGTAAATATCTTATTATTGAACTTCGAAAAATTCTTAAATTCTATAATTTATATATTAACAATGCAAGCAAAGCTAATGAAGATAACTATAATAAAAGCCTTAATGTATTAATAAGTTATATTTGTTATAATATTGTTGAACATTCAGTATTATTACCTTATGTAGAAGGCTTTTTGCAGGTAATTCATGCAGAAAAAAAAGATCTTAAAGTAGTAAAAGAAAGTTTGCTTAAGGATTTGAAAAACAAAAAAAATAATAAAAAGCAATATAGTAGAAAATTTGATAAAAGGCGATATAAAGAAAACATAAAAAAGAGTAAGCAATTTAACGAGTATATAGACCAACTTAATATAAACGCTCAAGAACGAGTTGTAATAGATTGGGTTGTTAAGGCTCTTTTAGATAAATAAGGGTTAGGCTCTAAATTTTTGTGATTTTTTAACGCAGAATATATTTTGTAGGTGTGGATTTTGTTAATAAAGTACACCTAAAAGCATAATCTACTGGCTTGCTTCGCCTAGTTTCAAAGCGTTGCTCAATTTAGCCATGGCTCGCAAAGACGAAAACGCAACCAACCGATGTCGTCTTTGCGAGCCAAAGCTAGGTAATTGTTAATATTAGTTTATAGGCGAAGCAATCCAGTAAATCATGTATGTTTTATCATTTATTTGTAAGGATTGTATTGAACTATATTAACATCTAACCCCACGCTGTTGGAAATCCGTCCTCGTTAAACCGCCACTGATAATTGGCGGTTCTTTCTTGCGAAAAAAACAGTACTGTTGCAAACGGGAGATTGCCAACGGACATACCTTCCCAAGCTAGAGGAGTATTTATTAAAAATATCATTTGTAATCCGCCCGTTAGCGAACTAATAGTAAAAGCATTATCTTTAATAGCATTTAGCGAATGTGGAAGCACAATAGCCTCGACATTATTAGCATAAAAGAAAGCATTTGGCAGTATCACACTAACTCCAAACGGCACTTCGGCAATAGAATTAGACCCAAAATAACTAACAAGTGCTCTAACTGGAAAGCCGTCTAATAAAACATTATCAACTATTAAATAATAATTATCTACAATGCTTTGGTGTGGAAAAACATTTCTTGGCGGTAGATTATCTACAGCTTGTCCAAATTCGGGGATTGCTGTGCGATAGCTTGCGATTGCACTATTAGGCACAACAAATCGTCCGCCACGAATAAATCCGCTTGGAGTAGGATTAGGTAGAGGGTTAGAAAAAGTTGGCGGAGTAGTGCCTTCAAAAATTATAACTTGTCTGTGAGAAATTCCATATCGCCCCATAGTGCCGACAACTCGATTTATACTGCTTGGTACAATAATCGGATTAAATCTAGGTGCAAACGTGTTTTCTATAAAGCCTGACAGCACATTCCAGCTAACTCCCGTAACACTAATACCGCCTACGCTAGTAGGGATAGTGATACCTTTACCCGAAAAATAAGCTATAAAAAAGTCACTAAAGCCTGTTAATGTGCCTGTGCCGTCTAGAACAAAAAAATCGCTTTCGTGATTGCTGGCTACAGTCGAAACGCTAACCGAAATATAATCGCCAGCCTGCATTTGGGGTGTAGCTTTGTAGCGGACGGCAATATTGTAATTATTATTACGAGTTAGGTTTTTGGTATTATCAAAAGCTATCCAATTACCGCTACCGATTCTGGTTTCAAGCGGTCTAAAATTAAAATGATTGCTATGTAGCTCATCTAAAACCGCAAGCCTTGCTATCAAACCATCCATCATAATAGGGGCTTCCTCGAATAAAATATCAAAATCGTACTGTGGAGTTCCCCAAATTCCTTGTAGGATATTTATCGAAAAATCTGCCATTGTGTAAGCGTTAGAGCCATACACGCTAGCAAGAATTGTAAATAAATTAGTGCCCATATTTATATTAGCTGTGGGATTTATACGGCCTGATATAAAAGGTCCTGTAGTATCGCTATTAAGAGTAAGACCATAGGGGAGAGTTCCGTTAGAGATGCTATACACTAACGATTGACCGTCGCTACTGGCATTAAAGCTAGCAGGGGAGATCCTATAAAAAAAGTCCTCGTTAACTGTAGCACTAGCTATTGTGTGGCTATTAAAATTAAGCTCGTAATCGTGTCGATTAGCAAAAAAATTCCATGCTAAAAATCCTAAAAAGCCAAGCACACCTAGGATTATAATTATAACTATTGCTGTAACAAGTTTACTGCGTTTTTTGTAATGGTTTTTATTATATCTTTTATAGTCGTTATTATAATTGTTTGGTCTACGATAATTATTTTCGACTACTTCCGATGGCTCTATATATTGCATATGTGGTTCCATAGACCGTCATTATATCGCAAAACCATATACAAAAATTTGAAAAAAGCTGTCGAGAATTAACGAAATATAAAGAATTTAATTTTTCTAAAATAAATAACAATAGCAACAAATAAAAAACGTCGGACGATTTATTAAAACTTCCGACATTTTATATTTAATAATAGATAGTTGAATTAGAATAATTCTTCAATATTCTAAAATGATTAAACTGCTTCTCCGGTAGCGGCATCTTGAAACATCAGCCAAAAGCCGTTTGATTTTGGGTTACTTGGATTTTCTGGCATCCAACGGGCCTCGGTACCTAATTCTTCGGGTGGAGTTTCGCTAAAGTTACTCGGTACTCCATAGGCGATATATTCGGGAGCTTTGCCGATTAAACCCACAACATAAAACTTATTAGTATCAAAAAGCACTTTTGCCCACTTTGTATCGGGCATCAGATTTTCTAGAGGAGTGTAGTGTTCGTTATCCTTAAATAAACTATCTAATTGTGATTTTATTTGCTCGTAAAAATTTAATTCGGGCTTTATTTTAGTTGCGGATTGTGTTGCGTTATAACTAGACAGCGGTGGTACAGTGGTTGCGGCCTCGCTTAGAGATGAAATGTGAATTGGATTTTTTTGAGAAGATTTTCTTTTTGACATTCCATAAGACTGTTGTGGTTTTGGAATAAACGCATTATTTATTCTCGCATTGCTTGGTGGAGTTATTTCGCTTATAGCGTGTGATGGGTCTCTAACGGGAATCGGAGTAAGGGTGTGTTTTAATTTTTGTATATACACCTTTTGATGCTCCCACGGCAGAGAGGGTATAGCTGACGAGTTGTTATTACTGGAGTGTTGGTTAGTATTATTTATTTGTATATGTTCATTTTCAATTTGCGTAAAATATTGGTCTATAGGATTTTTTAATTTTGGAGTATTAGTTTCTTCTTGATTAGAGTAAAGGTTAGTGGTATGAGGTTTTTGATTATAATAATTTATGCTGGCAACGGCTGTGTCGTTATAGCTTGATTCGTTTTCTTTAGCTATTTTTACAGCAGATTGCATTAGCTTTTCAGCAGGGATTTCATTGGATGCCTGTGGAGCTATATCAAAAAAATAATCTCTAATATCTTTATTGTTAGGTTCCATATTAGAAGAAATAGAAGCACTTTCTTGTGGCACTACAGGCAAGCTAGCATTTTGCTTACTGCTTCTAAAGCCGTCCATACGGTTTGCTGTCCATAATTTAGTAGTGCTAGAAGTGCCGTATAAAAGAGCCTCTTCTTTTTCCATATCAAAAAGCACTGCATGTATTTGCTCTAGATCCATATTGCTTATTTCAAATCTAGATAAAATTCTGCCTTTATTACCTAATTCACGCACAAAAATCGCATCCGGAGTTTTTAATCCGATACAGTATTGTCCTCGTTTTAATTCGGATAAGCTATATACATTTAGTGTAGCAAAAAGCCCGTAAGCATTTCGTTCTAAGCTAAGCGTGCCTTTAGCGGTGCTTTCACCGTTTAATATTATAAGTTTTTTTTCAAACCGCATTTATATTGTCCTCACACATAAGTATACTATTTATGTGTATGCAGATATTTGCGGATTATTAGCGAAAAAATAAAAATAAAGTCAAATTACAATATGCAATGTACAAAATACAAATGAGGTATAAATTAGAAATTAAACATCATCGAATAGTAGGGGCGATTAACAAATGCGGGCGACAGAATGTCGTTCCTACAAGAAAGATATTGAATACCCAGAAGAAAATTAAAATGCAATAGGTTTTACAATCATTGTGCAAAACGGGAAAGAATATTTTTTGACAGTATAAGAGAAAAATAAAATAAGTACGGGAGTTTATTTTAACTCTCGCACTTATTAAAATTAAATTATCTTATAAAATTAGTTTGTACTCGTTTTTCTTTTTCGGGTAGGGCAATATTTTTTTCTTTACCTGCCTCAATACTTTTTAATAACCACGCCATATTTCTGCCAAGTGTTCGCATAATTTGCATTCCTTCTAAATCTTGCTCTACTTGACTAGGGTTGCTACCGTGCACCATATTCCAATAATGGCTAGATACAACAGGCATTTGGCTAATTGTAAGATATTTAGTTAGGTTATCTAAAGCAGCGGACGAGCCGGCTCGGCGGCAGCTAACTATAATACTAGCTGGCTTTAGCGGAAAAATTTTGTGGCGACCCACAAAGAATACTCTATCCATAAAGCTGTTTATGCCACCGCTAGCGGATGCAAAATACACGGGGCTACCAAAAACATAACCGTCCGCTGTTTCGGCAAGTTGTAAAAAATCGTTTACACTGTCTTTAGTTATAACGCATCTGCCGTTTTTATTCTCGACACATTTATAACAAGCTGTGCAAGGGGAAACATTAGCACCTATATGAAAATGCTCTACTTCAATTTGTGCATTTGTTAATTCGCTAGCGACTTCGTTAAGTGCTCGTTTTGTACAGCCGTTTTTATTTGGACTGCCGTTTATTAAAATTACTTTCATTGTTAGTTGTTCCTTTTTTATAATTTTTCTAGCATTTGCTTAGCTAGTGTAAAATTCTTATTAAATTCTAATGAGGCAATAAAACAACTCTTAGCACTTTCTTTTTCGCCGATTCCTAAGCTGAAAAGACCTTTATAATAATATAAAAAATGGCGTTTTTTTCTTGCCCAATTTAGACTGTCGTTTACTATTGATATGCAGTCGGTTAGAAACTTTATGCGTTCTTCTACTTTTACAAGTCCTTCTAAGCTAGAACGGCTTGCTAAATTACAAACCAAAATGCCTTCATCAAACGGATAACTATTTAGCATTCTGTCGCTACCTACTAATACCAAATTAAATCTGCCTTCGGATAGCCACTTTATAAATCGCTCCTCAGCTTTAGTTTGACCTAAATCATTTTCTTCCAAAATATAATCAATATACGGAGCATACCAGTCTTGTAGCGTTTTTGGAATTCCGTCTTGAGCCTCAAGCTCTTCTATACTACATGGAATTTCAATGCTATATGTCATATACAAAACAGTATCAAAAACCTTTTCGGTATGAAGTGTTTTTTTGATGCTGTTAAAAACCGACAAATCTATCGGAGCTTCTAAAATCAGAATAAAAGCTGTAACGATATACCATAATGCCAGCAGTTCTTGCGTACAGTTATCTAATGAAATAATAGAAGTAACTAAATCGAATAACTCCATTTTTTCGGGCATTTTTTCACCTTTGACTAAATTATATTCGACAAAGAGTGGTAGGGGATTATCAATGAGTTCGCTATCAAAAACGCATCGTAAGGTTAGTAAGGAGTAGATTATTTGTTGCTTTATATTAAAAGATAATGTGGTGTTAAGATGAACCGCATTAAAACTTTTTTCTATACACTCTGCTAATCCGCTTCGGTGAGAGGCTTCTATAGCGAGGTCGTTGTGAGTGGAAGTTGTGTTTGACATAAATATATTTTTATCAATGAGAAATGACAAATTAGGCGAATGAGAAATATCGGACTTACTTTATAAAAAATAACTAAATTAGGATAAATAATATTTTTAGTTATAAATCAACAAGTTCTAATTTATCTCATTTCTCATTGAGGCATTTACCAATAAACCTTTTTTCTAGCGTCTCTTTGCTTAACATTTTCTTTAGCTTGTCTTTTAAGTCTTTCAAGTTGAGCACCGGCAGGGCTTTTAATAGAGTAAGCAATGTTCGTTAAGTGGTCTTTAATGGTGTCTATGCTTGCTATAACGGCATAAAAATGAATACCGTTTTCTACACTGCATAAGCCTTCATTAAGTCTAGAAATATGATTAAAGCCAAGTTCTCGTTTTTTCTCACTAATAAGTTTAGAATAATCGCTAACCTCACTTAGTTTAGATTTATCTTTAGTTTCAAAAATCTCTAACACAATAGGAAATAAATCTAGCACTAAGCTACTAATATCTTTAAGTTCTTCTATAGCGGCTGCACTAAATTTGATATTATGTTCTACCATTTCGGTAGCCTCGTCTAGGATTGTCATAGCTTGGTCGCCGATTCGTTCCACATCACTAATTACATTATGAAGCTTTAACAGCTTTTTATTTACTTTTTCAGAGCCTTCAGATGGAGTTTTAGTTAGTTTTATAAGATAATTACCTATGCCTTTATTTATAAAGTTGATTTTTTGCTCTACTGTAATTATTTTGTTTTTCTTACTTAAATCAGGTACAAAAGTAGTGCTTAATGCAGACATAAAATTCTCTAAAGACAATCCTGCCATATGATGAATTTCTTTTTTAATAGGCTCTATAACAGTGTTAAAATTATTTGATTCTAAGATTGGTTGAGGGGCTTTATCGTCTATAAAATGAAGCCTAACAGCATCTAGTTCCTCGCCTTCTTTAGCCGGTACCATTTTAGTTATCATAGCAGTAAATGGTCTTGTAAACCCAATAAGAAGTCCAAATAATGCTAAGTTATAGAATAGATGGAAAAATGCAGCGGCAAAAGCAACAGGGTTTTCAGAGAATAACGAAGTAGAAATAACCATTAAAAAGTCTGCTGTTTGTACTCTTAAAATCCATAGAAGTGGCAAGAATATAACAATACCAAAAAGGTTATACATAAGATGCGTTATAGCGGCTCGTTTTGCATTAGTTGATGTTCCGATAGAAGCTAAAAGTGCTGTTAGTGTTGTACCTACATTTGCACCAAGAATTATAAATATACCTGCTTCTAGTGGCAATACACCTGCACTAGCCATAATTACCGCCATGTTTGTAGCTGCTGTAGAGCTTTGAATAATAGCTGTAAAAATAGCACCGATAAGCACTAATAGTAAAGGACCAACAGGATTAGCTGATAAGGCAATAAATAAATCTCTAAAAGCTATTGTAAAAGGGTGGTTTGTTGGATTTGGGTTAGTGTAAGTAGCGGGAACATATCTAGGAAAAGCCCTGCCCATTAAAAACATTCCTACAAAGATAAGTGATAAACCTAAAATAATTTCGCCGGCTATCTTTACTTTATGATTTTTAGAAAACATAAACATAGATATGCCTACAATACCGGTCATCATAAAAAAAGGAGATATAGGCAGATTATCTACAACTGCAAAAAATGCAGTAAGAGTAGTCCCCACATTAGCACCCATTATCATAGCGGTAGATTGTAGTAGTGTTATAACACCGGCATTTGCAAAGCCTACAACCATGACGGTTACGGCGGTAGAACTTTGGATTGTAGCCGTGGCACCAGCACCGATACCTGCATTTGCAAAACGATTGTCGCCAACACGCACAAACATCTTTTTAATGCTTCTACCGGCACCCCTGTCTAGTCCGTTACTCATTAGCTTTATGCCAAGTAAAAACACAGCGATACCAGCCAAGAGTAAACATATACTTGTAAAAATATCTAAAAACATATTTTTTATTTTATCCCAAAAAAGTAAATGCCGTAAGGAATTTTCCTTTCGGCACCATATAATTATAACGGATTTTTATTTTGCGGGTCAATAATAATTTTGTAAATGTAAAGATTTGTAAAGGTTTACTAAAGAGTTGACAAACAAAAAAATACGACATATAATTTATCAATGCAATTTAAAAACACAAACAATTTAGGCGAGCCAAAATCTAATGTTAAAAATGCTCATAGAATAATTAAAGTGTGGGACGATGTGGGTATTGCAAAAGCTAGGAAAGCACCTGCTATAGCGCAAATTATTTTTGGTGCAATTTTTGGTGGTGGATTTTTAACGCTAGCCATCTTAGATATTTTAGTATTTAGATTTGCATTTATTAGTATGATAGCTTTTTTATTTATGGGCGGATTGGGCATTGTTATAGTAGTAGGTCAAATAATTCAGCTACGTGAAACTATAGTTTTTAGCAAAAACGGCATAGAAGTAAAGTCCTTTAATAAAAGGCGGTTTGTTTTAGAGTGGCAAAATCTAGAAATAGTGGATTTTTTAGGGAGTGGTTGTATAAATGCTCAAGGACAAAGAGTTTCGCAAATTATTGTTTTTAGAACAGGAAAGAAAAAAATAAAACTTGAGTTTAACGAAACACAACTTGTCGATTTATTAGAGCTAACAAATACCTTTTATCCTATTTTAGATAGAGTAAAAGAATTAGTAACAACAGAGGATAGAGTAAAAAGAGAATTTAGGGCATCAAGTGCTGTGTGGGTATTGAAAATTATTGGTCTTATATTATTTTTGCCGTTTGCTTTTATATTTATGTTATTCGCTCGAACAGAATTAGACTTTAGACCAACACTACAAAACACAACTGAGTTTGCTTCTGTTGTAGAGCGGATAGATTTAGATATTCGTAGAATTTGGGTAGAAGATTACGATTTTGAACTACTTGTGCAAGGTTATAGATTTGCTGATTTTAGTTTAGCTGATATAGAAGTAGGAGATATAATTGTTTTTAGAGTTTTTACTAATGAAATAGGTTTTGACGATTGGATTTTTTTGCCGTTTTTAGAAATAAATGGCGAGGTTCTGATTACATTAGACGCATTTAATCAAGCTATAAATCGTCCAATAGCTATAATAATGGCTGAAAGAGGTGCTATTGTATTAGCGTTGTTCGTACTTATTTGTGGATTTTTTATATTAGCTAGAAAAAACTCAGAAAAGAACTAACTGCTTTTAAAAATAAAATTGCTCCCGAAGTAATCGCTTCATTAGAAAAAGCACAAGAAGTAGAGAGAATAGAGAAAACGGAGGAACAAGAGGCAATGGAATTTATTGACGAGTGGGATTGGCAAGATATGGAATAAATTCTAGGACACTCTAGGTGTCCCGCATTTTATATGCAGATTACTCTTAAAAACATTTCAAAGGATTATGACGGGCTAATCGGAGCAATAAACGGTGTTGATTTAACAATAAATAACGGCGATATTTTTGTATTGCTGGGGCAAATCGGTAGTGGTAAAACCACGCTTTGTAGACTTATAGCAGGATTAGAAGTTCCAAGCGAAGGCGAGATTTTTTTTGATGGGGTAGCGGGGGATAGCGTTTCAATAAAAGAGCGTGATATTTGCTACATTGGCGATAGTTGCGGATTGCTAAAAGGCAAGACAATAGAAAAAAGCATAATTTACGGATTAAAGCTACGAAAAATACCAAAAGAGGAAATTAGTAGTAGGCTAAAAAAAGCTTCACAAATGCTAGGCTTGTGTAACTGGCTAAAGACTAAGCCTAGCAAAAAAAAACCTCTACCATCCGAAATTCAAGTCAAAGCATTCCTAGCAAGAGCATTGGTACGAAAACCAAAAATCATAATATTTGATGATTTGCTTTTGGGAATGTATGAGCAAGCGGAACGCCCAAGAGTGCGTTCCATACGAGAGAGCGATATGAGTTTTGTAGGGGACGCCGAAGATGGCGTCCCGCAAAACGAAACTAATAAAAATCAATTATTACATTTAATTTGTTCTACAATAAAATCCTTATCCGCAACAACTATTTTTGTTACAAGCGACAATTTTCAAGCACAGCTTTTTGCAAATGAATTTCAAACAGAATACAAAACATTAACAAACGGCATACTACAATAATGACAATTAAACAGAAACAATGTGCTAATTGCAGTAGAGCATCTGATCCGGCAACTTTAATGTATTGCAACGACTGTAACAGTATCGTTTGCCAAAATTGCGCTAACGAATGTGCTATGTGTGTTTGCTTTGGAGATTTTAAATATTATAGTTGAATTAACAATAAATAATATTCTCAAAATAAAATTAACGATTTTTTTTACTTAAAAAAATCTTGTCGAAAATCATCTAAAAAATTCAAAAAAGTGTTTGCATTATTTATCCTAATATGATATTATGCTTTCTGTTGCTTCTATTTTTGCAACACTTTATAATGCTTTGCTGGTGTAGCTCAATGGCAGAGCAACTGATTTGTAATCAGTAGGTTGCGGGTTCAAATCCCATCACCAGCTCCACATATCTCCTGTCTTTTGTCAGGGGTAAAAACAACAAAAATAGCCTTATTATAGGGCTATTTTTGCTTTATATGGGGTTTTGGCACTTTTGTGAGTAGGGTTGACCAGACTTGAACCACACCAAATACCCTTGACTTTTTGCAGTAGAAAGGATTTTTTGGCTTTTTTGGGGTAGACCCGATTTGAACCTAGAGGGCAGACCAGACTTGAACTATTTGAGTATTTTTAGGTACTTTCAGCCACATTTGTAAATACATAATCAATTCACTACTCTCAAACACCCTGTGTTACATTCTTTGCCCCGTTGTGCCGCTTTGTATCACCAACTAGACAAACCGATAAGGACCTCATGAAGTATTCGCCACTTAACAGATTTGAGCGCCTTTTTCACCATTTGCAAAATATGGCGTATTTTGACTTGTGTTTTGCAAATATATTTAGTATAATTAGCTTGTGTCTATTTCAAATAGACAGATTTTCACTTGTCTTAAAATTAATGCAAAGGAGGTTGCCATGGATTGGATAATGTTTGTAGTAGGAATAGCAAGCGGACTAATAAGTTCGACCATTGTTATAATTATCCACGGAACTATTAAAGGGTGGATAAAGCCATTCCAAAAATTTGTTCCCGCAAATATCAGAAAAAGTATTAAGTGGGAATATAAAAATCATAGAAAAGCAGAAAAAAGCATTGCAGCAGATATAAAAACCTCGGAGACAATGAGAGTTTTTTGTTTAAAAGGTGCGACCTTTTGTAATGAATATATTTCTCGAACTAAAATTCCTTATAAGACCCTACATGAGAATGCGAGCATAAAACAAAGATATTTAATTTCCTGCCCAGAAAATCCGTATATTTCAAGGAGGGCGGAGGAGCTTAGTGAAAATTGTCAAGATTATAAAAATGCAATTAACACTTGCATCAATCACCTTGAAAAAGAAAATAAGGCAAGTGCAACGAAAGTAGCATTTTCATTACATCAAGAAGTAGTGAGATTTAGATTATATATTTTCGATAAAAATTTATACTTGTCGTATCAGCCAACGGATGCAAAAGGAAGTGATTGCCCTGTTCAAAAATATCCTAAGGAGTCATCAGGGTATAAAGCATTAAAAGATTATTTTGATGCACTATGGCTTCAGTACAGCGGAGAGAAAATTGACATAGAATAGGTGGTTTAATAGGTGGTTTAAAATGTCAGGAGAAAATATGATTGATTTAGTAATTATAACTGGAACTTCCGCAAGCGGAAAATCATTTTTACTTTCTAATTATAAATTTTTTGGAGAGCAGTATTCGATTATACAAAAAAGGACAAGTCGTTCTTCAAGAAAAGATGAGGAACAGAACAGTAATTTTGAGTTCATTTTTGACTGCTCCCAGCAAGAAGTTTTGGCATGTGAATATAATTATACTTTTCGTGGTGAATATTATGGTTTCAATTCTACTGCAATTGATGATCAAATAGCTACGGGCAAAATACCAATGATAATAATTCGCAGAGTAGATGAAATTAAAAAACTCAAGGAAAAATATAAAGGCGCAGTGGCAATATTATGTATTTCATGTTTTGATCGTCCAAAAAAACTGCTGAAATATTTAGTGCGTGAGAAAGGAAAGCCTGCTGTGGAATGTGAAGCTAGAGTCTTTGGAGACGATGAAATTAGAATTAAAATGGAATATGAACGCAACATAGATATTTTTGATCTAGTATTAGTAAATAATTACGACACATCATTTTTAGAGAAGGTTAAAAGTTTTCTTGATAAAAGTGTTATGGAAAAAAATAAATGAAAACAACCGATCAGTACGAAAAAGAGTTCTTGGATGTAGTTGACAAGAATGGAATAAGAACTGGAATTGTAAAGTCTAGAAGACAAGTTCAAAAGGAGAAAGGCTGGGATATCCAAACGGCTTTAAAGAGAAAAGCTGCTGCGGATATTATTGTAGGTGATGTTGCGAGTGATGAACTTAGCGGTAGACTTATTGAAGCGGTTAGGATTGCTCCAAGTGCTGTCAATCGTCAACCGTGGTTAATCGAAAAGACAGACGATAAGTACTACTTTTACTTAAAAAAATCCAGCAATCCACTTGACTTTATAATAGGCGATATGCGTAATATTGATTTTGGAATTGCTATTGCACATTTGTTTGTATCGGCAAAAGCAGAAGGATTTAATACTGAGTTTAACTTTGTAGGCAATGATAACGGCAAGCATAAATTTATTGCGGGAGTGAGAGTGTGGAAGTAAAAGCACAAGATTGCTCGTTTCCTAAAAAGGAATGCAAGAATAATGGTAATTGCGAACCTTGCCGAATTAAGCATAAGATGGCGGGGAATTTGCCATATTGCTTGATAGAGAAAACTTTAAGTTTTGACAGCAACGGCGTGAGTATATCCTACACAAAAAGTGGCGATTGGCAACCCCTAATCTTTGTGCATGGCAATATGGGCAGCAATCAATTCTTTAAGGATTGCCCAAAACTGTTTAAGGGCTATACAGTATGCCAGATAGCAGAAGTCATGGGAAGTCGGACAAAGTAAAACGATTACATTACGATGAAATGGCGGAGGATATTGTAAATTTAATTAGGCACAAGGGATTAGATAAAGCGGAGCAGAAACCTATCGTTTTCGGTTTTAGCGATGGCGGAATTATTGCACTTAAAATCGCTATGAAGTATCCAAACTTATTGGGTAAGATATTACCAGCGGGCATAAACCTAACACCAAAAGACATAAACGGTTTTTGGCGATTTATAGACGGCAGTGGCAACCTTGCCGTCTTTTTTATTTTACGGCAATTTATATTTTGACTCGATAAGCCTACTTTGCTATACTATATTATATATGGATAAGCGTAGCGACAAAACAAAGCTTCTTTGGATAAAAATAATACATACCGTTATATGGGTTATTTTTGCAGCTTCAATATTCTATATATTATTTACGGGGATATTTGACAGAGTTATTTTATTTGTTTGGGTATGTATAGGCCTCGTAATATTAGAGTTCATTATTTTGTTGATATGCAAGTGGCGATGCCCGCTTACTATAATAGCAGAGAGATACACGGACAACAGGACTGTAGGCTTTGATATTTTTCTACCCTCATGGCTTGCTAAATACAACAAAACAATTTTCTCGATATTGTTTTTGATTGGCTTAGGCTTAGTATTGTGGCGGGCGTTTGCATAAGGGCAATAAAATGAAACGATACGAATTTGATGCGGTAATAAAAAAAGCGCCCGACATGGACGCGGCATACATAGAGATACCTTTTGATGTAGTGGCGGAGTTTGGCAAAGGACGGGTCAAAGTACACGCAACCTTTGACGGCGAACCATACGAGGGCAGCCTTGTGCGGATGGGGACACCTTGTCATATAATAGGTATTCGCAAGGATATACGAGCCAAGATAAATAAACAAGCGGGCGACACAGTAAGCGTGACGATAATTGAAAGGTAAATATAAATAATGAAAGAGAAAAACGATTTACTATTAAATATAGATAATATACACACGACGCCGATGGGAGCGGAGCGGATAAGACGCAACCTTAAATTAAGTGCCGTTGATGTTGTAGCATATTGTAAACAGCAGATACAAGGTGCGGGCGAGATAATCCGTAAGGGCAAAAACTGGTACGCATATACGGGTAGTGCAATAATAACAGTCAATGCACATAGCTTTACAATCATAACGGCACATTTGCAACCGAACGGAAAGTAACAAGACGAAAAGTAACCCGAACGAAAAGTAACCGTTTGCCTATGTTCATATCCTAAGTGCAAAAATAGCAAGGTGCAACCCGAACGAAAAGTAACCGAGTTTAGCAAAAATAGCGTAAATCAAGGCAAAAAGGCACAGAAAAACACGACAGAACGGAGTTCGTTCTGTCGTGTCTTGATGGCGGAGAGGGGGGGATTCGAACCCCCGGTAGGGTATTAACCTACGCCCGCTTTCCAAGCGAGTGCCTTAAACCACTCAACCACCTCTCCAAGCAATTTTTAGAATACTATAAATAGGAGCAAGTTGTCAAAAGATATTTCTAGCTAATAGTATCGAATAGTTGTTTAGTATAGTATAATGTGTTATACTGTTATCTTGACTTGTGACAAGACACATTTTCTAAATTTATGAATACACAAAAATTAGAACAAATAGTAACAAAGTATAACGAGCTAACTCAAAAGATATCAGATCCTCAAATTATAGCTGATAATAAAGAGTGGACTAAGCTAGTAAAGGAGCACGCTAGCCTAGAGCCTGTTGTTTTATCTTATAATCGTTTAAAGACGGCTAAAAGTGATTTGGCTATGGCGAAAGAAATGCTAGCAAGTGAAACCGATAGCGAAATGTTAGCTCTTGCTAAAGAGGAGTTAGAGCAAAAAAAAGAAGAGATAGAAACAATTACAAGCGAGCTTAAAGTTTTGTTACTCCCTAGCGACCCTCGGGACGAAAAAAGCTGTATAGTAGAGGTTAGGGCAGGCACAGGTGGCGAGGAAGCGGCTCTTTTTGCGGCGGCACTTGTTAGAATGTATAAAATGTTTGCTAGTCAGCATCGTTTTTTAGTTGAAGAAATCGACACTCACGAAACGGAATTGGGCGGAGTAAAGGAAGCGTCCTTTCAGGTTAGCGGTAGCGGTGCGTATGCTAAATTAAAGTTTGAAAGCGGTGTTCACCGTGTGCAGAGAGTCCCTGATACTGAAACTCAGGGGCGTATTCATACTAGTGCCGCTACCGTTGCGGTACTAGCGGAGGCAGAGGATATAGAGATTGAAATTAACGAAAAAGATCTTAAAATTGATACCTACCGAAGCGGCGGAGCGGGTGGTCAACATGTTAATAAAACAGACAGTGCTGTAAGGCTTACTCATATTCCTACGGGAATTGTAGTGCAGTGTCAGGATGAAAGGAGCCAAATTAAAAACCGTGATAAAGCTATGCGGGTACTAAAGACTAAACTATACGACAAGTTGATAGAGGAACAAGAGGCAAAGGAGCGGGGAGAGCGAAAGGCACAGGTTGGTAGTGGTGACAGAAGTGAACGCATTAGAACATACAACTTTCCGCAAGGGCGGGTTACCGACCACCGTATTGGTATGACATTATATTCACTTGATACTTTTATGAACGGCGATATAGCAAGTATGATAGAGGGGCTTAGAATTGCAGACCAAACGGCAAAACTAAATGCAGAGAGCTAACTAAAATTGACAAAAGCATATTCATATAAGATAATTTAGTTATGTAAAAATAATATAAATAACTAGGAAGAAAGTTAAGACTAGGATGTATCTATATAATAATATTTTTTAGTAAATTGCAAATGCTATATCAGTAAAAGGAGATGTCTCATATGCAAACTGACGACAAAATTAACAACGATTTATCCGCTGAAAAGATAGCTTGGGAATGTTTTTCCAAAACAGGTAATATTGGTTTTTACTTGCTTCATAAAAATTTAAGTGAGTAAAAACACAACTTGAAACTTAAGAATGCTAGGACTTGTAAATTTGATAAATCTGACATTCTTAAGTTTTTATTTTTCTATTAATTATATATGTCCGCCATTTCATATAAAGCAATCGTGCTTAAATCTAGCGACTATAACGAATATGACAAACGCTTAACACTTTTTACCGAGAATGAAGGTGTTGTTTGTGCCGTTATAAAAGGAATTAAAAAAAAGACAGCAAAATTAAAATTTGCCGGCGAAATTTTTGGATTTAACGAGTATCAATTAGTTAATAAGAACGGTTTTTTTACTGTTGCCAATGCTACGCAAATAGAAAGTTTTTTTGAATTCTCTAAAAATCACGACAACTTTTTATCAGTAACCGCTATGTTGGAAGTAACAGAAAAATCAGTAGGTGATAGTCCTAGTGGTGAGCTGTTTATAAAATTACTAAAAGCATTTAAGGCGATTTTATACGGCAATAAAAATCCGTATCTAGTTGCAATGCGTTATACATATTATGCTTTAGCTTTTGCTGGCTATGATAGCACACCAGAAAAAATACAAGAATTTGATTTTGATATTTTACCAAATGAGGTGCGCTTTGAGCCTGTTACATATCTAAAAGAAGCGATAAATATTTTGGAGCAAAGATTGGGAGTAAGGTTGATGGTAAGGATTGCGTTATGAAAAATTGTACATTGTAGTTTATAATTTAATATATTATATATTGTGAGTTATATTTCTAACTGCCTTAATCAAACTATTCACATCGCCGAATGTTGTTTCAAAGCCAAAACTAGCCCTAACAATTCCGCTTTCCATTGTGCCTAAAAATTTATGCATTAAGGGTGCACAATGAAGTCCGCCTCGTACGCAAATATTGTAGTCATTATTTAGAATGTCAGCTATATCCATCGAATGTAGCCCTTTTATATTAAAGCTAACTATTCCACCAACCGAATTTGTGGCAGTGTAAATTTTTATGCCGCTTATTTTTTTTAATTCACTTGTTGTAAAATCGCTTAAAGCAAATAGCTTTTCTCGATTACTGTGCGTATGCTTAAGTGTCCATTTAATACCTGCGTTAAGGCTTGCAATAGCGGGAGTGGGTAGAGTACCGCATTCTAAACTTTCAGGAAGCTCTAATGGCTGATAAAGACTTAGGCTATCCGTGCCTGTGCCACCGTAAATTCGTGGTTTTAAGCTAAGTCCCTCTCTTACTGCAAGCACGCCAATTCCTTGAGGACAATGTAGCCCCTTGTGCGGAGCAATTGTCAGCATATCAATTCCCATAGCTCCCATATCAATATCGACATATCCAACGCTTTGAGCTCCGTCAACAAGCAGCGGAATAGCATATTTTTTACAGATGCTTCCAATCTCACTAATCGGTTGCACGGCTCCTGTAACATTAGAAATATGATTTATAATAACCAAACAAGTTTCTTGTCGCTTTGCTAATTCTACTTGTTTAGCAGTAACAAAATCCGTGCCGCTAACAGGCGATAAAATTGTTAAATCAATAATTCCGCCCCGCTTTAATTCGTAAAGAGGACGAAGTACACTATTATGCTCTAGGCAGGTTGTTATAATATGACCGCCTTTTTTGACGATTCCAAAAATCGCCGAATTTAATGCGTGAGTGCAATTTAGTGTAAAAACCACATTGCCACATTCTAAGCCTAAAAAATTAGCGACATTTATCCTTGCTTTGTGTACAAGTGTCGCTGTCTTTAAGCTAAGGCTATGTCCGCTTCTACCGGGGTTTGCCGATAGGTATTTTAGGCTGGAATTAACCGCCCCAATAACACTGGGTGGTTTATAAAATGTTGTTGCAGAATTATCAAAATAAATCATAAAAGAAAGGCACATTTAGTAAGATGCGACTATATACTATTAGTGTATTCAATAGATTATATTGTGTTAAAATTTATGATTTTTTGAAATATAACAAACAAAAGAGGAAAAATTTTATGTACTACATTTTTGCATTTCGCTCTCGAAGCGAGAGTATGGGATTTTATCAACGGCTAAATAGTTTAGGAATAGAGACTAAACTAATTAGCACTCCACGGATTATTTCGATAGGCTGTGGCCTTAGTGTAAAGGTCGGCACTGAATATTTAGAGACGGCTTCTGATAGCTTAAATGCCTGTAGCGTTAGTACTTTTTTAGGAGTGTTTTACTATAACGGGAATGAGATTATAAGAGTTAGGGAGTAAGGAATTTATAATTAGTGAGCAAGTTAAAACTCTTTTGAGTTGTTAATTATTACAGTGCTTGGTGCCCGTCCTGCTAAAATATCATCTATATTATATTTAGCACTAGCGATAATAACTTGTGTACCTTGTGCTAAGCACGGCTTAATATATTCTAACTTGTATTTAGCTCCGTTAGCACCTGCTCTACTGGCTCCTAGACATTTCAACTTTACTTCATCTAACTTTTTATTAAGTGCTTCAAAACTTGGAGCACTTATTTCTCTTATTAAGGAAGTAGGGTCGCAAACATCCTCGTAAATGCCATCCAGCGTTGATAAAATCAAAAGAGTTTTAGCTTTAACTAAACACGCAATTTGACTAGCTGTTTCGTCATTATCAACAAGCTCTAATACATTTTGTTTTTTCTTGCAAAGAATTCCAATTTCAAACTTTCGCAATTCTTCACAGCTTACAGCGTCGTTGTAATTTACGATAGGCACGCAGTTTTGTTTTGCTGCAGCTTCTAACAGTTTTTTTATATGGATAGATTTTTTTTCATTATTAAAGTGATTATGTTCTACTAGAAATTGTCTAATGCCGTATTGTGGATTTATAAAATTGCGATACATATTCATAAGTATCGCCTGCCCTTGAGCCGCATAATTAGCTTTTGTATGATTGTCATCAGTGGGTAACTCTGCTCCCGTACGCCGCATATAGTCGATACGCCCAATTTCAACAGCACCGCTAGAAACCCAAATCATACCAGGTTTTAATTGTCTTCCTAAATTAGCAAACTTATTATAATCAATATCGCCATTAACTTTATCAATAAGTGCCATAGATCCTATTTTGCCTACAAGTTCTATCATAATTGTAATTTTAGCTAAAGATTATAAACTCGTCAACAAAATTTATAAAATTATAAAAATTAGTGCTTGACAGTAGATGCAAAATATGTTACTATAACTATATACAAAATGTGCCTCACAATGAGTGCACTTAAGGAGAATAAAAAAATAATGACAAAAAGAACAAAAAAATTACTAGCGTTGTTTACGGCTATTATGATGATTTTTGCTGTGGGCTTGTTAGTTGCGTGCGAAATTGGTACACCAACCCCGCCGGCCCCCCCACCTCCCCAGTATGAAAATGCTACATCTGTAACGGTAATTGGTGGTCCGCTTAGTCTAGCATTAGGTACAGATAACCTAACAGGACAACTAGCAGCTACTGTTGCACCGGCAGGTGCAAGACAAAGAGTAGTATGGTCATCTAATAACGAAGCTATAGCAACAGTATCGTCTTCAGGTCTTGTTACAGCAGCTGGAGCAGGTACAACTCAAATTAGAGCTACAGCATACGGAACAACAGATGTTCTTGCTTTTACTACTGTAGTTGTAGCAGCTGCCGCTGTTCCTGTAACAGGTGTAACGATTACTCAAAATAATTTTGAACTTTATATGCGTCGTACACAACAATTAGCTATGACGCTAACACCTGCTAATTCTACTAACCGTAATGTAGCTTGGAGCTCTAGTGCTCCAACGGTAGCAACAGTTTCAGATACTGGTTTAGTAACGGGTGTAACTGCAGGAACTGCTACAATTACAGTAACAACAGAAGACGGCGGTCATACAGCCTCTGTTAATGTAACTGTATTGTATAGAGCAGCTGGTGCAATAGCAACAGTAGCAGAGTTTTTTGCAATAAATGACAATCCAACAGGTAACTTCTTCTTAGAGAACAACTTGGATTTTGATGGAATAGAATTTACACCTATTGGTACACCTGTTGGTGCTGACGGAGAAATGATTGGTCTTACTGCTGCACATTGGAGTTTAGCATTTAGAGGAACATTCGATGGTAGGGGCTTTGCATTGCAGAATATTTCTTTTAGTGTTTCATATCTTTGGCAGTGGGGTATTTTCCGTCAAACAGATGGAGCAACAATTCGTAATGTATCTATAACAGATGCTATGTTCTTTATTGTAGGTGGCGAGAGTGGTATACTTATAGGAAGAGCACGAGATACTGTAGTAGAAAATGTATTTATACAGGGTACAATGCCTGCTTTATACTGGAATCCAAGTGACGATCCACGCCCTGCTGAAAGGCGCGAATGGTCTAACCATGGTGCATTGGCAGGTGCAGTTACAGCGATTAGAGGTAATTCTTTAACAGTTACAAATGTTGTTATGGATATAGAAGCAAGCTATGCTACAGAAATTTTTGGTGGACTTAGTTGGGGTCGTCAGGCCAGTTGCTCTTATACTAATGTGTTTTCTGTTGTAGCTGAAAATGTTGATATTATGAATTTCTTAGGTGGTGCAGGTGCTCCTACTCTTGTTAATACTCATGTGTTTAGAGAAGATGGTATTGCAACTATGAATTTCTCGGCATTGCCTACTTCTCACTGGCAACTTAATCCAGGCGGCCTTCCTTCACTTCGCCAACTAAGTTAAGTAAAAAGAAGCTAAATAAAAATTAAAACTCCACAACATTAAGTTGGGGAGTTTTTTTGAATTAAAAATAATTTTTATTTATTTTTTGCTTGCAATATATTTTTGAGTATGATATTATATTGGTAACTTAACATCATTTTTACGATTTAAGTTTATTAAATTTGCAACTTTTCGCATATTTTCGTGCGTTGATTTTTAATAAGCAATTATTATGAGTAATTATCATATGATTATTGAGTTTTTGGAGAAAAAATGAGTACAACAACAAGAAGAACAACTAAAGCTGATCTTCCGCTACGAGTAATATTTTTAGGCGGTGTAGGCGAGATTGGTAAAAATATGACTGCACTAGAGTATGGCGATGAGATTATAATTATAGACTGTGGTGTATCTTTTCCTAGTGGCGATATGCCGGGAGTAGATTTGGTTATACCTGATATAACTTATCTAACAGCTAACCGAGATAAAGTAAAGGGTATTGTGCTTACGCATGGTCATGAGGATCATATTGGTGCAATTCCGTTTGTGTTAAAAGAGCTTAATGTGCCTGTTTATGGCACTAGGCTAACTTTAGCGTTATTAGAGCCTAAAATTAGAGAGCATAAACTTTTAGAAGTTGTTAGATTTAATGTAGTTCGTGCCGGTGCTACGGTAGCACTTGGTGCTAATTTTAAGGTGGAATTTGTAAATGTAAGCCATTCTGTAGCAGGTAGTTGTGCACTTAGCATTACAACTCCGCTTGGCATAGTTTTTCATACAGGCGACTTTAAGGTGGATTTTACACCGATAGCCGGTAATGTTATAGACCTTCAGCGAATTGCCGAAATTGGTCAACAAGGTGTAATGTTACTTATGAGCGAAAGCACTAATGTAGAAAAATCAGGCTCTAGTTTATCCGAGGCGGTAGTAGGGCAATCCCTAAATCAGATTTTTTCTGAAAACACAGATAGACGAATTTTTATAGCTACATTCGCTTCTAATGTCCATAGACTGCAACAAATTATAGACTTAGCACAAAAATATAATCGAAAAGTTGCTTTTAGTGGTAGAAGCATGATAAATGTTACCGATGTAGCATTCAAAATAGGTGAATTACGCTTTCCGCAAGACGCTGTTGTGGATTTAGATAGGGTAAAAGACATCGAAGATAAACACCTTGTTATCATCACAACAGGTTCTCAAGGCGAACCGATGAGTGCCTTAACAAGGATGAGTAAAGATGAATTTAATCATATTCAGATGGATTACAATGATACTGTTGTAATTTCGGCATCGCCAATCCCAGGTAATGAACGCCATGTTTATGATGTTATAAATAATCTTTATAGACACGGTGTTAGAGTGATTTATGAAAAATTAGCGGATGTGCATGTATCTGGGCATGCTTGTCAAGAAGAACTTAAACTTATGATAGCATTACTTCAACCTAGTTTTTTTATACCTGTTCATGGAGAGTTTAGACATCTTAAAAAACATGCAGAGTTAGCTATGCGTATGGGGATTCCAGCTCAAAGAATACTATTGTGCGATATTGGTAATTGTGCCGAAATTTCTAAAACAAAGGGTCTTAGGCTTGCTAGCGAGGTTACAGCCGGCAATGTGCTTGTTGACGGACTAGGTGTTGGCGATGTGGGTAGCAGTGTACTTAAAGATAGAAAGCATTTATCCGAGGATGGACTTTTCTTGGTTGTAATAGGTCTAAATACCGAAAGAGGCGAGGTTACAGCGTTAGAGATGTTAAGTCGTGGCTTTGTGTACACAAAAGAATCAGATGGCACCGAAACTATGGGTGCTGCTAAAACAATGGTTTATAAACTTCTTCAAGACTTTGATTTAAAGGGCGAACTAAACGATTGGGGTGTGCTTAAAAATGCTGTAAGAAGAGAATTAAAAAGTTTCCTTCACAAAAAAACTCGTCGAAATCCTATGATATTAACGGTTGTTATAGAGAGTTAATTTAATGTAATGTCTATTAAAAATCAAAATACTAATAAAACTCTAGAGCTTCTTGCTCCTAGTGGAGATTTAGAAAGTCTAAAAACGGCATTGTACTTTGGTGCGGATGCCGTTTATTTTGGAGATAAGAATTTTTCGCTTCGAGCCGGAGCGGAAAATTTTACTATTGACGGTATTGCTAATGCTACAGAAATCATAAAAAAAGCAGGAAAAAAAGCATTTGTTACAGCAAACATCTTTATTAAAAATAAAGATATTGCACCTTTAACTGAATACTTAAAATCTCTTTCAAAATTGACTGATAGTAATCGTCCTGATGCACTTATTGTTTCAGACTTAGCAGGTGTAGAACTTATTAAAAAATATGCAAAAAATATAGCAATTCATTTATCAACTCAAGCTAATACTCAAAATTATTTAACTGCAAAAATGTATGCAAAAATGGGTGTTAGTCGCATAGTTTTAGCAAGAGAAATTTCAATTGGTGAAATTGCTAAAATCAAAGAAGAAAATCCTAATTTAGAATTAGAGGCATTTGTGCACGGTGCTATGTGTGTGGCATATGCAGGTAGATGCCTTATAAGTGCTTTTAAATCTAACCGTAGTGGCAATAGAGGAGAGTGTGCTCAGCAATGTAGATTTGAATATGAAATTAGAGAGCAGAGCGAAAAAGACGGGAACTATTTTACTTTAACCGAAGATGAAAAAGGTTCTTATATTCTAAATTCTAAAGACTTAAATCTAATAATGCATTTAAATAAATTGGCACAAGCAGGAATATCCAGTTTTAAGATAGAGGGTAGATCAAAAGCTAGTTATTATGTAGCAAATGTAATAAATGCTTATAGACGAGCAATGGATATTGCATTTCATGGTAAGAAGGGTAATTTAGATATCTTAGATGCTGAATTGTATAAATCTTCTCATAGAGAGTTTTTTACAGGATTTTATTTAGGTGAAGAAGAAATTAAAGACGGTCAATATTTGTTATCTAGTCGACCGAACACCAATTATCAATTTGTAGCAGTAGTAGAGGAAGGGCAAAACGAAAGCGGATTAACGCAAATTCAACTCCGTAACCGTATTATTGTTGGCGACGAATTAGAAATACTAAGTCCAACTGAAAACCACAATAAGACATTTAAAGTTGAGAGTATACAAGATTTAAAAGGCATCAATATAGAAATTGCAAATAAAGTTAAACAATCACTTTTAATTTCTATACCGCATAAGCTACAAACAGGCGACATGTTAAGAAAAAAAGTATAATGTCTATAGAAAATAAACCAATAAAAACACCAAAAATACCAAAAGTTATTCATTATGTGTGGATAGGCGGTAAAGAGCTTGGCGAAAAAGAAAAGTGTTGTATTGAAACTTGGAAAAAGTTTTGTCCTGATTATGAGATTATGTGTCATAACGAGGACAATTTTGACTTTTCCTCTTGTCCGTGGGCATTAGAAGCCTTAGAGAAAAAGCGCTATGCTTTCGCTGCTGATGCTATAAGGCTTTGGGCATTATACACCTACGGTGGAATCTATCTCGATACCGATGTTTATTTAGTTAAAGGCTTTGATGACTTTTTATACGATGATGCTTTTTTAGCATACGAATCCTCTAATGGCTTGTGGTTGCACGCTGCGATTATTGGTAGTGTGCCACATAACTCGTATATTCGTTATCTTTATAGCTATTATAACCGTCATTTGCAAACGGGTGCTAGTCAAGTTATGCCACTAACTTTACTTACACGTCGTTATTATCAAGGCTTTCAAACGGACGGGAAGGCAAATAATTTGGTGGCAGAGGATAAGCCAAATCTTAGAATCTATCGCTATGATGTGTTAGGTGCTAAGGATTTTATGACTGGCAAGCTAGAAATTACCGACAATACAGTGGCGGTTCACGATTTTGCAACATACTCTAGCTGGCATAGTAAAGGTCAACGCACAGGCACTAAAATAGCTAAAATATCTCGCAAACTTATGGGACGAAAGATTTTTAGGCAGTTTGAACGATTAGTTAAAAGATGGCAAATTGGCACAATTAAAAGACAACTTAAACGCTGGCCATTAGAAGAAAGCGAGGCGATAGTCGGCAAGCTAAAAGACGATATTATAGTTGTTAAAGATTTATATAAATCCTACGGTAATATTACAGCAGTAAATGGCATCAATTTTAGTGTTAAAAGGGGAGAACTTTTTACTTTTTTAGGAGTAAACGGAGCAGGTAAGAGCACAACTATAAATGTATTGTGTTCGCTACTTGAAA
This sequence comes from Bacillota bacterium, assembly GCA_009780135.1. Classification (GTDB taxonomy): domain Bacteria; phylum Bacillota; class Clostridia; order Christensenellales; family Pumilibacteraceae; genus WRAP01. The sequence continues at coordinate 44,094 of WRAP01000013.1, forward strand.
AGGATTCAGGTACAATAAAAATTGACGGACTGGATTTTGAAACCGAAACCGATTCAATCAAAAAAAAGATAGGTATTGTTTTTCAGCATAGCGTATTAGATGGCAAGTTAAAAGTTTTGGATAACCTTAACAGCAGAGCGGCACTTTATAATATGAGCGGTCCCGATAGAAAAATAAGGATAGAGCTAATTTCAAAACTTTTACACATAGACGAAATTCTAAATCGAAAATACGAAACTCTTAGTGGCGGACAGCGTCGTAGAGTAGACATAGCAAGGGCACTTATACACGAGCCAAAAATTTTGTTTTTAGACGAACCGACCACGGGACTAGATCCCGGTGCTAGGATAGCAGTATGGCAGATTATCGAAAAGTTAGTTAAAGAAAAGCGCTTAACGGTGTTTCTGACAACGCACTACATGGACGAAGTTACCCGTACCGACAGTGTTGTAATTATTGATGAAGGGCGAATTGTGGCTTCTGGCACGCCAGACAGTTTAAAAAATCAATATACGACCGATTTTCTGCGTATTATAGAAGAGGAAACTAATGATATGAATTCATTCTTCTTATCTTGCAATAAAAAGTTTTCTTATAAGAATAATGCGTACTATGTAGAGTTTGCGACCCCAATTGATGCGTTAGAATTTATAAATCAGCATTCGCAATTTACTGATTTTGAAATTTTAAAAGGCGATATGGATGATGTGTTTTTAGCAATAACAGGTAAAAAACTAGAGGGGGACGAAGCACTATGATAGCACTTATTTCTACTGCATTAGGGATTTTAGCAAAAAAATTATTAGGTGAAAGGGCAGTAACATTAGGACGGTTAAATGTATTAGTTAAACGCAATATGAAATTGTTTTTTAAAAACAAAGCAACGGTTTTCTTTTCGTTTTTAGCTCCGATTTTAATTTTTTTATTGTACACTTTATTTTTATCAGATACACTAACAACACCGTTTTTAGAGCAACTTGGTATAGAGGCAGATGCTATAGGCGATAGGGCATTAGATGCAGTTAAAACAGCTTGGATGGTAGCGGGCGTTATTTCTATGGCGGTGTTTACAATCGCTTTAAATAGCACGCTTGTTATGGTAGAGGATAAAGAAAAGCGGGCGATAGGGGATTTTATTGCTTCGCCTATAAAGCCTAATATGCTATTAACCAGCTATTTTATATCGGCATTTTTAGTAACATTTTTGTTGTGCTTAGGTGTTTTAGTGCTAGGATTTACTTATCTTGGAATTTTTACAGGGCTTACTCTTAGCATTGTAGACTTTTTTGCGATGGTTGGCACTTTAGCTCTTTCTTGCCTTGCGGCTGTAGCGTTTATGCTTTGTATTATGAGTTTCTTTAAGTCTAATGCCGGTACAACCGCTTTTACAGGAGTTTTTGTAGCGCTGATTGGTTTTTTAATCGGTGCCTATATTCCTGCAGGTATGATACCTAACGATGTTATTCCTAGTTTAATGGGTTTAATTCCAGGCTCTCACACTTCGGCACTATTTAGACAACAGTTAATTAACCGTACCGCTTACACAGTTGGTTTTCATAATGAAACTATGAGCACAATAAACCAATTCTTTAGTCTAGAAATTCAATGGTTTGGCTTTATTGTTCCAAACTATTTGATGTATATCTATCTGGTTCTATCTGCAATTCTCTTTAGCGTATTATTCTTTTTTATAAATAGCTTTCTCCGCAAACGAGGCAGGAGAAATTAAAAGTAAGGTAGAAAAATAAAAATTTTCAGTTGACGATTAAAATTCACTATGCTAAACTATATTTGTGGTCGGAAATAGGAGTTAATTTAAAGCCTATTAAATAAATTCCGTGCCCGAGTGGCGGAATGGCAGACGCATGGGACTTAAAATCCCAGGAGCTAACCCTCGTGCCAGTTCGAGTCTGGCCTCGGGCACCACAAAATAAGTGCTCAAAAAGCTTTTAGTAGCTTTTTGGGCATTTATAAATAACAATGAAGTATACTGGCGTTATAAGAAGAGTAGATGATTTAGGACGATTAGTAATACCTAAAGAATTTAGAAAAATGCAAAAAATTAAGGCGGGTGATCCTCTTGAAATTTGTCTAATAGAAGACGGCGATATGATTATTCGGCGTGTAGATTTGAGTGCTAAACTTGTAAATGTTGGTAAAAATATGGTTAGTGAACTGCATTCTACCTTGCAGTTAGATGTGTTTTTATGTGATGCTGAGAAGTTTTTGTTTGTTAAAAGTGATAAGTTAAAAGATATTGTAGATACACCAATAAGCGGCGATCTTAGTTATAGTATTCAAAAACGCAAAGATTTTGCAAGTGAAACAAATGTTCCACACATTAACGAATCTAGATACTGTTATTCTTACCCCATCTACACCGAAGACCTTTACGGTTCGCTTGTTATACTATCGCTAGAAAAAATTCCTGACTACAAGCTCAAAATTGTTCAAATGCTTAGTCGTATTATTGCAAGTAACTTACATAGTTTTTAAGTAAACTAAGATATAAAAGTAAGGGTATTCAAAAATGAATACCCTTACTTTTAGGTATTCATCTTCGTTTACTCCGATATACAATAGTCTATATAGACATTTGCTCATGTTAAATTTACTTTTATAAATAAAATTACACCTAGGTAATATAAGGAGATAAGGGTGCGTTGTTGCTAAATTTCATACAAATTACAAAATTCGGCAGGATTTTCAAGATTTTGAATAATCTTGCCTTTTTTTGTGCATAATGTTTTCTATAGTAGTAAAAAATATGAATATAATCTTTGTGAAAGTCTCTCTTATGAACAGACAATTTTTACTAGATTATAACTCTAAAGGCTACTATTGTAGTCTGTTTTACTAAGGAGAAAATTTAATGAACGCAAGAGTAGAAATTTGTGGCATAAACACCGCAACGCTACCAAAGATAACTCATAAAGAAACGCTGGCACTTATAGATAAGGCTCAAGCAGGAGATGAGAGAGCTAAGGACGAGTTTTTAATGGCTAATTTGCGACTTGTTTTAAGTATAGTTCAACGCTTTTACGGCAAAAAAGAGAGCGTAGACGATATATTTCAAGTTGGTTGTATAGGTCTTATAAAAGCAATGAATAATTTTAATACCTCTCTAAATCTTCGTTTTTCTACCTATGCTGTACCGATGATAATGGGAGAGATTAGGCGATTTTTGCGGGATAGCTCGTCTATTAGAGTTAGTCGCTCTATAAGAGATATGGCTTATCAAATACTTCAAAAGAGAGCAGAGTTAGAGGACGGAATGCCCGGTGAAGCAAGCCTTGAGGATGTAGCTAAGGCATTAGAACTTCCGCTAGCAGAGGTCGTGTATGCGATGGATGCTATTAGTAATCCTGTATCGTTGTTTGACCCAGTATATCAAACAAACGGCGAACAAATGCTTATTATGGACCAATTGTCAGACGCTAAAAATACTGACGATAATTGGCTTACTAGTGTGTGCATTAGCGATGCAATGGATAAGCTATCCGAGCGAGAGCGTCAAATATTACTATTGCGATTTTACGAGGGCAAAACTCAAATTGAGGTATCAGAAGAAGTCGGTATTTCTCAAGCACAAGTCTCTCGTTTAGAAAAAAACGCTATAGCTTGTCTGAAGCGAAATATAGATTGACATTACAATCATTTATAAGTTAAAATAATATTGCTGTGCATCTCTTGTATAGCAATATTTTTTTTACAAAATGAAAAACACAATAAGACCAAGAACCAAAGAACAAATAAAAAAGCAAGATAACCTTAAGTGCAAACTAAATCAAATTTTAGTGCTTATAATTTTTATTTGTATAATTATTTTTGCATTAATATTTTTGTTTTGGAATGATTTGCGTACTTCCGAAATGGATTTAGAGCAGCTTGGTGGCGGGGAGCGTATAGAAGACATATTTGAAAATGAACAAGAAAATAATAAACTACCTCCAATTTTAATACCACCTAACTAATTTTTATCTTAAGTGTTTGATTTTAATGCAAAATTAGTATATAATAGATAATAAAGAGGGATAAAAACTACATATGATAACACACGGTAACAAAATTAAACTTATAGCGGGTAACGCTTGTCCAAAACTGGCACTAGAGATTAGTCAAAAACTTAGAACTCCGCTTTGTGATGTTGAAGTTGGCACATTTAGCGATGGTGAAATTAGTGTGCAAATAAAAGAGTCTGTTAGAGGTAACGATGTATTTGTAATTCAAAGTACTTCGCATCCTGTTAATAACAACATCATGGAATTGCTTGTAATGATTGATGCTCTTAGAAGGGCAAGTGCCGGTAGAATTACGGCGGTTATTCCGTATTACGGTTATGCTAGGCAAGATAGAAAGGCACAAGCAAGAGATCCGATAACTGCTAAATTGATTGCTGATATTGTTACTACAGCTGGTGCCGATAGAGTTTTGACTATGGATCTACATTCGCCTCAATTACAAGGTTTTTTTGATATTCCGGTAGATCATCTTTTAGGAATTCCCGTTTTAGCTAATGCACTTCTAAAAGAGCCGTTTATCCAAAAGGCAATCAAAGAAGAGGATTTAATGATAGTTTCGCCTGATGTTGGTTCTGCTAACAGAGCTAGAGTTATGGCAAGTAAATTAGGTTGTAACTTAGCGATTGTAGATAAACGCCGTCCTAAGGCTAATCAGATGGAAGTTATGCACATAGTGGGTGATGTAAAGGGTAAGCACTGTCTTATTGTAGATGATATGATAGATACTGCTGGCACTATTTGTCAAGGTGCTAAGGCACTTATAGAAATCGGTGGAGCAAAAGATGTTTATGCTTGCTGTACGCATCCCGTGCTAAGTGGTCCTGCGGTAGATAGGCTTAATAATTCGGTAATAGAAAAGCTGTTTGTATTAGACACAATTCAATTACCGATAGAAAAATGCATACCAAAAATTGTACCCGTATCAGTAGCCGAAATTTTTGGTGATGCGATTAAAAGAATTTTTGACGATAGACCGGTTTCGGAGTTGTACGAGTAAAGATGCAAGAATATACAAACATAGTAGAATTATTGCCAAAGCAAAAAAGGGCGGGTAGGGTAGTAGTAATAGTGGTATTTACTTTAGGAGTGGTTTTTATTGTTTTAACCGCAGTGTTAGAGCAATTGCCCAATACTGCAAGACTATTGCCAGCTACTATTTTGACTACACTTGTTGTTATATTTTTAACTTATGGAATAATTCAAAAAAATCCTGTGTCTACTTGGTTAGTTGTTGCATTTCTTGTGCCACTTATCATAGAGATATTAACTATAAACGATATAACAACATATGCTCAAATTTATCCACTATATATATCGATACCATTTTTTGCTTCACTTATAATCGGCACAATTTGGCGAAATATAAAACCACATCTTTTATCGATAATATTCTTTGGTGCTTTAGCCGTAATTTTTACATTTCAATCCAGTGGAGTTTTTTATAATATAGATAGCTTTAATCCTTGGGCGATTGTTTTACCGCTTGCAGCTATAGTTGTAATTACTTTTGTGCTTTATATTGCGATAAAGCTAACACGAAAAAACTAACATAAACATAAAAATAGTCCCCTGCTTAATCAGTTCAAGCAAGGGACTTTATATTAGTAAATTATTGAATTATGCTTTAAAGAATTTTCCTAAGCTAGTAAGGAATGTTGGTTTTTCTAGTGGAGACAATAATTGGCGTTTATTACTCATCGCTATATCCAGCACTACAATCGTTGCGTAGATAAAGGTAATAATTGCTAGAACACTTAGTACAATATTAGCGGCAAGCCATGCTCCTCTGCCACTAGACAAACCTAATAATATTTCGCCGGTATAAAGTTCGTTAGGGAATCCATTATTCCAACCGCCAGGATAAGCATTAGTTAAAAAGCCTGCATTTAGGAAAATAAAACTCATATTTATAGTAAGTAGAATTCCTAAAATTGTTGTAAGCATTAAAATGCGTTTATCTTTAACGAATATGAAAGACAACAAGAATAACGCAACTACAATTATCATGTTTACTGCACCAAAGTCTATAAAGAATATAGAAAGCGTTAAATAAATATAGCCTGCTAAAAACACCAATAAAGCACGATTTTTGCGTGTTAAATATACAAGTGTCACAAGCCCTGATATGATTAGAGCAAACAATATAACAAACAATGTCGTCATACCGCTTGTTGCTCCCCATTCTGTACCGTTTTCACTCATACCTACAAACAAATTAAATATGCCCATAGAGTTTTCTCCGAAATAACTGAATGTAGATAAGGGAGTGAAGTACATAAAGTTTATAAAGCTAAATGGATTACCTGCCACCTCATGAAGTAATGGCAGAGCCACTAGCCACGAGCCTAACCAAAAAGCAACTATATATAATGGAACAAAAAACACATTTTTAGCTTCTTTGGTTTTGATTAAATCCTTAAATCCGTCAATTTTGTTTCTTCTTACATAAAGGCTAGCTTTTGCTAGTTGATAGATAACAAATATTGCTACAACCGGGAATAAATATAACGCACTTCTTGATGTTAATAGTGCTAACGAATATGAAATAAATAATCCTAGCATATTTTTTGTAGCGATAAAGTAGAAAGTTAAAACTAAAAGTAGAACTGTTATAGCATATACGCTCCCCCATACGCTAGAAAGAATTATAAACGGAGGGAAGAACGCTACAATACCTGCTAAAATTAGACCTGTGTATTCGTTAATGTGTTTTTTAGCAGCTAAGTAAACAACAAGCATTAAGCCGATGTCCGCTAATATCAGTGGCAATCTAACAAATAATGGCAAAATACCACTAGAACGGTTTAATCCAAAAGCATTAGCAATAAGCCCAAAAAACGCATAAATATATGTTATAAAGGGATAATGAAAATGTGGACCTGCATGCAACGAGGTTAAATTTGAATTAAATAGAATGTCATCTGCAACTAAATATAAATCCGGACGATAGCCACGAGTTAAAAATACAAAAAGTATTCTTATTATAAAACCTGCACATGCTATAGCAAACCAAATTCCTAAAAAGCTAAATTGTTGCGGACGGGCTAGCCTAGTTTCATTTGGTAGTTTTTCATATGCTTCTAGTTTTAGTTTAAAAGTTTCGGCATATTTTGGTTTTCTGATGTACTTAGTTAATAGCCACACAGCAAGTACAAAAACAGCCACACAAAGAAGAGAAGCTAATACTATAAATAAAGTATCTAGGCTCTGATTGCTTATGCCATTAAATGTTGAAGTTAGTAAATTGTTTGTCATTGATTATTTATTTGTTTTTCCTTTGAGGTTTAATGTAATTATTTAATGAAAAATGAAGAATGAGAAGCAGGAAATTAAAAATAGAAATTGCATTATGACAAAACTAAAATAAATCCTTAACTTTTCATTCTTCACGGTTCATTTTTTATATCTGCCGTAAGGCAGTTTGGCGGAGGCTGAGGGATTCGAACCCCCGTGACTCTCATCTAACGGTTTTCAAGACCGCCCCGTTATGACCACTTCGGTAAGCCTCCACAAAATCATTGCCTACAAAAACGAGATTTATAGACACACGAATATCAGTATAACAAATTTCATTATAGCTTTGCAAGCATTTTTTTTCATAAAAGATGTTCATATGAAAAATATTTTTTTATGCACATTTTTAAACGCAACCGCATATACATTAGTTCGCTAGGTAAAAACTGGCGAACTTTTTTTAAGGTTTACATATTATGCATGAATTAAAAACATTATCATATTGCGAATTACGCAATAAAGAAGTAGTAAATGTGCTAGATGGCAAACGATTAGGCAGAATTATCGATATCGTTTTTTCAGGTTGCGATAAAGCACATGTAAGAGGAATTGTAGTGCCGTTTACTAGGCGAGTTTTTTTATTAAAAGATAAAGAAATTTTTGTGCCTTGGCACTGTATTAGACGCATCGGCGAAGATGTGATTTTAGTGGAACTAGTTGTAGAAAATAGTGGTCATCACACAAGCCGTCGCCGTAGTAAATACGAGCCGTATAAAGACGAAATCCACGGTCATCATAAGTCTTCATCACACGGATCGGCACATCTTCATTCGATTGATAAAGAAGAAACCGATGAAGAGAAGGAAGAAAAATAAATTTTAAACTTTCTATGTTTTCATTTAATATTTGTTGACATTTTCTCTTACAAACCGTAAAATTTACTTATGCGTTGTGTATATTGCGAGCATATAGAAAGTAAGGTTTTAGATTCTCGGTCGCTAGAAGATGGGGGAGTTATTCGCCGTCGTAGAGAGTGTCTAAAATGTGCTAGACGCTTTACTACCAAAGAAATTATCGAAAATGCTCCGATTTTTGTTGTAAAAAGCGACAAGACTCGGGAGCTTTTTGATGTGAATAAAATTAAATCCGGTGTTATGCGAGCGTGTCAAAAGCGACCAATCAGTTTAGAGCAAATTGATACTCTAGCCGAAAATGTTGCTAGAAAAATTATAAGTCAGATGGATAAAGAGATTAAAACCTCCGCAATAGGCGAATTTGTTATGGACGAGCTTAAAGCTATAGATGATGTAGCGTATGTAAGGTTTGCTTCAGTTTACCGCAAATTTACAGATGCGACTACCTTTGTTAAGTTTATTAAGGGTAAATAAATAAAAATGCAGGAATCAGGCGAAAATTATTTAGAAACGATATATCTTTTATCGCAAAAAAAACAAGGGGTTCATGCGCTGGATGTAGCCAAAGCGTTAAATTTTTCTAAGCCGTCGGTAACTAGGGCAATGGGAATTTTAAAAAACAGAGGCTTTATTATTATAGACGAGCTAAAGCACATTATTTTAACGGATAAAGGATTAAGTAAAGCTAAAGAAATTCACGAAAGGCACGAAATTATAGAAGCGTTTTTTATAAAACTAGGAGTATCAAAAGAAATTGCCACAAAAGATGCTTGCCGAGTAGAGCACGACATTAGTGAAGAAACCTTTGAGGCAATTAAGAAATTTGTAGATGGGTAACTAAATTAAAAATCTAAAAGAAAAAGTTGGAAATGAAAAGAAAAATTATCATTTGTATATTAGCAATATCGTTGGTGTTAATTTTAGCACTTGGTGGCTGTAGAGCACATATGTTATCTAGCACAATTCGCACAAGCGATAATTTTGTGCTAGGTTACCATACAAGGCAGGTTTTTACAGGCTGTGCTTATTCGCCTAGAGAATATAGCGTGATAGAGTACTTTGGTGATAGTACAGAGCTAGTTATTCCGCTTGAATATAGAGGTAGACCGATTGTTGGTTTTGGTGTGCGTAGAACAGATTACGATGAGTTTGTTTTTGGTAATCAAGTAAGAAAATTGACAATTCAAAGAAATATAGGTCATATCCATTACATTAGCACTAGGGGTTTTGAGCAAATGGAATTGGCGGAAGTTTATGTTACAAGTGACAATCAGGCTTTTAAGTCTATAGATGGAGTGTTGTTTACTAGCACAGCAAGTATTTTAATGTTTTATCCACCTGCTAAAGTTAGCGAAACATTTGTTATTCCAAAAACTGTTACGGCGGTTGGTTTTTTTACTGTTGCAGGAAGTTGGGCATCTTCAGAGGCTACTATGGCATCAGTAATGGCAAATAGGTATCTAAAAAATCTTTACATACCATCTACAGAGTTTCTTTCGATCAGATTAGATTTTGAAAGGTTGCCAAGTTTAGAAAACATTTTTGTTCCGTATTCTTTGCTAAACACATACAGAGAATTTTTTGAAGATAATGCGGATTTAGTTCAATCAATTTATGAAACACTTATTTAATGCAACTAAAAATTTTGATAAGGTGTCGGCGATGTTGTCGGAGGAGTTTTTTGGGGTTTCTAAGAATCGGATTATAAGTCAAATTAAAAGGGGAGAAGTTAGGATTAACGGAGTTAAGATTGTTAGTGATTGTGCGGTAAGTATAGGCGATGAGGTTAGGATTTTTTTACCGGAGAGTTTTAGTGATAAAGCTACGGAGGTAAAAATAATTTATGAGGACGATAATGTATTAGTTGTGGATAAGCCTGTTTTATGTGAGGTAGAAACGCATTTGGTGGAGATATTAAAGCGACAAAAAGATTATGACTTTATTGCTCCTAGCCATAGATTAGATCGCAATACAACAGGGCTTGTTGTGTTAGCAAAATCACCTCAAGCGTTAGAGCAGTTATTTAATCTTTTTAAGCATCGCAAAGTCCAAAAGTTTTATAAGGCGGAAGTTGTAGGTAAAGTTAAAAAACAGCAGGATAGTATTACTGTTTATTTTAAAAAACACTCTGAAAAATCGTTTGTTAGTGTGTCTGATGTGCAAAGAGCAGGCTATATGGAAGCGATTACAGAGTACAAAGTAATAAAATATTTTCAAGATAAAGATTCAACCGAATTGGAAATAAAACTAATCACAGGTAGGACTCATCAAATTAGGGCAACACTTGCCCATATAGGTCATTCGATTATTGGTGACGGCAAATATGGAAGTGAAAAATTAAACCGCCTACATAAAGCTCCGTACCAAAAACTGCGGGCTTATAAAATCATTTTCGATTTTGAAAATCAAGATGCACCATTACTAATCAAACTAAAAAATAAGGAGATATCTATATAGCCAGACATAACTAATGGGGACTATCGCTATAGGCTAGCAAATATATTTTGCCAAAGCCGAGGGGTTTATACATATGGGGCAGAGGGTTATAATTATAAGGAATAAAAAGGACATTGTTGTGGTTGAGAGGTTGACGGAGGATAAAAATAAAAAATGAAATTAGGATATACAAAAATAGCACTGTCAACACCGAAAGTGGTAGTCGGCGGTGTAGAAAAAAATCTAGCCGAGATTAAGCAAGCTATAAAAAATTCGGCAAAAGAAAATGCAGAAATGATTGTTTTTGGTAAAAATGTAATAGCAGGATTTTCTAGTAGCATTATGCAAAATTATATGCCTATGCTAAATGCTTGCAAAAGTGCTTTAGAGGATTTAGTTAAGTTTTCAAAATTGTACCCTCAACTTATAGTAGTTGGACTTCCGCTTAAAATCAGTAACACCGTAGATTCTGTTGCGACGGTTATTTCTAGCGGAAAAATTATTGCGGTTATTCCAAAAAATAAACCTAGTATAGAGAGCATAGAACTTTTAGGCACTAAATATACACTTAATCCAGACACTCTTATTACTGTTAATATGGTGGGCAGTACGCAATTAAGTTATAATTTAGGTTGTGTTTTTGATGAAGACTTTAATGAGATAGTCCCTTCTTCACAAAATTTGGTGTTAAACGGAGCAGATTTAATTATAAATCTTGCTTCTTCTAATACAGTTATGTATTCTCACGATAGGCGAGTAGAGCAAATTAGAGCGACTAGCACTAGACTAAATTGCGGATATATTTATGTATCTAGTGGCAGTGGAGAGCCTATAAATGTAGGTGTGCCATCAAACGATAAAATTGTTACCGAGCCAGAATGGATTGTATCATCTTTATGGATGTCATCACCTAATAAATATGCTGTAGAAGACGAAGCTTTTGTTATTGAAGAGTTGGATATAGAAAATATCTTATCCAGAAAGCTACTTTACCCCACTCATCAAAACAAAAATCAGATAGGAGAGCCGAAATTTAATGCTATTGTCGAGTTAAAAAGTAATGAACTATTACCGTCAATATTTGTTAAGCAATATGTTGTAAAATATCCTTTTATACCTATAGGCAGTCCTGAGTTGGAAAGAGTTCTCAATATTTTGGGCAGAGGTATATTGCAACGCTTACAAGCGGCAAAAACCGAAAAAGTAATTATCGGCACATCGGGTGGGCTAGACAGCACAATGGTGCTACTTATTGTAGAGAGAATTTTTAGAGAGAATAATATCGACACCAAAAACATTTTAGCTGTTATGTTGCCGTCTGGCGTTTCGTCTTCTCGTACTAAAAACAATGCTAAAAAACTTATTGAATTGCTAGGGGTTAGCGGATTTGAATTTCCAATTGGCAAAGCAGTTGAACAGCATCTCAAAAACATAAATCACGAAAATCAAAACGATGTAGTTTATGAAAATGCTCAAGCCAGAGAACGCACTCAAATTTTACTTTCGCTTGCTAACAAGCATAATGCACTTATGCTGGGCACAAGCGATATGAGTGAAATTGCTCTAGGTTTTTCTACCTACGGCGGAGACCAAGTATCGCATTTTAATCCAAATGCTAATGTGCCTAAGACAATGATTAAGAAATTGATTAGCTATATGGACGGAATGAATGGATATATCGCTACAAAGGAAGGGCGTAGCACAACTGCTTCCGAAAAGGAATTATCAAAAATTCTGCGAGATATTTTAGATACTCCAATTTCGCCCGAATTATTAGAACACCAGGATACCGAAAAAATCTTAGGTCCATACGAATTACACGACTTTTTTATATACAACCTAATCGGTAGGGGGTTCAGCGTAGAAAAAGTTTATGCTTTAGCACAGCTAACTTTTCCCGAATATAAAAAAGAGTTAATCCTCTCAACTTTAAAAACATTCATATCTCGCTTTTTTACTAATCAATTCAAAAAAAATGCCTCAAGCGATGGAATATCCATACACGAATTCGACCTATCAAATAAAAACCTCCACACCGAATTCAGCGCAGAGGTTTATTTAAAGGCAGTAGAAAAATTAGTGTAAATACAAAAAGCTACTATTTTTTTAATCAATCTTTATTATACTGCAAAATATTTTATAAATTTTTTCCTTTTATTTTGTCTACTACTTCCATAGCGTTGTCTTTTATGTCCAATGCTTTTTTGGCAATTTTACTTTCGGCGATTTCACGCTTTTTAGCTTCAACTCTATCTACAAAAGCTTCTTGACATTCTGCAACCTTAACACGCACTTTACGAGAGTTATTCATAAGAAGTGCCCCGCCTATTATACCGATAGCTGCACCAAAACCAAAACCTATCAACATTTCAGAAAATTTCATAATAATTGTATATCCTCCTATTACATAAGTAGTATGTATAAAAATATGATTAAATATACAAATATTATAGAAGAACATTTTTTTGTTTGTCATTTTTTGTCGAATTTCAACAAATTGCGGGAGTTCTCAACGAGTTTAACTTTTTACTATATTATATATGATATAATTATAATTCATGAAAACTTCTATAAAAAGGATAAGTTACAAATGATAAAAAAACAAAAAACACCTATAAAAACAATTACAACATACATATTTACACTTATTTTATTAGCTTGTTTTTCGTTATTTGGTTTTGGTGGGATTGTAGTAGCAGAAGCATCGCAAGAAGAGCAGTTTTGCAGCAGCGAGAGAATATTTAAGGATGCTTTCTTTAGTGGTAACGAATTAGATAACTCCGATATTATA
>WRAP01000014.1 GCA_009780135.1 Bacillota bacterium
GATGCGCCTACTTATACTGTAATCTTTATGAATGGTTTAGTAGAGCATAGCCGCGTAGCTGGTTTAACTACTTTATCTGGTATAGTGATGCCTATTTTAGGTGATACGGGTACAGAGAGATTTTTAGGCTTTAGAGAGGTAAGTAGGGGGTCTGCTCCACGAAATGTAACTATTATAATTTTTGAAGCTGTATGGGAGTTATTGACTATTACTCCTACTCATACTTATGATGTTGTATTTATGGATGGTGTTGAGGTTATAGCCACTCTAAATCAAAGTAATTTAGATGCTGTAGCATTGGCTGATTTAATGACAAATCTGCCGACACTACCTAATAGGACGGGTTATAACTTTGTTGACTTTGTTGAGATTTCTAGAAGTTTTGCTAATGGTGAAATAACGATTACCTTTATGGCAAACTGGCTACCTGTATCTCATACTTACATTGTTGTGTTTATGAATGGCACAGTAGAGTTTGACCGAGAAATCGGTTTAACCCAAGTTCAGTTAAATGTTTTACTTGCTGATTTGCCGAGTTTAGAAGATACAGCCACTCATAGGTTCTTAGGTTGGAGATTAGTTACTCAAACAGTAGATGTAAATATAACGACAGTTACATTTGAAGCTATTTGGGAGCTATTGCCTTATACCCCAAGCACATTCCAATGGTGGTGGATATTTATTGGATTTGGAGTAGGAATAGCTATATGGATTATTCTTTGGTTTACAGCATTAAAAAAAGCTATTTTAAAGAAAGGTGACTAGTAGTTGAATATTATCATTTCTTTAAAATCCCCAAACGCTCTCAAATTGCGTTTGGGGATTTTTTAAGAGAGGGGGTTGACAAAAATTTATTTTATGATATAATATTATTGTTCCCATTTTCTGCTTGCTTGGGGGCGTAATAGTTTCGACATTGTGGAGATTCTATAAGGGTGTATGCAGTGGTGTCCGCCACTTAAAAAGGGCAAAAATAAATGCAGACAATGCAAACACAGTAAAAGCACCTGCTTATGCAGCTCCAGCTTATGCTTTTGCGGCTTAGTCAAAGCCGTCGGCGACTAACTTGGTTCACTTAGGTTAAATCGTTGTCAAATAAGGTGAAGCCCATTGCGAGGATTTAAGGGCTTATACCCTTGCAAGGACAAAAAAGCTCTAGCGGTTAAAGGATGTCAGATTTCCAAGTAATCGTTAAATGAATAACTGACTAAGCATATAGAGCCTTATAGATAGACCATAATGGACCCGGGGTGCAAAACCCGGCGCTTCCACCACCGACTAACACTCTCGCTAGAAAAAATCTAGCGAGAGTGGCAAAGTTGATAAATGGGGGTGTTATTGGAGAGGGGCGAAATTTGTTGTTAGTATGGTAGTGATATAAAAAGCAATTATTGTATTTACATTAGATAGCATTGCGAATATTTTTACAGAAAATCTCAGTTTTTGCAACGAAATGGCACTTTGAATTGTATTATATATAGGAGAATATCTTTATGAAGAAAAAAATAATATCAATAATATTATCAATAGTAATTGTTTTTGCCGTAGGAACTATTTTTTCCGCATGCGATGGTTTTTTTGTTTTGCCACTTATTTGTGAGGAGTGCAATTATAGAATTTGTGATTGTGATGCCTCGATAAATTGTTCAAATTGTGCTATGTCAAATTGCATTTGCGAATATTATCAAGAAGACTACCCTTTCAGAAGACCAGGTTTTTATAATCTTACAATAGAAAATGGTGCTTTTAGGTTTTCTGGCGGTTCAAGTAATGGTCACATATCATATGGTCTTTTTTCTGAAAGAGAGTTAAGAGAACGAACAGAAGTTCTTGTTCGTTTAAACGAAGATTTGCCATACATAGGAACACTACCTTTTGTAGGCTGGTTTGAGGGAGATATTCTAATTAGCAATGACCACCTTTTTAGATTTAGAATGCCCGCTAGAGATGTGAAATTACATCCTGTTTTTTCGCCCACAGCTAAGCCAGTAAATTACACTTTTTTTGTTAATTCTAATAGGTATTTAGTATGGGGAGAAATAGGAATGCCACCTTCACTGGTAAATTATAGGATTTACCTTGAAAACTTCTATGGATTAGAATTTGTAGGTATAGCAGAACACAATCAAAAATGTTTAGTTAAGTTTAATTTTACTGTAGGACAAAATACCGTGAAGCTTGTAGCTGTAGGTGAAACAGTAACTTACTATAGCTTTGAGTATCGCATATGTGATAGTGCAGTAAATACAATTTGGTATGTTAATCGCATCTCTCGAAATATTAACTCTGTTACAATAATGGACGATGTTCTTCGTTGGGCAATTTATGAGCCTCATAGAAAATATATTCTAAGAGAAGGCAGTGATGAATTTGATTTTGTAGCAGAGGTTAATCCCGCAATATCAATACAGGCTAGAGGTACTTCTTTGTCTAGGTTTAATTTTACACTAGGTACTAATGTAATTAGAGGTGTTACAGACATATCGTTTTTTGAACATAACCGGGAGGACAATATTCTTTATTATAAAGACTCGGGAGTAAGCTACTGGATAATGGAAATTAGTGAAGAAGACACGCTACAGGAAAGACACTTTTTTGTAGATGGTGATAGTGTTTCGTTTGGAAGTAGTGATAGTTATAGAATATATGTAAGACGAAATTTAGAGGAAGACTTTTCTTTTTTATATACGACTAGAAGCGGGAGATTTCCACTTAGCATGCTTAATTTAGTTTACGGAAAGTACACTGTAAGAGCCGTTAGTGCCGAGCCTAAGTATCATAGAATCGATAACAGTAACAATTCTTTTAGAAGAGGTCGCAATACTGTTTATTGGAATTTTGAATTAATTTTAGATAACAAAGATGAAGTTGTAATAGATAATAGTTTTTTTGTATGGCATGATAATCGGTTTCGTGTCCGTGGTGTTCCGTTTAGAATATACAAACAAAATACCGTTACAGGCGAATTTCTATTTATTCTGCAACATAACATCACTTCGCTTTTTTGCACCTCCAGCATACCGCTTTCCTACGGAGTCAATGTTATAAGAATAGTAACTGTAGAAAATATACATCGTTACTCTAGCGGACAACTCAAAAAAAGCAGGATAGCAAGCTATTGGACAGTATATATGTAGTAAAAAATAACAACGGAAGCGGGAGGTGGTACTCTACCCAAAAATGCGACCACCATACTATAACCAAGGCAATTCCAAAAAATGTTCAAAATTGTAAAAATTTAACCGATTAAGGTGATTTGTGCCGAAAACTACACCAAAAACCCAAGAATCCATAACAAATCACCGAAATAATCTAAAAGTCTACTCAAGTGGAAGTGTTATATATACGATACGCCTCGCTTCCATCATCAATATACTCTTCTGCTAGAATAAATCTAGCAGATTTTGGTGGGGTATTCGACAATTCGTACATAGTTTTGCAAAGGAGTATTACCGATGTATAAAAACCCAATAAGCGAAAAAGAAATCATAGAATTTCTACAAAAAAACATTGAACCACTAAAGAATGGTGACTATGGTGCCGGCTATAGAGCTTCAATGTATTTAACTGACGGAACTTTTTTACCATGTGTTATGTTTCAAAATTCTAGCAGAATTATAAATCTAGCTAAAAAAAGATTTAAGGACGAAATAAAGGGGCGAGGAATATTAGGGCGAGATGGTTATAATTAGATAGTAAAGACTTTTGTGGCAACAGGTAATCGTATAAACATTTATGACATAGCAAGTATAGAAAAAAGTAAATACGCTTTTCCTGCTTCTGTCTTAAAAAATATTCATGGCGAAACTACTATGGGTTGGACTGCTTTTGTTGCAAAAATGAAAGACGGAAAACTATTTGGGTTTGGCACAAGTTTTAGTTTCGATTTTTTTCAAATGCCAGAAAATTATTCTGCTGACGATATTGTAGAAATAATTAACCATAGTTGCATTTGCGAAAATAAAAAAATTTGTGAAGTAAAACAAGGTCCTCATTTTACGGGCGACTACAAAGAGTCTACCACCTATCGAGAAAGACCTTTTTTCGATTGTTATATAGATGGATTGTAGTTAAAACAATGGACGTGGTTTGGCTCTACCTTCTCAAATGCAGGAGTTGGACTGGACTAAACCACATCCAGTTTTCTTGATAAAAGAAGGCAAAACTGCAATTAAAGTAGCGGAAAAGTTAAGAATCCTTGGAAAACTAACGGAAAACGGTGAAGTTTACCAAAAGTGGACAAGTATTAGTACCAGCTTGTCGTGTTTCCACCAAACTTAGCTTTGCCAAAAATTAAACAATAAAAATTGATAATAAAATGAAAAGTAATTATATTTTATAAAAAGGAGAATTTATGGCAAATAAGTTAAAAAATAATGTGCAAAAGTTTAAAGCAACTGGTCTCACTGTTCTCTTAGTTCTTTTAGAGATTTTTCGATGGAGTTTGTTGATATTATCAGCATCATATGCAGTCTTTTGGCTTATTCCGCCAATTCGAGATAGCTTGCATGCGTTGGATTGGTTTCCTGATAATGTTATAGTTGCTGTTATACCTATACTTTTCTTATTATTGGCAACACAAGCGACACTCCATAATAAAGAATTAAAGAGCTTTGGAGAAAAGATTAAAGAACTCAATGAAGAACTTGTTAAAAATCTTCATCCAGATTTTATACAAAAAGGAGAGATAAAGGGCAAATTAAAGTGCGAAATAATACTTGCAAATTTGGAATCAGGTAAAAAAACCTTAGAGGTTGCAGGGTTAACATTAAATGTAACTGTAGATACTATTGATTTGATGCATAAAGAAAATCCTAAGGTTTGGGATGATTGGACAATAACATTATTTAAAATAGACCCTGATTTTATAAAAAACGACTCAGTTTCTAATTTATTTGCTAATGATGATTGGGAAAATCCACATACTGTTGAAAAATTAAAAAAAATAAAAGCAACAGGTGTTGATATAACTTTATATACATATAAAAGGATACCCTTTCTACATGGTTATAAAATAAACGAAACAACATTCCTAATTGCATTTCCAGAGATAGAAGATACTAGTATGGTAAGAACAAATTGTGCTTATGAACGCATATCAGGAAGCGGATATAAAGCAAAACACTATAAAAATATGTTTGAACAAACTATATCTATGTACAAAAAAGAGCAAATAGGTAAAAAAGTTGATTTGAGTATAGAATAAAAACAAGTATACATTTAATATAGCTTAGTAGAAACAGAATATTAAGTAAACAAAACAATCAACCCAATTCAAAAAAGTTTTAATCAAATTTTAATGCATGATTAGTTGACCAATTGGGTGGGATTTTGATATATTTTAATAGTTATGAGTACACAAGACTTGCCCTATTATTGGGGTTTAATAATACTGATGTTTATTGTGTTTTTCCCAATAGGGATTTATATGGTTATTGTAAATGCCGAGCACGAGGAAAAAATACTTAAAGCTAAAAAGCAACAGCAGTTTAATGAGCAAACACAAACAAGTGCTAATGCAAATTCTAGCAATCCGCCTATCCCGCCGATACATAATCCCACCGTTACAATGCCTAAGCGAGGTCCGTCAGCAATGGGTGCAGTGGTTGGAAGTGCTGATGTAATAGAATGTAGCGGTTGCGGATATAGGGCTCAGGTGATTGTTGGTTATGCTAGCAATTGTGATTATTGCGGTTGCAGTATGATTTCTCGCCCGTGTCCCGAAGCGATGGCAGAGCTACACAGACAACAAATAGAGTTAGAAAAACAAAAAGCGACTACTGATAAACAGCGTCGCACAGGGGTTGGCTTAGAAAAGTCACTAGATAATTTGGGGCAGAGGATAGAAGATTTTTTTGATAATCTGTTTTAACAATGTTCAATGCAACAACGCTCAACGCACAATTAAAGACTTGTTTAACACAATATTATGACAAAACTCCAATGAAACGATATTTAATTCTTAATGAATAAAAATAAGTGATAAAGTCTTTCATTGAACATTGAGCATTGTTTCGTTGCACATTGAAAAATCTACCTTGCTTTCGGTACAAATCTATTATCGCTTAGATTTACATATACACTATAGCTTCTGTCTAGTTTAGTCAAAAAATTGGTTAGAAGTTTTTTATTTTTGCGACAATATTTTAAGCCTTCAAAGTTTAGATAAGTTTCTTTAGTATCCTTTTGTAGCTTTATAGCAAAACTCAATGCTCTATATTCCACGCTAGAGAGTTTTTTAAGTTTAGTATTTAACGGACAGTTTAGCCCAACTTTTTTTATCTTGATAGAAACATCTTCTTTAGAAAGTGGTTTTTCATCTACTAGTGCCCGTTGATATCTAAAATATTCGTATAAAGTAAAAGTGCCAAATGGGATTTGCCCTTTTCTCCGTTTAGTTACAACTAAATTACTAGCTGATTTTTTATCGCCGTCGTTTAGTGATTGAGCATTTCCGCCTGCTACTTTTACACTAAGTAGCATTTCGTCGTTATTGCAAACAACAATTCCATCGCCGTTTTTAGCTCTAAATTCTCTTGTTTTACCCAAACAATACATTATCATAGCGATAATTATAGACAAAACAGTAAAAAATATACAGTGCTTATTGAATATATTAAAAATGTTAATATCTATTTTAGATACTAACATTTTTAATTATGTTTGGGTGACAAAATATAGCACCTACAATATTTAACTACAATTTACAAACTACGAACTACAAATTATTAGTTATACAAATTTGTTCGAAATTTGTAGTTTGTCAGTTGTAGTTTGAAATAATAAATCAATATTTGTAATTTGTCTTAATTCCATTCTATATTAAGTTGATTCCAAAAGGCAGTGCCACCGCTTCCGCCATGATGGCGGATACCAGCGTTTTGAGTAACGGCTCCGCTACGCTCGATGGTTAGATTAGTAACGGATAAATTTTGCGTCCAGCCGAATTGTCCGCTAGGCTGAGCGGTCGCATTAGCGTGATGTGCCACAACATTAAACAGTAACGGAGCTAACTGACTTGTGCTGTTACTATCGTCTATATGGAAATTATAAATGGTGATATTTGTCGGCATAGATAGCTCTGTTAACCAATTAAAGTTACCATCGTTATTAGTGTGAATAATAGCACCGTTATTAGTATTTGGTACGACATATACGCTGTCTATAATATAAAGGTCGCCATTCCATTTGCTGCCGTAATCATCTCTAAACCAAATAAAGCACCAGCCATGCACTTCTGTGCCTTCTATATGGAGTAGCCCGCTACCCACAACACTAACTCCCTGATGACCTAGTTTAGAGTTTTTTATAATAACATTATGAACTCCCATATGGGCATCAAAACGAGAGAATTCAACATTATCTAATAGCGTATTTTTAGAAAAGTTAGACGCATGGATTCCCCACCAAGTTTCGTCTGTGATATCTCTAATTTGGTCTACATTTATTATACTAAAGTTAACTGTGTTGTTTGCTTGAATATCGTATGTACCTCGCACAGTACCCAAAGCACTTGGACGGCGGTATGCTCTTCTGCCAGCTAGAGTGCTATTTTGAAGAACTACATTAGCACAATTTTCAAAGAATAAAAATCCTGTATAGCTTGCTCCTCCCTCTAGCCAATAGTTTACGGCAGCAGAACCAAGTCCGCCCGAGGTATTAGTGTTTCTCATTCGAGGTCTTTCGCCCTCTACATATCTAGTTAGTCCGTCTATAATAGTATTAGAGCGGGTAATATGTATACCACGGCTCATAAATTGATCATCGGCGTTACCTAGGTTATTTATGGTTATAAAATGTCCGCCTGTTGCCGTAAGAGTATGTTCGTCTATAGGATAAATACGCATGGTAGTAGAGCTGTCTGCATTTGGAAAATCCCATAAAATTGGTGCTTCCATATCTACATTTCCGTTAGCATCTATAACAAAAGCGTCTCTTTGGGCAGTGCCGGGATTTGCGTTTTGACCACGGCGGGAGTAGCGGAGAATTGCAGGATCTCTAATATCTATAACGGCACCGGCACCGTAGCGACAACTAAAGGAAATTTGCTCTTGATAGCGATAAATGCTACCAATTTCGGCAATTTGGGCGCGGGTTAAAACATAACTAGGGCGAGAAGGGGCAATATTAAATACCCATGCTTGATTCCAACGCCTTTCGTAAAAGCCGAGTCGGGCTTGGTTGTTTACAACAAGTGGACGAGTTTCGTACTCTACTGTTGTGTCGTCTATGATAAAAGTTGCACCTGTCCAGTCTACATCGGTTTGGATAATTGCAGTTTGATGACTGTTGTTTTCGTCTAATCCGCTTTCTATGCGGTAGGTAGCTCCATTAAAGGCACGCACAATAGTTCTGCTAAAGGCATTATTATCCCTTGCGTATTCGTTAGCGGCGGTATGAGTTGCAATTATTGCATCAAAATCACACACATATCCACA
This sequence comes from Bacillota bacterium, assembly GCA_009780135.1. GTDB lineage: Bacteria > Bacillota > Clostridia > Christensenellales > Pumilibacteraceae > WRAP01. The sequence goes on from WRAP01000014.1 coordinate 8,439, forward strand.
GCCCGATGCCCCGAATTCTTCATAAGTGAATATTCTTTGAGGTAGTAGTGGGGGAGTAGTAGTTGGTGGAAATATTTTACTGCTATCACTAGGTCGTAGCAGTATGCACCCTAGTGAAAAGAATGATAAGGTAAGTGCTAACACAACAGTTAGCATTATTAGTATTATTTTTTTATTTTTTGTCATGGTTTATTTCCTTTTTCTAAAATGCGGGCGATTACTAATCGCTCATACATTTGATGGTTGTATAAATACTTAATAAGTCGACAATTTCTCATTCCTAATTTCTCATTGATGCCACTGTATGCCCCCCGGTTACACCACGGTATTCTGGTGCTACCCAAACACCCATTTGGCTGTCAGGTGGCACTCTAAACCAAACCGGGTTATAGTCGTAAGTCATTCTAAGAACGGCAGCTAAAGCATGAATAAATAATCCATAACCAAACGCACTAGAGCGATACCTAACATGAGCCTCACTTAAATAGCTATACGCATGAAAGCCTACGCTTTGCATATATCCCATTCTACCAGCAGGTATTCCGCCCCAAAAAATTGATCTTGTTTGAGGAGTATCCACTGCCTCCATGTGACGCATTCCAAGTAATTGCGCTAAGCCTTTTTCTATAACAGGCATATAAACAACTGGATCTAAAATTCCTAACTGAATACCGATAGCAATGCCATAAATAAAGGCAGAAGTACCGGTTGTTTCTCTTCCTGGGAACCAATAAGGGTCTATAATAGAAACATTCCAAGTGCCGTCATCTCTTTGATAATGTCTAAGCGTTCTAGCCATCATAGCTAAATCGTCAGCGTATTCATTCCAAATTTCATCAAATCTTTCTACATTGCCCTCGTGATATAAATTTTCATTAAGACCTAGTAATGTTTTAGCAATTCCTACAAATACCCAGCCGTTGCCACGTCCCCAAAAGGTGGGGCGGGAGTCTACATCTACATTCGGCACATCCCAACCACCGTTAGGGTTTGGAACACGTGGCCAAGTAAGACCTGTAAACGGAGCGGGAGGGTCTTGTTCTGCGTTTGTGCGTCTGTTTATAAGGTCGGTATCTCTATGCCAAAGTCCAATATCGCCACCATGTCCTGCCGGTTCTATCGGCATAATGCCAAATTGCTGGCTACCGCTATAAACGGGGGGATTGCTGTCTTCTCTGTTTGCTAAAATATTTCTCCAATACATATAGCTGTCAAAGGCTCGTTCGATATAATAAAAGTTACCTGTAACATTACTCATATTAGTAAAGAATGTTAGCCCCATATAAATCGCATCACACCACCACCAATCTAAAATTCCAAGTGGATTTTGACGATTAAATTGTCCGGCACCTAAATTAGCACTAAAGCCCGAGCCTCTGTTCCAATGACCGCCGGAGTTCCAATTAGGACTAATTGCCATATTAGCATCGGCATTAACAAAGGTACTAAATAATTTATGCTCAGCAGGTGCTAAAGCATTCATAACTAAATATACTTCGCCAATAAGATAGCAGTCGGCAAAGTCGGTAATGCTACCGTTCCAAAGTCCGTCGGTGGCTGTTCCGCCTATTAAGTGAGCCGAACCGATAGAGCCGACTGTTTGAGCACCTCTAACATGCTCGTTATCTCTAATCATAAAGAAGTTGCTATCCGCTACATATCGTACTGCCAAATAATGGTCGAGAGTTCCCGTTGTGGTAAAAGCGTCAAGGAGTGCTGAGTACAATACGCTGTCTACCCAGGTGCTGTTAGCACGCATAGGCTGGCTCCATTCGTGAGGTGTTTCAATGGTAGCCGGACTAAATTGGCGGTTTACTCTTGTAAATGGTACGGTAAAGGCATCTCTACCAGCTAAATCAAGTGCTTCGGTTAGCTCGCTAGCACTAAAAGCATTAGTTCTGCGATAATCAGGAAGTATATTCTCTTGATTAAAGGTATTCATAGTATAGGTTTTTAGAGCAGGTACATTAGTTGTGATATCAGTGCCGATAGCTTCAAACTCGGTTAAACCAACAGGGCTTCCGGCAGTTGCTCGACGCAAATCCATAAGTCTTACATACTTGGTAGCAACAGGAATTATATTAAATGACTGTCTAGCACTACCAGCTACAATATTATTGATTGATTGAATACTTCCGTCAGAAAATCCTAAACTCATATTATTCCAACGAGTATCACCGTTAGCAGAACGCAAAACTAAGTTTATGCTCTCTAGCAGTACCTCTCTACCAAAATAAACCTTAAATTCGGCATCTAATAAAGTACCTGGGTCCCAAGCGTGAGAGCCGTAATTTATGTATCCGCTACCGCTAGTAATACTACCGTCGATAGCGTTACGGGGTTGAAAGCTACCCATATCCGTACCTGTCCTAATACGACTGCCGAAAGCGTGAGGAAAAGCAATAACCGAACCATTCTCTACGGCTCTAGAATATTGCCTTGCTTGCCCTACCGGAGTGCCAACATTTAACTCATGTACATGCAGGATAGAAAAAGGGTTTATAGCCAGATTGCGGGAAGCTGAAATTTCTTGCGGGGTAGAAGCGTGTGCTCTTATCACATGAGGAGTCGACCTAGGACGGGGAACATCTAACTGATTTCTAATATTAGCGTTTCCAAAAGTGCCGTCAGGGAATGGTCTTTGCCAGTTTGGACTAGCGTTAATTGCTCCCATAGCGCCGACGCCATTACTGCCTACACCTATTCCACCACCAGGTACAACCGCCTCTCTGGCTATACCGTCGGACGGAATTTGAAAGACAACTTGTCCGGTAGGCGAGTATAGCACAACAGGCTCAAAACCCAGCATTTCTACAGTTATAAAACGGTAATCTGATTCGATATGTATTACATCGCCCACTGTTGCGTGTCTAACTCCGCCACGAGTACGCATAGTTTCGGGACTGTTTGCCCTAAATTCGTAATAGTAACGTAGTTCATATGTATTGGGTGTATTTTGCCCTGATACTCTTCCACGAGAGAATACCTGTATGTTAATATCTTGCGTAGGCTTGTATACAGTTCCTGTACGATGGACAATACCCAATGCCGTTTCGTAATCGGTGTAGTTTATAACACCGGGGTGTGGTGGTTCTGATGGTTGCGTTGTAGGTGGTTGTTGCTGAGATGATGAGCTGTCTGTTGTTGGTGTTACACAGGACACAAACATAAGCATTGCCACTAGCAAAATTGCTGTAAAAATGGATAAAACTTTTCTTTTCATAATGATAATTTATTCTCCTAATTTGTTGAGGATTTTTATTGTATATGTATAATATTTTATCATACTTTAAAAGAAAAGTCAAATATATTTTTTATCTTGAAAGTTTGAGTATTTTATGTTTACTAAAAAATAAAAAAATAAAAAAAAGTTGTTGACAGAGCTTTTTGGATTTGGTAGAATTAAAAAGTTGTCGCAAAAAATCGACAATTTTTTGCTCCTAAAAAAATGGCACACACGACCGTGTTGTAATTTTTTTAAGGGTTTGTAAGGAACAAAATACAAAATGGCAAGTCAAAAAATCAGAATTAAATTAAAAGCGTACGATCATGACATTTTAGACCAAAGTGCGGCTAGAATTATCGAAGCGGTAAAAAAAACTGGCACAAAAGTGGCAGGTCCTATTCCATTACCAACCGATAAAGAGGTTATCACGATTTTAAGGGCTACTCACAAATACAAAGACAGCCGTGAGCAGTTTGAAATGCGTACGCACAAAAGACTTATAGATATATATAGTCCGTCGGCTAAAACGGTAGATAGCTTAATGAAGTTGGATTTACCTGCCGGTGTTGATATTCAAATTAAGTTATAACATTATTTAATATTGAAATAGAAAAAGTTACGAAATTACCAGGAAGTTAAAAAGAAACAAAAATGGAAAAGGCAATATTAGGAAAAAAATTGGGTATGACTCAAATATTTACACCGACTGGCACAATGATACCTGTTACGGTGGTTGAGGCTGGCCCTATGACGGTAGTCAGAAAAAAAACGGTAGAACGAGACGGTTATAGTGCTGTTGTTGTTGCTTTTGGCGATATTAAAGCGGACAAGCTGAATAAGCCGGAGGCAGGTGCTTTTGTTAAAGCAGGCATAGAGCCTAAAAGACACTTAAAGGAATTTAAGTACGCTGGTGCCGATACTATGGAGATCGGAAGTAGCATTAAATGTGATATTTTTGCTGATGGCGACTGGGTAGATGTATGTGGCACCTCTAAAGGTCACGGATTTTCAGGAGCTATTAAAAGATGGAATCATCAAAGACTAAAAGAAACTCACGGTACTGGTCCTGTTGTTCGTCAAAGAGGTTCTTGCGGACAAAGAAGCGATCCATCTAGAGTTATGAAAGGTCTTCATATGGCGGGTCAATACGGTGTAGATAAAACTACAGTTCAAAATCTTAGAGTTGTCGGCGTAGACACAGAGCGTAATTGCTTGCTAATTAAAGGTGCTATCCCTGGTCCAAACGGAAGTTTAGTTACTGTTAAAGAAGCTGTTAAAAAACAAAATAAGAAAGTGGGGGGGTCAAAATAATGGCAACACTTAATGTATATAAACAAACGGGCGAAAAAAAGGGTTCGCTTAAAGTGGACGACAGCGTTTTCGGACAAGAGTTTAACGAAGCATTAGTTCATCAAGTTATAGTTGCTCAACGCAATAATGCTAGACAAGGTACAAAATGTACTCTTACTAGAGCAGAAGTTAGAGGCGGTGGCAGAAAACCTTGGAGACAAAAAGGGACAGGTCGTGCTAGACAAGGTTCTATTCGTTCTCCTCAATGGAATAAAGGTGGTGTAGTATTTGCACCAAAACCGAGAGATTTTTCTCAAAAAGTTAATAAGCAAGCTAAAAGATTAGCAATAGTTAGTGCGCTTAGTAAAAAAGCTACAGATAACGAAATTTTAGTTTTGGAAGATTTAAAAATTAAAGAAGCTAAAACAAAAGAAATAGCAGTTATTATGAAAGCATTAAAGCTTAATATCAAAACTCATATAGCAGTTGACGAAAATGGTAAAGAGGTTGTTAAAGTTTCTAAAGCTCTTCCAAAGGTGCTATTAGTTGTAACTGATGGTGATGAAGATATAATAAGGGCAACAGGAAATATTCCTTATGTTAAAACAATTTCGAGCAATCTTATTAATGTTTATGACCTTATGGTTAGCGATAGATTTGTAGCGACAACAGCTGCAATTCAAAAAATAGAGAAAGCATATAAGGAGGAGTTAGCATAATGGATGCATATCAAATAATTAAAAAACCAATTTTAACAGAGAAAAGTTATGCTGGTATTCCTCTTAAAAAATATACTTTCTCGGTAGACGTAAAAGCTACAAAAACTCAAATTAAAAAAGCAGTAGAAGAACTTTTTAGTGTAAAAGTAGACAAAGTAAACACTATAAATGTTGCAGGAAAATATAAGCGTCAAGGTAGAAATGAGGGTTATACCTCTAAATATAAAAAAGCGTTTGTAACACTAAAAGAGGGGGAAAAGGCGATAGCGTTCTTTGAGGGATTACTGTAGTAACTCAATGAGGAATGAGAAATGAGAAATATGGACTAGTTTAGACTTTAATAGATAAGATAGATAACTTAAATTAAAAATAAATAAATCAATATTTCTCATTTCTCATTCCTCATTGGCTAACGCAATTCAACTCGAAAAGAATTATGCTAATAATAGCCAAGCAATAAAATGGCAGTAAAAAGATATAGACCCATGACGCCTGGTCAAAGATTTAAGACTAGTGCAGACTTTTCAGGACTTAGTAAAGTAGAGCCTCTAAGAAGTCTAACAGTTTCTATAAATCGCAGTGGCGGTAGAAATAATACAGGTAGAATTACGGTTCGTCATATTGGTGGCGGTAATCGCATTAAATACCGCATTATAGATTTTAAAAGAAATAAAGATGGTATTGTGGGCAAGGTTGCTACAATCGAGTACGATCCAAATCGTAGTAGCTATATAGCACTTATTCATTACGCAGACGGTGAAAAACGCTACATTCTAGCACCTAACGGATTGATTGTTGGAGACAAACTGCAAAGTGGCGAAACAGCCGAAATTAAAGTAGGTAATTGTTTGCCGTTTGAGTTTATCCCTGTTGGTACGGTGGTTCATAACATTGAGCTTCGTCCTGGTAGAGGCGGTCAAATGGCTAAAAGTGCAGGTACTAGTGCTCAGCTAATGGCAAAAGAAGGTAAATACGCTACATTAAAGTTGCCGAGTGGCGAAATGCGTATGGTGCCTGTTAAGTGTAGAGCAACTATCGGACAAGTGGGCAACCTAGAGCACGAGCTAATTAGCTTAGGTAAAGCAGGTCGTAAAAGACATATGGGTATTAAGCCTACCGTCCGTGGTGTAGTTATGAATCCTTGCGACCATCCTCATGGCGGTGGTGAAGGTAAATCACCTATCGGTAAAGCAGGTCCTGTTACACCTTGGGGTAAGCCGACACTTGGTTATAAAACTCGTAAGAAGCGTAAAACAAGTAGCAAATTTATTGTTAAGAGGATTAACTAAATATGAGTAGAAGTATTAAAAAAGGGCCTTTCGTATGTGAACGCCTGTTAAAAAGAGCGGATGCAATGAGCCAACAAAACGACAAAAGAGTTATTAAGACTTGGTCAAGAAGCTCAACAATATTCCCTCAATTTGTGGGATTAACTATTGCTGTGCACGATGGAAGAAAACATGTTCCCGTGTATTGCACAGAAGAGATGGTAGGGCATAAATTAGGCGAGTTTGCTCCGACAAGGACTTTCAAAGGTCATGCGGCCGATAAGAAAGCAAAAGGGAAAAGATAGTGCATAGTCATAGTGTATAGTGAAAGATTTATCTAACAGATAAAAATTTTATGTAATATATATTATGAAATATGCGATAATTAAGTCAACAATTACGCACTAAACATTGTGCACTAAACAAAATTATGGCAACAAGAGTTAAACAAAGAGCTGCGTTAAGAGAACAAAATAAGGACACTCGTCCCTCTGCGCACGCAAGACACATAAGGATGTCGCCTTATAAAGTAAGAGCGGTACTAGATTTAATCCGTGGTAAATCGGTAAACGAGGCGCTAGCTATTTTAGCACACACGCCAAGGATTGCTAGAGAACCGGTAGAAAAAGTATTAAAAAGTGCGGTGGCTAACGGCGAACATAATAACAGTATGAGTAGAGCTGATATGTTTATAGCAGAAATTTATGCTCATCAAGGACCGACTATTAAAAGAATGCAGCCAGTCTCTAAAGGTAGAGGCCATAGCATTTTTAAGCGTACTAGCCATATAACGGTAATCTTAGATAGTGCAGATAAGGAGCAAGTGTAAAAATGGGTCAGAAAGTACATCCACACGGAATGCGTGTAGGCATAATTCAAGGTTGGAACGCAACATGGTTTGCGGGTAAAAAAGATTTTGGTGTTTATCTAAAAGAAGATTACACTCTAAGGGAGTTTATTAAAAATAAATACTATACTTATGGTATCAGTAAGATTACAATTGAGCGTCCGCAAGGCAAGGTTGTAATAAATATCTTTACGTCTAAACCTGGTATGATCATCGGCACTAAGGGTGCAGGTGTTGAGGCTCTAAAAAAAGAGCTTAAAAGGCTAGTTGGCGAAAAATCTGTTCATCTTAACATTATGGAAGTTAAAAATCCTGATAAAGATGCTGTATTAGTAGCGGAAGGTATTGCAGCACAACTAGAAAAAAGAGCTAGCTTTAGACGCACTATGAAGCAAGCTATGCAAAGGGTTATGCGTAGTGGTGCTAAAGGTGTAAAAGTTATGGTTAGTGGCAGATTAGACGGAGCAGAAATTGCTCGAAGTGAGCATTATCATGAAGGTAGTATTCCTCTACAAACTTTAAGAGCTAATATAGATTATGGTATAGCAACAGCGAGAACAACATTTGGTGCTATCGGTGTAAAGGTATGGATATATAAAGGTGAAGTTTTAAGTAAGGGGGATATGAAAGCTAGTGAGTAGTTTGTAGTGCATGGTGTATAGTTTCGGTTTTATTATTATTATCTAATAAATCAACAACTAAGCACTAAGCATCAAGCACTAAGCACTTGTGAAAGCAATTATGTTAACACCAAAAAGAGTAAAACGCCGTAGAGTTCAACGCGGCAGAATGAAAGGTAAGGCTACAAAAGGTAATGTAGTAACTTATGGCGAGTACGGTTTAGTGGCACTTGATTGCGGTTGGATAACCAGTAATCAAATAGAGTCTGCTCGTATTGCAATGACAAGAAAAATTAAAAGGGGCGGTAAAGTTTGGATTAAAATTTTCCCCCATAAACCTGTTACTAAAAAACCTGCTGAAACCAGAATGGGTAAAGGTAAAGGTAGTCCTGAGTATTGGGTGGCAGTAGTTAAGCCGGGTAGAGTAATGTTTGAGATGAGTGGTGTAGATGAAGCATTGGCTAGAGAAGCTCTTAGACTTGCTATGCACAAACTGCCTGTAAAATGTAAATTTGTTAAAAAAGGCGATGTTATCTCGGCTGACGCTCCGCAAGAAATAGTAGAAGCGGCAGCAGCAGAAAAAGCAGCTCAAAAAGCAAAAGTGGCTAAAGCAGCAGAAGCTAGAGCGGCTACAAAACTAGCCGAAAAAGTAGCAGGGGGAAATGAATAATGAATAAACACACACAAAGATTTCACGAAATGAAATTAGACGAGCTTTTAATCGAATTAAAAGATCTTAAAGAAAGGTTGTTTAGATTAAGATTCTCTCACGCTACAGGTCAATTAGCTAATCCGATAGAGATGGCAAGTTGCAAAAGAGATATAGCAAGAGTTAAAACAATTCTTAAAGAAAGAGAAGCTAATGGAGAAAATCTTCATACGACCGTAGCAGCTGCGGCACTTGTAAATCCTAAAAAATCAACGGTAAAAAAAGAAAAGGTGGCTAAATAGTATATGGAAAACGAAAAACAAATCGTAGAAAAAACTACAACTAAAAAGGCTGCTTCTGCCAGCGAGAAAAAAACGGCTACCGCTAAACCTAAAACTGAGACAAAAACTAGCGAGTCAAAGGAAAAGATAGCAAAAGAAAAACCTGCTACAGCTAAAGCTAAAGAAGCTACTGCTAAATTAAAAGAAAAAGCTGAAGCGTTAAAGGTTAAAGAAAAAGAAGTAGCTACTAAATCCGCTGCAAAAGCTAAAAAACCTGCTAAAGAAGTAGATGCTACTGTAGTAGAGGCAAAAGAATCTGTTATTGAAGTTGCTTCGTTAGAAGAAGCTAAACCTGTTAAATTAGCTAAAGAAAAAGCACAAAAGTCTATAGTGGAAGCAAAAACATCTACAGGAGTTATTGCTTCTCGTCCTAAAAAAGCGACTAAAGAAAAACCAGAAGAGTCTCAAGTCTCTCAACCAAAACCAGAAGCCAAAAAGCCTACTATGCCAGTTGTTAATAAACTTCAAACTGGTTTTAGAAAGCCCGAGCATCTAAAAGGTCAAGTAGTAGAAAGCGTGGAGTTTCCAGCCACTCTTCAAAGACCAAAGCAAGAAAAAGAAACAATAGAAGTAAATCCAAATTCTATAGAACGCAATATGCGTAAATTTAGAGAAGGTCTAGTTGTTAGCGATAGAATGAATAAAACAATTATAGTTGTAATTCGTGATAGAGCTAAACACCCTCTTTATAAAAAAACAATTATAAAAACAAAACGCATCAAAGCACATGACGAAAATAACGAGTGTGGTATAGGCGATACAGTTTTAATATCCGAAACAAGACCAATATCTAAAGATAAACACTGGAGATTGGTAAGAATAGTAGAAAAAGCAAAATAATAAATCACTTAAAACTTAAAATTGCAAAATTTAATAGTTATAAACATAAATCATTTCTAATTTTTAAGTATTCAGTTTTAAGTGTAAAAAACAGTAAAGAAAAATGATACAACCACAAAGTTATTTAAAAGTAGCCGATAACAGCGGCGCAAAAGAAATCATGTGTATCCGTTGTTTAGGCGGTTCATTTAGACGCACAGCAAATATTGGTGATGTTATTATTGCCAGTGTTAAAAGTGCAAGTGTTGGCGGAGCTGTTAAAAAAGGCGAAGTTGTTACAGCGGTTATTGTGCGTACGCATAAAGGTGTTAATCGCCCAGATGGCAGTCATATTAAATTCGACGATAATGCTGCTGTTATTATAAATAAAGATAAACAGCCTAAAGGTACTCGTATTTTTGGACCGATAGCAAGAGAACTTAGAGAAAAGGATTATATGAAAATTATATCCTTAGCGCCGGAGGTAATGTAATTATGCAAGCAGAGAGAAAAGTCCTTCATGTTCGCAAAGGCGACAATGTAAAAATCCTTGCCGGCAAAGATAAAGGTAAAACCGGGAAAATTGCTTCAGTAGATTTCGAGAGCGGTCGGGTTGTAGTAGATGGTGCTAACATTATTATTAAGCATCAAAAAAGCAGAAAACAAAACGAACAAAGTTCCAGAAATAAATTGGCTGGTACAATAGATAGTTCTAATGTGCAAATTCTTTGTCCAAGTTGTGGAAAGCCGACTAGGGTTGCTAAAAAAGAAGTTGAAGTTAAAGGCAAACAAAAATGGATTAGAGTTTGCAAAAAATGTACAGGTAAACTAGATGTAGGTATAGATAAAAGACCTGATAAAAAACCTAAAAAAGTAAAAGGTGATGAAGAATTAGCAGGCACAAAAGCTAAAACAACTAAATCACTTACTAAAAAAGTTAAATCTGAAGTAGAAGTTGATGAAACTCCAAAAGCTAAAAAAGGTGACGGAGTAACAGAGAAAAATTCGGATGGAGCGATTGTATAAAACACAAAGCGTTTTATACAAGTGCATGGTGCATAGTGCATAGTGCATAGAGAGAATATCTATCTATTAATTATAGAAACTATTAAATAATCCTTTAACTATGCACTATGCGCTATGCGCTATGCACTGGAGAAAAAATGTCAAATCAAGAAAATCAGGTTATAGAAGAAGTCATAACCGATAAAGAAAAAAAAGCCGAGCAAATTGTAGGCGAAAAAGAGACTGCTGATATAGTGGCAGAAGAAAAAGCAACAGCTAAAGATGCAGAGTTAGCAAAAAAACTAGCTGCTAAAGCGGAAAAAGAAGAAGTGGAAAAGGTGGCTTTAGAGGAAGCGAGAGCTAAAGAGCGTGCAAAAAAAGAAGCTGCTGGTCGTGCTGCTGCTAAAGCAGAAGAAAAATCTGCTCCTAAAAAAGAAGCTTCTGCTCCTGCTACTAGTAAAACTATTGAAATTCCAAAAACGATAGAAGCTAGACATCGTTTAAAAACTAGATTTAATAAAGAGATTATTCCGATACTTATGAAAGAAAAGGGTTATAAAAATGTAAATGAAGTCCCTAAGATTCATAAAATTGTGCTTAATATGCGTCTTGGTGATATTAAAGATAACTCAAAAAGTATTCAATTAGCACAAAAGGAGTTAGATCAAATTGCAGGTCAAAAGACTGTAATTGTTAAAGCCAAAAAATCAGTAGCTAACTTTAAATTAAGGGAAAATCAACCAATTGGTATTAAGGTTACTCTAAGAGGTAATAAAATGTACGAGTTCTTTGATAGACTTGTAGCGATTGCACTACCAAGGGTTAGAGACTTTAGAGGCGTGTCACCAAAATCATTTGATGGTAGAGGCAATTACGCTATGGGTATTAAAGAGCAAATTACATTCCCAGAAATCAGTTATGAAACAGTAGAAAAGGTTAGGGGATTTGATATAGCAATTGTAACAACAGCAAAAACAGACGACGAAGCTAAGGCACTTTTAACTAAGTTAGGTATGCCGTATAAGGCTAACTAGGAGTAAAAATTATGGCAAAAAAAGCAATGATAAATAAGCAACAGCGTAAACAAAAGTTCTCAACAAGAGAATATACACGCTGTACAATATGCGGTAGACCACATGCCGTACTTAGAAAATTTCGTATCTGCAGAGTTTGTTTTAGAAATCTAGCATACAAAGGCGAAATACCGGGGGTTAAAAAATCTAGTTGGTAAAAAGTATTTAATATTTGATATTAAATAACAAAACCATCAAGGGAGAAAAAAGAATTATGATAACAACAGATCCTATTGCAGATTTATTAACGCGTATAAGAAATGCTTTAACAGCTAGACACGAGACGGTACTTATACCGTATTCTCGTATGAAAAAAACTTTAGTAGATATTTTAGTAGAAGAAGGCTACATCAAAACTGCTGAACTGACTAAAGAGGGCGAACATTATAATATTTTGGTAACACTAAAATACGGTTATAAAAACGATCGTGTTTTAACAGGCTTAAAGCGCATTTCTAAACCCGGTCTTAGAATTTATAAAGGAGCAAGCGAACTTCCTAAAGTTCTAGGCGGATTAGGTATTGCGATAATTAGTACCTCAAAAGGTGTAATGACAGACAAAAAAGCTAGAGTTCAAGGCGTAGGCGGAGAGGTGCTGGCTTATATTTGGTAAGACATAGAATGAGAAATTAGAAATGAGGCGAATGAGAAATTTTGGATTTATTTTTACTTCTTGCAACAAAATAAATAATGAAAAATCAGAAATTTGCTAGAGAAAGTAATAAAAACAACATTTTCTCATTTCTCATAGTCAAACACGGACGGCATCCTACCGTCTATTAATAAAAGGAGAACATATATATATGTCAAGAATTGGAAAATTACCCATAACAGTGCCAGCAGGTGTTAGTGTAGACTTTGACGGAGAAGTAGTTAAAGTTAAAGGTCCTAAAGGAGAACTTACACAAAGAATTGCTACTCGAGCACTTGAAGTTAAAAAAGAAGGCGCTACTATAGAGTTAACGCGTAAAAACGAATCTAAAGAAACTAAAAGTATGCATGGGCTTTATAGAATGCTTATTGCTAATATGGTGCAAGGCGTTAATGAACCGTTTTCTAAGACCCTCGTTGTTAAGGGTGTAGGTTATAAAGGGTCGGTTGTCGGCAACAAGCTTACAATGAATATCGGATTTTCTCATCCAGTAGAAATTATAGCTCCGCAAGGCATAGCTTTAACTGCTACAGACTCTCAAAATAACTCTTTCTCGATTACTGTTACAGGCATATCTAAAGAGTTAGTTGGTCAAACGGCCGCTAGTATTCGTGCTAAAAAACCAGTTGAGCCGTACCATCACTACGGCATTAGATATTCAACTGAAACTCCAGTTAAGAAGGAGGGTAAAACTGCCGGTAAAAAATAATGTAGAATACAGAATGCAAAATGCAGAATCATTGATTTTAAGATTAAATTCAAAAGTTTTCATTTTTCATTTTTCATTTTTCATTGTTTTATTGTAAGTAAAATACATTATGATTATACAATCAAACAAAAATGAATTGCGTAAGCGTCGTCACACTAGCGTGCGTAACAAGCTAGAAGGCACAGCTGAGCGTCCTAGACTTAATGTTTATAAGAGTCTTAGTCACATTTATGCTCAAATAATAGACGACACTAAAGGTATTACACTTGTTAGTGCTTCAACTGTTACTAAGGGCTTAAAATTACCTAAAGGCGACAAAAAAGCAATAGCTACCGCTATTGGTAAAGAGGTTGCCGAAAGAGCTAAAAAAGCAGGCATCAAAAAAGTTGTTTTCGATAGAGGTGGTTATCTATACACCGGTAGAATTGCAGCTCTTGCCGATGGTGCCAGAGAAGGAGGTCTAGAATTCTAATGAGCGAAGAAGAAGTAAAAGTAGAAGAAGCAGCTGTGGAAACTGCTGTAGAAAATGTTCCTCAAACTGAGGGTGCTCAGACTCCTCGTGGCGATCGACCACCTTTTGCTCCAAGAGGTCAAGGTTTCGGTAATCGTGGCGGACAAGGTGGTGGCTTTGGTGGCCGCGGTCCTCGTAAAGACGGTGATAGACCAGGTGGTTCTCGTCCTCCTAGAAGAGATAGAGACGATAGTAAAATAGACGATGGTATTAAAACCAAAATGGTACAGCTTCGTCGTGTATCAAAAACTGTTAAAGGTGGTCGCAATATGCGTTTTAGTGCTATTGTAGTAGCTGGTGACGGTAATGGTAGTGTTGGTTGTGGTATGGGGAAAGCAACTGAAGTACCTGAAGCTATCCGTAAAGCCGAAATGGCTGCTCGTAAAAATATGACTCGTATTGCTTTAGGTGATTTTACGATTCCTCACGAGGTTATAGGTAACTTTAGTGCTAGTAAAGTTTATTTACGTCCAGCACCAGAGGGTACTGGTGTTATTGCTGGTGGTAGTGTTAGAGCAGTTCTAGAATTAGCAGGTGTTAAAAACATAACAAGTAAGTCATATGGTTCTCGTAATCCTGCTAACACAGTTAAAGCAACAATCGAAGGATTATATTCTTTACGCTCTCCAGAGCATATTGCAAGTCTAAGAGGCAAAAAAGTAGATGAAATACTTTAGTTTCAATAAAAAATGAGAAACTATAAATGAGAGATTGTTGACTTATTTAGCATTGAATTTGTAAGAATGATTATTGCTTGTCCAAAATAAAATTAAATTAGCAAGAAACTTAAAAATTACCTAATTGTAGGGGCGACATTCTGTTGCCCGAGCATTAGAAAAAAGTAGTGCGAGCAATTATTCTATCGCCTCTACAAAAAGGAAATAAATTATGTCAGAAGAAATATTAGAAACAACTGAAAAGGCAGAAGTGCCAACTAAAACGGTAGAAACCACAGTGGTTGAAAAGGCAGAAAAACCAAAAGCAGAAAAAAAACCTGCTCCTGAAAAATCTGCTTCAAAGGCAGAAAAAGCAGAAAAGCCAGCTAAACAAGTAACTGAAAAGGTGGAAAAACCTGCTCCAATGCCTAAGGCAAAACCTGTACCTAACAAAACTACAGGCAATCAACTTAAAATAACATTAGTAAAAAGTACTATCGGATGTTCAATTAAACAAAAACGCACAGTAGAAGCATTAGGTCTTAAAAAAATCCGTAGTTTTAAGGTGCATAACGATAGCGTAACTCTGCAAGGAATGCTAACAGTTGTTAAGCATCTTGTAGCGATAGAAAATGCTTAATTCAATTCACAATTCTAATTCACAACTATTGATTTATAATTATTAAACAATAATGGTGTATTATGAATTACAATTGTGTTTTGTTATAATAACTCAATAATTAGCATTGTGCTTGTGTAGCATTGTGCATTGGAGAAAGTAATGAAAATACATCAAATGCAACCGGCGCCGAATAGTAAAAAGAGCGTCAAAAGATTAGGGCGAGGCATTGGGTCTGGCCACGGAAAAACCTGCTGTAAAGGTCATAAAGGTCAATGGGCTAGAAGTGGTGGCGGTGTTCGCATAGGCTTTGAGGGAGGACAAAAATCACTTCTTAGAAGAATACCTAAAAGAGGATTTGACAACAACTGGAGAAAAGTATATTCTATAGTAAACCTTGGCGATTTTGAGGTTTTCGAAAATGGTAGTACAGTAAATGCCGAAGCCTTATTAGATATGGGAGTTTTGTCTAAAGTAGAACCATACGGAGTAAAAGTATTGGGCGATGGCAAACTAACCAAAAAACTAACAGTAGAGGCTAAGAAATTTACAGCAAGTGCTAAAGAAACATTAGAAAAATTGGGCTGTACTGTAATTGAAGTAAAATAGTCAAATTACAAATAATCGCAAATAAAATTACAACCACAAACTACAGATATTGTTTTATTTAATATTTATATTTTGTACTAGTTAGTCCAAGTTTGTAATTTGTAGTTTTCTATCTCATAACGATTTGTTTATTATAAACGATAAAAGGGAGAACAAATAAAAAATGTTACAAACGCTTATAAATGCGTTCAAAAATAAGGATATCCGTAAAAAGATTCTGATAACGCTTGGTCTATTATTTATATTTAGGCTAGCGAGTTATATTCCGGTACCTGGTATTCATCCGGGCGTTTTTGGTCAAGCAGGTGGTGAAGGGATTGGCAATATTTTATGGTTGTTATCTTCACTAACGGGTGGGGCATTGCAAAACGGTGCACTTGTTGCTCTTGGTATTGCACCGTACATTAACGCATCGATTATTGTTCAACTTCTAACGGTGGCGATTCCAAAACTGGAAAAATGGTCTAAAGAAGGTGAAGAAGGTAAACGCAAAATCAATAATGTTACTAGGGTACTAACGCTAGTGTTAGCGATTGCTCAAGCTACAGGTATTGTTGTAAATTATGCTTTAACTACGATGCCAGCAGAAATGGGTGGTGGATCCGGGCTTTATCCGATATTTGGTATGTATGAAGGGAGTGCTAGAGCTGAATGGTTAATTGGTATTATAGTAGCTGTAACTCTTATAGCTGGTGCTATGTTTACAATGTGGCTAGGAGAACGCATTACAGAGCTTGGTGTTGGTAACGGTATATCACTTCTAATCTTCGTAGGTATTGTGTCAAGTGCCGGTTTAGCTATTATGGCTATGATTCCTACATTTGGCTATGAGCCTGAAGCTCCTTGGATATTAGCAGGATTCCTTTTAATGGTACTAGCAGTGTTTGCTTTTATTGTATTTGTAGATTTGTCCGAGCGGCGAATACCGATACAGTACGCAAAACAAATTAAAGGTCGTAAACAATACGGTGGTCAAAGCACCTTTATTCCGATTAAAGTAAATGCAGCGGGCGTTCTTCCTATTATTTTTGCTAATGCTATAACAACTTTCCCACAATTACTATTCTCATTATTTCCTGGTGACCAAACGGTTGTAGACGGCCAGTTAGTTAGTGGTTGGGCTAGGTTTGTTCATGGTTGGCAAACTTGGGGAGCAGTAAGAGACGGTGGAGTAGGAGCCTTAGCCTTTGGTGGATGGGCATTCAGTTTAGCAACAGGTATACTAATCTTCTTCTTTAGTTACTTCTATGCTAGAATTCAATTTAATCCAGAGGAAGTTAGTAGAAATATTCAGCAATACGGTGGCTTTGTACCAGGTATAAGACCGGGTAAGCCAACTACTGATTATTTAACAAAAATTACTCGTAGAATTACATTTTGGGGTGCAACATTCCTAGCGTTTATAGCAATTGTGCCAAGTATTTTATTTGCTACAGTTCTGCCACCGGGTAATCCGTTATTACATGGCTTTACTGCAACAGGTATGCTAATCGTAGTATCGGTAGCACTTGAGTTTGAAAAACAACTTCAATCACAACTAATGATGAAGCAATACAAGGGTTTCTTGAAATAAAATGAATATGTAAAATCCGCTATCTTGATAAGGGATAGCGGATTTTTATTTTTAAATTAAAAAAATGTTGACAAATTATAAAGCACTTGATATAATTAAAATAATCCTTAAGGATATGGGGTACATAAGTGCGTTATAGCATAAACTAACTACATAATTCTATTATCCTTAAAAGACTGAGGTAAAAATAAAAATGAAGAAAAAAATAATAAATATTATATTAGCACTCACGATGCTTATTTTTAGTGCACTAATAGTAGTTGGTTGTTTTGATACAACAACACCTATACAGCAGCAACCACCAACAGATAGTAGCACAACAAATGGTGGTAATATAACAGTAACAAATCTAAATTTAACTCAATTGCCTAATAGAATGTTGGGTTTTGTGGGTGAAGCACCAGACCTAACTGGCGGTATACTAGAAGCAACTTATTCTGATGGCACTATTAAAGCAATATATATGACAGATGAAAGGATCTCAGTTTTTCCAGAAGTTCTTCTTACGGCTAGCGTAGATCCGGCTTTTAATACAATTATTTTAAGTTACGGTGGACAAATAGCAGATTTTTCTTTATCTGAAGTTATAGAGATGCAAGAAGGCTTAACTTTAACTTTTAGCGATGAGTTTGCTCATCCTGAAATCAATAGAAACAATTGGAGTTTTCAGTTGGGCACAGGTTCTCAGGGGCCTAGTAATCCGTGGGGTAATCAGGAACTGCAATTTTACCGCGAAGAAAATGCATCAATTAGAGATGGTCAATTAGTAATAAACGCAAGACGCGAAAATGTTATATTTATATGGAGGGGTGGTGGCAACTCAGAAGAAATTTATGTAACAGATACTCCACTTGACGAAATTGACTTTGCTAATACTCCTGCTTTAGTAGCAGCGGGCATAACAGGTCCGAGTGACATAACTATATTGCCAAGCGGAACAAGCAGACCTCCTAATGTAGTAGGTAGAGCTTATATGTCAGAGTTTACCTCAAGTAGAATGCGTACATCAGATAATTTTAGTCAAATGTTTGGTAGATTTGAGGCTAAAATTAGCTTGCCTACATTTACCGGTGCATGGCCTGCATTTTGGATGATGCCAGAACGCAACACTCTAACAGGTGGTGGTTGGCCAAGAAACGGTGAGATAGATATTATGGAAGCTCGTGGTCGTAATCCTTATACTGTAGCACAAACAGTGCATATTGGTGTTGGCTCTCATGCAAGACACCGTTGGTTGGGTAGAGCACCGGATTATCAGTTGAGTGTACCAGGACAAGGTGGTAGAACTATTAGAGACTTTATAATTTATCGTATTGATTGGCATCCTGATAGAATTTCTTGGTATGTAGACGATGTTCATGTGTTTACTCTAAGAGATACTACTTGGCGTAACCCTCCGGGTGGTGGTTCAGGTAATTTATCAGCAGGCTGGGGCGGTGTATGGTATAATGCTGCTGTTGTTGGTCCTAATTTAGACCCACATCTTAATACCGCCTATAGACAACGCCCCGATAGGCCAAGTGCACCATTTGACCATCCCTTTCATATGATATTAAATCTTGCTATAGGCGGAGTATATGATGGTCATTTAAGACCTCCAGTGGATTTTTTAAGCGATTATATGAAAATTGATTGGGTACGCACATGGCAATTTGACGAATATCTAGATTGGTATTTTTGTTTTGATACTATGACTCCGATTATGGATAATAATGGATAATATTAACGCATAATTTATTAAATGCAAAATGTCGGATGAGCAAGAATGCTTGTTCGATTTTTTGCTATTTAAGAAGTTGCTAAATGTAAAGGCAAATGATAGGGTTATCTAAGCCTTATAAAAATGCGTTGCAATTTTATCTAATATTATGCTAGAATATCTGTGTAGGAGAAATGGGTGTATAAAACACTCAATAATAAAAAATGAATTTAATTATTTTAGGAGCCCCGGGGGCAGGTAAAGGCACGCAAGCCGAAAAAATCATAGCAAAATATAGATTACCGCACATTTCAACAGGTGATATTTTTAGAGCAAATATTCGTAGCGGAACTCCTGTTGGCTTAAAGGCTAAAGGCTATATCGATAAAGGTCAATTAGTGCCGGACGAAGTTGTAATAGAATTAGTACAAGGTAGATTATCAGAAGAAGATTGCAAAAACGGCTATCTTTTAGACGGATTCCCGCGCACATTAGCTCAAGCACAAGCCTTAGATAAAATTACTAAAATCGAAACAGTAATAAATTTAGATGTTGATTTATCTAAGCTTCTTGCTAGAATTGTAGGTAGAAGAACTTGCCCTGTTTGTAATATGGGTACTAACACAGCTTGGGATAGCTATACAAAAGAATGTCCTAAGTGCGAAGTAACCTATATTCAACGCCCCGATGATACAGAAGAAACTGTTAAAAACAGATTAGATGTTTATAATAATCAAACTGTTCCGCTTATTGAATACTACAAAAGAGCGGGAGTGCTTAAAAATGTAAATGGTATGGGTACGGTGGATGAGGTTTTTGCCGGAGTAGTAGAGGTGTTAGGATAGTGCGTAGTGCTTAGTTCATAGTGTTTAGTTAAGGATTTATAGCAAACAATTAAAGAGTTATTTTTGGCAATGTAAATAAAATAACAACTATGCACTAAGCACCATGCACTACAAACTACAAACTATGGATACTTGGATATATATTTTAATAGGATTAGTAGCTTATGTAGCAATACTTAGCCTAGTTGCTATTTTTATAACCCGCAAGGATAAAAATGCGGCAAAGGCTAATAAGTGGCGTGTTAAAGAAGCAACGCTACTTATTGTTTCGGCGTTGGGTGGCAGTATTGCTATGTTTATCACAATGAAAATCATTCGCCACAAAACAGACCGCAAAAAGTTTATGTTGGGCATTCCGCTAATAATATTTTTGCAAATTGTATTGTTAATTGGTATTGGTATACTGTATTGGCAACTTTGGAGTTAGTGGAAACTGAAAGTTTAAATTTAATTAAATAAATCAATAATTGTGCATTGTGCATTATGAATTGTGCATTGAATATGATTCCTATAAAATCACAAAAAGATATAGAAAAGATGCGAGCCGTTAATAGGTTAGTTGCTTTAACTCACGCAGAGATAGAAAAGCATATTGCTGTGGATGTTACTACTAAGGAATTAGATAAGGTAGCACACGATTTTATAATTAAACACGGTGCTAGACCTAATTTTTATAAATATCGGGGTTATCCAGCTAGCAGTTGCATTTCGGTAAACGAGGTTGTTATTCATGGAATTCCTAGCTATAGGACTTTAGCAGATGGTGATATTGTTAGTGTGGATTTGGGTGCTGTGCTAGACGGCTTTCACGGAGATATGGCTCGAACTTATGCGGTGGGCAGTATTAGCAATAATGCTAAAAGTTTAATTCAAGTTACAAAGGATTGTTTTTATGAAGGATTAAAGGAATGTAGAGCAGGCAGGCGAGTAGGCGATATTAGTAATGCAATCCAAAAGCACGCCGAAAAATTTGGATACGGTGTGGTTAGGCAGTTTTGCGGACACGGTATAGGCAGACGACTTCACGAAGACCCAGCTGTAGCCAATTTTGGGGCATCGGGTACTGGAACATTATTAAAAGCGGGTTATTGTTTAGCGATAGAGCCAATGATAAATGAGGGTTCATTTAATGTAACAATAGACTCAGATGGTTGGACAGTCCGCACCGCCGACGGCAAACTATCGGCTCATTACGAAAATGTTGTACTAATTACAAATGACGAACCAGAGATATTGACGCAATATAAAGGAGTGAAAACTTATGATAAAAATTAAATGTCCAAAATGTAATGAATTAGTCGAAATATCAGACCAAGCAAGTTTTTCTGACATTATTCGTCAAGTCAGGGATAATGAGTTTAATAGTGCATTAGAGTTAGCAAAACAAGATGCATTAAAATTGGCGGAAGCAAATTTTGTAAAAGAAAAAGCAGAATTAAGAAGCAATTTTGAGAAAGCATTTTATCAAGAAAAAAATGAAAAAGAAAAGGCGATTAGAGAAAAAGAAAGTGCAAATGAAAAATTAAAAGTTGAAAAGCAGCAAGCTACTATAGAAAAAAAACATGCGGTGGAGAAAGCACTATCAACCGCAGAAAAAGATAAAAATGAATTACTTGCAGACATTCAAGTTTTTAAAGCAGAAAAAATAGCATTAATTAATGAAAATAACTTAAAAGTAGAGAATATAGAAAGTAAATATAAAATTATTCTTAATAATACAGAAAAAGAACTAGAAAGAATAAAAAATGAAAAAGCAAAATTAAATACAAAGCTATTAGGTGAAAGCTTAGAAAAACATTGTGAAAATAGTTTTGATCAACTTCGCTCGATGGCATTTCAGCGAGCGATTTTTGAAAAAGATAATACATCTGTTAAAGAAGATGGCGATATTTATGGTTCTAAAGGCGACTATATTTTTAGAGAATTAGATGATAGTGGTGTGGAAATCGTTAGTATAATGTTTGAAATGAAAACCCAAGAGGACGAAACAGCTACGAAAAAAAGAAATGAAGATTTCTTAGATAAATTACATAAAGACCGCAACAAAAAAAAGTGTGATTATGCTGTACTTGTAAGTCAACTAGAACCAGAGAATGATCTATATAATAACGGGATAGTAGATATGTCTCATAAATTTGAAAAGATGTTTGTTATTCGTCCTCAGTTTTTCATTCCTATAATATCACTTCTTAGGAATGCTGGTATGGTTTCTATTAAAGATAAACGAGAGTTGCAAGCATTAAAAAATGATCAATTTGATTTGATGAATTTCGAAGAAGATTTAAAGATTTTTAAATCTAATGTTGCTAATAACTATAGGATAGCTGGTGAGAAATTTGCCACGGCAATAGATGAAATTGATAAATCTATAGAGAGATTAAGAAAGACAAAAGAGGCATTATTGAGTAGCGAAAGACAATTAAGAATAGCTAACGATAAAGTAGATGAAATTACAATAAGAAAGTTAACAAAAAACAGTCCCGAGACGAAAAAGAAACTAGAGGAAATAAGAGAAGGTAAAAAATAAATTTCACTTTCTATCTTGCAAAAACAAATGAACAAAATTCATATCTTAGATAGTAGTATATTTAACCGTATTGCGGCGGGTGAGGTGGTGGAAAGTCCTAGCTCGGTTGTAAAGGAATTAGTAGAAAACGCTATAGATGCGGGTTCTACTAGTATTTTAATTTCTATCGAAAACGGCGGAGTGGATAAAATTTGCGTTACGGATAATGGCTTTGGATTATCTAAAGAGGATTTAGCTCTAGCTTTTTTACCCCATGCTACTTCTAAAATTCAATCACTTGATGACCTTAATGCGATTATGTCGTTGGGTTTTAGAGGAGAAGCATTAGCGAGTATAGCATCTGTAGCGAGTGTTACAATGACTAGCAAACAAAGCAATAATGAAATAGGACATTTTATCACTTATGATAACGGCGAACTTGTTGCTAGTAATGAAACTCAAAGCGAAAACGGCACAACGGTTATAGTAAAAAATCTATTTGAGAAAATTCCCGCCAGAAAAAAGTTTCTTAAAAAAACATCAATCGAAACGGCTAATATAACCGCCTTAGTAAAAAATTTAATTCTAGCAAATCCTTCAATTGCGTTTACATATATAGCAGACGGAAAGCATATTTATATGTCCGATGGTACTAGTTTAGAGAGTGCGATTTATGCGGTGTATGGTAATCTAATAGAAAGTTTAGTGCCGCTTGAAGCTAGTGAGCGTGGCATTACACTAATGGGTTACACTAGTTTAGCCGAAAATTCTAAGCACAACCGCACTTATCAAACGCTTGTAGTTAATAACCGAGTTGTAGAAAATGCCGACATAGCAAGGAGCGTTTATTTAGCATA
This sequence comes from Bacillota bacterium, assembly GCA_009780135.1. Lineage (GTDB taxonomy): Bacteria > Bacillota > Clostridia > Christensenellales > Pumilibacteraceae > WRAP01. The sequence continues at coordinate 31,532 of WRAP01000014.1, forward strand.
TAAGGATTATTTATTTTCTCGCCGTTACCCCGCCTATATTTTGCATATACAAATTCCGTACGATTTGGTGGATGTTAATGTGCATCCAAATAAAATGCTGGTTAAGTTTGTAGATAGCGTGGGAGTAAGTAAAATGGTATATCATGCTCTAAAAAAGGTAGCGGATATGCCCACAATGCCTATTTTTAGTGATGTAAATTTAGATTTTTCGCCTTTAGTAGAAGCTGAAAGTGTGGCAACATTAGTAGAAGCTGAAAGTGTGGCAACAAAAGAAAATATAGAGTATTCAGCTCCAAAAAATAGTGCTTCAAATTATGGTACTACTCCATTTTTTGCCGAACCGCAAGCGGAGCATTGTCGACCAACACGCAAATCAGTAATGAATTCATTTTTTGAACTTGACGATAGGGAAGACTTTATTGAGATTGAGATTCAAAACAACCACCCCAATGATTTTACAATAGTCGGCACTTTTTTTAATACATATATAGCTATTCAAAAGGGCGATGATGTATTTTTTATAGATCAACACGCATCGCACGAGAGAATCTTATTTGATAAATTTATTAAGGCGGTAAAAGAAAAAGCGGTAGAAATTCAGTCGTTGCTTGTCCCATACGAATTTTTGCTTGAAGACATAGAGGCAGAGAATTTAATTAGTAGATTTAACGACTTGAGAGAATTGGGTTTTGAGATAAACGCAAAAAACAATCGTTTTAGTTTATTCTCTGTGCCGAGCATTTTAACAAATATAAAACTTAATGATTTTATAGAATTGATTATAAATGATGACGGTATCGCTAAAATTGATAATTCTACTTTTATGTTAGAAAAAATTGCGCAAAAAGCCTGCAAATTAGCAGTAAAAGCAGGGGATAGTTTATCTGAAAATGAGATACAAAATCTACTACACCAAATGCAAAATCAATCTACCCCGCCACTTTGCCCGCATGGCAGACCCACAATAATAAAATTAACTAAAACTGAGATAGAAAAATGGTTTTTGAGAAAATAGATGAATATAAATTGCAAAAAACAAGGCTTTGAAATAAAACTTTCAAAGCCTTGTTATGTTTTTTATTCGTAATAATCCGGCTTTTGCATTCTGTTTTTGCACTCCAAAAATTCTTCTATGCTTTGTTTAGCTTTTTTCATACTATCGTCTAATATATCTAGTTGAGTTAAAGCATCCTCTTCTAATTCTTCATTTTGTGGATTTCTCGTATGTCTGCTTGTTAATTCTTTTGCCTTTTGCAATTCATAAAATGCTGTATTTAGGGCTTTTCTAGCTTTATTCCGATATTTACTTAACTTGTCTACATTAGTAAATTCTTCTATGTTAGTGTAATTTACTTTTTTTCTTTTGCCATGTTTTTTTGCTACAAAAAGCGAGGTAGCAACAAGTATCAAAACAAATAATAAGCAACTGCCGGCGAAAATAACAATAATAATAAGCAAAGAAAGGCCTTCTTCATAGTTATCGTTTGTAGAAGTTTCTGATGATGAGGTATCGGTTTCGTTATTGTGATTATCTATATAATCTTTTAATGTGTCAAAGATTGATGTTAAGGCGCCATAGATAGTATTTATCTCTGCTTGAGTTGCCTGTGAATTTTCTAATATATCATTAGCATCATTAAGAACACTTAATACAGCAAGTCTTAGCTCTAAGGGCAGTAGTGGTTTGTAATCTAATAGCCAATTTTCAATCTTGTATATTAAATTAGCTAATTCTTCAAAGTTTGGCTCTTCTATAATAATATATCTAAATATGACTGCTATAGAAACATTGTTACCAGGCATTATAAATGTGAATCGGTTTGATTGAGTAAGGTGTGGGGTTATGATGCTAGCGGTTATGCCAACTAAAGTACCCCATCCATCGAATACTTGACCACTAGGAGGATTTATTGTAATTGTAACGATTGTGCCAGCAATAGCTTGTGTTAAGTTTATTGTAATACCTTCGCCAATGGCAGTAATAGCATAATATATCGGTAGCGGAGGATTTAGTCTAAATTCTATAACTAGAATAACATTTTGATTAGGCATTATAAAAGAAAGGTTGCCGTTATTGTTTATTGTATAGTCAGTTAAGCCATATAAATTTGTCCAGTTATAAAAAATGTAACCGTGGCTAGCGGAAAGAGTTATTTCTATATTTTGCCCTTCTATAGCAGTAGGGGAAAAGTTAGCACTTCCACCAATGTTATTTAAAATAATTACGGCGATTTCAAAAGTTATTTTTTCTAAAGCTTTGTAAGCGGAGTTTACGGCTTCGTAAGCATCTATTATATTGGCCTGTAGTTTAGCACGATATTGACCAGAAGTAATAAGCATTCTAGCTTCAAATATTCTATCTAGCAAGTTTTGTTTACTTAAAAGAGTATATCTATTTGGATTTTCGATTAAATAGTTTTCTAAATCATTGATTAAAAGATATAGATCGTTGTAGTTTAGGACTTCCTGTCTAGTATCTTTTGCTGTTTGTAGTGCCAGAACAGCGTTATCAATTTGAGTTTGAGTAATAGAATTATCTAAGGCAGTTTTGGCTAAATATAAAGCAATATTAAGTGCTTTGTAGCTATTAGCTTCTAAAATGTTATTAGGGAGTATTAATTGCTCTACTAAATCAATTAGCTGCTCTAGTTCTTCCGTGTATAACTCAATCCGAATTAAGTTATTAAACGCATTATAAAGGCTAATCCTAACAAGTTCTAATGCTTCTATAGTAGTAGCATGAGTGTATTGGCTTTTAGCAAAGCTAAGTATGAAGTCAAGTGTAGCCACGCTAGTGGCGGTATATATATATAGAATATAGGGATTTTCTAGGTAGGTAGTTACGGTAGTAATTAGCTTGTTAAGAGTAGTGCGATAGTTATCTAAAGGAGTAATAGATACAAGAGAATCAATTCTATCGGATAGAAAAACAATCATTAAATCTACTTCTGTTTGAGTGTAGTCGCTACTTAGTAAAGCTATCGCTAAATTATAAGCATCCAAAAGTCTATCAATGCTTTCTTGTGTAAACTCTCTATTTGTTGCATGTTGTAATATAATAGCGTTAGCGTATTTTATAATATTATCTAAATATTCAGTATCAACAATTACATAACTTTGCGGATTATTGTATAAAGCGTTTAGAGCATTATAGAGATCTGTTATTTTAGTAGTGGTACTATGAGTATCTAAAATCGAATTAGCATTGTCTATAGCCAGTTGAAGTGTATCTCTAAAGTTTTGGGTTAGATTAAATTCGGCATTCATTAGTACAGCTTCGGCGTTACTGATTAAGTTTCTTAAAGACTCAAAAATTAAGACATTATTACCTAAAGCAATAAATGTATTTTCTAATTTTTCTAAAATTACATTTATATTATGTTGAGTTGTAGAGATTTCAGAATTTAGTAGGGTTTGTGCAGTTGCTAAGGTTTCTATAAATATAGTCCAAGCATCAATATTATACCAATTATTAGGATTTTTTGAGTAATCAGTAGCCTCGATTATTTTATTTTCTAAAAGTGAAAAATTTAACGCAGGAAGAATATTATCAAATGCTGTTTGTAAATGGTCTAAAGCCGTATATACTTCAGTTTGAGAGATAGGACTTATAAGTTTATATTCAACTGCACTTGCTAGCAGAGTTTGAGCGGTTTGTAAATATTGTTGTAAAGTAGCTAAACGAAACATATCATAACGGTTTGTGCTGACATATAAATAGCTGTCTACATAATTTACTAACACTTGTAGCTCACTTAAATTTGCTACTAACATAAGATTTTCTAAAGCGTATTGCAGTATCATAAAACCTGCATCTATATGTGGTTGCGATTCTAAAGCTGTGCGGGTTTCTTGTGCTAAACCTAAAGCAAACGCTAGAGTAGAAATGTTATCGGCTGTAAAATGATTAGTGTAATTATTTAATAAATTTTGGGTTTTTATAATTAAAGCGTCTAAATCAGCAGTATTTATAGTGGCAATAGTTAAAGCATTAAAAGCATTTTCTAAAGCTAACAGTGTAGCACTTACAATAGAATGAGTTGTATAGTTATTATCTAATACTATTTCGGCTAAGACTATAGCAATTTGCAGAGATTCTACGCTATCTTGTGTATATCGGTGGTTATAAGTTTCTAAATGAGTTACAACTCTAATAAGTTCGTTTTTTAGTTCTACTAAATAAACCAAATTATCTAACGCATCATATAGATTTTGTCTAGCTGTATTAATTTTGCTTTGCAGGCTAGAAGGGAAGTGCCACATTCGTGTAGCCATCTCTAGCATAACAATAAATTCTGTAAAAGAATTAGTAGTATAATTTTCATAATCGTATAATTTATTTTCAGCAATCCTAATCAACTTTATTAAATCTTTTAAGCATACATTGTTAGGAATTTTATTTGCTTGAGTAAGAGTTAAAGCTGTTCTTAAATTAGTGTAAGCAGTATTTAATGCTTCTTTAGTTGTGTGCGTATTTACCACACCTAAAGCAAAATCAAGAGCTTCTTTTATAATCAAAATATAACCTAACTTATAATTATGCGGAGGATTTTTTTGCGGGTCTAATAATGCTTGTGCTTCACTAATTGCTAAATGTAAGTTTGCAAAATTTAATTGGTTGATGCTTTCGTCTAAAGCCTTAAATGCTTCTTGTAACATATTAAAAACATCATTGATAGGTTGTTGAGTTAAAACTTCATTTTGCGTTAGCAATAATTCCTGTGCTAAAATTAAAGCGCTTCTAAAAGCCTCTAAAGCACCTATTACATACCAAATATTACTCTCTAACTCATAATCCTCTACTAAAGCAACTAGACTCTCTAGTGCAGTAAAATCAAGCGGAATACTTATAATTTCTATTCCTGGAGCAGAATTATAATTTATGTCTATAGCTATAGCGATAATAGAAATCGTTAAAGTAGCTCCCAAATCAAAATCGTTATGAGAAGAAATATCTATAAAATTTACAGTTGGATTGCCGAATGCGTCAAAAATATGACCATTTATAGAAACCTCAAATGCTATAGCATTATCAACACCATTCCAACGCAGGATATTTCCATCTAACCAAATGTTACTAGGGGTAGATAACGGCATAGTAATAATTGATTCTAATTTGTTAATAGCATTTTGCAATGAATAAATAGCATTTTCTATAATATTTTGACTAATTGCCGTTAAAAAATTATTAGCTACAACAATAGTACTTTTTAGGTAAATAATGCTTTCGGGTGTAAAATTATCATAAAGATTATCAACTATATTTTGAGCATAAGCGATAAGTTTGAATAATCCTCTTATATAAATAAGATTATCTATAGCGCTATTTAAGTCGTTGGTAGCAGAATTAACAGCACTTTGGGTAGTGGCTTCTAACTTAGCTAGTACAGCGTCAGCTAGTCTAGCATAAAAAATATCCCAGCTTGTTATAGTGTAGTTAGTCTTTACTCTATTGTCTATATCAGCACGAGAAATAGCGACTTTAAGCATAGAAAAATTAGGATAAGATTCAAGGCTATCAATAGTTTGTTGTAATAAAGTAATGGCAGTAGTAAGGTCGTTAGCAGTTACTATGGTAACTCTAGCATTAGTGGCGATTACAATAGCATCTATAAGATTATCTATGCTTTCACAAGTATAGTCGCTAGAATAGTGGGTTATTATATCGTTAGCATATTGTATAAGTTCTCTTAGCGTAGCAATACTAAATAAAGCATTGGTAGCATTTGTTAAAGTAGTTGTAATTTTATCAATTTCATTTTGAATTAGAGCATCATCGTTTAAGGCATCTAAGGCAGTGTGTAGTGCTAAATAAAAAGGTGTCCAAGTTGTTATGCTGTAGTTATATTCATCTCTGTTGCCGGCATTATAAATAGCATTTTCTAAAGCTGTAAAGCTAGGGGTCACAGTTTTAGCTACAAAGGTTACAGTTATAATAACAGCTTCATTAGGCATAATAAAAGTCCAAGTATAGTTGCCGTTATCTATAATTAAACCAACAGAAATACTAACATTATTAACTTCAAAACCATATTCGGGAGTTGCGGTAATAGTTACCTCAATGCCTTCAATGGCAGTATCATGCGAAGAAGTTACTGTGCCGTCAGTAATAGTGAACCCGGCTATAGTTATAGTGTGAGAAGTAGCAGGAATATGATAAACAATAGAATAGTCATCTTTTAATGTTAAAATAATAGGGGATAAACTAGAGTTTAATAGTGTATTTTCTGCTATTGCCATAACACCAATTTCCAACGGCATATTATAATAAAAGCCGTGATTAAACATAAGGTAAAGTATGTGTTCAAATAAATCATAATAAAGAACTTGGGTATTAGAAACAATAGTTTGCGACTGCCAAAATATATAGACTTTATAATTTATAGCATTGTCTACTTCTTGCCAAGATAGCTTTAGTGAAGCGTCTATACTAAGATCAGTCGGCATAGATAAAACGACGGTCTGCTCGCTATATTCATTTTCAATATCGCTAGTATCAAAAACATTATTTTTAGGTGCTTCTAAAAAAGCATTAGCATTATAATTACTACTAATTATAATGGCAATTAAGTTCATTACTAGCAATAAAAAAATCATTACAATAGCAGTCGCAAAAATAAAATGATAATTTTTTCTGAGGCTTCTTTTCATACTTTAAGTGTTTCCTTAAATATTATTTGCATCAACAATAAAAAAGTTGTACAATTATAAAAGGTTGTGCAATTTTACAGATTTTACGATATTTGTCGAATTTTGTCAACTCTTTTTTTGAAGCTTTAAAGGAAAAATCGATATGAAAAGAAGTAATTATTTTATCCCAACACTAAAAGAAAAGCCTTCCGATATAGAACAGCAATCGCAAGTTTATATGTTTAGGGCAGGAATGCTTAAAAAGCAGGCAAACGGTTTGTTTGTATATTTGCCACTTATGCAAAGAGCAATGGAAAAGGTTAATGCCGTTATAAAAAAACATATGGCAGAGGCTAAGAGTTTTGAATGTAAATTCCCGATTTTAGTTTCTAAAGAGTTACTAGACAGCAGTGGAAGATGGAACGCTTTTGGCAAGGAAATGTTTAGATTAAAAGACCGTAGCGAAAATGAGTTTGCTATAAGCCCAACTAATGAAGAGACGGCTTGTTTTGTGGCACAAACCTATGTAAAGAGCTATAAGGATTTACCGTTTAGTATTTATCAAATTCAGAGTAAGCATAGGGATGAAATTAGCCCCCGTAACGGAGTTATGCGTGCTAGAGAATTTACAATGAAAGATGCGTATAGCTTTCATGCCAGCGAGGAATGCTTGACGGAATATTACGGTAAAATGCGTCAGGCATATCTCAATATTTTTAGCGATTTAGGCTTAAAGGTTGTTGCAGTTAGTGCTGATACAGGAGCGATGGGCGGTAGCGGTAGCGAAGAAATTATGGCGATAAGCGATAGTGGCGAGACTGATATTTGTGTTTGTAGTAGTTGTGATTACGCTTCAAACTCCGAGGCTGTTCCGTGTGGAATAGGCAAAAAAATATCTAAAAAAGCTTTTAAAACAGTAATTTCATATAAAAAAGTAGAAACTCCGAGAGTAAAAACTATCGAGGAATTGGTTGTGTTTTTTAATAAATCTGCTAGCGATTTTTGTAAAGCAGTATGCTTTAACGCAGATGGCAAGTTAGTTATTGCATTGGTTAGGGGTGATAGAGAGGTTAATGATATTAAGTTAAAAAAGGTTTTGGGATGTAATGAGTTAGAAATTGCTTCGCCTGAAATGGTGGCAAAATCTAAAAAAACTGTAGTTGGTTTTGTGGGTCCTGTGGGGCTAAAAGGTATTAAAATATATGCGGATTTTGAAGTAGGAGCAATGCAGGATTTTATCGTAGGTGCTAACGAAAAAGATTATCATTTTGATGGAGTCAATCCGAGTGACTTTAAAGCAGAATATGCCGATTTAAGATTTGCGGTAGAAGGCGAGCCGTGCCCCAAATGTGGTATTAAAACTAATTTTTCTAAAGCAACAGAGTTAGGTCATATATTTATGTTAGGCAGGCGATATACTGATAAATTAGGTATGCAATTTGCTACTAAGGAAGGCGGATTAAAAACATTAACTATGGGTTGCTATGGTATAGGAGTAGAACGCACGATAGCCAGCATTATAGAGCAACATATGGACGATAAAGGTATGGTGTGGCCACAGCAGATTGCACCATTTTTAGTGGATTTAATTACTGTAGATGTTAATAATGAAGAGCAGATAGCTTTAAGCAAAACATTATATAATGAATTAAACAATCAAAATGTAAATGTATTGTGGGATGACACCGATGCTCGCCCCGGTTCTAAATTTGCTGATGCCGAGCTCATAGGTTTTCCGTATAGGCTAGTTGTTGGCAGAGGTGCTGGCGAAAATAAAGTGGAACTAGTAATCCGCAAAACAGGTGAAAAGCTAGAGCTATCTCCGGAAGAGGCAATAAAAATTATTATTAAATAAAATTAGATCTATTATTTGGGCAATATTTTTGTTGTCCAAGTGACAGATAAAATAAGTAATTATATTTATTTAAGAGCAAAGCTTAGAAGCTATGTAAAAAATTCTAAAAAATGCTTGCTATGCTTATAGAGATGTGATATAGTAACAGGGTTGCCCTATTTTTTGGGCATAAACCGCCAATGGATTGTAGCTCAGCCGGTTAGAGCACCACCCTGATAAGGTGGGGGTCGGTGGTTCGAGTCCACTCAATCCAACCAAGCACCCAGTAGTAATACTACTGGGTTTTTTGTTATGCTATAGGAATTATCGTATTAGAATAAGTTAATTATCTGCACAAAAAAGCCGAACCTGTAGTGAGGGAAGTGGCGAAGCCACCTTTTTTATTAAACAAGTCCATTCAAAAAAATCAAAAAAGTTGTTGCTTATGACCTAAGGTCATATAATATACTATAATTGTGCTATGGGAAAACCTGTTGCAAATCCTGTTTGAGGAGGTAAAAAGGAAAAGAAAATGAAAGAAAATTACGAGCCAAGGTTTATGGTGGGTGAAGTTGCTAAAAAGCTAGGGATAACGGTTAAAACGCTGCATCACTATGATAAGCTAAAGCTGGTTAGACCAAGCGGTGAGAGTGAGGGCGGTAGAAGGCTTTATTCTGATAAAGATATCTATAAAATTCACCAAGTGTTAAGTCTTAAAAAATTAGGCTTTAGTTTAGAGGAAATTAAGCAAAAGCTAAAGCCTTTAGATAAGCCGAGTGATGTTGTGGCAGAATTAGAAATTCAGTATAATCAAATAATAAAAAAGATAGAGTCGTTTACTAAAGTAAAGGATTTGATTTTTAGACTAATTAAGGATATGAAAGGAGTTGAAGAAATCAATTGGAAAAAGCTTGCGATACTAGCTACAGTTTTAAGCGAGCAAGAGTCTTTTTATTGGGCAGCAAGTCATTTTAGCGATAAATTACTTATACACACTGCAACTAGATTTGATGATAAATCGGCGGAAGCATTTAATATTAAGCAAGATATTCTAAATAAAAAAATATATGAGTTGATAGGTAAAGGCATTAGTGAAAAAGCAGACGAGGCGCAAGTTCTTATCAAAGAGTGGTGGGATATGGTACAAGATTTCACAGACGGTGATATGAGTTTAGTGCTTGAGCTTAAAAAATTCCATGATACAAGAAATGAGTGGAGTAATAAAGAATTTGTAGAACTATGGAATAAAACGGATGCTTTTATACAGAACGGACTGGAATATTATTTTACAATAAATAATATGGAGGTAAATATTTAATAAAAATTATGAACAATACAAATATAATGAAAATCAATAATCTAAGAGTAGATTATGGGAATTTTACAGCTCTATATATCAATACACCTATAGAATTTTTGGCAGGTGACCGAATAGGAATTATAGGCAGTAACGGTGCGGGTAAAAGCACTTTTGCTAAGGCACTTTCGGGATTGGTAAATTATCAAGGTGACATACAAACTAAACTGACAAAAGCTGATATTGGCATTCACTTGCAAAGTAACGGTTATGTTAAACGAATGAGTGTTAGGCTTATTATCGAAACAATTTGCAATACAAAAATCAAAGATAATAAACGCTTACAAGAAATAATTAAGTTTTTTGATTTTGAAGAATGCTTAAAGAAAAAATTTGCTCAGTTATCTGGCGGTCAACAACAAAAAATGACTATCATTTTGGTGCTTTTGCACGATACTAAACTTACACTTTTTGACGAGGTTACAAGCGGTTTAGATTTTGAAGCCAGAGCAAAACTGACTGATAGAATTTGCGATTGGTATGCTAAAAGCGATAGCACAGTATGTTTTGTATCGCATTACTATGATGAGTTAGAAAAGTTGGTTAATAAGCTGCTTATTATCGAAAGCGGCAATGTAGTTGATTTTGGTGATGTGAGAGAATTATTTAAAAAATACTGTGGCAATGTTGTTTATGTTATTGCTAATACGGTTAGTAATATCGAGGCGACGAAAGACTTTAATTCTATAGGTGCTCCTAAGCATTTGCTAGCGTTTACCTGTAGCAAAGAGGCGGAAGAAAACAAACTGGCTCAAGTTTTAACGGCAAACAACATCAACTTTAAGCGTAGTAATAAGGATATAGAAATCCTGTTTGTAAACGCTGTAAAATCTTTTAGGGAGAGAGGTGAAATATAATGACAAATACAAAAACAATAACTCACAATTCAACTAATATTTCAACAAAAAAGGGACTTAGCTTAAATCTTATAAAGTATGAATTAGTAAATTTATCCAGTAATATCTTTGTGCTTATATTTGGTATCGTATTTCCTATAGGTATGGCAATGCTTATGGCTTTTGTGTTTGGCGGTAACGCTGAATATATAAACGGAGCTTATTATATATATATGAGCGGAGTTTATATATTAAGAGCCAGTATTCATACAAGAATGTTTTTATCTATGAGCATTATGATTCCGCTGGCTACTATGCTTATGGGACACGCTACAAATTATGCTACCGAGTTAGAAACGGGTTCAGTTATGCGTTTTAAGCTATTTGGATATAGCGATAAAACAATGGTAGTGGCTAAGCTAATAGCACAAATGTTGGCACTTGTAATAGCTATGATAGTGTATAGCTTAGTGCTTTTTATAGTATTAGATATAACGGTACCGACTGCAATTTCGGCAATAATATTTATTGTGTTTTTTCTAATTTTCTCTGCTAGTTTATTTTTATTAGCCCACGCAATTGCATCACTTTGCGGACAAATGGGTAAAACCTTTGGTATAATAATGGGATTATATTTTACTATCGCAATTCTAGGCGGTAATATGGGTCCAAGTCCAAGCCAGCTACCAAACGGTATGAGGCATATTGCAATGGGACTTCCGCTGTATTATGTATCAGAATATTTCCAAGATTTTTGGAGTGGCGGAGCAATGGGGCATTGGTTAGGGTTTATAACTACAACCGCAGCTTTTGCCGTAATATCCTTAGTAGTATTTATAATTAGTGTGTTGCTTATTAAAAAAGGTAAAGTTAAACAAGATGCAAAGCCGGTTTATTATGATTAGAATATTAAAAAGCCAAGAAAATTAGTTTTCTTGGCTTTTTAATTAAGTAAAATGGTTTTTTGTTTAATTGTAAGGGGCTAATGCTTCGATTGCTCGAACTTAATAAAAAAAATTATTTCTGCAACAAAATGGGGATGTGACTTGTGTTAGTAATAGAAGCAGAGCAACAAACAAAAAAGTTTCCTTAAAATCTCCCTATAAAAAACTCTTGACAAAATAGTGAAACTATTGTAATATCTAGGTGTGCAGTATTATGTGCTAAAATATTGATGCTAATTTATCCTTGGAGTAAATTACAATGCAAGAAACAGAAAAAACTAAAAATCAAAAGATAAGAAGGCAAAATTATTTTATTAAAATTGCTTTTGTTAGCTTGTTAGTTATGCTTTGTAGTATAGTTCTTTTTGCGTGCTTTAATATATCTAACCCAGGCTGGCAAACAACAACTCCTTATTATCCAACTGATACTACTTGTACTGATAGCCCTTATATTGACACCGTAGAACCACATAGATATTTTAATCTAACGGTAATATCGGGTAGAGATAGCGGACACTTTAGGGAGGGGCAAAGCGTAGCGGTTATGCCAGCATCAATGCCAGTTAGGCATACTTTTATAGGCTGGTATGAAAACGGCGAAAGAGTTAGCTCACTAGGATTTTTTAGATTTACTATGCCTAGTAGGGATAAAGTTTTAGAAGCTAAGTTTGAATATAATCCAATTCCTTATTTTACTCTAACTGTAACAGGCGGAGCAATATGGTGTAGTATTACTCAAGCAGGACTTTCTAGCGGAGAATTTAGAGAGGGTCAACGCATTACGCTATATCTTCCTTATTCAACAGTCTTTTTTATTGGCTGGTACGAGAATGACCAAAGAGTTAATTCTAATCATTCCTTTACATTTACGATGCCTGCTAGAGATGTTAGCTTAGAGGCTAGACACCACTATTGGTGGTTAGATACATATAGATTGGATGTAATTAACGGCTATATACTAGGATTTGGAACATACGGTTACTTTTTAAGAGACGATTGGATAGAAGTAAGGCATACAGCCTCTATAGGTAGTACTACTCAAAGGTTTTTAGGCTGGTTTGAAGGTGAGATACTACTTAGCACTAACTATATATTTACATTTACTATGCCATCTAGAGATATGACTATAGAGGCAAGAGTAGAAGAAGTTTTGCCGATTCCGGAGCATATGCAGGTTAGATGGAGTTATATTTCGGCAGGTAGGGATCATACTCTTGCTATAGATACTAGTGGTAATCTTTGGGCATGGGGAGCTAATTGGGCTGGTCAACTTGGCAACGGTACAAGAATAGATAGACATTCACCTATACAAATAATGATAGGAACGACATTTAGTGCACTTTCTGCAGGAGGTTCTCATAGTTTAGCTATAGATACTAGTGGTAATCTTTGGGCATGGGGTGAAAATTGGGCTA
>WRAP01000015.1 GCA_009780135.1 Bacillota bacterium
GCTGATGTCGAATAGCTCTACTGGGTACTCTTCGTACACAGCTGTAAAGCTATGGTCGCCAAGAACCAGCATACCAGGTGTAAAGCCGTCCCAACGAACAAAGCGGTAACCTGAAATGTATGGTACAGTAGCAGGAGGTGTAATCACAGCCCCTCGATTCGCGTTTACAACAAGAAGCACTGTACCATCTCTATTAAACCAAGTAATTGAGTAATCTCCCCCCCAAACTGCATGAAGCGTTAAGCCGCCTGCTGGCATTGTAGTAGGGAAAGTAAACGCTGTTCCGTCAGCTGTTAATGACCAATGAAGGAAGGTAAAGCCTTCTCTTGTAGGATCGGCTGGCTGAGTTACAGCCGTGCCAAAGTCTTGAGTTATTGGAGATACCGCTGTGCCGCCATGAGTATTAAAGCTAATGGTGTACTCATTAACAGTCCATCTAGCATAAAAAGTTTGATGCCCTATTGCTGTTACTTGCGTTGCACGAGTTCCTTCAGCAAAATTAGAAGTAGTATACCAACCTCTAAAAGTATGACCAACCCTAGAAGCATCAGATAGATTAAACGGCAATTGAGTAATATTAAATGTACTAGGATTACTATGTTCACTTGCTACTACATTATTAAATGTTAAGTTATATGGGATAGGAACTACTGATGCACGAACTTGTAGACCTGCATTACGCATAATAGTATTTATAACAAATTGCCCATTATCGTATGCTTGATTTGATGCAAATCCTGCAATATCTGATAAAGGAAGTGAAATAAAATGGAACCATTCGTTAATGCCATAATCGCTACTAGGTGCCCAGATTTCCCAAGCAAAAAATTGCCAACCGTTAGGTAAATTAGTAGGGTCTGCGAATGTTGTATGAAGTGTGGTGATATTATATGTGGTAGGATTATTAGGCGTAAAAGTAAAGTCTGTCAGCCTATTATTGCCATGATAAGCAACATAACTAATTGTAAAATTGCGTACAAATCTTGCGTAGAAGGTTTGGTTACCTACTGCTGTTACTTGCGTTACAGCAGTACCGGTAAATGCAGCATTTGTAAACCAACCCAGGAATGCGTAACCATCTCTAGAAGCATCTACTAAATCAAACGGTAAATCATTTATAGTAAATGTAGTACGGTTTGTATTAGTATCGCCCGCTATAATATTGTTAAATGTTAAAGTATATTCGATAGCTTGCCATCTAGCATAAATTGTTTGATTACTAAAGGCAGTTATTTGAGTAACTTCTGTACCGGCTGTTAGGTGATTAAACCAACCTATAAAGTTCCAACCTGTGCGGTCTGTAGGTGTCGCTAAAGTTATCGGCAATACATGAGTGCTATAAAGTTGTGTAGGATTAGTATGAGTAGCACCTTGTAGGTTGTTATAAGTAACAACACCTTGCCTTATTACTGCTCTAATTTGCAGACCTGCATCTCTTAAAGCAACGGTTATATTAAAGCCTGCATGATGAACAGAGCCTGCTGTAAGTCCGGCTATCAAACCTAAATGAAGCTCGCCTAAGCTAAACCATCCTGGCTCTAAATAATCTTCGCTAACAGCCCAAATTTCCCATCTGATATGCTCCCAACCGGTAGGAAGATTAGTAAGCTGAGCAAGCAATATAGTGCCTGTAGTTACATTAAATGTTGTAGGGTCATTATTAGTAGCACCATCCGGTACTAGAGTATAGGTAATTGTAAAATTGCGAACAAATCTTGCGTAGAATGTTTGGTTACCTATAGCTGTTACTTGCGTTACAGCATTACCGGTAAATGCAGCATTTGTAAACCAGCCTAGGAATGCGTAACCATCTCTAGAAGCATCTACTAAATCAAACGGTAAATCATTTATAGTAAATGTAGTACGGTTTGTATTGGTATCGCCTGCTATAATGTTATTAAAGGTTAAAGTATATGGAATTGGCGTCCATCTAGCGTGTAGGGTATGGTCGTCTGTAGTAGTAACCATAGTGCTAGGCAATACTTCTGTGCCCCATTCTCCGTTAGTTGTGCCATCTTGAGTCCACCAGCCAGCAAATGTAAAGCCTGTTCTGCTCGGAATTGGTATAGGAGTTGGCGCAGTAAGAATAGCACCCGTGGAAGCATGACTTATTTGGTCGTATCTAAGGTCGAACATTACAGTTCTACCCATCTCTATATCGCCAGAAAGGTCTGCACCATTGTAATTCCATTCTACCATCACAAAGGTAGTAGGTCTCCATATAGCATAAAGTGTTAGCGTAAGAGATACTTCGTCAGTATGAAGTGAACCATGCTCTAATGCCCAATCAAAAATTGTAGGAGCTAAGCTTGCTCCGTTAACAACAAACGGAACTCTTGGGTGCATATGAGACGGATTAAACGACCAGCCTACAAATTGCCAATGAGCAAGTGTAAACTGATTATTAGCTAAATTAGAAGCAGTATCAAATGCATGCGTAGATTGCCCCATTGTACCAACAATAGAATTGCTGGCAGTAGCAGGTATATTAGAGCTAAAAGTTATAATAATATTTCTAGCTTGCCATACTGCATATAGATCTACAATATCACCATCGATAGCCGGTATGTCGCCAAAGTTGCGTAAGATAGTAGCACCGTTTTGGTAAACAACAGAGCCTGTAGGCGTAGTAGCCCAGCCCATAAATACCCAACCTTCTAAAGCAAATGTGTTGTTTCTTAAAGCTGATGCTGTACCGTACATATGGTTACTGTTAGCCATTGTGCCGGTAACATTACGGCTTGCATTGCTAGGTTGGTTAGCGTTATATCTAACTAAGAAAGCATCAGAATTCCATCTAGCATATGCATTGTGATTACTATTGATAGAAACTACAGTTGTAGTTAAAATTTCTGTACCCCAGTTTCCGCCTGTACCGTCGTGTGTCCACCAGCCGCCAAATGTGTAACCTGTTTTTTCAGGTTCAGGTAACCAGCCGTATTGACCATCAAAAATCACATACATACTTGGAGTACCATAACCGCTAGTTGCATCGTTATATACAAATGTTAATAACCATTCGTTAGCCGCCCATCTAGCATAAAGTGTAACAGTAGAGCCATTTGTAACATTAGGGAAAACTAAGTCTACATTATCGCCCGGTTGTACAAAAGTAATCGTACCTGTAGGAGTTGTTGCCCAGCCTTGGAATGTCCAACCCAATAAGCTAAAGCCATTACTAGCCGCACCGGAACCTGCACCAAATACATGATTACTATTTGCTGTAGAGCCGGTAATGCTATTGCTAGCCAACGCAGGTATATTAGAATTATATTGTATTGTAAAATTATTAGCTTGCCATCTAGCGTAAAGAGTATGATTAGTTAATTGAGTTATAACATATATTCTTGTGTTGCTGGCAAAGTTAGAACTAGTATACCAGCCTAAGAAAGTCCAACCTGCACGACTAGCAGGAAGCAGCTCCATACCAAATAAATCATCGTCTGCTATAGGGCAGAATGCGTGATTAACAAAATTATTTATAGTAAAAGTAGCAGGATTACTATGAGTGCCTGTAAATGTGTGACCGCCATATGTATAAACTAAATTATTATAGGTTATTGTAAACGAAATAACATTCCATCTTGCCCATATTGTGCGAATACCTATTTCAGTTATCTCGGTTACTTCTGTTCCTATGTCAAATGTAGAAGTAGAGTACCAACCCGCAAAACTAAAGCCTGCACGGTTAGCAGGAGCAACCAAGGTATGAGGCAATATAGGGCGGAAACTCCAGAGACCATCGTATTGATTGCTAGCAAAATTGTAAAAGCCTGTAGGATTATTAGCAGCAGCACCATGCAAATTAGAGTAAGTAATAGTAGCCTCTCTTATAAGTGCTCTAAGAATTAAATTACCACCAAAGAATACTGTACTACCACTATCACCAGGAGTACCCAAATCGCCTTGTGCTAAAAGCGACAAAGGAAGAGATACTATATCAAACCACTCTAAAATAAAAGTATCCTGAGGCTGCCCTACTATCTGCCAGCTAACAAATGTTAGACCCGTAGGCAAATCAGGAGCAACAAAAGTAGTGTATCCCGTATTAGTTATATTAAATGTAGTCGGATTAGCAGTATTGGTAGCACCTGTAGGTAAACCAATATAAGTAATCGTAAAATTGCGTACAAATCTTGCGTAGAAGGTTTGATTTCCTGCCGCTGTTACTTGCGTTACAGCAGTGCCGGTAAATGCAGCATTAGTAAACCAGCCTAGGAATGCGTAACCATCTCTAGAAGCATCTACTAAATTAAACGGCAAATCATTTAGAGTAAATGTAGTGCGGTTAGTATTAGTATCACCCGCTATAATGTTATTAAAGGTTAGAGTATATTCAATTTCTTGCCATCTAGCGTAAAGAGTGTGGTTTTGGAATGCAGTTAAAACTGTTACACGAGTACCTGAAGCAAAGTTAGAAGTTGTGTACCAGCCTAAGAAATTCCAACCGTTACGGCTAGCGTTAGCTAAATGCAAGCCCCAAACTCCACCAACTTCTGTAAAGTCGTTACCTGTAAAGCTGTTAGGATTAGTATTCGTATCTTCGCTTTCGATATTATTATAAGTAATTGTAAAGCTACGGAAAGACCAGCTGCCGCGTATAGAAATACCTGTATCACCTGAAACAAAAGCAGTAAGCATAAAGGTAGGTTGTCTAAGTACATACTGAGTACCATTATGAATATACCAGCCATGGAAATTATAAATCGCCATAACCGAATCAAATAAGCTACTTGTAGCCGGATTAATCAATAGATGATTAGCCACAGTACCATCTCCGCTATTTAAGGATAAGCTATGTGCTACAACAAAAACATCAGGACCTGTAAAAGGAGCATTTGAATTAGGAGCATAATATCTAAAAGAAGGAGTCCAAATTGCAACAAAATTAGTATCTGCTGTAATATTTGTTACTGTCGCTTCGTGTGCATGAACTTGCCCTGTACCATTTATTTGCCAGCCTCTTAGCATTTGAAGCGTTCTAGCTGTTATATCGGTTACAGCAGGCATCGTTACTGAATCGCCATAATTTACAGTAGTATTAAATACTGTACCGTTATCGTGGTTAGTAAAAGTTATATTAAATACAAGTTGATTCCATCTTGCATATAAAATGTGGTTTTGGAACGCAGTTAAAACAGTTACACGGGTACCTGAAGCAAAGTTAGGGGTTGTGTACCAACCTAAGAAATTCCAACCGTTACGGCTAGCGTTAGCTAAATGCAAGCCCCAAACTCCACCAACTTCTGTAAAGTTTCCGCCACCAAATGTGTTAGGATTTGTATTTGTATCACCCGACTCTAAATTATTATAAGTAATTGTAAAGCTACGGAATACCCATTGTCCGTGTATTCCTATACCCAATACATCTGCACCAAGACCAGTGATTTGCTCGCCAGGTTGCATAAGATTTCCGCCAACTAACCAGCCCTCAAACTCCCAAACTTGCAACGCATTATGCATATGAGAGCCAGGAATCGCACCAATTGTCGTTGGATTCATTAGTGTAATACTGTTGCCGATTACATTGCCTGTAATGCTTATTCTTTGTTCTTGGACAGCTACAGCATTACCCGGAAAAGAAGGATTCCAAACAGGAGCATAATAAGTAAATAGAGGTGTCCAAAGAGCTACAAAGTTAGTATCTGCTGTAATACTAGTTATTGCAGCACCCGGCTGAATTATATTGCCTGTTCCGTTTATACGCCAACCTCTAAATTCTAAAAATGCTCTTGGAGTTAAATCGCCACTACTAGGTACATTTATAGGGTTACCATGAGGCACTTGCATATCAAAATCTGTATCGTCATCATGATTAGTAAAAATAACCATATGGATTCGTGTCCATTGTGCTACAAACTCTCTATCACCTGTGCCGCTAGGTACAGACATTGTATGACCGGTTACAGGTGCATTGTTAAAATACCAGCCATCAAATCTATAGCCTTCTCTATTGCCTGTTGCAGTTGGAATAGGGAAAGTAAAGGTACTACTAATATTAACCCATTCGTCTAAATCTGTTCCTTGTGCGTGGTTAGTAAATGTAAAATGATAAGCATAGCGTTGCCACTGTGCCATATAGCTCGCATGAGCATTTAAACCTGTAGGCTGCCCTGCGTTCTGCCCCGGAGTACCAAAGGTAGGACCCTCGCCAAACGGTTGAGATCCCCAACCGTGATGAGTATGACCCGGACGCATACCTGCCGCCGAAATAGTAGGCCAAATAAAATCTACTGCTTGAGTATGATGTGTAGATGGAAGAATCCAAGTAAAGTTTAGATGGTTAGGATGAGGATAATGATGCTCTGTAAAAGTAACATTAATACTCCACACAGCCGATATCGTCAAGTTGCCGCCTTCCATAAAGGCATACTCGCCCTCCAGCAATAAAGTCCATACTAGCGTAGGCTCTCCGGGACGCATATCAAGGATAGGTGCCCACCAGCCTACAAAGTTTTGGTTAGCTCTATCACCTGTTAAATAAAAGTTAGAGAAAGTAGGTAATCTAAATGATTGGGTAACATAAATACCGGTTAAGTTACTTACTGATGCATCGTTGTGATTTACAAAAGTAACTGCATATAAAGTTTCCCAATCGGCAGTAACTGTAAGGTGTTGCGTTACATTAGTAACTGTAAATCCTGGGTTACGCCTCTGAGCATCACCCTGAACATACCAACCCCTAAAGCGTTGATTTGGAAGTCTGTTATTTATAATTTCAGGTAAAGTAAAGCTACCACCTGATACCACTAAAACATTATGAGCAGCACCATCATCATGTCCAGTAAAAGTAACGCCGTATCTCCATATGTCTATATGGTTACTATGTGCCGAAGACGGATGCATATTAGGGTCTTGGACATGCGTTGTGACTGTAAATCTATTATTACCCGCTACTAAATGCGGAGTTACATCAAATTCCCAAAGTATATTAAGACCAGGCCCATTACCGCCACTTGTTAATGGATCTCCTACAGTAGCTACACGAACACCGTTATTATATATATGATAGCTTCTTACAAATTGTAGCCAAGTAAAACCTTGCCAATGCGTAACATCTACTGCTTGCCATTGTATTGTAGTAGTAGTTCCTTGCTGACTAATTACAGGAGCCGGAGGTGCCCACCAAACCGGGAACATTACCGGATCATATAACGATGTTACAACTTGGGTTACACTACTGATTGCTCTAACTAAAAGATTATGACCGTTTACCCAAGGATATCTATAAGGTGTTACATCAAAAAGCACTACACCGTTCTCGATTGTATGACCTGTTACAGGAGTCCATGTTGTATAGAATCCTCCGTCGAATCTAAATTCGTAACCTGTTGCGTTTGGTATAACATTCCATCTTGCAATCGAATCTGAATTGCCTCCGGTTCTAGTTACAACCGGTGCAGCAAGTCGGTATATAGTTATTTCGTTACTATGTGCCGACCAAGGTGAATTAAAATCAGCCTGCCAAACCGACCTAACCGTAATTATATTATTACCGGCCACTAAATGTGGAGTTATATCAAAACTCTCTGCAGCACCAGTATGATTACTTGCCCAAGGTCTATCCGAAGTAAATACTCGGACACCATTACGATATACAGCATAATGCGTTGCAAAACCTGCACTGCCGCTACCAATAGCAGCCGACCAATTAAGGTACACTGCGTTCCAGTGTATAGTTGCAGTATGAGCACCGTACTGGACACTAATTACAGGAGCAGGCGGAGGAAGAATATATCTAAAGCTAACAGTATTACTTGGATTAGATGTTCCATGAGTAGAAGGGTTAAGAGGCAATGCTCTAACTCTAAAATTTTGTGTAGCTGCCGGTCTAATATGAGCAATTACATTGTACGAATATACACCGTTACTGTATATAGCCGAACTTATAAACATCCATGCTCCGCCATTAACACCGCTAACGCTTATTTCGTAACCGATTGCACCTGGTACAGCATCCCAAGTTATTGTGGTAGTAGTGCCAACTCGTGAAATTACAGGTGCATCAAGCAATGTTTCAATCATTGCAATTAAACTTACACTATTGTTGCTTTGTATTGTTATATCATCACCAGGTTGATATTGACCGGTTCCTCCACTCCAATATAAAAATCTTTGATTATCTGCAAGCTCAGGTATCTCCATAGGCAAAGCAAATGTAACATTGCCGTTAACTATAGTAGGACCATAACCGTTAATAGAGGATATCGTATTAGGTGCAGTACCTATAGCCGGACTAAACTGAACATATGCTAAATTATGATATATATGGAAAACATTACTTCCTTTCGGCACCGGACGGTTACCTATAAACGAGGTAGGTATTGCAGGGAAAGTGAATGTTTGTGCTTCTGTTAGTTGCCAATCAAATGTAGTAGGGGTAACTATATCTTGAGTATCAACTCTGCCAACTCCTAACTGAAGTAAATTTCCGGCAACATTACCTACAAGACGCCCTGCACGGGTTGCATTTGCACCGCTATGCGTCATACCGGTTCGCGAAAATCTACCCATAACAACAACATTTTCGAAATTAACACTTGAGCGTGTTCCGCTTCCAGAGCCTGTGTTAATTTCACCAACTACACCACCCATATTTTGAGTAGTGGTTTGTGTAGTCGAAAGAATATCACCGTATCTATTGGTACGGCTTATAATTCCACTGTTATTAACCGAAACTGCATTACCAGTAAAGGTTCCTGCTAATACAGCACCTAATCTACCAATAAATCCGCCTACGGCAGAATTGTTTGCAGTACTGCTAACCACACCTACAACATTCGTATTATTTATGTCAATTACATTACTTAAATTCGGAAGACTAGAACCATCTGTATTTATTCCGCCGATTACTCCGCCTGCCACTCCGCCTGTAACTACTCGATGATTAGTAGAGTGTGAGTTTTCTATGCGAACGCAAGGATTAACCATAGCCAAGCCCGGAGTACCGATAGCAATATTACTGCCTCTTGCTTGCATAGCACCAATAATACCGCCTGCAAAATTAGTGTTACTACTACTAGTCGTAACCTCTCTTTCTACTATTGCACCCCTAATATCAATTTGATGTCTTGGAATATGTGAATTTGTACCATTTGAAACATAGCCGATTATGCCACCTGCATGATTTGCTACAGAGTTTACCACAAATGTACCGGCTGCATTATTATGAACACGAATACCGTTTCTTGGAGCAACACCAAGTATAGGATTGGTACCTATATTTACTACATGCCCATTATTTCCACCAACAGGATTAGCACCTACAACCGTACCTATTATGCCTCCGGCAGAATGGTTAGGATTATTAGAAGTAATTGATGTAGCAAATATACCGCCTCTTATGTGAGTATCATTTATATTTATTATACTGGTAGCAGGAAGAAGCTCACCAATAGCGCCTATTACACCACCCGTAGCGGAAACTCCCGTTATACTGCCGCTAACTTCTACTCTTCTTATATAAACAGTTCTAATACCACCGATAGTACTTGCCGCCAAAGAACCTATAACACCACCGGTACCGTTGCCGGCTGTGACTCCGTTAGCACTAATATTTCCGTTTATTGTAACAACGAAATGATTACCAACATTAAGCACATGATTAGTATCGGTTCCGCCGCCGGTAACTCGACCCACAATACCACCCGCATTAATTGTTCCGTTTACATTGCTATTTACTACTGTTCTGTTTATATCTACTGTAGTAGCCGCACTACCACTAAACCTACCGATTACTCCGCCTGCATAACTACCACTAACCGATCCGTTAACTGTAACCGTATGCGTAGTGCCGCCTATATTTATATTTCCTATATTTATGGTATTGGCACTTCCTATCGAAGCTACACCACCTATAATCCCGCCTGCAAACCCAGTTCCGCCTACTATAGTAGCACCCATTGTTACTCTGTTTACAGTTAAAGTTGTTGCCGCACTACCCCCAACATTACCAATTAATCCGCCTACATTGCTACTAGTACCCGAATTGTTAATATTTCCGCTTATTGCAATATTACTACCGCTATTAATATTGCCAATCTCTATTATTTGAGCTCCTCCGAGAACAGCAAGATTACCTATAATCCCACCAACAGCAATTGCACTTGTTCCAACCGGTTCGATTCTTCCTGTAGCAGCAACTGTAATGTTATTGATATTAGCAACAATACTAGAAGGAAGAGCAGTAGGAGCAACCGTACCAACATATGTACCGATTATTCCGCCAACATGAGTTGTTCCTCTAATGTTACCGGTTATTGTAACGCCGTTTATATTAACATTTCTAAAAGGATTACTGCCTACATTTATGTTGCCAACAACACCGCCTACATTGCCACCGCTAATAGTAGCGGCAATAACAACATTTTGCTGTACATCAATAGTATATCTGCTGCGGTTTATACTACCAACAATACCGCCTGCATGGCTTCCCGATGTTTGAACTCCATTTATTGTACCGCCTATCGTAGTATCTCTAACAACTATTTCTAAACCTACATTGTTAGCATTACCACCTTGGCCGTTTATTGCACTACCTACAATACCGCCTGCACTTGTGACACCAGATCCGGCAGTTACAGTAGCTGTAGGAGCTATAAGAGAGTTTCTTACATCTATTCTTCTGTTTGCTACGCTAACACCGCCGCTACCTTCTACATGACCCACAAAACCAGCAACCGATCCTGCGGTGATACCCGCCCTCATTGTATTGTTAACAGCTCCCCTTAGTGTTGCATTATTAAAATTAACTGTAACAGCATTTTGACCAAGCCCCGTTGATAATCTGCCGACAAAACCACCGACAGGCTTATTATTAAGATTTGTAGCACTTATATTACCGGTTGCCGTTACAGTCGAATTAGTTATATTTAGCACATTGGCACTCATATTACTTGCACCCATTTCTCCTACAAAACCGCCTACTCCTCCTGCATGATTAGCTCCGCTTACTGCTACTGTATTATTTACTGAACTAGAAATATTGCCGCCTACATTAACATCGGTGATGTTTGTTGTTAAATTATCAGTGCGTAAAAAACCTATAATACCACCAACAGCATTGTTACCCTGTGTGTTACCTACGGTACCGTTCATATCAACTTTACTAATATTTACCGGAAAATTACTTGAACCTACAGTACCAATGATACCGCCCACACCGTGTATGCTTGATAAAGTACCGTTATAACGAGAAATAAGTGTACTAGTGCTATCTATACTAATATTACTTATATCTACTCCGATAGGCCCTGAACCCGCGGTGCGACCTACTATAAAACTGGAAGTCTGTAAATTAGTATCTACTTCTAAACGAACAAAATCAATTCCACTAAAAAAAACATGACCACCCATTTCAGGAGTAGCTCTACCAATCCTTGCATTGTTAGCGGCATATCCGATAAAAGCTTGAGCGGTATTCATTCTTAGATTACTAATAGTTACTCTACTGCCGTTAGTGACAGGACTTATAATTCCGCTAATACTACCCGTGAAAGCGATATTTTGATTATGAGCTACAGGAAACCACCTATGTGCCCCCATATTAAGATGCCTTTCTATAAGAAAGTGTTGACTTCTTGCAGCCGCTTGAGTATTAACTAAATGCCCAAAGCGTGCTAACTGCTCTGGCGTATGTATTCGCCACGGATTAGCGGCTGTACCTGTTCCGCCCGCAAAACCGGGTGCTATATTAGCAGCATCGTTCCACATGGTGGATGGCATATTTTCGAATGCCATATGATTTCCGCCGGGCAGTCGGTCATAATCCGGCACATCGTTATTGAGAATGCCTGCAACCATGATCGCAGAGAATGCAATTGCACAAATTGCAACTGCGAATACACATGTAAAGATAATTTTTGTAAGTTTGTTCATAGGAGATTTTGTCATAACTTTGTTTTCCTTTTCTTTTGTGGGCTAGTTAAGGATATGCCCTTGTTTTATAAACGATTACTATCGCTCAAATTTGATTTCCTCTTAATGTTTATGTAGAGTTGTTTTAATTATGTATACTTCGATAATACGCTTGAGAAGCCCAAAAAAGAACATATCACTACGTAGTACGCAATGTATGCCTTTTATACATAAAATTATAAGATTTTATAAGTATTTTTGCATAAATATGTAAGTTATGTACGAAAAAGTATTGAGAGTTTTCGCACACGCTAGCTTATTATATACTAAAAAGATTTTTTTGTCAATAAAAATTTTTAGTTTTTTAACATTTTTTTCGCCTATTTTTAATTGTATGGTTAAATTAGTTATAAAAAGTATCAAAATATATCTATTTTATACAAAAAACAATATAGCTTATTGTCTTTTACTTTATAAATACTATCAAAAAAACATAAGATATTTTGAAAAACGAAAAAACCGACGGAGACAAAATAGCCTCCGTCGGTAAAATCTTCGATTTATTTTTGATAATTATGTACCAACTCTGTTTTTATTACAACCAAGGATCATGCCAAATGACACTACTTGATCTATTAGTTAAAAATGTTACTGGAGCTTCATTGCAAATTCGTTCTCTCAATTCTGCAAACATTGCTTGCTTAACATCAGAGTCTCTTTCTATTAGTAGACGATTTGTTAAATAATCAACATTAGAGTTATAAAACCAGTTAATATTGCCCAATCCTTGACTATTAAAATTGTGCCTGTAAGCTTCTAGCCCAAAAGAAAAGTCTGTATTCTTAATAAAAATATCAATTGTTCCAGCCATAAAATTCATTCTAATCCATTCACTACACCACGACTCAATAAAATCTATATTAACTTGTAAATTAAATCCATCTGACGCATTTAATGCTTCTAACGAAGGTAATAAACTCGGAAGTAAATTATTTTCAGCAAATCTACGATACTCCAAATTATCTGGCATAACAATTTTTATCTCTCTCTCTGTCATTCCTAATTCGGCAAAAATTTGTGCACCTCTGTCAATATTAAGTATATCCAACACTGGCGGTGGTGGAAGAAAGCAACACATACAAAAAGGAGGACACCATATAAAGGGGGGAATCAAATCATGCCAAGAAATATTGCCATCTATTAAGTATGAAAGCCCTCTAACTAGCTCTCTATTGTAAGAATTCATTGTAATAAAATTATCTGATGCCCATGTAACACTTCTTAACCGTTGCAGCTCATCCCATGTTACAACGCTTAAATACCCCATATCGACCGCACCGGTTTCCACCATCGATATAAGCGTAGATCTATAATTCACCACTTGGACCTCAAGTGTAGATGCACTTAGTTTTATTTCAGAAGAAGGAAGTCCTTGTTCCTCACGCCAATAATTGCCATTAAAGGTTAACATCATTGAATCATTAACATGTTCCCACTCTATTACAAATCGTCCCGAACCAACGACATTAGACCAAGACAACTCAGTATTCAAATTATGTATTCTAGTTATACCCGCAGCAGGCATAGACATATTATGCCAAAATTGATATAGGCTTATGCCGTATAAATGAAAATAGATTCTATTATAATCAATTGCCTCAGCAGAAACACCACGCCATACTCTATACATATCTGTACCTGGGAAATTTTTGGAATAATTAACAAGCTCCTCAATAGACAATGCAGTTAAAGGTGTACGATCCGTAAAAGTAGTACCTGGTAAAAGAGTGATTTCAAGTATATTACTTTGATAATAGTAATTCCACTGATAAACTAAAGTGTTTTCAGGTCCTACCATTTCGGGCATAAGCAATCTGTCAAACATTAAATCTGAAATCCAGTTTGCAGGTGCAAAATTACCGCTTCTCCTAAAATGCGGCAATTCAGGGAAATTCGGCACCGCCATAACAGCATGCTGTGTGCTGGGCTGTATAACTGAAAATGGATTATCCATAACATCTTGATCAACCATATGATGGCTAATCGCTCCGGTAGATGCATGGCAATAAGAAACATCTGCCTCTGCATGCGGATTCGGAGCCGGCGTAGCTGCTGTGAGCATTGCGATAAATGCAAACATCAATACAGCAACTAAAATTCGGGTAAGTTTTGTTTTTTTCATTTTATTTTTCTCCTTAAAGTCATAAATTTACATTTTTATAATATAACTGCAATCCAAATTAACAGTTTACAGTTATATTATAAAAAAATAATTACTGATACTCATTATAGTTCTACTATATTAAAATTAAAAGATTGTCTCCAATTCGAATCTCTCATATACCATTCCCATGAGCCACGCGGCACAAATAGCGTAACATTAGAAGACATCCCCTCAAATGTTCTCCAATCAGTCTCAGGCGGTCCAGGTCTTAAGCTAACAACGGTTCTAAGATTTGTTGCACCGAAAAACACATATGCACCAATACTTCTGATAGTTGCTGGAAATGTTAGCATATTTAAAGTTGTTCGATTTCTAAATGCATTATCACCTATGCGGGTAACTTGTCTGCCGTTTATTGTAGCGGGTATAGTAACCGAAGCGGAAGTGTCAAAAGATGACAAAATTTCAACTGTGTTATCATAAAGAATACGATAATTAAACAATACTGGTGGAGGCATTTCTATTATATTAAAATTAAAGGATTGTCTCCAATTCGAATCTCTCATATACCATTCCCAAGAACCGTAAGGTACATATAATCTAACATTAGAAGACATACCATTAAATGTTCTCCAATCAGTCTCAGGCGGTCCGGGTCTTAAACTAATAACGGTTCTAAGATTTATAGCGGCAAAAAATACATCTGCACCGATAGATTCAATACTCTCCGGAAAAGTCAGTGTTTGAAGATTAAATCTATTTCTAAACGCACTATCACCTATACGGGTAACTTGTCTGCCGTTTATTGTAGCGGGTATAGTAACCGAAGCAGAAGTATGAAAAGAAGCTATAATTTCAACAGTATTATCGGGTAAGATTTGATATAAAAATTCCCCCGACTGATTAACTGTTGCTACAATGCTTTGTTCTTCTTCTTGCATTGCATTTGCACTAGTTTGTCCGACAAACTGAATGCAAAAAATTGATACTGCAACCATAAAAAATAAAGTTGCTACTATGGCAAATGTAATAAGTTTGCCGTTTTTCTTAATATTTATTTTGTATTCCATGATTAATAAATTTCCTTTTGTATTTTTATTGTATTTTATTTTAATCCTAATCGCAATTTTCTCCATACTATCACTGCATCCTCCTTATATGCGAGATAGCTAAATTTGGTTTTAATTGTTTTAGATTAATAACTATGGGGACTGATTTGTAAATAATTTAGGAATATTCCTAAACTACTGCAACGCAAACATCAATACCGTAACTAAAATTCGGGGGAATTTTGTTTTTATCCTTGTAGAAATTAAATTTTATCCTTCTACATTATGAGGGTGCTTCAAAGGGCAAAAGGTTGCATTTTGTTTAAAAAATAGTACTTTAGTACTAGTAAATAGAGTTGTTTTTTGTAAAAAAATAATACTAAAGATATTATTTTAAAGAATATAAAAAATACCGACAAAAACAAATTAGTCTTTATCGGTAAAATCCTTGATTTTTATTTTTTAGTATTTTTCTATATTCTCGCCGTCGCTCCAAAGTCGCTCGAGGTTATAAAATTGGCGGGTATCGGGTAGCTGGACATGCAATATTACACTGCCGTAATCTATTGCCGACCAATCACGGTTGATATCTCGGCGGAGAGGTTCTATGCCATGTTTTTTAGAAAGCTCTTCGTCTACATGGTCGACAAGCGCTCGCACCGCTGTAGTAGAGTTAGCAGTAGCAATAACAAAATAATCGGCAATAATTGTCTTTTTAGCGATGTTTATAAGTGTGATGTCTTTGCCGAGTTTGTCATCTAGGACTTGGGCGATAGTATAAGCGAGATGAGTTTGATTTAATGAAAGTATTTTTTCGTTTCTAGTTTGTGTAGATTTGTTATTATCATTTGCGGGCGATATTCTGTCGTCCTTATTTATTTTCGGTTTCGGCGTATAAAATTCTAACGCATCTCTTGTTAAGTGATATATCTCTTTACCCTTTTTTTCTACAAAAAACTTTTTACATTCTAAAATTGCTTTTACTGCCTTATTGAGATTTTTTTCGCTCCGAACATAAAGCAAAGTTTCTCTATCTATTTCCCAATCTCTGCCTTGCTCACTAAAATCTGCCACAAATAAAATTTTAGCTAACTTACCCATTTTAGGAGCACCTGTTGTATGAAATTTTATAGCATCTAACAGCGATTTTTTACGGATACCAAAAACAACTTTTGCTACCTCGCTACCAACAAATGCGTGCTTAATTTTATCGGGCTTATCGCTAAAACCATATATATCGGCTACATTTATATCGTATTGAATTAAGTCATCATGCTCTATCTTTTTAGCAATATCATGTAGGAGTGCAACAAGTGTGGCTTCGTACTCGCTGGCACTATGAGTTTTAGCACGGTTTATCGCTTCGAGTGCTGTATTATAAATATGAGTAATCCGCTTATCGCCAAGATTAAATTCCTTAAATCTATTTACAATAAAATTGAAATCATTATACAAATTATGCGTTTGAATATATTTTGCTACCGATTCTGGAATACTTTCAAACTTCTTAAAAGCAATATCCAACCTTGCTTGGCTTGAAGAATAATCTTCACCAACAAAGTCGGCTAGTATTATATTTGCCTCATGTTTTTTTGCCCATCTAACAATCTTTTTATTCTCTAAAGCAAAGTTTGGTCGCTCTATAATATAAAATGTAACAAAGGTTTTAAGTACATCAAAATCGTACCACTTATGCAATTTTTTAAGTATTTCGCTACCAATTGCGATATACATAGGGCGATTAGGATATTGAGTTTTAATATGTCTAACCGTATCTACAGTATAGCTAATACCTTCGTTCTTTATTTCAAAATCGCTAATTAGTAAGCTATCGCCATCGGGCTTTAATGCTAAACTTAGCATTTCTAATCTATTTTCACTACTGGCAAAACTACCCCGTTTTTTAAACGGAGAAATATTGCTCGGCATAACTATTGTAGTGGCAAAGCGTGCTTTAAGATTCTTTACAATTTGTTCGTGAGCCTTTGTAACAGGGTCAAAACTTCCGCCAAAAAGCACCAGTGCATTATTTTCTATTTGTATATTTTCGTTTTTCATTTTTTCCTAAGGTGCGGGCGACAGATTACCGCCCCTACAATTTATCGGTCTTTTAATTGTCTTTTACAAATTTTTCGACTAGGTTAATTTTGCCGATTATATTATCGTTAAATTCGGATAATTGTTCGGCTGGTATCCAATATTCTTGACAGTAATCTGCTCCTACAACCTGAACATCAAATTGTTTTATAAATTCGTCATTAACTTCAAACTCTAAAACATATCCAACAAAACCCGAAAATTCGTCTTGCGTATTCCATTCACTAGCGATTTGACAAGCATACTCCTTTTTTAGTACAGGATAAAATATCGGTTGCCAATCTAGTCTTGGCGGAAACTTTTTAAATCCGCTTTCTTTTATTAAATCATATTCTGTTTGACCAACAGGTCTATATAATTTCATTTTTATTCTCCTTATTCGTTATACTCAAACTCTACATCAAGTATCCGTACGGTATCGCCCTCTTGAATACCAGCTCTTCTTAACGCTTTTAGAACTCCTTGGTCCTTTAAGCGTTTTTGGAAGTACCTAACGCTATCGGGATTATCCAGCACTACATTGCGTTGAAGCTCATCCATCATACCGCCGACTATCTCGAAACCGTCGTCAGTTTTTATAATGTCGTATTCTGTTGTGTCTCTAGGAGCATACTCAAACGGTTCGTATTCTAGCGGCGCAAGCGGAGGAATTTTTTCTAGCGTTTTTACTACTTCTTTTAATAAGTTATCTAAACCGTTTCTAGTTATTCCGCTTATTGCTATTGGTTTTGTTCTAGTTTTTTTAGCAAAATTTGTAATCGCTTTTTTAAGCTCTTCTTCGGGTAAAATATCGCATTTATTAAGCACCACTATTTGAGGAGCACTCGCCAGCACAACGCTATATTCTTTAAGCTCCTTATTTATAGCCTTAAAATCCGCCACAGGGTCTCGCCCCTCAACTCCCGATATATCTACTACATGTACAAGCATTCTGGTGCGTTCAATATGCCTTAAAAAATCAAGCCCTAAGCCTGCTCCTTGCGAAGCTCCCTCGATAAGACCTGGAATATCAGCAACTGTGAAGTGCATATCATAAAACTTAGCAACCCCCAAGTTTGGACTTAAAGTTGTAAAATGATAATTAGCAATTTTAGGCGTAGCTCTAGTAACTACCGACAATAATGTTGATTTGCCAACATTAGGAAAGCCGATTAAGCCGACATCCGCAATTGTCTTTAATTCTAACACAACCGCCTTTTGCTCTATCTTAACCCCTAGTTGAGCAAAGTTCGGTGCTTGCCTTCTACTAGTCTTAAACCTAGCATTACCTTTACCGCCTCTACCGCCTTTAAGTGCCACCACTCTAGCACCATCGTCAAATAAATCCGCTAAAATTCCGCCCGTCTCAAAATCCCTTACAATCGTGCCTCTTGGTACAGCAACAAACAAATCCTTGCCTGTTTTACCCATACAATACGCCGGTTCTCCCCTAGCACCATGCTCGGCACGCAAAACTTGACCATGCCTAAAATCGCCTAGACTAGTCTTTCTATCGTCAGCAACAAAAACAATATTGCCACCTGCTCCGCCGTCACCACCGTCTGGACCACCGTTAGAAATATACTTCTCGGTATAAAAACTAACAACCCCGTCACCGCCGTCGCCGGCTTTTATAAATACTTTTACTTTATCTATGAACATCTTTTTTACTGTCGTGCTAGCTATCGCATTAGTTACTTATCAGTTCCAACTATTTTACTACCTTGCTCGTATTACCTTTAGCTTTTTATCATCGTGCTAGCCATACAAAATAAGGTATTATAACAAAACCAAATATAGCCACAATGCCCGCTAACGGAAGAAGGCATGACAAAACTATCCCCGCAATACTCATCTTTGTTTTTTCTCTCTTAACTTGTTTTGCACCGAATATTATTCCAGCTATAGACATCGCTAGAGGAATAAAAGCTGAAATTGCCGATATTAAAAAAACACTGAAAATGAAATTACCAACCGATGTCATTTCACAGCAATGTGCATTAGCGGGTCTTAGCCAACTTGGATTAGCCAAAAAGATTGTTCCGCTAATTACTATTACGGCAAGCCAAATAGTAGATAATAGTCCCAAAATAAATGACACTAAGCCAAAAATCTTTTTAGTTTTCTCTCTGTTTTCCATCTTTTAATTATACTTATTTTTCAAAATAACATCCATCTCTTACTGCACATTTTCCACACATCGGCTTCAAACTCTTACAACAATACCTTCCGTGAAAAATCAGCAACTGATGCATTTTGCTAGCATTTTCCTTAAATAATTCCATTAAATCCTTTTCTACCGCTAACGGAGTTTTACCCTCGCTAAATCCTAATCGTCTACTAACCCTAAACACATGAGTATCTACCGCTATAGTATTCTGCCCAAAAGCCTCACTTAATACAACATTAGCTGTCTTTCTGCCAACACCCTTTAGAGCGGTTAATTCCTCTAGCGTACTTGGTACTTCGCCATTATATTTAGCTACTAAATCATTACTAAGTGCTAAAATATTTTTTGATTTTTCTCTATAAAATCCGCACGAACGAATGATTTTCTCTAAAGCACTTTGTCCTAACTCTACCATTGCCATAGGAGTGTTTGCTAGCTTAAACAATTCTGTAGTAACAATATTTACCCGCTTATCAGTACACTGAGCAGATAAAACAGTAGCAACAAGAAGTTCAAAATTAGAACTATAATCTAACTCACACCTAGCATTAGGGTACGCTTTAGTTAAAACTTCAAAAATTTTTTTTGCCTTAGAACTCTCCACATCAAAATTATAACATACTTATCTACTCTTTACAACCTACATTTTTCATAATAGACTAAATCCATATTCTCTTTAATGTTCTTTTCAATTCCAGTTATTCTATATCCCATCTTCTCATATAGATAGCACAATTTTGCCTCTTGCTTTATAGTATCTAATATCCATTTTTTAGCTTTTGGATAAAATAATTCTACTTGCTTTATTGCAGTTTGTGCATAACCATTACTTTGAAAGCTAGAAATAATAAATATTTGAGAAAGTCTACAAGTGCTTTCTTCAATGCGATGAATGCGAATATATCCTATACTTTCATCGCCTAAAGAAATTAAAAAGTGGTCTACATTATCAAAAGCAAATCTTGACCTAACCTTATCAAGCGTTTCTACTCCAGGGCTAGTATCGTAATCTTTATACTTTTCTAAAAGTGGTTTAAAGCTTACAATTTGCATTTCATGTATTTTTTCGCCATCTTGAATAGTTGCTTTTTTCAAATTTACTGCCATTTTATTATTATAGTATTTTTTAAGTACACAAGTCCACTAATTACAGTAATATAATCTAGTTGCTTATCATAAATATAGATATGATAGAAACGCAAAAAAATCTAGCTAAGCCACATAGTGTGCATTTTGATAATAGAGAAAAGGGACACATAACAGGAGTAACTAAAGTTGTAAGCAGTAACGATAAGGAACTTATGTTAGAAACTCATGCAGGTGGGTTATTTTTAGCAGGAGCCGGTTTAAGAATAACAAAATTCAATGCAGACGAAGGATATTTATCTTTTGAGGGCACACCAAATGCACTAAAATATACTGCAACCAAACAACCATTACTTAAAAGAATGTTTTCTTAATAAACTACTATGCTTCAACAATTATTATTATTTACAACCTCTATAGCACTCGGCTCGGTTTTAGGCGGAATATACTTTCTCCTTAATCTTTTAGCCAAAAGCACAAAGCTAAAAGCTATGAATTATATATTTGATATAATATGGTGCGGTATTGCTTTTAGCGGTTTTAGCGTATTGACTATTTTTTTAGCTAGCGGGACTTTTCATATGTTTACATTACTTGGTATGTTAGCGGGACTAGGTATTTCGGCAATTATTTTTAGCAAAACAAAGAAACTGAAAAATCGTAAAGAAAACGAAAACAAATATAAAGCATCATCACAAAAAAAGGACACTGTTTAGTGTCCTTTTTTTGTAGTTAGGCATTCAGTGAATGCCCCTATAATTATATCTTAAAATTGTTATCTCTATTTTTTAAGATGACTGCTTCGCCAACCTTCACAACTCTCTTAAATATCTCACCACTAAGTAAATCAATACACCCTTTACCTGCACAAAAACCATAATCCTCTTGGCTGTTATTTACTATAATTGTAATCAATTCTTCTGCCTCACTCTCGCTACTTTTTTTTCTCACCTTTCTTTCAAACGCAAAAACTCCGTTTGTGTCGCATAAAAATTCAAATTCATAATTACTAAAAATATCTTTATAATCTAACCTGATTTTACTAAGATTTCTAAAATGTTTCATAAAATCTTTTTTACCATTTTTTAATTCACTCAAAAAATCAACCTTAGGAACTCCAGGCAAAGTATATGCCAAAACACTAGCTAACTTTAGCTTAGTAGCATCATGCAGTTTAATCATAATAAACGCACTCTCCAAAATAACTTTTGGATAATTGTTGATATATTCAATTACAGTATTACTAAGTCTAGTTCCATCGCCTGTTTTTATAAAATATAAAATGCCGTCTTTTATAGGATGCTTTACTTTTTTGTTTTCAACTACAGTTAACTGCCAAGCGTTAGTCGAATTTTCCTCTGCAATAAGTCTATGTCCCGCACCTACCTGCAACACACCGCCTTTTGCTTTAATTTCAAATTTATAAAAATAAATTCCGCTACTATCTACAGAAGTATTTACTGTATATTGATTATATTCTCCGTCTAAAGTACACAACTCACTGCCTTCGCTTTTATAAGTGCCTTTCTCTAATTTCTCTAATTCATACCTAATCGGCACCTCGCCAGCTTTAGCTAATAGCATATAAACAGCCTTTGCCTTAATGCTTTCTTCTACATCAATCATAAAACTAATGCTCTTACCTAAAGTCATCACCCCTATAGTCGACTTATATCGCTTGTCCAAAGGATTAAATCTAACTAATTTCTTTTCGTTTTTTATCTCATTTAGCACAAAAAAACCTCCCATTTATATTACAATATGAATGAAAGGCTTAATATATGAGCTATTTTTAATTAAAAGTAAGTGGTGCGGTATTTGTTCCGCTGCCGTAAGTTAGCCACTGTGTCATCCAGTCTCTTCTGCCTTCAAACCAGCCTATTAAATGCTCCACATTACGCATAAAAGCACCTGTACCACTGCCTAAAGCCACAATTTCAGGGCTTTGTGTCCAGGTGCGTCTGCCATGCATTTCACTCCAACGCCTAAAATTGCGTTCAAACTCTAGCTCGTGCTCAACTGCAAACTCTAAAACTTCGTCCATCATATCTTGGATTTGGTTATCTCTAATCATTGCAAATCTGTATCCAACTCTTTCAAAAAACTGCGGAACATTAAGAAGATTTCTAAACCACCTGTTTATATAACCACTCCAAACGCCTTTGTAGCCGTAACCGCCACGCCTCATAAACGAATTATAAGTACCCCAACTTGTACTCGGATGAGTATTACCAGCAGATAAATCAAAATCCCAAATAGGTCCCATATGCATTCTCCTCTCGTCACCAATGCCTTGAATCGTTTTATGAACACTAAGCCCACCGCTATCCATATTGTTAAAAAACTCGTGCACTATAAAATAATCCACAAACGAATTAACATCTATCCACTGATTTATCCGCCTCCAATTATGACTATTTATAGCATTATCGACCTCTGTAATAAAGCGTCTAAGGTATGCTACATGAGCGGGTGTGTTGGCTCTTGCCGTAAAACTCTCGCCACTTCTGCCTACTCCTACTTCTCTAGTGTCATCAGGAAATCTTATATCATAATTGCGTCCGCCAACACGCAGAAAGTCCCGTCCTTCTCTAGGTGCTAAATTTTGATACTCTGCCGACTGTCTAAAGTCGCTATGATGTCTTGCTTCTATATTTGTATTTAGTCTATCTGCTCTAAGATCTAACTCTATAAAATAATCGCTATAAGCCGGATTTGGATCGTATCTTAATGGCACTCTGCCTATAACCTCGTCCTGCTGACGGGTAAAACCATAATTGCTAACCTCTAACTGTTCTGCCATCCAATACACTCCACGATAGTCACCGTTCCAATAAACATGCACAAAGCGACTTCTTGTCTGCCACTCCATGCCTGATAAGCTATGTGCTAAAATCGTGGCCGCCTCGTTACGAAGCTGAGTATAATCGCTATGATTTGCTATAAAACTCCAATCGGTAGAAACGCTTGATGTGCCTAGCATACTGCGAGGTTCATCAAACCTTATTCTAAACGGCCACTTTTGCATCCTTGGAGTAGCAGGATTTCTTTCATGGTTCCAGTGATTTCTTAAATGAGGATTTATTCTGCTATTGCCTAAAGTAGGCGGGCGCACAATAAGTGCTTCTTGCTCGGCATTAGGACCTGTAGTTGCCGATACATTCCAAGTTGAGTTGCCACGCCCTCTGATTCTACCAGTAACATCCTCGAAAGTATACTGCTCTAGAGTGTCAGTCATATAAAATCTTGCTCCTCTCCAGTCGTAGCGATGCAGGTAATTAAAGGTGTTGCCCGTGCGTGGATCTACACCGGCCATATATATTCTAAAGCTAGCAAACTGCTCTCCAATTTCTCTATTTGGTACAGGACCCCAATCTCTAAGCCTAGGAGATGAACAGCCTGTAACAAAAAACATCATCATAAATAAAGCAAGACTTAAAGCTAGAAATTTTGCTACTATGGCATATCGTTTTTTAATTTTATTTTTGTTAGAGGATTTCATTATGATACCTTTATTGTAACATAGCAATTATAACCAGTCAAATAACTTTTAACACCTGTTAATAATCGCCTACACATCTAATACACTTTAGAATGTCATTTCGTTGCAAAAATCTAAAAAAAATTTGAGTAACATAAAAAAGAGCATCTTATTTTGCAAGATGCTCTTTTTAGACTAAATCTATTCTACTGCAGGTTCGCCTTGTTGTCTTGATTTTTTTATGAAGTATTTAACAACATGAAAGAATAACAACACTAAAAGTCCGCCAATAAGTAATACATTTACCACAACTAAGACCAACCATACCCACCATGGCATAGGGCCTTCTTCACCTTCTATAATTGCCGACCTTTCATTTGAAATAAGGTTAATAACCTCTTCACCGAATCGTTCTTCCAGTACCTCATTAAGTGTTTCATCATCTAAAACATTAGCAAACCAATATGAGTTGGCAATAGAAAATAAAATATTTTTAGCACCATTTCTCATAACAATTCGTCCAACTCTTGTAACATTTGCATTTGTGTTGGTATGAGTTGCAGCTCCGGTTCTGTCTGATGTGGCAAAAAATACTTGAGAACCTCGACTTCCGGCCGGAAGCCAGTTACCTCCACCGTCTATGCCTCCCCCAGCACTACCTTCTACACCGCTTAACCACAAATCATTACCCGCTCTTAAACCTTGAGATGCACTCATATGGTTTGCTCCACCACCGCCATCAAAATAATCTGTAACCATTGCACCTCTAAAGCCCCATTCGTTTCTAAGGATATAGGTGTTCATAGATCTGGAACCACCAGTCCAAAGAGCACCAAGCATATTAAAACCACTCATCATACCGCTGGCTCTTCCGTATCTAACGGTGATTTCAAACGGTTTAAGATATAACTCTCTTAAGGTTTGTTCCGTCATCCATGTTCTAATACCTCCCCTGTGGGTTTCGCTATCGTTTGCGACAAAGTGTTTTACATAGCAATATAGTCCATTTTGCAGTGCTCCTTCTACCAAATAAGCGGCAATGATACCGGTTAGTCTAGGACACTCACTATAATATTCAAAGTTTCTGCTTGCAAATGCACCACGATGCAAGTTTACTCCGGGGGCATACCAAGCACCAACACCTGAAGCACCAGCTTCCTCTCCTACCGCTAGCCCCTTAAAAAAAGCTAGCCTGCGATTCCAAGTTTGAGCTACTACAGTAGAAACAGGGAAAGCTGTCCAAGCGGTTCTTCTAACAGATTGATTACCAAAGTTAAGTCCACTCGGTCCATCTAAATTCCACCTCATTGTAAGGTTAATATTAGCTATTGGTGCTGTCATATATCCGCCTCTTTGAATTAAGTCGTATAAATCTTGAGTCGTCATTTGGTCTAAAACTCGATTCCAATCTGGATGATTAAAATCTGCTCCTAAACGCATTAGAGTTTCGGGGTCGCTCATACTTAGTCCACCATTCGCATGGTTAGGAGCTGGAGTTTCGGGGTGTTCTCCTGAAAACATATCAAGCGTAGCTTGGCTGTTCCAATCTAAACCCCACTCGGCGTCGTCAAACCAACCTGCACCTATAGAGTAATGAGGACTTCGCCTATCCGCTCTTATTCTTCCGCCTAGACCTCCGGAAGCAGTTGAAACAGTAAATGTAGGTCTTGGAAAAGTTCCTTCAAAGTCTAATCTACACATTACCCTAATTCCCGCACCACCATTTATACCGGCTGTTCTAGGTGCTCTGCCTGTTCTAGGGCAAGCATAACCAGCTCTACCGTCTAGCGGAATACCGGCCTCGGCATTCACTCCTGTAAAACGATTTCTGGCGGGTTCTAAAATTCTATCTGCACCGCCTCTTTCACACCGCACAATAACATATTGGTCAAAAACTATTGTAGAAGGGATATAAAACGGAATTATAGCATCATCTATATTAGCAATATCATGAGAATTATGTTGAATAAAGATGTTATATTGTCCTTGCTCTAATACAAAACCACCGTCCCAGGTATCAGTACGCCCCATCGCTTGATTATAAGCATCATAAGAAGCAAATGAATAAGCATCAAATTTCATAGTTAAAAGTCTACTTTCTCTTGGCTGTAGTATAGAAGTTTTGGCAAAATCTACAAGCACCACATGAGCCTTAGGTAGTGGACCTTCTATATGAGGATTATTTCTATGAAAAGGTGCATTTATATAAATTTGAACAACATCTTGCCCTGGCCAGTTACCTGTGTTTGTAACATTAACACTAACTTCAAATTGAGTTGTACGAGTAACTGTTATATTGTTTTCAATCATACACACGCCGTCTGCCAATACTTCATAAACCTCCCACTCGAATTCGGTGTAGCTAAGTCCAAATCCAAACGGGAACTGGACATGATCTCTATACCAAGTGGAATTAGGATTTATACGCCGTTCCTCATAGGCTCTAGTTTCAAAGTATCTATAACCCATAAAAATCCCTTCTTCGTAATCTATATAATTGTCTCCTGCTACTCCGGGACTTGTATGTGGAATAGCACCATG
Organism: Bacillota bacterium; assembly: GCA_009780135.1. Classification (GTDB taxonomy): domain Bacteria; phylum Bacillota; class Clostridia; order Christensenellales; family Pumilibacteraceae; genus WRAP01. Next base: position 26,424 of record WRAP01000015.1, read on the forward strand.
GTGACCTACATTTGCCCTTACTCTTGCACCCAGTCCGGTACCGTCAATAATATGTGTATAATTTTGACCGCTTAATAAAAATACAGGGTCGTATTCCATTCTTCTAACCCAAGTATTTACTGTTCTACCACTTGGACTAAAATATTCTCTTTCTGAGCTAAAAACCGGCTCTTGTAGATAATGCTCTTGAGCTGATGTTAAAACCTGACCACCTATTCCTCTTTCTACTAATACTCTTTCTCCTCCTTCTTCTCCTTTTGCTAGAAATCTTCCACTAGATCCACTACCAGTTGCGTATACATATCTCATAACTCTTTCACCATTCTCATAAACAGGAGTTTGATTATATCTATACCCTTTTAGTATCTCTGGAATAGCAAGTGCTCCTCTAGTTCCTAGAGCTCCAACCGAAATAGCTGCATCTATATTAAATCTCGGATCATTTAAGAAATCCATTTCGAAATGGTTGCAAGTATTCATAACCACAATGGTTTTTCTAAAGCCGCCGTTAGCAATATGCTCTAATAATTCTTCTTCTCTTTCGCTTAGTTGCAAATAATGCCTTGTACCATCTACTACAAAGTGCTCCGTTCCTGGAGTACCAGCTCCTGACGGTCTATCAGCGAGCATTTGAATTGTTGGAATATCTCTACCCTCGCCACCTAACCTGCCAATAACAACCATAGCAATATCGGAGTGGGCTAAAGCATTTGCCATAACGGTAGGGTTATAATCAGTTACAGGAGGCTCCCAAATTCTAAAAAAGCGATTTGGATGAGAGTTAAGTAAATTATCCCAACCTGCACCCCAACCACTAGGAATAAATTCTCTATATGCCCTAGCAATATCCATTAGCTGTCTGTTCCAGTTAAAACCGTGATATGATAGAGCATCTAAAAGCCTAACCGGTGCTACGCCCGAAACTGCCATACCAGAGCCGGAGCCACTCATTATCCAGCCACCATTCCATATAGCATCGTTTTCTCCAACCCAATGGGGTATTCGCATACCCTGTTCTCTTTGACTTGTGCTAGGACTAAAACCAAATCCGCTACCTCTCCAACCAAATACATTGATGTTGCCGTTAGCAATTTCTGCTTCTGATAGCGGAAGGGCAGGTCTACCGCCTACATTTTCGTTATGCAGTAACAGTATACCTTCTCTAGCAATTTCCTCTGCTAGATTTCCACTTTGTTCTAATGCTAACTGCATTCTTTCGCTTTCCCAATACACCTCGACACCACCAAAAAAGATTCGAATAGTGTTTTCAAAGTGATTGAACAGCAAATTAAAAATTACAGCACTTGATAACAGTAGCACACAACCAACTATGGCAATAATGCGTCGGGGGGATTTAAAAAATTCTTTCATTCTTATAAATTTCTCCTTAAAAATTTATTTTTTGTTAGTTATTGGTTAGCAAAATATACTTACCGTATGTATATTAGTTGCCACACCTTTTTAATATAACTATATTATATATTAAAAAATAATTCCTTGTCAATATTTTTTTTTATATGTATAATACTCGTTAAAGGAACTCCTACTTATGAAATTTTTATCAGCTAAAAAAATTAAAGATACCGAGTGTTTAGAAAACATTGTTGCCGATTATCAAAACGGCAAACTTAAAAAAGACGATATTGTAACATTTAAGGCATTTATTTTTAATCTAAGAATTAAAGCCAATTTTTCGTTTGTGCTAGTACGCAATCAAAAACGAATTTTTCAATGCTTTTTCTCTCCTAGCGATTGCCCGTTTGATTTAACAACTCTGTTAGAGGAAAGCAGTGTTAAAATTACAGGCAAAATCGTGCCCGACAGCCCATGTAAAATAAACCCTGGGTTCGAGATCGCAATTACTAATATCGAAGTTTTATCGATGCCACCAGAACAACCATACGCTATTTATAAATCGATAGAACAACTAAACTGGCAAGACGACATGGTTTTTAATGACCGCCAATTAACTCTACGTCAGCCATATTACCGTTCTATTATAAAAATCGCTAGCGGAGTGCTAAGAGGCTTTAGAGATTTTATGATAAGCGAGGGCTTTACAGAATTTATTCCGCCGAAAATTGTACAAGCAGGTGCCGAGGGCGGTGCCGATATGTTTGAGATTGATTATTTTGAGAAAAAAGCGTATCTAACTCAAAGTCCACAAATGTATAAGCAGGCTATGGTTGGCATTTTTAGTAAAGTTTTTTGCGTTTCGCCTGTGTTTAGAGCCGAAAAGCACTCTACAAGCAGACACATCAACGAGTTTGAGGGGTTAGATTTAGAGATGGGTTTTATCGACAGTATGGATGATTTAATGGCGCTGCAAACCAGAATGATGGCTTTTATCTTCGATTTTCTTAATAAAGAATATGCTTTTGAGTTGGGAGAGTTAAAGGTTACTCTACCTAAAATAGAAAAAATTCCGCAAGTTAAATTTAGCGAAATCAAAGAAATTATTGCTAAAGAATATAATCGCCCCTACCGTGATGAATTTGACTTGGAACCAGAAGAAGAAAAACTAATCGGCAAATACTTTATAGAAAAATATGATTCGCCGTTTGTGTTTATTACACATTATCCTAGCGAGAAGCGACCATTTTACACAATGGATTGCCCAAAAAACCCTAATACAACCTTGAGCTTTGACTTATTATTAAACGGCGCCGAAATTACAACGGGCGGACAACGCATTCATGATTATAATGCTCAGATTACTAAAATGAAAGCTAGAGAGATGAATCCTGAACATTTTGCCGACTATCTGGCAATGCATAAATTTGGTCTGCCCCCCCACGGCGGATTGGGTATTGGTTTAGAAAGGTTTGTTATGAAAATTCTAAATCTACAAAACATCAAATATGCCACCTGCTTTCCTAGAGATAGAGACAGATTAACTCCGTAAGTAGATCACTAAAATTGTATGAGCTATTTACTGAACACCCGAACATAATATAAAATCCCGTAGTAAAAAGTTGCTACGGGGATTTTTATATTATTAGAAAATTCTGCCTATTTTTTACCATTATTCTTATTGTAATATCCTATTTTTAATTACTAAATTTCTGAAAATAGAAAAATTTAGTTATTACCTTTTGTATTTAGTTGCTTTTTAAGTTCTCGAAGATGACTAATAAGCTTTAAAGCTTCCTTTTTTTGTTTACGCTTAAAGACATCAATTTTTATCTTGCTTTTTTGTCCTCCATGCTCACAAAAAACTTTGACACTATAACAAAGAAAATTTGTGATTTTAATTTCTTGAATTTTATTGTATGACACCTCAAAAACTGTTTTCAAATTTTCGATAATGAAAATACTTCCATCTTTTTTTGCAAGATTTTCATTTTTCAATACATAAAAAGTAAAACTCGCTTCATTTGCAGTAAGTATAGCAGTATTCTGTAAATATTCTCGATAATCAACAGTTCCACCTTGTGTCATCAATCCAACTACAATCTCCGCTATTCCGTCTGCTACTTTTTCCCCAGCACTTTTTAAAGCAAGAATCTTTGACAAAGATATATTTGTAATGAATAAATAGCTATCATACAAATTTCCACTACATGCTTTTACAAGCTCCATCATTGAATTTTGAATATTATTATTTTTCATAATTATTAAGAACTTAAACTTTATCCTTCATTATTTCAGCTATCATCCAAAGTAAAAGTATATTTTCTAATGTTTTTGAATTAGATATAGCATTTTTTAGCACTAAAGCTATGCTATCACCAAATGCCATTTCTGTCACACCTATGAGCCCCATTAATAAAGCAATTCCAAAACTTTCCAAAGTTAAATCGTAACCAGCTACCCTATTCACTTTTAACTATATTTTTACTACATATTACTATAATATTCATCCTCTAACCATTTATCGGGATTTGTGTCTATATAATCCCAAATGCTTTGGTGGTCTTTTTCGTCTCTTATAATATGGTCATAAAATGATTTTTGCCAAATGGATTGTCCTGATTGTTTTGATGTATAGCTCTTAAACTAGCAAATAATATTACTTACTGTAGGGGCGAGTATTAACCGCCCGAACTTATTAAAAATGTCTTTATCATCTATCGCTAATAATAAGTGTATACGATTTGGCATTATAACATATTTTTCTATGCTTATATTATCATATCGTTTCGGGATTTCTTCTATACCTTTTGCTATTATGTTGCCTATGCTTGATTTTATAATGCTCGGGCGGTCAATACCTGCCCCTACAGTTAGCTGTGTTTGAATTGCTTAACTGTTATTTTCTATTTCTGTAATTTGATTAAATTTCACAACCTCGCCAAAAATGTGGGCTTTGTCTTTACTATAAATCGTAATGTAATATACTCCGTTACTACTATAATCAAATTCGGACAAACGATTTAATTTTCGGGTTTGTAGTTTATTCGCCATAAAATCCTCATTCGCCTTGCTTATCACTTTTCTTTTTGTTTTTCCATTTTTCTTTCCACTTATCCCCAAGGGCTCGTATGTATAGCTTGATTTTTCGTTTATTGTTCATTATTTTTATAGTCATCATTAGCATAGCAGAAGCAAACGCACAAACCATTGCAATTAGAAATGCCGGAAGCATTTTTGTAATATCACCTGCTCTAACTAATATATATCCACCGTATGTCTCGCACATCTCATATATCGGCATAGCACTATTAGCAAATACCCCTGCAATTTGACTGGCTACTATTGCCCCTACTCCAAAGCCTAATAACACAAAGCCGTAGTTCGTCGCTAGATTTTTTACACCGAATACTTCAGCGGTAAAGGCAGGAAAAATCGCTAATATACCACCGTAGCATAATCCGATAAGTGCTATTATTGCAAACACTCCGCCACCTGGCACTATAACTATAAAAGGCGCAAAAAGTGCGGTACTACCTAATAGAATAAACATTGTATTAAGTCTTCCTAATTTATCGCTAATTGCTCCCCATAAAATTCTGCCGCCGCTATTACTTAACCCAACCGCTAAAATCGCTACAAACGCTACATCTCTAAACCCTCTAAGATACGCTATCGGTCTAGCAAAATTTATAACCATAAGTCCGTTTATGCATGCAAGCATCAGCGCTGCCGTCATTAAATAATAATACGGCGTTTTTAGCATTTGGGTAGCATTTAGATTACGGGGCACAAACTCTGGTAATTTTGGCCGCTTTGCTCTTTTAATGGGAGGATGAAAAGCATATACAATCGGCTTTGGGCAAGCCTCGCAATCGTCGCCGGCTTCAGTTTCATGCTCACCCTCAATATGAGCAACAGCGTCTTTTGCACCTAAAACATCGTCGCATTTTTCGCATTGCTTTAGTTTTTCTTTTAGTTTATCATTTACAAAATCAGCATATCCCTCGGGCGGATTCTGCATAAATATTCCGCCAACCACACCAAAAACTAAAAACACTCCCGCTAGTATCATAAATGTAAGACTCTCGCCTGTATTTATACCTACAAAATTTATGCCATTAAAGCTATAAATCATAAATTCTACAAGCGGAGTAAAAATTACCGTACCTAATCCAAGCGCTGTTACAACAACCCCTGTAATTAAACCTTTTTTATGAGGAAACCATTTTTGTACGCAAGCTAAGCTCGGTGTATATGTAAAGCCCATACCGGCACCGCCAATTACTCCGTATGTAAGCCATAATAGCCAGCGAGTATTATATGTAACAAAAGAAGCACTAAAAAAACCAATTGCAACCATTATTCCGCCGGCGATAATTACAGCACGAGTAGAAAAACGGGTTGCCAGTTTGCCGCCGAAAACGCTGGAAATAGTTAAAGAAGCTAGTAGTAGCGAAAAGGTTAGCCCGGCAAGTGCGTTATTGCCGGCAAATAACCCTTCAGTTATTCCGCCCTGAAACGCACTCCAAATATAGGCTATCCCTATCGTTAATTGTATACAAACCGTTGCCACAACAACGCCTGCTCTTTTACCTGATATTTTCATTTTTTTAGTTTTTCTAATGTGCGAGAGTTTAATGAACTCCCCTACAATTTAGCGATGTTTTAGCTGTGAAAAAGTAATATAAGTCAATAATTTCTCATTCGTCTCATTTATCATTTCTCATTGATTTTGGCCTAATCCACATAAATAATGCTACTAAAATCGGCAAAATTGCTACACACAGCACAATCGCAATCCATAAATATTGTCTTTCTAACACTAGATGTAAGAAATTAAAATCAATCCCAAGCAAGCCGGCAATTCCATAACTGAACAAATAAACCGCTACAAAAAAACCAATCGCTGCAGTACCCATTAAAAACACTCGCAATTTATTAGGAGGCATACATGCCCTAAATACCGCCACAAGCGATATAAATCCTAAAACAATGTAAGCTATTCCGTTTATTTGTTCTTGTGGCACTACAGTTGCCCAGTTTAAAATAAATAAAACCGCAACCGCCACAACTATCATTATAGCATGAGGAAGGGCTTTTATAAAAGCAGTATTTAGAAAATTCCCTTTTATTTTTTGAGTCTCGTTCTCAAAACTTAAAAAGAAGCTAGGAAAACCCTCTATTGCTAAATCTATAAACGCTATCTGCACCGGCAGAAATGGAAACGGTGCATTTATAATTATAAGAAGTATTGATAATAGTACCGAATATATTGTTTTTATAAAAAATATTCCGCCGGCTTTTGTTACATTATTTACAACTCTTCGCCCTTCATTTACTACAGCGGGCAAGTGAGTGAAATCAGAATTTAATAATACGATACTGCTAACCTGTTTAGAAGCACTACTACCCTCTGCTAACGCAATCGAGCAGTCAGCTTCTCTAAGAGCAAGTACATCATTAACACCATCACCCACCATTGCTACAGTATCGCCATTATTCTTAAATGCTTTTACTAGTTGCTGTTTTTGATTAGGACTAACACGGGTAAATATAGAATATTTTTTTGAAGCGTTTTGAAGCCCTTGCTCAGTAGTAATAGTATTCATATCAACAACCGATGCCCAGTTTTCTAATCCTGCTTTTTTAGCGATAGCACCCACGGTTTCTAAACTATCGCCCGAAATTATTTTTACATCCACTCCTTCTTTTTTAAAATAAGCCAGCGTTTCAGTAGCATTTTTGCGGATAGGGTCAAGAAGTTCTATACCACCAATCACTTCTAAGGAATTTAATTGATTTTTTAGAGGTTCGTTTTTACTAAATGCCACATAAAGCATTCTGCTAGTCGGATCGCTAGTAATGAGATTGATTTTTTGATTTGAGTGTTTTGATAAAATATCGGGAGCACCAATAATTATTGTGCCAAGATTTTGAATTGTAACCGACGACCATTTGCGAATTGAGGAAAACGGGATTTTGGATTTAAGTTTTAATGGAGAACGGAAAGCGGAGAATAGAGAATTATCGTCTTTATTTATATCACTCAAGCATTCAGTGAACGCCCTTACAATTAAATTATTTTCAAAATGCGAATATGATTTTTCAATATCTACTGTAGGGGCGTTCAGTGAACGCCCGCACTTATTAACAAAATGTTCTCTTAGTGCTGTCGCTGTTTGATTATTATCGTCGCTATGCTCCAAAAATAGTCGTACCATATCCTCTAAAGTTAATTCAGAATTACTAATCCGATATTGTGCATTGATGTTTATATATTGTACATTACTAACACTCATCTTCCCTTCTGTTATCGTACCTGTTTTATCTAAGCACAATACATTCACTCTAGCCAAAGTTTCGGTAGCATATAAATCTTGCACTAAAACCTGTTTTTTAGATAATTTTATAACACCGGCTGCTAGTGCAATGCTCACAAGCAACACTAATCCCCTCGGCAACATCCCGAGTAATGCACCACTAACCAATGGAACTGCCTCTTGCCAGCTATTATCTCTAATAAAAAACGCTTGCACAAAAAGCAAAATCCCAATCGGGATAATAAAAAAACTAGTAAGATTTGTTACCTTACGCATACTTTTTATTAAGTACGAATTCTGCTTTTTATCTACTTTTGCATCTAGTGCTAGTTTATTCGCAAAACCATCCACTCCTACCTTTTCTACTTTTGCTTTTGCTATTCCACTTACAACAAAACTACCACTTAATAACATATTGCCAACATTTTTAACAATCGTATCACTCTCGCCTGTTAGCAATGCCTCATTAACCTCTAAACTTCCCTCAACTACAATACTATCGGCAGTAATTTGCTCACCCGCTGACAAAACCATAATATCATCCAGCACTACCTCATCAGTCGCAACCTCTACTTTTATGCCGTTTCTAATAACCCACACTTTACTAGCGTGCAGTAGAGTGAGTTTATTAACCATATTGCGTCCCCTAATTTCTTGCACTATACCTATAGTAATATTGAGCACCACCACTACCAAAAAAAGCAAACTACTAAAAGCACCTGCAATCGCAAGAGCTATACCTATCGCCAAATTAAAAAGATTAAACAACGTAAAAACATAATCCCGCACAATTGAAAAATTACTTTTACTAACTCGCCCCACAGATACGTTAGTAAATCCTTTTGCTATTCTACTCTCTACTTGACTACTATTTAAGCCATCACTAAAATTAGGATTATATCTTATTGTACTTTCAATTTTATTAATTTCCATACATTATAATTATGCCCAAACTTTTAAATAAAGACAGAGTTTTTATCCTTTGACCAAACTAGCTTTTATAACATATAATAATAGGTATGGGAAAATATTTTGGTACAGACGGCATACGTGGTAAGTTTGGTGAAAAGCTGGATACAGGGTTAGCTTACAAGACAGGATTAGCACTTAGCGAGTATTTTGGCAAAGGCGATTACTACATAGCAAGAGATACTCGGGTTAGTGGCCCTAAGTTAGAATCAGCACTTAGTAGCGGTATTTGCGACGGTGGAGGCAATGCCGTACTTTGCGGTATAATTCCGACTCCTAGCGTGGCATATCTTACCAAAAAACATAAAGGATTATGCGGCATTATGATTAGTGCCTCACATAATGGTGCCGAATATAACGGCATTAAGTGTTTTGACGGTAGCGGTGTTAAACTAAACGAAGAACAAGAGGGTTCGATAGAGTATTATATAGATAATCCGTCTACCAGAAACCGTGCTAAAGGGGCCGTAAATACGCTGATGACTGCCGGCAAAGAATATATAGATTTTGTAGTTGAAAAATTAGGCAGTAACTTAAAAGGACTTAAAGTATGTTTAGATTGTGGATACGGAGCAGCAAGCACTGTAGCTAAAGAAATTTTCGAGGCTCTCGGTGCTAGCGTGATGATCGAAAACTCTAAACTCAGAGGCGAAAAAATCAATGCCGGTTGCGGTGCGTTATACCCTGATTATGTACTTAATTCTATCGAAGGTACCGACATAAAAATTGGATTTTCGTTCGATGGCGATGCAGACAGACTAAGTGTTGTTTATAATGGCGAAGTGCTTGACGGTGATACTGTGCTATACAATATGAGTCTCAATCGTGAATTAAAAGACGGCGTTGTAGTCGGTACGATTTTATCTAATTTAGGATTAGAAAAGCAACTCGAAAGCGAGGGCAAAAGGTTTATCCGTACACCCGTTGGCGATAAATATATTTGCGATTTGATGTTTAAAAAGGGTTATAATTTAGGCGGAGAACAAAGCGGTCATTTTATAGTTTATCCCGAAGCTACTACAGGTGACGGCATTTTATCGGCATTATATTTTTGTAAAAGCATATATAAAAAAGGTAAGTTAATTGCTCCTAAAAAATTGAAATTATATCCTCAAGGTGCAATCGCTGAATTTGCCGAGCCAAGTATTATGTACGATAAAGGATTAAATGATTTAATAGATAAGTACACAGCCGAATTTGGCAATAAAGGGCGCTTAATTGTGCGTATGAGTGGCACCGAACCAAAAATCCGAGTAATGGCAGAACACGAAAGTTTGAGTGTTGTGGATAAGGTACTAAAAGAGTTTAAGAAATACATTACTAATACTTAAAATTGAAAACTTAAAACTTAAAAATGTCGGATTTATTCAGCAAATAAATCCGACATTTTTCATTTATTATATCTATCCTTTCAAAACTCCGATAAGTTCATCAGTTGACAGCTTTTCTACTCCTGCACCGAGTACAAGTTGGCTTAAAGCAGATTTCTTTTTAGCCAGTGCTACCATACCTTCTTCTACTGTACCCAGAGTTATTGCCTTAAATACTTGCACCGTTTTTTCTTGCCCGATTCGGTGTGCTCGATCGCTTGCTTGTTGCGTTGCTGCCTCACTCCACCATGGGTCGTAGTGTATAACAACATCGGCACCTGTAAGATTTAAGCCCGTACCGCCCGCCTTTAGGGATATTAAAAACACATTTGTATCATCGTTATTAAATGCCTCAACAAGTCGCATTCTTTCACTTTTTGGAGTATCGCCTCTTAGAATAAAATGCGAAATACCTAACTTATTAAATCGTTCCTTAAATAATTCCATAACTCCTAAAAAGCTACTAAAAAGCAAAATTTTATGACCGCCCGCTATACATAAATTTATTTTCTCAATAACGGCTTCAAATTTTGCAACTTCTTTATCAAATTCAGGATAGACTAACTTAGGATGACAAGCAATTTGCCTAAGACGCATAAGAAGTGCCAACACTTCTACTCTATTTTTTTCTTTGCCGAAATTTAATTTTTGTCTAACATCTAATAGATTAGCATCGTATAATTTTTGTTGTTCGCTGTCGGCTACTACCAATAATTCTTGCTCGATTTTTGGAGGTAGTTGTGTTAATACCTCATGTTTTAGCCTACGCAAAATAAACGGAGAAACTAAAGCATTAAAGCTTTCTAGCGTACTTTTATCTCCCGACACTATTGCACGCTCAAACTCATCTCTAAAGCGGTTGTATGAATATAAATATTTCGGCATTATAAAATCGAATATACTCCACAATTCTGCTAACGAATTTTCTATCGGTGTACCGCTTAAAGCAAATCTATGAATCGCATTCAGCTTTTTAACAGTATTAGCATTTTGAGTTGTTGGGTTCTTGATATATTGTGCTTCATCTAGCACGGCAAATTCAAATTCGTAATCGCTATATAATTCAATATCTCTTCTTAATAACTCGTAGCTGGTAATAACTACCTCATACTCGCTATTTTTTAACGCACTGTTTATAATCGACTTTCTTTCCTTTTGAGTGCCAAGAACAGCACAAACTTTAATATTAGAAGCAAACTTATTAAATTCTGCTACCCAATTTAGAATAAGTGAGGTTGGGCAAACAATAATTTTTTTACCTATTTCGCTATTTTTTCCTCTACTTCTAGTACCTAAAAATAATGAAATAATCTGTAGCGATTTACCTAGCCCCATATCGTCGGCTAAAATTCCGCCTGCATTGTGTCTAGCTAAATTACTAAGCCATCTAAAACCCTCTATTTGATAATCCCTAAGCACTCCTTCAACTTCTTTGGGAATCTCCATCTTAACTGGATTTTTTAACTCCGCTAACAAATTAGTAAAGTCTTCTTTTATTTCTAACTCGAAATCTTCGCTATCAAAAATGCTTTCTATAAACGGAGCAAATGCTGTTGGAAGTGCGGTATCGGTCTTTAACGGCTTATCTACAAAGCTAAAAAAGTCCGCAATAGCACCCATTTGTGCCGAAGATAAATCAACAAATGTGCCGTCCTCTAACCTAACAAAACCTTCTTTTAGCTTATAAGCATTTAATATTGCAACCAAATCTTTTTCACTATATCCGCTAGCCGTTATTCCTAAATTTATAACTCCACTACTAAGCGATACCCCCACCTTACATTTTGGAGCAGTCTTAATAGATATAATATTAGCAACCTCATCGCTTAACTCAATTTTGCAAAGTACCGACAGCCTTTTTGTGCCTCGTTTTAGAAATCTAAAAATTTCTCTATCTTTATCTAAATTAAGCTGTGGAAATCTTGGAAAATATCTTTTAAGAAACTCAAGTAACTGACGCTCTACAGCCTTATCACGCACCATATCGCCGATAAATTCGCCGTCTATAAAATCAAGATACTCGCCGTTATAATTTGCTACAATATTTGCAACTAATCCTGTTGTATACTCACTTGGTTCTAACCTTAGAGTAGCATTAAGTGACGGAGCTTTGTGAATAGACAAATCAATATCGTTACTAACAATATTTACCTTATCTTCGACAGCCACCAAACAATTATTATAAAACAAAGGCATATCCTGCTCTAAAATAAAAAGTCTACCCGCTAACGCAATCGCTTTAAGTAGTTCAAAAGCAGTATCCACAAACTTTTTAGATAGTTTATAAATATGAAGCGAAGTTATTAAATAATCGTACGCTTTGCCAACCAAATGCTTGCCAAAACCAAAATCGGTGCTAACATAATATCCGCCATCGCCACTTTGTACTAAAACAGTACATTTTAGAGTATCGACATTAGCTTCGACAACTCTTAGCCCCGCTTTTTTATAATTACTCTCTACCTCTATCAGCTTACCGCCGTACACTAAAAATAACTCGTCTAGCTGAGTGGGTAGCAGACTTAAACAATCCACAAAATGATTATATTTATTAACATTAAGAGTATCATTCTCAGTTAGTAAAAAATCCTTATTTATTAACTCTTTTTCTAATACGCTAGTTTCTAGAAAATTTAGCACCTTAGCGCTTTGCTCGTCAAAGTTAGTACTATCTATAATAAGCTCTAAATCTGCACCAAACCTTATGCTCGACATATTTTTTTTAGATATTAAAAAATCTGCGATATTTTTTATCTGATACCTTCGTTTTTGCGAAATTGTAAAACGCACTTTAGGGATTACTTTTCCGCTATCTAACACTAGCGTTGCCGTAAAGCTGGCTTTATTATCACCTGTGTAGCTAGAAGTTACAAATCGTTTTTTTTCATAGCTTAAACTTAATTCATGTGCTACCACATCTGTTATAGGTGCTTTACTTTGCTTTGGCTTTTCCTTTTGAAACTGCGGAAATTTTTCTTCATAGCTAAGTGCAAGAGCTACTATATGACAGCACGGATTACTAGACGGATTTTTCATAGCAAAACAATTACATTTATACTCATATAAAAAACCTTGCTCATCAAAAATAATCGTAGGTAATAAACTTCTTTCACCCTCTATTGCTATACCCTCTATTACGGTTTTAGTATTACTATCATTCCTATCGTTATTATTGTTTGCAAGAAATTTAACCGCATTGTCATAAAAAATACGCTTTCCTCCACGCATTTCACTAGCTCCTGCTTGCATATAAACACTTTCAAAATCTAAAGAATTTTCCATAGGCATAAAAATTAGCGTATCATAGATTCATAAAAAATACAAGAAAAATCTTGACTATTTTATGGATTTATGATATTATTTTTATTGGAGATGAACAAATGGTTGCAACCATTTGGTTGAGGAAAGTCCGAACACCATAGGATAGAGTGCCGGTTAACTGCCGGTGAAGGCGACTTCAAGGAAAGTGCATAGAAATATACCGCCTTAATAAACAAGGTAAGGGTGGAAAGGTGGAGTAAGAGCCCACCGACATAGTGGTAACATTATGTGCAAAGTAAACCCCACTCGGTGCAAGGCTGGAGGAATTAAGGTAATCCGCCATTCCTCCTTTCGCCGCTTGAGTGTAGTGGCAACACTACGCCTAGATAGATAACCATTAAATACAGAATTCGGCTTATAGTTCATACTCTAAAAATAAAAAAGACTTAAACTAAAAATTTTAGTTTAAGTCTTTTTTATTCAGTCACAAATAACAAACTACATATTTTGTAAAACAAATCAAAATTTTATAGTTTTTAAATCATATTTATAAGTTATTAGTATTTGTCTTTAGGTTTATATTTCGTATGCAAAATATCGTGTGCCAATTTACCTCCCGGCTCACCTAAGAACGACGAATAGAGCACCTTTATAACAGGATTTTCATGAGCTTTTCTTACTGTTGCTTTTTTATCTTTACTATATAAACCTGATGCTCTTACCGCTCTTATATCTACTGCATTTCGTATATTAGCAGGCTTTATAGGTTGCCCTCCACCATTTACACAGCCACCAGGACATGCCATAATCTCTATAAAATGATAAGGATTAACACCTGCTTTAATATCGTCTAAAATCTTTCTTGCATTAGCTAATCCGCTAACTGATGCTACTTTATATATCTTGCCGTCTAATTCTACGCTAGCACTCTTAATGCCTTCTACGCCTCTAACAGCCGTAAAATCCAATTTTTCAAGCGGTTTTTTAGTAACAGTTTCACTAACTGTTCTAAGTGCCGCCTCTAAAACACCGCCACTTGCCCCAAAAATAAGACCAGCAGTAGAACCTGCAAACGGTTCATCAAATTTTTCGTCTTTTAATCCGTTAAAATCAATTCCTTTTTCTTGGATTAGTTTAGCCAACTCTGCTGTAGTTAAAACTGCGTCCACATCCGGATAGCCGCTAGCAGTATTCAAGCCTAGCATTGCATCTCTGTTAGCCTCGTATTTTTTAGCGATACACGGCATAATCATTACAACTCTTAGCTTAGCTACATCTATATTCATTTTTTTAGCATAATATGTTTTGATTATGGCACCAAACATTTGCTGTGGAGATTTACAACTACTCACATGAGGTAACAATTCTGGATACTGGGTTTCTATAAATTTAACCCAACCAGGGCTACAGCTAGTTAATAACGGTAATTTTCCATCGCCGCTTACACGATGAACAAATTCCGCTGCTTCTTCCATAATAGTTAAATCCGCACTAAAAGTAACATCGAATATTTGATTAAAACCAATTCGGCGAAGACTCGCTATCATTTTGCCCTCTACATTTTCGCCAATCGGCAATCCAAAACTTTCTCCTAAAGCAATCCTAACAGCAGGAGCAGTTGCTACAACCGTAATCAATTCTTTATCAGCGATATAGCTAAGCACCTTATCGCTAGCACTTGTTGTAGTTAATGCCGCCGTTGGACAAACAGTAATACACTGACCGCAAAGCACACAAGGTGTTTCTTTAATAGATTTACCAAAAGGACTAGCAATATGTGTATCTGGTCCACGCTTTTGAGCACTAATAACACCAACACTTTGCACATTACTACACATAGAAGTACATCTACGACAAAGAATACATTTATTATTATCTCTAACAATAAGACCGCCTTTGTTATCAATATCAAAGTTATGTCTTTCGCCTAAATACATATCCTCATTGCAGTTATATTCGTTAGCAAGCGTTTGTAATTCGCAATTTAGATTACGACTACAAGACAGGCACTTACGCTCGTGCATAGATAAAATAAGCTCTAAAGTAGTTTTGCGACTGGCTAAAACTTTTGGCGTATTAGTAAATACTTCCATCCCCTCATAAGCTACCGCTCCGCAACTTGCTACAAGGTTACGGGCACCCTTAACTTCTACCATACATATACGGCAAGAGTTATCCCAGTTTACATCTTTAAGATAGCAAAGAGTAGGTATATGATAACCTGCCATTTTAGCTGACTCTAAAATTGTAGTACCCTCCGGCACTACTACGCTACTACCGTTTATTGATAGAGTAATTTTTCCTGATGTTTTTGCAGTCGCTTTTTTTGCTACCGCCTTCTTCGTTGTTGCTTTTGTTGTTGACATATAAATAAATCCCTTAATAAAGTTAAAATTAGTTCCTCAAGCGTCGATGAGTATTAGTATAATTCCTAAATTATCATATGTCAACATTTTTTGCTTAATCTTTAAATTAAAAAAACTTGGCGAATTAAAAATTAAAAGAAGTTTTTACTTGACAGATACGATTTTTTTATATACTATTACTGCATAGTGTTGTTAAATACAATATCAATATAAAACAACAAAATAAAAGGAGCAAAAATTTAATATATGTCAAAAATAATATTTTCTGTAGACTCGGGTTGCGACATCCCGCAAAGTCTAATCGACAGCAACAACATTTATGTTGTAAACTTCCCCATTACTATGGGCGGTAAAGAATACAGAGACAGAGTAGATATAAATCCACAAATGATTTATGACTACGCAGACAATCATAAAGACCTTCCAAAAACCTCTGCAGTAAACGCACAAGAACACATCGACCACTTTAATGCTATCCGCGAAAAAGAGGGCGATTGCGAGATTATTCACACCGCAATCAGCGACGGTGTTTCACTAACTTATAAAGAGGCACTTAAAGCCGTAGAAGAGGTTAAAGATGTGTTTCTAATAGATTCTTGTACACTGTCTAGCGGAATTGCGTTATTGGTACTACACGCTATCGATTTAGCAAACGAAGGAAAATCCGCTAAAGAAATTTATGACATCTGCCAACAAAAAGCAAAAAAAGATTTAGTGCAAACTTCTTTTGTAATTGAAACACTTACTTACTTATACAAAGGCGGAAGATGCTCTGCGTTAAAATTATTGGGTGCTAATCTATTAAAGATAAGACCTACCGTTAAACTGATTAAAGGCAAAATCGAGCCTGTTGATAAAATGAAAGGCAAACCTACAGAGGTTGTAAAACGCTATGTTCAAAAACTAAAAGAAGAATATGGTGATAGAATTGATACCACTAGAGCATTTGTAACAAATTCGTTATCTGACCCAGGTTACGAGGACGAACCATTAAAAATGGTTAAAGAAATGTTTGGCTTTAAGGAAGTAATTCATCAAATAGCGGGTAGTACAATTACAACCCACTGCGGTAAAAACACGCTAGGTGTGCTGTTTATGTTGAAAGAGTAAGTTTTTTGAATGAGAACATTATTGAGTTTATTAGTTTGCAATTAAAAACTACATTAATATATATCCCTGCATTAAAAATAGATTAAAAAAGTTTAGTAAGCTAAAAAATATTTGACAAGCCAATATAAAAATAGTAGAATATTATAGTATGGTAGTTAAAAGCCAAGCCAAGCCAAGCCAAGCCAAGCCAAGCCAAGCCAAGCCAAGC
>WRAP01000016.1 GCA_009780135.1 Bacillota bacterium
CAATTTAAACTCTAATCTATTATAAAAGTCATTAAATAACCACATATACCATGTCGTATCACTAAGAACCTTTTTTCTCTCTAACGAAAAATCTATCGCTAAATCAGTCATGTTAAATTTTCTGCTAGAATTTATAAGCATCGTTGTTTCATCAGCTATATTAAGGATTGTATAAAATAATCCTTCTCCATTACGCAAAATTTCAATACCGCTTCTTGCATATAATTTATTAGCAGTTAATTCTTTTTTACTAATTGAATCATCTGATAGATAACGCTCTATAAATAATTTTGAATTTTCAGTTCCTTTTTTACGGTCAAATTGCTCCAAGACTTCCATAACAAGTCCAATTGCCGCCAAAACTTTGCCATATTCTATTGTTATAGCACCTCTACCCTTCTTTGTTAAAGACCAAGTGGTCCATATCAATTTTTCTGATATAGTCTTTTGCTTTACGGCTTTTCTTCCCATCGTTTTTTATCTTCTATTCTTAAAAGTCTTATTATAGATTTACCTTAGTAAAACCTATCGTTTATAAAAATAGACTCTATTCGCTTTGAATTGAGTCTATTATATATAAATTAGTACTATTATAATGCTAAACGATAATTTTAAAAATTAGCTTTTTTATGAATATTCTAATTTTAGATAGAATAAACCTCAAAGCTACGCATATGATAATATCGCATACAAAAACTCTCGTCAAGTTTTTTTCGATTGAAATAGATAAATTTCGACAAATTTAGACAAAAATAATATAACATAAAAAACAATGTATATATGTTTTAATTGTAAAAAATTATTCTGTTTATATGAGAGCTATGAAGATAGCTTTTATTTAAATTCCAAAATATTTTAGAAATTTTATAAAAACAGTTGTTTTTCAGAAAATAAAAAAGACAGTAGGATTACATCGCTTCCTACTGCCTATAGACAAAATATATTTTGGGGGAATCAAAAGAAATCTTTATTTATATATACTCTCAAAATATACTCTCAAATCCTACTCCCATTCGTTGAGTTCTTTTTTTGAAATTCTCCATGTATTGCCTGTACTGAAATTGTTAAAATTACAATACCTACAAAACGGAATCGGTTGCTTTAAAAATTCTTTTAGGTCTTCATAGGTTAATTCTGAATTATGCAAATCAAAATAATCTTTAGATGTTACCTTATAATTTGTGCCAAAGTAGCTATTTAAATGAGCTATTTTACATACCGTTGTACATGGAAATATCTTTCCGTTTTGAATTAAACTACAATATCCACCTAGAAAACATTTTTCGTACCAATTCCAGTTTATGTTTTGACTACCTGTAGAATCCAATGGAATCTTATGAAACTCTCGCTGACCATCACAAGATAAATCACCTTTAATTCCTAAATTAAACAATTTTAGTATCCATTTAGCGGATAACTCTATACTAGGCGAATATGGTGTTATAATTACTTTAGCACTACACTTCTTGCAAGCATCAAAAAAATGTATAGGCATTTTATCTAGTAAAAGCCCGTTTGTAAATAGCAGTAATTGCTTTGATGGAAAATACTTTTTGCAAATATAGATAACCTCTGCAATTTGAGGATGCAATAATGGTTCTCCGCCTAATACTTTAAGTCCATCAATATTATCGCCAACAAGTCTATAAAGTGCTTTTAAGTCTTGAGCTAGCTGTTCTAAACTAATAAATTCTTTAGGAGCTATTGGTGAGAAATGTGAACACATAGCACAATTTAAATTACAATGCTCAACTGCACTTATTTCAAACCATCTCCCTTTAGGTTCTGCTCCATGCAGACTATTTTTTAAAATCATATTTATCATATAATAATTCTTCAGAACTATTACCATGCACTTGAACTTGCTTAGAAAAAGTAACATTATAGTGCTTTATTAAATCGGGATTAACTTCAAAAAAATGACTGTATCTTCTACACCATAAATGGTCGGCACAGCCACGACGCATTTTTTCCATCCATTCTTCTAGACTTTTTGTAAAATAATGTTTTATCCACGCAGTTTTATAAATATGATTATAACTATCAGGCACTTCAATCTCCTTATGTAAAACATTTACTGTTTTGCCTTGAAAAAGCTCTGCACTATGTATACTCCATTGCTTTAAACGCTTAGGCCTAAACATAATTTTCCCTTGTCCATAATCCTTGCAATCAAAAGTGTTCTTAAAGCGCTTAACAACTGGCTTATTTTCATAATGCAGTTGTCCGTCTGCACCTATGCTTTCCCAACTGAAATATACTTGCGAAGCATAAGAAAAATCTTCAAGAAATTCCGCCATAGGTTTTTCTACAATAAAAAACTCGTCTAAGTCGATAGACAACAACCACTTAATATCGCTCTTATGCTTTTCTACACAGTCATTTAATGCTTCAAATTGTTGAAAAAGCATAGCCTCGTGCCACGGAATAACTTTTATCTTAGAAAAATCTTCTAAAGACAAAGCACTTTGTAAAAACTTTTCTAACTTACCTTTGTCACTTACATCATTATTGTCATAAATATAAATAAATTCAATACCTATCCGCAAGTGATGCTCTATCCACTCCTTAAAATATTTTTCTTCTTGGCGAGCTATACACTGGACAGCTATATTATATTTATGCGATATAGCATTATCTTTAGCAAGCCACCAATCTTCAGGATTGAGAGCTTTGTACTTACTAAGCTCTACAGTATCAATCTGTTCAAAGCTACCGTTATTTAACACAAATACTTTTTTATTCGTGCTTTCATTAGAGTTGTTTATTTGCGATATTGTTTTTTCTTTCGCCACTTTTTCCATAATACTCTATTTCACTCCTAGTATAATTTTTTGCTGTAAATATTGCTTATTATCTACACAAGTGTAATTTACATCTTTCTCTCGGCTATTAACTTCTTTACTTAAACAAAGCAATTCTTCAACTTTATTACTAACCAACTCTTGGTCAAAGGCTATTTTTTGCCCAAGAGCAAATCGATTGGCTTTAGTCATTACAAATTCTTTTTTTTCATTTCCGCTATAATGCGTAAAGCCTTCTGCCTCTTTAATAAAAGCCACTACAGCATCACAGAGTTTTATTGCTTCTAAGGCACGCTTTTTGTCTTTAACGGACTTTACAAACTTTCCTATAAAAGTAACAGCCGTAATCAAAAGACCTAGTAATGTACATGCGATAGATATTATCGCTATTATATGCTCCATAATAAATTCCATAAACTTTCCTCCTTTTAGTATGGTTTTGGGTTTTGCAATATAAAATACGCTATTGTTTTAAAAAGATTTAATTTATGCTGTAATTTACAATATACTTAAATACTTTAAAAAACGACAAATTCCGCAAGAATATAAAAAGTATATCATAAAAAATACGGTGCAAAAGTACCGTATTTTTGGACTTTTGCACCGCATAAAACTTTTATTATTAAAATTCAAACTCTATAAAAACTATAATGAAAATCGCCAAAGTTTTTCTTGGTCGGTTGACAATGCATAACCTATGCCAACACGCTTTTGGCGGTTTATTTCTTGAGGCTTAAAGCCATCGTCCTCTAACCAAATTTCGTCACCGTTTGTTAAGTCTTTATAATTTAACTCTCTAGTTATTTCTAGCTTTTTACTAACTCTACCGGGACCTATAATATTATCAACTCCCGTAATTAAAACGGCTTCGGCTTTTTCGTTTGTTCCGCTTACAATATTAAGAAGCTCGAAAATTCCGTAGCATAAATAAACATACAAAATACCGCCGTTTTCAAACATCGGAGCATTTCTGTTTGTTTTTTTCTTATAAGCGTGGCTAGCCGAATCGTCGCTACCACCATAGCTTTCAGTTGAAGTAATTCTAAAACGGTTTATCTCGCCGTTTTTCATTTTGCGAACAATTATTTTGCCTAGTAAATTGATTGCAAGCTCCTCGACAGGAATCATAAAAAAACTTTTATCTTTTATTCTCACAAATAAATTTTAACATAAAAATCTCACTACTGTCTAATGTGAATTATTTAACCTTTATACATTTTACAGACGGACCATCGAGCAAATTGCCGTCTGTGTCGTACCGAGAACCATGACACGGACATTCGTATACATTTTCGATATAATTAAATCTTAGTCCGCAACCAATATGTCCACAGCGTTTTTTACATTGAAATAATCCTTTAACTAACGCACCTGTCGCAATTAAAGCATGAGGTAAAAAACTGCCAAAATTCTTTGAGCAATACGGACGATATGTGCTATAAACTTCCCAAAATTCGTCCTCTTTATTTGCGATTGCGTTAGCGACAATCCGCCCGCAAATCATAGCGTTTAGCACTCCCCACTCGTTAAAACCGGTTATCACAAACGCATTAGAGTGCTTTTCTGATAAACTGCCCGCAAACGGAACTTTATCGTAGGTAACCGAATCCATAGCCGACCAAGCATATTCAATATCGCTTTCGCTTACACCAAAAAACTCCCTTGCTTTTTGCTTTAGTTTATCGTAGTAATTTACATCTTTTTTGTGTCTGCCAGCTCGATGGTCAAAACCGCCTAAAATTAGATACTCGCCGTAAGAACGCATATATAAAGACTCATCGCCGGAACCTGTGTAAGTGCCGTCTAGCGGAGGATGCTTAAATGCAATTACATACGACTTTGCTTGATACATCTTAAAGTAGTATAATTCGCTTAAAACAGGCGGAAAACGGGTAGCCATTACAATCTTATTGGCTTTTATTGAGTAACCGTTGTGTGTTTTTAATAAGCCCTCGTCTAAAATAAAATCGACTATTCGGGTTTGCTCGTAAATATCAAAATCTTTCGGAAGCCCGCTTAAAAATTTAAGCAAATTAAATTGAGCTTGATTTTCCATTTTTATAACAGCACCAAACTTACTGTCTAAAAACTGAACATCACTGTCCATTTTTTTCAAGCTAGCAAACTCCTCTTTTAGCTTTTTAATACTCTTCTCGTTTGACGCATAAAGATAAGCGGGTTTATATTCAAAATCGCACTCAATATTATTTTCGTCTATTATTTGCTTATATAGCTTTAACGCTTCTTTATGAGCCTTAATATAATCACCGGCAAAGCTGTTCTTTTTAGCAAGCGTTGTGTACATCGGACTTTGCAACGCTGTTAAAACAGCAGTCGATTTAGCCGTTGTTGCACCAGCTATTCGTCTACTTTCAAAAACAGTTGCTTTTATACCCATTGTGCTAAGGTGATACGCACACAGCAATCCAGCCACTCCCCCGCCGACAATAGCAACATCTACCTCTATATCTTTTTCTAGTGTTGGATACGCTCTAAATCCAACAAACTCTTTCTCAAAAATACTCTCCATAAAAAGAGTTTTGCCATTTTAAGATTTTTTAATATGGCTATATTGGAATATCATGATGTTTTGATTATATTTTGCTAGTAGAATCCGACAAAATTCTTATATAAGAGCTAAACAAATCGTCAAAAGCATCAGACTGAAAGGCATAATGACACATCATGAGTTTAACTTCAGATTCAATTTCAAAAATCTCCATATCCACATGCCCTTCTATATTAAAAGCTATTCGACCTAAACAGCTTATCGCTTCATGATCAATGTAACCACCAAATTCATTTGTGAAAATTTTCACAGTCTTTATACCTTTTTCTTCAAGATATTGTTTTTTCTCGTTTCCCCAATTTACAAATTTTGTTATAATCATAATTTTTCCTTATTATCTAACGACATTATGAGTCATTATATCATATTTGGTTAAAGCATCATAATAAAATTTGCACGACATAAATATAGGTTATGAGTTTTTGTGATATTGCCTTTATGGGTGGCGGAGTTAGGGGGATTGCGTTTGCGGGTGCGATTAGCGCTTTAGAAAATGCGGGATTTGTGCCTAGAAAAGTTGTCGGCACTTCAGCGGGTGCTATTGTAGCGACGCTTGTTGCTGTTGGATTTTCTAGCGAGGAAATGAAAAAAGAAATGGAAAATCTTGACTATCTAAAATTCAAAAGTAAGGACCACGCTACAAGGGGCTTACTTAGCGAATATTTGCATTTGCGAAAGGATTTTGGGATATATAGTGCTGATTTTTTTGAGGATTGGATGAGTAGTTTACTCAAAAAGAAAGGTATCATCACATTCGGCGATTTAGAAAAAAGTAATAAAAAACGGACACTGCAAGTTACAGCATCCGATATAGGTAATAAAAGACTGCTTGTACTACCTCAGGATTTAAGACTGTTTGGACTAAATCCGCTAAATTTTAGTATTGCAAAGGCGGTTAGAATGAGTATGAGCATTCCGATTTTTTATGAGCCATTTAAGCTACAAGATGCCTTTAGTAAAGAACATCTTATTGTAGACGGCGGACTGTTTTGTAATTATCCGATATGGTTACTGGATAACGGTTGTAAAAAGCCTGGTGTCCCTGTATTCGGTATGAGATTTGTTGAATGTAGCAACAGCAATAAAAGTATAAATCAGCATTCTTTTACAAAATTTACCGATTATATAAAATTTCTTTTAAGTAGTATTTTAGATTCTACAGAACACGGATATGCCCGTACTGTGCGTGGCGACATAGAGCGTACAATAAATATTTCTGTGTGTGTTAAAGGCAAAAATATCAGTGCTACAGACTTTAATTTAGATAAAACAACCGCCAACGCTTTATTTAATAACGGACTATCAGCAGGAAATGATTTTTTGAAAACTTGGGATTTTGATAAATGGCTAGCAATTAGAGAAAAATAAATTATAAGTATTTCTCTTAACTCTTTATTGTTTTACAATTGTGATAGCCAATTAGCACAAGTAGCAGCCGTAGAAAAAGCAATTTGCAAGTTAAAACCGCCAGACAAAGCATCTATATCTAAAATTTCGCCTATAAAAAATAAATTTTTAATTAACTTACTTTGCATATTGCTAGAGTTTATATCAACAACATCAATTCCACCACGAGTAATTGTAGCAGTTTCTATGCTATCAAAATCTTTTATTTTAACATGTGCATCTTTTATAGTTGAAAAAAATTTTTGTTTTTCGGCAAATGTAAAATTCGCACAACTTTTTGTTTTGGATATACCACTAATCTCGACAAGCCAATTAGCAACTGCTTGAGGAACAAACTTTCTAAAAACATAAAATATCTTATCTTTTGGATTCTCTTTTATTAAAGTTGATAATTTTTCTTCTATTTCATTTTTTGTGTAATGCGGAACAAAATCAATTTGTAAAAAGTAACTACTTATATTTTTCTGCTTAAAATTTGAGGTTGTTCTAAAAATAACGGGACCCGATATTCCGTTTTTAGTAAACATCATCTCCCCCGTTTCTTTTTTTGTAATGTGGTTAAAGTTACCATCAACAACTGCTATTCCGCAGGTTATTGTAGAACCATGAACTCTAGTTGGATTTTGTAGTTGCAATCCACAAAGTGCAGGACGAGTTGGTATAACTCTATGACCAAATTTGCTAGCAAATATGTAACCATCACCCGTTGAACCGGTTATCGGATATGACATACCGCCAGTTGCCATTATAACAACATCAAACTGATGTATTGATTTTTTATGAGTTTTTAAACACAATACAGTTAAAGCAAAATTCTTATCTATCTTTTCAATATTTATAATCGAACTCTCAAATCTAAATTCTGCACCTTTTTCTAGTGCAGCCTTTTGCAAAGCATCTCTAACATCTGTGGCTCTCCCTATCTTTGGAAAGACACGGCTATTATTTTCAACTTGCGTTTCAATACCAATTTTATTAAAAAAATCAACTGCATCTTTTGGGACAAACTCTTGTAAAGCACTCAAAAAAAACTCTGAATTCTGTTTTACACTTTCTAAAAATTCATCAACTTCAACAAGGTTTGTTAAGTTACATCTACCTCCACCTGTTAAAAGTAGTTTTTTACCGGCTGTTGAGTTTTTATCAAACAAAACAACTTCGTGTTTTTTATTTAATAGCGAGGCACACATAAGTCCCGCCGCTCCAGCACCTATAATTCCTATTTTCATAAGTTCTTTGGGGATTATTAGTTTTTAATGAAAAACCCAACGAACAGTTTACTATAAAACAGCATTAAGTGCAACTTCACTATAATATCTTGCCTTCATAGCACAGAATTTTTTGCTTATTTCTAAAATATATCTTTGACGGTTAGCTTCATCTAAATTATCGTAAATATTACTATCCATTAGTTTAGTTATAGGATTTGTAATAATTTCATCGCTACGAAGAAGTTTACAAACTTTTTCGTAAAAAAGTTCATCTTCTCTATCTTGATTAGATCCCAGTGCTAAATTGCTCTCTCTAACAACTTGAGCCCGCTGCATATCTCTAACTAATTCTAGAGTTTCGCTATTATCTAGCCCAAATTCTGCTAGTTTTTTAGTTCTTTCGTTTTGTACAGTTTGCCAGTAACCCATTCGCATTCGTTGCTTTGCTAGTAGTGCCCGTTTTTTCAACTCGCTTATTTCATGTGTAATCGCCATAAGATTATTTCTCCTAAAAGTTTTTTGTGACATGTATCCTAACAGCTAAAAGTATATCATATTGATTTTTTTAAATTATAGCTTCTACTAAAATTATCAGCATTTGACAAAAAATTATATGATTTCGACAAACTTCGAGAGAATGTTTTTTATTGCTAAGGCAAGTGATTTACTATATAATATAAACATAACTACAAAAACTATAAATTAACTTCAATAAAATAAAGGATAAAATAAAATGCAAAATAAAAAAATAATCGCAACAAATACCGCACCTAAAGCCATTGGTCCATACAGCCAAGGCATACAAATAAATAATTTTTTTTACTTTAGCGGTCAAATACCACTATGCCCTATTAGTAGCAAAATCGTAGAAGGTGGTATAGTGCCTCAAACAAAACAAGTACTAAAAAATATTGATGCTCTTTTAAAAAGCCAAAATCTAACATCAGAAAATGTAATAAAAACCACTGTGTTTCTAATAGATCTTAACGATTTTAGCACCGTAAATGCTGAATATGCCACCTATTTTAACACTAATCCTCCAGCCCGTAGTTGTGTACAAGTGTGCCGTCTGCCTCTGGATAGTCTTGTAGAGATAGAAATTATAGCTTGCACATACTAAGAAATTCGTTTGCCTTATCAATTCAATCTATGATAAAATGTTAAAATATAAAAAGTTGTCAATAATTATATATAATTTGGGAGATAAAAAATGGGAATTGTAAGTTGGCTGCAAGGCAGCGATAATCGTAAAAATATAAAAAAGTTTACCGCTCTAGCGGAAAAAATAGAACTATTAGAACCTAAATATCAGACTATGGATGATGAGACTCTAAAGGCTCAAACCGATGTGCTTAAAGCTAGGTTAGCTAAAGGCGAAACTTTGGATGATATTTTAGAGGACGCTTTTGCTACTGTTAGAGAAGCGGCAAAGAGAGTTTTAGGAATGCGTGCTTATAAGGTTCAGCTTATGGGCGGAGCGTGTTTGCATCAAGGACGAATTGCCGAGATGCGTACGGGGGAGGGTAAAACTCTTGTTGCTACCCTACCCACCTATCTTAACGCACTTTCTGGCGAAGGTGTTCATGTTGTTACGGTAAATGATTACCTTGCTAAAAGAGATGCCGAGTGGATGGGTAAAGTTCACCGCTTTTTAGGATTAACCGTTGGCGTTGCGATAGCCGGAATGAATAACGACGAAAAGCGTAAAGCGTATTTATGCGATATTACCTATGCCACTAATAACGAGCTAGGCTTTGATTATCTTAGAGATAATATGGTTATCTATGCCCAAGACTTGGTGCAAAGACCATTATCATACGCTATTATCGACGAGGTGGACAGTATCTTGATAGACGAAGCAAGAACTCCGCTTATCATATCGGGTGCAGGCAGAAAATCTGACGAGGATTATGTTACGGCCAACCGTTTTGCTAAAACGCTGATAGCTCCCAGCTTTGATGAGGATGGCGAAATATCAGACGAAGGCGATTTTGAAATAGATGAAAAGAAAAAGACTATTCACTTAACCGATACAGGCGTTACTAAAGCTGAGCGATTTTTTGGGCTAGATGACATAACAGCAGTAGAAAATGCCGAAAAAAATCATTATATCAATAATGCCATTAGAGCAAATTTTATAATGAAAAGAGACAAGGATTATGTTGTGCAAGACGGCGAAATTCTTATTGTAGATGAGTTTACAGGTCGTCTTATGATTGGTCGAAGGTATAGCGAAGGGCTACATCAGGCGATAGAGGCTAAAGAAAATGTTAAAATTCAAAACGAAAACAAAACAATGGCTACTATCACCTTCCAAAATTATTTTAGGCTATATAAAAAATTAGCAGGTATGACAGGTACTGCTAAAACCGAAGAACAAGAATTTAGAGGAATTTACGGCCTTGATGTTGTTACTATACCTACCAATCTACCTAGCCAAAGAGTTGACGAAAATGACAGAATTTTCAAAACTGTAAACGGCAAGTATATGTGTATGATTGAGGATATTAAGGAGTGTTACGAGCGTGGTCAACCAGTCCTAGTTGGTACTACAAGTGTAGAAAAGTCAGAAGAATTATCCGATATGCTTAAAAAAGAAAGAGTTCCTCATAGAGTTCTTAATGCTAAGCACCACGAAAAAGAAGCCGAAATCGTAGCACAAGCAGGTAAATTAAATGCTGTTACTATTGCCACTAATATGGCGGGTCGTGGTACAGATATTATGCTTGGCGGTAATGCCGAATATTTAGCCTTAACTCGCATGCGTCAAGACGGTGTATCGGAAGAGCATATTTATCATGCTACCAGCTTTTTTAATACCGAAGACCCAGAGATTTTGAATGCTAGAAAAATCTTCAAAAAATATTACGACGAATATAAAATAGTAACCGATGCTGAAAAAAAACAGGTTATCGAGGTTGGTGGTTTAAGGATTATCGGCACCGAAAGACATGAAAGCAGACGAATTGATAATCAGCTACGAGGTCGTGCAGGTCGTCAGGGCGATATGGGTAGCAGTGCTTTTTATATCTCAGCCGAAGACGATTTAACTAGAGTGTTTGGCGAAGATAGAATGAAACGCATAATTAGCCTTGTTAGAGCTCCCGAAGATGTGCCGATAGAAAATGGAATGCTTTCTAAAATTATTGAGGGTGCTCAGCGTAGAATTGAGGGCAATCACTTCTCTACTCGTAAGGTAGTTTTAGAATACGACAATGTTATGAATGCCCAAAGAACTACTATCTATCAAGAACGAAGTGCAATTTTGCAAGGCAAAAGCGTTCATGAGCAAATCCTTGGAATGATGGAGGTTGTTATAGAGCATACTGTAGATTTATATACTGATGAAAAAACCGACTATCCAGAGTGGGATATTGAGGGTCTTAATAAAGAGATTTATAGGATTCTATTGCCAACCGAACCAGAGTTTTTAACAGAAGAAAGGCTTAGAAGATGGGATAGAGAACAAATAAAAGACGAGCTATTTAAGGCGATGCAAATCCTCTATAAACAAAAAATTGATGTGGCAAAAACTCTTGAACCACCCGTTGATTTTGAGGAAGTAGAAAGGGTTATTCTATTAAAAATTGTAGACAGTAAATGGATGGACCATATTGATATGATGGATAGCCTTAGAAAAGGTATCGGACTAAAGGCATATGGCCAGCAAGACCCTGTTACAGCATATAAACAAGAAGGTAGCGAAATGTTTTATGATATGAATACTCGTATTCAAGAGGAAACTATTTCGCTTTTAATGCGAGTGCATATCGAAAGAGCGCCTATTAAGCGAGAAGGTCAAACAGAAGGTCAGCTTATTATGAGTAGAGGCGACGGCAAGCCACAAAAGGTCGCTAAAACTGCCAGTGTAAATCTAAACCGCAGTATCGGCCGTAATGACAACTGCCCATGCGGAAGCAACAAAAAATATAAAATGTGCTGTTGGGAAAAAGACAGAGCGAGCTAAACAAAACCTAATTCAATGAGAAATGAGAAATTAAGGACTTATTTAGATTATAGGAACAACACCAAAATGCTTTTGAAAAATTACTAAATAAAAGGTATTAAACCGCAGGGCAGCCCTGCACCCCATTTTTCGCCAAATGCGAAAAATGTGTTCCGCCCCAAGGGGCGGGGTTTGTACCTTTTGAGGTTGTCGCAAAAATGTACTAGCTAGCTAACATTTTTGCTCCTATTATCAACATTTTTTTATTCCTCATTTGTCATTGATATAAAAAAACAAATATATTTTATACAGCTAAAATAAATCAACAATTTCTCATTTGCCTCATTTCTAATTTCTCATTTATATAAAAACTATGCAATTAAAAACCGAACACCAAAATTATCTAAACTACACTCAGCCTATACGCATAACTGTAAACGATTGCGATTTTACTCAGACCATAAAACCATCTGCTGTTATGGCATATTTTCAGGATATCGCCACCGAACACGCAACAAAAATCGGTATCGGTTACAATGATATGAAGAATAAAAACCTTGCTTGGATTATGACAAGCATGTGTTTTAAGGTATTTCGTAATCCTACTATCGGCGAAGAATTAACTATTAAAACCTATCCCTTAGCTCCAAAAACCGCCGAAGCTATACGCACATACTACATCTGCGATAAAAATGATAATATTATTATCTCCGGTTCGTCCCGATGGTGCGTTATTGATATAAATAAACGAAGCATCACTAGGTGTGCTCCGGTATTTGATACTCCCCTATTTAATTCTGCTACATACTTCCCTACTCAACCGTTCGACGATGCTAATTTGAGAGTTTCCTCTATTGCTAACGAGGAATTAAAACCTATAAATACATATACCGTACTCCCCACTGATTTAGACCGCAATCGCCATATGAATAACACCCGCTATGGCGATATTTTTCTAAATGCTTGTGGGTTTGATTTTATAAATTCTCACACCATTAACCGCTTCGACATCAACTTTGTAAGTGAACTTTTTACTAATGATACCGTTGAGGTTTTCAAACAAGAAAATAAACTAGAAAATGACACTAAGGAAATTATAGTTCAAGCAATAAAGCAAAACACCAACACAACCGTCTTTAGAGCAAGAGGAGTGTTTTCAGTACACAAAAACAATATTATAGGAGATTATGATTATAGTGGAAACTAATTTGATAGGCGATAAAATTGTCAAAAAGAAAAAAACAAGTCCAGGTAAGTCAAAAACGGTAATGTTTTCTAAAATTACAGTTAAACCATTTGAGCAATTCGGCATTTTTAACAATAATAATGTCAACTTGGAAACTATGTTAGAAAGAGCTTTTCCTAACACTTCAAAAAGCATGGAAAAATCCGTATCATATAAATCCGAAAATTATACTATAAAAACCTCGATTAATAATAGTGATTATATATTTTTTTCTTTGTCAAAAACAAAAGACTTTAAAGATATTATGGCAAAAGTTTTTGATGATAAAAAGCAAGAAATACCTACCCAAAATTTACTTCTAGAATATTTTACTTTTGTTTTGATTAGTAAAGTGCAAGGACTTGTAGCATATATATCAAATCAAAACATACAAAACTTAAATTTAATTTTACATAAGTATTTGCACGATATAACAAATGTTGATATACATATTGCTCCAATTAAAAACCCAGAAATTGCTCAAACAATTGATAGAGCCGTAGAAACTAAAAAACTAATATTTACATTAAATAATTCGGCAGAAACAGAAGTCTCAAAAAAACTAGATAGCGTTTTAAGTTGGACACGAGAGTTAGAAGCATATCGCATTGAGGTAATAGTAAAAAAGCCTAAGCAAAAATATTTAACTGACTTACTTAACGACAAGGATAAGTATAATAAATTAAATAAACCTAAACTTGAAATACTAGACCAGCACCATAATAATATGATTTTAGACCTTTTTACTTTTGAGTTTTCTCTAAAAACAAAAATAGAATTTACTGATATTGATTTTGGAGAAAATAGACAAGTTTATAATAAAATGCTTTCAGCTTGTGCACAAATGAACAATTCAATAGCAGTGGCAAATTAAAAAGTTTCATTATTAAAAATAATCTTAAAAAATCTAACAACAATAAATATTGTCATGAAAATAGCACAAATAAAGAACGAAATAGTTAAAATTGTTAAAGTATCATAAACTTTAATTATAGATAAATTTTCGGAGTTATTAAAAAAATAAGACACAATAGCCAAAAGTAAACTAAAGGCATAAATAAAAACGGTTCTTAAAATATCTTTAGGGATTTGTTTATAAAAACCATACTCTATTAAAATCGACTTTAGTTCTTCTTTCATACCAAACGAAAAATACAATGCGAATAGTGTAATCAAAAAACCAATTAAAGCACCTGCTACACCTATAATCGCTCCTAAAATACTACTATCAAGCTGTATAGTATAACCTAACAAAAAATATAGAATTATTGCTATAACAGTCAACAAACTCATTATTCCAATAGTTATATAAAATCCAATAGATATTGCTTCTTCTCCACGCTTTCTCTTCATAATATTCCTTTTCTTCATTAGTATAGTTTAGTTTGAATTTATGTAGAACAAAAGAAGTATAACAAATATAATCAAAAAATGCAATCATTTTATTAAGTAAATAAATAGTTTTTCCTTTAAACTGACGATATTTACCGTAACAATAGCGACAAACTGTCTACTAGATATGAAATTATCTCTCGGCGATAAATTAGCCATTTGGTTTATAAAACGGGTGAATTCTAATCCCGAAAGAAAGGATAAAGTTGTTAAAAAAATGAAGTTTCATTATATGCTAGCAACTCGTTTCTTACGCCATCGAGTAAAAAAAGGCTATATAAAAACTATCGAAAATGCCGATATTTGCCCTATTGAAATTTATAAACAAAAAAACAGCACTTCCAAAAAAGTTATCTATATAGTACACGGCGGAGGCTTTATTATGGGGCTTATAAATACCTATCGTAATTTAGTTTATCCTTTTTCTAAAGCAACAAACGATGCTATCATTGCTCTAACTGATTACCGTACTGCTCCAAAGCATCAATATCCATCTGCCCACGACGATGTAATGAGTGGCTATAAATATCTACTGAGCATCGGCTATTCTCCTAAAGATATTATATTTTTTGGCGATAGTAGCGGCGGAAATTTAATTTTATCTACGCTACTAAAGCTCAAAGACGAAGGAGCAGAAATGCCAAAAGGTGCTGTTGTTATGAGTCCTTGGGCTGATCTGATGGCAAGCGGAAAATCATATAAGGATAACTATAACAAGGACGCAATTTTTGGAAGAAAGCATACTAAAAAAAGCGTATCGGACGAGATTAAAATGGAACGAATTTTAGCTAGCGGACTATTTAGTTATGCTAACGATGCCGACAAAAGCAATAAATACCTCTCTCCTGTTTATGGCGAATACGATAATATGCCTCCTATGCTGATGATAGTCGGCGATAGTGAAATGCTACTAGACGATACTCTAACAATCGTCAAAAAAATCGAGGATAGTGGTGGAGAAGTTGAATTACATATCGGTCAAGGAATGTTTCACGGATATCCCCTATTCTACAACGTAAGCAAACAAGCAAAAATCGCTTTTGAAAAGGTATTAAAATTTATAAAAAAGCACACAGAGTGATCCTTGTGCTTTTTATTATATATCTAAAAACCATAATCATAAATTGCTGTATGTTCGGATTTATAGTTTGGCAATATATCAACAGGCAATACAAAATGAGGGGCAATTATGCTATTGTGATGCTCACCACGCACAAAAGCACCGTCTAGCACTATGCAGTTGTTTATATTAGCATTCTGCATAACGGTAGCATTTGGAGCAACAATGCTGTTTCTAATCCTACCAAAAACACTAGCTTTACTTGCAACTAAATTATTAAACTCTCCTTTAACTCTAATTCCTTGCCTCTTATCTCTAAAGCTATTAGGAGCATTCTTAAAAAAACCACCGTTTATTAAAT
Organism: Bacillota bacterium; assembly: GCA_009780135.1. Taxonomy (GTDB): domain Bacteria; phylum Bacillota; class Clostridia; order Christensenellales; family Pumilibacteraceae; genus WRAP01. The sequence goes on from WRAP01000016.1 coordinate 15,976, forward strand.
CGAAATTAGTTGTAAAGTAATTTCCAATTGTACCTAAATCCTGCCAATAGCCGTCATGAATATACGCAGACAATTCTCCCCTCTCTACAAGCATAGGCAACAAATCCTTAGCAAAATCCATCTTAACATCGCTCGGCACTTCTAGCAAAACATTTTTATCCACCACGTAAACTCCCGTATTAACAAGCCCTTTGCCTCCAAAAATCGGTTTTTCTATAAAGCCCGTAACCTTACCCCACCCATCCATCTCGACCACTCCGTACTGACTACTATCCTCAACTTCTACTACCGCCATAGTGATTTTAGCACCGCTTGTGATATGCTTATGTGCTAACGCATACAAATTTATATCCTCTATAATATCTCCGCTAATAACAAAAAAATGCTCCTTCAAAAATGGCTCAACAGCTTTAACTCCGCCCAAGCTCCCAAGCGGAGTATGCTCGACAGAAAATCTACATTGAGCACCCGTATAGCCAATACACCAATCAATCACCTGCTCGGGTTTATAGCCCAAAGTAAATACAAAATCTCTAACCCCCGCTTCCCACAAATGACTGATTGTGTAGTCTATCATAGGCATATTACCTACACTAAGCATAGGCTTACACGCCGTATCCGTAAGAGGCTGAAGTCTTGTGCCAAATCCACCCGCTAAAATAACTGCATTCATAGCTTTAGGATTTGTGATTGATGAGGTTTTTATACAAATGAAAAAGGTCAGTTGATTGCTTTTGTCAACTGACCTTTTTAATAGTTATTGTTGTCTTTATTTTTCTAATAAAATATTATAAATCTAATATCAATTCACTCAATAACATAGTCAAAGTATCACAGGTAATTTCTTGCTCTAAAAAACATTCAATAGTTAAAAAGTATTCTATGTTGTTGTATTCAAATCTAACTAACGCTCGATTATTATCAAAAAGTTCGTAATATATATTTACATTGTTAAGTCTAAAATTTTGCGTGAAGTTGTCAAAACGATCGTATCTAAAAAACTTAAAATAACGATGCACCCTTATTCAAAAGTCAATAATAAAGGTGTTTTCTTCATTTGATGTCATAAATAAAATAGGATTTATCACATAGCTCAAGAGAAAATCTTCATTGTGTAGAAGTTTCCATAAATTATAATTATATCATAAAAATATAGATAAAGTTGAAGTCGTTAATAACTCCCGCAATTTGTTGAAATTCGTTAAAAAACGACAAAAAACAATAAAACGAACGAGCAATAGTCGCCCCTAGAATTCGACAAATTGTAGATTCAAATCGCAAAAATCTACACAATATTTATAGTAAAATTGTATACCTATGTGCCCTATTAGTAATGAGATGGCAATGGTTGCCTTAAAGAAAAAAAGACGGGAAAAAGTTAATGTTTTAGATAGAGAAATTCTCTTAAGTATCGTAAAATATACTATTATTGCGATTGCGTTAGTAGCACTTTCGGGAGCTGATTTTTTTGGGATTCGCCCTTTTGGAGTGGCGTTTTTTTTAGCACTCATTTTTCTTAATCTTCATATTGCTATTTTGACTCCTATGTTTTTGGTTGGAGAAGTATTATCGGGCGGAATTTTTGGACTGTTTACTGCTTGTGTTGTTGTGCTGATTGCTGTTGCTGTTAAGTTAATTAGCGGTTATCTAAAACGAAACGAATATAAAACAGGTTGGCTAACGGTTGTTACTCCTCTATTAGTTGCTATTGCTCCACTAGCATTTATAAGCTTTACAGAACAAGCAATACTACATATTTTGTTATTTGGAGCATTTTCACTCGCTTTTACTCACGCTAGCTTGCAAGCATTAAAGCCGGTACTCTTAGAAAAACTCCGTTACAAAATGCTAGAGATAGAAATAATTTGCCTTGCGTTATTGATTATTTTAACAAGTGCCGGATTAAGCAGTTTTGAATTATGGGGATTTCCACTAGCGCTAGCGATAGCTAGTTACGGTTTATTTTTAACTGCTAAAACAGCAGGAACTACTAAGGCTGTTGTAATTGCATTATTATTTGGCATTGGACATAGCTTGATTATTCTTGATGTTTTCCCGCTGGCTAGCTATGCTTTTATAGCAATTATGGCGGTTGCTTTTGCAAATGCTCCCAAAGCTATTATGCCGTTATCTGCGATTTGTGGATTTTTAATTTTTAGATTCTTTTTCTTTTTTGATACTTACGGAGTTATTTTGTGGGCAGGTGCTATCGCAGGTGGCGGGCTTGGCTTTATGCTAACTCCTAAAAGCACCTTAAAAACAATAAAAAATTATTTATTTGAAAGTCACGACAAAACTGCGGTGCGGTTTATGATGCAAAGAGACCGTACTAGCTTAGCAAATAAATTATCGTCCGCTAGCGAGGTTTTTCATAGTATGGGTGCTACGCTAAGTAGTTTAGAAAAGCCTTTTCCTAACTATAAAAATATTTTAGCTAATAAATGCTGTGCACTTTGCCAGCACAATAAAAGATGTAGCGTAGTAAGGGAGCGTAACGAAGCACTAGACAAAATGCTTTATGCTGTGCTTATTAAAGGCAAAGCTACTATAGAGGATATTCCTGAGTATCTAGCTAAAAACTGCTTGGATTTAGCAAGGTTACTTAATGCTTGTAATACAGTTTTAATTAAGCATAATGAATATGTTGCCGAAGCTAAACAGGAAAAGCAATCTAGGGCGGTTGTAGCTGGGCAAATGTATGGAATGAGTAGCGTGCTATCTGATTTAGCCAGCACTACAAAAACTACATCGCAATCGGATTTTTTAAGGGAAAATGCTATTGTAGAAGAACTTAATTACGCTAGCATTGCCGTAAGCCAAAGTTTGATAGCGGATAATAGCGTAATATTGTTACTTAGAACTGAAACCTTTGATAGAAAAATTATCGAAAAAGTTGTAAGTACAGTTTTACATAAGCCTTACACTATTGTTTCAATTGACGACACACTTTTATCGGGTTTTTGTAGCGTACACTTAAAGGTTCGTCCTAAAGCGGATGTTGTTTTTGGTGTTGCCGGGCTAGCAAAAAAAGCAGTCGAGGGTAGCGGAGATACTCATTCGTTTATAAAAATCGGCACAAATCGCTTTATGATGGCATTAAGCGACGGTATGGGGTGCGGAAAAAAAGCCCGAGCATCGTCTTCTCGAGCAATCGGACTAGTTGAAAACTTTTATAGAGCAGGCTTAAGCGGAGGCTTAGTTCTTAAGAGTGTAAACAGATTTTTAGCCTCTAGCAATGATGAAAATTTTTCAGCTCTTGATATTTGCGTAATTGATTTAGATAATCTACAAGCTGAAATTGTAAAGCTAGGTAGCCCTGCTACATTTATAAAACGCAGAGATATTGTAGAGAGGATAGATGGCAATGCGTTACCTGTTGGAGTTTTAGATACAATAGAGCCAACCAGTTTAAGCATAAAACTCCATCATGGCGATATGGTTGTGCTGGCTAGCGATGGCATCGAAGAAGCCTTTAAGGGCGATAAGCTATCAGCATCTATAAATAACCTAAGAACCACTAATCCACAAACTTTGGCTTCTGGCATACTAGAGCATGCACTTCATAACAGTGGTGGGAAATTAAAGGATGACAGTACGGTTATTGTGGCTAGAATAATTTTGCTATAATTATTATAAAACTACTATAAATTCAAATAGACTTTTTAAAATTAGTATCCGCCTAATTCTTTGTGCCTAAAACATTCTATCATATGATCATTTACCATACCAATCGCCTGCATCCAAGCGTAAATTATAGTGCTACCTACAAATTTGAAATCTCGTTTTAGAAGGTCTTTGCTGATAATATCGCTTAAAGGAGTTTTTGCAAGTATATCATCCATAGATTTTATATTATTTTGAATAACTTTGTTATTTGTAAAATTCCAAATATAATTACTAAAACTACCAAATTTCTTTTGTACTTCTAAAAAACATTGAGCATTATTTATAATTGCTCTAATTTTAAGCTGATTGCGAACTATTCCTTTATCCTGCATCAATTTTTCATACTTAGTTTCATCGTATTTAGCAACCATCTCTATATCAAAATTATCGAATGCTTTATAGAAATTATCCCATTTATATAAAATAGTACGCCACATAAGCCCCGCTTGCATAAGATCTAAGCTAAGTTTAGCAAAAAGAGTTTGGTCATCATAAACAGGAACACCCCAAATCTCATCGTGATATTTTATCATTTTTTCGTCCAGTTCCGGCCAAGGACACCTTCTTTTATCTGCCATAATTATTATCCTTTCTCCTCACATTTTTATTTTTTATTGGAATAGTAAAATATAGATTCATTACTTCTTATGTACCATGTCCTTTATATCTTGAACAGCTAGTTTTGTTTTTATATTTGATTGCATTGATTCTAACACTTTATCTCTAGCGTGAATTACAGTTGAGTGGTCTTTTTTGCCAAAACATTCGGCAACCCGCATAAGAGGAAGTCCTACAATTTCGCCGATTAGATACATACAAATATGACGCACCTCTACAATTTCTTTAGTCTTCTTTTTACCAATTAAATCATCTTTAGAAATACTAAAATATCTACATACACAATCGAAAACTCTATCGGCGGTAACGGCTTCCTCACTTTTTACACCAACATCTTTAATAGCTTCTGCTACCATCTCCAGCGTTGGAGCAGAGTTTCTTAGCCTAGACAAAAACACAACTCTATTAAGTAATCCTTCTAAATCTCGCACATTTGTAAAAACTTTCTCCGCCATAAAAGTAATTACTTTAGGTTCGATTTTTACTCTGTGTGCTAATGCTTTACTAGTTAAAATCGCTGCACGCAATTCGCTATCCGGAACTTGAACATCTACCGTAAGACCACCACTTAACCGAGTAACCAACCTATCCTCTAGCCCTCTAATCTCGTGAGGCTGTCTATCAGCGGTAAAAATTAACTGCTTCTCAGCACCGTGCATAGCGTTAAAAGTATGAAAAAGTTCCTCTTGCATAGCACTTTTGCCCGAAATAAATTGAATATCGTCTATCATTAAAATATCTATTGTTCGATATTTTTCTCTAAATTGTTTAGGTTTATTTTTTCTAACCGATTCTATAAATTCATTTAAAAACTTCTCGCTAGAAACATACAACACCTTTAATTTAGGATACATAACAGCAACAGCGTTACCTATAGCATGCATAATATGCGTTTTGCCTAAACCAGAACCACCGTGAATAAATAGCGGATTAAACTGCTGACCAGGCATTTCGGCAACACCTCTTGCTCCAGCGTGCATATATTCGTTACTTTTGCCTACTATAAAATTTTCAAAGGTATACTTTACACTAATTTGAGAAGTGCTCTTTTTAGCTACCCCTTGAGAATAATAATCTTCCGTTACATAAGCATCAGGCTCGTCCTCTACATAAATCGGACGATCGACAGGGTCAATTATAACAACATCGTCAATAGCACCGCTAATTGATTTTAAGGCTTCCATAATATCGCCCTTTAGATTATTAGTTACAATTTCCTTACTTTTTACACTTGGCGCACACAAAATAAGCCGAGTATCAGCTACAATAAGCGGTTCTAATTCTTTAATCCAAAGGTCAATGTTTAACGCACTAACACTCGTTTCTAATTTTACTAGCATTTCCTGCCAAAGTTTTACTGCTGTATTCAAATCTAAATCCGCTCCTGTAGATCGTGGAAGTAAAAGTTGAGAACTCTAAGAATAATTTCCTCGTTTTTTTCTCTAGGTAATTCTAGCCTTAAAATATCTATGATGCTATGAATAAATGCTTTAGAGGCTATTTTACTAATAAGCCTATCCATATCAGAATTAAATTTTTCGTATAGTTTTATATGCACGATGTTGGCAACTTGGTCGATAATTTTATCTAAAAAGTCCTCGTATCGTGTTGTAGCACACTTATCTACAAGCAAAATCATAACCTTACCGTACTGGTCGATAAGATTTTGCACAAGTGTAGTTAGATACTCTAGGAGTTGTGGTACATCCACCATAAGCTCCTTATCAACATAACTAAGTCTTTCTATCATAGAAGGAAATGTTTGATAAAATTGCTTTACTAAAGCATCCAAAATACCTTGCTTGCCGTCGAAATATCTATAAAGATTTCCAATAGGAACACCCGCTCTTTCGGCAATGGCAGTAATTGAACCTGTGCGATAGCCTTTATCTAAAAATTCTGCCATCGCTTCTTCGAGTAGCTTATCTGCTGTTTCTTTCTTTTTATATTGCATAGTTATATACTTTTCTTAGAGAATTTATGTATTTATAATAGCATGTATTAAATAATAAATCAACATAAAAAATAGAAATAACAGATTAGTAGTTCAAAATTAAATATCACAAATATTTCTTTGTTTATGACTTTTGTTTATTTTGTTTTTGGCTTAAAAGCTAGGGTTACTATAAAGCTTGATACTACAGCAATTCCAATACCTAAGGCAGTTGCAGTTAGTCCTCCGCTGAACGCACCAATAAAGCCGTGCTGCTTTGCACCCTCAATTGCACCTTTTGCGAGGCTTGCACCAAAACCTATAATTGGGACTGTAACACCAGCGTGGGCAAATTCTCGTATATATCTAAAAACTCCAATGGTTTCTAAAAATATGCCTGCTATTAAAAAAACAACTAGAATTCTAGCAGGTGATATTTTTGTACGGACTACTAAAAGTTGAGCGATAGCACAAAGCAATCCGCCAACAGCGAATACTATAATTAGTAATAATATTTTATCTAAAATTATTGGCATTATTTCTGATTACTCTCAACTCCTTTATTTTTTTATATCTCAATTACAACTCCGTGACAAATTCCCGGTATACTTTCGCCTTGCAATACACTTTGAGGGCTAAGTAGTGCCCCTGTTGCTAAAAGTGCGATTCTTTTATATCGTTTTTGCTTGATCATTTCTAAAATAAAACCATTAAACACAACCGCACTACAACCTGCTCCCGAACCACCTTGATAACAATCTTGAGTACTATCGTAAATTAAAACACCGCAATCGGTATAATTTTTACCTAATAGAATTCCTTGCTCTAATGCTAAATCCCGCAACATATCCGACCCTAGCTTACCTAAATCCCCCGTTATAATGAGGTCAAAATCCTCTACGCTATAACCTGTATCGCTAAGCAAACATATCAGTGTATCTAATGCCGACGGTGCCATAGCACCCCCCATATTAGCTACATCTTTTATACCAAAATCAACCACCTTACCGTAAGTCGCACTTGTTATGCGTGGCGAAACATTAGAAAAGATGTTTAAAATATCGTTATCTCCCCCATTAGATAGCATAGTGCAACCAGCGCCTGTTACAGTCCATTGAGAGTATGGCGGCCGTTGGGCACCATATTCAAGAGGATTTCTAAACTGCCTTTCAGCACTGGCAAAATGGCTAGCAGTAGCACAAGCCACATTATCAAAATAACCGGCATTTATAAAACTAGCGCCACTGGCTAGCGCTTGAGTAAATGTAGAGCATGCACTATAAAGTCCAAAAAAAGGTATTTTTAGATCTCTAGCAGCAAAGCAAGAAGATGTAATTTGATTTAATAAGTCACCTGCAAAAAGCATATCTATATCGCTAATTTTTAGTTTTGATTTATCGATACATAGGGTTATTGCCTTTTTTAGCATTGATAGCTCTTCTTTTTCAAAAGGGATTTTTATGTTTTCTTCAAAAACCTTATCAAAATATTTGCCTACCGGTCCCTTAGATTCCCTTTTTGCCACAACCGAGCCACCCGATAAAATGTACACAGGGTTAGAAAAAAATAGAGTTTGGCGTGATTTTGAAGTTACTTTACAATGTGTTAAGGCTGTTTTAGGCATTTCTCGCAAAGTATGCGTGACATAATGCGAATTATGTCTGGCATAATCCACACTATCTTTGCCTAAAAAGTATGCATTTTTACTTTTGTGAATTGTTTTATTAAGCATTCTATCCTACTACTGCATTTATTATTGAATGAATCAGCCCCGCTACCGTAGACCATACTATACCGTTTACTAATACGGGACCAACCACACTAAAAAACTTCACTTGGCTACCAAAAATCAGCCCCTCGCTTCTAAATTCCATACCTGCACTTGCCATAGCGTTAGCAAAACCTGTTATCGGTAAAAACGCTCCGGCACCAGCGTAGCGCCCTAATTTATCAAATACTCCTATCCCAGTTAAAAAAACTGCAATTATTATTATTGTGCTAAGAGTAAAACCAATTATTGCTTGCTCGGATACCGATGGAAATGCTAATGTGTATAACTCGAATATTATTTGAGCTATAACGCAAGTTAGTCCACCAACCCAAAAACTCTTTGCTAACGAGGGCAACATAGCTGTTTTGGGCGATACCGCTTCTACATACTTATCATAACGCTTATTACGCTTTTTTATTTGCTCAGCTTGCATTTTAATGCTCCTCATAGTAAATTTCAGTCTCTTCAGGATTTATAAATTCTATATTAGTGGTTTCGACTTGTTGCATAAAAAAACGCACCTCCACTTTTTTAGTTTTAGTGTTAAGGTGCGTTTTTATGCGAATGATTTTTTATTATTTATTTACTTCCAATTGCCCGATAGCATCTAGTATTTTATCTCTTAAAGCAGTGTATTTTTCTATTTTCGCTTGCTCTAACTCCAATAATGCTTTTGGTGCCTTTGCTACAAAGCCTTCATTTTTAAGTTTATTTTCGGCTAATATAAGTTCTTTTTGAGCATAAACAAATTCTTTTTTTAATCTTTCTAATTCCTCAGCATCGTTTTTAATCGCAGATTTTGGAATAAACATTGTAGCAAAAACATCTACTATTTGAATATATTTTTGACTATCTAAACTACTTGTAGTGCTAAAAGCACCTTTAACGGATGCTAATTTACTTATAAAAGGCATAGCTTCTTTTATAAGTTTCTCGCCGTTAGGATGAGAATAAAACAATACTTCAAAATGATTATTAGGCGGTATTTTTTCATTTGCTCTAAATTGTCTTAACGAATTAACAAGTTTTATTATTACTGCTTCATAGTTATTTGTTTCTTTTTTATAAGATTTTATTTTAGCATTATAATTTGCAGTCATAATGCTATTAGTAGTCTTATTAGGTATTTCTTGATAAATATATTCCGTGATATACGGCACAAATGGATGGAGCAGAGTTAAAATCTGACGATAGACAAACGCTAATACCGCACGAGTCGCATTTGCTTTTTGAATATCTGTGCCATTTATAGTTACTTTGCTACTCTCTATATACCAGTCACAAAATGTATCCCAAGTGAAATCATATAATAAGCTAGCAACTTGACCTGTTTCAAATTTATCTAATGCTTTTGATACTTGCTTCTGCACTTCGGCTAATTTTGTTAAAATCCACTTATCTGCTATCGAGAAATGCTTTGAATGTGCTTCTAAAGTAAAATCAAAATCCTTATCTAAACTCTCTGTTGCCACTAAAACAAACTTGCCTGCGTTGTAAATTTTATTCATAAAATTACGGCAAGAGTCGATTTTTTCGGATAAAAACCGTTGGTCAGCACCTGTTGCTATACCCAGTGTTAACGAAAACCTAAAAGCATCAGCACCGTATTTATCTATTATTTCTAGTGGGTCTATACCGTTTCCGGCGGATTTACTCATTTTTTGGCCCTTTTCGTCCCGCACCAAACCGTGTATTAAAACTGTGCTAAACGGCTTAGCTTTCATAAATTTTAAACCACTAAACACCATTCTGGCAACCCAGAAAAATATGATGTCGTAACCCGTAACTAGTACATCACCGGGATAAAATTTTGCTAAATCGGCCGTTTTATTAGGCCAACCTAATGTACTAAATGGCCAAAGAGCACTAGAAAACCAAGTATCAAGCACATCGGGGTCTTGAATTAAAATACCATTAGAGCATTTTATACATTTTGCTCCTTCTGTTATTTGTTCCTTACTAACTACAGTAAATCCGCATTTATCACAGATGTAGGCAGGAATTCTATGCCCCCACCATAATTGGCGACTAATACACCAGTCCTTAATATTATTTAACCAGTGTAGATAAATTTTCTCGAATCGCTTAGGGCTAAATTTTATATCTCCCTTTTTAACAGCCTCAGTGGCAGGCTTAACAAGCTCCGTCATTTTTACAAACCATTGTAAACTAACTCTAGGTTCTACAATCGTTTTACACCTATAGCATACCCCAACATTGTTGTTACGAGTTTCGATTTTTTCAAGCAGTCCTAACGAATTCAAATCCTCTACCATTTTTTTGCGAGCAATAAACCTATCTAAACCGCTATAATCCCCTGCTTTTTCGTTCATTTTGCCTCGATTATCCATAACCTCAATGCGTTCTAAACTATGCCTACTCCCAATCTCAAAATCATTAGGGTCGTGGCTTGGAGTAATTTTAACTGCACCAGTGCCAAATTTAGCATCTACATAATCGTCTGCTATAATCGGGATTTGACGATTAGTAAGTGGCAGAGCTATCATTTTACCTATAAGACTTTTATAGCGTTTATCGGTTGGATTTACCGCAACAGCAGTATCGCCAAGTATAGTTTCAGGACGAGTAGTAGCTACCATAATGTATTTATAGGCATCCTCAACAAGTGGATATTTTATATACCATAAGCTACCGTCATTTTCTTGATGCTCAACCTCCGCATCGCTAAGTGCCGTTAAACACTCGCTACACCAGCTAATCATTCTCTCGCCACGATAAATAAGACCCTTATTATATAAAATCTCAAATGCTTCTAATACTGCCTTAGAGCAGTTTTCGTCCATAGTAAATGCTTTTCTATCCCAATCACAACTGCTACCTAGCTGTTGTAGTTGCTCTACAATACGGTTACCGTATTTATCGTTCCATTCAAACGCTTTAACTAAAAAACCTTCCCTACCAAGTTGCTTTTTATCAATGCCATTAGCCGTAAGTTCCTCTGTAATCTTAACTTCTGTAGCAATAGATGCGTGGTCGGTACCGGGTAACCAAAGCGTTTCATGACCCATCATTCTTTTATAACGGGCTAAAATGTCTTGTAGAGTATTATTAAGTGCATGCCCCATATGCAACTGCCCTGTGATATTAGGCGGTGGCATAACCATAGTAAACGACGGTTTATCGCTTTTATTATATGCGTTAAATAATTTATTTTCTTGCCAAAAGGCATATATATCTTTTTCAAATGTTTTTGGTTCGTATGTTTTATTCATTTTAAATTTAATTATTCGGATAACAAAGATTTACTATTTATAAAGTTTCATCATTTATCCAGCCTATATATTCCTCGCTACCATTTATCTCAGTTGCAATAATTTGCGGAACATCATATGGGTGATTTTCTTTGATTAGTTTTTCACATTTTTGATAAAGTTCTGCTTGTGTTTTGAGTTTTAAAAGTACTTCTTTCTCATTATGCTGTTTACCTTGCCAAAAGTATAGACTACTAATACTATAATACTGCCCACAAGCTACTAATTTGTTGCTAAGTAAAAGTTCTGTTATTTTTTCGGCATCTTTTTGATTTTTGAATGTTGTTTCGATTTGAATGTATGACATGAATTTTTATTTACTATATCCTAAATCATCCATAATGTTTTGGCGGTTTCGCCAGTTTTCTCTAACCTTTACAAAGAGTTTTAGAAATACTTTTTTGTTTAATAGTTTTTCTATTTCGTTTCTTGCAGAAGTGCCAATTTGCTTTAGCTTTTCGCCATCTTTACCTATAACAATAAGTTTATGAGTATCTTTTTCGCACACTATATCCGCCTCAATGCTCGCTAATCCTTTATCATCTACCATAGTTTCTATCACTACCGCTATGCCGTGAGGAATTTCTTCTTGTAAAAACAAAAGTGCTTTTTCTCTAATAATTTCCTCTACCATAAATCTAATCGGTCTGTCGGTAATATCATCCTCCGGATAAAAAAACTCACCGTCGGGAAGTTCGCTTACCAGCATTTCCTTAAACTTATCCATATTTTCTTTGGTTCTGGCAGATAATGGAACAATATGTCTTATTGCATTGCGAGCATCATTTTTAACGGTTAGCGGCGATAACCTTTCTAAAAGCGGATAAGTTTTTTCAAACCCAGCTAAATCAATTTTATTTACCACTACATAAAGAGGACTAGAACGCACTAAAAACTTTTCGATACTAGCGTAAATACTGTCGCTAAGAGGTTTTGTACCATCTAACACAACAACAATAACATCGGCATCCCTAGCAGCTTGAAGAACCGCACGATTCATATGTTTAGACAATTCTGTTTTATTATCATGCATACCCGGTGTATCTATAAACACCATTTGATAATAAATATCGTTTTGTCTTTCTGTTAAAATGCCGACTATTTTATCTCTTGTTGTTTGACTTTTAGGAGTAACTATAGACACCTTTTCGCCAACGAGAGCATTCATAATGCTAGACTTCCCAACATTTGGCTTGCCTACTATAGATATAAAACCTGATTTTTTTATTGTCTTCTGCATAATATTTTTTCCTCTAATTCTCGCATTATTTTTTCTTCTTTTTCTCCTAACTCATGGTCGTATCCTAGTAAGTGTAGTAATCCGTGTACTAATAAATATGAAGTCTCTTCCTCGTCAGTTTGCCCATATTCGATTGCTTGCTTCTTAGCTACTTCCTCGCAGATTACAATACTTCCCAAAAAAACAGCTTGATGTTCTTCGCTATAATCTAACGGGAAATTCTCTTTTATAAAAGCAGGATAGTTTCTAGTGCTAGGTTGCAAAGATAAAAAACCAAAACTAAGTACATCGGTTGGACAATCCTTTTGTCGAGTTGAATTGTTTAGTTCTTGCATTGAAGCTTTGTCAATAAATTCTAATTCAACTGCTAAAATACCACTAAGATTGAGTGTCAAATAAGTTTGAGTTAGAATTTTTTGATGTTTTTCATTAAGTTTTTTATCAATTAAAATTAGCATTTCACTTACTTCCCATCAGGATACTTAATTCGGCTGTGATATAATCCGCCGTAAGCAGCGATAATTGTGTTTTTGATAGTGGTTAAATCTTTTAGAGAAATTTCGCATTTATCGAATTGTTTTGATTCTATTCTTTCGGATATGATATTGGTAAGAAGCACTTCTATCTTTTCACTATTCGGTTTGTCCATAGATCTAATTGCAGCTTCGGCTGCATCACAAATCATAATTATTGCCGCAATTTTGCTTCTAGGAGTAACTCCACGGTAGCTGTATTCCGTTTTTTCTACAGGGTTATCAGTAAGCATTTTTGCTTTGTCGTAAAAAACAGGAATTAATAATGTACCGTGATGCTGAACAGTTACATGGCTAATTTCTCTAGGAATTCTATGTTCGTCACAAAGTGCTAATCCGTCTTCTGTATGTGCTCTTATTATTTCTACACTAACCTCCGGCATTAACTCGTCGTGCAAATTTTTACTGTCTTGGTTTTCCTTGTAGTATGCAGGGTTTTTTAGCTTGCCCACATCATGATAATATGCTGCAGCTCTAGCCAGATACGGATTCTCTCCTATAGCAGATGCACACATTTCAGCAAAACTAGCAACCGTTAGTGAATGACTAAATGAACCCGGTGCTTCTAAGCGTAATCTTGTTAGTAGCGGAGTATTATGGTCAGTTAAATCCACTAATCTCGCATTTGTTAAAAGATTAAATATCCACTCAAGTATTGGTTGTAAAATTAGTGTCATTAAAAGTGGCATAAAAGCAGCTATTGCACCAAGAGATAAAGCTGCGTATATCGTAATGCTACAAATTACTTCGTTAGGGCAAGCAATCGGAGCTCTATATGTGCCTTGTAATAATGCATATATAATTATAAAAGCATATATAATTAAGCATACTGCCAGACCACGAAGCAACTGCTTTAGTCTGCCTGATTTTATATTTACAAAATATGCAGCTAATGCTCCGCCTATAACACCTATATTAAAACTAGCAATAATATCTAAAATTCTATAACTAGCGTAACTGCCGGCATAAATATGTTCTATTGTAAAAACAGTCAAAACTAAAAAGTTGCAAAAAAGATTTGCTGTAAAGGCATCGCTTTTTTTCCTAAATAACGGTGCAGTTACAAATGCCACAAGTGCCGTAGGAACAGCAAAAATTCCTAACATTTCTATAAATAAAATAACAATAAAACCAAAAGCTATAACCACACCGCCAAGATACAACTCTCTTGGATTAGAAAAAAGTTCTCGGCGAGTAAACATTAAGTAAATTTGTTGAGCCAAAAGAATAAGTAGTATACTGATAGCCGAAACAATATACATACCAGAAAATCCCGCCATATCTATATAGGGAGATATAGCAAACTTTATGTATGTTACACCTAAAATAACTACAAAAAGCACTGTGAAGAAAATTAGCGATAGAATTCTGATTCTTTTAATGTTTGGAGCTTTTTCGTTTAGCTCGTTTTGAATTGTCTTTGGAAGTATCATTTGTTTTTATATGTTATGTGTTAACTTTTCATATTCATCTACTATTCTTGCTACTAATTCATGCCTCACTACATCTCGTTTTGTTAAATTGCACACAGCTATACCCTCTACATTTTTTAATAGGTCGCTAGCATGTTTTAGCCCGCTTAATACACCCATCGGCAAATCCACCTGTGATATATCGCCGTTTACTACAACTCTGCTACCTTCGCCCATACGGGTTAAAAACATCTTCATTTGCATAGTGGTAGTGTTCTGTGCTTCATCTAAAATAATAAAAGCTCGGTTTAATGTTCGTCCACGCATATAGGCTAGTGGAGCAATTTCAATAACTCCTTTTTCAATAAGCCTTTGATAATTTTCTATTCCTAACATTTCACCCAACGCATCAAAAAGAGGTCGCAAATACGGGTCTACTTTTTGTGCCATATCGCCGGGAAGAAATCCTAATTTTTCGCCAGCCTCTATAGCAGGACGAGTAAGAATGATTTTTTCAACAAGTTTTCTTTTGTACATACTGGACGCTACCGCCACAGCTAAAAAAGTTTTACCGGTACCAGCTGGACCAACCCCAAATGTAAGGGCATTATTATTTATAGCATTAACATAGTGCATTTGCCCTGCTGTTTTAGCTTTGATTGTTTTACCTCTAGCGGTAATTGCTACAGCTTGAGTACTAAGTGGCAATACCTCACTAGCTTGTCCACTATTTAGCATATCAAACACTTGCCGGATTTTAGCACGATTTATAACTTCGCCTACAGCAATAAGCTCTAACAATTTTTCAATTAATTTTGTTGCTACTTTACACTCATCAATCTCTCCAACTAACACAATCCCCTCTTCATTAATAGTAAATCCAACGCTATCATTAAGCGCTTCTATAACAGATAAATTTTCGTCAAGCGAACCAAAAAGCACTTGAGCTACTTCCTTTGTAGTTTTTATTATGTTTGTGTGTTTCAGTATTTCTCTCCTACCCACTACTTCCTATAAGCAATTCTGCTTGCAGAAAAATGTGTATTAAATATTCATTTTCGGCTGTTTGCTCTAACATATGATTAACTGTAAATGGCGAATTACCTACAAAAATTGCATTTTCTGCAATATGATTGTCAATATGATATTGGATTTTTTCTTCCAGCGTTTCTGTTTTTTCTTGCCACGCTAACTCATAAGACCGAGTTTGAATAGTTCTAAATGGAATAAACCAGTTATTAAAAGTATAGTTTTCAGTAGAGATTCTTTCAATATGCTCCCAGTTCATAGTTCTATTTAATCTTCTTCTTCCGCCAAACGAAAGTCCAAAAATTGACATTTGTGTAGATTTTACCACCTGCCCCGTTGGCTCTAATGATTGCCCCGTTAAATTAAAACGAACTGAATTACTAAATGTAGCAACCCCATATATCCTACCGATACTCGGCACTAGCACAGGCAAACCTTGCGAGTCTAATCGGTGCGGAGCAATAAGTGTTTCGCCCCTAAATACCCTAGAGCCAATGTCAACAAGCGGAGTACCGCTGTTTGCTATAACTCTTGTAACCTCGGCATCAAAATTGCTGAATATTCCTGTGCGATTTTCTATCGGGAAAGGCTCGTAATCAAGCGTTTCAATAACCGTTACACTAAGCGTTGTACCACGAACTTCAACTGTAGTTTCTAGCACTTCATCGAGTGAATTGATAAGAGTTCGTACAGCAAGTAAATCTAAATTATTTCGTCTAGCCCCAACACCAAAACCGTTCTCTGTAAGTACATTTCTAATGTAGGCACTCTCTATTTTTTCGTAGCCGGATATTTCTAACCGCCAAACAAAACCGTATCCGTAAATCGCTAGCGATATAAACACAACTACAGCCACGCATAACGCCAGTTTTTGCATAAAGAGCTTTGATAAGGTTTTTGGCGAAAAATCCCTATCAATAGTATAATTGTAGCCCAATTTTTCCAAAATAGCAAGCGTTTTTTTAATCTCTTTGTGTCTTATAACAATGCTCATTTTAGAGGATGATTTTTTATCCAACTCAAAAATCTCCACTCCCGAACTCTTAATTTCGTTAATAAGACGCAGTTGATTAAATCCCTCTATATTAATTTTCGCTCCATGCCAAAAAATATTGGGAAAACGATTACGAGATGGCTTTTTAGTTTTTTTATTTTTTATTTTCATACTGCTATATTTTGCTTAATTGCCTTACCGCAGTTATTGAGAACGACCAATTATCAATAATGCAACAAAGCAAAAAAATATCCAAAATTTATAGTTTGTTAGTTGTAATTTGCAGTTAATAAATCACTCCATCACTTCACAAGCATCTACCATTCCCCTAATTATCATTGTTTTTTCTTCTAGCGAAAAAATACAAAGCTCTTTTCCTATTATCCTAAGCCTTGCTTTTTTTGTGTCTACAACCACCTCTACATCGGACACATTTATAACTTTTTTAATCCCCTCTAGGTAAACAGCTTCACCGTTATAATTGACTATAGAATAACCGCTTGCTATCCTTGCCCAATCTAATCCTAAAAGATTCCCAATTTCTCTATAAAAACTCACTATATAAAAAACCCCTGTCGTATAATTATATGACAAGGGATCTTTTTATAGAATATTGTTTTTTACAATGTTCAGCATTCAACGCACAATACTCAATGAAAGACTTATTATCAAATAAATCAGTCATTGTGAGCTGAGCATAGTTTAATTGAAAGTTGCTTTTACTCTGCCTTAAACGGCATAAGAGCCATAATTCTAGCGTTTTTAATGGCAGTTGCTAAAATGCGTTGATGCTTAGCACAATTACCCGAAGTTCTTCTTGGCACGATTTTACCTTTTTCGGTTGTAAATCGGCGAAGTTTTTGCGTGTCCTTATAGTCAATATATTCTGATTTATCTATACAGAATATACATACCTTGCGTTTAGGGGGGCGTTGAGCATTTTTACGACCTACCATACCCTCGCCAGGTTTTTTATTGGGTGCACCTTTAGCACCCCCAGATTTATTTGGTTGCATATATTTTTATAAATTCCTTATTTTTTAGTTGTTAGTAAGTAAAATTACAGTGTTACAAATAATGATTTATTTAGTGTTTACTTATAATTAAAAAAACTAATAAGTCCTAATTTGTAATTTGTACATTGTAATTTTACTAAAACGGTAATCCGTCATCCTCTAGCGGAGTTAAATCACTAGACGGTTTTTTAGCTACCGGTGCTGTACCTGATGGCATTGCCATACTAGCACCCTCAACATAACCGGGCTGTTGACTTCTTGGCGTTAAAAACTCCACATCGTCACACACTATTGTTGTGCCATTATGCTGTATGCCGTCTTTTTCGTATTTGAATGTTTCTACTCTGCCACTGATAGCAACTTTAGAGCCCTTTGTTAAAAACTTCCCACAGTTTTCACCTAATGCTCTCCACGCTGTACAGTTAAAAAAATCTACCGCTTTTTCGCCATCTTGGCTAGCGTAAGTTCTGTTTACGGCGATGCCGAATTTACACATATTGATTCCTGACGCTGTTACAGATGTTTCAGGATCTCTAGTTAGGTTTCCTACTAAAATTACTTTGTTCATTTTAATTTCCTCTCTTGGGTTTACTTTTGTTATTTACTTTTATTACCTTATGCGTGGCGATTTATAACTTTATAACGCATCACATTATCAGATAATTTAAGCTGTCTTTCTAGGTCTGCGATTTTTTCCGCTAACGAAGAAAAATGTACTAATACATAAAATCCTTCTTTTTTGTAGTCGATCGGGTATGCTAATTTTTTTAGCCCCCACGGAGCAGTTTTTGTAACCTGCTCTACCTCACCACCGCTTTTTTTAATAAAAGCTGACACCTTTTCGATTTCTTTTTCTCTTTTGGCATCTTCTAATTTGGATTCGATAATGTATAATAATTCATACTTATTCATCTCTTTTGCTATCCTCCTTTTGGTCTAACGACGAAATCTTTTTCAATTCCGTAAGGTTGGTTTTGTTGCGAGAATCCACAACGCATATATTATATCACAAATTAAATTGAAGCGCAAACGATATTTATAGGATTTTTTACTTCATTTTTTTTACAGAAGTTCACTTGACAAATTTAACTGTATATAATATAAGTAAAACACATCTTTGCAAGCTATGTATTATATATTATAAGAGACAAAACAAATGAAGCAAAATAAAAATTCCATAAATTGGAAG
>WRAP01000017.1 GCA_009780135.1 Bacillota bacterium
CGTATCACCTAAAATAGGCATCACTATACCAGATAAAGTAGTTAAACCAGCTACGCGGCTATGCTCTACTAAACCATTCATAAAGATTACAGTATAAGTAGGCGCATCAGGCAATAACTCCCAAGTAACTCTAAATGTAATTGTTGTGATATTAACATCTGTAACTTGATTTACTAACTCCCAACCAGCGAACCTATGAGTATTTGTATCAGCCGGACCCTCTGGAAGATTACTAAGCAATGTATTTAATTGAGTTTGAGTTAGATTAGACTCTCTATCAAACTCTACACTACCATTCATAAATACAACAGTGTAAACATGAGCAAGATATATATCTATATGGTTACTATGCTCTGACCACGGCGTCCACCAATCTGCTTGAAAAACTGCTGTTACTGTTATTCTATTGTTTCCTGCCACCAAAAACGGACCTACATCAAAGCTTTCTGGTGCACCCACATGATTGCGAACCCAACCTCCTGGACCTGCTGTTCCTATAAATTCACCATTGCGATATATACGATAATTGGTTGCATACCCCACACTACCGCCATCTATAAAGTTAAGATATACTGCATCCCAGAGTATGTTATTAGTAGTGCCATCTCTGGCAATAACAGGAGCAGACGGAGGAGGTAAGTGTCTATAACTTATTGTATTACTTGGTTCCGAAGTTGCTCTATTAGAATCTGTGCTAATAGCCCTAACTCTAAACGCTTGATTTGTTATTGGTCTAAGATACGATGTTATATCGTAGGTAAACACACCGTTTGAATATATAAATGAAGTTATTGGTGTCCAAACTCCGCCGTTAACTTCGCTAACGCTGATTTCGTATCCTGTTGCATTCGATACTGGATTCCAACTTAATATATTATTGTTTCGTGTAATAGCCGGTGCAACAAGCTGAGCTTCTAAAATTTGAATACTAATATTACTGCTTGTAGCTGATCTTGATGCTATAACATTATCTGTAACAGTAGCCACCACAAAATAAAGTCCGCTATTCTCTACATTTCTTAAATTTAAGCTAGCACCCTCTCCTACACGCACATCAGAACCACCACTTGTACCAACTCTATACCACGCAAAAGTATACACAGCACCAGGCAATGTGTTAGCTATAGTAGCGGTAAGAGTATGATAATTACCATTAAAGGTTACATTTAAATCAGCAATCGGAGCAATTACAGGTTCAACTATACGCCATACCGCTGCAAGAGAATGGTCAAACAGCGCTACTAAATTATCACCGTTTTCTATAATCATACCGCCAAACGACCAACCTATAAACTCGTAGCCTATAAATCCTACTGGCAAAGTAGGCGCAGTAAGTCCTTGGTATAATCCATCGGTAGATGTTATAGCTGGCATTTGTGCCGCAACCGGCGATAACGCAGGCTGAAGGTTTATAAAGCTTATTGTAACCGTCGCATGAGCTATTACAAAATTAGCATTTCTTGTGCCTGTATAATTGGGACCAACACCACTTATTGTTATGACATGCGTCCCTACTGCTGTTGCTCCATTTGGAGTAAAACTAAACTCTACTCCCGGTAAAAGCTGATGAGCCACCGAATTAACAGTATGAGTTACAAAAACATTAGCATTTATAAAACTACCGCTGTATATCCCTTGCGGTATATTAACGCTAATGCTAGAGTCAGCAATATTTCTAGGAGTAATGCTTATAATTACTTCTATAGGATTAGATGTCGAACGATTACCCTGAGCATCCTCAGCGGTAACAGTTAAAAAATAGGTGCCACTTTGAAGCACATTTGTAAATGAACGCTGATTACTAGAATCTACTATAGGACCAGTAGTAGAGCCTGAGCGCCAAGTAAACAAAAATGCTAAATTTTCGTTTGTACCGTCTACCGTAGCCGAAGCCGTAATAGTACGGAAATTCCTATCAAAAATAAATGCCAGTGTATTAGTAGTGCTATTAAAATCAGTACCACTGAGCGTAACTACAGGGTCAATCAATGTCCATACGGCAATCAACTGATGGTCTACCACCATATTTAGTGGAGTACCTGGTACTACAGCGGAGATACCAAAGTTCCAACCGCTAAAAGTATATCCTCTAAAGCCTGTTACAGTAGTATCAGGCGTAGGCAGGGTCGGATATGTGCCGTTTGCATTTGGGAAAACATACCACATATTAAGAACATTATCCCAACGGGCAGAAGAAGCGACAAACGATGCAGGTACCGGAGATAAGGCAGGCTGCAGATTTCCTAGGAATAATCTTGTTGCCATTACAACCTCAAAAGTTGCAGTTACTTGCCCTGTGTAGTTACCGATAAAATTAAAAGTAAAGTTATAAATGCCTGCATTACGCACCTCGCTAGCAGGAGGAGTTATAGTAAAATCTATACCTTCCATTAAGCGGTAAGTGCCGTGCATTATTGTTATTATCGGTTGTAAAATATTACCTGTCCAATTTTGACTAGGCAAAATAACCTCCGTTATCTCGTGCCTAGTTATATTAACATTAAATGTAAACCAAAACTCTGACTGCCTTCCTTCGCTATCGGCAGCCACAACTCTTAATCTAAATGTCTCTGTTTCTACTTCAAACAGCGATAATCTTTCGCCAACCGATAAGATAGCGGTACCGCTTGCACCTCTATGCCAAAAATAAGTATACGAAATAGCATTAGGATGTAGACTAGGGTTAGCTATCGCATTTGGCACTAAACCAACTGCAGTTATATAATGAAGTTCTCTATCAAATACAAAACCAAAAGTATTTGTATTACTATCCCACGAATCACCAACTATTGTTGTTCCTGTTGCTTGATTTAAGCTCCATCTGGCAATAAGTGTATGATCCCCTGCCATCCGAGGCTCTCCACCTGCGACAGCTTCTAAATTATTAGTAGTAAACCAACCCTCGAAGGTATATCCCGGTACCGATAAAGTAGGCCAACCCTCGGCTATCGTAGGATATCTAAAACCGTCTAATGGATCGTTTGATACCCAACGAAGTCTCATAGGTACTACAGTAGCAGCGGCATGAGAATACGCTGTCGGTCTAAAGTTTTCAAAGGTTACATACGGTGGGGCCGCATAGATAATAAATAACTTTTCGGCTATACCATCGTAATTGTGTAAGAAAAAGAAAGTAAATGTATAATCAGCTACAGAGAAGTATTCAGTAGCAAGATCCGGAGTTACCCAAAAATCTGCCGTACCTCGTAGCGAACCAGAAGTACCTACTCTTGTAGTAATGTTTCTGCCATAGTTATCTATAACACTAAACTCACCTATTGCATGGCTTCCGGGATTTAGTACAGAATGCATATTGCCATCAAATTCTACAGTAGGCATAGTGATATTAGCCTCGGTTAATGTTTGTCTTGTAATTGTTATATGGAATGTATGTGTATTAGACGAACGCATTCCTATATCGTCGTATAGCGTAATAGTAACACGATACCAGCCTGTATCCCATACATCTGTAAGATTGGTAAGACTAAAACCATTTATTGCAGGTCCGTTTAGAGGATCTGTATTAGTTATCTCAATTGCTTCCTCATCCCAGACCCCGTCAACAGAACGAAGCCATTCGATATAAACTCTTGTTCCGCTAAGTCCAAGTGCTGCGTGCTGAGGGTCTATACTAAATGTAAGCGGATTTCCGTCAAATGTACGGGTAACGGTTGTAAGACCTGTTGTTTCAGTTATCGTTGTAAGTGCCGCATTAAAACCAGAAACTGTATTTGTATCTTGAACACGGTTCGGAGCAATAATTTCTTCGTTCAAAATCGGCTCTGTCATTACCCAAACAGCAGTAAGCATATGTGAAAATGCCGACCTAAGTTCAGTACTGGCAGAAATAAAAACATCCTCTAATAATAACCGCTCTCTACCTTGAGTAATAACAATATTATTGCCGGCACCACTATTAATCATTAAATTACGAGGTGATAAATATCCAGTATATGTCCAGCCTATATGCGTATAACCTATCAGCTCTAATCTAGGTAACCCGATAGAAGAACCCGTTGTAAATACATTTCCTGAAAAACCTGCAAGCACATCACCATATGTCATATTTGACACAGCCGGTCTATTATCCCATAAATATCCTGCATATCCACTAGGGATATTACTTTCTGGAAATACTATGCCAGAACCTTGCGGATCACGGTTAAATGTACTATCGTAGCGTGAAGTAAAAAATCCCACATCTAAAAGATTTACTATTCTAAGATCGCCGTTAACTATTCTCTTATCACGAGCATACGAAGCTTCTGTAGCAGTTGCCTCTACATGATTCCTAACTCCTGTAAGTTCCGGTAAGAATCCTTGCGAATTTGCCCATGTTGGTAAAACTGATAAATTTACAGGTGTATTATATCCTCTAATATTAAATGCCGGCAAATGAGTTCCAATATTTTTAATAACAAATTGATTTATACTTATTTCGTGATTTAGATTTTCGATTAAAAGATTAAACGGAGCATGCGTTCCTTGTATCCAACCTGCATTATCAAAAGTATCGCTAAGCTCTACTGTATTTAATGCCGCTCTAATAAAGCCTGCCGATAATCCTGATACTCCGCCGTTATTTTGCAATCCCATAAGCGAGCCTGTAAAATAAAGAGTCGGGAAATGTCTTCTATCTTGAAACTCCGGATATCTATGCGGAACGGCAAGAATAGAATGACCTGTTTGAGCAATAGGATTTCCTGTTACCCTGTCAGCATAGTTAAAATCTATTCTATCTATTATAATTTTACTGTTACTTGTTGTAAAAGTAAACTCTGACCCTTGAGCCGGCGGTAGCTGATGAGTCATTGATTCTACTACGCTTATCATTGGCGAATTACCAAAGTTAGTAAGTCTTGTAACATTTGGTGTCCTGTTACCATTGCGGTCCCAACCCATTACAACAGCTTGGGTATTGTTTGATTTTGTTGCATGTACAAGTCCTCTATTTGGAAGGTTACTTTGGCTTATTATATCGCCACCATTTAGAAACATTGCTCCATTTAAAGCAGGATTTATAGAATCGTTAGCACTTATCCCTAAAATATAGTTATTTATACCGGTTCCTGCACCAGGAGCCATAATAGGAGTACCTACAATTATAGGATGCGAATTTGAGTCGCCCGTATTTTCAAATCTTCCGCCCGTCATGACAACATCGTTAGCACTTCTGGAAATAATAACAAACGAACCTACTGGTGATTCAAACTCTCCTGCTCTAATATAGCCTGCTCTACCGGCATCTCCTTGAAATACATGAATAAGCGGAGCGGCATTAAGTGCTATACTGGTGTTTTCTATTGTTCCGCCTCTTATATTAAATAACGGCAAATCACTATTATCGTCGCCATCTGCATGGGCACTTGAAGCAAACAAAAGTACACCTCCGGCTATACCGGTGGCTCCGACAGGTGTCTGCATTGCATTTACCACAATCGACGCACCCTGTGTATTTATTGATCCAGCGTTAAATGTAGGTATTGTTTCTTGCCCATAAATAGTAAGGGTATTGCCTCTCCGCACACCAGTCAAGTTGTTGCCGCCTTGATTTCTAATAAAAGCTAGTGAACCTGTTAGCAACATCGGTATCTCACCTGTTCTAAAATTACCACCCATTAAGTGCACATCAAAAGCCGAACCGTTAGTAGCAGTATCGCTAAGAAACATATTTCTATGAGCAGTAAAAGTACCGTTTAAAAACACTACACTAATACGCCTATCGGTATTACCGTCCATTAGTAAGGACTGCGAACCTAGTGTAAACATAGCCGATGGAAATAACAAAGGATTTGTAGTTAAAGACAACGCATTATTAAATACTATTACATTACCGTCATGGGCAATACCGGTATTCATAACAGGTCCTGGTCCACCGCTTGGATTTCCAACGGTTAAATTACTTCCGCCTGGGTTGGCTACTGCAGAGTTAGGTGTTTCATAAACTACACTCGCACTTGTAAATGTACCACCCGCTAAAAGATCATTACCAAAAGTCCTATTTGCATTAAGTATACCGTGGTCAGAGCGTATAACAGCACCTACAAGTATTCCTTGTGCAGCAGCGGTAGTAGGCATATGTGAAGTACCAAGTGCTGTTAGATTATGACCTGTGCTATAACTAATATCAAATGCCCTGTTTCTTATATCGCCGTTTCTTATATAAAGGCGGGTTCTGTTACCAAATGGATTGGTAAAGTTATTCGCCGCCATACGGATTGTACTAAAATGCTGTCCCGCACCTGTAGTAACACCGCCGGCAAAAGAGGAAATCTCTCCTGTTGTATCTATAACTAAACCGCCAGTAGAATTAAAGCGTATAGCATTACCTGTTTGATGATTAGCCCCAGATATTATAAATGTCCTACTGCCAACAGGCCCCGAAACACTAGAAACAAAATCACTAATAAAATCGCCAGAGTTTAACCAATCTCTTATTGTTCTACCTGGTTGACTGTGAAAATTATATCTTGTTTGAAAACCCCTACTTCCACCTGTAGGGTCTATATTGTTAATAAATTCATAGGTAGCAGGATGAGTAAGTGCAGGATTTGGATAGTCTAAGTAGGTTATCTCCGCCCCGTACGCTGTTGCCAACCAATCATGTAAAAAACGATTATAGCTGTCTATATTAGCTTCTAATATACTTATTGTCTGATTTCTTCCAGCATCCCTTCCTGTTATCTCGGCAAATCTCCCTAAACCATGCCCACTAAATTCCGTATTTGTTAAAACATTACGGCGTAAAGATAATTGAGCTTCGTTAGTAGCTCTAATGCTGGAGTTACCCACTACAAATAAAGAAATATTAGCATCTACATCTACACCGTGTGCTCTAGCTGACCCAAGAACACCCTGATGTTGATTTGGTGCAGCGACAAAACGAGGGTCATCAACAGCAAAACGAGACGAGCCTTGATTTTCTATATGAAAATTATTAAACCATACTCTAGTTACTGTCGCCGTTGCAGTGCTACCAAGCGATACCAATCCTAAAACATTGTTATTGCTAAGATTACCTGTTACGCTACCAGTATATACCCACCTACCTGTACCTGTAAAACGTACAAAGTCGTTTCGTGCTAAATTTATATTATTAAATTGCACACTTATATTTGAAGTCGCTGTAGTAGTTGTTAATCTATTGTTTATCGCGGCAGTTATGCTACTAGCTTGAGGCTGTGGAATTCCAGCTGCCGGATTTACCTGAACTGTAAGATTGGTCCCTTCATTACCATGTGCTGGATGATATATAGAAGTAAAATTTACACCAACTAATGCTCCGTTATGATGCAGTGTATACAAAAACGGATTTGACCCTGCTGTATGGCTAATCACAAAGTTATGTTGAAATGCTGTCGGCATACCAAAATTGGTAGAAGCCCCACCACCGTATGTAACCGACTGTGCAACCATAGGTGGGTCGCCCATAGCATAAGCTATTCGGGTATTTCTGTTTGTACCTACAAGCAAACCGCTCAAAGCAATCACCATTACTAATACAAAATACAGTATAAGTGCACTGACTTTCTTGTAACCTTTTATATGTGTTACATTTGTTTTTGTTAAATTATTCATTATAAAATCATTCTCCCTTGAGACTCTTTACTATATGCTATATATTGATATTGTGTACTCTATAAAGATTTTACCCAATATTAGCATATGCTTTTATGTAAATTACGAACCAACAATTCCTAAAGAGATTACTCAGTTCCAATATATTATATCACACTCAATAAAAGAATGCAACTAAAAAAATAAAAAATTTACACTTTTTTTACAAAAATAAGAAAAATAATAAAATTAAGTATTGGCATATAACAATCAATTATTGCTAAAATATAAAACAAGCAATTATGAATTTGTAAATACATGTCTAAATTTTAATGCTAAATAAAAAGCGTAACTAAAAAATGAGTTACGCTTTTTATTTAGTAATATTTATTTTATTATTGTTTTATTTTTTATTGAAACGGCTCAGAAGGAAAATACGGCGGTTGCTGAAAATCTTCGTGCGTGTATGCCGGATCGGGATTTTGACGCTGTGTTACTACCCCCGCTATAACCGCAACATTGAGTATCAACCCTATTATGCTAGTTATTAAATCAAAAGTAGACCCTGAACGCATAGCTATAAAACCTATCCCACCAAAAACCAAACCTAAAATAGCAAATACAAGTATCACAATAAGATATCGCCCTTTGCGAGGCTTTCTTCGGTGACTAAATACAAAATACAACACTAAACCATAATAAATGCCAGCTATAACTATTGCTATAATGCCAATAATCATAAATAAGGAACGAATCATCTCCTCCGATACCATACCGCCCATCCCCATATCCTCATACATCGCTATCATACTAGCTATTTGAGCATCTAGTGTAATGAAAGCATAAATCATTCCGGCGGTAATATTTATAAAAGCCACAATGTACACAATCGCTAAAATATAAAAACTTTTTTTATTTAATTTTGTTAAATTCATAAAATAATTTCTCCTACCAGTTTATTTTAATATAGTATATGCAAAATGTAAACTTAAAAATGAGTAAGGATTTTTATCGAATTCTCTAATTATTATTCAACAATGCCCTAACTGTTTTAAGATCACTACAAAACACCTATAATATTCTTTGCAGTAGATAAAAAACCGCCCATTGCTGAGCGGTTTTTTTATAAATAATTGATTTCTCAATAGCTATTTATTTAATGATTTTAGCGATAACGCCTGAGCCTACTGTACGGCCACCTTCACGGATAGCGAAGCGAAGACCTTGCTCGGCTGCGATTGGGTTGATTAGCTTAACTGTTATAGAAACATTGTCGCCAGGCATAACCATTTCTACGCCTTTTGGAAGCTCGATGCTACCTGTGATGTCTGTTGTTCTAAAATAGAACTGAGGACGGTACCCGTTAACAAACGGAGTATGACGACCGCCTTCGTCTTTTTTAAGAACATAAATTTCTGCTGTAAACTCAGTATGCGGAGTAATTGATTTTGGCTTAGCCAAAACTTGTCCACGCTGAATAGATTTACGGTCGATACCTCTAAGAAGTAGACCTGCATTATCACCAGCTTGAGCACTGTCTAGAAGTTTTCTAAACATTTCTACACCCGTAACAGTAGATTCTTTAGTAGCAGTAATACCAACGATTTCAACTGGCTCACCTACTTTAATAGAACCTCTTTCTACTCTACCCGTAGCAACTGTTCCACGACCTGTAATTGTGAAAACATCTTCAACCGGCATAAGGAAAGGTTTTTCGCTGTCTCTTTCCGGAGCAGGGATGTAAGCATCTACCGCATCCATAAGTTTAGTGATAGGATCGCAAGCAGGATCGCTAGCTTTATCAGCTGAAGCAGCCTCTAATGCTTTAACCGCAGAACCACGGATAACAGGAGTATCATCACCAGGAAAGCCGTATTGACTTAATAGGTCTCTGATTTCCATTTCTACTAGCTCTAGTAACTCTTCATCGTCTACTAGGTCTACTTTGTTCATAAATACTACAATTTTAGGAACACCAACTTGTCTTGCAAGTAGGATATGTTCTCTTGTTTGTGGCATAGGACCGTCTGTAGCCGATACAACTAGGATAGCACCATCCATTTGAGCAGCACCGGTAATCATGTTTTTAACATAGTCAGCATGGCCCGGGCAGTCTACGTGTGCGTAGTGACGGGTAGCAGTTTCGTACTCTACATGCGAAGTGTTAATTGTAATACCTCTAGCGCGCTCTTCTGGAGCTTTGTCGATTTGATCGTACGCCATTTTTTGAGATAGCCCTTTAGCTGCTTGTGTCATAGTGATAGCAGCGGTTAGTGTTGTTTTACCATGGTCAACGTGACCGATTGTACCGATGTTAACATGGGTTTTACTTCTGTCGAATTTAGCTTTTGCCATAATTTTTTATTACCTCTTGTTTTAATTTATTTTGCCGCTACTAGCGGAAAAGGGGAAAGATTTTCCGATTGATTACATTATAATTGACGGAAAATTTTATTGCAAGCAATTTTTTCAATTTACAAATTACAATGTGCAAATTACAAATATTTAGTTTATAAATGATAAATAATTCAATATTTGTAATTTGCACATTGTAATTTTGATTATTTCTTAGCTCTCTCTCCAATGATTTTTTCTGTGATTGATTTTGGAGCTTCGGCATAGTGACTAAATTTCATAGAGTAGTCGCCTCTGCCTTGAGTACGGGAGCGCAAGTCTGTAGCATAACCGAACATCTCGCTTAGCGGAATTTCGGCATGAACCTCTTGAATACCGTTTACCATATCCGTACCCATAATGTTACCCCTTTGAGAAGATACTTTACCCAGTATATCGCCTAGGTATTCTTCCGGCATAGTAACATCAACTTTCATAATAGGCTCTAATAAAACAGCTTTTGATTGTCTCATACCTTCTTTGAAAGCCATAGAACCAGCAATCTTAAACGCCATCTCAGACGAGTCAACCTCGTGGTAAGAGCCGTCGTATACCGTAACCTTAAAGTCTACACACTCGTAACCTGCTAAAACTCCGCTTTGCTTAGCTTCCTGAATACCTTTATCAATTGCAGGAATATACTCTTTAGGAATAGAGCCACCAACGGTAGTATTCTCGAACACATAACCACTGCCTGGTGGAAGTGGCTCCATTATAATTTTACAATGACCGTGCTGACCTTTACCGCCCGATTGACGAACATATTTACCCTCTACTTCCACTTTTTGTCTTATAGTTTCTCTATAAGCAACCTGTGGAGCACCGGTGTTAGCCTCTACTTTAAATTCTCGCTTCATACGGTCTACGATAATTTCTAAGTGTAACTCACCCATACCGGCAATAATTGTTTGACCTGTTTCTTCGTTGGTAAATGCCTTAAAGGTTGGGTCTTCGGCTGATAATTTTTGAAGTGCTGTACCCATTTTCTCTACATCGGCCTTAGTTTTTGGCTCGATTGCAACCGAGATAACAGGGTCTGGGAACTCCATACTTTCTAACACTATCGGCTTATCTTCGGCACAAAGTGTGTCGCCTGTAGTTGAGTATTTTAAGCCAACTAACGCACATATATCGCCCGCTCTAATTTCTGTGATTTCCTCACGATTGTTAGAGTGCATTAAAAGAATACGGCCTATTCTTTCTTTTTTATCTTTAGTACTGTTTAGTACATGACTACCAGATGATAGCTTTCCGCTATAGCATCTAAAGAAAGTAAGCGCACCTACAAACGGGTCTGTCATAACCTTAAAGGCTAGTCCGCTAAACGGCTCGTCATCGCTAGCTTTTCTATCTTGCTCTTCGCCTTTTAGTGTAACACCTTTTATAGCAGGAATATCAAGTGGGCTAGGTAGATAGTAAACAACTGCATCTAACAGCTTTTGAACACCTTTATTCTTAAACGAACTTCCGCAAATAACTGGATTGATTTTCATACCGATAGTAAGTTTGCGGATAGCACTTCGGATTTCATCAACCGTTAGCTCACCGCCTTCTAATACTTTTTCCATATAAGCATCATCGGCATCAATACACGCTTCAATAAGAATTTCACGGTATTTATCTGCATCCGCTTTCATATCGGCAGGAATTTCACCCTCTTGCATCTCGGTACCCATTTCGTTAGTATAGATTGTAGCCTTCATAGTAACAAGATCTACAATACCTTTAAATGAACTGTCTTTACCGATAGGCAACTGAATAGCAACTGGATTAGCATTAAGACGCTTTTTCATCATTCCCATAACATTATAGAAATCTGCGCCTTCTCTATCCATTTTGTTTACATACGCAAGTCTTGGAACTCCATATTTTGTAGCTTGTCTCCAAACCGTTTCCGATTGCGGTTGAACACCGCCCCTAGCACAAAAACACGCTACAGTACCGTCTAGCACTTTAAGGCTACGCTCTACCTCTACAGTAAAGTCCACGTGACCCGGAGTATCAATAAGGTTTATACGGTGAGCCGGCTGGTCCGGTGCGGTTTTCCATTGCGTTGTAGTAGCAGCCGAAGTAATAGTAATACCTCTTTCTTGCTCTTGAACCATCCAGTCCATAGTAGCACCGCCATCGTGCACCTCGCCTATTTTATGGCTTTTTCCACTATAGAACAATATGCGTTCTGATGTGGTTGTTTTACCCGCATCGATATGCGCCATGATACCGATATTCCGGGTGTTTTCTAATGAAAATTCTCTTGGCATAGTTTCTCCTTGAAACAATGAGAAATGAGAAATTAAGAAATGAGAAATTGTTGACTTATATAAAAAAGTTATAACATTAAATTTAATTGTCTTATTTTTCTAAAATAAATCCTTAATTTCTCATTTACCTCATTTCTAATTTCTCATTGAAATATTACCATCTGTAATGTGCAAACGCTCTGTTAGCTTCTGCCATACGGTGCATTTCTTCTTTTTTCTTAAAGCTCGCTCCGGCACTGCTAAATGCGTCCATAAGCTCGCCTGCTACCCTTTCACGCATTGTTTTTTCACTGCGTTTTCTAGCACTCATAACAATCCAACGAATAGCTAAGGTTTGTCTACGCTCGGGGCGGATAGGGCTTGGTACTTGGTAGGTAGAACCACCTACTCTTCTTGCTTTAACCTCTAATTGAGGCTTAACATTTTCTAATGCTTTACTAAAAACCTCTAAAGGGTCTTTATTTAATTTTTCTTTAATTAGCTCAAACGCTTCGTATACTATTGCTTGGGCCGTTCCTTTTTTACCATCTTCCATAATTTGATTTATAAATTTAGAGATGATTTTAGATTTATATAACGGGTCCGGCAATACATCACGCTTGGGCACGCCACTTCTTCTTGGCATAATTTGTTTTCTCCTTAATAATTAAATTCTTTAATTAAATGAGGAATTGGGAATGACAAATGAGAAATTTTGACTTATAATTTAAGAAAAAATTCTTTGTATAAAGAAGTTTATCTTAATTATATAATTTTATTTTTGCTACAAATAAAACAGGTCCGAATTTCTCATTTCTCATTTCTCATTTCTCATTGAAAACACACTTCGTGTAATTTTCTATTTTGGTTTTTTAGCGCCATATTTAGAGCGAGCTTGCATGCGTTTAGCTACACCCGAGGAGTCTAATGCACCTCGAATAATGTGATACCTAACACCGGGCAAATCCTTCACTCTGCCGCCACGCACAAGAACTACATTATGTTCTTGCAAGTTGTGTCCAATACCTGGAATATAAACCGTTCCTTCCATCTTATTAACAAGACGAACTCTTGCTATCTTACGCATAGCAGAATTTGGTTTTTTTGGTGTTGTTGTTGTAACACTTAGACATACTCCACGCTTTTGCGGATTTTCATCTAGGATAGGCGACTTACTTTTGTAAGTTCTATCTTGCCTTGCGTTTCTAATTAGCTGATTCATTGTCGGCATAATTACTCTACCTCCTTTTTTCAATGCACAATGAAACAATGTTTAACACACAATGAAAGACTTATTTAATATAAATCGAAATTGTGCATTGAGTGTTGTTTAAATTGAACATTACAGATTTAGTCTTGCCCCTAAAGCATTTAGCGATAAATATAATTTTTGCCATATACGCTCAAGGATAAACAAGTTGTATTTTTGATTGTAGTTTTATAAAAAAGGTGGCTTTACCATTTTCTTCGCAACAGGCTCGGCTTTTTTGCACAAGTAAACTACTTGCTCTAGGTCGATAATTCCTATAGCGTAAAAAATACACACAAAAATAGCGTGCCGAAACCGACACGCTAAATTAGTATATAGGTTTAATCAAAACCCGTCAACAATTATTTTTATAAAAATACAAAAGCCTGCACACTAATGAGCTTTTAACTATTTTCTTTTATTATCTCTATAGCTCTTTGCACTTCTTCTATTCTAGGACTTTGTGATCTATTGCTTATATATTTTTTGCATAGTTAAGTATCTCTTAGTTACATTATAAAAATGATTCGCTATTGCTTGTTTAGTCTATTTTTCGTCAATCATAGATAATGCCCTTTTTTTATCCACCAGTATGTAATATAATGTAGATAGTTGAATGCAAAAAATCGTTTTTTATGCCAATCTATTTATGAGTCTATATAATTGAGTATTAAAATTTAGAGTTGGGTGGTTGTGACGATTATGTATAAAGGCTAAACGGCTATTGCGGTTGTTATTAAAGGTGGTTATAGATTGGCTAGGGTTATTATGATTACTTGTAAAGCGATTGTACATCTCAGGCAAAAGTGGCACAAGCTGATCTGCAAATTCGTTATATAAATTAGTCAGCATTTCTTCTGTAAGATGATTTGCTACTACATACCGTGCTCTAAAAACAAACCTTTCTACAAATGCTCTGTTATTAAATATTCTGTAAAGATAATTAAACTCGGGACCTCTAATATTTCTTGGGCCATAAAGAGCCGAAAACCTTGTACCTGTGCCACCCATACTGTGATCCATATCATGTAAAATAAATCTCCAACGCCCATCATTATGAGGATTGCCGTCATCTACTGGATTTATTGCTCTATAAAATCTAACATTATTGTGTGGCCAATCGGTATTATTAAAAAATGTATTAGAAATATGATAATCTATAAAATTATCCTCACATAAAAACTCTGTAAACAACCTCTCTACCATAGAATCTTGATAAAAGTTGTGGAGATTTTGTAATATAAAGCTATTTAATTCTTCGTGCAGGCGCATCGTGGCTGACCCGCCGTCTGCTTCTACATCATAAAAATTGTTGTCCTGAAACATTGTTCTATCTACAATCGCAACATTGCCTCTATTCATACCCGTATGAGTAATTACAAATTCTTGATTAGAAGTATGTTCCCGCATTTGAGTAAAGCCCCAAAATTCGCCGTTTATAAACTTAACCGCTACTTGCTGGCGGGAATGTAGTACATTTAAGCCTGCATTAGCACTTGCTTGTTGAGTAAAAGCATCTCTCATATGGTCGGTTACAAAGTTGTTACCGCCATTCCAAAGTCTAAATCTTACAAAATCGTCTACTCCATCAAAAATCGGATGAGTAATAACACCTGTAAGTCCTCCTCGTGCTACATGAAGGTTTAGCGTGCGTTGTGCGTGAATGCGTGTCCATGAGCCTCCGAGTTGAGTGGAAGCACGGATGTTAAATTGCCTTTTATAACGGTTAGTTTCTTCGTTTACTTCAAAATATTCATAATAAAAAATACGGCGATAAGGGATATTGGGCGACCATCTATCTGCGTTTGTATATATGTAAATCAAATCTTGATAGGAAGCTGTTATAGCCATAACGGGAGTATTAGCAAAACGCTGTGTGGCATTCGGAGCTACAATATAAGTAGCTGTAATGATGTCCGAAACTGGGCGATCACCTACAAAAGCTCTAAACCTAAAAGCTGTGCCTGCTAGTATTCTAGCGTTATTGGCAGGCCTTATGCTATAGCGAGCTTGCCAGTTTTGCGAGTGTGAGGTAAGCGGTAGGCTATGCCAATCATTTGTGCGATCGGCAACTCGCATAATGCCGTTAGCTGGTACCCGTCCACTTACTGTAATGATACCAGACGAGCGTGTTATTGTGCGTGGTGCACCCGGGCGAGGTTCGGTGCCGTCTATTGTATAATAGATTACAGCAACGGGATTATAAGGAAAACGGACCGTTAGATCAAAAGCCTCATCATAAAAACCTGCCTCATGGCTAAGTGCTATAACTGGCGATAAATGTTCTATCCCAAGTAAGCTACGGTAGTGATTGATTTGAGCATTAAGTTGAGCAACTTGATTAGTTAGATTTTCTATTACAATAACTAAGCCTTCTAACTCTAAGTTATCCTCTAATGCTTTTTCTAATTGAGCCGTTAAAGAGCTAATTTGCTCTAACAAATCCGAGACTTGCTGTTGTAATTCGTCAATTTGTCTAATAAGATAATCTCTTTGACTTGGATATGAGGAGGTTTCTATACTTTCATCACATCCTGTAAATACCGTCCCAATAGCAAAAAGCATAACTATCGCTACTAAAATGGTTATAGTTTTTTTGATTTTTCTCATAGATTATCACCTTTTATAAATTAAAGAATATTACATTAAGCACTATGCCTTATAAACTAAGTACCAAAATTTTATTGTCTTCCGCTCATCGGGCAACCGCAACAACAAGTTAGGCAGACACTGGCACATAAGCAAGTAGCACAGGGACCTAACATATCTTGTTGTGGCATATTGGGATTTTGTGGATTGCCAAGTGTTTGCGGATTTGTTCGTGGATTACCCATTACATATCTTAATCTTTCTAATGCCGTAATATATTTTTGATTTTGCGGTTCTTGAGCTAATGCTCTTTCTAGCTGAGTTTTAGCTTCTAGCGTCCATTCTCTACGATAAAAAAGCATAGCTTGCGTGTAATGCCACTCAGCTGTGTGGTAGGTTATATTATCTAGTGCCGTTTGAGCATCGTTAAATTTTTTATCCTCTATTAGTTTTGAGATAAAAGAAAAATCGTAAGTGGGGGCAGTACTGTCGCCGTTGGCAATATTTTTTTTGGTAATAAAATCGCTTTCAATACTAGCAAAAGCGGAGTTAAGTTCGGTTAATTTATCGGCCGCATCGTTGCCGATTTTGCCTGGCAAAAAACGCTCCTCGCTGTATTTAGCTTTAAGAGTAGCATATTGCCTGCGAATAACCTCTTCTGGAGATGAAGGATCTATATTTAGAATTTTATATGGATTTTGCATGGATTTATTTAATAATTGTAGGGGCGACACTCTGTCGTCCGAGCTTTAGAAAAAAGCGTTATTATTTTATTAGGCTCGGGCGACAGAGTGTCGCCCCTACAGTAGTATGGTATTTTACTTGTTTTTAATTATTGTTGGCGTATAGCCCCTACAGCCTAACAGGTTTTAAATTACCCGTCATAACATCATCGACTTTTTTTCTCAAGCCTTCGTAAATAATATTTTTTAATAAGCCAATAACATCACTACCGTTAAAAATATGTTGAATGTTATTAAAACTTTCTATACATCGGTTTATATTTGTGGCAAAGATAAAATCTAAAGTTTCTTTATTTGCTTCGATAAAGTGTTCTTTTATTTGTTTTGGAGTGTCGTATTTTTCATGAAATAAAAAATTCTCATTCATATGTTTATTATAGCATAGCGGATTAAATCGCAACTTTTTACAATCTCTACCAATATCATCAAGGGCATCTATTAAATAGACGAACTTGCCAATATTATAGCATAACGATAATAATTCGTCATACTCTTTTTTTGTAGCTTCATCTACTTCACCTATCTCAAGCACTAGCTCCACAATATCTTTTAGCATATTAGCAAAACAGTCGGCTAATCTATCTATACTGTCGCATTGTTCTTTTTCTAATTTGCGTAATTGTTTGTACCAAAACGACACCTTTCCTTCTACTTTTGGAAGTGATTTGATGGCTTTTTTAGTGGGCTTACTTAACATCTTTTTGGCAAACTTATACTTTATTCCGTCTTTGTCGATAATGCCGTCTAACGCTTTGTAGTAACTTAAAATTACACTAGCGTTTGCAATACGAGTTAGGAGTGGAGTAACAGCAACACACGGCTTTTTTTTAAATGGATTAAGTATACAGCGTTCACGATTATAAATCAAATTTTCGCCCTTATAACTTGTTAAAAGCACGCTTAAAAAAGCAATGTCATAACTTGTGGTAAGCCTTGGGAGTTGCCCGAATTGCTTGCCTAGATTTTTACACATTCCGCAATAATGACTTTTATAAACCGCAAACTCGGGATGAGTTAGTTTTGATTTTATAGGTTGGATGTAGCCGTACATTTTTTTCAATGAGAAATTAGAAATGAGGTAAATGAGAAATTATTGATTTATAACGAAAAAAATTATTACCGAAAATTTTATATAAAATAAGTCCGAAATTTCTCATTTACCTCATTTCTCATCATTATCAAACAAACCCCACCTTTCTATATACTTTGCTCAGCATTTTTCTAGCCGTAAAACTTGCTTTATCACTTCCTTGCTTAAGTAGCTCCGCTAAATTTTCTTTATTTGCTCTAAATGAATTATATTTTTGCTGTAGCGGTATAAGAGTATCTATAACAGCTTTAGCAACACCTTCTTTTAATTCGGCGTATGACTTATTCTCAAAATGCTTTTCGGCAGTTTTTATTGGAAGTCCTAAAACTTCGGCATATATAACTAATAGATTACTAACCCCCGGCTTTTTGGCTACATTATATTTTACTTCTGTTTCACTATCTGTAACAGCACTTTTAAATTTACGCTCAACTGTAGCAGGATCGTCCTTTAATAAAACAACACCTTTGGGGTCGTTTTCAGATTTGCCCATTTTTTTATGAGGGTCACTAAGCGAAAATATTTTAGCACCTAATTTTGGAAAAATCCCTTCAGGTTCTACAAAAGTAGGACTATAACGATTATTAAAGCGATTAGCTATAGTTCTAGCTAATTCTAAATGTTGCTTTTGGTCTTTGCCGATTGGCACATAATGAGCCCCATATAATAAAATATCCGCCGCCATAAGAGTAGGATAGCTAAAAAGCCCTAAATTTATATTATCAGGATTTTTAAGCGACTTATCTTTAAATTGAGTCATCCTTCTTGCCTCTCCGTACTGGGTAAAGCAATTTAACACCCATGCCAATTCAGCATGATGAGGCACTTGTGATTGCACAAAAAGCACCGACTTATTGGGGTCGATGCCGATTGCCATAAACCAGCAAAAAAGGTCTAGCGTGTATTCCCGCAAATCCTTAGTCAAGATTTCTTCTGTGATAGAATGTAGGTCCGCCACAGCGTAATAGCAAAAATAATCTTCTTGCATCTTTAGCCAGTTTTTGCCGGCACCGATTAGGTTGCCAAGATGCAGATTGCCGCTAGGTTTCATAGCAGACAACACAATTTTTTGTTGAGCTTGATTATTATCCATTATATTTAACTCCTAAAACTTGGAAACAAATTTATTATAAACTATTATTTTCAATCTGTACATTGTAATTTATAACGCTGTTCCTTTTGTTGGCACAAAAAACTTATTTATATCAACGCCTTCTAATTTTAATAGTTTTATTTTTTTATCCAATCCGCCGGCATATCCAGTTAAACTACGATTTGTGCCGACAACTCTATGACAAGGCACAATAATTGATATGGGATTATGGCCAACCGCACCGCCAACGGCTTGAGCACTCATTTTTTGTTTGTCGAATTTTTTAGCTACTACCTTAGCTATATCACCGTATGTAATAACTTTGCCATAAGGAATTGATAATAGAATATTCCAAACAGCTAAACGAAATTCACTAGCATCTCCAAAAGATATTGGCACTTCTGCTATAGGTGGATTTTTGCCTAAAAAATATTTATCAAGCCAATTTTTTGTGATTGAAAAAATTTCTAAATCAGGATTATCTGTTAGATTTTTATATAGCGTTTGTCCGTGATATTTTTGATTATAGTTCCAAAGCCCCGTTAGATTTTGCCCATCGCTCGATAAAAATAATTCGCCAAACGGAGAAGAGATAGTGGTTGAGTATATCTTTAGTCTTTGTGTAGATTTCATAAAATAAATATAACAAAAAGTTAAAAAAACCGCAAGCGGATTTATGCTTGCGGTTTTTAAAAGTAAATAAGGTAAGAGCAATTTTTAAGTTCCCAAGTCTTAGAAAAAAAGGAGCAAATTTCTTTAAAGACTTGGGTAATAGAATGTGCCCCTACAATTTTATAACTACAAATTACGAATTGCAAACTACAAATTATTGTATTTTTATTAGTCCTAAATTAGTAGTTTGTCGGTTGTAGCTTATAGTTAATAATTCCCAACAAAAGTATCAACTAATTCTAGCGTAAATAGATTATAGCTAACTATCATATTATCGCTTACGGTAAATAGGTAGCCGTTATTTACAACTGCTCGGTAGATAAATTTGCTTTGTCGCTCTTGCCAAGCGTTCCAACGCTCTTCCCAATTAGAAAAGCTTTGATTCCAAATATTAGGTAAATTTATGCCCCTGTTAAAATTACTTATCGGCATCAGCATTTCTACATAAACAGGTTCTAATGTCCAATGCCAATTATCTTGATCTATATCAATTCTGTAATCTCTTACAGTTCTTGTTT
The DNA here is from genome assembly GCA_009780135.1 of Bacillota bacterium. Taxonomy (GTDB): domain Bacteria; phylum Bacillota; class Clostridia; order Christensenellales; family Pumilibacteraceae; genus WRAP01. The sequence goes on from WRAP01000017.1 coordinate 20,146, forward strand.
CTCCCATAAAGGTTAGAGTGCCCGCATATCCGTCTATTGCAAAAAGGTAAAATCCTTGAGCATATGTCGCCCACTCCCAATTTGAACCTGATAACCCCTCGGCGGTAGCACTAAATCCTACAAAACCCTCAAGAGTTTCCTCGTCGAACATAAATAACAATGCTCTACTATTCCACAATATTTCGCCCCAAGTCCACGAACCATAAATTGTATATTTAGATAGGCTAATTGGTGCTAATCCTGTGCCCGGTCGCATATCGAATAATTCTATTTTTATGCCGATTTGAAGTGCCGAACCCTCGGGCGGAGCATCGGGACCGATACCAATCGCTAACCCTGTACCGGGGATTGCTCTAAGAAACATATTTATTCCGTCCGGCTCAAACGGCTCGGATAGTATAGGATTATAAGGGTCGGTAAAGTCTACTGTGAATAATGGGTCCCAAATTAAGTCAGGGGGCGAGGTAGAGATATATCCAAAGTCGCCTGTAAAAGTAGCCGAATCCAATGTTTCGCCCGGCGCTATTCCTAAAATATAACTAACCAGTTCTAATCGATAATTAAACACAAATATAGCAGAGGCAAAGTAAGAGTCTTCCATTCCACCCCACCACCAGTTCCACCAGCTACCGTAGGTTGTTGCAACACGCAGATATCCGTTATGCTCGCTAATTGCGTGTCTACTAGGTGAAGTGCCAAGCACAACGGCAGTACCGCTATAATAAAGAGTTTCAAGGCAAAATCTACCGATATATGTCCAATCTAACCACTGACCCATAACAGCCTCGCAACCGTCAGGGCGGTCAGCGTGTGTCATACACCAATCGCAAACACACCAAACATTATCTAACCAACTTGGGTCGCAATCCTCGCATACATCGCAAGGGATATGTTCTCTTGTCCAAACGGTTGTAGTTGTGTAAAGATTATATCTACTAATCGATACCGTACCGCTTGTTGTTAAATAGCCTTTTACATTCGGCTCGCTATCAGGTTCGGTTAGCTCAATGCTACCTAGTAGCATAAAGTTATGCATCCTGATACCCTCTACAGTAAAGAATATGTTGCTAATAGGAAGTGGTCGCAACTCTTCACTCTCACAAGTTCTAAAGTGCGGAATACTAACCTCTCGTCTACCGTACCACTCATAACGGTTAGTATGCGGATTCCATCTATGACCACTAATCCATCTAATACTGGAAGCATTTACCACAAAAAATAAAGTTTCTGTTTCCATTCTAACTCGACTTGTATTAAACCAGCCGTCAATTTCGAAAAACTGCTCTAACTGTGGATTTGCACGATTAGTTATATCATAAATTCTAAACTGAACCCGTTGGTGCCAGCTTCTAAAGGTCCATAGTTCTCTATCGTTAAGATCGTTATTACCCCAAACCTGCTCCTCCCAAGTACCGCCGATAATAATCATACGGTTGCCTCTGGTAAACATTTCTATCGGCGAAAAATTAGTAAATTCCTGAAAGAATACGGGTGTGATTTGCCCGCGGTTAGTGCGTACAATGGTAAGTCCTTGAGGCGATAGGCGGTAGATATAATTACCATCATTACGCACAATGTCGCCCTCATCCATACCGTCTACTTGAATATTGGTTTCACTTGTCGGTCCGCTATTGTCTCTGTCTCCGTCACCTGCTGCATCACCATCGTCAGGATCACCAATATCTGGTGGTGGTTCTACTCCACCATCATTCATGTTAGGACGGTTTTCGTTTATATTAAATAAATATTGTAGATGCTCCTCGCTTTCAACCGCAAAAGCCATATTTTCACCCGGAATTGGCGGACGGGTTTGAGGACGATTGTTTATAATATCGCCCCAATTTGGTCCATCTGTACTTTCGTCTATTGGTCTATTAAATTGCAGTAAAATCGGCAGAGTTGCCATTGCCAGCATCGCCACAACAATGAAGCCTGCCACCATTCTGGTAAATAGCTTGGTGCGGTTTTGCCTATGGCGTTCATTTCGCCTAGGCGGTTCGTTTGGCTCAGGGCTAAAAAAACTTCGCGCCCTTTCGTTTTCGATGCGGTTTAATACATCGTTTTTTAGATTTTCGTCGGCCTCAACGCTATCGAAAACCTCATCATAAATTGATTTTGACATTTAATTCTCCTTGTTTGTTGGGGGGCAATTAGATAAATGAGAAATGAGGCGAATGAGAAATTAAGGATTTATTTATTGAGTTTTTATATTAGCAATTTTAAATTGCCATTTAATTTATTATGGATGACCAATGGTCGCCCTCTTTTTATTTACTAAATCAACAATTTCTCATTCGCCTCATTTCTCATTTATCTCTACTCAACAGCTCCCTCATCTTACTCTGCACTCGGCTCACACGGCTTCTTATGCTACTTGATTTTAGCTCTAACATTTTAGCAATTTCGTCATATGTATATCCTTCGTAATGATATAAATGAATAATTGCTCTATCGTCGGCACTTAAACGCATTAAAGCATTCTCGACCATAGCTACAGCAGGATTTTCCTGAGTGTTAGCCATAATAGTTTCCTCGTTGAATACCTCTTTGTAGCGGTTGTAAGCACTGTATTTAACATTTTTGCTTTTGTTTGTAGCAACCTTTATGAGCCAAGCTTTTAGATGTTCATCTGAGTTAAAGACTTTGTTTTGTTGCCACAACACAAAAAATGTCTCCGAAAAAACATCCTCTGCGTCCTCTCGACTACCGGTAATCGCTTTTGCAATTCGCAAAACCATACTGCCATAGTTGTTCATAGCATTTTTTACAAAGCCTTCGTCCAACTCTTCTCCCCATCGTGTAATTTGTAATACTTAAATAAAGTCCTTACACTATATACACAAGCTACCCCCTTAATTTGTTGCAAGAAAATAAAAAAAATTTTGAAAAATTTTCATGAATTAAGAAAGCATAGCATAATTGGTGAAATTTGTCAATAGTTACAGTTTAATTATAGTTAATAAATTTGTATCATTGCCAAGTATATTTATAAGTTATGGTGGATATTAAACACCCATACAAATAAATATTTTAATTGTAAATTATTCAAGACAACTAATTGTATTCCTACAAATTAACATTATAAAAAAACCGTGTTAGTATTTTGACTAACACGGTTTTTTTATACAAGTGTAGGCGAAAAGAAGCATCTTCGATAGCGTTCACATGTTGTTTTGCTATCGGATTCCTACCATTACTGAGAATTATAAATCCTACACTATACATTATGCACTAATGAGAATTATTTTAATTCTAAAGTCGCACCAGCTTCTGCGAATTTCTTCTTGAATTCTTCTGCCGTTTCTTTAGATACGCCTTCTTTAACTGTGCTTGGAGCACCGTCTACTAACGCTTTAGCTTCGCCAAGACCTAAGCCAGTTGCTTCACGCACTACTTTGATAACGCCTATTTTGTTAGTGCCAACATCTTTAAGGATTAGCGTGAATTCTGTTTGCTCTTCGGCTTGCGGAGCAGCTTCGCCACCGCCAACTGCCGGACCTGCCATTGCCATAGCCGCAGCTGATACGCCGAACTCTGTTTCTATCATTTTTACGAAGTCATTAAGCTCCGTTACTGTCATTGCTTTGATTTCTTCAAGCATTTTTTCTAAATTTGCCATAATTTTTATTTTTTATTGCAGTACATTTTTGTACCATAATTTCCTTTTTTAAATTTTTGTTTTTGATGGACGATTTAATTGTTTACCCATCAATTTTTAGTTAGATGTGGGCGACAGATTGTCGCCTTTACAAAAACGATTTTCATTAACCGAATTTGTAGTTTGTAATCTGTAATTTGAATTAAGCTTTTTTCTTAGCCACTTCACTAAGGCCAATGGCAAGTGAGCGCATTGGGCTTGTAAGAAGACCAAGTAATTGAGCCACAAGAACAGGTTTTGGTGGAATTTTTGATAGTGCCACAACCTCTGCTTCGGGCAAGAATTTACCTTCTGCTACACCGCCTTTTAGCTTCATTTTATTAAATTTCTTTACACTGTCTGCTAGTATTTTAGCAGGAACAACAGCGTCCTCGTAACCAAATGCCACAGCTGTAGGTCCTGTTAAAATTTCATCAAATTCGTTAGTAAAACCGGCGTCTCTAAGAGCTCTAAGCATTATACGGTTTTTAATAACTTTATACTCAACACCTTCTTTGCGCATTTCTACACGCATTTGAGTGTCTTGTGCTACACTAAGTCCACGATAGTCGACTAAAATAACCGATTTTGCTTTTTGAATTTTCTCTAGTGTTTGTGCTACTTCTTCTTGTTTTTGCTTTAATATTATTGGTGATGCCATATTTTTTGGTATTTATTACCTCCTTTGAATATTTTATAAAACTCCGCCTTGCAATATAAAGCGGAGTTTTATAAAATTAAATGACAAATGACAAATGACAAAAACAAGTATTGATTTATCTAGCGTTAATAATAAAAAACTAAATAAGTCCTAAATTTGTAGTTTGTAATTTGTAATTTGTAATTTATTTATAAATCCGCCTCGGCAAGAAATATTAAGGATTTTTATCATCAAACAATTTAAATCATCTAATATATAATCCACTTGCTTTCTTAGGCAAATCGGGAATTTACTTTTTTAGTTTATAGTGCTTAGTACATAAGGCATAGTTAAAGACTTATTATTTATCAATAACTATAAACTAAGCACTATGCTCTATGGACTACCCTAACGCCGGGTCCCATAGTGCTAGCCACATAGCTAGATTTTACATAGGTACCTTTAGCGGCAGAAGGTTTTGCTTTTACAATAGCGTCTATCAGAGTTTGATAGTTTTCTAATAGTTTTTCGGGTCCAAAAGATTTTTTACCTATTGGACAGTGAATGATTGCAGTTTTATCTAGACGGTATTCTACTTTACCCGCCTTAGTTTCTTTAATAGCTTTTGCTATATCCATTGTAACTGTGCCGGATTTTGGGCTAGGCATTAAGCCTTTAGGACCTAGGATTTTAGCTACTCTACCCATTTGACCCATCATATCAGGACTTGTTATTACAACATCAAAATCTAAAAAGCCTTGCAGAATTTTTTCTATCATATCCTCGGCACCTACTAAATCTGCACCTTCTTTTTCGGCTATGTCTGCTTTTTCGCCTTTAGCGATAACAAGCACTCTAACAGTTTTACCTGTACCATTAGGAAGTACAACTGTACCTCTAACTTGTTGGTCGGCTTGTCTAGGGTCTACACCCAGTCTTACATGAAGTTCGATTGTTTCATCGAATTTTGCTTTTGCTGTATCTACAGCGATTTTAATTGCCTCGTTTGCTTCGTACGCTTTGGTTAGGTCGAATTCACTTGTGGAGGCACGATATTTTTTTCCGTGTTTCATTTTTTTAATGTCGTGGGCTCTGTAAAATATATACTTTACAGTTCCAGCTAATTCATAATAGCTAATAAATCCTTAACTATGCACTTATGCGTTATGAACTATGCACTGACTTTTTCCTCCTTTTATTCAACCACCGTTACGCCCATAGAACGAGCGGTGCCTTCGACCATTTTCATAGCAGCCTCTATTGAAGCCGAATTTAGATCGGGTGCTTTTTTAGTTGCAATTTCTTTAATTTGTTCTTTAGTAATTTTGCCAACTTTCTCTTTGTTTGGTTTTGCACTAGCACTTTCTAACCCTAATGCTTTTTTGATTAGTACTGCCGCTGGGGGAGTTTTTAATTCAAAAGTAAAGCTACGGTCAGCGAAGATACTAACTACAACAGGTATAATTAGACCTTCTTGGCTTTTTGTGCGCTCGTTAAAGTCTTTTGTAAACCCAGGTATATTGATACCGTGAGGCCCAAGACTACTACCTACAGGTGGTCCCGGGGTAGCTTTTCCGGCGGGCAATTGTAATTTTACAAGTGCCATTAATTTTTTTGCCATTTTTAGTGTCGTGTTGGTAGCTGTAATATTTTTGTTACAGTTCCAACTGTTTCTCCTTGTTTATTTTGATTGATTACAATCATTTAATATACAATCGCAGTACAAACGAGGGTCTTTTATATCTCTCTCCTGGAATTGACTGATAAATAAATTACAAATTTGGATTCATTAGTTACTTACTATACATAAAACATTAAAAAATCATTATTTGTAATTTGTACACTGTAATTTGTCGTTTGTTAAATTATTCTCTCCACTTGATACATCTCTAAATCAACAGGTGTGTCACGACCGAACATGCTTACTACAACCTTTAGTTTAGAATTTATCGCATCCACACTTTCTACATCACCGATAAAATCAGCAAGCGGACCTTGAAGAACCTTAACCTTGTCACCAACACTAATATCAGTTTCAATAATAACTTGTTCTAAATTCATCCGCTTAACTTCATCAGAAGTTAAAGCTATCGGGCGACCACCAGGACCAACAAAACCAGTAACACCACGAGTATTAGTTATCATATGCCACATATTTTCATAGTAAATCATTTTTACAATAACATAACATGGGAATTTTCTACGCTTAACGACTTTTCTTTTTCCGTTTTTCTCTTCAACCACATCTTCCATAGGCACAAGCGTTTCAAAAAGACGGTCGCTCATATTGTTTTTTGCAAAAACTAAATGCAGATTTTCTTGAACCATACTCTCGTAACCGCTATATGTATGTAATACATACCATTTAGCACCCGAAGAGTCTCTTGAGGATGCTTTAGGGGAATCACTTTCGTCAGCATTAAGTGCCTCTACATGCTCATCAAAGCTGGCATTAGCAATTTTATCAGCAAGCGGCACATTTTCCTCTTTTTCAATTTCTGCTTGGTCGCTAGTTAATTTTGCTAAATGCTCGTCAAATGAAGCATTAGCAATTTCATCTGCTAAAGGTGGATTTTCTTGCCTTTCTATTTTTGCTTGACCTTCTAAAAGTTCACCAACAGCCGTATCAAAAGAAGAAACTACTTCCTCTTCTTCATTTTCAATTATTTCAATATCGTTAGTCATTATATAAAGTTCAGGCGATAAAATGTCGCCCCTACATCTATTTATTTTATAATTTCACTAAAACTGTAGAGGCAACATTCTGTTGCCCGAACCGTTTAACTCCAAAATTGCCACCAAGCATCTGCACCCGTTAGTGCTCCGTGTCCCATACCCAAAATTATATCCATTATAAATAATGCAATAAAGAAAAATATAACAACACCCAATACGATGCCAAGTTTTTTCATAACTTCACCAAATTTTGGCCAAGTAACTTTTTTTAATTCTAAGGCTGTAGCCTTAAACCATCCACATATACGAAAAATTATATTGCGGCTTTTTTTCTCTTTAACTCCCGATTCGGTTGCCATTATTTAGTCTCCTTGTGCGGTGTGTGCTTTTTACAAAAGCGGCAGTATTTTTTGAATTCCAGTCTTTCAGGATCATTCTTTTTATTTTTGTAGTTGTCGTAGTTGCGTTGCTGACATTCTGTGCAAGCAAGTGTAATGCGTACTCTCATTATTGATTTATCCTTTTGTTAAATATTTTGACACATAAAGTTATTTTATAAACCAATAACTCAAAAAAAAATCGTCAAAAAAAACACCTTGCGGTGCTTTAACTAGAGTAGTTTATCATAATGTAAAAACCCTGTCAAATATTTTTTTGAATTATTTTTGAGTAATTTTTATTCTGTTATTTATTACCACCATCCATTGTTTTGACTTCACTTCCTACCAATTCCATTTTAGGCACAGCAATCTTTATACCGTGTTCGTCAAACAATATCTTAAATTCTCTATTTAAGTCTCTTTGCAACTGCAATCTTTCGGTTTCAAAGCATTTAGCTATAATTTTTAGCATTACACCTTTGTCATTAAATTCCTGTACCCCTTTATAAATCGGACCTTCACTTATAACAGGATATTTATCGGCAATAACAGGCAAATGAGCTACTATAACCTCTTCTACAAATTTAAGGTTAGCTCCGTAATCTATGTTTATATCACAGCTGGCAATGCTACGATGCATTGTCATATTTATAAATACCTTTAGCTGGCTATTATTTATAATTTTAACTTCACCCGTTACACTACGGATTTTAGTAGTTCTAAAACCAATGTCCTCTACTTCTCCTCTAAACCCATTAAAATTTAAAATATCGCCAACTTGAAGCGATTTTTCAAAAATCAAAAATAATCCTGTAATCAAGTCGCCAATTAAGCCCTGAGCGCCAAAACCGATGGCAATACCGAATGCCGCCAAAATAGCCGCTAAAATAGCAGGGTCGATATTCCATATATCAGCTAAAATTATAAGTAATATAACAACTGCAATATATTTAATAGCATGAGCCAGAAGCGCTACCATAGTTCTACCCTGCTTGCTTTTTGCCCGAACAAAAATGTGTATAATAAATTCTAAAATTTGAACGGTAATAATAGTAAGTGAAATATAAACTAATGTCAGAATAGCAGGACTAGCGGAAGCATTATCCCAAAAAAGTAAATTAATCCTTACCCAATTAGCAATAGCAGGATAAGGATAGCTTGCTAAACTATTAACTGTAAATGCAAAAACATAAACCGCCACTATAATAGCAGTAAAAATACTAAACCTAATAATGCGTCTGATTTTTCTTTGGCGTTGACGGCAATGATACTCTATTTCATTTTTGCTCATTTTTTCGTCTACTTCGTTTAAATCAAAAACAACATTCAGTAAATTATTAGATTGTTTTTTATTACAAGGATTAGTTTTTTGAGTTGATTTTTCGCTTTCTTTATTTCGCTTAGGTGTGTTCATGAGCAATATTCTATCACATTTTTTATTTTTGTCTAGCAAAAATAAAAAAACTACCGACTAAAATCAGTAAGTCGGTAGTTTTTTATATAACTTATAAGCCCCTAATCCTTATTACTTAATCATTATATCCTCTATCTTCTATCAATAGTTTTCTTGCACTTGCTCAAAGAAACTTTGCGGATGAACACAAACGGGACAAATGCTTGGAGGTGTTTTACCTATATGAGGATGAGCACAGTTGCGACAAACCCAAGTGATAGCAACGGGGCGACTAAATACAGTTTTGTTTTTAACACTTTCTAATAATCTTTTATAGCGTTGTTCGTGAGTAAATTCTATATGAGCAACACCCTTAAATAAGTCGGCAATATCATTAAAGCCTTCTTCTCTAGCTTCTCGCTCAAACTGAGCATACATCTCTGTATGCTCGTAATTTTCGCCATCTATGCCATCTTGTAGATTAACCTCTGTTGGCGGAATACCGTCGTGTAGGAGCTTAAACCAAATTTTAGCATGTTCTTTTTCGTTATTAGCTGTCTCGCTAAAAAACATTGCTATTTGCTCATAACCGTCTTTTTTGGCACGACTTGCATAGTAATCGTACTTGTTGCGAGCCATACTCTCGCCGGCAAATGCCGCTTGCAAATTTGCCTCTGTTTTTGTGTCTTTTAATTTTTTAGAATTCATTTTCTTTAGATGTTGTTTAGCATAGCTTATTATATTTTTAGCTGTTCTAGCTGTGCGACTCCAACAGTTCTCCTTTTATTTTTTGCTCGTTAGCCCGAACTTATATATTACATATAGCATACAGCAATACTAATTATATCGTCAAATATTTTTTAGTAGAAGTAAGTATCAATAACAGACAAGTTTCGACAATTTTATTAACAATACCTAATAAGAAGCACCTTCAAAAATCCAATAACTAATCATTCCAAAAGCTAAATCTTTTCTATCCCAAAGATAATCCTAGGATAAGTGTATATAATGTAAAAACAGCCGTGATAATTATTGCACCTATAAAAAAGAAATTATCTTTGAGTGATATTTTTTGAGTTTTTGCTGGTTGATACGGACGAACATTCTCGGTCGCTTGAATCTTATTAACATAAGCCAACAACACTAATAATGCTATAAATATTGCTACAATTGCAATATATCCAAAAAACAAATTAAATATATGAATTTCCAAAATCCAACTGCCAAAAATATTGCCCATAAACCAACCATATGCTCTAGCATGAGTCAAATAAACACTCAACGCATTATTTACAAAATGAATAATCATAGCAGGATATACTGACTTTGTTTTAAAAACAACAAATGCCATAATCGCACCAAAAAAAGCAGTGTAGGCTAATTGAGTTATATTTTGATGAAATAACCCAAACGCTACTGCCATAATCACAAAAAACATTCCGCCCCTATACTTATTTCTTAGCACAGTAAAAAGTCCGCCTCGTATAGCAAATTCTTCGCATATCGCAGGCAATACAGCAATAAGAAATATCTGCAAAATGAATAAACCAGGCGAAAATGTTGCGGGCAAAGCAGCGCTGTATCTTGGTCGATTATACCCCAACACACCTAAAAAGATTGCCCATACAGTAGAAATCCCAATAGTTACAAAAATACCAACTATACCGATTGGCACAGCAAGAGCCAAATTATACCATTTAGTGCGATTAAAATTAGAAAAAGCAAAAATCTCTTTAGAATTCATTTTTAGCGTAAATTTATATACCAAAAACACCAACAAAAAGCACACGCCAATTTGAACAAGGATACTAAAAAAAGCCGATATAATCATAGAATTATACGGGTTATACGGATAGCTTTGATATAATCGCCTAGCTAAGCTAGTAGCTAACATACGACTAAATAATAATGCCGCCGCAAGTAGCATCATAGCAAGCCCAACGGCTCGATATTGCCTTCGCTTTAAAGATGCGGCGGAAGGTAAAATAGAAATCCTTTGCATAGTTATTTTTATGCAAAGGATTATCATTTATGATTTTTAATATTCAAAAGCCAATTAAACTCTAATTATCCCCACCAAGTCTAAAATGAATTAGTTTTGTTTGATTAAAAAAGCCAGTAAAGTATTGATTGATATTACAACACTCGCAGTATTTAATAAACACTTGCTTATCGCCAATACACAACAATCCCAAATCTTTTTGCATTAACATATTTGCTATAAAATGATGATTAGCTATCGCCATATAAGATACTAAAAAATGAAGATAATTTTGATGATACCAAGGCTGTATAATCAATGATATTATGTCAGGATTAGTAATGCCAACAAATATAGTATGATGATTATAATCGCAACAGCTAGATATATTCCACCAATAATCTCCGCCATTAAACGATGCTAAAATTTGCATATCTAAATTAAATTTTTGCACTATTTCAAAATTATTACCATAGCACCAACCATAGCGTTGCATAATATGTTTTATACCATAATATATAAACGGATTATACTCTATTATAAATCTAGCTTTATCATTTCTAGGAGCAAAGCAACCATTCTCACTTATACTATACAAAAAGCTAAGTGCCTTTTGCACTCCAGTATGAAACAACGGCTGCCTAAACATAAATATATCATTAGAGTACAAACTATCCTGATAACTTCCGTCAAAAAAATCTATATAAATTACTACATTCTCAAGACAACAAGGCAACTGCTCAATTAAATCCGTTACCGTATCCAAAGACTCTTTACTACTAACAAAAAATATAAATCTATCGGTAACCATACCCTTACCCGAAACGAATAAGAAATTCATCATCTCATCAAAAGTTACCACCTGCCAAAAGATATAGGATTCCATTATTGCTCTTAACGTAGACGACCACTCCGCCACAGACGACCAATCCATGCACCCATCCACAACCAAAACATATCTAATCGGATTATTAGAGAATACAATTTGATGACTTTCCATAAACCCACGAGCCACCCAATATTGCTCCTCCGACTGCACCTGCAAGGTAGTAGCATCAGATAAACCGCCCAAAGCCCCAAAGTCAGTATACTGACCTCTTATATAAATATTCCTAACTGCCGAGCCGTTAAACGCTCCCTCGCCAATCCACTCTACACTAGCAGGAATAGTAATGCCCAATAAATATGTCGTGTTAGCAAAAGCACCCTCGCCGATATACA
>WRAP01000018.1 GCA_009780135.1 Bacillota bacterium
AAAGTAATAATTATTTTTATCTGTATTTTTAATCTTTTTATCATATGTAACTTATCCTTTTTAGAAAAGATCTTCCCCCTTCATATATAGAGAGTGTTAAAAGTGGCAAAAGGTTGCAAAAAAACAAAAAATAATTTATTTATATTCTTTTAGGTGCTTTAATTTAATTTTAATTTGACTAACATACCACTTTATAGTTCCTACAGGACGGCTAAGCATTTCAGCTATTTCACTATATTTATATCCAACAAGGTAATGTAGTTCAAATATTTCTTTTTCTATTTCGTTTAACTTCTCTAGTGCTTCTAACAATGTAATAATTAAATCAGTTTGAGAATCATATGTTAAGAGATCTTGCGAAAATTCATAATAATTAGTAAGGGCTACTTTTCGAACATCTTTACGCACAAAATCTATTGCTTTATTTTTTATAATTCTACAGACCCAAGGGGTTGGCTTTTCTATATAGCTTATAGCCTGCACATCTTCTAAAATATACACAAAAAAATTAGCTACTATCTCCTCTGCATCTTCCCTATTTTTCACAATATTAAAGGCACAAAAAAGCATTAGCTTAAAATAATTATCGTAAATGACTTCTAGCTTTGATTTATCTCCATTACGGATTTTGTTTAAACATTCGTTAAATTCTTTAGCTTTCATTTAATGTTTTTCTTTAGTAATTAACTCAGTTCTTATAAAACCATTCAACTGAAAGGTTTAAAAATTACCTTTAGTTTACTTTTAAATAAAGAAGTTGTCAACAATAAATGAGAAGTTTTTATATATTATTTATTTTTATATCAAAAAGGCGGTTCGAAAAAATCGAACACACCCTTTTAATTTTATAATTTTCATTAAATATAAACTATAGAGGTTTTGTCTATACTTAATTAGCGTTTTTGCCTATAGCATAATAATCTTTCGCCGCCGCCTAAAGGCATTGCTACTCCAGGATTTTGACCCATAACGCTCTCTGGTGTTGTGCCTAGTGCCTTAGCTATATCCCACAAGTTCTCCCCTGCCTTTCCGATATGAACACTGAAAGCACTTGTGCTAAGCGGTCTTTCTTCACCTAACCTTAATTCTGCTATCGCTTCGCTACTAACTGTAGCCATTGCGATAACCTCTGCTTCTATATCGGCTTTAATTTGAATTTCGCTACCACGCACTATTCTTGTATGCATGCCACTCACAATTCCCCTAGCAAAAACAGTATCGCCTTCTCTTGCTAAACTATTATTAACACCAATGCTAAACGGCAACTCTACCGCTACAGAATGCTTAGTATTTTGCTCTACAGCCCAATAAATTATATTACTGCTAACAACACCGTCATAAACAATTCTGCCATCTGTTGCTGTAGCGTTAGCAATATGTAGCTTACTTGCAGTAACAGCTAAAATGCTATCGGCAATCGGCATAGAAACATCTAGTGTAACACTACCCTCTACACGCTCGGTAATGTTACCACACAGCTTATGTTCGGTAACAGCCACTTGCGTTTTAGTCATTTCTAACTCGTTACTAACACTAAAGCAATCCACTACAACAGCTTGCCTAGCTGTAGCAAATGCTCTTATACTGGCGGTAGCTTCAAACTCAATACTTACACTAAATTTTTCGCCGTCAGTCTCTACAGTTACTCTATGACTACTTAAATTAGCACCGGCTATAACAAAACTTTCGTCTCTAACGCCTTCTGCTGCAAACTCTTCCTTAAACGGAAAAATGTGTTGCTGACTAAAAATCATGCCTTCGCTATCGCTTAAAATTAAATCGCATAAGATGTTACCTTCGAGTATAACGCTGTCAAAGCTAGCTATGCGTTTATGAGTTATCATCCTAGCTTCACTAAATAATACCGTACTATTCTGCAAAGCCACCGTTTCGGTTAAAGCAAACGACGGATAATTTTCTATGACTAACCTAGAAAATTCAATATCCTTTTTCTCTAAATAAATGCCGTCGCTAGCATCAACGAGTGCAGTATGTTCCTCCGTTACAGAAGCATCTAGTGCAGTTTCAACTACGCAAGCTAGTTTAATTTCCCGCTCGTCCACCGCTACAATATCGGTATCTAAAATAATGCTGGAAACATTCGGACGCAATCCGCCATGAATACTCGGGCATAATAATTTGTCTGTAAAGTCGGCATTATAATTCATACAATGATTATTGCCCTCTGTATCTACAAACGCTACCTTAAAGTTTACTCTACCGCTATATCTGGCTTCTGCTGTAAATACTTCGCCCATAGAGCTAGTACAGTCTGCGACAATACTAAGTACCTTAGATATAAGCACGCCGCCGCTAGCGAGCAATCTCGCCTCTACTACCGCCTGATGCACACAAAGTCGCTTTAGGCCGCTAGTTTTAAGTTTTTCAATTGTTGGTTCAAAACTCATAATATCCTCCAAGTTTAACATTATAATGTATGAGTAAAAAATGATGTTTAGAACGATTTTTTTGATGAATATTAAGTAATAAAATTTGCGATATATTTATTTTTATGATATTATGTATATGTTACAAATGCTCCCGTAGTTGAATGGATACAACGAAGGTTTCCGGAGCCTTAGGTACAGGTTCGATTCCTGTCGGGAGCACCACACATAACTAGCGCAAGATGCGTTTTTGTATTATGAAAACAGAAATTAGATATATTGAATTAAAAACAGGCTATGCCGATAATGGTCCTGCTTGGATAGGAAAAGTTAAGTTGTCTAAAACAGGACGAACAATATATTTTAACGACAAAGCATTTAGCAAATCTTTGGATAGACGCTATGTTGGTGATATAGGTAATCATTTTGATATTGAAACTGGCGAAATATATTGGATTTCATGTGTTAAAAAAGACAGGACTGATAGGCATTGGGCAGGCTCTGGTACAATAACAATTCAAAAAAGTGTAGTTGATGATTACCTTAAGACAATCGGGCTTGAAAAATTGACTTCAAATTATCAAATTATTGATATTCCTGAAATATATCCGTTAGAAAGAATTACTGCTTTAGAAAACAAAAAAATCAATTCTTAATCGCATACAAAATCAAACTAAAACTATGAAAATTACTGTAATAAACGGAGTGCAGAATAAGGGTTGCACTTTTCATATGAAAGATATGTTCTTAGATGCTGTCGGCAAAGAACATGAGGCAGTTGAATATCATTTGCCTTATAATATGCCAAGTTTTTGCAGTGGATGCAAAGCATGTTTTTATAAGGATATAACCGCTTGCCCTCATCGAGAGTATACTGTTCCTATTTGGGAGTCTATAAAAGAATCCGATGTAATTGTTATAACCTCGCCTGTTTATGTACTTAGGGCTACGGGTCAGGTTAAAGCATTACTAGACCATTATGCTTCAAAATTTATGGTTCACTCCCCCGATAAAGAGTTGTTTTTTAAGAAGGCTGTAATAATAACAAACTCGGCAGGGGCAGGATTAAAAAATGTTATAAGGGATATTGGTACAAGTTTAGACTGGTGGGGAGTGGCAAAGCGATACTCAATAAGTCAAAAGCTATTTGAAACTAGATGGGAAAAGGTTAGCGATAAGCGAAAAAAATCTATAGAAAAACAATGCTTGAGAATAACTAAAAAAATAGAAAAACCTGTTAAAAAACCACGACTAAAAATAAGATTATTATTTAGAATTGTTAAAATAATGCACAAAATGCTAAATAAAAGCTTTGCAAAAAAGGGCGAACCAGAGACAGCAGATTATCAACATTGGAAAAATGCTGGCTGGTTAGATGGCGATAAGCCTTGGAAATAGAATTTAACAAAACAGGTCAGTTGATTGTTTATCAACTAACCTGTTTTTAAGATATAAGTCCTTACTTTTTATCTTTATACTTTATCTACGCATTTTGCATAGTTTTTAGTGACACTTGCCCACAGATAAGATCGGAATAGGTGCAAGATAAAAAGTTGATATTTTTATCGTTTTTTATGTTTAACGTAAAAACGCTGGGATATACGGCGGCTATTGTACCGTCGTATTTTACTATTTTTTTTCTGCCTTTATTTATACTTATTTTAAGAGGTCTGCCACTAAGGGTTTCTATGTGTCTTTTTGCCTCATCTATACTCATAGTTTTTTTACGCATAGATAAAATTATTGACAGTTTTTTGTTTTTTTATTCCTTAACTCACTTTAAAACTTTAGAATATAAACAAATCTTTCTTAAAATATAAAAAGTTCAGACATTTCAATAAGAATTCGAGCTTTTTAGTTATTTTAGTTTTAATCTCTTAAAGGAATGCCTTTGCCGTCTACTTTGATGTTGCCGATAAAGATTCTTATGCCGTCTACAAAGCCCCATATACCTAGTGCCATAAACATTAAACTACTAAATATAATAGTAATCATACTACCTATCATCAGTGGATACGATATATAACCAGTTTCAAAAAAATAAATTTCCTCTAAAACTAGCAATACTACCCCTACTACCATAATTATAATACTGCCTATCCACATACATAACTGGATTACTCCTTTTTTGATGTGCCCTAGGTAAAAGTTGTAGATTCCTAAGCCTAATAATAGTGCTAGTAATCCTGCGACTATTTTGCTTTTGGCATCCGGATGAGGTGCGTTGTAGTTAGGAGGATAATGTGGCGGATATCCGTGAGGCGGTGGCTGACCGTATGGATTATAACCGTAAGGTGGAGGCTGTCCATGCGGAGGTGGATAGCCATGCGGTGGCGGACCATATGGATTTTGTCCATACGGAGGTGGTTGGTTAGCCTGCGGTTGTGATATTCCGCAAAACTCGCAAACTCCGTCTTTTATTTCGCCTGAACAATTGTTACAAATCATATTTTTGTTTTCCTTTTTTGTTGTTTATTTTTACTATGCCAAAGCGACAAAACATCGCCCCTACAATTACATAATAACTCCTTAATTATGCACTAAAACTATATAACATAAAAATGTTTCTTTTTGTAGTAGGCAGCTTTATCTCGAGTGGCTTTAGCTTCTTGAGCTTCAATGGTTTTTATGTTTATATAAGTGTCTATAAGTGAAGCGGGCAAGGTTTTATTTATAAATTCACTCTCTTTAGCTAGCTGAATTGCTTTACTTAGCGTTTCGGGAAGCTGTACAAGTTTTGCGTTTATAGCATCTTCTATGGTGTTAATTTGAATCGGCACAATAGGTTTAATTTTCTTCTCTATGCCTTCTATACCTGCGGCAATTATTAGAGCAAATGCTAAATATGGGTTAGTAGCAGGGTCGGGGCTACGAAGTTCCATCCTAGCTTTTTTTGTGCCGTGAAAAAGCATACTGGTAAGTTGCGAACGATTTTGTGGACTGTAGCTAACAAATTGCGGAGCATCAAATTTCCCCCATCGTTCGTAAGAATTTGCTGTTGGATTTAGAAAAAGCGTCATATCAGGTATACGGTTTAGAACACCTGCCAAAAAGTATTGAGCATCGTTAGGGTCTTTATCGGCGATATTCATAAATAGTGGTTCACCTTTGTGTTTTAGTCTAAGATTTATATGAAGTGCATTACCTGGCTGATCTAGGAGTGGTTTGGGCATAAAGCTAGCAAACAAACCGTTTCTAGCGGCAACTGCTTTTACAACACTTTTAAAGGTTTGTAGATTATCGGCACTTGTTAGTGGTGCTGCCCCGTAAAAATCTATCTCATTTTGCCCTGGCCCCTCTTGATGATGGCTTGTGTGAGGCTTTAGTCCCATTTCTTCTAAACTTATAACAATTTCCCTACGGATATTTTCTGCCCCGTCTAATGGGGCAATATCACCGTAACCACCGTTGTCGTGTGGCTCTAAGCTAGGCATACCGTTTACATCGGTCTTAAATAAATAAAACTCACACTCGGTACCGATATTTACCTCGTACCCTTTTTTAAGGCACGATTTAGAAATTTCCTTTAAAATTGCCCTACTGTCGTTAGTAATAGGTTGTCCACTAGCGTCTTTTATTGTACAATAAAACCTAGCAACTCTACCGCTACCGGGACGCCACGGCAAAACAGTAAGCGTATCAGGATCTGGAAAAAGACGCAAATCGGTATCAGTATCGCTATATCCGTGTACTGCATAAGCATCAAACGGAACACCTTCTGTAAAAGCATTTTTAAGTTCGTCTTGCAAAATAGCAATGTTTTTATGTGTTCCAAAAACATCACAAAAGCTAAGACGGATAAATTTTACATCGTTATCCTTTATAAACGACAGTATTTCTTGATGTATTGTTTGCATGATTGGGGTTTCCTTTTATTTAGGGTACGGGATTTTTTTAGATTGTTTTTTTGCACAATGAGAAATTAAGATTTATTTATGAAAACAATAGGAAAGTCTAGTGATTTATTCGCTATAAGTCAACAATTTCTCATTCGCCTCATTTCTAATTTCTAATTGAATTTTATTCCACCGTTACCGATTTCGCCAAATTCCTCGGCTTATCTATATCTAACCCTTTGTTAGCGGCCACAAAATAGCTAAAGAGTTGTAAGATAATCACAGATAAACTAGGACTAAATAATTCGTTTATACTATGTGTTTTTATCCTAAATAGGTCTTTGTGTTGTATCCTGTCGCTTTCATTTACCAAACTCGTTTCTATGCTAAAAACCTTTGCTCCTCTTGTCATTACTTGCTCTACATTAGACATAATTTTGGGAAATAATCTTGGATTAGATGCTATAGCTACAACAAGTGTACCGTCCTCTATAAGTGAAATTGTTCCGTGCTTTAGCTCTCCCCCAGCGTACGCCTCACTATGAATATAACTAATCTCCTTTAGCTTTAGGCTACCCTCTAATGCAACGGCATAATCAATATTGCGACCGATAAAAAATATGCTGGAGTAACCTATGCAAAGAGCAGAGTATTTGGCGATTGTATCTATTGTGCTTTTGATTGTTACATCTACTAAATCTGGGATTGAATTAACATCGTTCTCTAGTGCTTTAATCGTCTTTTCATCAATCACTCCTAAATCACTAGCGAATTTTATAGCCAATAGATACATTACCACAAGCTGTGCCGAATACGCTTTTGTAGTGGCAACTGCAATTTCAGGTCCCGCCAGTGTATAAATACACACATCACTCTCAGTAGCTATACAGCTACCAACCACATTTACAACGCCTAATGTTGTAGCACCCTTTGATTTTGCCTCTCGCATAGCGGCGATAGTGTCTGCCGTTTCGCCCGATTGACTAATAAGAATAACAAGGGTTTTATCATCTACTATCGGATTTTTATATCTAAATTCGCTAGCTAACTCTATTTCTACTGGGATTCTAGCAAGATCTTCTAACACATACTTAGCTACAAACCCAGCATTATACGCAGAGCCACAAGCAGTGATTACTATTTTAGTATATTGTTTTATATCCAGCTTGTCAAGAACTTCTTTTTGACTCAATCGCTGTTTAGCGTGTTTAATTGTAGCTTGTAGAATTTTAGGTTGCTCCAGCATTTCCTTTAACATAAAGTGCTGATAACCGCCTTTTTCGCTCTCGCTTGCATCCCATTCTATTAGCGAAACTTCTTTATTTATAGGTTCTTTTTCTAGGGTAAAAAATTCTATGCTGTCTTTTTTGATGACTGCTATTTCTTTATCGGCTAGGTAATATACTGACTTTGTATGCTCTAGTACCGCAGGCACATCACTGGCTATAAAATTACCGTCCTTGCCTACTCCGATAATTAAAGGATTATCTTTTTTAATGGCAATAAGGGTATTCGGATTATCCTTAGCCATAATGCCAAGAGCAAAACTGCCCTCTAACGCTTGTGCCACCCTTGACACAATATCAAGTAAACTACCACCAAATTTAGTTTTATAGTATTCCGCTAGTTGAGCCACAACCTCGCTATCGGTTTGAGAACTAAATTTAACACCCAATTTCTCTAACTTAGCCTTAAGTTCTTTATAGTTTTCGATAATACCGTTATGTACTACTGCTATAGTATTAAACTCCGATAAATGCGGATGAGAATTTATATCACTAGGCTCACCGTGCGTTGCCCAACGAGTATGCCCGATACCAATGTTACCCTTTATTGGGGTTTTCTTAAGAGCTTGTTCTAACTCTGTTAGTCTGCCCCGTTTTTTTACAGCACAAAATTCGCCGTTGTTATTTACTGCAACACCGGCTGAGTCGTACCCTCTATACTCGAGTTTTTTAAGCCCATTAACAATAATGGGGACGGCATTTTTACTGCCTATGTATCCGATTATACCGCACATGGTTTTTTTAATGAGAACTGAGAAATTGTTGACTTATTTAGATTATGCTTTGAATGAGTTAGATGTGAATGAGTTTTATATTTGTCGTTAAGTTTTTTCACATTTCTTTACTATAGGGGCGACACTCTGTCACCCGCACTTTATAAAATATATCTTTTTTCTAAGGCTCAGGCGACAAAATGTCGCCGCTACAGTAAGTAATGTTTGCATTTACTATACTATTTAATTCTCTAACCAACTCATATAAAATAGGCACCATAATCGTGAGTGCTACTGCTGATAATGCTAAGATTATAAACAATACGCTTATTGTCATACCCACAAATAACGAGTAAGTTATAGTTACTCCAAGTGAAATACCGAACAAAAGTAACAAAATGATAAATCCGATAGAGATATATTTACCGATATTTTCATGTTTTATATGCCTTATCGCTATTGAGCCAATCGCTAATATCGTTATCCATAAAAATAAAAAGGTAGCACCGTGAAGAGCAAAAGCGGTTATTAGTAAAAACAAAAGATTTATAAAAATACCACTCCATAACATATGTTTTGTTTCGAGTTTAAGTGTCTTTCGTTTTATTATAACTGCTATAAAGGCTAAAATGCAAATCAATAAACTTGTTAGTACAAGAGCTCCTCTATCAAAAGCTACAAAGCTCATTATCCCCGCTATAGAAAACGGCACTCCGCTAGCTAAGCCTAAAACAATACTAACTAAAAATCCTATCCCAGCACTAATTAAAATAAATCCAAACCAAAAGCCAAAAGCTATAAGTGTTTTCTTTAGGTTAACTTTTTTTAATATAAATAACACAATAGTCCCTATCAGCAATAATATAATTATAATCCACGAAAATATATTATTGTATCTTATAAAAATATTTGGTAGTATCGTAAAAAATACCGAATCACTAGACGAATCAAAAGAATCCATTCTGCTGTATCTGGAACTAGCTGTGTATTCGATTAGAAGTGGCATAAGTGTGTTGCCATAGTTTTGCAAAGCATCCATACAAATATTATCTAAGTTATCTAAATCGGTATGGTAATATTCTACGCTATCCAGCACAGAAAGATTTATTCCGTTAAAGCCTGCTTCTAAAAAAATCCCCAACTCCGTTCGCATAGGTAATATACTGTAAATTTCTGATGCAAACGAAAAACCAAAAGGGCGACCGCTTCTTGCGAAAAAGTTTATAATTCGGCGGTTATTATCGCTGGTTTCAAATAAAAACAACGGACCTCTTATGCCTCTACCTTCTATATTTACAACAAGATTTACATTATCTAAAATCCAGTTAGCGTTATGCTCGGTTACCATTTCTCTTTCGTTTACTAATCGTATTGCACCGTGTAAGCCAATTTCCTCTGCATCAGTAAAAACAAATTTAATTCCGTTTACTAGTGGCGATTCGTTAGCTTTAACTGAGAATATTCTTGCAATTTCTAATAGTGTTGCAACCGCATAAGCGTTATCGCCGACTCCTAATGAATTGCTAGAAGGGTGAGTATCATAATGTGCCATCAGCAGTATGTAAACTCCGCTAGTGCCTGGTATTCTGGCATAAATGTTTTTAACATCAATACCACTCGCCGGAGTATGCTCAACTATAAAGTTTTCTACATTAAAGCTATCCAACTGCCCCATTATATATTCTCTAGTAAATTCTAATGATTCTAGATCAAAAAAACGGCGAGGCTCTTGGGCTATAGCGTAAACATGCTCAAATGCTCGATTACCACAAAAGCCATGGCTATGGACTCTTCCGTCCACACTAATATTCCAAAAACCCGCTAGTGTCGCTAGCACAATTAGTGCAATGATAACATATGTTTGCCACTTTTTTAATATTTTTGTTAATGCGTTCATATAGCTTATAATTACAAATGACAAAATATTAACTATCATACAACATTTGGAAAGATTATTCTTTAGTCAATAAAACTCAGTCGTCTTTGCGAGCCGTAGTAATGTATGGTAAAATATTAGCTTATCAGCGAAGCAATCCAGATTAGCTTGGCTTACTGGATTGCTTCGCCGAGTAACTTATATAAATCACAACTATAAATCACAACATAACAACGGCTCGCAACGACGGCAAAACATTATCCTGTTTTGTAATCTATTCTTTTTTTGTAGTTTGTCCAGTTGTAGTTTGTAATTAAATTATCTCAATCCCCTCAAATGCCTCGTTTAGTAGTTGTTCTAAATTTTCAATTCGACTTTCTTGAAAAATGCACTCATCTAATTTTGGTTTTATAACAGGTTTTTCAGGAGTGAACACTGTACAGCAATCCTCAAAGGGTTCTATAGAAATATCAAAACTTTCTATTCGTTTAGCAACCTCTATAATTTCTTGCTTATCTAGCCCTATAAGTGGACGAAGTATCGGAATATCTTTTACAACACTTTCAGTAGCTGTAATGCTTTCTATTGTTTGCGAAGCAACCTGACCTAAGCTCTCGCCGTTTATTATACACGATAGTTTATTTTGCTTAGCAACCCTTTCGGCAATTCGCATCATTGAGCAACGAAGTAGTGTTATCCCATAGCTTTCGCTACAATTATCTCTAATTGCTTCTTGAAGTTTAGTAAACGGCACAAGCAGTAATTTTATTCTACCACCATAGTCCTCCAGAACAGCCTTTAATCTCTCTACTTTTTTTTGAGCTTCAATACTAGTAAACGGATAAGAATGAAAATGTAGCGCTGTTAGCTTTAGCCCTCTTTTTAGCATATAGTACCCTGCAACTGGGCTATCAATTCCGCCCGAGAGTAATAACAAACCCTCGCCCGCACTACCGATAGGCATACCACCCACCGCTTTAATTTTATCCTTAAATAAATATGTACTGCCCTCTTCTCTAACATCTACATTGAGTGTAAATTGCGGTGTATGCAAATCTACTGTTAGATTAGGGTTATGTTCTAATGCCACACCGCCTAAATGACGGGATAATTCCATAGTATTTAATTGGAACTTTTTGTCACCACGATTTACTGTAACTCTAAATGTACCGCTTTGTGGAATTAACTCTCTAGTAGCGTTTTCAATATCCTCCATAATCGACGGTACTTTAACGCCGATAGATACTGACGAAATTCCAAAAATCTTTGATAGTTTGCTAATTAAAGCGTTGGTATCACTATCTAAAAAATCAATTATTACAAAACGATTTCGCTCTACAATTAAATTGCACTTAAAACTCTTTAAAGCATAAACTATGTTTTGCTTTAAGATTTTTTCGAACGAACCTCGATTTTTACCTTTTAGAAATATCTCGCCTTCTCGAAGGATTATTACTTTTTGCGTTTCTGTTTTCAATATATTTTCCTTTTTTATAAAGTGCAGACGACAGAGTATTGCCCGAATATTACAATAACTCTTTTATTCTTTTTACTATCAAGCTCGCCGAATGTTTTACATCGTCAGCTGTGTTATCAATTCCAAAGCTAATTCTTATGTTGCCTGCAATTTCCTTTGCTGTTCTGCCTGCTGATTGAAGTATGCGGTTACCTTTTTTGCTAGAAGCACAAGCTGACCCTAAACCGATATAAATATTATCTTTTTCAGCTAAAATTCTCTGCAATACTTCCGATTGAATATCGACAATCGAAATTGATAAAATATTCGGCAGTTGATTGTGTGTTTCGTTTATTAAAAACCTAACTTCCAACTTTTCTAATTCGCTAACAAACTTTTCTAAAAATGCCTTTCTTAAAGCCTTAAAATCGGTTTGTTTAGCTAAAGTCTTATATTCTTTGATTGCTGTTACAAATGACGCTATGCCAGCTACATTTTCTGTACCGCTCCTAACTCCTCTTTCTTGACCCCCACCTAATAAAATCGGATTTATATGCACTCCTTTTTTAATATATAACGCACCAACACCTTTAAGACCGCCAATCTTATGAGCACTTATAGAATATAAATCAACTCCCAACTCTTTAACGTCAACCGGAGTTTTAAGAAACGCTTGAACTCCGTCGCTGTGAGTTATAACTTTTAGATTATTTTTTTTAATCTTACTAAAAACATCCTTTATATCATTAACTGCACCCGTTTCGTTGCTAGCATGAATTAAACTAAGAAATCCACAATCCTTATCCGCTAACTCCACAATTTTATTCTCATCAATGCTTGTATCGTTATTTAGTCCACCAAATTTAACATTAAAGCCTTTGCCTACTAAACTCTTAATCGGTTCGTATATACTAGGATGCTCGCCCTCGCTAGTAAGCACTGAAAGTTTTTTATTTTTAACTCCGCCTAAAATTGCTAAATTATTTGCCTCTGTACCGCTACTACAAAAATAAATTTCATCACTATTTGCTCCGATTTCTTTTGCTATAGCTTCTCTAGCTTCCGTTAAAATCTCCTTCTCTCTAAAAGCATATAAACTAGAAGGATTAAAAAAACTTTCCTTAGAAACTTTTGAGAAAGTTTCTAACACTTTAGGAAATACTTTAGTTGTGGATGCGTTATCTAAATATATCATATTTTTTCTTCTTCTATTTTGTGTTTAGATGAATCAAACGATGTCAGTGTAAATACAAATGTAGAACCCATACCTTTAGTACTTTCTATCCAAATTGTTTCTTCGTGGTCCTCAATTATTTTTTTAACAATTGAAAGTCCCAGTCCTGTACCCTTCTTCTCTGTTGGAGTTTGTGCTTTATCTACCATAAAAAATCTATCCCAAACAAGTTCTTGATCTTGCTTGGAAATGCCAACACCCCTATCTTTTACACTAACATACACATTTTTACCATGTATATGAGTTGTAACCAAAATCTTAGACTTATTAGGCGAATACTTAACAGCATTATCAATAAGATTTATAAGAACTTGAATAATCTTTTCTTTATCAGCAAAAACAAAACTATTTTCTCTTGCGAAATCAACATCTAGCGTACTTTCATTTCTCAATAAGATAGGCTCGAATTTCTCTACAACCTGTCTAATAATAGCATTTATATCGAACCTTTCTAATTGAATATGATTTTTACCACTCTCTAGGCTAGAAAGATCTAACATCGAGTTTATTAATGTGCTAAGGCGTTTACTTTCTTTAAGAGCGATATTGAGGTATCTATGAATATCTTCCTCTTTAATTGTACCGTCTAATACTGCTTGCAAAAAACCCTGTATAGATGTTAGAGGGCTACGAAGTTCGTGCGAAGCACTAGATATAAAATTCTTTCGCATTTGTTCTATATTTTCAAACTCATACGCTGTATTATTCAAGGCAGATGATAAATTAGCTAAGTCGTTATCATAAGGCTTTTCAGTAGTGATGTATTCACCTTTAGTAATTTTTCTAATGAATTTTATTAATGCTTTAGTGGGTAAAGTCGAAACCTTATGATGCACTATAAGACATGACATAATGGCTATAAAACCCAAAACTATGGGTAGAAGTATCGCTAAAACAACTAAATCTGGTGAGAAGTACATTACAAGAAATAGTGGTATAGCTACTACTATCAATACCACTACCCCATAAAACATAAGCCTAAATGTAGAACTCTTGAAAAAACGCATTTTTATATAATTAATAATGAATATTGAATAATGTCGGACTTATTATGATTAAACAAAAAATATTTTTACAAAATTAAATAAGTATTTCATTATTCAATATTCATTATTCGATATTTTCTAATCAAAGATTAAAAATTTATATCCCACTCCCCACACAGTTTCGATTTTCCATTTGTCACTTTCGCCTATTTTTTCTCGAATGCGTTTTACATGAACATCTATCGTGCGAGTATCAGATTTTTTCTCGTTAGGGCCTCTAGTCCATAAATGATGGAAAAGTTGCTCTCTTGAATGTACCCTTTTAGGATTTGTAATTAAATGATGTAATATTTCTATTTCCTTTGGTGCCATCTCTAATTTTATACCATTTTTAGTAACCGTATATTCCTTAAGACTAACCACCAACGAGCCTAGCGTAATATCGCTAGCATCTGCTTTAACTTTTAATCTTCGAGCGATAGGCTCCGCACTGCGTCTAAGACATGCTTTTATTCTAGAAATTAATTCCTGAGGTTCAAACGGCTTCGTTACATAATCATCTGCACCAATATCTAAACCGCTAATTTTATCCATTGATTCGCCTTTCGCCGACACAAAAATAACAGGAATTCTAGAGGTCTTGCGAATTTCGGTTAAAGTTTCAAAGCCATCCATCTCGGGCATCATAATATCAAGAAGTATAACATCAAACTTCTCTTTTTCTAGTATCTTAAGAGCCTCTCTACCGTTATGGCAAATCGCTGTAGAAAAGCCATCTTTTATTAGATATAGGTTTAGTAGCTGACAAATATTTACATCGTCGTCTACAATTAAAATTTTATGTGCCATAATAATTCCTCATTTTACACCGCTTTTTCTTGCGTAGAAGCGAAAAGTATATTAAGATTATATCAAAAAAGTACTCAACCCTGCAAGTGCTTTTTATATATTTTTTGTCTTTTGTTTATTTTTATCATCTTAAAAATTGCAAAAAAGAAAGAGTGTGTTGCGTACCGTTTCTTAAAAATATAATTCTTAATTGCTCTAATTCATTCAAATTCACTCCTGCTGTAGTGTAAAAACTTTGGTGAGCGTAAGCATTTAGTCGTGCAAAAAAATCATTGCCGTTCCAAATTCTGTAATTACTGCCTATTGAATGCTCCCCGATTGCTACAATCCTATCGCCCACTTGCAACCATTCGCCTGTTGCTCCGCTGGGTCTTGTACCATTATCCACCACAATAAGCTGTCCGTCAGAAGTTATATTTACTCTTATCCTGCCAAGCCCCGATAATATAAGCGTGTTTAGGCTTTCCATATAAGAAGCAATTTTAGGGATTCGCCCACCTGTATTTAATAAAATTGCCCTATCTATTAGCGGTTTAGCAACACTAGACGCAACCGAAAAGCTAACTCCTATAAGAGGACGGCCTTCAGAGTCGGAATATTGTTGAAAACTAGAAATCCCCACTAATTTACCATACATATCTAATATTGGACCTCCACTAGTGCCCCGATTTAGATTTACGCTAACCTGCTGAACTGGTCTAAATCGCAAATGCGGAGCTACATTAACTCCAAAATCTATAATGCGGTTCGGATTACTCATAAGCCCGCCAAAAGCAGAGATTCCTGCACCATCCATATTACCGATAGCAAGTAGTGGAGTAGCGTGTGAAATATAAGTTGCGATATCGTTAATTGAATGTCTATAATAGTTCTCTAAAAAAATTCCGAAATGAGGAATTCTTATTACAGCGATATCAAAGTAATAATCGTAACCAACTAATTCGGCAGTATAATGCTCTAATCTTGAGAGAATTTGTGATGTTTCGATAGTAGTGGCTGATGGACAAAATTGAAACTCTAGCAATATTGCTATATAGCGGTTTTGGATATGCTCGGCCACAACATGGTAGTTTGTAACAAAATACAAATCATTTTCGTTATTATAGTATAAAAACCCTGTGCCAACTTGCGTGCCTACCGTTATAGCAACAACACTAGGGGCAAATTTATTAAAAACCTGCTCTTGAGTGGACGGTTCGCGTATTATATAAATATTGCCATCATTTTCTAGGCAAGTACAAGCCACCAAAAACGGAATAATAGCTAATATACACGCAAGCAGTATTATTTTGATTTTGCTAAAATGATTTTTCATTATTTTTTACAGAAAGTGCCCTGGGATACTTTATTTTATATCATATGAAGTTAATACTTTATATGGTATAAAAGAAACACGCATCACCAAAGGAGAAAAAGCGGTATTTGTTATCTACGGCATGTTTGTAAATTTCTAAAGTTTTTTCTCTGCCAAGAAGTGCTGAAACAAGCATAACAAGCGTGCTTTCTGGCAAATGGAAATTTGTGATTAGGCAGTCTACTATTTTATACTGAAATGGCGGATAAATATATATATCTGTCTCACCTGTACCTGCTTTAATAAAACCGTCTTCGCTTACAACACTTTCTAGCGTGCGTACTGAAGTTGTACCAACAGCAATAATTCTGCCACCTGCTTTTTTACAAGCATTTATCTCCTTTGCCGATTGTTCTTCTACTTCGTAATACTCGGCATGCATTTTGTGTTTTGTTATATCCGTTTCGGTAACAGGTCTAAAAGTACCTAAGCCAACATGAAGCAGTATCTCTACTATTTTTACACCTTTTGCCCTAATTTTATCCATAAGCTGAGGAGTAAAATGCAATCCCGCCGTTGGTGCGGCTGCAGAACCGGCATCGCTAGCATACACAGTTTGATACCTCTCGATATTTTCTAATTTCTTCTTGATATAATGAGGAAGAGGTGTTTCACCGATTTCGTCTAAAATTTCTTCAAAAATACCATCAAATATAAACTTTATATCTCTAAGGCCACCCTCTTTTTCGGCTATAATTGAGCCTTTTAATCTATCACAAAAATAAAACTCATCACCTACTTTTGCTCTTTTAGCAGGACCCGCTAGCACTTCCCAAACTGAATTATCCTTGCGTTTATGTAGTAAAAACTCCACCTTAGCACCTTCGGGCTTGTCGGTTTCTTTAGCTATTTTTGTGCCGTAAAGTCTTGCAGGCAACACCTTAGTTTTATTCACAACCATACAATCACCTTCTTTTAGATAATAGAGTAAATCATAAAAATGCTTGTCCTCTATTGTTTGAGTGTCTCGGTTGTATGCTAATAGTCTAGCGTGATCTCTAGGCTCTATAGGCTCCTGAGCAACAAGTTCCTCAGGTAATTCATAATAAAAATCTTCTTTTTTCATTTTCTTTTAATGTCGTAGGCTCGGGAGCATATTATAGCTACAATTCCAACTACTTTACTGTAATTGAGTATGTTAAATATATATATTAACCGTTTTATTTTTTTACTTTACTAAAGCATACTTTACAGACTGCTCGGAAATTTATTAGACTTCCGAGCAGTATACCTATTATTTAAATTGAATTCTCAAAACAGTATGTACACCAAAATATCAAACAATATTATAAAGCTAAAATATATTCACCTTTTTCGTTTTATTTCTTTTGATTTTTTTCTTGTTGTCTGTCCCAAGTGGTTTTTCTATTGTTGTCGGCTAAGTCATTTACTTTTTCGTTATCGGCAATATCCCATTTTTTACCCCCAACTGCTATTAAAGCAATCAGGAATGCTGTAGCTAGTGCTACTGCTATAATTGGCATTATAGGCGTACCCCAAGCAAAAATCTCTACTACAATCAATGCACCTACGGTTAGGATTGCTATACCAAAAAACACCCATAGCTTTTTGATAAATGG
This sequence comes from Bacillota bacterium, assembly GCA_009780135.1. Classification (GTDB taxonomy): domain Bacteria; phylum Bacillota; class Clostridia; order Christensenellales; family Pumilibacteraceae; genus WRAP01. The sequence goes on from WRAP01000018.1 coordinate 17,558, forward strand.
AATGCTATTTTTTTCAAACAATCCTCGTAGTAAAAATGCAGTACCAATGCCTAGTGTTATAACTAAACATGCCCACTGTCCTACTGTGCCGTGTTCAATCTCTGGGAACACATCAATTACGCTAAGAAGCCAAAATATAGCTGCCGCTAGTAGTGATAGACCAATTATTAGTCTGAATAAAAATGTTTTGCTCATATTATTTTCTCCTTTAGTTTTATAAATTTGTTATTTATAACCACAAACTACAAGCAACAAATTATTGATTTATTTATGTTAGTCCGAAATTTGTCAGTTGTCGTTTATAGCTAATTTACCTTAGCACCAACGAATGTGATGGGCTTGCTATCGTTTCACCATCTGGAATTACTATTGTGTCGCCGTGAGAGTATTCTCTGGCATATCTACCAATACGAATGTTAAATTTATTTTCGCTCTCAGAAGTGCTAAGTACAGTATATTTACCAGGTAGCAACTCACCTTTTCGGTTAGCTGTATAAATCTCGCCCCTTTTAATATTAAAATCACCTCTATGATGAGTTACATTAACCTCACCGTTTGCCTCAATTTCTTTTTCATCGGCAGAATATCTCACTTTTTTATGCACTTTAACCTTAGGTGCTTGAATTCCTCTTTGACTTCTTTTTTTTGCTCTAACAGCTAGTATAATAATCACAATTATTGCTATTAGCATTACTATCGTTAAAGCCAGTATTAGGTAGAATACCAAAGGCTCTAAACCGATTATTTGATTATTCAATAAACTTATAATATTGTTCATAATTTTGATTTTCTCCTTAATTTATTAAAACTTTAAACTACACCATTCATAAAGAGCACTATTAACGCTACTATTCCACCAACTAGACCTAAACCTATGCTAACTGCCAGTAAAATACGAAGTGGAGATAGAGGGGTTTTGCCCGTAATCGCACCCGTATCGCCGTTTACAAAAAATTGATATAACTTGTTTTTATAATTGAAATGCCCAACAAAAATCGGTATAAGTATATATCGATAACTAGCTGTAATATAACTCGTCCTCATATTAAAACTAACTACACTTGTTCCCGGATGCTGTGCTAAAATTGCTTGTCTAATGCGTTGCTCCATAGTTTTTCTAGCTTCATCCCAGCAGGCAACACCGTCTCTTTTATGTTGACTTGCTACAAAACCAAACAAATATGCATTATTAAAGTCCTTTGCACTATTATCGGGAAACGGTTGAATCTTATCTAAATTTCTTTGTTTTATGCTATCACACGCTTGAATCATAAGACTATCAAAGCCTTGTTGAAATGTACCGCTTATCGGAAATGTAATTGTGCGACTTTGCACCGTAGTTCTACCGTTTATCGTTACAGTATGTGTTTCTACCCTACTTAAAACTCCGTTAAATTGAGTGCTTGTTTGAGCATCAAAAGTGAATGCCGGCTTATAAACCCCGTCTATATCTTTATTTGAAGCACCTTTTTTGAAACGACTCGGAGCAAATATCTTTTTCTTTGCCCATGCTACCAACTTATCTTTTGCTTGAACTTTGCTTATCTTAAACGGAATTACAGCATTTGGTTTTAAACCGGAAAGTTCAGCTTTTTCTACCACGCTAGCCGAACCGCAAAACGCACAAAATTTCGACATTGCATGGCTACTTACAACCTCGTTAGCACCACAATTACCACACTCAAAAACGGCTGTATTTTCCCACTTTTGGTCTTTAGATTGTTGCAATTCTGATAAAGGAAATCGCATAGCAGGCGTAGCAATAACAGCAACGCTATTACCACAATGCTCGCATGCTAACGCTTGCTTATCGGGGGCAAATACTAAGTTTGCCCCGCATCCAGGACATTTTGGCGACATTTCTACTGCTTTTTGAGTTGTTTGAGTTTGTTGTGTCATATTTTTTATCTCACTAAAAATAATTAGATAGTGTTACATAATCTAACTGTTGACTATTTTTTGTAACACGCATATTACCACCGCTAATCTCATCCACTAAAACTACTTTACCATCCACTAAACCAACTTCCACTTTAATATCTACAAGAACTAACCCTTTATTAGCTAAATCATCTTTTACAAAATCACAAACTTTTTTTACAAGAATTTCGGCATCTTTTAGTTGCTGTTTACTCATAAGACCTAATGCCTCAATAATTTCAACAGTTGCTGGAGGGTCATTGCGAAGATCGTCTTTTAAAGTAATTTCATAAATTCCATTACCTAAATTGTCGCCTTCTTTTATAAACGCTCCAAACCTCCGAATAAAACTACCTGAAGCAATATAACGCACAACAAATTCTAAACCATTGCCAAACATAGTGCCGCTACGCACAATCATTTCACTTTTAGCCAAATTACTAGATACCCAATGAGTAGGCAATTCCATCTCTTTTAGTTTTTGAAAATAATATGTAGTCATTTTGAGAGCAGCCACCCCTACACCTTCTTTTGTCCCTACAACCTCATTGCCGCCGGGATCACTCTCGCCCGTTGACGCATGACCAGTAACAGTATCTTTAAATCTTAGCAAAATATTCTCATCAGCTAATCTATATACATCTTTTGTTTTTCCATGTTTGATAAATTCCATAGCTAGTAAATCCCTTCAGTCTTTATTATAACATCACTATATTATTTGTGCAAATATTTTTTTCATCAAAAAAAGTGTGATTGATAAAGTTTAACCACACTTTTTTGTAAATTGAGTATCAAAATTATCTTGCTTGTTCAATCGCTACCACTATAGCAACTGTTATCCCTACCATAATAAATGCCATTAGCATAAAAATTGTTAATATATGTTAAGTCAAACCAAAGCTAAATAGTAAGTTTTAGAATATTACTCATACTAATATAATACCTTTAATCATCCTACTCTAAAAATACTTAATCTATTAACAAACACATTTCTCCACACATCAACTTTTATGTAAGCCAAATTGTTCCGTTTTTAACTAGCACATCTACACCATCGCCGCCCGATTGATACGAAAACACTAAAAATTCATTAGTCGAATTTCGCACAGCCAACTGCTTATTCTTGTTTTTATCAAAAGTATAAAGAGTGAACTATAATAAATAGTACAGTTTATGAGCGTTTTAATATAAATCTCCAATAAACAAAACAGCCTTGTTTAAGAGGATTTATTTATACCAATTAAGGCAAATCAGCCTTAATTGGTATAAATATCTATTTTAATTTTTAACAATTATTACAAACAGTGTTTTCTATTACCACCAAAAGTAATAACAACCATAGAATGGTGTCTTACACTCCTCTGTACGGTTCACTTGCCGTTAACCCTGCATTCCAAAAGTTTAGATAGTTACCCAAATATGACAGGTGTACATTTGCTACACGATTGTTTATAAACGGTGTTGATACTTTAAAACCTAATGTTAATGATGGCATGTTATAGTAAATGTAATAATATATTTGCGTTAATATACTTTCTATACAACAACATGTATGCCAAGCAAATCGGTATAGATGTTTTAAATTATCTAACATACTTTGCAAACTTTCGGAATAAAAGTTACCAAAATTTTGACTACCATTTTTAGAAAAAGCACTAAATAAACTAGATACACAATTGTGTAATGCGTTTATTTTAGCAAAAAAGATATCTGCATTATAACGACTGTCGCTAATAAATTCCACATGTAAACCTATTGCATTAAAAACTGTTATAAGTGCGTTTTTAAACTCATCATTTCCTTCGCCTACATATATTTTTATTGCAGAATCTCCCCATGGCATTCTTCTAAAACCGTCTCTGTCGCGCATAAAACGGGCACTATCCAACATGTAATTAGCTTTTTCGTAATCGAAAATAGCATAACCGATAGCTCGGCGTAAGAATGGGTTAGATTGTATGGAAGCGTTTGCCGCATTATCTGAAAAGTTAAAAATTAGCACCTTTCTATAATTTGTTACTCTGCCCAAGAAACCGCCATTGTTCAACTCAAACTTTTCATAAAATCGAATTGTGCCGTTTAATATAATATCATATTGCCCTGCCGCTGCCGCCGCTAACCCTGGATCTATTACTTCCATGATAACTGCGTCTACCTGCGGGCGACCACGCCAATGTTTTTCGTTTGCTACAAGAGAAACACTCTCACCGGGAACTGTATTTTCCATTATAAAAGCACCATTGCCTAATATGTGATTATGTATATAAGGATGGTAAGGCATGTCCGCAACAGAAATACCCTCAAATCTATGGCGTGGTAAAACTACCGCATTAGGGTCTGCAAGACCTCTAAGAAAACTTCTTATATCTGCGTTGTTATCAAAATAAATTGCTGCATTTAATCTATCATCGGATAATACCAATCCTGGAATATAGTCTAAATAGCCGTTAGTAAAATCACGAGCACCAACTATTGAATGTTGTTGCCAAAACCTTGTGGTAGGAGTATTATAAATTAAACTTAACCCGTGATCATTATGATGGAACATATCGGGATGCTGCATTGTTTCTAAAGTAAACACTAAATCATCCAATGTAAACGGCACACCATCATGCCAATAAATAGATGGATTAGAACGGTTCATCCTTAAATTTAACACATGGTTGTCATAACAAATATCAAACTCCGCAATATTTGATACAACAGTACCATAACTGTCTAATGTTACAAGCCTTTCAAACACTACATTTCTAAAATTAGTATTAAAAACATTAAAGCTGTTATATCTATCAAAAATACTTAGCGAAAAAGGTCTTTCCATTGCGGCTGCAACTCGCAAAGTACCACCCCACATAATTGGGTTGGGATTATTCCAAACATTAGACATTATCTCAAAAACAGGCGGAGGTGGAAATGGTGGAGGAATCAACCCTATATCATCTATAAGAACATCTCTTCTAATGAAATCTAATCCGTTAAATCGCACCCACCAATATGGTAACTCTTTAATCTCCCGCAAGTTGCGTGTAAATGGCTGAAAATAGTTTTCATTTTGTATTCTATTTTCACTATTGGTTAAATACCTTCCCGTTTCTACGGGATAAGGTGCCATCGCTATTAAAAACAATAGCGAAATTGTCATTAACAATACGGTAATAATTCCGTATCGTTTGTTCATTATCTTGTTTTTCATTTTGTTTTTACCTTTTTTTTATTGTATTTTTTATAACCATAATCCTAATATTTTGCAATTTCTTCCATTTTATCGCCTTCACCTCCTAATAATATACGATAGTTATATTTGGGTAAAATTGTTTTTAATAAAATTATAGCTATGGGGGAATTAATTTGTAATAAGCTAACTTTACTTTATCTAAATAGATTAGATTTCGAATTTCGTTTCTTTATTAAAATAAACTATTTTTAATTAGACATTTTTAGTTGGTTTTTTTAACCTTTATAAATGTCATAATTTATAGCAGCTTGTACTTTTTGCCACTATATATAGAGAGAGTATTCAAATATAAAGATATTATTTTACTCTAAAATATATAAATCATCATCAGAGTTTAATATCTGCCTTTTATTAAATAAAAGCAACTGCTTAAATTTCATAAAGAATATAAGTTATAATTATCTTTATTTATTGTTTATCTTTTATTTTTCATGTTTGCATAACAATCCCCTAACACTAGGATTATATCATAGATAATTTGAAAAAATTGAAAGGAATAAAAATTATTAAAATTTGCAATAAATCGACAATATTTGACAAAATTAAAAAAATCAAGCAGAGTTTAACCGTTCTGAGAAATTATATTCCTAAAAAACCTGTCCAAAAAGTTCAATTTAAACCAGATTTTAGGGGATAAAATTTTGCATTAAAGAGTTAAAATAAAAACATTATTGTCCCCCAGCAAAAAAGTTGGGGGACAAATGTGGGGACAAGATAGCAAAAAAGGCACTTTTCGTGCCTTTTTTGGATTGTTTATGAATTTGCTGTTAACCCGCAAAAACACTATATATAGTATTAAAACCACTTGTAAACACTAAATCTTGTATTTATCCAGCTTGTTCTATTGCTACTGCAATCGCCACTGTTGCACCGACCATCGGGTTGTTGCCCATGCCAATAAGACCCATCATTTCTACATGGGCAGGCACAGAAGAGCTACCGGCAAACTGAGCGTCTGAGTGCATTCTGCCCATCGTGTCTGTCATACCGTAGCTAGCTGGTCCTGCCGCCATATTATCTGGATGAAGCGTTCTGCCCGTTCCGCCACCACTTGCAACCGAGAAGTAGGCTTTATTATGCTCGATAGACCATTTTTTATAAGTTCCGGCAACAGGGTGCTGAAAGCGAGTTGGATTAGTAGAATTGCCAGTTATAGATACATCTACCTTTTCCTCTATCATAACCGCAACGCCCTCACGAACATCATCTACACCATAAACTAAAACCTTAGCTTTTTCGCCATCGCTGTAGCTAAACCTTTTTACTTCTTTAAGTTTAGATTTAGCATAATCGAATTGAGTTTGCACATAGGTAAAGCCATTGATTCTGGCAATAAACATAGCGGCATCCTTGCCTAATCCGTTTAGAATTACTTTTAGCGGCTCTTTACGCACTTTATTTGCTTTTTTAGCAATGCCGATAGCGCCCTCGGCGGCGGCAAAGCTCTCGTGCCCCGCTAAAAAGCAAAAGCAATTAGTTTGCTCTTCTAGCAGCATAGCTGCAAGATTTCCGTGCCCTAAACCAACCTCTCGTTGCTCGGCAACAGAGCCTGGCACACAAAAAGCTTGTAGCCCTTCGCCTATCGCTCTAGCTGCGTCCGCCGCTTTAGTAATGCCTTTTTTTATTGCAATCGCACAGCCTGCCGTATATGCCCAAAGAGCATTCTCAAAAGCCGCTCCTTGAATTTCTTTAACAATTTTCTGTGCGTCTATGCCTTTAGATAGGCAAATTTCATTAGCTTCTTCTAGGCTTTTAATGCCGTATTTAGCTAGCTCCGCATTTATCTTTTTAATGCGTTTATTATATCCTTCAAAATTGATCATTTTTACTGTCGTTAGTGTTTGCAAAAGCAGATACTCTACAGTTCCAACTTTTTATTTCTGTTAGACTTCGCAAAATATTTTCTTTTACAGTTCTAACTTGCCTCCTTATTCTTTTCTTGGGTCAATATACTTAACCGCATCGGCATATCTACCGTAAGTTTTTGTGCTGTCTTTTAAAGCTGTAGCTGGGTCTACACCCTTCTTGATTTTTTCCATCATAATGCCCATTTGAACATATTCATATCCGATTACAAGGTCGTCCTTATCAAGAGCCATTTTAGTAATATAGCCCTCCATAGTGTTTAGATACCTTACACCCTTAACCTCGGTACTATATATCGTACCCACTTGACTACAATGACCCTTACCCAAATCATCTAAGCCGGCACCGATTTCCAAACCGTCTTCGCTGAATGCCGATTGAGTTCTACCATAAGCGATTTGCAAAAACAACTCTCTCATAGCCACATTTATAGCATCGCACACAAGGTCTGTGTTTAGTGCCTCTAGCACTGTTTTACCCGGCAGTATCTCGCCCGCCATAGCAGCCGAGTGAGTCATGCCGCTACAGCCGATAGTTTCTACTAGAGCCTCACGGATAATTCCGCCCTTTACATTAAGGGTAAGTTTACAACACCCCTGTTGAGGCGCACACCAACCAACACCGTGTGTTAGCCCCGATAAATCTTTTACATCTTTAGCTTTTACCCATTTGCCTTCTTGAGGTATGGGACAGGCACCGTGATTAGCACCCTGCTTAACAGCTTTCATTTCTTCTACTTCTTTAGAAAAATGCACTTTTATATCTCTCCTTTTATTTCGCGACACGAATTTTAATTAAATTTAGTTTTGTTTTTTGAAAACCTGTCGCACAACTTATACATTTCATTATACCCTATAAAAAAACCACACGCAATAACTTTTTGCGTATGGTTTTGAAATCTATTTTTTGTCTATTTTTTCTATGTTGAATTACATTTTATTACAGCAACAGCCAAACTCTAATTCCTGCTCCCCACCAATGAGTAATGCTTGTGCGTATTGTTATCGTCCCTTGCGATGAATAAGATATAGTAAACGAAAAAATTGAGTCATTACCTATATGGCGATTAAATATAAAGCCATTGTTGCTATTTATGGCAAAAGTAACAACCTCATTTATTCCCAAAAAAGAACCGCAATTACTGCTATCTAAAGTTATTAAAAATTGTCGTCCTATAAAATTATTTATATCTCCCAAAGCAAAAGTAACTGAATAATAATTTATCCATAAGCTTCTCATTAAAGTTTCATTAAACAACAACTCTACACTATCTTCCGGCATTAACCAAATCCGCACATTTATCGGTCCAACAAAACTAGGCATAGTTACACTCACCCAGCCTGTCGGTGAAAAATGTGATATGCGTACCCGTAAAATTGAATCCAAGCCAATACTAATATGACTAGTAAAAATATAATCGGATCTAACGCCTACAAACGAAAGCACACCACTAAACTCTAAACCACCCGAAACCTCTACGTAAAGCATTCTATTAAAAAAAGGACCTGAATGAAACGGAGCATCAAAAACAACTTCATTAGTAGAATTAAAAGATCTATCAAAGAATAATTGATAATTATCAGTTATCGTTTCCTTCAACATATACACACTAATCAATAATAAGTTTACAGTACGGTCTACTATTCTAACATTCAAATTGCCGTTAATAAAGCTAATCCACAAGTTTGTTGTATTGCCGGAATCTAATAAAAATTGTCTGTATCCGCTTGTCCCTTGTGGAATTTGCACAACATACTCACCCAAATAACTCACCCCGCCACTACTGCCATAAATAAACTCCAAATCCAGTTTCACAAGCGAGGAGTTCACGGTTAAATTAAGGTTGTTATTATGACTATCAACACTAACAATACCACTATAGATGTTTTCCCACGCTAAAGGGCGAACGGT
>WRAP01000019.1 GCA_009780135.1 Bacillota bacterium
CATCCTGGGGCTGTAGCAGGTCCCAAGGGTTCGGCTGTTCGCCGATTAAAGTGGCACGCGAGCTGGGTTCAGAACGTCGCGAGACAGTTCGGTCCCTATCCATCGTGGGCGTAGGATATTTGAGAGGATCTGCTCCTAGTACGAGAGGACCGGAGTGGACGCACCTACCGTGCATCTGTTGTCGCGCCAGCGGCATGGCAGAGTAGCGGCGTGCGGACTAGATAAACGCTGAAAGCATCTAAGCGTGAAACTAACCTCAAGATAAGATATCCCATACCGTAAGGTAGTAAGACTCCTAGAAGACCACTAGGTTGATAGGTCGGAGGTGTAAGCACAGCAATGTGTTCAGCTGACCGATACTAATAAGTCGAGGGCTTAATCACTTAAGACAGAGAGAAAAGATTTTTGACTTTTTTCTATGTTGACCCAAAGACAAAATACAATAATAAAGCCAGTATTTGACCTAATCAATAATTTGTAACTATGCAGTAGTTTAAGTAATATATTCAGTAATGCCTTTTAGGCATTATGATAAAAAATCCTTGCTAGCGAGACCGAACTCATTAGCAAGGATTTTTTAATTTATTAAAAAACTCTTTTCAAAAAAGATATATAGTGTTATGCTAAAAAAATGGTAGCAGAAATAATAGCATTAACAACAGAAATAAATGATTCAGTTTCATTGATTATAGCGATGGCGTTTGCGGGTTTGGCTTTTTTATGGGGAATAGTTAGCTTTTTTATCTTACATAAAAGAACGGTAGGCATTGAAAAAATAAAAGCTAAATTAGAAAAAACAAACTATGTATCAAAGATAAGATTTGATATGGAGTTTGATATATTAAAACAACTTTCGGAAACTATGCAATCTATGGTTTTCTCGGTATCGCATCTTTTTCCTATGATGGATTATGTACTTGTAGATGAAGTAGAAGGAAATAAAATTCTTATCGAAAAAAATGAAAATGCTCAAAGAAATTGTATTGCATTTCAAAAAATTTTATATTCATATACGCCTTTTATAACGGATGATTTGTACAAGGATTTTGAGGCTTTATTTAATGATTGTAAAAAGCAAAAACATTGGTATTCAAGATTTTATCTAGATTATAATAATGAGAGTTCTAAGATAAAAGCAGGTCAAACTTATAATGACTGTTTTGAAAGAACAAAACTCATTTTAAGTAAAAGAGAAAAACTAATGGACAAAATGAGAGATATATGAACAAAATAGAAGTAGAAGAGAGTTAATTGAATTCTTTACGAATTTTCTTTATAATTTGATACTCTTGTTTTGACACAATGTCAAATAGAAATGTCGCTAGGAGAAAAAATAAAATTCTTACGAGAAGAAAAAGGTATAACTCAACAAATGCTTGCTGATGTATTTAATATAAATAGAGTTACTATAACAGGATACGAAATCGGCAGACGAATACCTGATGTTTTTACGTTAAAGAAAATAGCTGATATTTTAGATGTAACGATAGATTATCTATTAGAAGAAAATTTGTAGTGTGTATCACTTTTGATACAATTAAAAATCCCCGCTATAGTTGTTGCAAAGCGGGGATTTTTTGTTTATTATCCTAAATTGAAAAATTCTTATTAAGGATGGTTTCTGTGAGTAGGCAAATGTCTTCTTGTTGACCAGTGTGCAATGCCCAAAACTATACCGGCAAATAAAGCAATGCTACCTATTGTAAATAAAGCTATATTGCCACCGCTCATAATGTGCGTGTAAGCAAAATATCTTACAAAACCTACTACTAGCAAAACTACACCTACTAAAGCCGAAAGTACAGCAAAAGTTCTCATAATATTTTCTCCTCCCAGATTAGTGTGCGTAGATTTTTATATTTTATGTAAGTTTTTTAATTGATGGAAATTTTATTGTTTGATTTAATCAAGTACCTTTTAAGCGTGGTCTGCTAGATTGGTTCATTTTTATGACTACCTATCCAAAGCCTAGCTTACTGGATTGCTTCGTCGATTAGCTTAGTTCAAATAAATCTAATAACTCCTCGCAACGACGAAAACAGTGACTATCCGTTCTCGTCGTTGCGAGCCATAGCTAAGAACTGATTTAGTTTGGCTTAATGGCGAAGCAATCCAGATGGTTAAGCTTTTTTTATTGCTAATAAAAAATGATAGATATATTGCAGCTCTTTTTTATTATTGTATGACTTCTGTTAGAACTAATAAGTATTGTTTGCTGTTTTGCATAGTAATTGTAAAAGTAATTAGTTTCCATGCTCTTTTACATATTCTACTTTTAGGATATCTTCTATTTCCATAGAAACAAGTTCACCTATTTGTGTGGTAAGCATTTCGATTTCTGATATTCTTTTGTGTAACCTCCTTCTAAATTTTTCATAAGTTTTCGACAGTATAGGGTATCTACAAATACCCTATGTGCAAATATTGGCATTTTAGGGGTTGTATGTCAAATAGAATTTTAGAGCATAATATCCCTATAGATACTACTATCTATAGATGCACTATTTTATTATGATAAAAGTTCAAATATTAAAATTACTTAAAGAAAGAGGAAGGTCAAAATACTGGCTATATACTCAACTGGGAATGAGTTCGAGTAATTTTCAGAAGCTGGCAGACGGCAAAACAACAAAAATCAGTTTTGAGGTCCTTGACGCTCTTTGCGATATTTTAGAATGTACTCCGGGCGATATTTTAACAAAGGAGTAATATTTTTCAGTATAACAACTGAAAGAAAAAATCTTAAATTTATGCAATCATCGAAAAAGAAAAATTTTTTCAGAGGTATGCTAGACATATTTTCTAGAATGCTTTTTCCTAAAGGCATTACTTGTATTAGTTGTGGTGGCGAACTAGATGGTAGAGAAAAAGGAGAACTATGTGAAAATTGTTCCATAGAATATAATAAGCATTTTTGTGTTAGGTGTGGCAGAAGTATTAAAAATATGGCAAAGTTTTGTGATAGATGTATAGCACACGGCACATATTATTTTGATATGGCAAGGAGTGCTGTTAGCTATAACGAAACGGCAAAGCGGCTAATTCATAACTTTAAATATTCTCAGGCTAAATATTTAACTGAGCCATTGGTTATAGAAATGGTAAAATGTGCTTTTAGAGAAAAGATGTCTGGAAATAATATTGACTGTATTGCTTTTGTACCACTACATTCTAAACGCAAGCGTGAAAGAGGATATAATCAAGCGGAATTACTTGCTAAAGGTGTTAGTAATAGATTGCGAGTGCCTTATAAAGAATTGCTTATAAAGAGTGTTCATACGGATAATCTTGCTAAATTAAATCGTAAAGAACGCATAGAAATTATAAAAAATACTTTTGAGGTAATTGGTTTTGCTAACAATAGTAGAAAACAGCTAAAAGGCAAAACTATTTTGCTTATAGACGATGTTTTAACCACTACAGCAACAGCAAATGAATGTGCCAGAATGCTAAAAAAAGCTGGTGCTAAAACGGTTTTTGTGCTAACATATACTTCGGTTGAGATAAAACCTTTAGACTAAATTACAAATTACAATGTACAAATAATGATTTATATAGCACTTACAACGAAGTTCAATAAGTCCGAATTTATAATTTGTACATTGTAATTTGTAATTTATAAACAATCATGATAAACATAACATTAAAAGACGGCAGTATAAAACAAATTGAAAAACCTTCTAGCGTATTAGAGGTAGCAACTTTAATTTCCGAAGGGCTAGCTAGAATGGCACTTGGTGCTAAAGTAGACGGTGAAATTGTGGATTTAAATTTTCAAATTTCTGATGATTGCAATTTAGAAATCTTTACATTTCAACAAGAAGAAGGCAAAGATATTTATCGTCATACAACAGCGCATATTTTGGCTCAAGCGGTAAAAAATATTTATCCAACCTGCAAACTGGCAATAGGCCCCGCTATAAAAAACGGTTTTTATTACGATTTTGAGTTTTCTTCGCCTATAACTCAAGATGATTTTGCTAAAATCGAAAAAGAAATGGAGGCGATTATCAAAGCTGATTTACCACTTACTAAAGAACTTGTTTCTAAAACGCAAGCTTTGGCTATGATGCGTAGTTTTGGTGAGGATTATAAAATTGAAATTATAAAGGAGTTACCTGCAAAAACTCAGCTTACAGTTTATCGTCAAGGCGAATTTATAGACCTTTGCCAGGGACCTCATTTACTGTCTACTGGCAAAGTAAAGTTTTTTAAGCTAACTCAACTAACAGGTGCATACTGGCGAGGAAACGAAAAAAATAAAATGTTAACTCGTATTTACGGCACTAGCTTTGATAAAAAATCCGATTTAACAGATTACATTACAGCACAAGAGGAAGCTAAAAAGAGAGACCATAACAAGCTAGGTAGAGAGTTAGGATATTTTTGTACAGACGAAAATATCGGACAAGGATTACCGCTTTTAATGCCAAAGGGTGCTACGCTGTTTAGTATTTTGCAACGATTTGTAGAAGATGAAGAGGCTAAAAGAGGGTATCAACTAACAAAAACACCGTTTATGGCAAAGCCTGAACTATATAAAATTAGCGGTCATTGGCAACATTATAGAGATAAAATGTTTGTTATCGGCGATGCTGATGCTTTAGAAAAAAGAGAAAAGCAAGAGCTCAATTCTGAAAAAGATAAAAAAACGATTCAAAAGAAAAAGGTTCAAGAGGTGTTGGCATTAAGACCGATGACTTGTCCTTTTCAGTACATGATTTATAAAAACTCCCTAAAGAGCTATCGTGATTTGCCTGTTAGATACAATGAAACAAGTAGCCTTTTTCGCAACGAAGCAAGCGGAGAAATGCATGGGCTTATTAGGATTAGGCAGTTTACACTTAGCGAAGGTCATATAATCTGTACTCCGAGTCAACTAAAGGACGAATTTAAGGCATCTTTAGATCTTAGTTATTTTATGCTGGAAAAGCTAGGCCTAAAAGGCGATGTTACATTTAGATTTTCGACTTGGGACGAAAAAGACGCAGATACTTATATCGGAACTAAAAAACAATGGGACGAAGCTCAAAGTTTAATGAAAGAAATTTTGGACTCGGTAGGCTTAGAATACACTGTTGGTGTTGGCGAGGCTGCTTTTTATGGACCAAAACTCGATATTCAAGCGTGTAATGTTTTTGGTAAAGAAGATACAATAATCACAATTCAAGTAGATATGTTTTTGGCTGAAAAATTTGACATGGTGTATACTGATACCGATGGAGTTAAAAAACATCCGTATATTATTCACCGTAGCTCAATCGGCTGTTACGAGCGTACAATGGCGATGCTTATCGAAAAATATGCAGGTATTATGCCTGTGTGGCTTGCTCCTGTGCAGGTTAAAGTACTTAGTCTTACCGACCGCACAATTCAGCATACGCTAGAGGCTGTAAGAGAGCTTCAAAAAGCGGGCATTAGAGCAGAGGCGGATAATCGTAGCGAAAAAATTGGTTACAAGGTGCGTGAAGCTATCGGCGTGGATAAATGTCCGTTTGCTTTAATTATAGGCGATAAAGACGCAGAAGCAGGTGTTGTTTCGGTTCGCACAAGGGGCGAAAACAACGACTTGGGTCAAATGAAGTTAGAGCAGTTTATAGAATTGGTAAAAGATAGAGTTAGCAAGTTTGAGTAGAACTTATTAAACATTAGGTTTTTTTCTAAAATTTGACAAGCAAGTTGTATTTGGATTGTTTTATTGATTGGATTATAGGAAAAAATAAATTCGACTAAGCAATCCAGTAGGCAAAGTAACTTAAAATTTTTAGGTGGGAAAACCCAAATGAAAAATACTTATCACAAAAACAACAAACTCAAAAAAACGGGCAAAATAATTTTGCTGATTATTTCTTTAGCAATCACTATTTTTACATTGTTTACTTTTATAGGTTGTGTTAGCACTTTTGAAACGGGTGATTTTTATTTATCCGTTACAGTCAATGCCGAAACAGTTCAAGAGGGCGATACGATAACCATTACAACCACATTCAAAAATCTAAGCGACAGCAATATTAGACTTTGGGATTGGAGTTGGTCTAATCATACTTTAGAGCAACAGCCAGTATTAGAACACACAATACTCGCATGGATTTTTCCGTATCCCGAGGAAATATTTGGTGTTTTAGCAAGACCAGATATTTATGTTCCTAGATCTAATCGATGGTGGCGAAGTTTAGTTGTATCAGGTGGCGAAGAAATCGTTTTAGAGCAAGAGTTAGCGGTATGCTTAGAGTGGTATAGAAATTTTGCTGGTCATAATGTTGACGATGTTGAGTATATAGTAGTTCAAGCGTTTTTAGATTTTTATTTAGGTAGAGGTCATCAAAATGACTTTCATGTTATTAAAGCGGAAGTAAAAATACCGCTAATTAGATAATAATTAAACTGTAGGGGCGACACTCTGTCGCACGAACCTTGAAAAATGTATAACATTTCATATAAACTAATCCGCCAAAAACGCAAAACGCTTACTATTTCCGTTGTAGACGGTAACCCGATAGTTAAAGCACCGTTAAAGCTACAAAAAGAAGAAATTGACAAATTTGTGGCACTAAAATCTAAATGGATTATATCAAAAATCGATGCGTACTATAAAAGGTATCATCGATTTTGTGCTATATTAAACGGTGAAAGTTTTATACTAGACGGACAAATGATAGAAGCACAATATGTAAAAACATCAAAAATCATACTAGAAGAAAATAGCGAAAGTAATGAAAGTACAAAGCTACTTATTCCAGTAGTGCTACAACAAGATACTCAAAAATTTGCTAAAGCCTTAAAACGCTTTTTTGTAAAATTAGCTTTGGAGAAACTAACTCAAAGAGCAACTTATTTAGCCGGTATTTTACAAGCAAACATAACTAATATATCATTATCAAACGCTTCCACTCGTTGGGGCAGTTGTGACGCTAAAAAAAACATCCGCCTAAACTGGCGACTAATTTTATTACCACAATATCTACAAGACTATGTAATAATACACGAACTTTGCCACTCATTTTATCTAAATCACAGCCCTGTTTTTTGGAATTTAGTAGCACATTATATCCCAAACTACAAATCACTAAAATCCGAACTAAAAGAATATTCATTATTAATAAAGTATCTAAAATAGTAATTATAAAAAATCAGTTTACAAATTGGGCTTTATAGTTTATAATTTAATATGAGGCTTTCGAAAAATTTTATTTGCTGACTTTAAATTTATAAAATATATTTATAGCTTATCAGATAAAATGAGAAAAAAATAAAAATGCAAGTTAATAAAAATAATACAATTAGACCGGCCGCTATTATTAAAGTAGTTGGTGTGGGTGGCGGTGGCGGAAACGCTATAAACCGTATGATGGCAAGCAATGTAAGTAGTGCTGAATATATTGCTGTAAATACCGATTTACAAGATTTAGCGGCAAGTACTGCTCATCGTCGTATTCAAGTTGGCGATAAATTAACTAAAGGCCAAGGCGCCGGAGCAGACCCAAAAATTGGTCAAGAAGCGGCTATTGAGAGTAAATTAGTTATTGCTGAAGCACTAAAAGGTGCTGATTTAGTATTCATTACAGCCGGTATGGGTGGCGGTACTGGTACCGGTGCAGCTCCTGTTGTAGCACAAATTGCTAAAGAATTAGGTATCCTTACGGTTGCAGTTATAACTAAGCCATTCGATTTTGAAGGTTTAGAGCGTATGAATAATGCTGAGATTGGTATTGCTAATCTAATGAAGTTTGTTGATACAATTATTATAATACCTAATGATAAACTAGTTACTGTTGCATCTAAGTTAACTGTTAGTGAAAGTTTTAGATATGCAGACGAAGTTCTTCGCCAAGGTGTTACCGGTATTAGTGATTTAATAGTTACTAAATCTATGATAAACTTAGACTTTGCTGATGTGCGTACTATTATGAAAGATAAAGGC
Source organism: Bacillota bacterium (assembly GCA_009780135.1). GTDB lineage: Bacteria > Bacillota > Clostridia > Christensenellales > Pumilibacteraceae > WRAP01. The sequence continues at coordinate 7,922 of WRAP01000019.1, forward strand.
ATTGCTCACATGGGTATTGGTAAAGGTCAAGGTGAGCGTCGCACCTTTGATGCTGTTAAAAACGCTGTTAGAAGTCCTTTACTAGAAACTTCTATCGAGGGTGCCACTAGTGTTATTCTTAATGTTATTGGCTCTAGCGACTTAACGCTAGAAGAAGTTTATAAGTCAGCTAACCTTGTTAGAGAGGTAGTAGATAAAAAAGCTAACATTATTTTTGGTGCTGATATTAGAAAATCACTTAGCGACGAGGTACTTGTTACTGTTATAGCTACAGGTTTTCCGGGTCAAGGAAGAGGTAAAAAAGAAGAAACTGAAGCAGAAGTGGCAGCTACAACAAATGTAGCACAAAATAGATCTATGCCTAATAACAATCCGTTGGCAGTTGAACTTCCAAATAGAGCAACAAATCAAACAGTACAACCGTTAGATATTTTTTCTGCTAGTATCAATCCGCAATACGCTCCGCAACCTCAAAGACAACAATCTCCAAACTCATTTTATCATCCTCATCAAGTAAGCATAGATCTTCCAAGAACTCATGTAGCACCAGACGATACAAGCGAATTCCCAGAGTTTTTAAGAAGGCTTAATGATAGAAATAATAAATAATTTACATAAAAATTATGTCGATAAAAACTCAGGACAATCTTCAAAACGCTTTGGCGGAGTTTGAAAATGCTTGTAATCAGCTACTGAATACTAAGTACATTTTAGCCGAGAAAAAAATATCAATTCTTTTGCAAATTATAGCAAAGCATAAAGAACTTTACGAGCTTGTGGCAAAATGTATGGATGGGTTTGACTTTAAGACAGAATTTTTTACTGCTAAATCGCATGTAGCAAAGGGTACAGGACTTAGGTTTCCGCAAGACCCTAAGAATATTGTTGCTCTTGTTTTTTGCTTGCTATTATCATTTGATACTAAACAAACGGATTTTAAGCAATTTTTGAGTGCCTTTTATTATAATAGAGAAGGTCCAGAGAAAGAATTTGATATATTTGTTAGCGAAACAATAACTCTTTTTTGTGCAAGCATTGTGTATCTATTAAATCCTAGTGCCTTTCAAAAAGAAAAAGAGATTGTAAATATAGTTACTCCAACGCAAGAAACTTCGCAAAAAATATTTGTATCACAGCCATCGATACAAGAACACAAGCCAAAGCCACAGTATCATCCGTTATCGTATTCTGACGAAATTTCAGCTACTAAGTCTACATATAACGAGCCTGTGGTGGTTAAATCTCAAAAATTAGACCAACTGACGCTTTTGGCACTTCATACTAATGCTAAAGAACTTATAGGGCTAGTCGCTAGAGATGTTTATCTTTCAACTCAAGACAAAGAGGAAATGATGCTTGTTTGCGAGGCGTTCGAGCAAGCTGTTGCCTCGACAAGCATTAGAGCCATTCGCACAATGTACATAGCACTTAAAAACACTCTCAAATCTAGTTCAATAATTAGGTTTTTAGAACCGCAGTATACCACTATAGATACTCTTATGGACAAGTTGGGGATTGATTAGTTTAGTGCTTATTGCATAGTGTTTGTTTATATTGCGAATATTTATTTATTGTTTTTGTGTTTAAGAACTATTGAATGTAGGCGCCGCACTCTTGGGCATCCCAAAATAATTATATCAATATATCTAGGTAAGAAACCATTGCTTATCCGAACCTAATAAAAAGACGAACTTTTAGAACAATAAGAGTTCGTCTTTTATAATATGTTGAATATGTTAAAATAGCCTATCATATAATAGTCTGTCGAATTATGTCGAGAAGAGGGCGAGGGATATATAGAACAATCTATTGGCATCGGCTGGCAATAGTGCTTTTTGTATGCTCACTTTTGGTGTGCGGTGCTATTTTAGTATTTATTTTTGTGCGTCCGCCGATTGGTACGGTTACTGTGCCACGAAGGCATTTTTATATGGTGGTAACTGCTAGGCACGAAAGGTTAGCCGAGGCAAATAGAGATGCGTTAGCAATTAGAAATATCGGCGGAGCGGGTTTTGTTGTAAACTCCGAAGATGCTTTTTTGGTGGTAGCATCGGTGTATAATAATACGAGAGATGCTAACGCTGTAGCACAACGATTAAGCATAGAAGAAGGCTTTAATGCTGAAGTTTTTAGAAGAACAGTGCCAAGAGTTAGATTATTTTCGGAAAACTTTGAGAGTTCAAGAATTTTATCTAACATAATAACAACACCTATAGAGCTAATAGATAATTTAGCTGTTATAAGTATAGATTTATCAGCCGGACGAATTACAGAAACTTATGCTTTATCTTTATTAAACTCAAAACGAAATAATCTTTTAATTTTAAGTGGGCAAATAGCTCAGTTATCAAATGAATTTAGCTCAAAAATCGCCCCAATTCAAGAGTTTTATTCTACCGTACTAAATGCTTTTTTATCAGCAAGCAATCTAAATTTTGCTCCCACACTTCCTACAAACATCCTCCACTTAGTACCACTAATTATCGAAAGCTACTATCAAACAATTTTAATGTTGCAATAGTAGAGTAAAAATATAATGTCGAAAGATAGCAAATAAAGCAGATGACAAAGAGAGTGTTGTATGCTACATTTAAGCTATGGAAAATACTCTTTTGATAATAGGAAACGGTTTTGATTTAGCCTGTGGACTTAAATCTAAATATATTGATTTTTATAATGAATGTATTAAAGGTAAAGCAAAAGGCTTTTGGCAAGAGCTTTTAGTTTTTTATGAGAAGCAACATAGTAAAGAAAATCCTAACTGGTGTGATGTAGAAAAAATAATAGAAGGAACTCTTCAAGATATCTTTGTAAGTAGATTTCAAAATCTGTATAGGGAAGCACATAATATGTTTAGGCACGGATTTTATTTACCTAAAAATTATGATAAAAATCCAATCAATAATTACATCATAAGATATTGTGTTGATATTATATATGAAATTTTAAAAAAAGGAATTACAGATGAAAAACGCCATTTAATGATATTAAATAAGTATTTATTAACTGAATTGAAAGACTTGGAAAGTCAATTTTGTGAATATTTAAACAAACAACTAAATTCAACAAATCATGCATATTATACTAACACAATTAAATTATTTAATTACATAGTATATAATCATAATATGGGTAGAGTTTCAATTTTGAATTTCAATTATACAAATCCTAATTTATCTTATTATACAAATGTTCATGGACAGCTTTGTAAAGAGAAATGCAAATTGTGTAAACAATCAAATATTATTTTTGGAATTGATGATAATGCTGTTAAAAATAGTAAGTGCGATGAGCTTCGTTTATTTAGTAAAACTTATCGTACTTTGCAGATGGCGGACGAAAAAGTAAAAATTTTGCCATCAAAAGAACAACCGCTAGTTATTAAGTTTTTTGGTCATTCTCTTAGCGAAGCAGATTATTCTTATTTTCAGAGCATATTTGATTATTATAATATTTACGAAAATTCTGATGTTTCTTTAAAGTTTTGCTATTTAGATTATGATGTGAAAAATCCTAACAAAGTAAAAAACGATACGCTGGACGCTGTTTATAAACTAATAAATTCTTATGGTGCAACTCTACATAATAAAGACCAAGGAAAAAATCTAATGCATAAATTGTTTTTAGAAAACAGAATTAGAATTAAAGAAATAGACTTCAAGGCGATAAAATAAAAAATTCTAAATCGTTATTATCATTTTCTATGTGTTTAGTAACATCTCAAATATTTTTAACATAAAATATAAGAAAAAGATTAACTCCCTTACATAACCGCAATTAAAGTGTGGTTATGTAAGGGAGTTAAATAAATGAATAAATGTTGTCATTGTTGTCACTGTTTTTATTGTTTGAAAGGTGATACAGGAGAGAGAGGGCCTATGGGTCCACAAGGTCCAGAGGGCGACAGGGGACCAATAGGGCCTATGGGACCGATTGGTCCTCAAGGCGATACGGGTTTGATAGGACCTGTAGGGCCCATAGGTCCTATAGGTGAAACAGGTCCTACAGGACCACAAGGTCTTATGGGTCCACAAGGTTCTATAGGATTGGACGGACCCAAAGGTGATACAGGTTCAGTTGGACCTATTGGACCCGACGGACCCAAAGGTGACACGGGGGATGTAGGTCCGCAAGGTCCAAGGGGCGATATAGGACCACCCGGACCGCCTAGTAGGAATCAAGCATTTGGTTCTTATATAAGCATGATCCCAAGTCAAGAAATTAATTTTAATGAGCCTATTATACTCGATAAAACCTTAGCAGAAAATGATGTTATCAAGAATGCAGATAATTCGTTCACTTTGATACCCGCAAAGTATTGGAAAGTCAATTTCGGCATAAATGGTGCTTCGGATATAGGAATAACGGAATTTGATTTTTATGTTAATGATGAGTTAATTACTCTTATGCCTGTACCGAGCTCTAGTTCATTTGAGCATTATTCAACGAGTTTTATTTTTCCTGCTCCTGCAGATTCGGAATTTAAAATTCTTATGATGGGTCATCCTATAAAACTTGGTATGCATGAGCCTAATGCCTATTTTACTATTGAGAGTATCGCCGATTATGAGCCTTAATAATAGAAAATAAATCTAATACAAAAAATAAACACGCTTTAGATAAATTCTTTAGCGTGTTTTTGACTTTTATTAAGGTATCGAATGTAGAAATCTCAAGCTAGCAAAATAAAAAAACTATGCACATTTTGTCGAATGTTGTAATACACTAGAGAGTATGTTACATAAGGCGATAGTGGGCGAAATTGTATTTAAGGTTTGGCTAGGGGCATTTTGTCCTATAAAAATAGAAAAGGCAGGCGAGAGTTTTGAGGATAATATTTTAGTTTGTCCGTTTTTGGCAATGAGTGAGGTTGATTTATCCGAAGAAGTAGACGGCAGAGATAATAAGATTAAACGGCTGGCTGATGTGTCTAAAAAACTGAATTGCAGTATTTTTTGTGGGCTGAGGACAAAAGCACTTGATGTTAAGCATATTAGCGTGGCGGTTTGTAATAAAGGTAGGCTTGTAGATATTGCTGATAGAGCTAGCAATCCTTTTAATGACGAATTGGGTACCAGTAATAAGATTAAAGTTTTTTCTTCTAAAAAAGGTAAGATTGGGTTGCTGATTGATACGGATTGTCTTATAGAAAATAATTGGTTAAAAACAGCTCCTCATTCTGATGTTATGCTGTGTATAAACCGTGGGAGTTCCGAGTTTAGTAAGGAAGAAGTTAGGCAATATGCGACGGCTTTTGGTATGCCGTATTTGTATGTAGACGAAGAAGGCTTGGAGTGGGGATAGGTAAAGTAAAAAGTTACGATTTTTAGTATATTTTAACTGCATTTTACAAAATATATTTAAGTGCAGTCTAAAACATATACATCTATAAAAAAACATAATAAATTTATTGTAATTATAGCGTTTTTACTTGTAACGCTATTTTTTGCTATTGCTTTAACGAGTAATTTTTCTAGTGTTTCGGCTAGTGTAAGCGAAGTCGACCCTACTGAAAGTCCGGTTGTTAGGTGGGTGGATTTTAATGCTGATACTAAAACTCTTAAAAGTGTGTTAGCATTTTGTAAAGAGTACAATGCCACCGAAACTCCGCAGGATTTTAGTGAAGTTTTATCATATTTAGCGTGTAAAAATGGCAATAAATTTAGCCATAAAACAAGTCAAGCCAACTTACAAAAGCTACGCACTCATATAAACAGCGGAGGTACAATAGAGGATATCTATCCCGATAATAAATATTTTAATACTTATTTAGAAGGTTACAAGGCAATTTTTGACGGACTTGTTGGCGAATATAAAACGGATTTACAGAGCGAAGAAATTCATTACGGCATAAGGGGATTTTCTCCTATAGCTAACGGTTTTTGGTATAGTCATCACGACGATTTCGGTAACCGTCGCAGCTTTGGCTTTAACCGTAAGCACCTAGGTCACGATTTATTTGGTAGTGTTGGTACTCCGATTATAGCAATAGAGGGCGGTACAATAACCGAACTGGGTTGGAATCGCTACGGTGGCTGGCGAATTGGTATAAAAAGCCACGACACAAAACGCTATTATTATTATGCTCATTTAAAAAAGGACAAGCCTTTTGCTACTGATTTGAAGTTAGGCGATGCCGTTACAGCGGGTCAGGTAATAGGATTTTTAGGTAATACCGGTTATTCTAATAAAGAAAATGTAAACTTAAAAACAGGTAAACCGCATTTACATTTAGGACTACAGTTAATTTTCCATCCTTCTCAAGAGGACGGCAATGGGGAAATTTGGATAGACTTATATTCTTTAACTAATTTTTTATTTAGCGAAAAAGCAAAAGTAAAAAGAAATGAAAATAAAGAATGGGTATCGCAATCGCAAAAATATCCTATAAAATCTAATTATGAAACTTTAAAAGAAATGCAAAATCAAATATACAAAAAATAAGTTGACATTATATTTTGATAAGTGTTAGTATATATAAGAATATGGTACATACTATATGTACAAAACAAAAAACTTTCTAAAAAAAGAGGAGAACAAAAACAAGAAAATGAAAAAATCAAGAAAACTTATAGCATTGCTTATAACATTTGCAATGCTGGCTATGGTAGCTAGTGCGTTTGTGTTTACAGGCTGTCCAACACCTACTACTTCTGGTGGTGGTGATGATACATACACCGTAACGGCTGTAAACATTGAAGGAACAGGATTAACTGCTACAAACAGAACACTTAATATGACATTAGGTGCGACTTCTCCAGCTAACCAAGCTGGAACTCGTCAGCTGACAGCTGCGGTAGTAACAAATCCAGAAGATGCTGAATTTGCTGGTACAGTAGTATGGTCAAGTAGCAACGATGCTATAGCTACGGTAACTCAAGGTGGATTAGTTGAAGCAAGAGCTGCAGGCTCTGCTACAATTAGGGCAACAGTTGACACAGTATATTCAGAAGTTAGTGTAAACGCTACGCTTCCGGCAGCTACAGGCATTACAATAACACCGGCGGCAGCTACAGCGGCAAATGCTCATACGCTTATACTTGGTGGCGGAACAAACGCTTCACTTCAGTTAGAAGCAACAGTAAATCCTGCTAACCCTCATTTAAGTTCGGATGTAACTTGGTCTGTAGAGTCAGTAGCACCTTATACCAATGTAGTAACGGTTGTAAATGGATTAGTTACTGCAACTGGCACAGGAAGAGCTATTGTTAGAGCAACTTCTGTACAAACACCTGCTATCTCACAGGTAGCACATTTTAATGTTCTTAGCCCGGCAACAGATATGATTTTCAGTCCTGGGAACTTAACACTATTCGGTGGCGATACTTATGTAGTATTTGCTAATGCTTTACCTGGTGAGGCTCTAGGCACAGTAACATGGTCTACTACAGGTGCGGCTGCAGTTAGTATAAACGCAACCGGTACAATAACAGTAGCACCGGGTGTGCTTACATCGCAACAAGTAGCAACAGTAACAGCAACAGCCGGTGCTCTTTCAAGAAGCTTTACAGTAACTGTTCCAGCGGGTGCTAAACCGGAAGGTGCAATTACAACTTTAGCAGACTGGAGTGCTATTAACGATAATTTGGTAGCCGGTGGCGGTGTGCAAGGTAACTTCTTCTTAATGAACGATCTTGATTTTGGTGGAGCTACTATTCCGGCAATCGGCGATAACGCATTTAACGCAACTCATGGCTTTTATGCTTTTAACGGTACTTTAGACGGTCGTGGTAGAGCAATAATGAACTTTACTACTACTCCAAGTGCAGTTGGCGACGGAGGAAACTTTAGTGAGTCTATATTCGGCGGAACAGGTCCATTAGGTGTTATTCGTAACTTATCTGTTATCAATGCAACAGTTGACGGTAATCGTTCTGGATTACTAGTAGGCTCTCATAGAGGGTTAGTAGAAAATGTATTTGTAGAAGGTCAAGTAATAGCAACCGGTACAGCGACATATGGTCGTAGTGGCACAGTTATAGGTACAAACGGTGGTATTGTTCGTAATGTTGTAGCGGTTGTTACATCGGGAGCAGAGGTTTGGACATGGGGTACACCATATTTAACTCCTGCAGGAACTTGGACAAATGTTTTCTTAGTAGGTGACAATATACAGTCTGATCACACAGGAACTCCGGCAAACCGCACAAATTCTCATCGTTTTAATATGGCGGATATAGCTGGCGTTGACTTTAGCGAACTTCCTGCAACTAATTGGAATCTTGTAGCTGGTCAATTACCGACTCTTAGAAACTTAGGAAATCCTTTAATGTTAATTGCTCCTACACCAGGTGCAGGCTTTACTTTTAGCGGTCCTAGCATTGCAAATGCAAATCAACCTGTAGAATTTACTATCACTGTAGACGGTAATACTCATACAGGTATTCCTACGGTTACTTACACAGTAGCAGGTGCAACAAGAACAATAACTCCAACTAACGACCCTGCTCTTAGCGGAACCGGTGCAGGACCACAAGCGTTTACATTTACAATCCCGGCTTCTAGTGCAACAGCTGATATGACAGTTGCTGTTACCGGTGGTCTAACGGAGCGTGTAGGAAACTCAATTACAGCACCTACAGCGGCAGTAGCTTCTGGTTTAGCCGGTGCAGAATGGCGTAGCTGGACAGGTACAGGTACAACTTCTACTGCTATAGAAGGAGATGCTTTCCCGGTGGCAACTCTTGCTAGCGGTATTGGTCTAAGTTTACATTTTGGCTTTAGAGTTCTTCCTGCCGACTTAGATATTTATAGGTTTGGTGCCGAAGTAGAATTTACTGTAGGTGGCACTACTCATACAGTACAATCTACTCAAAGAGCTACAGGCGATGCTAACCGTACGATTTTAATTACAATTCCGGCGTCTTATATTACTGGAGCATTAACAATTGTAGCTATAAGACCACTTCCTTATACAGCTGCTGCTTGGACAAGAATTACAACGGCTGCTCAGTTTAACTCTATGAGCAATAATGGTTTCTATTATTTAGCGGCGGATATTGATTTTGAAGGGGGTGCTTTGGTTCCGAGAGGCGGTACTGCTGCAACGGTTCCGGCAACTGGTATATTTACCGGTGTGTTCGATGGTAGAGGCTTTGCTCTTAAAAACTTTACATTTAGTGCTGCTGGTAACTGGTCTCCTAATGGTTGGGGAGTTTTCCGTCGCACAGACGGTGCAATTATTCGCAATCTTGCTTTAGACGGCTTTGTTAAGACTGCAGCAACTGCTGGTCAACACGGAGTTTTAGTGGGTAGTGCCGATAATACTTTAATAGAAAATATCTTTATTAGAGGTACAATCAATAGAGCTGCCGGCGGAGGTTGGTATAGCCAATCTGCCGGCGTTGCTGGTCGTTTAGGTGCCGGTACGCAGTTAAGAAATGCCATAACACAAATCACTACTACTTCAAATGCTCATGGTATTGCGGCTCGTAGCCAACACGGTGCACTTCAACATAATAATCTATTTGTTGTAACAGACAGTTTGAGCGAAGCTGCCTTTGACTTCTGGCACAATGGTTATGAGAATACTCATAATATAGGTAATGGTAGTGAATTATATGCGGATCCATTACACGATTTCGAAGCTAATAACATTAGAGCATTTGCTATAGCAGATGTAGCTGGTCAAGCTGCTAATTTTGCTCAAATGCCTACAGAAAACTGGAACTTCCCGGCAAACGCTCTTCCAACTCTTCGTCATCTGCCTCCGCTTTCTACTCCTGTTATCACGGCGGGTGTGCAAGTGCAAGGTATAGTAGATTTAGCTTGGAGAAACTGGTTACCTGGTGATACTCAATCAGCCGGTACTGCTCCGGCTAGATTTACACCGGGTCAACCGATTCGCTTTGGTATCCGTACAAGTGTAGCAACTGCTTTTGAAGCCGGCGAAACTGTTAGAGTAGAATTTAATATAGATGGCGGTGAAACACAATATGTTATTGGTAATACAATAATAGAAATAAATAACCGTACAATGGGTATAGAAATTCCAACACCTAATACAGCACAAATAGTAAACATCACAAGAATTTATCGTGCAGGTATTTTTGGTGTTAGCATTGCCGGTATGACAACTATTGGTGTAACAGATTTATCATGGAGAAATTGGTTGGACGGTGATACTCAATCAGCCGGAGCTGCTCCTACATTTGGTAGAATTGGTCAGCCAATTCGCTTTGGGATTCGCACAAGTACAGCAACTGCATTTACAGAAGGTCAAGCACTTTATGTACATTACACAGTAGATGGTGTAGCACACTATGTTAGAGCAACTACAAGAATTGAAGCGAATAACCGTACAATTGGTGTTGAAATTCCAGCAGAAAGAGTAACTGGTAATATTGTAATTACAAGAATACAACGCTCCGGTACAACTTTTGTTTCTACTGCTGGAGTTGATATTACTAATGTTCCAAGCTTAGCTTGGAGAAATTGGTTAGACGGTAATACTCAATCAGCTGGTTCTGCTCCGACTTCAGCAATAACTGGTCAAGCAATTAGGTTTGGTATTCGTGCAGCCGCGGCTAGCCCATTTTTAGAAGGTGAAACTCTTCGTGTAGAATTTACTGTTGGTGGTGTAGCTCATCATGTAATAGGTACAACAAGAATCGAGGCTAACAACAGAACAATAGGTGTTGAAATCCCGGCTAATCTTGTTACCGGTGCAGACATTGTAATTACCTCAATTGCAAGAGTTCCTGCTCCGTAGTATATTATAAATATATTATAAATTAAAAAACTCCCCAACAAAGAAATTGCTTTGTTGGGGAGTTTTTTTACATAAAAGCACAAAACAATCTTAATTTAGTACTCCTTTTCATATTATCTCTTTACAAATAATAAATTATATGTTAGACTGTGATTATAATGCGGGCGGGCAAAAAATCGCCATAAAAAAGGAGATAACAATTATGAGAATAGAGTATTTTACCAAGAATTACGAGCTAAAAGACAGGCTGAAAGAAATTATCGAAAGAAAGATAGAAAGGCTTAATAAGTTCTTTTTGGGCGAAATTAAGCTAAAGATTGCCTTAAAAAAAGTTGGTGCTTCCGAGATTATGGAGCTTACAATTAGTCTAGACGGTATGGTTATGCGTAGTGAAGTGGCAAGTAATAATATGTACGAAAATATCGACAGTGCTTTGCCTAAGCTAGAAAAACAGATTATTAAGCATCGCAAGCGTCTTAGCGATAAATCTAAAAAGGTTAGTTTAACCGAGTTAGAGCAAGAAATGGTACCCGAGCTTCATGATGAGGATATTCATAAAGTAGTTAAAACCAAAAAATTCCCGCTAATTCCGATGAGTATTGATGACGCTATAGAAGAAATGGAGCTAACAGACCACGCATTTTATGTGTTTTTGAATAAGGCTAGTAAAAGCGTGTGCGTACTATACACCAGACACGATGGCGATTATGGGTTGATAGAAACGGTTAAGTAAAAAATGAGAAATGAGGCAAATAAGACGAATGAGAAATTAAATTTTACGCTTTATTTTCTTATATTACTTATATGATATTAGAAACATTACAAAGAGCTAATATAAACAAATTAAAATAAATCAATATTTAACAAAAAGGAAAGAAAAAATGATAAAACTAGATTACAATTTTATGATGGACACGGCTGTGGGTAAACATGGCTTAAAGGCGAAGGAATTTGCTAAAGATGAAAAGCGCATAACAACTGCGTTTGAAATGGTAAACCGCAATCGTGGCAAGGGCTGGCAGGAGTGGACAGAGCTTCCTCTTGTAAGCGTTAGCGAGCTTAACGGTATTTACAACGAAATGCAATTTGTGCGTGAAAACGCAGAGAGCTTTGTGGTGCTTGGCATTGGCGGTTCGGCATTAGGACCTCTTAGTATTTTTAATGCGTTATTGCACTTTAGACATAACGATTTGCCGAAGAAAAAAAGAAATGCTCCTAAGTATTTTGTCGAGGATAATATCGATCCCGAAAGAATGAAGGCGCTATTAGATGTAGTAGACCTTAGAACTACATACTTTAATGTTATTACTAAAAGTGGCGAGACTAGCGAAACACTTGCTCAGTTTTTGATTTTGTATAAACTACTTAAGCAAGAGTTAGGACCTAACGAAGCTAAAAAGCACATTATTGTTACAACCACAATCGGTAAAGGTACGCTGTATAAAATTGCTCAAAAAGAAGGATTTTTAACCTTTCCGATAGGCGAAGGTGTCGGTGGCAGGTTTAGCGTGTTTTCATCTGTTGGGTTAGTGCCTTGTGCAGCGATGGGTATAGATGTTGTGGAGCTTATCAACGGTGCTAAAGCTATGACGGATAGAAGCCTGCAACCAAATATCAATACTAATCCCGCACTTATGAGTGCTTACTTGCAAGTAAAAGCATTTGAAGACGGCAAAAATATTTCGGTTATGATGCCGTATGCTGATAGCCTTAAATTTATGGCGGATTTTTACGGTCAGCTATGGGGTGAGAGCTTAGCTAAATTAGTTGATTTAGACGGCAAGGCTACGGTAGTCGGGCAAACGCCGGCTAAGGCTTTGGGCGTAACCGACCAACATTCTCAAATTCAATTATATACTGAAGGACCTTTTGATAAGGTTATAACCTTTATCGAGGTAGAAAAATTTAGAGATAGCGTTATTATGCCTCACGACGATGGCGTAGATGCTTGCTGTTTCTTAAAGGGTAAAACTCTAAACCAGTTGCTTAGTTACGAAATGCAAGCCACAAGATTTGCGTTATATAAGGCGGGTCGTCCTAACTTTACTATTACTCTGGATAAAGTAAACGCTTTTAGTGTTGGTGAATTGTTAGCGTATTTTATGTATCAAACTGCATTTGCAGGAGCGTTACTTAATATCGACACCTATAATCAACCTGGTGTGGAAGAGGGTAAAAAAGCAACCTTTGCGTATTTAGGCAGAAAAGGCTACGAGGATAAATTAGCAGAAATGCAAGCAGTTAAAACAAGTAAAGAATTTATGATGTAATTAAATGCGGGCGACATTTTGTCGCTCGCATTTTTAATACTGATGCTACCTTTAGAACAATAGAAATAGTACAAGACAAAAAGCTGCTAATTGGTTCGGTACATTAGAGGCAATGCAAGTACAAGTTTATAATTATCGCATAAGTACCGACGAATAGGTATATATATTAGAACAAAATTCTATTATACAAAAGTAATGGAGTTTAATATAATGATAATATAGATACTTGGAGGCAAGATTTATGATAAGTATGAAAAAGATGATTAAAAAAATTATGATACTTGGAATGGCAGTTGTTATGCTGTTCTCCTTTGTGGCACTTGCAGGGTGCAGAAGCAGATATGATTTGGCGGAATATAAGGTTAATGTGATACAGCAACTACAAGAGTTTTCCGAAGAAGCTAAGCTAAATCTAAGTGAATTTGCTTGGCCTTTTGTGCAATATCATATTGATAATGGTATTGATGCAATAAATGCCGCTTACAATAGAACAGCTGTGCGTTCGGCTAGCCGAGAGACAAAAGATATTATTGAGAATATAACGCTAGAAGATTATAAAGCATTAGCGATAACAGCGTTAGAAAATTATGTGGCAGCATTGCAAGAGGAGGAAACTCTTGTGCTAGTGTCTCCGCCACTATGGAGATTGCAGAATGGTATTCGACAAATAGGGCTAGCTATAAGAAAACAACAAGTAATAAGTAGTTTTAACGAAGCAAAGGAAGCAATTAGATATTGGTGGCCAACCTTGAAAGGCTATCAAAGAACAGCTGTAGCACAATTGCAAGTATATCCCGAAACTGTACGCAGAGGCGAAAGTAAATATTCTAGCGAGAATTGGCTTGCTATACAGAATTATATTGCAACAGGTGTCGCAAATATACGGGCGGCTTTAAGTAAAGCGGATGTTAGAGAGACTCTTAGAATGGCAATCTATAACATAGATAATGTGGCAACCCTGCCTTGGGTAGAAATGCCGTTTGCATTAAGGGCGGCAACATCTGAATGGGGTAGTTTTACAAACAATCCTAATTATTCGCCTCCTAGGTCTGTTCATGTTGGTTTTTTTGATTATGCTGTATACGAAACAACACGCCCTACTGAATATGGTGTAGCGAGGGATGATGAATACAGTGATAGCTATCGGTTTTTTCCGAACATCTATAATGTTTTTATGATTTCGTCAACAGAAGAGCTTAGTCAAGTTTTAAGAGAGGATAATTTTTGGTTGATGGATGAATTAGCAGAGCTTTCAGAGTCAAAAAGTAACACTTATAAATACTTACTACAACTATATGATGAAGCTTTTTTTGAAAAAAATATACTTATTTTATATAATTGGATAGCAAGATTTACCTATAGCTTTCTTGATGCGGTAAAAATATATGATTCTACAATAAAGGTAAATGTTTCACAATATTTAATAGGAGGATTTTCTATTGTTCCACCTTTGGTTCAAGCTCATTTAGCAATAGAGGTTTGCAGATCATATGTAGTAAATGTAACAAATGTAAAGGTTGAAACTTATAGATTTTGGAGTATTCACCGTCAATGGCCCAGCTTTTGGAGGTAAAACTATAAAGTAATATAAAAATACAAAAGGAAAAATAAAATTATGAAAAATACAAAAGCAAATAAAAAGCAAAAAGTACTAATATCAATGGTTTTAATTATATTATTGCTAGTGGTAATCAACATAAGTATGCTACAAATAGTAGCAGGACATTTTGTTTCAAACGAAAAATTTATAGATAATTTATCACAAAATAATCATGCAAACTCAACCTTTGGTTTTAACACTAGCGGAATTAGTAACTCTATCGAGCCTGCTTCTGGGGGAGTAGGTTCTTTTGGCTCGCAGTGGGTAGATACTATAGGCTTAGAGCAAGCACTAAGTATGACGCAAGCTTATACTGATACGATTTTAGTAGGTGTTGTTGATACGGGGATAATGAGTGATCATCCATCGCTTACTAATCAAATACACCGAACAAATGACATAAACACAACACTACATAGAATTTTCGAATTTAATAATACTGACTATAATACAGGACAACCATTATTAGAGCCTCATGCTACTGGTCATGGAACTCAAGTTGCGGGAGTTTTAGCAAGTATGCATCCCGGTATTAGATTGGTATCGTTAGAAGGCTGCATAATACAATCTATACGATTTGCTACAGGCAGAATACCTATATTAAATATTAGTGGTTATATAACCTATAGACAGTTTTATGGTAATCTTGCAGGATTTATAACTGCTAGAGACAGATTGTGGAATGCTATAGCTAATTTTGACGGGCAATAGTAACCTCGGCTAATAACCATCATAGTAATACTTATATTCGTAATCCTGCCCATATGACTAACTTTAATCACCGTATGATAACAGTAGGTGCTACATCATTAGTAGAAAGCTACGGAGAGCGAAGAGCTAGGCCTTGGGATTATGGATGGCGCGAAGCAGGTTCTAATTTTGGCTATAGAGTAGATATATTTGCACCCGGTACAGGTATAAGGACCACTACTAGAAGAGATTATGGTTATACTTATCGCAATTATTCCGGTACATCTTTAGCTGCACCAATGGTTGCCGGTACTGCCGCCATTATGCGTTTGATCAATCCGTCTATTACTATTGCTCAAATTATACAAGCTATTATAGATAATGTTGATTTTATTCCTGCCTTATATGGTATTTCTAGAAGTAACGGCCGCCTTAATACTCATAGGGCGATTGCTGCTGTTACAATGCATTTAAGGCCTGTTTCCAGTGATGAAATAATGATAAGTGGTCTTGCCGGTTATAACTCTGTGTTCCCGTTAAATACTCACTTAGTAATTCCCGATAGAATAGCTCCTCCATTTTCCTCCTCACAGCTACCTATTGTGGCTGTAAGTGGAATTTGCAGGCAAATAGGCAGTGTGGTTTTACCCAATTATTTAAGAACAATAGGAATGTCGGCATTTGCTAATAATGTTAATTTAGCTTCTGTAATTTTGCCTTCTTCGCTAGAGCGTATCGAGGCTAACGCTTTTGCCAATAACCCTAATTTAAGAACTATTGATATAAACCGAGCAAATTCGGTTATGCAAATTATGTCTAATTCGTTTGCCGGCAGTAATAATATACAA
>WRAP01000020.1 GCA_009780135.1 Bacillota bacterium
CTTGCTTGCTTGCTTGCTTGCTTGCTTGACTAGACTCTCTTTTAAGTATATCATATGGTTATGTGAATTTTTCATAACAACTATAGTATACTAGATTTCTGTCACTTTTGCAACTATTTTTATGGGCATTTTTTAGTTTGCGTTTTATTTTATAATCTCTAAAAAGACGGAATAGATTGGTTGTATTTTCGTCTTTGCGAGCGTTTCTTTGATTTTTTTACTATTTTTAGGAAGCGAAGCAATCCGGTAAGCTAGGCTTTTAGATGGTATTTATCAATAATACTCCACTACAACTTAATAATCTTTACTGTAGAGGCGACACTCTGTCGCACACACTTTTTAAAATTTCTATCTCTCTTTGGTACCCGTCTATCTCATTCGGGGTTTCTAAATAAAACGGCAAATGTTTTAGTTTTTTGTGAGTGATTATTCGTATTATAGCATCTAGCCCTATTGTGCCCTCGCCGATTTTAGCGTGGCGATCTTTTTTAGAAGCAAAAGCAGTCATACTGTCGTTTAGATGAAATGCTTTTAGTTTATCTAACCCTACAATTTTATCAAAATCCTCTAACACTCCGTCTAAATTATTAACAATATCGTAACCAGCACTGTACAGATGGCAACTATCCAAGCATACTCCCACTTTATCGCTTAATTCAACTCCGCTAATTATTGTAGTTAATTCATCAAATATTCCACACAATTCACTCCCCTTACCGCTCATACCTTCTAGTAAAACAGGCACAGATGTATCATTCGTCAACACACTATTTAGAATATCAATAACAAAAGTTATGCTCTCCTCTTTAGTTAGAGTAGTATGGCTACCAGGATGAAAAACATACTGCACCCCGCCACCAAAACTTGCCAGCGTTTTTAAGTCTTGTTCTAAACATTGCTTAGCAAACTCCCGAGTTGCACGAGTTGCACTACCAGCATTCAGCGTATACGGAGCGTGAGCCAAAATTGTTTCTATATTGTGTTTACTAGCAAATTCTTTATATAAAGCAATATCCTCTAAATCTAACTCCCTAGCCGAACCGCCTCTGGGATTTCTAGAAAAAAATTGAAAAGTGTTTGCTCCAATACTCACAGCTTCCTTTACTGCCGATAAATAGCCTTTTGCTATACTAGCATGATACCCAAGTTTCATATCAATATTGTAACACAGCCTTATCAATTTGCATACTATATTTATGAGGGATTTTTTAAAAAATCTCTTAAACACAAAGGAGAAACTAACAAATGATAGGATTATTAGGACTTGCTTTTATTGCGTGCCGTTGCTGTGGCAGTAGAGGCGGTTGTGGATGCGATAATCGCCGTAGAAACTGTGGATGTAGGCAGGATGGATGTTGCAGGCGTGTATGCCGTTGCGAATGTAGACCAAGACCCAGACCAATCCCATGCAACGACTGTGACAGAGGCGGTCATGGCGGTGGTCATGGTGGCAGACAAGAGCTAAGAGACGGCGGAGATGGTAGACACGATTGTGATGGTTGGGCAAGCGAAACCTGCTTCCATGATGGCGGAGTTCGCACCTCACGCACCGAAATCGAGCATCACGAACATGAAGGCGGTTGCGGTTGCGGCTGTGGTGGTGAATAAAGCAAGCTTTACAATTAAATGATGTTTTATTTAAAAGTCGGATAACCGAAAGGTGTCTGCCCCTACAGTTTGGATACTTTTTATATGTACTAAAATTGTAAATGCGACAACCTACCCAACCGCACCTTACAAAAAAATCTCCGAAAGCAAATGCTATTGGAGATTTTTTTGTAATAAGGTAACGATCGGTCGCCCATATAAAAAAGTAATACTTCTATATTTTCACTTCTTACTTTTTATTTTTTACTTTCGACTTATTTTTAACCGTCAACTTTTGCCATATGAGCAATAAGGTCTAGAACTTTGCAAGAATAGCCCCACTCGTTATCGTACCAAGAAATAAGTTTAACAAAGGTTTTACCAAGCATAATTCCTGCTTTAGCGTCAAAAACGCTTGTACAAGCTTCGCCGATAAAATCAGATGAAACAACATCTTCTTCTGTATAAGCTAAAATGCCTTTTAGTTCGCCTTCTGCCGCAGCTTTAATAGTGGCTTTAATATCTTCGTAGTTTGTTTCTTTTGCTAATTTAACAGTAAGGTCTACAACCGAAACATTAAGAGTGGGTACTCTAAACGCCATACCTGTTAGTTTGCCGTTAAGCTCCGGAATAACAACACCAACAGCTTTAGCTGCACCAGTTGAAGACGGAATAATGTTGCCCGCTGCCGCACGACCGCCTCTCCAGTCTTTTCTAGATGAGCCGTCAACTGTAAGCTGAGTAGCCGTAGTAGCGTGAACGGTTGTCATAAGCCCTTCTACGATACCGTATTTATCGTTGATAACTTTAGCAAGCGGTGCTAAACAATTTGTTGTACAAGATGCGTTAGAAACAAAGTTCATCTCTTTTTTATATGTGTTATGATTTACACCCATAACAAACATCGGGGTATCGTCTTTAGACGGACCTGTATAAACAACCTTTTTAGCACCTGCATCAATATGAGCTTGAGCTTTATCTTTAGAATGGAACACACCCGTAGCGTCTGCGATATACTCGGCACCTACACTACTCCAAGCAATGTTAGCTGGGTCTTTTTCGGTAAAGAATGCAACTTTTTTACCATTTACCATAAGTGTGCCATCTTTAACTTCTACCGTACCATTAAATCTGCCGTGTATTGTATCGTACTTTAGCATATACGCTGCGTACTCTGCATCTAAAAACGGGTCGTTTATTGCTACAACCTCAATGTCCTTACGCTCTATGCTAGAGCGTAATACTAAACGCCCGATGCGTCCAAATCCGTTAATACCTACTTTTGTTATTTTTGCCATAATTTTATTTTTGTTTACTCCTATTTTTATGTTTATATTTTTGGAAAGATTTTTTATATGAGTACAGTATAACTAGTTTTGTTGCCGATTGCAACTGATTTATGAAATGAATTTTAATGAGAAATTAAAACTGAGACTGATGAGAAATTTATGTGTATATTTTTTCATCCATATACCATATTACTTCTTTAATCTTATTTGGTATAGCAGAAACAATATCATCTCCATAGCAATTTGCTTGAATGTAATTATATAATTTGTTAAATATATTTGACTTCAATGGCAATAACTCAACTTTGGTCAACATCTTTATTACTTTATTAAAATCATCTAAATCCTTTTTTGTTTGTAACACATATGCGTCAACTCCTTTATCAAAAAATGCTTTTTTCAATTTTCTATTCTGCTTCATTGCATCTGTGATTGGATCAAGCCTTCCTTCAGGATCAATTGCAATAGATTTAACTCTGTCATATCCATTTATCCGTTTTATTATTTTATCTTTATAACCTTTTTTTGTAGTTTCAACCAAATTTATTATCGAAATTATTTCTTTTTTTGTTTTCCCGCTTAACTCTATGTAATAAAAAATAGGAAATTTTCCAGATAAATCACAAGATTGTTTTATATATTCTAAAGGCTCTATATCTACTTTTCCCAAAAGCATATCACAAAAAATATCTTTTACTAAAATCGCCTCTTTACGTTGAGATAAGTTACTTGCTGAAGTACCATTATCAGAATCTAAGGTGGCTATTAGTTTTATTGTTGGAGTACCCGTTTTTTCATTAAACTCGCCTTCTTTAATATAATTTAGCTTTTCAACAAATGTTGAATCTAAAACTATTGAATTATTTGATGGAGCAATAATATTTCCACTTTTACCATCTAAAAGCACAAGGTTATCTAAACCAACTTTTGAGATTTTAGCAAAAAAATCCATCCACTTTTGCTGTTCTCTTAAACGCTTTTCTTCCAAAATTCCTGATAACTCGCTATATGCAACTTTCTTAACACTATCGCTATATTTATAAAAAATGTCACCCTCTTTTATTTCACTTCCACCATTTGCACGACAAACTATTGGTTTATTGACGCTTTCTATAACCTGAAATATAATGAATTTTTTACATTCAAATTCGTAAAGATTATATTCATAATTGATATATGGCTCAAAACAAGACTTAATTCCACCTCTAAATCCCTCGTCATCTATGTGAGAATACATAGCTACAGCCTTATCTTCTAAACCTATCAATTTTTTATTTGTAGGTTCTACGCCAAAAACAACATATCCTCCTCTATGATTAGACATACCAGCAAAAATCCTAAATATCTCAAACTTATTTGAAATATGAAAGTTTAATTTAAATTCAACATATTGCCCCTCCTGAATATTAAAATGATTGTTGTTTACATTCTCAAATAAAACATCTATTGCTTCTTTAGATAATATTTTCATTATTTATTCTCCCTATTCTCAATTTCTAGCATTTCTTTATTTCTTGCGTTTACTTTAGAGATTACGCTTTGACCTGTTTCTTTTTCGAAACTGTCTTTTGCTGACTTTGCAACCGAACCGCCACGACGGGCGATACTAACATTTTCGGTCATATTTTGAGGATTTTCCGTTTTAGAAATCGCTGTAGTTGTAACCTCTGCAAGCATATTAAGGACAAGTTCTATATTTGTCATATTATCTCTGAGGTTTTCTTTTGTTAAATCCTTATGTGCTTTATACTCTCTTGTACTCATACCCGACCAAGCGGAAATCATTTCGTCGGTTAAAATAGCGTAATCCTTACCTGTAGTTGCACCTTTATCCTTCCATTCGTCAGTTAATTCTTTACGCATTTCGATAGTTTTTAAGCGTTGATTTATCCAACCCTCAGTATAGCCTTTTTTGCGATAAAATTCTAAAGCACGGTGGATAGCAATTTCGGGGTCGTAAATTTCGTCTATGCGTTCGCTGCCTACTTGAGCCAGCCAAATCTTAAACGGCTCGGCATTAGGCGATGGAATGGATTGCACCAAGCGGAGTATACCCGCAGTGTCTAACACATCAGTATTATAAAATTTGCCGTCGGATGACTGCATTTTCAGTTGGTTACAAATTGTAACCAACTGGCTTCCTTCAGCTTTAAGTCTATTTTTCAAAACCTTCCAATAGTTGCGTGGGTCGCTGCTTTCGCTTAAAACTCCACAAATATCCACTACAGAAAAATACCACTCTTCCTTCTCGCTATCCCAATGGGTGCGGATTTGTTTATCATTAAATAATCGTATATTGCTCATTTGAGTAATCCTCAAATTAAATTTATCATATATATAGGCTTTTAGTCAATATAAAAACAAAATATAAAACTTCATCTCTTTTACTGTCAAATAACTTTTATTTTTTAGTTGACAGTATGCTTTTACATTGATATACTAAAAAAATGGCGGTCTTAAAAAGTAAAATATTGTCGAGATTTCTTGGTTGTTCCTCGCTTACAGGAGGGCAGTTAGAGAATGAATTTGGTGTTTCTCGCCAAGCGATTTCGTGTGCGGTAAGCGAGTTAAAGCAAGAGGGTTTTAATATTGTATCACACCCGAGAGTTGGCTACGAATTTATTGATGACGGCGATGTGCTGGCTAGCGAGGTTATAAAGCTTAATTTACATACTAAAACGCTGGGAAGAGATACGCTAGAGGTGCTAAAAAGTGTCGATAGCACAAATGTACATATTCGCAGGTCAAATAAAGAGACGCACGGCACTGTTGTGGTGGCTAGCGAGCAAACTAACGGTATGGGGCGAAAAGGGCGAAGTTTTCATTCCGGTAAAGGCGGGTTATATATGAGTGTAAGTCTAAAGCCTAATATCTCTCCCCTACGATTACATTTTTTAACCATCGCTACTGCTGTTGCTGCTTGCGAAGCTCTTAGACAGGTTTGCGGATTTAATGCCGATATAAAGTGGGTCAATGATATTTTTTACGGCGGTAAAAAACTATGTGGTATATCAACTGACGCTAGCTTTAGTGCTGAATTACTAGAGCTTAAGAGTGTTGTGTTAGGGATAGGAATAAATATGCGTCCTGTAGATGTTACCCTTTGCGACCATGCGATTTCGATTGAGGAGATTGTGGGTAATGGCAAGTTTAGAAATAAATTAGTAGCAAGTTTACTAAATAATTTAGAGAGTGCGATTAAGGAGTTAGAGCAAAGCGAAAAGGAAATTTTAACCGAGTACAAAAAACGGGTTTTTATTTTTAATAAGCCGATTACCGTTTTTGAAGGCAACGACGAGTATTTGGCAATTGCTAGAGATATAGATGATAACGGAGCATTAGTAATAGAAGATAGTACG
The DNA here is from genome assembly GCA_009780135.1 of Bacillota bacterium. Taxonomy (GTDB): domain Bacteria; phylum Bacillota; class Clostridia; order Christensenellales; family Pumilibacteraceae; genus WRAP01. The sequence goes on from WRAP01000020.1 coordinate 6,236, forward strand.
GGAAAGATGCGGAGTATATCAGCAGCAGAAGTTAGTATAAGGGTTTAGTGCTTAGTTCATAGTGTATAGTGCATAATTATTGCTTTATATCTAAACTGTCAAAAATATTTCAACTATTATAGGGGCAACATTTTGTCGTCCACATTTATTAAAAAAATCTTTATTCACACTGTCAAGTAAAAAAGATAAATTACTTGACAACAAAAAAACAATCGTAAAAAGGAAAAATAAAAATGACAACTGAAAACCTAATCATACAAAACGAAATCGAAAACAATAATTCAATCGAATCACAAACTCCCCTACCGATTGAAAATCTAAAAAATAAAAAAATCCCAACTAAACTGCTTGCTCGTATGGGAGTATTTGTGGCATTGCTTATAGTAGCAACTCAAACGCAAATTGCAATGCCTGCTGGAGTGCCAATTAACCTACAAACACTAGCACTTATGCTAATCGCTATTTCTTTTAAGCCCCTTTTTGCTGTGCTTATTTTACTTATATTTGTTGCTATGGGAGCTATGTTTATTCCTATATTTGCAAATTTTAACAACTTGTATGGGGCAATAATCGGACCAACTATGGGATTTTTAATTGCTTTTATTCCAGGAATGATTTTTATGGCTTTTATGATACATTTATTAGAAAAAGCAATGCCTCATGACAAGTTACTAAAGGAGTTTAAAACTAATCGCAATAAAATCACAACCACTCGCATTATAATAAAATACTCATTACTTTTAGTAGTTTTTATAGTATTTACAATCATACACCTAGCAGGAGGTTCAATATGGTTTTGGCTTGTATTTAGACCATTCTTTTACACAAACCCTACCCCCGTTTCGTATTCATTTGCCTTAACGGCTGTAGTAGTCCCATTTCTACCCGTCGAAGCAATCAAAATTGTTACGGCAATGCTCATATACGCTCCGCTAGTGAAGTTTAGGAATAAATAAAAAAATTTTAAGCCGTGTTGATAAAGAACAACACGGCTTAAAAAAACTCATATATATAGTATGACTTTCTACAGCTTACTTTTATAATCGTCTATAGCTGATTTTATTGCTTCTTCGGCAAGAACCGAGCAATGAATTTTTTGTGCGGGCAAACCTTCTAAAGCGTCTATTACTTGTTTGTTTGTAATTTTTAATGCATCTTCTATACTAAGACCCTTTATCATTTCTGTGGCAGTAGAGCTTGTTACTATCGCTGCCGCACAGCCAAATGTTAAAAATGACGCATCTACAATAATATTGTTTTCGATACGCAAAAAGATTTTCATTATATCGCCACAGCTAGCGTTACCTACACTGCCTACAGCGCTCGGATTTTCCATCTCGCCCACATTTTTTGGGCTTTTAAATATTTCCATTACTTTTTCGTTGTACATTATATTTCTATTCTTCCTTCTATCGCTCTAGCCAAAGTTATCTCGTCGGCATATTCTATATCGCTACCCATAGAAATTCCTTGTGCTAGTCTTGTTACTTTTACATTAAACGGCTTTAGCAATTTTGCTATATACATTGCCGTTGCTTCACCCTCTACATCTGGATTTGTTGCTATTATTACCTCTTCTGCTTTGTCTACCCGTGCTAGCAATTCCTTAATGCGAATATCATTAACACCTCGACCCTCTAGCGGACTAAGTGTGCCATGAAGGACATGGTATAAATGCCCTGTGCCTACCTTTTCTAAAGCTAGTACATCTTTAGGGTAGGCTACAACAACAATAGTAGTGCTGTTTCGCTTAATACAAATACTGCAAGTTGATTTATCCGAAAAATTACCGCAACAATCGCAATATTGCACAGTGGCTTTAGCTGTTAGCAAGGTATTACAAAAATCCTCTACGCTACTCTCATCCATATCTACGATAGCATAGGCATAGCGTTGGGCTGTTTTATATCCCACACCAGGTAGCTTTTGAAAGCGGTTTATTAACTTTGAGATTATCTCTAACTGCATTTTTCAATGTTCAATATGGCAACGCTCAACGCACAATGAAAAACTTATTTAATATAAATCAATAATTGTACATTGGCATTGTTCAATTGAGCGTTGTACTAAAACATTCCGCCTAATCCGCCCATATTTGGCATATGCTTAGCTTCTAATTCTTCAACTTTTTCTAAAGCATCGTTATAAGCAGCTAAAATTAAATCCTCTAGCATTTCAATATCATCTGGGTCTACTGCTTGAGGTTTTAAACTAACTGATAGCATTTTCTTTTTGCCGTTTAGCTTTATAGCAACTAAATTGCCACCGCTTATGCCTTCTACCTCAGCATTTTCTAGCTCCTCTTGAGCTTTTGCTAATTGTGCTTGTGCCTTTTGTGCTTCACGCATCAAGGCTTGCATATTCATTCCACCAAATTTCATTTTTATTCTCCTTTTTATAAATGTTCAATGTTAAACGCATATCGCACAATAGTTGTTTTTATTTAGCAAATAAATCATTCGTTGAGCGTTGCGAGTTGAGCACTGTGCGTTGTACTTATTTTCTAACTACCTTAGCTTTTATTCCTGTTGATTTTTCTAGTTTTGCTATGTCGGCATCTATATCTAGAGTGCCTTGCTGTTTATCTATCCTTATTGTTGTTATTGGCGCTCCGATTTCTGTTAATATTTCTTTTATTGAAGTAATTGTTTTTTCGTCTGCGAATTTTAGATAATTGTCGCTATCAGTTAAGATTATCAACTCTCTACCACTAAGCGAAAATTTTGAATGTTCGCTTAGCATAGCATATAGTTGCATATTATTTTTTTTGCGGGCATTTGTTACTAGTCTGCCCCAAATGCTTTTAGCATCCTCGGCTATTGCTTGCTTTGCAATTGTTCCTATCTTTTGTACCGGAAGTGTTATTTTTTGGTCATCAGCTTGAGTTGCGACTGGTAAATCAGCATCTGTATTATTCGGGCGATTAATGCCCGCCCCTGCAACAACAGCATTACCTCCACTAACCAATCCTTCTAGACTTTCCACTCTTGCCAAAAGTGCAAGCATACTTTTTTCATCAGACAGCATTGCGGCCTTTAACACAACCGCTTCCAGCAAAATTCTAGGATTTATCGAGTATTTTAAATCTAAATCAATCCTACTAAACTCATCCACTAAATAAATAAGTAACTCTACCGATAGCTTTTCAGCTAACTCTCGCATTAAGTCTATATCGTCGCCACTGGCTAACACCAAAGCTTCTAAACCTGATTTTATAGCTAGACAATCTCTACTAAAACTAGCCACCTCTTTAGCAACAAGCGGAACTGTTTTGCCGCCGCTAATAAGAGAATTAACCGCCCTAATACTACTTGCTACATCTCTATCTGCTATCGCTTCGACTACTTTTACTATCGCTTCCGTTTCGGGTGCACCCAAAATTTTTAGTACAGTATCGTGAGTTAGTTTGCCTTTTGTGTAATGAAGGCACATATCCAAAATGGATAGTGCATCTCTAAAGCTGCCTGCACCTGCTCTTGCTATTGCTCCAAGAGCACCAAGCTCAGCATTAACACCCTCATTTTTTAGCACCTCGCCTAAGAGTTCTATAAGTTCTCTAACTGACACTAACTTAAAATCAAATCGCATACATCGACTTAAAATTGTAGCCGGCAATTTATGAACCTCGGTAGTAGCAAGTATAAAAACAACATGATTGGGTGGTTCTTCCAGCGTTTTTAATAAAGCATTAAAAGCACTCTCGGTAAGCATATGAACCTCGTCTATAATATAAACCTTAAACCGTCCCGCTGTAGGCAGATATTTTACTCGCTCTCTTATTTCCCTAATTTCGTCTACCTTATTATTGCTTGCAGCGTCTATTTCTAAAATATCAAGATTAGTGGGCTCGTCTAAAGCTATACATGGAGGACATTTATTACACGCATTTCCACCTTTATTATCGATACAATTTATTGCTTTAGCAAAAATCCTAGCAAAGGTAGTTTTACCTGTACCACGACTTCCCGTAAATAAATAAGCATGACCAACTCTGTCAGCAATAATTTGATTCTGTAGAGTTATTTTAATTGCTTCTTGACCCTTACAGCCCTCAAAGCTAACAGGACGATATTTTCTATAAAGTGCAGTATGTGCCACAAATACAGTATAAGACATTAAAAAGAGTTAGTCAATAAAAAAATGTACAGTATACTTTTGTGTACTGTACATTTTTTTATTGACTATTTAATTTATGCCTAAATTATGTTGGCATAGTTGGATTTGTAATTAGGGTTGGAATTCCGCTAGCACCAACTGTCCATGCCCAAGAAGGCAAATTAGTATAAGCTTCACGGTTGTAAACACCTTCACTTGCTCTTACATCTCCATTTGCTCTTAGCCAGAAAATCGTAGGAGCTGTACCTGTATGAACGATATACGGAGCAGGTGTAGTTCTATCCATTATAAATATGTTAGAATGTTCACCAGCAGCTGCTTCGTTTGCTAAAACAAATGCCGCAAAAGCCTCTTCGCCTTCTACATCTATAATGACATTTCTTATTTGCGACCCAGATGTTACAAGACCTGCTAAAGCAGCATTAGTATAAGCAAAACCTGCAGCACCGCCAGTTACAGAAGAATTTACTATGCGAATATTTTCTATAAGAGTGTTATCCATAACGCGTCCAGCTATTAAACCCGATTGACCTTGATAATATTGATCCATGGTGCCGTTATAGATACCTAAATTGCGAACTATAGCACCACTAAGGTTGCGGAAAATACCGTTGTGGAAATCCGCTTCAATGGTAAAGTTACTAAGCATAAAACCTCTACCATCAAAAATACCTGTAAACTGATTTGCCGCAGCTCCTAGTGTTCCACCCTCACCGCCAAACGGTATAAGAGCAGCTCCAGCAAAGTCTATGTTAGCAGTTAGGTGCCAATCTCGCTGAAGTGCTATTGGGTCATCCGCTATTGCATTAAACTCAGCCGCTGTTGCTATAGCTTGAGACGGCCTAACACTTAATCCAGCAACATTTTCGATTATCATAGCACCAACAGCAGGGAGGAATGTATGTGGAAGAGTAAATGTAAAGTAATCCGGATATCCAGCTACAACTACACCTGTAAAGTCTTGAGTAGTACCGCCTCCATTATTTATAGTTAGTACAGGTATACCTGTATATCTTGGTAACACCCTAGCTACAAAGGTAGCAGCCGCACCTGGAGCCGGACGAAGTGCTAAGTTACCTAAAGCTGTTCTTGGTCCTGCTTCTGCAACAGAATCTCTTATTTCTAACCCATCTGCTTCTCCGCTGATAGAAAGATTTTCTACTATACCTGTAATTTGTGTAATATCTATAGCCGCACCGTCTGCTAACACATTAGCTCCCGGAATTCTAAAGTTATAGGTTCTTAAATTGTCTGTAACAGTATAGTTAGTATGAGTTAATGCTTGATTTGTTACACCGCCCACTACGCTATATTGAACGCTAGGAGTGCCTGAGAAGTGATCAGTATTTACCACAATTCTAAAATCTAACGGTTGACCGGCAGGAGCTCTTAGAGGATGAACCGCTAAGAATCCGCTTTGAGGAGCTGTTATTCTAACCTGTGGAGGCGGGAAAGTTACAAAGCTAGGAAGAGCTCCTGGGTTAAGAGTCCAGTTAGCTGCAGGTAGTCTATTAAACGGAACAGTACCAGCCACTAAATCTGCTGTGGTAAATAGATTTATAGTATCTTCTCCGTACACAGCAGGTGCTGCTGTTGCACCACCAAGATAAGCACTAGTATATGTTCTTCCTGTATATCGACTTCCTCCCTGTGCTGGCGTAAAGTAGCCCGCAGCCGGCGGAGTAAATCTATCTGTTTGTAAAAATACATTATCAAACTCGGCATTAAAATTAAGTAGAGTTATACCAAGAGTGTTTCTAGAATCTCTTGGTTCTATAATAACATTTCTTACTACTGAACCCGCCTGCGTATATCCCGCTATCATTCCGTTTGATCTATACCAAGCAGCTGGCTCTCTATCGATACTTCCAGATAAAAATACATTTTCTACTGTAAATCTTCCATGACCTATCAGCAAACCACCCTGACCTTCAGGTGCTCCTGTTAACTGTATAGATTGAAGATTATCAAAAGTTACATTTCTGATAGTTCCACCGTACACACGATTGAATAAACCACCATACCAACCACCTAAATAGCGAAGGTTTGTTATGGTGTGTCCTCTACCATCGAAAATACCTCTAAGTGTGCCTACAGATGTAGCACTTGCCCAACGACCTGTGTTCATAGGTGTACCTAGGCGTTGTATAGGCGGAACAGCACTAAAATCTAAATTTCTAGACAAATAGAAGCTATAACGGTTATCAGGACTTTGTATTAAATCGTTAATGCCCAAAAATTCCTCAATAGAAGAAATTCTTACCCACTGACGATCCATAGCAGCTATCTCAATTGTTCCAAAGTGCTGTGTATATTCTGCCGAAGTAGCTGTGATTATAGCTGTGCTAAAGTCTGAGTTAACAGCCGTTACAAGAGCATGATGAGTATTGGCACCTGCCTCACTTGGACGCTCAACAGGTGTTACTGTAACTGAAGGTGAGTTAGAAGTCCAATTTATTGTAGTTGCTGCTTGCGAAGGAGTTACTGTTGCTATAACTCTAGCTGTGTTATTTTCTCCCGATTCGATATCTTCTGCCATAAACACAAGATCGTCAGGCGAAGATACTGCAACAGCTGTAACTGGCGGAGTAGTTACATTTACTGTAACTGTAGCCGAAATCTCTGGATTAGAAGTAAGTGTTGCTGTAATTGTGCCTGTACCTGCAGTAGTCGCAGTTACTAAACCGGATGCTGGTGTAACCGTAACAAAACCTTCTGGATATACCGTAAAGGTTAGTTGACCGGCTGTTGGATTAGCTGCGGCTTCGGGCATAGAAGTTGCCGATAAAATCCTTTCGTTATTAGGAGTTTGTCCTACAACTATATTAAGAGGATTTGGCGAAAGTGTAATACTTTCTATAACCGGAGTAACTGTAACAACTACCGCTTGACTGGTAATACCACCAGCAGATGCTGTTATATTAGTTGTCCCTACAGCCACAGCTGTTACAACACCTTCTGCGTTTACTGTAGCTGCAGCGGTATTGCTAGAAACCCAAGTTACATCTCTGTTTGTCGCATTATTAGGTGCAACTGTAGCAGTTAGCTGTGTTGTTGTACCCATTGCTAAACTAACAGGGGTCGCTGGTGCAATTGTTACCGCTGTTACCGCAATATTACCTGGTGAATCACCTGGTCTTTCTGATGATTCAGTGCTAGGTGGCGGACATGCCGCTAGTATAATTGTTGCCATCATCATAATAGCAATAAAGATACTAGCCAATAGTGTAATTTTTGTTTTTTTCATTTTTTTGTTATTTTTTTCTCCTTAAAGATTTTTTAACTTTTATTTTTTGCTCACTTGTTATTTGTGTGCATATAACAATATAAATATACCATCTGATAAAAAAGCTGTCAAATGCTATTTTATAAAAAACTAAATTAAAAACTGTAATTTATCGATATTGCAATTATATTTTAAAAAAACATCCATTTATAGTGGATGTTTTTAATATGTTCAAATTAGTATCTAGTTAAAGTTGTTACTGGCTCTCTATCTTAATTCTATTTTTGCCAGGTCTAGCAAAAAATTTTAGTTTTACCATAACAAGTGGAGTACTGGCATGGAAAGAGGCTAACATATATTGACCCTTTCTTGTGGCGAATAGTTTTTGGCAGTAGGCAGGTTTTAGCTCCCCTACTTTTTTGTCACCGTTTTGCACAAGTATGCTTTTTTCGGATTCTATTTTTAGCGTTAGACTATCGCCAACCGATAATCCGCTAACTTTTGGCTTATCTATTAAAACAGTTTGCTCGTCTTCTGGAATAACCGACGCTTCTACTGTTTCGCCGTCATCGTAGTTTTCTTCTTTTTTTTCTTTTTCTTTAACAGTTTCTTTTAGTTCTGTACGATCGATATGTACTTCCTCTGCGTCCACCACAGAGTAGCCTTCGCTCTCGTAAATCTCGGTTTTATTCTCGTAATCTTCGTCTATAAGTTGATTATTTTCGTCGTATGCGTACATTTTTCTTTGTTATTTCTCCTTAGTTTTTCTAATGAAAACTTAATACTTAAAATTGATTTATTGTTTAAAAATCCGACATTTTTAAACAATAAATCAATTTTAAGTTCATTACTCTACTTATTATTTTTCCTTTTCCCCTTTTTATCATTCGGCTTAATACTTGGCTTTACAATTTCCCCATCGGCTTCTCTTTCTGCTCTACTCTTAAATACCAATTCGCCTGCTATATAGTCACTAAAAACAAAGCTGTCTTTTTCTATAATTTTAAGCCTAACCTTTTCCTTTAGATGCATCAGCTTTACAACCGTGCCTTCCTTACCGTCTTTAGTTTTTATTTTAGCACCCATTTTAGGAAGATGCTTGTTAAGCTCTGCGTAATGAGCATTCTCATAACTCAAACAACACATCAATCGCCCGCATAGACCGCTAATTTTTTGCGGATTTAAGCTAATCCCTTGATTTTTTGCCATTCTAACACTAACCGAACAATAATCCGGCATAACACTATTGCAACAACAAACCCTACCACACATACCTAAACCGCCCTTTTGCCTAACTTCATCTCTTGGACCAATTTGTTTAAGCTCTATCCTTGCCTTAAAATGACCAGCCAGTTTTTTAATAAGTTCTCTAAAATCAACACGCCCGTCAGCATTAAAGTAAAGCACCAGCTTTTGAGCATCTAAAGTATACTCGGCATCTACGATATTCATATCTAGCCCATTATCCTTAGCTAACTTATTAGCCTCAATTTTAATGTTTGGATACGCTACATTAAAGCTATTCAGCTTTTCTAAATCGGCAGTGTCAGCTTTTCTTATAACTGACTTTAATGCTTTAGGTAGCAATGCCTCATCTATATCAAAAGGTCTTTTTTGAACAATAGCGTACTCCACTCCTCTTTCGGTCTCTACCACAACACCATCACCCTTATTAAATTCTACACCCATCGGAGCAAAATAGTATGTCTTAGGATTTTTACTAAATTTTACCGCCAAAACCTTAACAATTTTTCCACTAACTTCACGGGGCTTATTTACAACTACTTTAGCCGTAGAAATAATATCTCCACTAGAATTTAACTCGTCGTCCTCTAAATTTTCTAATTGATTAAGTGCTTCAATATCCTCATCCACTTCACTAAAATCAGTAAAACTACTAAAGTCTTCCTCTTCGTAGTCGTAGTCGCTAGAGTAATCGGCATCCTCTATATCAAACGGAGAAGGATTTTCAGATTGAATAATTTGATTTTGAGGATTTGCTGTTTGTGTAGGAGCGGTTATTCCTGCTTGTTCAAAGCCCCGTTTAGCAAAGGCAGGCATACTAGAAGCATTATTTTGCCCGCTAAAATTAGGCTCTAATGATACTTCACTAACCTCTAAATCGTTATTATTTATATTTCCCGTTTGTGTTTGCGGTTTTTTGAATTTATGTTTTTTATGTTTTTTCATCTCTTTTATTATCCGAATTTTCCTCGTACAAAAATTTCTGAAAACAATCTAATTTCATTTTTGCATCAAAGTCTTTCATTTTTTGCTATAACTTTCCTAAAGCAAAGGCACTTATTGCCAGTAGAATAACACACAATTTACAAAAAGTCAAAACTTTTTTATAAAAGTGCGGATAACAATTTGTTGTCCGCACTTTTATAAAAATATTTAAGCTAGTTGCTAATTTTCAATAGTGTTATCTACACCTCTAACAATGTACCCATAAAAATCGGCAGGCTTGTAGAGTTATCGATTATTGCAAACACAAACGGACGATTCAGGATTACATATCTGTCAAACATAGGAGCAGATTCACCGTCCATATCTACTCTAGTAACTGCACCTGCCCTTGTGCCTCGTTCATTTACGGATATAAATGTGTTATGACTAACTTCAGCTATAAATAAATTACCTAGTGGTGAGTGCCCTATCCCGCTAAAATTAGCATTACTATCACAAAAGGCATCTTCGATACCTAAAGTAATTAACTCATCATTCATAGTTAAATCAAAATCAAATTCAAACTTAGGAAGTCTAGCAAAAACGCTTAGGTTTTGTACATTTTGAATTGTATTTACAAAACCTTCGCCTGTTAAACCGGCAACATAATCCATTAAACAAACATCTTCGTTAGGTAATAATGCGACAAAGCTATAATAACCACCATAGTATGGTTTGATAAATCCTGTTGCAGAATCATCTTGTATAAAGTATCTTTCTGCACCGTGATGACCACCTGAAGTCATAAATGTGGTTGTTTGCTCTCGTCCGTCAAAAGTGGTAAAGATTCCTACGCCAATATCTGATTCATAATAAACTCTCTCCCATTCAGCATCAAACATAATAGCATTTATCAGAAACATAACTGTGCTTGGTCTTATTTCTTCTAAAATTTCCTCTATCATTCCGTCAGTATGATAATACACCCAAGCGTTTATATCGTCTATAGTAGTTTGGTCAAACGGAGCGGAATATGCATTTGCACCGAAATAATCGGCATTAATTTGCAAAAATTCGGGCTCTACAAATAGTCCATGGTCTCTAAACCAAATCGAATTAGCAATATCTAATTGAGATTTTTCGCCACTAAATAACCCGTTTGTAAATGAGTGTAGATAGCGGTTAAGTTGTGCCATAGGTAGCCCACCGCCAAGAACTTGCTCTATTTGAGAGAGTGTATTTCCTCTAGCACCGTTTGCCGTCATAGCAAGAGCCAATAAAACCGATGTCGCACTGATTAGGGTGTTTTCGTCTTGTTGGAGAGATTGTCTAAAAAGGTCGATAGAAAAATTGGCAGTAGAAGTTATAAACTTGTCGCTTAAAGTTGTAGCATTTACACTTCTTGCTGTTATACCATCCATTAAATTGCCTGTTGCACCCGGCATAAACGAGCCACATATAGGTGGTGTATGAGTAGGGCTATCCGATGGACTATCCGACGGCAGAATTATTGTACACCCTAGCATCAATACCGCCATCAATATCGCCGATACTCCTAAAATTAGAATTTTTTTAAAATTATTTTTTAGTCTTTTTGTCATGATTTCTTACCTCTTTGTTTATGTTTATGTTTTTGTTTTATTTCCCCTATACTACTAACACAAGCTACCCACCTGTTTTGTTGCAAGAAATAAAAATATTTTTTTAATTTTTTCTAAAACTCGGAAACAAAATATTACCCCTACAATTAAGCAAAAAAATTCCAATTGTTGAGAACCATCTAATTGTAGGGGCGATTACTAATCGCCCGCACTTTATACTTTTTATTTTGCATAACTTACCTTTTACTTCTATGTTGGGCTAAACTAAAAACTAAATCATCTAGTAGTGAATTAAAGTTTGCATTAGCAGCATTGCGTTTTGCGATATGTTGCAAATGCAAAAATATATTACTTATCGCTTTGAGGGAATATAAATTCTTCAACTCTTGCAATTCCTCAATATAACTTTTTAACGAAATACTGACTACATCGTTTGTGTGTAGTAGCATTACATCCCGTAAAATCACTCCAAACAATTGTAGCATATCGGGCACAAAATCCTTAAACGGAGTAAGTAAAGCTACTGCTGATAATACATCTTTAGAAGTACGCAAATTTTGTAAAACTTCTAAAACTGCATTAAATACTTGAGGTTTTTTTTTGTTTTCTATATAGCTTAGGGTTTCCGTTATATTGCCACCGCTTAACTCGCTAGCTATTGCAAGTTGCTCTTTATCGGCTTTAGATTTTACTTGCGATAGTGCGGATTGAATATCTATAATATCAAATTTATTTAGAGTGATTTTTTGACATCTACTTAATACGGGAGGTACAAGTGCGTTAGTGTTAGCAACAAGTAAAAAAAAGTGAGTGCCTTTATTGGGTTCTTCAAGAGATTTTAGTAGTTTATTTTGACTTTGAATATTGCTACTATCAAAATTATTTAGAATATAAAACTTTTTATCACCGCTAACGGGTCTTTTAATTGCATCCTCTATAATAGCATCAATATCAGCAACGACTATTTTTATATTATCCTTTTTTTCAGTACCTTTTGGTGCTTCATACACATCGGGGTGCCTACCCTCTAGAGCGAGATTTTTTTGCTCTACACAAAGTGAGGTAATACTTCTAGTAAGCAAAAGCGATGCTATATTATCCTCCGATTGAATAATATATGCGTGTGATAAGTGATTAGAATTAACCGCCTGTTCTAAATGCAGATACGCATTAGATTTTTTAACCACTTCTAAAAATGGATTTATGTATTCGTTTTTTATCATAAAATCAAATGATTTATAAAATATTTCTCTTTTTTAATACCGCAATTATATCGTTATGCACTTCCTCTATACTTCTATTGCCGTTAACACTTACAACTCTATCGGGACTATTTTTTGCTATATCTAAAAATCCTTCATATACTTTTTTATGAAAATCAATTCCCATATTCTCCATTCTGTCGGCTTGTCCTCTACTAGCGATACGCTTAAAACCTTCTGTTGGGTCTACATCTAAAAATATTGTGCAGTTGATAGTTATATCAAGTCTAGCTACATCATTCATAAATTTAACAGCAGTTTCGTTTTCTCCTCTAGCATATGCTTGATATGCTAACGTTGAATCAGTAAATCTATCACAAAAAACAATCTTGTTGTTGTATAATGCGGGCATAATTATCTTACCCATATGTTCAACGCGACTGGCCGAAAACAAAAACAATTCTGTTAAGCCATACATCCCTTCACTTGCCGTATCTAAAATAATTTGCCTAATTCGTTCAGCAATCGGTGTGCCGCCAGGTTCTCTAGTAAAAAGTGCATCGATATTATTATCAACGCAATATTTTTTAAGAAGCTCCACTTGAGTAGACTTTCCAACTCCCTCGCAGCCCTCTATTGTTATGAATTTGCCTGTTTTTGTCTGCATAATTTTATTTTTAATATGGATATTTATATGGTAATATTGCCCTTGTTAATTTTAGAAAATCCTCTTTTGTTTCGTGAGGAGTTGCAATAAACACCGCCCATCGCCCTTCGTGCTTTTCAGCAAAGATGTTATGGTTTTTTGCTAAGTGATTAGTTAGTTCCTTGCCACTATTATAACCTAATTCTACGGCATCAACAACTAATCTTGTGAAATCGCTATTATCTATATTTATCGGAGATGATTCTTCGTAGTCATCATCTAAGCATGGAACATCTATCCTAAAATCAAAAACATAATCATATAACTTCTGATACATATTTTCGTTTTTCATCACATTTTCTATCGCTTCTTCTAACGAGCCTAAAATGAGGTAGTTAGGACTTGTAGTACCGAGATTTTTTAACCACTTATCAATATCACCCAACAACTTCTCGTTATTTATACATAGATAAGCACCACCCGTTAAAGCATTGAGTGTTTTATGTGCTGATAAGTTTGTTACATCTGCAATCGTTTCAAATCTTTTAGACGATAATATTTTATTAGCAACAAAATGAGCCCCGTGTGCCCCATCACAAAAAAACAATTTGCCTGATTGCTTTATAACTTCCGCCACCTCTTTAGCAACAACTCTACCATAATAGTCGGGACTTTCTATGTACACTGCTTTTGCCATCGGAAATTCCTCAATCGCTTTTTTAACACTTTCGACTGTCAGCAAATTCGGTAATCCATTATCGCCAATTCCCACATCATATAAACAATATTTAACTTTTGCTAACTCACACCCCTCTTCTATTGCTTGATGACAACCTCTAAATGCTATAATATCTTCACCGCACGCTAAAATCGTTGCCTTAATACCTATACTAGAACCACCTGTTAAAAATCGCAGTTTTTTAACGCCGTAAAATTTCGCCACCTTCTCTTCAGCATTTTTTATGTAACACTCAGGAAAGCTCTCATCTACAAGCTCGGTAATATCACCTAAAAACAATCGCCCCTTATGTCCCGGAGTATGCCATCGACTAGCCCCTCGCTCTTGATATTCAGTTAAAAAATCATTTATTGTCATTTTTCTTCTTTCTCATCATCTTGAAATGATTCATATAATCCTTGATCTAAACAATAACCATCTGAAATTAAATTATCATTCTGATCATAAATTTTATACGGTCCATAAAATTGATCCACACAACCGTATCGCTACAAATTTTTTAGCGTTTTCTTCTACATCTCCATCGTAGACTATTTCTTTTATATTCTTCATTAACTTTTTCTTATTCCAAAACAAAAAACCGCCACAGAAGTCATAAACCTCTACAGCGGTATTTATTTTCTAAAAATGCTGTGCAACCATTTTTGTTATACCTTACCGAAGCGTCTCTTTGATAGTTAGCTCCACTTAAGCTACCCTACGGCACACAAGGGTGCTCGCTTAGTGCTGCTGCTTCCGCCCTGACACGGTTCACAAGTCCTCATTGCGTAAGACCTAAGTATCAACACCACTTTTCAACAACTGCCTTCCATAAGATATACCGAGAATGATAATTCCGTCCTGCTGTAGCGGATTGCAGGTAAAGGGCACCGCTAGCTCCCCACCTAGCACAGCAAGGGTAATTATATCCTAGTTTGAGTTTTTTAGCAAGTAGTTTTTAAAAAAAATTCTTATAATGGAAATTAGATCTATTCTCTTTTATCCTTCTATAAAAAAACCATTACTGTTCGACAAAACAAACAGTAATGGTTTTTTTAAAAGTAAGCAATAGTAAAATGTTTTTTATTTGAATAGTTAACTTGGTTGCTCCACTTTCGGCTCTTCTTTTGAATCTGTTAAATTCACATCTCTCACTTCTGGAGTTTTTTGCTTTAATTCTTCATTAGAGTCTTTTGTTTCTTCTTTATTAGACGAATCTATTGATGTTTCTTCTTTAGCTTTAGGCTGTTTGTTCTCAGGAGTGTTTTTCTTTTTAGCTAGCCTTCGGAGTAACAATGTTACCCCGAAAGCGACTACTAATCCTAAAACTAAACCTGCTGCTATAAGCA
>WRAP01000021.1 GCA_009780135.1 Bacillota bacterium
AGGTTGGTATACAGCTCCGTTTGGTCAAGGCGAACGCCTAACCTGCGAACTAGGCAACCCATATCTACACGAAACCCTTTGGATAGACGGATTAACAACAGCTTACCCTTTCTTTGCTAATGCGTTGCGATTTACATGGGATCCAGGTAATAGCGGATTTTCTGTGGTAAGAGAAACGCTATTAAATCAACATTTTACTCTTTTAAGAAGCACTCTTACGATTCCTTCTCGTGTTAATGGGCAACCTGTTATAACATTTTTAAATCAAAGTTTTGAAAGGGCTACAAATATAACTCGAGTTAATATACCGGATACAGTAAGAGTTTTGCAACCTAGAGCATTTGATTTAAGTCCTAATATTGAATATTTTAATATATATCGTGCATTTGATAATTTTCGAATATACTTTGATTCGTACGACGGTATTATTTATAGAATAGAAACTTATAATGATTTGTATGATGGTGAAGTTATATCACGCCGCTTATATATGTTCCCGATAGCAAGAGGTGGTCATATAACGATTCCTAGCTTAGTAACAATAATCCCGGATAGATTTTTTGCAAATGCTGTAAATTTAGAAAAAGTTACATTAAATAGAGAAATTGAAGAAATAGGAATAAGTGCATTTTATAGAGCTATAAATCTAACCGAGGTAGAAATTCCTGATGATACTCGTCTTATGACAATTCGTTCAGAGGCATTTAGAAATACAGCTTTAACTAGCTTTGCTGTGCCTGGAACGGTTAGAGATAGAGGCAATTTCTTACAAGCTAACTTTATACCAGGCATTGGTAATGCCGCCTTTATGGATACAAACTTAACAACTTTTGAGTTTGTATCCGGCACTAATTATCCATTAACTTTGCAAGGCGGGACAAATGATATATCTATGTTTAGAGGTGTTTCGCAGCTTCAAAGCATAGAGATTCCAAGCCGTGTCCGTCATATCGGTGGATTTGTATTCACTAGAATGGCACAGTTGAATTCTGTTACAATAGAAGATGGTGCATTGCCGCTTACGCTAGGTAATGTAATGTTAGACGCTAGCAATAATATAATTGTGGGTTCCGGTACGGATCAGGAATTATTTACGCGAGGCACAATTAGAGGTCCTATTGCTCCTATTACAACAATTACTCTACCGGCTAGAACTACTATTATAGGCAGGGGTGCTTTTTACGGAGAAAGCAACCTGCAAACAATTAATTTTGCCTCTACACCACAGGGGCAAACAGTATTAGATTTGATAATAGGTAATAATGCCTTCCGAAATGCGCATAATCTAACAAGTATTGAAATTCCTAGCCGTACTACGGTAATTGCTCCTAATGCTTTTGATGGTTCTCGTAATTTAAATACCGTAACTTTCCTACCGGGTAGTACGCCTTTAGAAATTGGCACAAGAGCTTTTGCGGGTGCCGTACCAAATCGTACTGCCTTTAGCATACCGGCTAGAGCAACACAAATAGGCGAAAATGTTTTTCAAGGGAATCCGATCTTATCAAATATTACTTTTGTTAACGATCCTGATTTGCAACTTCCTTTGGTGTTATTTATAAACGCTTTTCAAGGACTTCCTAGTCTTATAACTATTACATTACCTGCCAGAACTGTCTCAATTGACTATTCTGCAGTGGCAGGTGATGCGATAACAGCCTTTAGCAATACGCTAAATCTTGTAAATATAAATGTAGATTCAGGTGGTACGCATTTTAGTTCTAGAGAGGGCATACTTCTCAATGCAGCAGGCTATGAACTTGTATTTTTACCTCGTGGCAGAAGAGGAAATTTTGAGATTCCGGAAGGCATAACGGCTATTGGTGCCAGTGCTTTAAGAAATCATGATCAGATACAAACACTAACTATAAGGTATGGTATTACTAGAATAGGCGATAGTGCTTTTAGAAATAATCGCTTTAGTACACTAATTTTTGAAGGTAGGCAAGACGGTTATGATGCACAAGCAGAACTTGTGATTCATCAAAATGCGTTTAGAGATAATGCTAGTCTTACCTCTATTGAATTTCAAACAAGCAGTTTGGTTAGAGAAATTGGCGTAAATGCTTTCCATTCTACAGGGCTTCAAAATTTAACCCTTCCTAATACTATTAATATAATCAGAGCTAGTGCTTTTGATAATAATAGAGCTTTACAAACAGTATCTTTTGATAGTCGTCCTTTGCAAACAGGGGATACAGCCTTAACTATAGAAGATAATGCTTTTAGAAATGCAATTTCACTAGATGAGATAACTCTACCTCAGCATGTTTCTACAATCAATGCTGCTGCTGTTACAGGAGCTATTAATCTTCAAAATATATTTGTAAATGCAGCAAATCCTCATTTTCAATCGATTAACGGAGTTGTTTACAATAGAGTTACAGTAGAAGGGGTACATAATGTGGCTACAACTATAGTTATTTATCCGCAAGGTAGGCAAGGAGCATTTGACGATATGCCGTCCACTGTAACACACATTGCTATCGCAACATTCCGTGGGTTTACAAGACTTACAGGCATTACTATTCCGGCAGGTGTGGAATATATTGGTGCTTATGCGTTTGATGGTGCAGTTAATTTACTTCGAATAGACTTTTTAGAAACGCCACAAACGGCCGAATTACTATTAGAAATTGGTAGCAATGCATTTAGAAACACTCCTAGTCTTGCGGGGTTATCTATTACTCGTAGACTAAGTGCTATTGGTGCAAATGCGTTTAGAGGTGTAACCGGACTACAAAGTATAAGATTGTCTAGCGAATTAACCGAAATTGGAGAAGATGCTTTTAGAGATGCTACAGGTTTAACCACCGTAACGTTTGAACTTGGCGAGAGTGCTCTTAGACACATAGGCAGAAGGGCATTCCAGAACACTACAAGTCTTACTGAATTTACTCTTCCGCATAATGTTGTAAATAATACAAGAGAATCAATATTTATTTTAGGTGTATCGGCATTCCAAAATAGTGCTATTTCTTCTTTTACT
This sequence comes from Bacillota bacterium, assembly GCA_009780135.1. Lineage (GTDB taxonomy): Bacteria > Bacillota > Clostridia > Christensenellales > Pumilibacteraceae > WRAP01. Next base: position 2,990 of record WRAP01000021.1, read on the forward strand.
TTGCCAAATTATGTAGGCACTTATCGTAATGTATATATTTGGAATTATGCTGCTGCTAATCCTCCTGCTCCACCCGCTAATTGGCATAATGGTTGGCGCATTCATGACTTTATAGGTAATAGTGTATTTATGGGCACTAATATTACAGAAATTACTATTCCGGCTAATGTTACGAGAATTGCTCAAGATGCATTTAGAGATACACCTTTGCAGACAGTATACTTTGCTTTTGGAAGTAGACTTACACATATCGGAGGGAACTCGTGGCTTACGGGTGCTACTCCAAACTTTGACCCAGCAAACGCAGCATCTAGAGTTTTCCAAAACACACCGGATTTAAGAAATATTCGCCTTCTTAATGCGACTAATCAACCTGGAACCGAAAATTTATTACCAAGTGGTGCAACAACTATATGGGTTGATACATTTAGATATAGCGGTATTCAAACGCTAGCTTTGCCAAATATGTTAAGAATACATAATGGTATGTTTAGAGGTAGTAGTATTCAAAATATTGTAATTGCTAGTACAGTTACAGAAATAGGAACAGATGCCTTTAGAGATGCAACTAGCTTACAAACTGTAACATTTGACGGAAATAGTGGATTACTAGGTATTTTTAACGATGCCTTTAGAGGTACTACAGCTTTAACCAATCTTACTTTACCTAGTGGTCTACTAGCAATAAATCGTAGAGCATTTTGGGGTACAGGTTTAACAACATTAACTATTCCGCAAAGCGTAGAACGCCTAGGTGGTAACAACAGTACTACAGTAGCTCCGGCTACCGGAGACGCAGCAGGTGCCGGTCTTATAGCGTATTCTAATATACGATATGTTATATTTGAAGATGATTTAAATACTGTTGCAGGTCCTGCTATGTTTATTCAAGGTGGTAATTTAGGTCTTGCTACCGTAGGAGAAGCTAATATTCCTATGTTTGCTAGAGCACCAGAGTTACGCGAAGTTCATTTGCCACGCCGTGTAGCCAATACAAACACAGCAGGATTGCCAACAGCATTACAATTTGGTATCGGTTCTTGGCAGTTTGCCGAAAATCCTAATCTGCATACTGTTACTTTTGGTGGTGGTATAATGCCGTTAAGTATAGGTGCTAGTGCGTTTGCAAATAGCGGGTTAAGAGGTAGCGATAGAGTATTAGGTTTAGCGGGTGAGAACAATATGTTAATTCTACCTGGTAGGCTTGTTGCCGGCGGGACGGTCGCCGCACCCCTTCCTCCTGTTGCTGTTACTGCTTTTAGAGGTACTAGAGTAACTGGATTTGCTATTGCAGGCGAGAACGATGCTGGATTCACAGGACCTCTTAGAAGTAGAGACGGTGTGCTTTATAATAATACCTTCACTACTCTTATGCAATTCCCATACTATAGAGCGGGAACATTTGAGATTCCTAATACGGTTTCGTTTATTGGCAACGATTCGTTTGCAGAGGTTCGCAATCTTACTTCTGTAACATTTGAAACAGGAAATGATCAACTAGATCTTCTTATAGGTGATAGAGCATTCCAAGGCAGCAGAATAACTGCTATAAGTTTTCCAATTAGGCTTATTGCTATAAATAATGCTGCGTTTGAAAATGCCAGACAACTTAATAGTGTTACTTTTGCTGATAACGCTAGACTTAGAAGAATCGGCGGCAGAGATACTGTTTCGGCAGCAACTAACGCAGGCTTTACAAATATGACCGTAGGACTTACTACACATCTTGAAACGGGACTTCCAACAACTTTAGCGGGAACAAATGCTGTATTTAGAAACACTACAAGCCTAACTAGCATTAACCTTCCTGCGAGTCTACAAATTTTAGGAAATAACGCATTCGAAGGTTCTGGTCTTACCACTGTAACTATAGAGGAAGATAATGTACTAAGACAAATTGGTGCGGGTGCATTTATACGCGGTCCTCAAATTACTAATATTAACGCATTTTTAAGTTCTATACCTAATTTGGCAAGGATAGGTGCGTTTGCTTTTGCGGGTGCACTAGCTCCTAGTGTAACGCAACTTGTTATCCCGACTACTGTTATTCAATTAGAAAATGCGGCATTTAGACATAATCACTCTTTACAAATAGTTAGATTTGAGGAGGTGTTTGAAGAGTATGAATACGAAGACGAGGAAGGCGAAACTCAAATTGGCACAAGATTTGTGCGAGGCAGTCGCATTGGCGGTTTATTAGGAGCAGCGTACGGAGCTACAAACCGTGGTTTCTTTAACTCGGGTGGCCCAACTGTTCCTGCTGATTTTGATGGCACTACCGGAGGTGCGTTTAGTCATAATAACAATCTACAAAGATTGTATCTACCAAACCGTATGCCGGGCTTTGGTGATCCTAGAACAACACAAACCCGCTATGGAAGAGGGTCATTTGCTTCTTCATTTGCAGACCAATTTGCAGGGCTGCCGAGTCTTGCTTATGTTGGAATTGTTCAAAGTGATAGTCGTACCGGTTATGGCGGATTAAATGCTAACTTTTTGTCAAGAGACGGTATACTATATACTAGTCGTTGGATAGATTGGGGTACTGATAATCATTCTGATAGAAGCGGTTGGTGGATTCATCAAACGGTAGGAACTTTAACAGAAGGTGAGCCGGAAGGAGTAAATGCTGTACAATATTTAGTATTGCGTCCGCCGGCACACCATTCTAGTGGCTCGTTTATTATTCCGAATGGTATAACAAATATAAGAGAAAGTGCTTTTGATCCTCATATAAATAATACCGGTAATGTTAGTAGTGTATGGAATAATACTATTACACATATAACAATACCCGGCTCGGTAACGCATATAGGTTTAAGGGCATTTAGTCATTTAGCAGCCTTACAAACAGTAACATTCTTGCCTGGTGAAAAAGACTTGTTCTTTGGAGGCTTTTGGAACGGTGGGAGTGATTTGGTAGGTCAAATTGCACCAGCTGGTAATGTTAATAACTGGGGATTAGGAGCATTCTTTAGAAGCGGACTTACAAGCATAGAAATTCCCGCTAGATTTTCGGCAACTACTCCATATGCAGGTAACCCTATGACTAATCTTTGGCATGGCAGAATGACCTTTGTAGAGTCTAACCTAAAATATGTAACTTTCGAAGAAGGCTTTAATTACACTACTCTTCCATGTGGCTTCTTTATGGGTACGCAAATAGAAGAAATTGTATTGCCAGATAGCATTACACGAATCGGCACTAGTGCGTTTGCTAATACGCCTTATTTAAGAAGCGTTACAATGCCGCAAAGTATTAGCTACATAGGTAGAGCTGCTTTCCAAATATGGGATACCTTTGAGGGTTCTTCTCCTGTGTTACTGGATATTTATTTGCCTAACGATACAATACGATTTGCACAAGATGTATTTAGAAACCGTCAGCAGCTTTCAATGAGTCTGCCTGCTAACATATATAGAGAGATGGGTGCAAATACCGCTATTAATCCATGGCATGGAGTGCCGGAGATAGCAATTGGTTTATTCCAAGATAGTGGTTTAAGCGGCGATATCGTAATTCCTTATGGAATAACAGCTATAAGAAATAATGCCTTTAGAGGAACAAATATAACAAGTATTGAGATTCCTAGCACGGTAACAATAATAGAGCCGCATGCCTTTAGAGATACTCCATATCTTACTACTGTTACAATAGCGGACGGTTCTCAATTAGAAACTATAGGCGATCATGCTTTTAACGGCTCTGCGTTAGAGAGTATTGCATTGCCAGCTGTAACTAGAAGATTAGGCACCGAGGCTTTTGCTAACACACCAAATTTAACTACTATTACTTTGTCGCACGCTATTCATTCGGCAACACTAGCAGGTGCTGCAGCGGGCGGGCTAGGTCAAGGAGTATTTCGTGATGCAACAGGATTAGAGGAAGTTATAATTTTAGGTAATATTGAGCAAATTCCTAACAATATGTTTAATGGTGCGACTAACTTATCAAATGTACAATTCCCAACAGACATTAACGCAATAGGTACAGATGCGTTTAGATACACGGCTTTAACTAGCTTTACTATTCCTGCCAGTGTTACTAATATCGGCGGAGCAGGGATAAATGCTACGAATGTATTTGGTGGCATGAGATATTTACAAAGTTTCGAAGTAGCTAGTGGGAATCCTAATTTTGTAGCATTAGATGGTGTATTGTATTCGATGTGTCGAACAGTTCTAATTGCTTATCCTGCACAGTTAATGCCGGGCGAAGGAATGGGCGAGCTAGAAGGTGTTCTTCAAATACCGGATGCTGTTACTCGTATAGCCAATAGAGCATTCTTGGGTGCTAGATATGTTAGAAGATTACTTCAACATAGTTTAGCGTTAGTTGAATTAGGCACATTTGCTTTTATGGATAGTGGACTAGAAGAATTTGATTTCCCTAATGCTTTCACTAACTTTGTTTCTGCTGGCGGACACTCAAATATTCCCGAAGGGTTATTCTTAGGTTCTCCGCTTAAACATTTTGTGCTTTATAGCCATGTTTCGCAAATTTGGCAAAGTGCCTTTGCTGGTACTAAATTAGAATCCTTCCACTTCCACAGCAGGATAACGAGAGTTGAAGCTGGAGCATTTGCCGGTACTAGATATTTAACGGAGGTTACTTTTGAGCCATCTGCGATGGTAAACCTTAATACGGGTGTGTCGGTTGCTCCTACCAATAACGGTTCGATATTTGTTGCGGGTGATAGGTCTATAAGAGAGGGCGACGGTTATAGAAATATTAGTTGGGGAAATAGACCGGGTGTATTTGCCGGCTCTGCCTTAGAGAGCTTTACTTTCTCAGAGTCGGAGCGAGGTGGCATAGCGGCATTTATGTTTGAAGATGCCGAAAACCTGCATACTGTAAACTTATCCAGCGAGTTAGGTACTCATAACGCAGTTGCTACTCATTTAGGGCAAAGTGCGTTTAGAGGTACGGCTATTACTAGCTTAAATTTACCGGATACTATCAGAACAATCGGTAGCCATGCCTTTGCCGAAACTACTAATCTTACTAATCTTACTATGCCGGGATTGGTTGCGTTTACTAACGAGACATCAACTACCGGAGGTCATAGATTTATTTCGGCACTAGCACCGCGTACTTCTGATATTAGGCACGGTGTAGGGGTATTTAGAGGGTCGGCACTTACTAATATTACGCTGCCGGAATCCTTTATAGGCCATGAAACAAATTATGCTAATATAGGGGATATTTGGCATTTTGGTACAGGCACTTGGCTGCAGACCCGTACACTTGGTGATTATATTTTTGCGGATATGCCTAATTTACAAAGCGTTACTATTTTAGGAACATTCGAAAGCACTGGGCTAGGGTCGTTTAGCAATACACCAAATCTACAAACTGTAACTTTGCCGAACTCGACTTCAATCATTGGCAGAAGAACATTCCTAAATTCCGGTATTACTAATTTAACACTCCCTACAGGATTAAGAATGATTGGCTATAGTGCTTTTGAAGGCACTACAGAACTAACTAATTTAGTTATTTCTCAATCAGTTACTAATGTTCATATAAATGCCTTCAGCGGTTGGACTGTTGGGCAAGAGCTGCGTTTTGCAGCAAGTGCTCCGGGTCTTTTCTGGCAATTTAACTGGAATGCAAATAATAATGCTACTATTGTGTGGGGTTGGAGTGCTTAAATATAACTAATGAAAAATAAATAATAAATCAAAAACCCCTCTGCAAGAAATTGTAGAGGGGTTTTTCATACTGTAATAAATTGATTTTTATTATATAATCAATTTAGTTTCTAATAGTTTTTGAATAAATAGTTGTATAAAAAGAAGTTAGTATATTCAAATTATAAACAGCCCTCTATTGTTGATATGCAAAAATAGAGGGCTGCTTATAATCTAAAACTAATTTCTTTATATTAGCTTTCTTTTTTACTTGTTCTCATACATCTCGTACAGATATATTCGTTGCTTTCTTTGCCGTTAATTTCTACTCTTACCTTGTGCACATTAGCACCAAAGGTACGCCTAGTGTGGCGGTTAGAATGAGATACATTGTTACCGCTTGTACGGCCTTTATTACATACTACGCATGTTCTTGACATTAGTTCTATTTTTAGGGCTTTTATTTCTGTGCCCGTTACTCCTTTGTTCCTTATTATTCCTCTTCTGGAACAGACAAACAGCATTATATCATATACGAAACATCTTTGCAAGCATTTTTTTAGCAAAAATCGGATTGCTTACATATAATGCAGGGTGGATACTGCCCAAAAAGATAATCGTCCTATAGGGATTTTTGATAGCGGGATTGGTGGCCTTAGTGTGCTAGAGAGCTGTAGGGCTATTTTGCCATATGAAAACTTTATTTATCTTGCAGATAACGGGTTTGCTCCATATGGCGATAAGTGCGACGATTACATACGAGAAAGAGTTTTTTGTTTGAGCGAATGTCTTATAGCTAGGGGAGTTAAAGCAATTGTTGTAGCTTGTAATACGGCCACTAATGTCGGGATAAAGATGCTTAGAGAGCGTTATAAAATTCCGTTTGTGGGTTTAGAGCCTGCTATAAAGCCTGCTAGAGTTGTAGACGGTAAAACGGTTTTGTTATGTACGCCTGCAACGGCTAGGCAAGAGAAATTTTTGCAGTTAGTAGAAAGATATGGCACAGAGCATTTGATTATTGCACCTCAACCCAATTTAGCTACGATTATAGAAAATTGCTATCCTAATATAGACTTGGCAAGATGTGAAATTTATAAAACGCTTAATCCTTATGCTGATGCAAAGGCAATAATTTTGGGGTGTACTCATTATGTATTAGTTAAAGATATTATATTAGATTTTTATAATCATAAAAATCCCATATTCGACGGCAATGAAGGGGCAAGTAAAAGATTAAAAGAGTTGTTAAGTAGCTACAATGCAACAAACGGTTGCATTGTTTGAGAAAGGTTCGGATTGACTATCTAGCATAAAAGTAGTATACTTGTTTTGTGGCTTTAGGAGGCTACTACATAATGAAAATAGCTGAAAAAATAACTAATATAAGAAAAAATAGTGGATTAACCCAAAAAGACTTTGCGGACAAGTTATTTGTTACACGACAAGCGGTAACAAGGTGGGAGAGTGGCGAAACAACTCCTACTATAGAAACGCTTAAAGCAATGATTGACTTATTTAATGTGGACGCAAATGTTTTGTTTGATAGCTCTTGCGTTTGTCAAAGTTGCGGTAGACAATTTGAAAGTGTTGAAGATTTAGGCACAAATTTAGATAAATCAATTAGTATGGATTATTGTAATCCGTGTATTACAGACGGTGAGCTTTATCCGGCGAACAGTTTTGACGAGTGGGTAGATTTATGCTTGCAATATTTTGATAATCCTACCGCAGAAACCAAAGAACAATATAGACAGCAACTTTTAGCTCTGAAACGCTGGAGCAAAGGTTAATATAAATAGAGCAATAAAATCATAAAACTAAAAAACACATTCGTTATGAGTGTGTTTTTTTATTGTGGATAAGTTGTGGATATGTGGATAACTCTCCCTAAATTACCATAAAAAAATATATATAAATGGAAAAAAGTGGTTGACAGCGATTTTTATTATATGTTAAACTGATTTTCTAATGTCGCAACAACTCTCAGGCTCTCATTTTCATACGATAGATGACAAAAAAAGAATCAGAATTCCTGCTCCTTTTAGAAAGGAATTGGGTTCGGAGCTTTATATCGGCTTAGGCAGAGGTAGAGGACTTTTTGTTATGACAAAAGAAGAAAGAGATAGGCAAATGGAGGAGGCTTTTGGGGCGATAGGATTTAGTGACGATAGCTGTAGCGAAGAACTTCATAAAGAGTCTCTTAAAAAGCGAGGATTAAGTTTTGCTATAAATGAGGATTCTCAAGGGCGATTTATTATTCCGCCTCCGCTACTTAAATTTAGCGGAATTAAATCAAGTGTAATAACGGTTGGAAACGGTAAACGCATTGAAATTTGGGCAGAAGAAAAATATTGGGAATATACTGGTTTAGCGGATATATTTGCTAGCGACGAAGAAAAGATTAGTGAAGATGAGGATGGCGAAAAAGATAAAGCGGAATAGTTTATGATAACCTCAAACATACAATTCAATCACAAAAGCGTTATGCTACATGAGACTGTGGAGGCCTTAAATGTAGCAAAAAACGGCATTTATATAGACGGCACGCTAGGAGGTGGAGGTCATAGCGGTGAAATTTTGCGTCGAGGTGGTAGAGTTGTAGCATTTGATTTAGATTTAGAGGCGATAGAATATGTTAGCGGTAAGTTTAAAGCAATCAGCGAGTTTAGCGAGCGATATACGATAATTCACGGCAATTTTAAGGATTGTGTTAGATTGATTGACGATAAATTGGGGATTGGCGAGATAGACGGAGCGGTTTTGGATTTAGGAGTATCAAGTTATCAGATAGATAATAAAGCGAGAGGATTTTCGTATATGGGCAATGATAGGCTGGATATGCGAATGGATACGAGTAAGGGTAGAACAGCATACGATATTGTAAACGAATGGGACGAGGATGAGCTTAGACGGATTTTATATACATACGGCGAAGAAAAAAACGCTAAAAAAATTGTAGGTAGAATTTTAGAACGGCGGGCAATTAAGGCGATAGAAACAACAGGCGAATTAAGTGAGTTAGTACATAATTGTTTTCCTCCGTTTGTTAAAGGCGGTCATCCTGCTAAAAGAACTTTTCAGGCATTACGGATAGCTGTAAACAACGAGTTAAGCGGATTAGATAAAGCATTAAAGGATATAGTTGGTTTATTAAAACCCCAAGCAAGATTAAGCGTTATAACATTTCATTCACTCGAGGATAGGATAGTAAAGCAGACATTTAAGAGTTTGAGCGAAAATTGCATATGCGATAAATCAATTCCTGTGTGTGTATGTAAAAACGAGGCGAAAATAAAGTTACTTGGCAAGGGCATTAAGCCTAGTGATATTGAGTTAAAAGAAAATAGCAGAAGTAAAAGTGCAACGCTAAGAATAGCGGAGAAAATATAGATAATCTATCCATTAGGAGCAAGCAAAAAATGGTACAAAGAATCACAAGAAGAAATACAACAGACAGGCACGGCGGATATGCCGACGAACTTGAATTAAATTCAAGATGGGGTTCTCGAGACTCTACTTTTATCGAACCTGTTAAAAATGAAACTCATACATATGAGGTTGATGTTGATATAAATCCACTACAAAACGCTAGGGTTGCTTTTAATAATGATGTGGTAGTTCAAGAGCCTCAAGTTCAAGAACCTGTTTCTTATACTGTTAGTAATACCTATAACAATGTAGAAGTAGATAGGCCAAAACCTCAACCCGAGCCTCAAATACAATACAAAAAATATCCTAAAGGCGATTTAATGCCGAGTATTGATAGGCATTTAGAGGTGGAAGAAGTTAAGGCTCCCAAAGCAAAGTTGCTTCAAAAGCGTATTGAAAAAGTCGAAAACGAAAGTATTAGCGAAAAAGAATCAAAAGCTGTTCAATATTCAAAGTCAAACACAGCTAACGATAAAAAAATGCTTGTAATTTATTTAGCTGTAGTTATAGCAATTATAGTTGCTGTTATAGCAACAGGTATAGCAATCGGTCAGGCAACTCAAGCAGAAGCTAGCTTAAACGAGCAAATTACTTATCAGCAACAAAATCTAGCAGTATCCGAAGCCGAGTTAGCAAGACTATCCGACCCTAATCAAATGCGTTTAGAAGCTCTAGCATTAGGAATGCAACCAACAGAAAATCATACATCAATAGATTTAATACAACTTCCGCCACCCCCGCAACATACTCCGCCAACAAACTGGTTTGATAGGCTCAGTCGATTTGTAGGCAATTTGTTTTAGTGCTTTACAAATAAGGCTTAATCATAATTATACTAACTTAGTAATAAAAGATTTTATTCGTTAGCACCAATTGCTTCGTAAACCAGATAAAAAAATCTCATATTTTTAATTAGTGTATCTAATGTTTTTTCATAAAAAGCGATTTATTATTAACTCGATTTTTCTAAAAATTATTATTTTTTGTAAATAAAGCCTGCTAGAGGTTAGTTCTTTTTGAGGTGGAGCAGGTTTTAATATAAATGAAAGTTAAAGTAGTTTTAAGTTCCTTTTTAATTATTTTAACCTTCATTAAAAACTCCCAAAAACTCCTCCCAATATACTCCCAAAAACCTGTCGGCACCTCTTTATTCCTCCTGACAGGTTTTTTTATTAGCTATAAAATCCATAATTTTATAATAAAATTGTTGCAAGATTTGTCTATATTTTGTATGATAAAAATATAGTATCAAAAATACTTAAATATTTGCTGGGAGCAACAAATGAAAGCACAAAAAAGAATACAAATATTTTTAGCGTCGGCTATAGAAGAATTGAAATTAGAGCGAGCGGAAGTGCTAGGGCTTTTTGATTGGCTTAATAGAATACATAGTGATAAAGGCATTTTTTTCGACTTAATAAGATGCGATGACCAACATGATTTTATGGTTCGCGAAAAGGCACAAAATCGCTATGATGAGCAAATACGCAATAGTATGTTGGTTATTTTTGTAGTAGGAAAAAAATATGGTGCTGGCACAAAACATGAGTTAAAAGTAGCTTACAAAAAATATTTAGAGAATCATAAAAAATATAAAGAAAAAGCTACACCTAAAATATTGACTTATGCTAAAAGAAATAACAATGACAAAATTGAATCAACTGATTTCTTAAACGATTTACAAGCTAATTATAAAAATCACTATACCGCTACTTATAACTCTATAGAGAGTTTGTTATATAATTTATTAAGAAACTTAATGAATTTAGATGTAGAAGGTATAGATTTAAGGTACTCTAACGAAGCATTATGGAGTGGAAGTGAGCAGATTTTAGAACTAAAAAATATACAAGAATGGCGTAATAACGATGTTCTAAAATCAGCTCAATCAGAGTTTGATAATCTAGAAAAAGAGTATTTTAAATTGCAAATAGAATACAATAAAGAAGATTGCGATGATGATACTAACCAAAAATATCGAGAGGTAGCAGGGCAATATAAAAAAGATAAGCAAGCACTTAAACAGTTGAAAGTTCAAATATTTAACGACCTTAAAACGCTGGCAAAAGTTTCATTAGAGCAAGGGTTATCTAATCGGCTACAAATCGCTTATAGCATGATGGAAGAGGGTAGTTATATAGAAGCAAAAAAAAATCTTCCTTTAGATGGAATACTAGAAGCCATAGCACAAGATGATGCTTCCGAAACAGAAACATACGAATTAGAAAATATAATTGACAGTAGAAAAGAACAAGCTAAATTAAATCATACCAATAGACTTAATGAGTTGCTAGCCGGTATAAAAGTAAATAGAACTCTAGCTAAAAACCAAACAGACTGGCTAGAAATAGAAGAATATTATAAAATTGCTATAGAGTATGTTAAAAAACATAAAAATTTACCTAAAGATGTATATTTTGAGTATGCTTATTTTTTAGATAAGCAAAATAAACATACAGAAGCAATAAAATATTATGAGTTATATTTGCCGATAGTAAAAGACTTAGCCAAAGCTAATCCCGATGCTTATCTGCCTGATGTAGCTGGTACGCTAAACAACCTAGGGGGGTTACAAGGAACTACCAACAAACACGATGATGCGGAGGCTAGTTTTAACGAAGCTTTAGAGATAAGAAGAAACTTAGCCAAAGTTAATCCCAATGCTTATTTGCCTGATGTA
>WRAP01000022.1 GCA_009780135.1 Bacillota bacterium
AATTGGATAAATCCCGGCGGGCAAGCACATAATCATATGTGGCTGGAAGATTATACAAGGCATTATGTTGTTGCCCATTTTACCGGTGGTAGAGGCGGAGCTTTATTAAATCTTGAACCTTAGTAAATAAGAAACAGAGAATAAAGCAATACAGAGGTTCACTTAGCAGTTATTTATTGTGAAAATTGATAGAACTACAATAGCTTGTGTTGAGGTAATCGGTTCAAACGGATGGCTTTTTGGATTGCATAGCTTTAACTAAATAACTCTTTAAAAAAAACACTATACAAAGTACGGATGTTGTAACGAATATCCGTACTTTGCATTATTCTAATACAACTCAAATAACTGATATATAGTTGACATATCCCCTATTCTTATCATATAATAACTCTATGACTTTCCTTAGCAAAGTTAATAAGGATTTGCGGTTTATTTTAGAGCAAGACCCCGCCGCTAGAAACAGGTTTGAAATTTTTCTTACATATAGCGGATTTTGGGCTATTATTTATTATAGATTGGCTCACTTCTTTTATCGGTTTCATTTTAAGCTAGTGGCTAGAATTATTAGTCAGTGGGCTAGATTTTTAACAGGCATAGAAATTCATCCAGGAGCCAAAATCGGCTACGGAATTTTTATAGACCACGGAATGGGGGTTGTTATTGGCGAGACTACCGTTATTGGCAACTATGTAACAATTTATCAGGGAGTTACGCTTGGCGGTACAGGTAAAGAAAAAGGTAAAAGGCATCCAACTATCGGCAATAATGTAGTTATTAGTGCTGGCGCTAAGGTGCTAGGTAGCTTTACTGTAGGCGATGGAGCTAAAATCGGCGCTAATTCGGTTGTGCTTCACGAAGTTCCTGCTGGTGCTACCGTTGTGGGAGTGCCAGGAATTGTTAAAAAAATCGACGGCAAAAAGGTAACCGAAAACAATCCCCTTTGGGATGAGATTGCTAAATTGAAAGAGCAGTTAGAAGAATGCAGAAAATGTAGAGATGAAGCATCAATAAAAAAAGAGGATGAGTATAATTGACGAATATGAAACTATATAACACATTATCACGCAAAAAGGAACAATTTGTTCCGCTATCCCCTAACTTAGCCACACTTTATACTTGCGGACCGACGGTTTATAATTATGCTCATATTGGTAATATGCGGGCATATGTTTTTATGGATCTATTACGAAAATCACTTAGATTTAATGGCTTTAAGCTAAATTCTGTAATGAATATCACTGATGTTGGGCATCTTCTTTCCGATAGCGACGACGGCGAGGACAAAATAGCGATTGCCGCTAAGGCTCAAAAAAAGACTCCGCTGGAGATTGCCAACTACTATACAGGCATATTTTTTGATGATTGCAAAAGGTTAAACATCGAAACTCCCGAGCATATAGCTAAAGCCACCGATTATATACAGGAGATGATTGATTATGTAGTTGATTTGGTGAACAAGGGCTATGGTTACGAGATAGACGACGGTATTTATTTCGACATTTCTAAATTTGAGGGTTATGGCAAATTATCTAGAATTAAGCTAGACGAACAACAAGCAGGCAGTCGGGTTGATGTAAATAGCCAAAAACGCAATCCATATGATTTTGCTCTTTGGAAAAAAGCCGAGCCTAATCACATTATGCAATGGGACAGCCCTTGGGGTAAGGGTTATCCCGGTTGGCATATTGAGTGCAGTGCTATGAGTCGCAAGATTTTGGGAAGTATGCTTGATATTCACACAGGCGGAGTGGACCATATACCGATTCATCACGAAAATGAAATTGCTCAAAGTGAAGCTAAAGAGGGCAAGAAAACAGTTAATTATTGGCTACATGGTGCTTTTATGCTAGTTGACGGCGGCAAAATGAGTAAGAGTTTGGGTAATACTTATACTGTTAGCAATTTAATTGAACGAAGCTATTCTCCCCTAGCGTTTAGATATTTTTGTTTAAATGCTCATTACCGCAAAGAACTTAATTTTACTTTTGAAGGCTTGTCTGCATCTCAAACAGCATTAGATAGACTTTATGACACTGTATTAAAACATAAAGAAAGCAAGATGAAAACGGAAAAATCAGTGCTAGCAAAATATAAATCCGAATTTGAAAATGCGATAAAAGATGACTTAAATATCCCTATGGCATTGGGTGTATTGTGGACTATGCTAAAAGAGCCTACCAGTGTTGACATTTACAAACTAGCAGTTAGCTTTGATAACATTTTAGGACTTAGTTTATCCGAAGTGGAAAAATTTGCTAAAGAAAAAATGCAAATAGCATCAAATACAGAAATTCCACAAGAAATTTTGAATTTAGCAAATGAAAGACTTCTCGCCCGCAACAGTAAAAACTGGGCAGAATCCGATAGATTACGAGACAAAATCGCCGAATTAGGCTATACAATAAAAGATACTAAAGATAGTTACGAGATTATCTCAAAATAACAGGTGCGAGCAAAATCTTGCTCGCACTCTTTCTTTTTATAACACCCATTCTAATTACAAATACAATAGCTATAAGTGTATATACTACTCCAAAAATTCCTATAATCGGGTATAGCACTCTTACTACGGTTGCAAAACCTAAATTAGATAGTATGAATGCTAAAACCGAAACTGTTGTAGCACTAAATTTTTTAGAACCTAAAATTGGTTCTAGCCACGCTACCAAACCTAACATTGCCGTTAGCATTGTTGTAAAAATTCCTGCCGCTAGCATCACAACCATTAGCCAATAAATTATAATATGAATTTCTCTCGCCATACTAAGTACTGGCATATCAGAAACAATATCTCCTCTAGCGTTAAGCGCCGATAATACAACAAATACCAATACTCCCATGATAATTGCTGTAATCGCACTCGAGACAAAAATCGTTTTTTTATCAAGCTGACCTATCGTTGTTACAACTGTGCTAGCTAACAGCATATTCATACATACAAACACAATCGCCTGCCAAATACTACCGGCCTCTAATGTGTAATCTGTAGAGTTTGAAGAATTAAACAGAACTATACCAGCTATGATTACAATCAAAATTACCATAAACGGCACAACTATTTTATTTGCTGTTGTTAATCCCTTAGCACCTTTTAGCGATAATAATGCGCAAGCCACAACTAATACGACTGCATAAATCGGGCTATTAAACCCTATTGTTGTTGCTCCTAACGAATTTGTTGCCCCTAACATAGCAGATAGCACTATTAAAGAATTCACAAGCAATACAGCATCCGTTATAAAATGAAATCTACCTACAAGAGCAAAATTCACTTGCGAAACTTTTTTAACATTAAGTTTAGAACCAATCCATAAAAATAAGCTACTAACTGAAAATATTAGAATAGCAACGATAACAGATATAGCGAGTGGCGATATACCTAAACCAAAGAAACTGATAAGTTCTCGCCCACTGGCAAACCCGGCACCCAAAATAGCACCTAGTATAAGAAATGATACAGTTACACTTTTAGCGATTGTATTAAAAACAAAATTACCCACCATATATTATATGATGGGTAGCATAGTTTAAGAATTTAGAGTTATGAGTTAGCAAGGTATCATGATTTTGTTAATACGATGTAAGATATGTTTTATAATTATTTTTCTACTTTTAATCCATAAAACAAGCCTGCTTTTTCTATTTGAACCTTAATTACTTTTGCCAGTGTTTCAAGTATTAAACGTTGGCTACTATAAGCATAGTTTAATAGCTGTCCAAGAGTTTTATAATTTATTGCTTTTTGGTTATATTCTTCTATAATTTTAAGAGGCTCTTTCCATAGCTCTTTCTCTACAGCACAAATATCTAAACGAACAGCTTTTAACTCTTCCATTTTTTCACTGTATCGTGGTGCAAAAAAATAATCCCATTCGTCTCGTTGACCTAATTCATAAATAGAGAAACATCCGTTTTTGTTATAAAAGCAATGTATTTCTACATACCAACCGCCACCATAGCAATTTCTATATTTTTGCAATTGATATTCTAACCCATAGTCTTCTACTAAAAATCCAAACATTTCTAAAATATCTTTTTTGTCAATCGGCTGATTTGTTCTGCTTTTTCGTCTAAATAATCCTAAACACATTTTTACATCTCCTCCATACCAATTTGCTGATACGGCAGATTATTAGGCACGCTAATTCCTAAATGCTCATAGGCTTTTTTGGTAGCAACCCTTCCTCGTGGAGTGCGAGCAATAAAGCCTAGTTGCAATAAAAACGGCTCAACAGCATCTTCTATTGTAACGCTTTCTTCTCCGATGCTACTAGCTAATGTTTCCAACCCAACAGGTCCTCCACAGTACTTATCTATAATAGCTGTAAGAATTTTTTTGTCGGTGCTATCTAGTCCAATCTCGTCTATATCCATCGCTTTAAGTGCTTTATCGGCAATCGCTTTATCTATTATATCCTTATTTTCTACAATCGCAAAATCTCTAAGTCTTTTTAAGATTCTGTTAGCAATTCTCGGCGTTCCCCTACTGCGTTTGGCTACCTCTAGCGATGCTTCGATGTCTATTTTGATTTTTAAAATATCGCTACTGCGGCGCACAATTAAACTAAGCTCCTCAGGAGTATACATCTCTAGTCGCTCGATTATTCCGAATCTATCTCTAAGAGGTCCTGTTAGTTGCCCCGCCCTTGTAGTTGCCCCAACTAGCGTAAACGGCTTTAGCGGAATACGCATTGTTCTGGCGCTAGGACCCTTACCGATAATAATATCCACAACCAAATCCTCGAGTGCAGGATAAAGAATTTCTTCTACGGCACGATTAAGGCGATGAATTTCGTCTATAAAAAGCACATCTCTCTCTCCGAGATTTGTAAGCACTGCCACTAAATCGCCTGCACGCTCGATAGCAGGACCGCTTGTAACTCTAAAATTTACACCAAGCTCCGTTGATAAAATATGACTAAGAGTTGTTTTGCCAAGCCCGGGCGGACCGTACAATAAAACATGGTCGAGTGCCTCGCCTCGCTTTTTAGATGCCTGTATATACACGCTGAGATTTTTTTTGATAGGCTCTTGACCTATGTACTCTTGTAAAGTTTTTGGTCTTAAACTACCTTGCTCGTCAGTATCGGCTAGCATTTTTTTTGGTGTTGTAAATCTTTGTTCTTCTATCATTATTTATTTAATTGAGAATTTCAAATTTGTTTATATTTTTTAATAGTCCTCAATTCTCCACTCTCTCTCAATTCTCAATTCCTTAACGCCTTTACTATAATATCCTCTACGCTTAATCCATCCATATCTTTAATTTTACTAACCGAATTCGTCGCTTCAGATTTGCTGTACCCTAACGCAACTAATGCTTCAACTGCTTGACCTGCTAGCGACCCAACGATCTCGCTACCATTTGCCACCATCGCTATATCGCCACCTTGTTTAATTAAAAACTCGTTTATTATTTTATCTTTTAACTCTAACACAATCCTCTCTGCCGTCTTTTTCCCGATACCTTTTATACTGGAAATCATTACTATATCGCCACTTGCTACAGCACTTACTAATCTATCAATATTCATTCCGCTTAGTACACTTAACGCTACTTTTGCTCCAACTCCGCTAACGCTAATTAGTCGTAAAAACATTGCCCGTTCGGCTGATTCTATAAAGCCGTAAAGTGTTAAACCGTCGTCGCTAACCTTTAAATAAGTTAAAATTTTAGCACTTTGCCCCACACTCAAAACACTAAGTGTTTGATTACTTACAAAGCACTCATATCCTAGTCCGTTTGCTTCAACAATAACAGATTGTTCGATTTTCTCACTTATAATTCCTTGTATAAAATTTATCATTTTTTTAAAGCCTCGGGTAATAGTTTTTACCTCTATAGTTCTTAGTTTAGCACTCTCTTACTAAAATCTGTTGTTTGAGCGTGACAAATAGCTACAGCTAAAGCGTCGGCTGCGTCGTCAGGCTTTGGTGCTTCATCTAAGCCTAAAAGTGCTTTTACCATATACTGCATTTGATGCTTATCGGCTCTACCGTTGCCGGTTAGTGCCATTTTTACTTGCAGAGGTGTGTACTCATACAATTCTCCACATTGCTTTATAGCATTTAACAAAATCACTCCTCTCGCTTGCGCTACCTTGATTGCCGTTGTTGTATTAGTATTAAAGAATAATTCTTCTACAGCTATAGCATCAGGCAAATATTTTTTTATTAAAACAGACAACTTTTCATCAAGCATCGCTAACCTTACAGGAATACTTTCACTAGTCGGAGTTTCTATAACTCCGCATACAATCGGAATAATATTACTGCCAACAACTTCTATAACACCGTAACCTACTATTGCATAACCCGGATCTATCCCTAACACTATCATTTTACTCATCCTCCCTTTTTTTGTCTACTAAAAACGATGCTTTAGAATGCCCTGCTATGTATAGATTTTCGCTCGCCACATTACCTTTAATATAGTCGCCACCACCCAAAATTCCTAAACTCTTGCGATAATTAAATCTATTATTTCGGCTCTCTCTTACTAAATTAGTATTAAAAACGCTGTCTGCCTTTTCATACATTTTATCAAATTCTTGGTTAGCAAAAAAACTGTAGTATCCTTCGTTAGAGATAATAATATGATCTAGCAAAATAACCTTGGCACACAACAAACTAAACATCAGTTGTTGAGTAACCTCTCTATCCTCGTTAGATGGCTGAACACAGCCACTAGGATGATTATGACTTAAAATCACCTTTGTTGCCTTATGCCTACAAGCTGATTCGATAACTTTCTTTGTGTCGATAGCAGAATAATTAGTTTCGCCCGTGCTAATCAAATCCATACTAATAACTCTGTCGTGATTATTTAAGTTAGTTAAGTACACATATTCAGTACTACGGCTTAAAAAATACGGAGCAATAAACTCTACTGCCGAAAGCGTATCTTTTACAATAGCATTACTACTAAGTCTTGAGATTTCAGCTTTTCGAGATGCCGAAAGTATACTTGTTAGCATACGAGCGGTTGCCTCATTAATATGAGGAATTTGCTTTAATTCGGCTATATGGGCATTAAGCACACCATAATATGAGCCGAATGTACGGATAAGAAGATGAGCTAACTCGTTTGTATCTATGCGAGGAATGGTGTTGTATAGGAGATATTCCAGCATTTCGACTTCGGAAAAAGTGGCAAAATCCGGATCTTTATCGGCTGATTTTTTCTTTCTTGCTCTATGCCCCTCATGGGGGTTTTCGCCGTCAAATAAGTCGAGTTTTGGTGTGCGGATTTCGCCAAGACGATTATTGTAAGAACAAGCATTACTCATCCGCATTTGATTTTTTCCTACCGATAATTTGTTATCGGTAATAGGACGCCCAAGTGTGCGTCCCCTATTTCCGCCAAGACTATTATTATCCCTTACGGCTACTGCCAATTCCGAAGCAACTTCAAAATCGGCGATTATGCTTTTTGATTCACTACCACCAGTATGTTCTAACTCGACTTCTTTCGTTAGTTGTTCTATTTCCTTTTGAAATTCATCTTTACCCATTATCTTTTGTTTATAAGCTATAATACAAATAAAAACATAATCTTTCTTAAATGCCTTAAGAATTTATATAAGTATACTAATTTCTAGCTTTTTAATCAAGTAGAAAATATGCTATATCATACAAAACATACTATCCTAAAAATAATAAAAATCACTAGACAAAGTTAATGCTATTTGATAGAGTTATATGTATTCGCGTTGCCGAATTTACCATATGATATTTCTTATTGTATGGATTGAGGAGAAAACAAAAAATATGCCATTAGTAAACACAACTGAAATGTTCAAAAAAGCGTATACGGGCGGATATGCCATCGGTGCCTTTAATGTGAACAATATGGAAATTATCCAAGGTATCGTAGAGGCTGCTAAAATCGAAAAAGCACCTATTATCCTTCAAGTTAGCGCAGGTGCTAGAAAATACGCTAACCCAAAATACCTAAAAAAGCTAGTAGAGGCAGCTGTAGAGGATAGCGGTCTTCCTATTGCCCTTCATTTAGACCACGGTGATAGCTTTGAATTATGTAAAAGTGCTATAGACGATGGATTTAGTTCTGTTATGATAGACGCATCACACCATAGTTTTGAAGAAAATATTAAAATCACTTCTGAAGTAGTAAAATATGCTCATGAGCGTGGTATTACAGTTGAAGCCGAGTTAGGAAGACTTGCAGGCATCGAAGACGATGTTAATGTATCAGAAGCCGATGCAGTTTATACAGATCCAGGCCAAGTAGAAGAATTTGTAAAACGCACAGGTGTTGATAGCTTAGCAATTGCTATCGGCACAAGCCACGGAGCTTTTAAGTTTAAGGGAGAAGCTAAACTACGCTTTGATATACTAGAGGATATTTCTAAAAGAGTACCTAACTTCCCTATTGTGTTGCATGGTGCTAGTAGCGTTTTGCCTGAATATGTAAAAATCATTCAAGAAAATGGGGGCAATATGGCAGGTGCCAAAGGCATTCCAGAGGATATGTTACGCACTGCAGCTAAAAGTGCTGTTTGTAAAATCAATATTGACAGTGACCTTAGAATGGCTTTTACCGCTGCAATTAGACAACACTTTAATGCCAACCCATCACACTTTGATCCACGCCAATATCTTGCTCCTGCGAGAAGTCTAATTACAGAATGCGTAAGACATAAGTTAGTAGATGTGTTGGGCTGTAATGGTAAAGCATAAAACAACTATTTAAAAATTAAAGCTTAAGAGTTAAAAGTTTATTTAGTAAATTAAATAAATATGCGTTCTTAAGTCTTAAGCTTTAATTTTTCATTTTGATAATGAATTTCCCTCATAATAACTCCGAATTAAATAGACTCATTCTGTTACTCGTGTTTGATAAGATGGACTTTCCTGTTATGGAACAAAACATCATATGTATCGCTAGCGAATTTAACAGTTGGATACCTTATATGGAATGTAAGGAAACTATAAGTCAGCTCATTGAAGCTGGCTTTATTTATCAAACCATATACGAAAACAAGGTTTATTATTCTATTACACCTGATGGCAGAACTTGCCTTTCGGAGTTTTACACTAATGTGCCAAGTAGTCAACGAAGCGAAATAACTGAATATATAAAGGAAAACCGATTAGATTTTAGACGCAGACAAGAATATTTTAGAGATTATTATAAAAATTCCGATGGCACATACACTGTTGCATTAAAAATTACAAGCCTTGGCCAAACGGCATTAGAATTAAAATTTAATGTAGCCTCTCGCCATACTGCAAAGACAGTATATAATAAATGGGACGAAAAGGCCGCTCATATATACTACTTATTACACGAACAACTTATAGACTAGGTGCAAACAATAAATAAGATAAAATTTAATAATGAGTTAATTAAAACATATTTTTGCAATGCTTCTGGTGTGTTTTTATGTGCTTTTATTATCCTAATATCGCAATATAAAAGGAATACACTCAATTGATCACCTACTGACTTTTCTTTTAAGTATTCCTGTTTATACGCTCAAGCCCTGAAGGGCTTTTTTCATTTTCAGATTCTTTTTGCATTGTTTTAATATTTATCTGCTGTTCTATTCTCTCTTTCATAACCGTTTGTGCTTTATTCATCATTACCTCTACTGCTTCTCTTTCGGAAAGATTGCAATCGGGATAAATAGGTTTAAAAAAAGTGTAAGTTAGCCGTACCCTTTTTATTTTACCTTTTTTATTGTGCTTGTAAACCATTGATATGCACGAAGGCAATACAGGCACTTTGTTTTGGACAGCAAAACGAAATGCTCCGTTTTTGAATGGACGAAGAGCACGGTAAAACGGCCACATAGATGCCTCAGGCATTAGTGATACCATACGACACTTTTGCAGTTGCTCGTCTATTACTTCTTTATAATAACGCATACCCTCCATTGTGTTAGGTATTGGGATAGCTCCCAGCATTTTTATAAGCCCACCTAAAAACGGAATAGCAAAATTCTCTGCAATCGAGCACATATAATTAGTGCGCCCCATAGTAACAAGCCTAACCGCTACAACATCTAGCATATGACAATGATTACATATAACCACAGCACCCTTGCCTTTAAGAAATTTATAAGCCTTTTTATTTTCGATTTTTAAACGATATTTTATCTTAAAAAATATCCATAAAATGCTAAATATAATTGTTTGAAAAATTCTAGCTAAAAGAAAAAGAACAGGGTTATCATTTAGCACCTGTCTCTTTTTTGTAATAGGCTTAACCTTTTTAATCGGCATCTCAAACATATGAGCGTGAGGATTTATAGGCCTTTCAATGCCGTCAGCATCTATAAAATGTGTTTCAGTATTCATAGTACAAAACTTTAAAAATCACACTTTTTCTCTTTATGCCTTTCTATAACTTTAATCAACACTTCTTCTAGCTTATCGGCACAGCTAGAGAGCGAAAATTCTTTGGCATATTCGGCATATTCAATTTCCATTTCTTTTAATTTATCAGGGTTTTCTATAAACCAATCTATCTTTTTTGCTAAGTCTTTAATGTCTTTATTTCTAAATAGATTATATTCGTTATACTTAGCAAACTGACCAGTTGCACTAAGCTTACTATCGGAAATAATTGGCACTCTGCCACATGCAAACGCTTCCATACAGGCAATCGCTTCTGTTTCTATCTCGGAAGTATGTACATAAAGATCAGCATAATTAAGCGTACTGATAAGCTCTTCTTTAGAGCAAAATTTAATAATTGGTTTATTATATAACATCTTATCGCCTAATTTTTGAAGAGCTTTTTGCCTTAAACCACTACCACAAAGCATAACTTGAATTTTACTATTATATTTGCTTTTTGCTACCGCTTTAATTAAAGTCTCTTGCCGTTTTTCTCTAGATAACCTACCGCTCATAACAATAATAAATTTGTCCTCAAAGTCTTTAGGTTTAGCTACAATATTTGGCTGAAAATCAGGATGAATACCATTGCTTATAGCATGAATATCAGAAGAATAACCTTTTTTGATTAGAATATCCTTTAGAAAAATGCTTGGTGTATGAATTTGAGAAAATCTATTATACAGCTTTTTCCATCTATGATAAAGAATCGCATTAAGAATTCTTGCTTTTCCTAATCGAATATTTCTAGTAATATGCTCAGGCATTAAATGAAAGCTAATAAAACTAGCTATACCCATCTCGTCGGCTATCTTTTTACCAATCTTAGCTAGCAAAAACGGCAAAAAAAAGTATACAATATCACTACCTTCAAACGCTTTTCTTAAAAGGGTTTTATTAGGTTTAGCTATAACCATACCATGCGAGCGAATAATATTAGTAAAACCAGGGAACTTTTTTTCTTTTACAAAATAAATATTTGTTTCATCTTTGTCGGCAATGCAAGTAACAATCCTAACTTCGTGCCCCTTATCTCGCATTCTTGTTACAAAATGTCTAGCAGCGGCAGTTGTTCCGTTAGCATGATTTCCATATTGGTCTTTTACTACAGTGATTATCATTACATCAAAAATATGCTAGCGTTTATAAGTCTAAGTCGCCAACCAAATACAGTTTAACACTAAAAAACCACAAACGCAACTGCTTTAGCTTGAAAACTGATTAAACTTGTTTATTTATTGCAAGTTTTGTCGAGTTTTATAAAAGCAACAGTTTCTTCAAATTTTAATCAACTATATACTTTTTAAGGTCTTTAATGAGTTGCTCGCATTTTTCTGAATGAATTTCAAGTGTAAGTGGTTTAGATAAATCTAAACTAAAAATCCCCAGTAGAGACTTAGCGTCGATAACAAATCTGCCACTCCTTAAATCTATATTATAATTGTATTTAGATACAATATTTACAAAATCTTTTACACTTTCAGCTAAAGTAAGGCTTATTTTAATTGATTCCATATTAGAATTCTCCTAAGAAACAATATATCAAATATAAAAAGTTATGTCAAATAGAATTTTATTTCTCTAATGTGCTGTTATTACCTTGTTATTTACTAATCTCCAAGAGTTAATAAAGGCCCGTCTCTAGTAGCGATACTTGCATCTTCTTCAGGGATTGTTTCTGCATCTTTTTTTGTATTAGATACTTTATTTTCTTCTTTAGCTTTAGGCTGTTTGTTCTCAGGAGTGTTTTTCTTTTTAGCT
>WRAP01000023.1 GCA_009780135.1 Bacillota bacterium
AGAAAATTTAACATGACTGATTTAGCGATAGATTTTTCGTTAGAGAGAAAAAAGGTTCTTAGTGATACGACATGGTATATGTGGTTATTTAATGACTTTTATAATAGATTAGAGTTTAAATTGAAAACATAATACGGTGCAAAAGTCCAAATATACGGTACTTTTGCACCGTGTATTTTATGTTATGCTTTTTATATCGTTGCGATAATTTTTAAAATGATTAAGAATTCAGAAGAAATTGCAATAATTTATCAATAAGAGGAAAAAATATGAAAATTACATTAGGAAATAAACTTAATAAAAACGAAGAGTTAGAAGAAAACAATATCTTCAACGGTAGCAATCAATTTTGCGATTCGACACTTTATAATGAGTGTATAGCTCAAGATACATCAATAGTTGATTATGAAAAAACGATACCGCTAAATTGTGACAAAGTAGATATTCAATCGAAAGTTTTATTAGAGGACATATCTTTACGCACACCTAACGCAAAATTTTATGGTCTAGATGGTAAGATTGTTTCAGCGGCATTTAGCAGCAATACTATACATTATCTAAACCATGAAACAGGTAAATTAGAAGAAATTAACAATACTCTAATTGATACGGGAGATTATTTAGAAACAGTATCCAATAATTTTTTAGTTCGTTTTAATAAGTATTCAATAAACGGCCAGATTTTTACTATTAGTAAAGATAATTGTACTGCTACTTTGTTCTCTAATGAGGTCGCAGCATATGGTGGTTGTGCTTTAGAGCAATGCTCATGCGAAGAGTCGCATTCATCCAGTCGTGTAATATTACGCAATGTGGTAGAGCAGACTGATTTTGAATATATTGTAGATTCGCATAGAGTAAAAGAAAATATTATTGTTCATAAGAAGTTTGACAATTATGAATACAATTTTATTCTAAAGCTAGATAATCTTAGTATAGATGTTTCAGATGATAAGAAAATGCTACAACTTAAATCTATCGCTACAGGTGAAATTGTATTTACTATTCCGGCTCCATTTATGACTGATGCAGATAATCAATATTCGGATAAAGTGTATTATGAAATTACTTCTAGTGAGGAGGGCAAATTAAATATTAAAGTTATAGCAGATAGTAAATGGATAAATGCAAAAGAGAGAGCCTTTCCGATAAAAATAGATCCTCAAATTCAGATAAGTAATTCAAATGTTTTTTCATATGATGTTTTTAGGCAAAGTAGAGGCTCTGGCACATGTGTTGAGTGTGGCGAGCAAGGAAGCGGTTGCGGGCATTGGCAACAGATGCACGGTATGTCTCCTCGAGCCGGTACAGATGGCACAGGAACCTATAGGACACGCCTAAGAATACATGCTGACTTTAATTGGCGAAGTGTTGTGGGGGCAAATATAGATTTAAGAGATCTAGGAGGTCAAGTAGGTCGCTTTATTGTAAGTGCTGGCGGAGTTAATACAGAAGTTCATATAGATGGCAGGACAGATACAGCTTTTGTAGATATTTCTGCTGCATTTACTAATCTCAATACTAATACTGACTTTATTGAGGTTGAGTTTTTACCACATGCGAACACAAATGCTGTATTAAGTGTTAGGGTAGACTCTTTACACGCTATATTATCTCCTGTAACTAATTTAAGAATTACACATCTGCCAACCAGAAGAATTTATCAAGAAGAAGAAGTTTTTGATTCTAGTGGAATGATTATACAGGCTACACACGCAAACGGTGTAGTACATAATGTTCCTCGTAATTCAAATTTTTCCGGAGGTTACAACATACACCCCTTGCGGTTAAGTGCTAACACTACATTTCTTACTATAACTTTTGGCAAGAGCATCAGCTTTGAAAGATTTGCAGTTCTTCCAAATTTTAGAAATAGAATACCTGCAGCTAATAGAGCTAATATGTATAACTTGCAATTGCTAAATGAGCAAGGCGGTGCTATTGCTTCACGACCTAATCTTAACGGTCCTGTAAGGCTAGAATTAACAGACGGAGCATCAGTAAGTAATCAGGGCACGCCTCTAAACGCAGAAACGCTAAATTCTATCGTTAATGCCTTGATAGAATTGAGTAAAGGCGAATTATAAAAAAGGAGAAGCATTTATGAATAATACAAATAATCCGGCTTTAGGAATAGGAGTTTCAGGCATGAGCGTTAGCGGTAAAGCCATAATAGGTGTGCCTACGCAAGGGCGTTCACAAGCCGACAAAACCCGAGCAGGTCATTCTCAATTAAGCTACAGCTGTAGTGCAGGCGGTGCTTCGGTAAATTTATTTAACGGCAGTATGATTTTTAGTCGTCCCACAATTAGCCTAGGTGCTAATACATATGCTATAGGTGCTAGCCATGTTTATAATAATTCAATAATAGGCAATATGCCTTTTAATACGCATATGGGTAACGGCTGGAAATTAGATGTTCAGCAGTATTTATTTTCCGAAGGTAACAATCAGTTTTTTTATATTGATAGCGGTGGCACCAAGCACATATTCGAGCCGACAGGTCTAAACAATCATTTTTACGATACTAGCGGCTTAGGGCTGATTTTAAGGCTACATGTCAACGGCGAACACATCATAGAAGACGACTATAACAACAGATTGTTCTTTAACATACAAGGCTTTCTTGTTCGTGTTGCTAGCTCGCATGGTGTAACAAAAAATTACGAATACATTAACGGTCGCTTGATGTCAATTTTTGACTCACGAAGAACCGGTAATAATAATAGAATTAGATTTGCCTATGAAAATGATTTATTAGCAACCGTAACAGCTAGCGGACAAACAATACGCTTTCATTACAATCGTGACAACCTAGAGCGAATAGAAAGGCAGGTTGATAATTTAATAGAAAATGTCGCATTTTTTAGATATGCCGGCAATCAAATGACTCGTGTAGCTTGCCCAAAAGATTTCACTAGCTTAGGCTTTACTTACAATAACCACCAAAGAGTATCCCTAGTAAAAGAAGACATAGTAAACGGCATCGGTCAAGGCAATAATTTTAATATAGGAAATGTCGTTTCTACTCTCGAGCAAAACGATTTTGCTTACGAGTTAAGCGACTCCCGTGTTATTCGCACAACCGTAACTAACCGCAATAATATTCGAGTAGCTTACCACTTTAACCAAAAAGGCTTTACAACATCAGTCTTAGAGGTAAGCAACAATAATCTAAACGACCTACGCACTATGGAAAAGGAACCGGGTCCGATTCTTGTCGGTCCCGGTCCGGATGCCGAGCGAATCAACGGTCGTAATGCAAATCCGATTGCTACCAATCACACTTTTATAATAAATGCCGGTATCGACGGTTCAGCGATTAGAAATTATGTCTTTAACAAGTGCCGCAATTATAGATATTTTAATGTCGGATTTTGGCTTAAAGTAGTCTCTGGCGACATACAAAACTCCAGAGTTAGAGTAGATGTTTTGTCGATGACGGGTAACGGAGATAGCAGTAATACAAGCAATCATAGACGCTATAATAACGAAGTAACCTTTGATAATACCGCTGTTGGTGCTTGGCAATATGTATCGGTGCCGATATACATAGCAGAAGCAAATCTTCGGGAATTAAGGCTGTCGTTTTTGGATAACAATGCAAGCCGTAATATAAAGGTAGCGGAGGTGCGTCTGTGCTACGATACCCGCTCCAGAATAGTGCTAGGCACCAGTAATGAGGGCGGGGCTTACTTAGATAATGTAACTCATGTGGCAGGGCTTCCGGGCGGCAATAGAAATATAACAGATGATTTCTACTTAACAGAAAAGGATTTGCAATCTACGCTATATAGCAGGTTTAGAGCAGAGATAGCCAGCCCTCAAGGTACTCATTATTTCTTTTCGCATAACGATGGCACTAGGAAGATAGCTTTAACTAGAGCAACTAATATAAATCTAATGGCTCCTTCTCGTACGCTTCCGTCAGTAATAATTCATCCGCTAATTCTAAACATAGATAATCGAACAACTTATTTTCAGGAGACTATATCGCCGGATGGTAATTTGGTTGTTAGGGGCATACCTCATTTTATTAGGGCGAGAACGGGTGCTGTGAGTAATGCTAATAATAACTTTAACCGCATAGAGCTTTATGTCAGGGCATGGCGTGGCAATACAACCTCTAATACGGTAAGTGTTGTTGATATGTTTGGTGATTTGCGTAGCGAGGTTGATGAGTACGGTGTTCGTACTAGGTATAGCTATGATAACTTTGGCAACCTTAGTGCTAAGGAGATTGTGGCTCCATGTGCTATAACCTGTGCTTCTACTCAGCATGGTGGAGCTTGTAATTGTAATGC
>WRAP01000024.1 GCA_009780135.1 Bacillota bacterium
CATCTTTTTGGGATGACACTTCTCCCGTTGATATTTATTTAGAACATCGGGGTGGTCTTACTAATTTTAATGCCGCTTTTCATCTAACTCTTTGTGTGTGGAACGGCTAGAGAATAAGCGTTTATTTTGGTCCATAGTTATAATTATAGATAAATCAAAGTAAAATAACTATACAAAAGTAATGGAGTTTAATATAATGATAATATAGATACTTGGAGGCAAGATTTATGATAAGTATGAAAAAGATGATTAGAAAAATTATGATATTTGGAATGGCAGTTGTTATGCTATTCTCTTTTGTGGCATTTGTTGGGTGTGAGAGTGTTACAAGCACTTCTAGTACTACCGATACTACAACTTGTGATACTACTGTTACAACACCAGTGTGTCCTCTATTAGAGGAGTATAGGGCTAATGCAATAGAAGAACTTGAGGGTTTTGTTAGTACTTTAGACGAAAATGACTTTGCTGGGCGTAATTGGGAATTTATAGAAAGTCGTCTTAGAATTGGTAGAAATGCGATAAATGCCGCTATAGATAAGGAAGAAGTGCGTACTATATTTAATACGGCAAAACAGCAAATAGAGGCTGTGCCGCAAAGAGACCCTAATCCACAATACTTAGATTATTGGTTAGATGGTTTATGTTTATGCTATTGGGGACATAACTGTTGGTTTAATTTAGTGCAAGAGGGTATATTAGTGCGTGAGGATATTAAAAATATTGCTTATCATATCGGGGGTGGAGTTGTAAGAAGCGGCAATATGCAAATAATAGAGTTTGAGTCAATTCCTATAGGAGAATTGAAAGAAGATAATAAATTACTATTATATAATCTTTTCCGTAGTCAATTTACTATTTCTGGTGCTGCAATCTTTAGATATGTAGGAACATATAACGGAATTATTGTAACTTTTGTGCAGCATGGTCCTAATATGCCTGCATTACGAGGTGCAGTTATTGCAGATGTTAGAGTTTCTATGCCGTGGAGTCATCATCTTGTTGCATGGCAACCAAATTCAAATGTATAAGCAAATAATAAGATAAAATAACTATACAAAAGTAGTAGAGTTTAATATAATGATAATATAAATACTTGGAGGCAAGATTTATGATAAGTATAAAAAAGATATTTAGAGAAATTATGATACTTGGAATGGCAGTTGTTATGCTGTTCTTTTTTGTGGCACTTGCGGGGTGCGAAAGTGTTACAAGCACTTCTAGTACTACTACTGATACGACTACTTGTGATACTACTGTTACAACACCAGTGTGTCCTCTATTAGAGGAGTATATGGCTAATACAATAAAAGAACTTGAGGATTTTGTTAATGCTTTAGATGAAAATGACTTTGCTAGTGCTAATTGGAACACTATACAGAGTAGGCTTACAGTAAGCAGAAATACAATAAATGCCGCTATAGATAAGGAAGAAGTGCGTACTGCATTTAATACGGCAAAACAGCAAATAGAAACAGTTCCGCAAAGAGATCCTAATCCACCATTTATACATTATGAGCTAAATGCAAGGTATCATTATTGGGATGATCTAATACAAGAAGGCATGCTAGCAAGAAAACATATAAAAAATATAGCATATCATACTAGTTGGGATGGTGTTGTACGAGATGGTGCTAGGCAAATAATTGAATTTGAGCCAACCTCTATAGGCGTATTGTGTGAAGAAAGACAATTACTTTTACACAATCTTTTTAATAGCCAACATACTTTTGTCCCTAGTGCAATCTTTAAATATTTAGGAACATATAACGGGATTATAATAACACATATACGATATCTTATGCAAGTTCCTGCAGGCGGAACTCAAATCGTTGCCAATATTATTATTAATATCTGGGGTCGAAATGACTCAATTTTCGCATGGCGTCCCAATCCAAATTATAATACAGTCACATACTAAGGAAAAAATTTAACAAATGAAAATTACTAAAAACAAAATAAGAAAAACCATAATACTATCTCTAGTTATCATTTTTATGCTAATGACAGTTGCGGCAACACCTACTAATCACCACTATTATGTAGCCACTAACGAGCAAGTTGCTGCAAAGCAAATAGATAGTAACATAGTAACTGCAACACAACAACCAAGGCATAGTAGAACAACTACGCTAGAGGATAATTTTATAGATAATGTTGTTGGCATAATTTTGACCTATGATGCTACTTTTAGCGGACATATTTATACAGTGCGAGACTTTAGAGAAATAGGTGCTGTATATGTAGAGGATTTAACTGCTAGAACAATAGAAATTGTACAAGCACAAAAAGCTGCTGAGCAGTCCGGAGCGTTAAAGGTAATGCAAGAGCAGGTTTATAATTATCGCACGCAAGTAACGGCGGATAGCTTTATGCGTTTAGAATATAAATCACTTAACGAACAGCTGTTTTCTAATCAACAATTTAGTACATATTACGATATTATTCCTTTTGTAGAAAGGAATTTATTATTTGATACGCAACAATTTAGGCGTTCTATTCTTATAACTTTGGCACAAAACTGCAAAAGGAATGTATTAGAAGTAGTGCAAATATTAGAGCAAAGAAAGGATGTATTTGAGGCATTTGTAGATTATATTATTCCTACTAGAGAGCGTATAATGTTGGATACTGTTAATTCGACTATTATTGAACCTACTGCCGATTTTTTAGATGAAGGTTGGCATATAGAAGCTATAGGTATAGATAAAGCATGGGGGTTTACTACAGGCTCTCGCAATGTTAGAGTGGGGATTATAGATGACGGCATTTTTGCCAATCATCCGGATTTACAAGGATTAGTTTGTCCTGTTTTAAGTAAGAGTGTATGCACAGTATATAGTGATCCATTATGGACCATTAGGCAAGGGACTACTTATTTTCGACAAGACCATGGAACGGGTGTGGCTGGAATAATAGCTACAAATGGGATAGGAGTAGTAGGTGTTAATAGAAATATTACATTAGTTGCATTAAGAAGCAACTTTGGCAGGATGATTTTAGATGAAGTTTCACCGTATGCTAGATATTCTGGGAACGAAAGGCTTGTTATACACGCAACGGAAAATGCTGTAGATATTATAAATTTTAGTCAACTTGCAACAAATAATCATCCTGGTTTTGTAAATGCTGTTAGACAATTTCCTGGATTGTTTGTGGCTGGTGCCGGTAATGGGTATCTTGAAAATAAAATCCCAATAGATAATTTTTATGCAAACGCATTATCTAACAATAATTTTCCTAATCTTATTACAGTTGGGAATGTGTTTTTATTTGACGGTAATTGGTATAAATTTGGCGAGTCAAATTATTGTTCAAGAAATTCGACTGTACAAATTTGGGCTCCGGGTTATCGTATTTTATCAACTACAGCTAGAGAAGGTTCATATTTGTATCAGTTTGAAAGAGGTACATCATTTGCTACACCTTTTATATCTGGCGTAGCTGCCCTTATGCTAAGTGTTAATCCTAGTTTATCGGCAGTTCAACTAAGAAATACTATAATAAACAACGCAGATACAATAACTATTGATACACCTAGTGCGGGAAGAATGCAAGTCCAACGCCTTAATGCTCATAGGGCGGTTGCCGCAGTAGCACTCGAAACATTGCCGTTATCCGGCGGAATTGTAATCGGAAGGCTTACACCTGTTCCGAGTTTTACTTTGCCGCAAAACAGCAATTTAGTAATTCCTGATAGAATAGCTCCTTTTTGGCAATCGCAACCAATTCAGCAAGATGTTGTAGCTATTGGCAGCAATGCGTTTATAAACAATACACAAATAGCAAGAGTTACTTTGCCCGAAACCCTAAGAACAATAGGTATGTCGGCATTTGCTAATAATGTTAATTTAACTTCTGTAATTTTGCCTTCTTCACTAGAGCGTATCGAGGCTAACGCTTTTGCCAATAACCCTAATTTAAGAACTATTGATATAAACCGAGCAAATTCGGTTATGCAAATTATGTCTAATTCGTTTGCCGGCAGTAATAATATACAA
>WRAP01000025.1 GCA_009780135.1 Bacillota bacterium
ACCGTTCGCCCTTTAGCGTGGGAAAACATCTATAGTGGTATTGTTAGTGTTGATAGTCATAATAACAACCTTAATTTAACCGTGAACTCCTCGCTTGTGAAACTGGATTTGGAGTTTATTTATTAGAAAAAAGATTAGACAAAACAAGAGGAAAGATAATATAATAAGAGTATAAATACTCGGAGGGGTTTTGTATGAAAAAAACGATTAGAAAAATGATGATATTGGGAATAGCATTAGTAATGTTGTTTTCTTTTCTGGGTTTAGTGGGGTGTGAGAACTGTAGCATTACCACTACGCCGTCGCTTACTCTTGAGGAGTATCGAGAGGTTGCAAAGCAGACTTTTGCAAGATATGTTGAGGTGCTGGATGAAAACGATTTTATTGAAGAAAATTGGACTAGAATATTAGGCTATGTCGAAGACGGCAAGACGGCTATCAATGTAGCTATAGATAAGATGGGTGTAGATACAGCACTAGCAAAAGCAAAAGAGCAAATAAGATCTGTAGAGATGGTAGATATTAGATATAGCGAATGCGGCAGATTTTCGCTTGCTGTATCTGTCGAGCAAGCTACGCTACCATATGGCGAGAGCACTGTAATGACTGCCGTGTTTCGCAATTTGACTGACCGACGATACGAAATTATTAGGCGCTATATAATGGGGCTAACTGCATTTAGTCTTGTTCCATATATATTCTCTCTTTTAGAGATGCCTCATTATAACGATTATATAGAAGCAAACGAGGAAATAGTTCACAAAGGAACACTTCCTACATTTATGCGTAAGGGGCGACATAGATTAACAGCGTATGCTTTTTTTATCTTAAATAATGAGAAAATAGAATTTGTATCAAATTTAATTATAATAACTATAACTTAAATGCAGTTTTTAACAAAGGAGAAAATATGATGAGAAAACTTACTAAAAAAATTAGCTTTACCGCCTTATTGTTTTTTGCTTTTGCAATAGTTTTGATGGGCATTACGCTAAACAATAACCTAAAGACAGCTTATGCTTCGTTTAACTACATACAGACAGAAGAAGCTACTAGCTTTTCAACCCAAGAAGGGTTTTTTGCTGATACTATGAGTAGGTACCGCACAAAAACTACCGTGGAAAATGAAGGTATAAACGGTTGGATTTATAACGATAGTTTTGCTGGTGTTTGGTACGATGCTTATAATCGCTTAAACATTGGAGTAACAAGCGAGCGAAACAACACAAGCACAAATTCAGAAGTAATATACCACCTACGACAATTTTCGTATAATTTTTTGAGTGCTGTGCACTATGCGGCAAGCTCGCTTATGCCACGATACTCGCTTTTTAGTGTTGGGATAGCACCGCAATATAATCGGGTAAATCTTAGGATTACAAATGAGAGATACATACCGAATATCATTAACTATCTTTCAAGTTTATCGCTTTATGAATATGGAGCGGTAAATATTGTTGTTTGTGAGGCACCATCTTTTACAAGCCTTCCTAGATCTATTCATGGTGGAGGAGGTATAATTGGACCACGAAGCGTTGGTACAATATCTGCAAAGGCTGTTTGCAACTCAACAGGAAGAAGAGGAGTTATAACAAATGCACATGTCGCTTCGCAAAACGGAGTTAATTACAATGATCGTATCTCTAATCTAACAATAGGGCAACGGGCACAATGGATTTTAGGTGGAATAGCCGATGCAACATTTATTCCGTTTAATACTCCTAGCAATTGGCAATTTTCGTCGGATGCTTCGTGGCTTAATAATCCATGTAATAGTACAATTGGTGGTTGGACTAGTGACCCAAATGATTTTACTTTAGTGCCTATAACACATCAAGTTGCCAGTCGTAATGAAATAATAGCTAGACATAATGTTGTAAAATTTGGACAAACTACCGGTAGAACAGAAGGCTCTATTACTGAAGTTCGTGTGAATCTTACTGTACAAGGAACATCTTTTACTGACCAAATTTTAACCAATATCCATGCGTTATCTGGCGATAGCGGGGCTCCTATGTTTTTTAGAGACGGGGATAGATATGTTTTAGCTGGGATAATATTTGCAGGAAGTGCGGGTATTATTAGTATAGCCAACAAAATTACTAATGTTGTAGAGGCTTTGGATGTTACTATTTTATCCCAAGATAATTTCGTAACAAGAAATAATCTTATAACAAATAGTACTGAAATAACAGGAACAATGTACGGAATAGCAAGAGATGTTTACATTCCCGAAAGATATAATAGGCGTTTAGTTACCTCTATTGGTGCTAATGCGTTTAATGGTAATACAAATATAAGCAAAGTAAGATTTAGTTATGATAGTCGAGTAACTGCTATTGGGGCATTTGCTTTTGCAAATGCTACTAGACTAGGTAGTATGGATAATGATATTTTTAATATTCCCTCAAGTATAACCTACATTGGCAATTATGCTTTTTCTTCAACTACAAGTCTGCATACGATTAGAATGTTTAACACAGTTCAATCACAAATACCACAAATAAATAATACAACCTTTACAGGTGTGGATAGACAAAACATTACAATCATTATACCTACAGGAACTAGGCAAATGTATATCAATAGAGGGTGGACAGGCTTTAATTTTCTTGAGATCCAAAATAATACAATAACTGGTTTTGTGTCACAATCGGAGCTTAATGTGCATGTGCGTATTCCTAATTTTATAACTCACATCAATACAGGGGCTTTTGAATATGCTTCCAATTTAACTAGAGTTTCATTTTCATCTAGTGGTCAATTGCGTTCAATAGGAGAACGAGCATTTAGGGGTACTGGTTTAGCAATCACGATGCTTAATATTCCCGCTAGTGTTGAACATATAGGCGCTGCTGCGTTTGAGAATACTTCTAGTTTAGCTAGAGTTGTCTTTTCGCATGCAGCTCAACTGCGTTCAATAGGAGAACGAGCATTTAGAGGATCTGGTTTAATTTCAATAATTATCCCAGCTAGCGTTGAATATATAGGTACTGCGGCATTTGAGAATACTTCTAATTTAACTAATATTGGATTTAATGTTGGTAGTCAACTAACCCACATCGGAGATAGAGCATTTGCTAGTAGTGATATAGTTTCTTTTCATCCTCCTTCTTCCGTAATTCGCATAGGACGAGATGCTTTTAGGTATTCTCGCTTATGGAATGAAGCCCCTAATGGCAGTGTATATGTTGGCAATTGGCTTGTTGGAGTTAAGGGGAGTATTAGCGGAAACTACTCAATAAGAGAAGACACTGTTGGAGTAGCGGATTGGGCTATGGCTAATCAAACGGGAGTAAATAGACTTACCTTGCCGACTGATTCACTTCATTACATAGGGTATTCTAGCTTTATAAACATAAGAATTACAGAACTCGCCATTCCTAAATCTGTTAGAGAAATTGGTGCATTGGCTTTCTCATCAAACCCAAATTTAACACGAGTTGAGATACTAGCAACGAGATGCCCTTACACACACGCTTTAACACAGCTTGGCACAGAGGTATTTAGAGGTTCTCACTCATCTTTAGCGATAATGGTTCCATTTTGCAGTATAGGTTTATACCGCCAACTAGCTTGCCATCACACTCGCTCACATATGCAAGCCAAACCTCTAGTAATCGACATAACCGAAGGAATAATAGAATGGGAAGTCTTCATCAGTCATGGCGACAGCTTTTATATCCCTGTCTACTTCACTAATTCCGATGTTACGGCATCACTTAAAAAAGAATCTACTGCTCATAGC
>WRAP01000026.1 GCA_009780135.1 Bacillota bacterium
CATCAAGTGCGGGATGGCGATATCGGCTAATCTGCCATTAGACATGTACCGAAATTAAACTCTCTCGCTAATCGTTATTGCGTCCCTTTCCCTTTCGTCATTGCGGACTTGATCCGCAATCCCTCATCTCTCGCAGTACAGAGGGGATCCTGCATCAAGTGCGGGATGACGGTATCGGCTAATCTGCCATTAGACTTGTACCGAAATTAAACTCTCTCGCTAATCGTTATTGCGTTCCTTTCCCTTTCGTCATTGCGGACTTGATCCGCAATCCTCCACCTCTCGCAGTACAGAGGGGATCCCGCATCAAGTGCGGGATAACGATATCGGCTAATCTGCCATTAGACTTGTGGCGAAATTCAGAATTTTCGGTACAAGTCTATTGTAAACCTCTAATTGCTTAGCCCACCACCGTCGTAGGATTAACATGCACCATACAATGACCAATATTTTTAATATTTTCTTCTATCAAATTATGCACATTTTCGGCAATTTTATGTCCTTCTGCAACAGAAATCTCCGAGTTAACCAAAATTTCCATTTCAACAAAAATAATATTGTTACTGAGGCGGGTTTTTAAAAGGTCGATATTAATAACACCATCTGCCGAAAGTGCTAAGTTTCTGATGTTTTCAACTGTTTCGTCATCCGCTGCTTTATCCATTAGCTGGTTTACAGCCATCACAAAAATATCATATGCAGCCTTTAAAATGAAAAGGCAAACAATAAGTGCACCAATAGGGTCAAGAATATAAAACCCGAAAAACGCTCCCAAAACACCGATAAGTGCCGCAATCGAGCTTAAAACATCTGCCTTGATATGAAGTGCATCTCCCAAAAGTGCCGAAGAATCAAGCTTTACTGCTGTACCTTTAGCATATTTAAACATAATGCCCTTTAGTAAAATCGACATAGCTATAACAATAACTGCAGGAATAGAAGGCTCAATCTGCTCTCTAGCTATAATGCTAGAAATACCTTCCCATCCTAAAAGTCCCGCAACTACTAAAAGAACCACAGATATAAGTAAACTAACAATAGATTCGACACGCTGATGCCCGTACTGATGTTCTTTATCGGCATCGTTTTTAGAAAATTTTAGCCCAATCATAACACCAATTGTTGTAAATCCATCAACAAATGTGTGAACCGCATCGGTAACAAGTGCCGTACTTCCGCTAATAACACCAATTACAACTTTAGCTATTGCCAAAAAAATGTTTGAAACTAGTGTTACGCGTGTAACTTTTCTAAGCTTCTTATACCTGACTTCTTTTTCCATTTTTACACTCCTTAGTTAATATATCTTTGTGATGACTATTAAAGACTCCCTTCGCTACAACTCTAATAACCGAAAGAGAAATACTTTAATTTGCAATTAATACTTTACACACATACTAAACTCGCAAAAGCCTTGAAGTAGCGTAGCTGCTGAGGCTTTTGCGAAAGGTATTAGCCAAAAGCAAGAGCGATTTATTCGCTCGCAGCTTGAGGCAATACCGCATTTTTTGCATACTCAATTTTGATTAAAATCTCGCAACCATCTTCTGATTCGTCCACTATATAATCTGCTTTATATCCCGAATCGGTTAAAAGACTGATATTTTGCTTAATCGAGTTTGAAAATAATTTCAAATCTCTTATAATATGTTTAACTTTTCTTTTTTGCTCGTCTTTGCTGCTAGTACTACTTCCTGTGTTTGAAAGACTTAGCAGTCTATTAATTATATCTTCTGTTTTTTGCACTGTCAACCCAAATTCGACAATCTTTTTAACAACCATTATCTGCATTTCATCGCTAGGCAGTTTTAAAAGAGCTCTTGCGTGGCGTTCAGTTAAATTATGTTCGGTAATGAGTTTTCTAACTTCGTGCGAAATTTTTAAAAGCCTTAGTTTGTTTGCAATTGTTGATTGAGTTTTAGATAATTTTTTTGCGAGTTCTTCCTGCGTAAAATTGTAATCATTTAACAAATTTACATAAGCTTGTGCTTCTTCAATAAAGTGAAGGTCCTGACGCTGCAAATTTTCAATAATCGCAATAACCGCACTATCTTCCTCGCTAACGTTCACAATTATAGAAGGAATCACTAGAAGCCCTGCAAGTTTTGATGCACGTAAACGTCGCTCGCCCGCAATAAGCTCATATTTGGCTCCCGCTTTAAGCCTAACCGAAATTGGCTGAATAACGCCATATGTACTAATGCTTTTTGCAAGCTCTATAAGTGCATCTTCGTCAAAATGCCGTCTAGGCTGGTATGGGTTTGCCTCAATCCTTTCAAGTGGAATGTACCTAATTTCTCTCATTGTTGATATTACTGAATTTGTCATTTTAAAGCCCCTCCAAAAAAATATTTGTAAAAAATTGTTATTTATGCAACTATTTTACCATATATTTCCTGTGGGCAATCAATTTTTAGAATATTTAGTCTATTTCATTTTTCGACATTTGACATTTCACATACAACACTTTATAATGTTTAGTGTGTGGCAATGGTGCATAACCTCACTCACACAATTCATTGACGTTGTCCCGAAGGGCAACGGAACTTC
>WRAP01000027.1 GCA_009780135.1 Bacillota bacterium
CCGTTTACCATATAGCCAAAAGTAAACATTTTTGCGTACAACCTGACCGGCTCAATAAAATCGAAGGTTATCCGTTTTGCCTATACTGCCTGCCATTATCCTGCAAGCTTTCTTTTTGAAGTAACTGATTTCAGGTTCTTTATCAACCTGTAGAAACGCATCCGAAATATGTATATGAACTGCCGGAATAAATCCTTATTAAGCAAATCCCCAATTAAACAGGATACGTTTCTACAGAGTGACAAAAAGGTAAATGACCAACTTCGTGAGCAGAAAGCAAAATCCACCGCTTCCTGCTCACGGGTCTACGATGTTATCCGGTCATCTTAAACCCCATGACCTTTGTAATAAGAACAATCTCTAAATCAGATCTAAGAGTTTCATCAATAATTAAATGCTTTCTTCCCAACTCATCAATCATTCTTACGGTAGCAAGAGAGCGAATGTACCCGTTATAATGAGTAATTACTTTACGCATCGCTTCAATATCGCCACTCGCAGCAGCATCTATTATTTTTATTGGTAAGGGCTTTATTGTCTTTTTAATCTTACTCATCTCTTTTTTCCTCCATGAGCTTCCTAAGCTTTTCTAATGTTTTTGTCCGGCGATACGCAACTGTGCTGTTTCCCATTTTTAACTGTTCACCGATTTCTCTATCGTTCATTTCTTCAAAATATGACAACAGCATTACTTCCCGCAGTTCTTTAGGTAAAAGATTCAGAGCTTCACCAAGCTTATCGTGCGAAACAATTATTTTTATACCGACAACATCGAAGGAATAATCATCTACATCGTATTTATCAAATTGAGATAGTTTTTTTTGTTCGCTGTTTGTGAGTAAATCGAATGTAGTTTCAAGCTCTCGCATCTCTTTGTTTCGCTTATGATAGTTAAGTACAGCTCCTCTTAATGACTTCTTTAAGAAGCTGTCTATTTGTTGAGCTCTCCGCTCATCGCTTAATTGGGATTTCATTTGGTCACCCCCTTTCCGAGAAAGGCGATAACCGAGTTTTCCTCTCTATACATAGACAGTCCAAAAACGCTGTTTTTCCAAATTTTGTAAAATTATTTTTATTTTCTTTTTCTCTAAACCTTGTAAGCATTGCAAATACAACCTTTCTATAGTTAGTATGTGTTTTTACTTTTCTATAGAAGGTTGGACTGCGGAATCTAAAACGATATTTCCGGGAAAAACAAAAAATACCCGAGCAGGATAATTCCTGTCGGGCATCATTAAACGATTTGAAGCACTCTATTTTATGTGAGGTTATATAGCATATAACCTCATGCTTATATAGAAGATAACCTTTATGTATGCAAAAAGCCCCCGTTTCCGGCAGGCTTTTTTTAACGCTTCACCAATAAGCAATGGCTTTAATAATATGACACTCAAAAAATCACGTCCCCTCTATTTACATCATAAAATGCCGTGTGTTATTGTCCTCTATATTCTTCAAAAGTTTGAAGCAATGAGTCAACCGTATTAATTTCCTTGTCATTACAGCCATGTAATCGCCTGACTATTGCTGCTATGGTTGGTGGTATGAAAACTAAGTCAGGTCTGAATATTATATCTGTTTGTAGATTTAGTACATTTACTAATTGACAAAATAAGTCATAGCCAGGGTTGGTGTACCCTTTTTCTATCGCACCTAAATGATGAGGAGTTATACTTAATTTTTCTGCAAGCTCACGCTGAGTTAGCCCTAATGCTTCTCTTGCACTTCTCACAGCGATCCCAAACCTTTCAGTTATTTCTATTGGAGTAAACATAATACGTTCCTTTATCCGCTAAGTAACACCATTACTAAACCACTAAATATTGAGCAAATTGCGAACAGGGTGAAAATCCGATTATAGGCTATTTCCCTTGATTTTGCAACAGTTATTTATTTTCTAAACTTTCTTCACTAAGTATAAATTAGTGCTAGTTAATTAGAAAATATCAATATATAGTATGCCTAATATTTGGTGTTATCATTATGTTGAGTTTGTGTAGGTCAAATATAGTTAGGTGGTATTAAAAAAAGTATCTAAAAAATGTGTTAATAAGTGTAAAATTCACTTTAATTGATTATCTATATATAGTGTTTATATAAATTAAGCTAGTTTTTTACTCTTTTATGCGTTTTTAAGTGGTAAAAGTTTAATAAAGTCACTTAAACTATAGAAATTAAGAGCGTATTTTTCTATTTATTAGAGGTTTACATCTATCTTTCTAATAAAACTAAATGAGTTGGCTTAATTCTCGGCATCCAACAGCTAGAAAATGTTACTTCTTTTATATGATTTGTATGTGTGCTTTTTTTACACATACTTTTTTATGCTTATTTTAGCAAATTTGGAAAAACAGGTATTTTAGATTGTCTATGTATAGAGGGGATTTTCCCTCTCTAATACAAAACTTAAAGGAGCAAACCATCATGCCAAACACAACAGCGAAAAAACTCGATGCAGTCCAAACCGAAATTGAAAAACTCACCAATCGCAAAAAGCTATTACTCCAAAAACAAAAAGCAGAAGACCGCAA